>NZ_JXMU01000009.1 GCF_001293565.1 Ahrensia marina | reverse complement strand
ACATGCGGCAAATCAAAGGGGTAGAGCGTGGGTGCGATTCAGTGAAAAGCAGACACGCTCTAAAGAGCTGCCGCGATGGCTTCGATAGCCGCGTCAGCTTTAGCACCGTCCGGTCCACCGGCCTGCGCCATGTCAGGACGCCCGCCGCCACCTTTTCCGCCAAGTGCAGCAGAACCGACACGCACGAGATCAACCGCGCTTTTCTCGGCCACCAAATCGCCGGTTACGCCGACGACAATGCTGGCTTTGCCATCATCTGACACAGCGATCAAAACCACTACGCCGGAGCCGATTGAGGCTTTTGCCTCGTCGACCATGGGTTTTAAATCGCGCGGGGAAACGCCGCTGACAACGCGTCCTAAAAATTTCACGCCGTTGATTTCGCGCGCGCCGTCCTCGCCGCCGCCGGATGCAGGGCCGGCAAGCGCCAGTGCTTTGCGCGCTTCGGTCAATTCGCGTTCCATTTTTTTGCGCTCATCGAGCAGGCCTTCTATGCGCGTAACAACATCCTCAGGCGATGTTTTAAGCAGACCGGCCGTGCGGCGCATCAATGCATCCTGATTTTGCAAATAGTGGCGTGCCGCCTCGCCTGTCAAAGCTTCGATACGGCGAACGCCGGACGAAACAGCGCTCTCACCAATGATTTGGGCAACGCCAATTTCACCGGTTGCGGCCACATGTGTGCCGCCGCACAATTCAAGTGAATATGGCTGTCCTTGTTTTTCGCCGCGTAGCGCAGTGCCCATGGACACAACGCGCACTTCATCGCCGTATTTTTCACCAAACAAAGCCATGGCACCGGCTTCACGCGCATCATCAACATTCATCAGGCGGGTTGTAACCGGACTGTTTTGAAGCACAATTTCATTGGCAATATCTGAAATCTTTGCCAGATCTTCGTCCGAAATCGGCTTGTTGTGCGAAAAGTCGAAGCGCAAACGGTCTTCGGCAACCAGCGACCCTTTTTGAACAACATGGGTCCCCAAGACCTCACGCAGCGCCTCATGAATAAGGTGTGTTGCCGAATGGTTGGAGCGCAGCTTTGAACGCCGCAGATGATCGACGATCAGTTCAACCGGCGCGCCTTTCTCCACCTTGCCGCTTGCAACTTCACACACATGAACAAACAGGCCGTTGGCTTTTTTCAATGTATCGAGCACTTTCAGCTCGAAGCCGTCGCCTTTGATAACGCCGCGGTCACCCTGCTGGCCGCCGGATTCGCCATAAAACGGCGTCTGGTTCACGGTGACAGAAACCTTGTCGCCTTCGCCTGCGCTATCCGTAATCTCACCATCTTTGACAATCGCGTTGATAACGCCTTCTGCTTTTTCAGTTTCATAACCGAAAAATTCAGTGGCCCCATATTCATCGCGCAGCGCGAACCAGACTTTTTCGTCTGCCGCATCGCCGGAACCGGACCAGTTGGCACGTGCCTCGGCCTTTTGCTTTTCCATGGCGGTATCAAAGCCGACAAGGTCAACTTCAATATTGCGCGCGCGCAAGGCGTCCTGCGTCAAATCAAGCGGAAAACCATACGTGTCATAGAGTTTAAATGCGGTCTCGCCGGACAAGGAGTCGCCCTCTTTCAAGCCGGCTGCCGCATCGTTGAGCAAACCAAGGCCGCGGTCCAGCGTTTTGCGGAACTTTGTCTCTTCCAGCTCCAATGTTTCGGTAATCAAACCGCGCGCGCGGTCCAGTTCAGGATAGGCTGCACCCATTTGTGTAATCAGCGATGGCACAAGACGGTGCATCAGCGGATCCTGTGCACCCAATAGATGGGCATGGCGCATGGCACGGCGCATAATACGGCGCAGCACATAGCCACGCCCTTCATTGGACGGCAAAACACCGTCTGCTATCAGAAAGCTGGTTGCGCGCAGATGGTCGGCAATAACGCGGTGGCTGGCCTTGTTGGCGCCCTCCGCCTTTGTCGATGTCAGTTCTTCCGATGCGCGGATCAGCGCTTTGAAAAGATCAATGTCATAATTGTCATGGACGCCCTGCATGACCGCAGAAATGCGCTCCAGCCCCATGCCGGTATCAATCGACGGGCTTGGCAGATCATGGCGCACATCCGGTGCGATCTGCTCATACTGCATGAAAACAAGGTTCCAGATTTCGACAAACCGGTCGCCGTCTTCTTCGGGACTTCCCGGAGGTCCACCCCAGATGTGATCGCCGTGGTCATAAAAAATTTCTGAACACGGACCGCATGGTCCCGTATCACCGGCGGACCAGAAATTATCGCTCGTTGCGATGCGAATGATTTTTTCGTCAGGCAGGCCGGCAATTTTTTTCCAAAGATCGAATGCCTGATCATCGGTATGATAGATTGTTACCAGCAGCCGGTCTTTATCGAGACCATATTCTTTGGTGACCAAGTTCCAGGCATGGGTGATCGCCTCTTCCTTGAAATAATCGCCAAATGAGAAATTGCCCAGCATTTCAAAGAAAGTATGGTGGCGGGCCGTATAGCCCACATTATCAAGATCATTATGCTTGCCGCCTGCGCGCACGCATTTTTGCGATGTGGTTGCGCGGGTATAATCGCGTTTTTCAAGGCCGGTGAAAACGTTCTTGAATTGGACCATACCGGCAGCTGTGAACATCAATGTGGGATCATTGTGCGGCACCAGTGAACTCGACGGTACTTTGGCATGGCCGTTCGCGCCAAAATAGTCGAGGAATGTATTGCGTATCTCGTTAACGCCGCTCATTGAATACCTGCCTGATCATCAGCATTTGATAATTGCCAAGTGCGTAGCCTGCCGTTGTTTTTCAACCCTGCGAACCGCACTTGATGTTCAGCGCATTGATTAGTCGAAACTATAGGCCAGTGTCCAGTGATTGCAGGTCTTTGTGTGCTAAAAGCGAAGAAAACCCGCCTCCTTTAAAAGAAGCGGGTCCAATAGATTAGATTATAGGGTCAATTATCCTATTTTTTGCCATTGGCAACGTCTGGAAGATCATCTTTTGACCCATCGAAATCCTCGCCGGATTTGGCCTTGTCTGCCGTTTCATCATCATGCAGGAATTGTTCTGCAATCAATCCGGCATTCTGGCGCAAAGCCAGCTCGATTTTATCATAGACATCGCGGTTATCGGCCAGGAATTGTTTGGCGTTTTCCCGTCCCTGTCCCAAGCGCTGGCTATCATAAGAGAACCACGAACCGGATTTTTCAACGATACCGGCTTTTACGCCCAGATCGATCAATTCACCGGTTTTGGAAATGCCCTGACCGTACATGATGTCAAAAATGACCTCTTTGAATGGCGGCGCCAGTTTGTTTTTGACAACTTTGACGCGGGTCTGGTTGCCAACAACCTCATCGCGGTCCTTCACAGCACCGATACGGCGGATATCCAGGCGAACGGATGCGTAGAATTTCAAAGCATTACCGCCGGTTGTTGTTTCAGGCGAGCCAAACATCACACCGATTTTCATACGAATCTGGTTGATGAAGATAACCATTGTGTTGGAGCGTGAAATCGAACCGGTCAGCTTACGCAGAGCCTGGCTCATCAGACGCGCCTGAAGGCCCGGCAAAGAATCACCCATTTCGCCTTCAATCTCGGCCCGCGGTGTCAAAGCGGCCACCGAGTCAATGACAAGCACGTCACAAGCCCCCGACCGCACAAGCGTATCGGCAATCTCCAACGCCTGCTCACCATTATCAGGCTGCGAAATCAAAAGATCCTCAAGGTCAACGCCCAATTTGCGAGCATAAACCGGATCAAGCGCATGCTCGGCATCCACAAAGGCGCAAATACCGCCGTTCTTCTGGGCTTCGGCCACCGTATGCAGGGCCATTGTTGTCTTACCTGAGCTTTCAGGGCCGTAAATCTCGATGATGCGGCCTTTCGGCAAGCCGCCTACGCCCAACGCGATATCCAGAGACAACGAACCGGTTGGTACTGTCTCAATCTCGACGATCTGCTCATTCGCGCCCAGACGCATGATTGAACCCTTGCCAAAAGAGCGTTCAATCTGAGCCAGGGCGGCATCTAATGCTTTTGATTTATCCACTGAATTTCCTTCAACCAAGCGCAAGCTATTCTGGGCCATATTATCCACCTTTAGGTATCGCACATCAGGGGTGCGAATTGTCAACGTGAATTATTTGTACCGCGTTTGTTCTATTTTTGCAATACATACAAGCCATTGTTTTTGTATCTCTATTTAATTTTGTTCCACTTTCGTTTCAATAAAATTGTGCCACTGCCCTCCGCTTTGACTGCGCGGCGCTGTCATGTTTTTACCATTTTAAGGGAATCGGTTGCCGCATTTGGCGCGAACACTTAAACACATTGGTACAAAATCACTCTTATTGCGAGTCACTTAATCAATGGAAACTGATACCGTCCAACTGCTTGCCATTGGCGGTGCCCATATTGACCGTACCGCGCGGATGATTACACCGCATATTGCCGGTGCGTCCAATCCGGTTAATTTTAGCGAACATATTGGCGGCGGTGCTTTTAATGTGCTGCGCAACGCGCAAATGCGTCATGTCGGCAATGCTGCCATGATGTCGGTGCGCGGCGGTGACAGTGTGGGCCGAGCCGTCGAGCAGGCTATCGACGATGCCGGCCTTTATGATTTTAGCGGGACATTTGTTGACCGGGCCACGCCGACTTATACAGCCATTCTGGATACTGACGGTGAGCTGATCACCGCTCTGGCGGATATGGCACTTTATGATGCCGGGTTTGACAGGCAGGTACGCCGTTTGGAAGGCCGTTCACGCATTGCGGCAGCGCAGGCGGTTCTGGTCGATGCCAATTTAAGCGAAACCGCATTGATCAAGACAGCAGAGCTTACCAAGCGGCCCTTATATGCCATGGGCATATCGCCGGCCAAAGTGAACCGTTTAAAACCTATTGCAGCACAAATATCGGCCTTGTTTATCAACCAGCGCGAGTTAAAGGCGTTAACCGGCGGTGATGATCCGGCGGCGCTGACAGATCTCGGATTTCGCGGTGCAATTATCACCGACGGGGCCAACAATGTCTTGTGTCTTGAAAACGGCATAATCACCACACATGTCATTCCCGCGATTGCCTCTGTCATTGATGTTACCGGTGCCGGTGATGCCTTGGCTGGCGGTACAATTGCCGCGCTATGCACACAATCGGCCGCAACATTAAATGAGGCTGCTTTGTTTGGCATTGCCTGCGCACAAATGACCTTGCAGGCCGATGGCCCGATATGCCATGGCCTCGTCAACGAAGAAAAATTTAGCTCTGCCTATGCAAATGTTCTTGCAGCACAATGAAGCAGCGTCAAACAGAAAGCCCTGACCCATGGACATTCATTATACAGAAGAAGTCAGCAATGCGCTGAGCGAAAAGCGTGCGATTGTTGCCCTTGAATCAACCATCATCACCCATGGCATGCCCTACCCTGACAATCTGGAAATGGCACGCAGTGTTGAAGCAATCATCCGCGATAATGGCGCTGTTCCGGCGACGATTGCCGTGATTGAAGGCAAGCTTCATGTGGGCCTTGATGATGAACAGGCCGAGTGGCTTGCCCAGCAAAAAGGCACCATGAAACTTTCGCGCGCTGATCTGGCTTATGCCATGGTGCGCGGTGCAACCGGCGGTACCACCGTTGCTGCAACCATGATGGCCGCACAGGCAGCCGGTATTGCGGTCTTTGCCACCGGCGGCATTGGCGGCGTCCACCGCGGCGCAGAAGAAACGTTCGATATATCGGCCGATCTTGACGAGTTGGGCCGCACGGCCGTCACCGTTGTGAGCGCCGGCGCGAAAGCAATTCTCGATATTCCCAAGACATTGGAAGCGCTTGAAACGCGCGGCGTACCGGTTATCGCTTATGGACAGGACGCTTTGCCCGCATTCTGGTCCCGTGACAGCGGTATTGCGGCACCATTACGCCTTGATACGGCAGCGCAAATTGCACAATTCATGCAGTTGCGCACCGAGCAGAAAGCTTTTGGCCATGGCGGTATTCTGATCACCAATCCAGTGCCTGAAAGCGACGAAATCCCCTATCCGGAAATGGCAACCATTATAACAGTTGCTCAAAATGAAGCGGACCAGAAAAATGTCTCCGGTAAAGACGTCACGCCGTGGCTGCTGAGCCGCATTGTCGAAATCTCCGGCGGTAAAAGCCTTGAAACCAATATTGCGTTGGTGAAAAACAATGCCGAACTGGCCGCAAAGATTGCTGTTGAGTTTGCCGCATCTTAAAAAATTGAATCTCAGGTCAAAAATAAATGCAAGCCGCGCCGCGAAACTTTGCACAAATTCTTGCAATTGTCACAATTGGGGCTTACGAAGTAATTATCGAACTTGACGGACTATTGAATTGCCTGCCCACATCGGCCGCGCACGTTTAAGAATTCTTCGAATTTCGAAATAAACCGGAGTTGAAGAATCATTTTCCACTCCATGCGACGACGATAGTGAGAAGGAATTCACATCATGGCTACAGGTACAGTTAAATTTTACAACGACCAAAAAGGTTACGGCTTTATCGCTCCTGACGATGGCGCGAAAGACGTATTCGTACACGCAACAGCACTTGAGCGTGCTGGCATGAACGGCCTTACAGAAGGTCAAAAAGTAAACTTTGAAACTGACATTGATCAGCGTTCAGGTAAAACAGCGGTTTCTACAATATCTGCTGCTTAATTATTTAAATATCGCTTTCAAAGCGTTATTGAAGTTTCTTAAACCGCTGCATCAGCAATGATGTGGCGGTTTTTCTTGTTGTGATTGTGCACTTCAAAGTATCATGAAATGGTTTGGCTATGAGCTCTCCCGATACAAATTCGATTCGCGATCATGTTAAAAAACTGCTCGGTGTCAGCCTGCAGCACTATAAATTGTCGTTGTCGAAAATCGAAACGACTGTGGAATTGCAGCATGGCACAGCCAAGCGGATGGTTTTTACAACGCAGGACAACACCGCTATTCCAGCCGTGATGCTGGAGCCTGCGGGTGCCAGTTCCCAGACACCATCTCCCGCTATTCTATACTGTCATGCGCACGGCGCGCGTTACGACATCGGCATCAATGAACTGTGTGACAGCCGCCCTGCTCTTGTCGGCCCCTATGCCGAAGATCTTCTTGCGCTTGGTTTTGTTGTTCTTTGCCTTGAGATGCCGTGTTTCGGTTCACGCTCGTCTCCGGAAGAAAGCGCGGCATCCAAAACAGCGCTTTGGTATGGCAAAACATTGTTCGGCCAGATGCTCGCAGAGCTAAGTGCCGGCCTTGATTATCTATGCGATCTTCCTCAAGTGGATTCGGCACGTATCGGCACACTTGGCATTTCAATGGGTGGTACCCACGCTTGGTGGCTTGCCGCGCTCGACACCCGCATCAAGACAGCCGCCCATTTGTGCTGCTTTGCCGATCTTGCAACGCTGGTGAAACTCGGCAATCATGATAATCACGGGCATTATATGACCGTGCCGGGATTGCTTGCGACCTGTTCAAGCGGGCAACTGGCAGGATTGATTGCGCCGCGCGCTCAATTTTGCGGTGTTGGCCTGAAAGATTGGAGCTCGCCGCCCGATGCCTTCAAAGTCGCGCAGGATGAATTGATTGCGGCTTATGGCGATAAGACCGACCTGCTGACTTTTCATATCGAACCAGAAGTCGGCCATGAGGAAACACCTGCGATGCGCGCGGCTGTGCTGACATTTCTTAAACGGCGCTTGATTGCACGACCTATTTAGTCATTCAGACGCCTTAGGCTGCACCTTCTTATCCCAAACCTGCGTAATCGCGGGCATATTGAGCTCTATCCAGTCAGCCAATTCGTGTATTTTTGCACAATTGTGACCTTAAGCGCGCGCAAACAGGGCGACACGGTAGAAATGACAATTCAAGGGTAGCAATGCGGACTTTTGAGACACTCGCTTGGACATTGCGAATTGGCAATTTGGGCTCAAATAGGTCCTTACCAACTACTCGATTAATGCCCCATTGCCCACCAGTCCCCACACCAAATAGAAGCGTGTGGGGTTACTCGACATAAAGCCTTAAACAAATCTAGAGTATACCCCAGCTGCTTTTACCGCCCCCTACTTTATGAATGGAATGACAGAGATGGTAACGTCCAACTGGCTAGAAGCCAACCGCCCCGATATTTGGCAAGGCATTATTGAAAAGTCACACTCCCCGCTCTTTGATACAAACTTCCTTGTCCAGATGGGAGAAATTTATAGGCGGGAATTTGCAGGCGAGCGTTTTGAACTATCTGTTACGATTCCCACAATACCTGTCGACGCCTGCAAATTTAATCAAGCACCTGACCTTTGCTCCGTTCATTCTGGCTTCGACTTGCCACTCCTCATTACACCAAAACACAATTGGAATGGTAAGATGGTGATTATTGCATCACAGGACCCACTTCGAAAAAGTGATTGGGCGCCTAGAGGGCTATCTATGTGCACCCCATGGGGTTTTTCGACGCAGGGCGGAAGCAGTAGAGGCGGGAAGATTTTGTGGCCAGTGGTCGAGTGGCTATGTCGCCAAGGTCTCGGTGTATACTTCACAGATGTTTGGAAACTCTATGTTGAACCATCTTCAGGCATCAAGAGGAACATCTCTACAAGACAAATCGAACGGGAGGTGTTCAAAGCGGAAATGGACATCGTTAGTCCGGTACTGTGGGTAGCATTTGGAAATGCAGCTCAAGAGGCGCTGAGCAAATTCGGCATCACGCACGTCGACAAACACCCACATCCAACAGCCTTTGGAAGCTTAAAAAAACATTATGGTACAGAGGATGAAAAGTTCACTACCATTCAAAAGGCAATAATTAGCCAAATCTCGAGTAAAATATTTGCGGGCGAAGCACTAACAGGTAATCACGCAGCCGAACTATCGAAATAAGGAAGCCGGAAAAGCCACAAACCGTATATTTTAAGGTTTTTAAATTGAATTCGAACAACTTTCAGAACAACATAAAGTTTCTTATCCCCCTAAATAATTGATTATTATTTTAGTTTTTGAAAGTCACCCCATCCATCACGGGTGCCACAGAAAATTTGCGCGCCTGCTGAAGCTTCATGCTCATTTTTCACATTGTTGGGATTTGGTGGCGTGCATTAGCACAAAATTTGGTTTTGTCGCCTGTTTTAAGGCCGTGTGCCTGCGAGGTTGGCAAGGGCCAGAATGGGCTCCAAGGAGATATTCGGCCCTCCCCACATAAGTGATAGCGCCCGCGATCAACTTCAACAAACTAACTATGCGACTTTTCCGGCAAGCTGCGCCTGGCTAGTGCGGCTATCAGGTCGGTTTGTGTCACAATGCCGACGATTGTCCCGTCCTCCAATACCGGTACAGCATCGACTTCACCCTGAGCCATCAAAGGCAATAAGGTTGCAATCGCTGCTGTGGGCGAAACGCGCGGCCCGTCAACATCCATAACATCAGATGCATACACAGGTCTTTCCGGCGTCTTGGATAAGAGGCGTGCCATGGCCGCACTGAATTTCAGGCGGGTTTTATCGGCGTCCTTCTGTCCGCGGTTAATCAGATGTATTTGAAATATTACGCCTAAATATCTGTTGTGTTCATCGACGACCGGCAGCGCTGTAAATTGATGTTGCCGGAACAGTTCGGCGATCTCGGCAAGCTGTGTATCGGGTTTAACGGTTACCAGATTACGCGACATTATATCATGCGCGTTCAATGGCCCGGTTCTGTGCGTTGCCGCCTGCATTTCGGCGGCACCGACCAATCTGGCCAAATCTTCAACACCAAGGTTGAATGACTGGCGGTAGCGCTCCAAAATCTCGATCAACTCTTCTTCAGACAGACCAAGACGTTCCATCGGCGCAGGATCTTGTGTGCCGTAACTGTTGGGCTCATCAAACTGCCTGAACGGGTATCGCCGCCCTGTGAACCTGGCATAAATGGTCGCGGCACAAACAAGAAATACAGTTCCGGCTGCAACCGGAGCCAATGCAAATTGAAAGCCGAGGTCAGCCACCGCGTCGGGGTTCATGGCAGCCGTCATCGCAACAGCACCGGCCGGCGGATGAACGGCGCGAAACAGGGATGTTGCAAAAATCGCAAGCCCGACGGCCACAGCAACACGCAGGACAGGATCAGGAACAGTCAGGCATATAGCGACACCAACCAGTGCGGCGATCGTATTGCCGACAATTGCCGACCAAGGCTGCGCCAACGGGCTGTTCGGCACGGCAAACAAAAGCACGGCACTCGCACCAAATGGTGCAATCAAATAAAGGCGCAGTTGTAAATCAACGGATAAAAGCGAGAGCAAAAGACCTGCAACGCCAAGGCCAATTAATGCGCCGACCCCTGCCCGCAGCGCTTCTCTTGGCGATACCAGACCGATGGGCGGCCCAAGAGACCGTAGGATTTGAGAGATAACAAGCATATGCGCAATCTATTTGCCGGGCGTTTCCAGCGCTTTTCACATGCTCGAGAATTTATGTATAGGCGGGTTAGCCTCAATTGCGTACGGTTATTGGATTATCATTCTAAAGTGAGGATAATCCATATGAAAAAGGCGGTCATTGCTGACCGCCTTGTTTCTTGATTGACGCTATTTTATTCAGCGTTTTTGGCAATCGCATCACGGGCGGCTTTGACAAGCGCGGCACCATCTTCGCCTTTGCCGTCCATTTCAGCGATCCAGTCCGCTTCCACTTCAGCGCCAACTTTCATCCACGCGTCACGCTGATCTTCAAGATCAATGATTGTGTTGCCGGTTTCGTCTGCTTTTGAGCGGCCGACCTTGTCCATGTCATCCATTGCCTGACCAAACAGTTTGGAGACTTCCGGACCGGAATTGTTGTCGATGACCGCTTTGAGATCGTCCGGCAGGCTTTCATATTTTGCCTTGTTCATCGTCATGACGAATGTTGCAGTGTAAAGTCCCGGAGCCTCTGCAAAACCGGCATGGTTTTTTGTCAGCTCGGTCATTTTCAGCGGCAATGTCACTTCCCACGGAATAACAGCGCCATCAATCACGCCTTTTGACACCGCCTCAGGCACAGCAGGAACCGGCATACCGACAGGTGTTGCGCCCAGCTTACCCAAAAGATTGGTGATTACGCGGGTCGGGCCACGCAATTTCTGGCCCTTAATGTCATCAAGGGTCGCCACCGGCTTGTTGGAATGGATGAAACCCGGGCCATGCGTATGGAATACGATCGGATGCGAATCTGTATATTCATCCATTGCGTTTTCGATGATGAACTCATGAAACGCTTTTGAAGATGACGCAGCATCGCCGCTCATAAACGGTAATTCAAACACTTCTGATTTCGGGAACCGGCCCGGTGTATAGCCAACAACAGTCCAGACAATATCGGCAACGCCATCAACAGCCTGACTATAAAGCGCAGGTGGTTTGCCGCCCAATTGCATTGACGGGAAGTGCTCGATTTTAATCCGGCCATCCGATTCTTTTTGAACTTTCTCGATCCATGGCTCAATCGCGCGGCCCGGAATAGATGCCTGCTTGGGCAAGAATTGATGCAAACGCAGTGTTACGTCCTGCGCATAGGATGAAGTTGTGCTCATCATTGCCGCAAGTGCCGCACCGATGATCAAATGACGTCTTTTCATAAAAGCCTCCCGCTAATTTTATGCCTCAAACGGCTTGGCGGTATAATGTCATGTAAAAACCGCGTTGCAACGACTAATCACATTATTACAAGCAAAAACAGGTGCCATATCACTATGACACCTGTTTGATCTTTGATTATCGCGCGTGAATTATTATTCAGCCGCGAACTGGTTCATTGTATTGTCTTTGCCGCCCGCTTTCAGCGCAGCTTCACCGGCAAAGTACTCTTTGTGATCGTCGCCAATATCAGAACCGGCCATGTTCTGATGTTTAACGCAAGCGATGCCCTGACGAATTTCCTTGCGCTGAACACCGGCAACATAGCCCAGCATGCCCTGCTCGCCGAAATATTCCTTGGCAAGATTGTCGGTTGACAATGCCGCCGTGTGGTATGTCGGCAGAGTGATCAGGTGGTGGAAGATGCCCGCTTCACGCGCCGCGTCTTTCTGGAACGTGCGGATACGCTCGTCGGCTTCTTTCGCCAGTTCACTGTCATCATAATCAACACTCATCAGGCGGTCACGCTGGTAAGCGGATGTATCCTTGCCCTCAGCTTCCCACGCATCAAATACCTGCTGGCGGAAATTCAACGTCCAGTTAAATGACGGCGAATTGTTATAAACCAGTTTGGCATTCGGCATGACTTCGCGGATACGGTTCACCATGCCGCCGATCTGGCCGATATGCGGCTTTTCGGTTTCAATCCAAAGCAGGTCCGCACCGTTTTGCAGCGATGTAATACAGTCAAGGACGCAGCGGTCTTCGCCTGTACCCGGCTTGAACTGGAAGAGGTTTGAGGCCAGACGCTTTGGACGGAGCAATTTGCCGTCGCGCTTGATGACAACGTCTGAAGAACGCAGATCGTCAGCCGTTACCTCTTCGCAATCAAGAAAGCTGTTATATTGGTCGCCAATGTCACCTTCCTTGGCAGAAAATGCGATCTGTTTTGTCAGGCCCGCGCCCAGCGAGTCTGTGCGCGTTACGATGATGCCGTCCTCAACGCCCAACTCCATAAAGGCGTAGCGACAGGCGCGGATTTTCGCCAGAAAATCATCATGCGGAACCGTAACCTTGCCGTCTTGGTGACCGCATTGTTTTTCGTCCGACACCTGATTTTCAATCTGAAGCGCGCAGGCACCCGCTTCGATCATCTTTTTGGCCAGCAAATAGGTCGCCTCGGCATTGCCGAAACCGGCATCAATGTCCGCGATGATTGGAACAATATGGGTTTGATGCTCGTCAATCTCTTTCTGGATTGCTGCGGCTTTCAACTGATCGCCCGCCTCTTTGGCGCTGTCCAGATCACGGAAAAGACCACCCAACTCGCGCGCATCGGCCTGACGCAAAAATGTGTAAAGCTCGCCGATAAGCGCAGGCACGGATGTTTTTTCGTGCATCGACTGATCCGGCAATGGGCCAAATTCCGAGCGGAGCGCCGCAACCATCCAGCCGGAAAGATAAAGGTAACGACCCTTTGTCGTGCCGAAATGCTTTTTAATGGAGATCATTTTCTGCTGACCGATAAAGCCATGCCAGCAACCCAGCGACTGCGTGTAATTGGCCGGATCGGCATCATATGCTGCCATGTCCTTGCGCATGATCGCCGCTGTGTAGCGCGCAATATCAAGGCCGGTCTGGAATTTGTTCTGTGCACGCATACGGGCAACTGATTCCGCATCAATGCCGCTCCATGACGGACCGTTTTTCGCGATTGTCGCTTTTGCTGCATCGATTTCAGCTGAATAGCTCATTTTACTTGCTCCTTGAGGCGTCTTAAGCCTTTCGTTGTAAAAACTGTAACAACGGTCAGTTCCACCGTGTTGATGAAGCAAGTTCTAATGAGTGAAGCGCAGCAAAATCCAGATAAATCGCATTTTACGGCGCAAAATTGATGTAAATCCGTGACAGGAATTTGCGGGAGGTTTTGTTAGGTTGTAAAAATTGTGACAGATCTTAAACTGTAACAAAGTTTAGTGCGAGGAATGAGGCCAACTATTTAAGCCACGCTCTTTGGCGAACTTTTGCGCATATTCATGTGTTGCAAGGTCAGACGCAGTATAGGGTGACCAGTGACCGTCGGGCAATGCACTTAACTCTGCCAAAGCTTGACCTAGCAATACCTTATCGCCATCGCGCTTTGCGTCGTTCATTTTATATTCTAGGTCTAATATAGCTTGAGCGTTAAATACCCTGCCACGTAACTTAGTATCCGAAGTTCCAAAGTACTGTTTTAATTGTTCATCTCGGATAAACATACTGCTGAAATCAGCAGCATTTAAGAAAATGGTTTCTTGATCATTTGGACGAGGAACATTTAATACGTTACTTTCGGTATAGATTGCGTGATCAAATCGAACACCATTTAACAGAGCCCTCCTGAAACTTGACCAATTGAGATTTGCCATAAAAAATTGGGAACCTTCTAAATTTGCTAAGTCAAATCGACACCCTTGAAGGCTACAATCATGAAATTGCGTGGCAGAAAAATTTCCTCTTGTGAAGTCAGCCCCAGACAACTGAGTCTTGCGCAAATCTAATCTAAATTTTCGTTGAATTTCTGTATCTATATTTCTCTTAGGACGCCGCCCCAATACTGTCAAAGCAGTTTGAATATCGCCCCGAACAACAGGCGTTCCCTCGACTTCTAATGGCTGTGACGCTTGCTTTAATGGGGCGTTCTCACGAACGTAAGCGCACAAAATCTCCATAATCTGGATATGCTCATCTATATTTAATATTGCTATACGCTCCAAAGCATAAATCGCTCCAATGCGCACCTCTAGGTTTGGAACCGTTTCTTCAATTAATTCTCTACGAACTATTGGCTCACCGTCCGCTCGTACAGCAATCACAGGGTTCCCGTCAGGATCAAATACATAATTACCATCGTTATCAGTCTCATATCTATGTATATCGCGATAGCGTTTAACTGTTTTCTCAGCACCAAGCCCCTCAATAGCCTTATTAATACGGTCGGTAATCAAACCTTCTTCTTGAGCCTTTGTTTGCCGTTCGACTGTTAGAACACGTAGCAACGCCAAAGGCGTACCAATCAATCCGGCTAGCGCAGTCATCAACCCAACAATTGCAAGAAAATGAACCCTATAGGCTAATGCGTCACCTGAATTATTATCAACAGGTGGCGGATTGAACCAAAGCGAAAACGTTCCTTTAAGAGTGAGTAGCAATAGCGCAAACCAAAATGGCGATAGAACAACTGCGAACCAGCTCAATGTATTCAGTGAACGCTTTTCATGAAGGCGCCAAGAACGTTTTTGATTTTCTGCCCACCTGTTACGAACAAACAAAACCGCAACCAGTATTGCGCCAAAAGCTATAAGACTGCCGAAAAACCAAGCTTGGTCTACGCTGACTGGAATATCAAAATTTACATTGATAGATTTATTGTCTGCAATAGTCATTCAAATAGTCCATTGTGTATAGTTATATACAATGGACCTCGGATAACAAAACAACTCAAGCTTTTTCGTTATCAGGCGCCTTTATACCCTCCGTCATTCCTGTGCTCGTCACAGGAATCCATAGCGATATGTTGGCGAGTTTCTCAACTCTTCCGAGAATGTACTCTTCACAAGCTTCACGGAACGGATTCCTTCCCACGTCGTTATGCTTGTTTTAGACAGGTATAGAAATGACGGCGGTGTTTGTACTCTCCCGCCAACAAAACTTATCCACCCCCTCACGCCCTTACCCATAATGCTCCGCAATTAAAACGGAGTACATATGAGCATTGCCACCGCCATAGAAAGAAACAGGATTGCGCTTTTGCGCATTGTTTTCTGCTGGCTGGGCGCGACGCATCTTATTAATGCGCGTAGCGATAAACCGCTTCCGCGTCGTTTATCGGCATGGATTCTTGATCGCATCATCATTGCCGAGAAAGCCGCCGCCTGCCTGCTGGTCGCGCTTTTCTATTCTAACCAAATCAAAAAGCGTTGTGCGCCAAATTTTGAGAACGCGGCCGGCGCGTTCATTGCCTTCAATAGCGCTTTCACGCTCGGCGCGCTAACGACCAGCGGCATTATCAAGCGCCTGAAATCCCTCCGGCATATATTGCTTAATCTGCGCGTTATCGCGCGGCATTTGGTCAACATTCTTGCTGCCCGCGCGTGGATTGAAGCGATGAAACGTGCCGCGCAAAACCATGTGTTTTTTCATATCGCAATGATATGCCCTGCTGCCACGATGGAAGATGCTATTCCGCCGTGATGCTTCTTACATTGCTGTGCCGTTTAAATTGCCTCAAAACTAGAGCGCGATAATGCTGGTGTGCGTGGTTCCGTTGGCCAGCCTCACCCTCTCGGTGATTGCTTCGCAATACACCTGCCGGGGGCACTGCTTGCAGAACAGAAGCAGCTTTCGTTTAAACCGATTTAAAACATTTAAATTTACCAAGCTTGTGAATTCTTTATAATTTCAATCGTTTAATAAACTTTTGGAGGGTTTCGTTTTAAAAAAAATTAAACTAAGTGGCGGCTCATAGGAGTGCGTTAGCACTAAAAATTGGAGATTTTTAATGACTATTCGTGTTGCCATTAACGGATTCGGACGCATTGGCCGACTGACATACCGCGCCATTCATGAGCTTGGCTGTGATGATATTGAAGTTGTCGCGATCAACAATTCCGGTCCGGTTTCTACACACGCGCATCTGCTTCGCTATGATTCTGTGCATGGTCTGTTTCCGGGCGAAATCAATGATACGGAAAAAGGCTTTGATACCGGCCGCGGATTTGTTCCTTTCTTTGCCGATCGCAATCCGGCCAATTTGCCATGGGATGATCTGGGTGTTGATATTGTGCTGGAATGTACCGGCGCGTTCAACTCGACAGAAAAGTCGATGCCGCATATTGAGGCCGGCGCGAAACGCGTCCTTCTTTCTGCACCGGGAAAACCTGCCGATAAAACAATCGTGTATGGCGTAAACCATGAAGAAATAACGCCGAACGATCTGGTTATTTCAGCCGCTTCTTGCACAACCAATTGTCTTGCTCCTGTGGCTTATGCGCTTAACGAGGCTGTCGGCATTGAGCACGGCTTTATGACGACAGTACATTCATTTACCGGCGACCAGCCAACGCTCGACCGCCACCACAAGGATGTTTACCGCGCGCGCGGTGCAGCCAACGCCATGATCCCGACCTCAACCGGCGCGGCCAAAGCGGTTGGTCTTGTCATCCCCGAACTTAACGGCAAGCTGGACGGCTCGTCTGTGCGCGTGCCAACGCCGAATGTTTCGCTGGTGGATTTGAAGTTCGTTGCCTCACGCGCAACCTCGATTGACGAAATCAACGAAGCGATGCGTGTTGCCGCTGAAGGCGACCTCAAAGGCATTGTGTCCTATGATCCGGCGCCGAAGGTCTCCATCGACTTTAACCACAATCCGGCATCATCCTGTTTTGCACCGGCGCAAACCAAAGTCATGAGTGACACGATGGTTCAGGTCATGGCATGGTATGACAATGAATGGGGCTTTTCATGCCGCATGACCGATGTCGCGCGGCATATGGGAAAAGTTATGCAGGCTGCACAGCCGGTCAAAGCCGACAAGCTGGTCGCGGCAGCCTAGATCCGGATTAATCCAGATCTTCCACTTCGCCTTGTTCGCCATTCACTTTGGCGGCCAAGGCAGCTTCCATAAACGGATCCAGCGCACCGTCGAGCACATCCTGCGGCGATGTCGATTCAACGCCGGTGCGCAGATCTTTGACCAACTGATATGGTTGCATCACATAAGAGCGGATCTGGTGGCCCCAACCAATATCGGTTTTGCCGTCATGGGAAGCTGCGGCCGCATCTTCGCGCTTTTTCATTTCCATATCATAAAGCCGCGCGCGCAATGCTTTCATACAGTTCGCACGGTTTTGGTGTTGTGACTTTTCCGATGATGTCACCACGATGCCAGTTGGGAAGTGTGTAATACGAACCGCGGAATCCGTCGTGTTTACGTGCTGGCCACCGGCACCAGACGATCGGAAAGTATCGACGCGGATATCCTTATCCAACACTTCAACTTCAATGTTATCGTCAATCACAGGATAAACGCCGACAGAGGAGAATGATGTGTGGCGACGGTCATTGGAATCAAACGGCGAAATACGCACCAAGCGGTGCACACCGGTTTCTGTTTTCAGCCAACCATACGCATTATGGCCTTTTACAAGGATCGTGGCCGATTTGATGCCGGCTTCATCACCGGCAGAATATTCCTGCAACTCGACCTTAAAGCCACGGCGCTCTGCCCAGCGCGAATACATGCGGAACAGCATGTTCGCCCAGTCCTGACTTTCTGTGCCGCCGGCACCGGAATGCACTTCAACAAAGGTATCGCTGGAATCAAGCTCTCCGGAAAGCAGTGCTTCAATCGACATTTTTTCGATCTCGCCCTGCATGGCTTTGATGACCTCTTCGGCATCATTGACCGTGTCCTGATCGCCCTCTTCCTCGCCCATTGCGATAAGTTCGATACTATCTGCCAAATTCTGGTCAAAGCCTTTTATCGCGCTGGTCATTTCTTCAAGGCGCTGGCGCTCCTGCATCAGCTTTTGCGCTTCGTCCGGGTCATTCCAAAGATCGGGGTCTTCGGCGCGTGAATTTAAGTAATCTAGTCTTTTGGAAGCTGCATCCCAGTCAAAGATGCCTCCTCAGCAGGGCGATTGCCTGCTTGATGTCATCGACAAGTGCCGAAATTTCCGCGCGCATAAATAATGGTCCAAATTCAAAATGAGTTAGAAAAGATGTCTCAGGCTTTTAGAAAAAGCCTGAGCACAATGTAAAGGGCTGAATGACTAGAAAAGTCCGCCGGAGTTTGTTTCCACCGCACGCTGCGCATTTGGTGAAATAGCGCGCTGACGTTCGCGCTGCTCGGCCACTTCCGCGCCGATCACAAAATAAGTGTCAGCCGGCCCTGTGCCAGGTTTGAAAGCTTCGGCAATGATATCGCCGCCGACAGGTGCACCTTCTGCCGCAAGACCGGTTTTGCGGTTGATATTGATGATGGTCATGCCTTCAGGCACTTTGAAATCTACCGGCTCGACACCTTCCAGAGCTTCGCCCATAAATGCCTGGAAAACAGGCGCGGCCAACTCACCGCCGGTCGATCCGCGCCCCATCGCACGCGGCTGGTCAAAACCGATATAGACGCCGGTGACCATATTCGGTGTATAGCCGACAAACCAAGCATCTTTTTCATCATTGGTTGTGCCGGTTTTACCTGCGATCGGACGCTCCAGCGCCTTCAATTTTGTCGCGGTACCGCGCTGGACAACGCCTTCCATCATGGAAGTGATTTGATAGGCCGTCATCGGGTCAAGGATCTGGTCGCGTGTATCAACCAGTTCAGGCTCGTTTTGGCCTACCCAACGTGAGGCATTACAGCCCTCACAAATTCTGCTGTCCTGCTTGTAGATCGTTTTACCGTAACGGTCCTGCACACGGTCAATGATTGACGGTTTGATCTGACGACCGCCATTGGCGAGAACGGAAAACGCTGAAACCATGCGCATCACAGTCGTTTCACCGGAACCGAGAGACATCGCCAAAACCGGCAGCATTTTGTCATAGATACCGAAATGCTCCGCATAATCTGCGACAAGGCGCATACCCATATCTTTTGCAAGACGCACGGTCATCAGGTTTCTAGAGCGCTCGATACCAAGGCGCAGTGTTGACGGACCGGCACCGCCGCCAGAGTAGTTTTTCGGTTCCCAGACCTTGCCGCCGGAAACAAGTTTGATAGGCGCATCAAGAATAACGGAAGCCGGTGTGTAACCATTATCAAGCGCTGCGGCGTATACGAACGGCTTAAAAGAGGAACCCGGCTGACGATAAGCCTGCGTGGCGCGGTTAAACTGCGATTCTGAATAGGAGAAACCGCCAACCATTGCCAATACACGTCCGGTATTGGGGTCCATGGAAACCAGCGCGCCGGAAACTTTAGGAATTTGGCGAAGGCCATAATCATTACCTTCGTCCGATTTTTCGACAAAGATCACATCGCCGGCTTTAAGTACTTCATCGATGGATTTTGCCGTCACACGCTCGCTTTGCGCATTGCGCATACGGAAGGCCCATTTGAGATTTTCGGCTTTTATGAAACCCCGCTCCCTGTCGCTTTTTACAGCGCCGGAGACCTCTTTGTCAGGCTTTAAACCGATATCGGCACCGTCTTCAGAGACAGATAGAACGACGGCCACATCCCATTCCGGACGGTCACGCAAGGCTTTTTCATCTGCCAGCGGCACGCCCCAATCATCGGAGATATCAATCTGTTTTTCTGCTCCGCGCCAGCCCCAGCCACGGTCATATTTGATCAAGGCAGACTGCAATGAACGGCGTGCAATATCCTGCAATTTCGGATCAAGGGTGGTGCGTACAGAAAGGCCGCCCTCATAAAGCGCGTCATTGCCATAGCGGTCGATGATTTCTTTACGGGCTTCTTCTGTGAAATATTCGGATGCGAATACATATGAACCTGAGCGACGGTAATTGACACCCAGCCCCATTGCTTGGGCCAATTCGGCTTCTTCGCCGGTTACATAACCGTTTTCGACCATACGCTCGATGATCCAGTTCCGGCGTTCTGTCGCAGCTTCTGTGTCGTCAAACGGGTCATAATTGCTTGGCGCTTTAGGCAGTGTCGCCAGATATGCGGCTTCATGCAGATCAAGCTCGTTCACTGACTTACCAAAATAGGTCAATGATGCGCCCGCAATACCATAAGCGCCTGCGCCAAAGAAAATCTCATTAAGATAAAGCTCAAGAATACGGTCTTTTGAGTAAGCCTGCTCGATACGGAAGGCCAGAATCGCCTCCTTGATCTTGCGGTCAATCGTGCGGTCATTGGTCAAAAGGAAGTTCTTGGCAACCTGCTGGGTGATAGTGGAAGCACCGATCATTCGCCGACCGTTGCGATAGTTTTGAACATTCGTCACCATCGCACGGGCAAGCGCCAGAAAGTCCACGCCTTTATGTTGGTAAAAGTTTTTATCCTCAGCAGAAAGAAAAGCAGCTTTCACACGATCAGGCACCGCTTGTATCGGGATAAACAAACGGCGCTGGCGGGCAAATTCACCCATCAACTGTCCATCGGCTGAATGGATGCGCGTTGTTACAGGCGGTTCGTAACTTGCCAGGACTTCATAGTCGGGAATTTCTTTCGACAGATCGCCAATATAGATGAATACACCCGCGGCCACGAGCAGAAACATGACAACACCGATGCCAAAGAAATAGCCGAGCAGTCTCAACATTACATTTTCACCTATTGAACCAGTGTCCTGTGGACACGTTTTACTTCGTGTTTGCGCCTGAACGCCAAATTAGACGTTAAAAAGGCAACCGCCAATCCACGCCTCTCATTTTGCCTCAGACAGCCGGTTCGCGTTGCTATTGTGCAACTAAAACAAACAGAAACAGCACGAGCCCTAGTTACTCTTGCCGTTGGCGACCGATAGCCTCCTACCGGACAATTCAGCAAACCGCGTAACGGATTCGGCAATCTTATCAACAATCTTAGCACGCCAAGGCGCTTGTTTGAGTTGTTTTTCGTCTTCTGCGTTGGAAAGATAGCCAAGTTCAATCAAAACAGACGGCACATCCGGCGCGCGCAAAACCCTGAAACCTGCATGGCGGTGCGGGTTTTTGATCATTTTTGTTTCTTCTTTGAGCTTTGAAACCGCAAGCCGCGCAAACTGAACCGAAAAACCCAATGTTTCCCTGCGCGCCAGATCAACGAGGATATCAGCAACATCCTCCGGCTCATCAGCAAAGTTTATGCCGCCTATTTCATCTGCGCGGTTTTCAGATTCAGCGATTCGCGCGGCCACACTATCGGACGCCTTGTCTGAAATTGTGTAAACGGTTGCGCCCCGTACATATTTTTCGCGGATAGAATCGGCATGAATGGAAATGAATAAATCAGCGTTACTCTGGCGCGCAAACTGAACACGGTCGTTCAAAGATATAAAAACATCGCTGTCACGGGTCAAAATTGCGTCGACATCGCCTTCTTCATCGAATCTTGCCTTCAACTCTTTTGAGAAAGCCAGAACAATTTCTTTTTCCAACGTCCTACCACGCCCGACGGCGCCCGGATCGATCCCGCCATGCCCCGGGTCAATGACAACGGTGAACTTTTTTGTTTTGTTCAGCTTTGACGACACGCCCAAGCGGTCAGACTTCGAGCTACGCTGCACGACTGCATTTGTGCGCATATTATCAATCATGGCGGCGTTAAAAGTGTCGCTATCGCTATGATTGAGTGAAAAGATGAGGCTAAATGTATCGTTCTTGGCATTTTTGCGGGTATCGACCTGAACAATGCTGAACGGTTTGTCCATTTCAAAGATTATGCGCGAATTGACGTCGCTCATATCTCCCCAACGCATATCCGTTGCAAAACCGCTCCAATCTGCCTGATCGATCTCAAAACCAAAGCCAAGGCGCTGAAAATCCAGCACCAGACGCCAAGGGTGATTGAGCAGTTGCGGAGCAACCTCCACTTCACGGTCGAAAACCAGCGTGATGGCCATTGCCTTGTCGTTGCCTTCAATCTTTGCAGACAAAGCAAGCGGGACATCTGTACTTTGCGCATAAGCCAGCGACAATCCGCCGGTTAACCAGCCGACAAACAATAGCAAAACAGAAAAATTACGCACGAAGACCATTGGCGTCCATTTTGTTCGTTGATATTGCTGCCCTGCTATCACGCAAAACAGCCAGCTTATTGGCGAGTGCATGTCCATACGCACTATTGATCGCTATTTATGGCGCATTTTATGTATTTATGGTTAACCAGCCATTTACAAACAACAAACAGCGCGAAGCTGACCAAGTTCAAGCCTTTACACCTTACCTTGAAAAATATGACGTAAGCTTACGTCTTTCAACGCGGCTATTTTGAGGCTCAATAGCCCATTATTACAGTTCAGTGAATTAAAATGCTTGCGACTTTGAATGCGAAAACCTAAGTTAATGTCATCCATTGAGCGAAAAAGCGCCAATGAGACAAAGAATTTACCGCTGTCCGAAATGCCAGGTCAGAGGTTTTTAACAGGGACCAAGCGTCTTTAATCATAAGATGGTGTGTCCTAGCCCGATATCGGGCATATATCACCGACCGTGTACAAGCGGTCATAATTTGGAATGCCGACGGGCCATGAGAATGTACAAAAACGCAATGAGGAATGAGACATCGCTTAACGCGTTGCCCCTCTTGGCGATCATCATGCAGCGCCGTCGCAGCCACATCACACAAAAATCAGCCCATCACGGCGCATTTGTTCATCAATGCCTGTCCGCAATAGCGCACAGACTTATAAACTGTGCCGCCCGGGCTGTCGGAATAAACTATAATGTCCAACAAAATGCTTATCGATTCCTCCCACCCGGAGGAAACACGGGTTGTCGTCACTAAAGGGAATCGTCTCGAAGACTTCGATTTTGAATCACAACATAAACGCCAGATACGCGGCAATATTTATCTCGCAAAAGTAACGCGCGTCGAACCATCGCTTCAGGCTGCATTTGTCGATTATGGCGGCAACCGCCACGGCTTTCTTGCGTTTAGCGAAATACATCCCGATTATTATCAAATCCCGCTGGCCGACCGTCAGGCGCTTGTTGAAGAAGAAGCCGCCCTTGCCAATGCGGAAGAAGCTGATGATGACGCCGAAGCCGAAGCACGCAGCCAGAACAAAGGCCGCGGACGCGGTCGGCGCCGCCGCGGACGCAAAGACGACCGCAATGGTCGCGGGCGCAACCGCGGTGATTACGCCAAACAATCTGTACCGGATGCCGAGCCTGTCGCCTTTGATGCGCTGCTGGCAATCTATGAAGAGCGGATGCAGGCCAATAACGGCGAACATGCTTTTGTCGAAGCCGTTGTCAGTGTTGCTGCGGCAATCGATAATGACGATGTGATTTCCGAAGATACGGACCTAGATACATCTTCGGACGATGATGACGATTCGGATGATTCGGATACAGACGACGACGTTGATGTCGTCGCTGATGATGACGATGCGATTGAGGATTCACGCCCCCGCCGCCGTTCATCGCGTAAACAATATAAAATTCAAGAAGTTATCAAACGCCGCCAAGTGATTTTGGTGCAGGTCGTCAAAGAGGAGCGCGGCAATAAGGGCGCTGCTTTGACCACTTATATGTCATTGGCCGGCCGTTATTCAGTGCTGATGCCGAACACTGCGCGCGGTGGCGGTATTTCACGTAAGATCACCAATGCGGATGACCGTCGCCGTCTGAAAGACATGGTCAAAGACCTTGAAGTGCCGAAAGGCATGGGCGTTATCCTGCGCACCGCCGGTGCCAACCGGACACGCGGGGAAGTCAAGCGCGATTATGAATATCTGATGCGCCTTTGGGACAATGTGCGTGATCTGACGCTGTCATCATCGGCCCCTTCCCTCGTTTACGAGGAAGGCAATCTGATCAAGCGCTCGATCCGCGATCTGTTCAATAAAGACATTAACGAGATCACCGTTGCCGGTGAAGAAGGCTTC
Organism: Ahrensia marina; assembly: GCF_001293565.1. Lineage (GTDB taxonomy): Bacteria > Pseudomonadota > Alphaproteobacteria > Rhizobiales > Rhizobiaceae > Ahrensia > Ahrensia marina. The sequence continues at coordinate 96,313 of NZ_JXMU01000009.1, read as the reverse complement.
CGTCAGGCCAAAGATTTCATGCGGATGTTGATGCCGGGCAGCGCCAAGCTGGTCAAACCATGGCAGGACCCCTCGCCGATTTTTGCCCGCACCGGCATGGAAGCACAGCTCGACAAGTTGATGTCGCCTCAGGTTACGCTAAAATCCGGCGGTTATATTATCATCAACCAGACCGAAGCTCTGGTGGCGATTGATGTGAACTCGGGTAAATCAACCCGCGAACATTCAATCGAAGAAACCGCTATCGCGACCAATCTGGAAGCTGCCGAAGAAGTGGCACGCCAGCTGCGCCTGCGCGATCTTGCCGGTCTGATTGTCGTTGACTTCATCGACATGGAAGAAAACCGCAACAACCGTGCGGTGGAAAAGAAGCTTAAAGACTGCCTGAAAAACGACCGTGCCCGCATTCAGGTTGGCCGGATTTCGCATTTCGGCCTGCTTGAAATGAGCCGCCAGCGTATGCGCGCCAGCGTTCTTGAAAGCACGATGCAGGTTTGTGAGCACTGTCAGGGCACGGGTCTAGTGCGCTCTGCACAATCTGTTGCGCTGCATGTGATTCGCTCGATTGAGGATTACCTGATCCGCAACGACAAGAACCACGTGACTGTCCGTACGCCCGGCGCGACCGCCCTTTATCTTCTGAACGACAAGCGCGAATCGCTGATTGATATGGAACAGCGTTTCGGTCTCAAAATTACTGTCGAGATTGATGACAGTGTCGGCGCTGACATGGTGGCGATTGACCGCGGCGAGGTTTCAAACCTGCCGAAACGTGCGCCAACGCATGTAACGATCGATTATGATGACAGTGAAGATGAGAATTATGTCGAAACCGTTGAGGACGGCGATGATGAAATTCTCATTCAGAATGCGATAGACGAGGATTCGCCAAACTCACCCAGAAATGATGATGAGAACCAAGGCAACCGCAAGCGCCGCCGTCGCCGTGGCAAAAAGAACCGCGACAATAATGGCGACGATACACAAAATGCATCGGCTGACGACGAGTCGGATGACAATGACAGCGATGATAATGACGGCAATAACGGACGCGGCAAACGCCGCCGCCGTTCACGCGGACGCCGTGGTGGTCGTGGGCGTAAAAACCGGCAGGACCGTATTCCGAATGCCGAGCTTGTCGGCCCGATGATTGAATTTGCTGCGGCATGGGACGCGGCAAATTCAAAGTCTGAAAACGAGCCGTCATCCAATGATGACAATGGCGACCAGCAGGCGTCTGGTTCACCGGATCAGGACGGCGATAATCAGGGCAACGGCAAAAACCGGAACCGGCGCAAACGTGGCCGTGGCCGCGGCCGGAACCGCCATGAAAATGGTGGCGATAATAACGCCAATGATACCGGCGATAACAATTCCGGCGACAATGGCAATAATGGCGGTGAGAAGCAGATTGCCGCTTCAAATGAGGCCGCTGACAACCAGCAACCGCAAGCCAATGGCGCTGCTGCACAGCCGGAGGCACAGGCAGAACCTGTCAAAGCGGATGCTGACGAAAAGCCCGCTTTGTCAAAACGCGAGGAAATTGCGGTTGAAGTGGCGCGCGAAGAAGCGCCGGAGAATAGCGACGAAGCACCCAAGCGTGTTCGCGCGACAGAGGCCAATATCAATCATGATGTTGAACCTGTTGTTGTCTCGAAAACAGGCGACAAGCCAAAGCCGAAAAAAGGCGGCTGGTGGGCACGCAAACTACTCGGCTAAAACCTTAGTGAATTGAATCAACAGCCCGCTTTATCGGATTGATATAGCGGGCTTTTTTAATGCCGCGCCAAAGCGAGTGGAACAATTGTGCGGGTGGGGTTATCGCGCATTTTCTAATCTCTGAAATAATAATCGCCCACACGTTGAGCCAAAGTGGCATCACTTGCTGGCATCGTTGGTGGAAAATACGGGTCTAGTCCTCGTATAGTTGTTCCCTCAAACGGAATATCGTCCAACCAAGGGAGCCGCGCGTCCACCGCTTTGGTCAGCGGGGTCTTTCGGCTCACTTTTTCAAAGGTCATGCCCTGAAAGCGGCCTTCCACGCCAAATACACTTTTAAGTGTTTTAGGCGTAACCTCAAAAATGGATTTCGGCACTGTCTCGCTGCGGAATGCGACTATCAGCGGCATGATACCAGACATTTCGTTCGGCTGAATGCGGCATGTTTGGCCCACTGGCAAAGCATCGAAACCATCGGTCCAGCCGGCATCGCCTATGTCGACACCGAAACAAAGGCGCATTGTGCCAGCCAGTCTGCTGCCTGAGCCTGAGCGGTCATTGCGGAGAATGTATACGCCGTGACCGTCACCAATATCGACAATAATCGCCTCGCCCCGATCCGCAATGCTCATGCCAAAACCCGTCAAACTGTTCGGCGTGTCGGAATAGGTTGCTTCGCGCACTGCGGAACCGCTGCGCACCTCGCCGTCAATAACCACCTCAGCGGTCGCGCGGTAGCGTATGGTGGCCGATTCATTGCCGCATCCGGCAAGCAAAAGCGTGGTGAGCGCGAGTGCAACAATTGTGCGGGCTGGCTTGGGAAGTATATAAATCAAATTAGCTTCTCAGAGATTGGTATTATGAATCACCGTGACCATTCATCACCTACAAATTTCCTGTGAAGTAAGGGTGAATCCAATAGTTTGAATTCAACACTTTGTCACTTACGACTTCTGCCCGAAACAAAAATCACGCTTACGAGACAAAGACTATTCTTGATAGCTAACGCCCCGCCCTATCCACCTATCCAGTTTTTAATGCGCTCGACGGCTTCGACGATCGCGTCATGGTTTCCGGCATAGGAAAAACGCATATAGTGGTTGCCGTTTACCGGATCAAAGTCAACGCCCGGTGCGCCAGCGACATAGATCTCGCGCAGCATAGTTTTGGCAAAGTCCATCGAATCATTGGTATGTTTTGACACATCGCACCACGCATAAAACGCGCCATCGGGCGGCGCGGCAAAAGTGATGCCCATTTTCGGCAGTTCTTCCACCAGCAGTTGCCGGTTAGCACGATAAACCTCTTTTATCTCTTCCAGTTCTTTGCTCGCCTCAAAAGCTTTGGGCGCTGCGATCTGGCTGATTTCCGGCGCACAAATGTAAAGGCTTTGCGCCAGCCGTTCGACAGTTCGCACCATGTTTTGCGGCAGCACCATCCAGCCGATGCGCCAGCCGGTCATGCAATAATATTTCGAAAACGAATTAATGACGATCGCATCGTCGCTGACCGAAAGCGCGGTCAAATCATCGGCCACATAGTTCAGGCGGTGATAAATCTCGTCAGAAATAAAGGTAATGCCTTCGCGGTCACAGACCTCGATAATTTGCGTCAACTCTTCTTTAGAGACCGTCGCGCCGGTTGGGTTTGCCGGACTGGCAATCATCAGCGCATCAATCTTTTTTTCCCTGTGAGCAGCAAGAAACGCATCCAGATCAAAGACATTGTCCGTGCTGTCGCCAGACGGAATTTCCACTGCCTCCAGTGACAACGACTTGATGATATTGCGATAGGCAGGATAGCCCGGTGCGGCAATCGCGATGCGTCCGCCCGGCTCTGTGATTGCCAGAAACGCAAGCATGAAACCGGCCGACGAGCCTGTTGTGATGGCAATGCGGTCCGGCGAAATTTCCACGCCATAGTGATCGGCATAATGCTTTGCTATGGCAAAACGGGTATCAGCGCGGCCCAGCGCATCGGTATAACCGATGGGTGCATGAAGCGCTGCCTGGGCTGCTGTATCGCGCACGATCAGTGGCGCAGGATTTCCGGGCTGGCCGACGGCGAGTGACAGGACATTATTGCCCGCTGCCTTCAGCCGGTTTGCCTCTGCCAGAACGTCCATTGCGTGAAAGGGTTCAACATTGCTTCTGGTGGATAATTTGGGCTGCACAGGCTTGTCCTAATTTCTTTTCGTTTTTAAACTTCACGTTGGCGTTAAGTGCCATGATTTTGCTTTGTTTGATGCTCAAATGACGTTACGAAGGTACCAACACGAGGTAAGGCGTGTTTCATATGGAATCATTGAAAGGCTTTGCCAATTGGTAAAAACCGGCTTCAAATCTTTATGGCGCAAAAGTCTTGTCGCAGGCTTAATTGCCGTTTCAGTGTCAGCAACGGCTCTGCAGCCTGCCCATGCCCAAAGAAATTTGCCCATTGTGCGCGATGCAGAGATTGAAGCGCTGCTGAATGATTATGTTGTGCCGCTGTTGAAGGTTGCAGGCATCAGGCGCAACCGCGTCGATGTGGTTCTGGTCAACGCCAAATCTTTCAACGCATTTGTTTCGGGAACCAAGATTTTCGTCAATCTGGGTGCGATTGTGGATTCGGACACGCCAAACGAGCTTATCGGTGTTCTGGCGCATGAAATCGGCCATTTGGCCGGTGGCCACCAAGATCGTTTGCGCCAGCAGCTTGACCGCGCCCAAACAATTGCCGTTGTTTCATCGATTCTCGGTGCCGCCACTGTTATTGCAGCGGCATCACAGCGCAATGGCGCAGGCGCAAGAGCAGGTGCCGGCATTGCCATGGGCGGCACTGAGCTGGCACAGCGCGGTTTATTTGCCTATCAGCGCACAGAGGAACTGGCGGCCGACCGTGCTGCGGTCGATTATCTCAATGCCACCAAACAATCATCCAAGGGCATTTTGAAAACCTTCGAACGGTTTCACAAGGATTTGTCGCTTGTCAGGGACCGTATCAATCCATACCGTTTGAGCCACCCACTTCCGCGTGAGCGCATCGCCGCACTTGAGATATTGGCGCAGCAAAGCCCTTATTTTAACAAACAAGACGCTTCCTCTCTGCAAGTGCGGCACGACAAGGCCCGCGCTAAAATTCTCGCCTATACCTATGGGCCGAACGCTGCCGAAAATGCGTTTTCAAACGCCAAAGGCTCGGTTGCGCACCAATATGGTCAAGCGATATCCACATTTCTTTACCGCAATCCGCGCAATGCCATTCCGATGATCGACAAACTCATCAGAAGCAGCCCCAACAACGCCTATTACCATGAAATCAAAGGCGAAATCATGCTGCAGGCGCAAGATGCGAAAGGCGCTGTCAAAGCGTTTTCCGATGCTGTACGCATTGATGGTGCGCGTTCACCGACGATGATGGTGGGACTTGGCCATGCGCTTGTGCTGAGCGGCAGCGAAGAAGATCTGCGCCGTGCTGTTGGCGAGTTGGAAGTCGCCATTTCGCTTGATCCCGCCAATTCAAATGCACACCGTCATCTGGCCATGGCCTATGGCCGTTTGGGTGACACCGGCAGCGCTGATCTTGCAACGGCCGAAGCACAGTTCTATGCAGGCCAATATAAATCTGCAAAGCAGTTTGCTGCGCGGGCAAAGCGCGCATTTCCGAAAAATGCACCACAATGGCTGCGCGCAGACGATATACTTCGATTTAAAAATCCAAAGAGCTGAAAACGGGATAGTTATGACATCAAATACACTTAGAACGACTGCGCGACGTGCCAAATCCAGCGTTGCGGCGGTAGCTTTTGGCGCCTGTCTGGCCATCTCAGGTGTTTTGGTATCAACCGGCAGCGTTCTGGCTTTTGACCAAGCCGATAAAGAAGAAATCGGTCAGATTGTCCGTGAATATCTGCTCGAAAATCCCGAACTGATGATTGAAGTTCAGCAGGCGCTGCAAGAAAAGCAGGAGCGTGAAGCCAACGCGCAAAAAAGCGAAGTTCTTGCGCAATCACATGATGAAATTTTCAACAATTCATTTGACCCTGTATTCGGCAATCCCGAAGGCGATGTCACAATTGTTGAGTTCTTCGATTACAATTGCGGATTCTGCCGCCGTGGTCTTGCCGATATGGAATATATTCTGGACAATGACCCCAATGTTAAATTCGTGATGAAAGAGTTTCCGATTTTTGGCCCTAACTCCATTGCTGTTCATAAGGTCGCCCTTGCCTATAAGCTGACCGCACCGGAAAAATACTACGATTACCACGTCACAATGATGGAGCAGGACGGGCAGATTGACGAGGCACGCGCACTCAAGCTTGCTGAAGAGAGCGGCATAGACATGGACGCGCTGCGCGATGAAATGAACAACCCTGCGATCATTGACAGTTTTCGCCAGACAGACGCTTTAGCCGGTGGTCTGGGCATTACCGGAACACCGTCATATGTCGTTGGTGATGAGCTTGTGGTTGGTGCCCTTGGCAAAGATGTGCTGATTGAAAAAATTGAGAATATGCGCAAATGCGGTAGTACAAGCTGTTAAATACTGTCTAAACTGCGATTTAATGTGGGTATAAGCTTGATTTTGCCTATAATTCAGGCACAAGCCTTGCAGCAAGGCCAAGGGCGTTCTACGCCTGATATATGTTGCGTGGGACAGGTAATATGAGCGCTAAAATACTAATATTGAATGGCCCAAATCTGAATATGCTGGGAAAGCGTGAGCCTGACGTTTACGGCGCGCAAACACTGGATGACGTGATTTCAGCCTGCACAGCGCTTGCAGATGAATTCAATATCGGCATTGAAAGCTACCAGTCCAACCATGAAGGCGATCTGGTCACGCGTATTCAGGAAGCGGGACAAGCCGGAACGCCCGTCATTTTTAATCCTGGTGCCTACTCACACACTTCCATTGCGCTGCGTGATGCAATCAGCAGTGCCAAAGCGCATGTTGTCGAGGTACACATCTCGAATATTCATGCGCGCGAAACCTTTCGTCATGTGTCCTATATCTCGGCAGTCGCCCGTGGTGTGATTGCCGGATGCGGCACGGATGGTTATTTGCTGGCAATTCGTGTAATCGCCAGCCAGTTACAACTTGCAGAATAAAAGAAACAAGCTTAACCACGCCGCAATCGTGGATATTGAGGATAATATGGCAGAGAAAAAATCAGCGTTCGACAAAGAACTGGTCAGCGATCTGGCCAACATTTTGAATGATACGGACCTAACCGAGATTGAGGTCGAGCACGGTGAGATGCGTATTCGCGTAAGCCGCGAACCAGCGCCGCAGATGGTCAGCTATGCAACCGCACCGTCAGCGCAAGCAGCACCTGCTCCGGCGGCCGCACCATCAGCGCCTGCGCCTGCAGCATCAACAGACAGCGCTGCACCAGCTTCCAAATCTGCATCAGGCAGCGAAGTTCCTTCTCCAATGGTCGGTACAGCCTATATGGCCCCTAGCCCGGACGCTGATAATTTCATTGCTGTCGGCAGCAAGGTTAAAGAAGGTGATACACTGCTCATTATCGAAGCGATGAAAGTGATGAACCAGATTCCTTCGCCGCGCTCTGGTACTGTGACTGCGATTCTTGTGAATGACACCGAGCCGGTCGAATTCGGCCAGGCACTCGTCGTGATTGAATGATAATTCTGCCCAAAGGCAAACCATATGTTTAACAAGGTTCTTATTGCCAACCGCGGTGAAATTGCATTGCGCATTCTGCGTGCGTGCCGCGAGCTTGGTATTCCCACCGTCGCTGTTCATTCGACAGCCGATGAAATGGCAATGCATGTGCGGCTTGCAGATGAAAGTGTCTGTATTGGTCCGCCGCCATCGCGCGACAGCTATCTGAACATACACCAGATCGTTGCAGCCTGCGAAATTACCGGCGCTGATGCCGTGCATCCCGGCTATGGCTTTCTTTCAGAAAATGCAAAATTTGCCGAAATTCTGGAAGCGCATAACATCACATTTATCGGCCCGACTTCCGACCATATCAATATTATGGGCGATAAGATCGAGGCAAAGCGTACAGCGGAGAAGCTTGGTATTCCGGTTGTTCCGGGCTCCGATGGCGGTGTAAGCGACAAGAATGAAGCCAAGCGTATTGCCCAGGAAATTGGCTATCCGGTGATTATCAAAGCGACTGCCGGTGGCGGTGGACGCGGCATGAAAGTGGCTAAAAACGAGGCCGAACTCTCCAACGCCCTCGACACAGCACGCCGCGAAGCGGAAGCTGCTTTTGGCAATGCGGAAGTTTACATCGAGAAATATCTTGGTAAGCCGCGCCATATCGAAATTCAGGTTGTCGGCGACGGCAACGGCAAAGCCATCCATTTGGGAGAGCGCGACTGCTCCTTGCAGCGCCGCCACCAGAAGGTTTGGGAAGAGGCAAACTCACCTGCTCTCAACTCGGAGCAGCGCCATGAGATTGGCATGATTTGTGCCAATGCGGTTGCCAAGCTTGGTTATCGCGGTGCCGGTACAATCGAATTTCTCTATGAAGACGGTGAATTCTATTTCATCGAGATGAATACACGTCTTCAGGTTGAACATCCGATTACCGAAGCGATCACAGGCATTGATCTGGTGCATGAGCAATTGCGTGTTGCCTCCGGTGCCGGCCTTTCGGTTACGCAGGATGAGATCAAGTTTAACGGCCATGCGATTGAATGTCGCCTGAACGCTGAACATCACCGGACCTTCGTGCCGTCACCGGGCACAATCACGCATTATCATGCGCCGGGTGGTCTTGGTGTCCGTGTTGATTCAGGTGTTTACGCCGGCTACAGCATCCCGCCATATTATGACAGTTTGATCGGAAAGCTGATCGTGCATGGCCGTAACCGGCTGGAATGTATGATGCGTCTGCGCCGTGCGCTCGACGAACTTGTTATCGACGGTATCAATACAACTGTGCCGCTATTTCAGGAGTTGATCGACTCTCCTGACATCGCAAATGGTGACTATGATATTCACTGGCTTGAACATTATTTGGCCGCGAAAGAACAATAAAGAGTTCTTTCAACGAGAGATATTTCATGTCCGGAAGCGATGAACATTATACGTTCATTACACCGCAAATTTTGTTAAAGGCCTATGCAACAGGCCTTTTTCCAATGGCAGAAAAAGCCAACGATCCCACAATATATTGGGTAGAACCGGAACTGCGCGGTATTATGCCGCTTGATAATTTTCACACCCCGCGCAGTTTAAAAAAAGAAGTGCGGCGCGGCACCTATCAAATTACATTCAACGAAGCTTTCAATAACATCGTCAAAGCCTGCGCTGCTCCTGCGCCGGGCCGCGAAGAAACATGGATCAACGAACCGATCCGCCTTCTTTACAGCGAGCTGCATGATTTGGGTCATGCCCATTCCGTCGAGGCTTGGTATGATGATGAACTGGTCGGTGGGCTTTATGGCGTGTCGTTGGGCCGCGCATTTTTCGGCGAAAGCATGTTCAGTCGCCGCACCAACGCATCCAAGGTCGCGCTTGTTCATCTGATCGAGCGTCTTAACGAACGCGGATTTGTGCTGCTTGATACGCAGTTTACAAATGATCATCTCACGCAATTCGGCACCATTGAAGTACCGCGCGCGGAATATGAGAAAATGCTGGAAGTTGCGCTGATCGGCGAAGCCGAGTTTGACTGACGCTAAACAAGCGACACAGGCAAGCGACTGTTTTCACTTCATTTTGAGAATGAGAACTTAAAGAGATGTCTATAAGTTTAGCTCGGCGCAGGAACATCCGACGCTGTTTTGCAGCCGGTTAGCCAGACGTCATAAATTGCATGTTCAACCGCGTTGAGCCCCGGACTATCGGCAAACATCCAGCCGGTAAAGATGCGGCGGATTTTACGCTCCAGCGTAATTTCGTCAACTTCGACAAAGCTGTTTGATCCAGGCGCTTCATTGGTTGATCGCGTATAGCAGACGCGCGGTGTAATCTGCAAAGCGCCGAACTGCACCGTTTCATCGATATAGACATCAAATGAAATGATCTTGCCCGTGATCTTATCAATACCGGAAAATTGGGCGATAGGGTTTTCCACCTTTTCGGCCAGTGCGGGTGTTCCCATAACACAAAGCACAGCCCCAAAAGCGAATGCGATTTTCTTTAAATTTTTCAAAGGCGCCCACACAATAGTTTGAACAGCTACATTGCTCTTTCCAGTATAAGGCACATATGGCCAAAACAGGGTCAACAAGTGATTAATAGCTGAAATATCTGATTCGGACGTGCCGACCTATCAGTTACCCGGCGTCCAAGCGTCGTAATCACCTGTCACTTCAGGGCGCGGCTCAGGGTTTAGCATAGAACCTTTAGGACGGTACGCAGCCGGAGTTCCCGTCAAATTGGGTTGGTGCGCCTTCTGCCAGTCATAAGGTTTGTAATCTTCTTTTGACGGCGGTGTATCAACACGGTGATGCAGCCAGCCATGCCAGCCAGAACCAACAGCAGAACCTTCTGCCTCGCCGGCATAAATTACCCAGCGGCGTGTGTAGCCATCCACATCCTTGCCGCCTTCATAATAGACATTGCCCATTTCATCTTCGCCCACTTTGGTACCGGTACGCCACGTCCAGAAACGAGTTCCGAGCGTCTGTCCGTTCCACCAAGTGAAGAATTGCAAAAAGAAATTTTTCATAGGTCAATCCACATTCCGTTATATGTCCGCTTATGGCTTTGCTTCACCTCAAATGCAAGACAACAATGGGTATTCGCCGCGATTTCGGGCAATTTAGCCCTCTGTAATCGTGGCACGGTCCGCATAAAATGCGGTATAGTTTTTCAAAATCTGCGAACCTTCCAACGGACGATCATATGACCACGCCACTTCCCTACCGTTGAAAGTAAAATAAGACGCGTCACCCTTGAGCGGACAATAGGTAGTTTTATCCTCTACCGGCGTCAACCGGCTGGAGACATCATCGAGCGGGATGTAAATCACCGGCGGATAGGCACCTCTCGAACTCTGCTCGGATACGATGATGGCATTATCCGAGCGTGCCAGTTCAATGCCATCGCTCGCGACAGTAACAGTCTTATCCAAAGAACTAATGCTTGCTTTGTGTTCGGAATTATCAGGATTTATAATCTCTTGAAACATTACGCGGTTGGCTCCGATAAAGCGGCAGGTGAAAACAGCACCCCGAATTGCTCACACCAAATAACAACAGAGCCGTAATTCTCGATTTCAACGTCATTGGGGATTGCATATGTCTGGTCTCCAATATTGCCTTTTAGCTGGCCCAGCGAGACCCATTTGGACGCTTTTACATCCGCAGATGATTTTGGGTCTGCCGCCTGAACCAGCCAAACCTCCAGATCCGGCCCGTTCGTTACTTCAAACTCTGTGAAACGAACGACCAGACCGTTTGCCGTTTCTAGGATTTGAGCGGTGCCCTTGCCTTTATGCGTGCGGTCGGCATCCACAAAGCTGCCGATTTTGACCGGCGTGTTGCTGGTAACCGATGGCGCGACTTCGGAAACGACTTTATCGATCCACAATGGTGAGGCCAAATACCAGAAAGCATTGCCGGTAATAAAGCCGAGCAAAAAAACAGGGATTGCTATCTTAAAAAATCGCCGCATTCGCATTTTCTCCTATTTCGTGCATTCTACACGCACAATGCGTCTAAGGTTACGGAAAATGAAGAGAAATAAAATGGTCAATATGCGTATCGCGATAATAATCCTGTCTGGCCTTTGCAGTTTTCCGGCCATTGCACAGGATGGGCCTGTCGGCATCGCCTTTGTTCAAGCGCCGGAACAAGGCGGCGGTATCGCGACAGGCGCCACCATGGACGAAGCCTTTGACAAGGCGACCGCTCAATGTATGGAATCAGGCGCTTTGGCAGAAGATTGCATCAAGACCAATTGGTGCTTTCCCGCCGGATGGAGCGTGGACATCTTTCTGCAGCACCGCGAAGGGCCGCATTGGCATGAAGTGTTTTGCGGCCTTCCCTCAAAAGCAGCCGCTCAGGCAACCGCACTCCACGTTTGCGACCGTCAGAAACGCGATTACCTTATCGAATGTTCACCAGTCCAGTTTTATGATGAACAGGGTGTGGCGCAGATGGAGAATTAAACTTCACCTGCGCTAAGAATTACCAGATCACTTTTTCCATGATCACGGCCGGAATTCCAGAGCCCTTCACACCGCAATCGGGCGTTGTGCCGATTTGTTTAAAGCCATTGCGCTGGTAGAACTTAATTGCCCGTTCATTGGCTTCCTCCACTTCCAGACGCACTTTGCGCACATCTGGAAACGAAGCCTCAACCTCGATCAGCAGCTTTTCGCCTAATCCCTGACCTTGGGTTGAAGGGCGCACATAAAGCTGGTGAAGCATGGTGGTTTCATTATCAATCTGGCTGGCAAAAGCCATCGCGCCGATTTCAGCGCCATCATCACAGATAATAAATTCGGATCTCGGCTTGTTCAGACGCTGTTTGAGAGCTGCAACCGAATGCCATTGTTTGGTGAGTTCGGCCACTTTCTCGCGGCCATAAATCTTGTCATATGTGTCATGCCACGTTTCGGTGAGCATAGTTGAGACGATTTCTAGATCTTCCTGTGAAGCCGAACGGACCCACATAATTACTGTTCTCCCTTGGTATTCGTGTGCAGTGTTCCACGATTTACAAAGGTTATACAAGTAGCAGAATTGGTTTGGGAATCAACAATTGTACGCGGCCGCAAAAAAGCAGCCGCGCATCATTATCTTTACTCAACGCCAAGCTTGGACTTGACCAATTGCTGAACAGCTTGCGGGTTGGCTTTGCCGCCGGTGGACTTCATCACCTGCCCGACGAACCAGCCGGCCAGCGCCGGTTTTTCTTTAACCTGCTCGACTTTTTCAGGATTTGCAGCAATGATTTCATCAACAGCCGCTTCAATCGCGCCGGTGTCGGTGACCTGCTTCATGCCCCGCTCTTCAACGATTTTGGCGGGATCGCCGCCCTCATTAAAGACAATCTCGAACAGTTCCTTGGCAATCTTGCCGGAGATTGTGCCTTCTTTAATCAGATCAAGGATTGTGCCCAATTGCTGCGGCGTAACCGGCGTTTCCTCAATGCCTTGACCTGCCTTGTTCAGCGCACCCAACAGATCGTTGATCACCCAGTTTGCGGCCTGCTTCGCCTCGCGGCCTTCGGCCACTTTTTCGAAATAATCGGCAATCGCTTTTTCCGAAATTAGCACATTGGCATCATAGGCGGACAGACCTGATTCAAGAAAGCGAAGACGTTTTTCGTCCGGCAGTTCCGGCAAATCCGCTTTGAGCGCTTCGATATAGGCATCGTCAAATTCCAGCGGCAGCAAATCCGGATCGGGGAAATAGCGATAGTCATGCGCTTCTTCTTTAGAGCGCATTGAGCGGGTTTCGCCCTTTACCGGATCAAACAGGCGGGTTTCCTGATCGATTGAGCCGCCGTCTTCCAAAATCGCGATCTGGCGGCGCGCTTCATATTCAATGGCTTGGCCCATAAAGCGGATCGAGTTGACGTTTTTGATCTCGCAGCGCGTGCCAAAACCTTCGCCCGGACGGCGCACGGATACGTTGACGTCAGCGCGCATGGAGCCTTCGTCCATATTGCCGTCACATGTGCCCAGATAACGCACAATCTGGCGCAGCTTGGTCACATAGGCTTTTGCCTCATCGGACGAACGCATGTCAGGCTTTGAGACGATCTCCATCAGTGCAACGCCGGAACGGTTCAAATCCACATAGGACATTGTCGGGTGCTGGTCGTGCATGGACTTGCCCGCATCCTGCTCAAGGTGCAGGCGTTCAATGCCCACTTCAACCTCTTCAAAATTGCCCTTTTTGTCCGGCCCGACAGAAATATGCACAGTACCTTCGCCAACGATCGGCTGCTGGAACTGGGAAATCTGATAGCCTTGCGGCAAATCAGGATAAAAATAGTTCTTGCGGTCAAATACGGACTTCTTGTTGATTTTGGCTTTCAGCCCAAGTCCCGTACGCACAGCCTGCGCCACACATTCCTGATTGATCACCGGCAACATGCCCGGCATCGCCGCATCAACCAGCGACACATTGGCGTTTGGCTCCGCGCCGAACTGCGTGGAAGAGCCGGAAAACAATTTAGACTGTGATGTGACCTGCGCATGGACTTCCAGACCAATGATCAATTCCCAGTCACCGGTTGCGCCGGGGATAAGGCGTTTTGCATCGGTTGTGCGTGTATCTACAAGAGCGTTCATTGGTCTTCCATTTAAGCTTTGCGTAAAATCGCTTATTACTTTGCGGCTTGGATAATCGAAGGGCTATGCCGACACAAGTGTTTCTATCCGATTGCGTCATTATCTTCCAAGTGAAAAGCTAGGAACGGATGATCGCGCGGCTACTTTCCTCGATATTCTCATTAAAATCGCGCATATCCGGTATCCGGTTGAAAGCAATTTTACCGCCGACATAACCGCCCGGTATCGGGTCCACAGGGCCAAGCGTGAGCGCCTTTGCGCCAAAACGTTCACGCAGGGCGTCCATTGTGTCGCTTGCGACTTCCCATTTGCCATGGGCTTTCAGATCGGTCTGGCTGTCAAAAAGGTCTTCCATAAAACCCGCACCGCCCAATTGCTGCGGCGCGACTAGACCGTGCAATGTGACGCTGACCGACTTGATTTTGTTAAACGGGCGCTCTTTTTCAAAGCGTTGATGCAGCGCCTGCATGGCATGAAGAAAGGTCGCATCATCACGCGCGGCGGTAAAGCGTATGTCTGCGGACCATTTTTGCCGGTCAATGCTACGCAGGCCATAGTTCAGATTACAAGCGCGGAAATTTTCGCGCCTGAGCCTTCGCGCCGCGCTGGTCATCAGCATACGCCCGCAGGTAAATGCGCGCTGCGGCGAGCGCCAGTCGCGCGGCAAAATGCGTCCATGGCCGAACATCCGGCGCTTTGTGTCCTCGCGAATGGTCTCATAGCCATGCAATGCTGCCCAAAAGCGCTCGCCTTCCACATTGCCCCAGATGGCGCGCATATGTTTGGCCTCCAGCGCCCAAAGCTGTTTGACATCTTTAATGCCGGACTGGTGCAAGCGCCGTTCAATACCGCTGGAAATACCGGGCAGATCGCGCAGTTCCAATTCGAACAGACGGCCGGGCAGATCATCCGGCTCAAAGACGACAAAACCGTTCGGCTTGTCCATTTCAGCGGCGATTTTCGCCAGCAGCTCGGTGGGCGCAATGCCGATAGAGCACGGCAGCCCCTGCCCGATTTCGCTTTCAAGGCGCTGTTTGATACGCGCGGCAAGGCCGGCAGCATCACGGCTTTCAGACCGCATGAGCGTGCAGACCATTTCATCAATGGAGCGTGTTTTGCTGACCGGCACACAGCTTTCAACCGTCGCCACAATGCGGTGGTGCAGGCGCACATAAATGTCGTGCCGCGCCACGACAAAGCGGATGCCGGGACACATATCGCGCGCGTCCTTCATGCGCGTGCCGGTTTTAACGCCGAACTTTTTGGCCTCATAGCTGGCGGCGATACAGCTTGAATAATCCGAATCGAGCGGAATGACCCCAATCGGCCGCCCGCGCAGTTCGGGGTTCAAATGCTGCTCGACGCTGGCAAAAAAGCTGTCAAAGTCGATATAGAGTTTTTCGGCAAATTCCGGCTTGCGCATGACACACCTCACCGGAACATATTAGGAACATTTACCTATAATGCGCAAGGGTGTGTGTGATTATTTTCCTAAGCGAACTTTACTTATTTATCCGTTTGCCTAGAATTAGGTTGATCATTGGCGTTTCTTAGCGGAGTTTTTTTAACTTGTACGACGTAAATGCACTTTCCTTTTTGGCAGCTATAACTTCGTTACGTACTCTCATTGAACGAACGAGTTCGTGCGATTCAAATGCTGCTATCTCCAAACCCGACCAAATAACTGCATGTGGCACCCTTGAACGATTATTCGAAAACTTTGTCGTTGTGGGATGCCAATCTGCTCATGTAGCAAATCAGCGTCTTATCCAAAATCTAAAGGAAAAAGAACTAACTTACGGCCAACTTTTAAATGCAACTAGAGAAATTGAAAGTCGCTTTGCAGATCACTTAAGTGAAATCAAACTTTTGGTTTTACAGCCCAATGAAGCTCAATTGATGCTTCCAGTGGATCACTTATTAAGGGGTACAGGGTCACATGTTGAAGGCTTTCCGGCAGCTTTCCCAAAAGCATCACTTGAGATCGAGGAAGCCGCAAAATGTCTAGCTCTCAACCGCTATACTGCCGCAGTTTTTCATTCTATGAGAGCGTTGGAAAGTGGGATTAAAGCATTTTCATTACTACTAGAGATTCCAGACCCCACAAAGCCCGCCGAGAAAAATTGGGGCGTTATGCTACGAAAAATAACAGAATCCCTTGAGGAGAAATGGCCTAAAAAGCACCGCCTTAACGGAACACTTGGAGCTAAATATGAGAACATTTATGCTACATTAGATGCGGTAAAAAATCCTTGGCGAAATGCGACAATGCACGTCGAAAACACATATTCCCCGCATGAGGCCTTGCACATAACGAGGTGTGTAGCAATTTTCCTTGTAGAACTAGCAAAGTATTGTGATGAAGAAGGCCGAACTGGAGATGCAGCTCCAGCAATGGCTGAAGTAGCAGATACGAATGATGACAACACTACAAAAGCTGAATAAGATGGTTTCTATTACATCTACACAAAGCTACAGAACAACGTCATCAAAGCGGATTACTAATGTGCGTCATGCTCGGGCTTGACCCGAGTATCCATTCCTGAGCGTTCAAACAATCCGCCAACATCACGGAATAGTTCCTAGGCTCAAGGCCTAGGATGACGGTGAGTTGTGTAGCTTATGTGGGTCGCTGGCCTAAGGCGGCAGTTTACACTACCACCACTTATCCGCCGTAAACTTACCGGCTGCCTGTTCAATCACACCGGCGGTTTTGAACAGGGTTTCCTCGTCAAACGGCTTGCCAATCAATTGAAGGCCGAGCGGCAGACCGGTTGAAGACAGACCGGCAGGAACCGCAATGCCCGGCAAACCGGCCATGTTGACCGTCACCGTAAACACGTCATTCAAATACATTTTCACCGGATCAGCCTTCATGTCTTGATCGCCGATGCCAAAGGCAGCGCTTGGCGTTGCCGGTGTCAAAATCGCGTCCACGCCATCGGCAAACACATTTTCAAAATCGCGCTTGATCAGCGTGCGTACTTTTTGCGCTTTTAAATAATAGGCATCGTAATAACCCGCCGACAGCACATAGGTGCCGATCATGATGCGGCGTTTGACTTCCGCGCCAAATCCGGCAGCGCGTGTCTGCTCATACATATCGGTGATGTCTTTGCCCGGTACACGCAGGCCGTATTTCACGCCGTCATAGCGCGCAAGGTTGGATGATGCTTCGGCCGGTGCCACGATATAATAAGCAGGCAGTGCGTATTTCGTGTTCGGCAGCGAAATATCGACGATTTCCGCGCCCGCATCTTTTAGCCAGGCAATGCCCTGCTCCCATAGCGCGACAATTTCCGGGTCCATGCCGTCCATGCGGTATTCAGCCGGAATACCGATTTTCATGCCTTTGACGGAACCGCCCAGCGCGGCCTCATAATCCGGCACTGGCAGATCAACGCTTGTCGTGTCTTTGGCATCAACAGAAGCCATGGATTTCAACATAATCGCCGCATCGCGCACATCGCGCGTGATCGGGCCAGCCTGATCAAGCGATGAGGCAAAAGCGGCAACGCCCCAGCGTGAACAACGGCCATAGGTCGGCTTGATGCCTACTGTGCCTGTAAAGGCCGCAGGCTGGCGGATGGAACCGCCCGTGTCGGTTGCTGTTGCACCGGCACAAATATGCGCGGCAACGGCCGCCGCCGAACCACCGGACGAGCCGCCCGGCACCAGATCAACGTTTGAATCTTTTGCGCGCCACGGGTTTTTTGTCGGGCCGTAATAAGAAGTTTCATTGGATGAGCCCATCGCGAACTCGTCCATGTTCAGCTTGCCGAGCATGACAGCGCCGTCATCCCAAAGGTTCTGCGTGACGGTTGACTCATATTTCGGCTTGAAACCATCCAGAATGTGCGATGCGGCCTGTGTGTGCACATCCATCGTGCCAAACAAATCCTTGATACCGAGCGGAATACCTTCCAGCGCGCCTGCATTACCTGTGGCATATTTTGCATCCGATGCCTTTGCCATTTCGCGGGCCTTTTCCGGCGTCAGCGCGACATAAGCATTGAGCGCGCCATTGGCAGCATCAATCGCGGCAATGTAGGAATCGGTCAATTCGACTGCACTTATTTCTTTAGCGCGGAGTTTTTCGCGGGCTTCGGCAATCGTCAGGGCTGTCAGATCGGTCATAAATAAAATCTTCTATATCAAATTATCGGTGCGGCGCAGGCAGGCTCATTCAACCACTTTGGGAACCTGGAAGAAGTTCTCGTCGCTGGCCGGCGCATTGGCGACAATATCAGCGGCCTTATTGCCGTCGGTCACTTCATCAACCCGCTTTTTCATATCCACGGCAACAACCGAAACCATCGGCTCGACATTGCTGACATCCACCTCGTTCAACTGCTCGACAAATCCTAAAATGGTGTTGAGTTCACCTTCCAGATTTTTTGCCTCATCATCTGTGACGGCAATGCGGGCAAGTTTGGCAACGCGCTTAACGGTAGCGGTATCGACGGACATTGGATTCTCCGGTGTTTTGTATGCGCCCGCTATAGCGCTCGCAGCTTTGTGGTGCAATATGCGTTTAACCAAATCAGCAAGGAAGGCCTTAGAACGGTTGTGAACGAACAAAAAGGACAAATTATCGACATTGAAACGCTGGCCGAAGCTCTACCGCGCGGGGCGCGCCTGCTGGGGCTTGACCTTGGCACAAAAACCATTGGCCTTGCGGTGTCCGATGCCGGTTTGACCCTTGCTTCGCCGCGCACGGTTATAAAGCGCAAAAAGTTCATGGCTGATCTTGAGATTTTGAAGGCGCTGATTGCGGCGGAAAATATCGGCGCGATTGTTCTGGGCCTGCCGCTCAATATGGACGGCTCGGAAGGTCCGCGCGCACAGGCAACCCGCGCCTTTGCACGCAATATGATGCAGCATGTTGCGCTGCCGATCGTGTTCTGGGACGAACGTTTGTCAACGGTGGCCGCCGAGCGGTCATTGCTGGAGCAGGATGTCAGCCGCGCAAAGAGAGCCGAGCGGATTGATTCCGCTGCGGCTTCTTTTATTTTGCAAGGTGTTTTGGACCGGCTTTATTCCGCAGGAACACGCGGCACCTGAGTGGTTTCAGGCAGGTCTGATGTTTGACGCGCCTGCCACCATGCTTTGATCTGCTTGCGCTTGCGATAGGCAATGATCGCGCCGATTAGGAATGAATCAAAAATACAGGCTTTGATAAAACCGGAAACAATCGTCTCGTAGTCCGTGCCCAAAAGATGCGCGTAGATACCAAAGACAAGGTTATGAACATCACGCGTCAAAAAGGAAAAGCCGAAATTCATGTCGTAATAGGACAGGCCAAACCAGCCCCAAAAGAGCGACATCGGAATCAACCATAGACCAAGAAAATATTTCATAAGGTATCCGTCAGTTCATCGGTTGGAGGTTGCGTTTGGGGACGAATCTGCTGTTTGCGCGGCCTGACATCGGGCGGGCAGCGCTCTGCCGCGCCATTACCGGCGTTGTGACCAGACCAAAGCCTTCATTCAGCGTTTCAGCCGCATTGCGGCCTTCAGCCTCAATGACAAACACACGGTGCGCGATACCTGCCAATATGGTGGCAAAGGATGCGATACAGATCGTCGTGCTTAAAAAGGTCGCGCCTGTGTAAATGGCAATCGCCAGAATGATTGCGAACACGCACAGGCAAACGCCCATGGCAAACATGATCACAAAATCCTGCTGCTTGTTTTCCGTCCCGTTCGGCGCTGCAAATATGATCGCCAGCAAAGCCCAGGTGGCCATCGTCAATACAATGAGAATAGCAGCCACTGAAAGCACATAGGCGGTTTCAGGCAGCAATTGCAGCCCCGCCTCGCCGCTGAGTGCTTCATTCAAAGCGTCAATCATGCCGCCCTGCTCGACTTTGATACCAAGCCCGACAACGCTGAGCACAGCCAGTACGGCAACCCAGTTCAAAATGACCGTTATGGAAAAGAATCTATACATGCGGACCTCGTTGTGGCCCGACTATCACAACTCAGGTCCGCCGCCGCAATCGAAACCATTTGTTAAGGTTAACGCAAAAGGTACAATTGTGGATATCTGATTGCGTCATCGCACAATATGCGCCAATAGAGGCATGAAAGGCCCCTTAATGCTCATCACTATTCAATCCGTCCTGCCGATATTCGTTATCATTCTTGTCGGGAATCTGCTGAGCCAAACGCCTCTTTTCACACGCGAATTCTGGATCGGCCTGGAGCGTCTCGGCTTCTATCTGCTTTATCCGACATTGCTGTTTTCGACGATTTTCCGTGCTGATTTCAGCGGATTGTCACTGGACAAGGTTATTCTTGCGCTCGGATTTGCATGGTTCGTTCTTGGCCTGATCACATTGCTGCTATGGCCACTCATTCATAAAATGGGCGTGAAAGGCCCTACTTTCTCCTCCATTTTCCAATCGACTGTGCGCTGGAACGGCTTTATCGCGCTGGTTGTTGCTGAAAACATGTTCCCGCCTGAAGGCGCTGCCGTTGTCGCGCTCGTCATGGCTGCAATCGTTATCCCGATCAATGTTTCAACCGTTGCTGTTGTTGCGTGGTTTACCGACAGCAAACCGAGTTTTACGTCTGTTCTCAAAAGGGTCGCCGTGAACCCGCTCATCATTGGCGCATCGATGGGCCTGCTGCTCCGTTTGCTTCCGGGCGGATTGCCGGACTTTTTCATGGACGGACTTCACCTTGTCAGCCGCGCTGCGCTCGGCATGGGGCTTTTGACAATTGGTGCTGGCTTGCGCTTGCGCGATGTCGCACGTCCCGGTTTTCCTGTTTTACTGCCGACTTTCCTGAAACTAATCCTGTTTCCGGTGATCGTGGTCAGTTCTGCCCTGATGTTCGGAATAGAAGGTGCGGAGCTGAGTTATGTCGCCCTTTGCGCCGCTGTTCCCACAGCCATGAATGGCTATGTGCTGGCACGGCAAATGGGCGGCGATGCCGAGAACTACGCCATCACTGTTACGCTGCAAACGCTGGTCTCATTGGTGACAATACCCGCCGTTCTGACAGTGACGGCCTATGCCACCGGCGGATAAAGCGCATCAAGAATAGTCTGATTGTCAAAACGGGTGCCAAGCATACCATAGCTTGCCCGCCAATTACTGCCCAGACGAGTATCCGCATAGGCATCGGCAAGCACACCTGTCTCCAAGCGGTAAAGTTCGGCGGCCGCAGCAGCGATGGCCAGTTGCTCGACCAGAATACGCGCCGCACTTTCATCGTCCAGCGCAAGTTCATATGCAGCTCTTAACACTTTGCTGGTATCTTTTGCCTTATCGCCAAGATTGCTTTCGATATCAGACAAAACAACATTGAAAAGTTCCGGCGTTCGCTTGAATACGCGGCACACTTCCAACGCCATCATATTGCCGGACCCTTCCAGCAGCGATTGGTGCGGGGCCTCGCGGTAATGACGCGGCAATACGCTGCTTTCAATATAACCATTGCCGCCCATGGCCTCCATTGCCTCTGCAATTGCGGCGGGCGCTATTTTGGCAGTCAGATATTTAACGACCGGCGTCATGACATGGGCGAATGTGCCTTCCACATCATTGGCGCGGGCACCATCGAAAGCGCGCGCGAGACGCATCGACAAGGCTGTAGAAGCGGCAACATCAAGTGCAATATCGGTCAGAACGGCGCGCATAAGCGGTTGATCCATCAGCAAGCGCCCGCCGACCTTTCTGTGGCGGGCATGATGCACAGCCTCGCATAAAGAGGCGTGCATGATCGACGACGAAATGAGTGCGCCGTCAAGGCGCATCAAAGTCTGCATTTCGTGGATGGCGCGGCTGCCCTCACCGTCACGGCCGATCATTTGTGCAATCGAGCCATTGATTTCTGCCTCTGCGGTGGCCGCGGAGCGGTTGCCCAGCTTATCTTTCAAGCCGACAAGATTAATGTGATTATGTTCATCATCGGCCAGAAAGCGCGGCACCAGAAAACAACTCGTGCCATTGGGTGTGCGCGCAAGCATTAGGAATGCATCGGCCATTGGCGAGGATAAAAACCATTTATGGCCGGTTAAGCGGAACAAGCCATTGCCAACCGTTTCGGCACGTGTTGTCAGCGCGGTAAAATCTGTGCCCGCCTGTTTTTCAGCCACCGCCATACCGATGGTCAGGCAGGATTTGTCCACCGGAGATTTATGGGCGCTATCATATTTGCGAGTGGTGACACGCGGCACCCATTCTTTTGCCAGATGCGGCGCTGTCATCAACGCTGCAACCGCACCATTTGTGCTGGAAAGGCTTGAAAGATGGCCTGTATCCAGCCCCGCAAGCATGAAAAACCGTATGGCACGCTTTAAATGACCATTTGTATTGCCGCGCGCGGCATCCTCCCATACCGAGCTTCCTATGCCGTAGCTCACCGAACGGCGCATCAGCGCGTGATATGAAGGGTGAAATTCGACCTGATCCACCCTCCGCCCGAACCGGTCATGCGCTTTTAAGCGCGGCGCGTTGCGGTTTGCCATTTCGGCAAGCTCCTGCGCTTCACCGGACAGCGAATACCGGCCAATCTGGTCAAAATCTTTAAGCGTCTCGGCATTTGAACCAGAGGCGATCTGCAACAAAAGAGGATTGAGGCGAAAAGCATTATAACCAGACAAGGGCGGCGTCTGATTGGTTACACGGTGATGAGTTGTCGTCGCCATAATATGAAATCCGAATCGTGTTTTCCTATTCATATATCGAATTTGTGGTGATGTGTTCACCTTGAAGGTTGCAGCGACAAGTTTTTAGCCCTATTGCACCACTTTAAGATGACAAATTCAGCGCCCTTTCCCGTCTACCCGCACCGCCATCTGCTTGGCATTGCCGGTTTGAACGTTCCTGACATTTTATGCCTGCTTGACCGGGCCGACGAAGCCGTCGCTCTTTCGCGCCAGCGCGAAAAGAAAAAGTCGGTCTTCCGAGGTTTGACCCAGATCAATCTCTTTTTTGAAGCATCAACCCGCACCCAAGCCTCGTTCGAACTGGCAGGCAAGCGCCTTGGCGCTGATGTTATGAATATGTCGGTTGCCTCTTCATCGGTCAAAAAAGGTGAAACACTGATCGACACGGCGATGACGCTTAACGCCATGCGTCCTGATATTCTGGTCATTCGCCATCAGGCGGCAGGCGCTGCTGCCCTGCTCTCCCAGAAAGTGGGATGCGCTGTTATCAATGCGGGCGACGGCGCACATGAACATCCGACACAGGCATTGCTTGACGCGCTGACGATCCGCCGTGCCAAAGGACGCTTTGACGGGCTGACAGTCGCCATATGCGGCGATGTTCTGCACAGCCGTGTGGCACGTTCAAATATTATATTGCTCAACACTATGGGCGCGCATGTCCGCGTGGTCGGACCGTCGACGCTTATGCCAGCCGGTATTGAACATATGGGCGTTGATGTTCACACAAGCATGGAAACCGGCTTGAAAGATGTTGATGTTGTCATGATGCTCCGCTTGCAGCGCGAGCGCATGGCCGGTGCATTTGTACCCTCTATCCGAGAATATTTCCGCCATTTTGGTCTTGATGCGCAAAAACTCAGCCTTGCGAAACCCGATGCGCTGGTCATGCATCCCGGCCCGATGAACCGCGGTGTCGAAATTGCATCGGAAATCGCGGACGGACCGCAATCGGTCATTGAAGAACAGGTCGAAATGGGGGTCGCGGCACGTATGGCCGTTATGGAAGCGCTGCTTGATCCTGCGAAAAACAATGGCGGTGCCCTATGAGCGTCACAGTTTCAAAAGGCACACAAGTCTACACCAATGGCCGCATTGTCGACCCGTCTCGGGGCATTGATGAAGTCGGCGCAGTCATTGTTGAAGATGGCGTCATCGCTGCTGCCGGTGCGGATGCTCATAATCAGGGTGCGCCCGAAGGAGCTGACGTATACGATTTGCGCGGCATGACAGTCATTCCGGGGCTTGTCGATATGCGTGTGCATATTGGCGAACCGGGCGGTGAGCACCGAGAAACAATCGCTTCGGCATCCGAAGCAGCAGCGGCAGGCGGCGTTACCTCGCTCGTCATGATGCCGGATACAAATCCGGTTATTGACGATGTTCAGCTGGTCGAATTTATACGGCGGACAGCGTTAGAGACAGCAATCACCCGTATTTTGCCGTCAGCCGCTATCACAAAAGGGCTTGATGGCGTCGAGATGACCGAAATGGGAATCCTGCGCAATGCAGGCGCGGTTATGTTTACCGATGGCCGCCAGACAATTGCCAATGCTGCCATTATGCGCCGCGCCATGACCTATGCGCGTGATTTCGGCGCTCTTATTTCGCATACAACGCAAGATGCGGATCTTGCAGGCAATGGTGTCATGAATGAAGGCTTGTTTGCCTCATGGCTCGGGTTATCCGGTATACCGCGCGAAGCCGAACTTCTGCCGCTTGAACGTGATTTGCGTCTGGCAAGGCTGACGGGCTGTGCCTATCATGCGGCAAAAATTTCCTGCGCGATGAGTGCAGACGCGATGCGTGTGGCAAAAAGCGAAGGTCTGAACGTCACCGCAGGCATATCCATCAATCATCTGGCGCTCAATGAAAACGACATTGGCGAATACCGTACATTCTTTAAACTGTCGCCGCCGCTGCGATCAGAAGATGACCGTCAGGCAATGGTAAGCGCATTGGCCGATGGCACAATCGACGTGATCATATCAGACCATGACCCGCAGGATGTGGACACAAAACGCCTGCCCTTTGCAGAGGCCGCCGATGGTGCGGTCGGGCTTGAAAGCCTGCTTGCCGCCGGACTTCGCCTTGTTAATGCCAACCAGATCACACTGGCAACGTTAATTGCGGCCATGTCCACCAACCCCGCCAAACGTCTCGGGCTTGAGGCCGGTACGCTTGGAAAAGGCGCGGCAGCAGATTTTGCAATCGTTGATCTTGACGAGCCGTGGCTTTTGAAAACAAGCGATCTTAAATCAAAATCGAAAAACACTTCTTTTGAAGATGCGCGGCTGACAGGGCGTGTACAAAAGACTTTTGTTGCCGGTACTTGCGTTTATAGCATTTGAGCTTTTCAATACGGTGTAAATTAGAATGGATCCCGTCGATACATTTTTCGAAATTACGCCGACAGATTGGATGACAATGTTTGAAATTATTATAGCACTCATTGGCGGTTATCTGCTCGGTTCGATTCCATTTGGTCTTTTGCTGACACGCGCCGCCGGTATGGGCGATGTGCGCGCT
Source organism: Ahrensia marina (assembly GCF_001293565.1). Taxonomy (GTDB): domain Bacteria; phylum Pseudomonadota; class Alphaproteobacteria; order Rhizobiales; family Rhizobiaceae; genus Ahrensia; species Ahrensia marina. The sequence continues at coordinate 71,166 of NZ_JXMU01000009.1, read as the reverse complement.
ATCGGTTCGGGCAATATTGGTGCGACCAATGTGCTGCGCATGGGCAATAAAAAAGTCGCCGCAGCCACCCTGCTGCTTGATGCGCTGAAAGGCACGCTGGCGGTGGTTCTTGCCAAGCAATTATTTGGCATGGAAGCGGCGATGGCAGCGGCTTTAGGCGCGTTCCTTGGCCATCTTTATCCGGTGTGGCTGAAATTTAAAGGCGGTAAAGGCGTTGCGACCTTTGCCGGTATTTCCCTTGGCTTTTCCTGGCATGTGCTTGCACCCTTTGCGATTGTCTGGCTGCTAACGGCATTTATCACGCGTTATTCATCCCTGGCCGCCCTGCTTGGTTCGGTTGCGGCAACCGCAGGCCTGTTTTGGGTCGAACGGTATGATCTTGCCTATCTTTTCGTGGTTTTAACCGCCATTGTGTTTTTTAAGCACCGCGAAAACATTTCCCGATTGCTGAAAGGCACGGAAAGCAAAATCGGCAAAAAGGGCTAAATTTTGAACAAGCAGAGCCAAAGCAACGCCAAACCTGCTCAGTTCGAACTTTCCGACCGGCAACGGCTTTCATGGCTCAGGCTTTACCGCTCCGACAATGTGGGACCGGCAACATTCCGCGATCTGATCAATCATTGCGGCTCTGCCAGTGCAGCGCTCGAAATGCTGCCGGAAATGACCTCCCGCTCAGGGGGCAAGCGTACTATACGGATTGCCAGCCTTGATGAAGTCGAGCGCGAGCTTGAGGCAACAGCAAAATTCGGCGCACGCATTATCGGCCTTGGCGAGCCTGATTATCCATCGCTTCTGCGCTATACAGAGCTGGCACCGCCGCTGATCACGGTGATGGGCAATAGCAGCGCCATGAGCAAGCCCACAATTTCCATCGTCGGATCGCGCAATGCCTCAATGGTCGGCATCAAGATGGCGCAGCAACTGGCAAGCGCGCTCAATGAAGCCGGACATGTGATCGTCTCAGGGCTTGCGCGCGGTATCGACCGCGCCGCACATCAGGCAGCACTCGAAAACGGCACCATTGCCGCCATGGCTGGCGGCATTGACCAGCCCTACCCGCCTGAAAACATTCCGCTGCTGCAGGACATCATCGCTTCCGGCACAGGCTGCGCTATTACCGACAAACCATTTGGCTGGGAGCCGCGCGCCCGTGATTTCCCGCGCCGCAACCGAATTATCGCCGCATTATCCATGGGGCTTATTGTTGTTGAAGCAGCGCAAAAATCCGGTTCGTTGATTTCCGCGCGGCTGGCCAATGAGCTCGGACGTACAGTATTTGCTGTTCCGGGATCGCCGCTCGATCCGCGCTCGCAAGGAACCAATAATCTGATCCGCGAAGGCGCGACCCTGATTACGTCTGCCGATGATGTGCTCGAAGCACTCAAACCTGTCAGCGAAGCGCGCCAACATGCCGTTCAACACCAGATCGGGCTTTTTGAAAAAGAAGAGTTTATGACCTTGCCGCCGGACGATAATGCGCGCGCGGCTGTGATCTCTTTGCTTAGTCCGGCACCGACAGACATTGATGATATCATTGCCCATAGCGGCCTTGAACCAGCACAGGTTGCACTCATTATATTAGAGATGGATTTAGTCGGCCAGATCGAGCGTCACTCAGCCAACAGAGTTTCCTTGCTTGAGGTGGCGCAACGTTGAGGGTTTAATTTGTGCCGGCCTTTGTCCGCGCACAATATCGCTGCTTTCTATATAAGCCATTTCAATCATGTAAGTGAGCATGTCGCACCGTTCGGCTTCTGCCAGAACACGCAGCTCCCCCAACATGGCTTGAATATAACGGATGCGCTCCATTCTTGCAGTACGAAGGTTTTCTATCATATCAATATCAGTCCGCTGCACGTGCTGCTACTACGTAAGTTACCGCCACGTCACGCACGATACATCGTTAAAGTTGTATATCAACCCCATATATGTCATTTTTTACAACCTATGGACGCATTTAGCTAAAAGAATAATTTCCTAATCGTGTAAATAATATGCTTTGGGCTTGACCAACGCCCTTCACAAAGCCATGTGCTGTCCAGTTATTAGATTGGTGCTCTAAGGCCCAAAACCTCAGGATAAGTGTTTATTATGGAAGTCGTCGTTGTTGAGTCGCCTGCAAAAGCCAAGACAATCAACAAGTATTTAGGCCCGGATTATAAGGTGTTTGCTTCCTTTGGTCATGTGCGTGATCTGCCGCCGAAAGACGGATCCGTGCTGCCGGATGAAGATTTCGCGATGTCCTGGCAGGTTGATACAGCCTCCAACAAACGCCTGAAAGAAATCGCCGATGCTGTAAAAAACGCCGATGGCCTCATTCTCGCAACCGACCCCGACCGCGAGGGAGAAGCTATTTCCTGGCATGTGCTGGAAGTTCTGGCAAAAAAGAAAGCTTTAAAGGACAAGCCGGTTCACCGTGTGGTGTTTAACGCCATCACCAAAAAAGCGGTGAGCGACGCTATGGCCAATCCGCGCGAGATCGACCAGCCGCTCGTCGATGCTTATCTGGCACGCCGCGCGTTGGACTATTTGGTCGGGTTCAACTTGTCACCGGTTCTATGGCGCAAATTGCCCGGCGCCCGCTCTGCCGGACGTGTGCAGTCCGTGACATTGCGGCTGGTGACAGACCGCGAAGCGGAAATCGAGCATTTCAAGCCGGAAGAATATTGGAGCGTGATTGCGCATCTAAAATCAGCGCAAGGGGCCAGCTTTGAAGCGCAGCTCAATACGATTGATGGCAAAAAAACCAATAAGATGACGCTGAAGAATGGCGACGAAGCCGGTTCCGTCAAAACCGCGCTGGAAAACGCCACTTTTGCAGTAACATCTGTTGAAGCAAAACCCGTACGACGCAATCCGCCACCGCCATTTACAACGTCCAGCCTGCAACAGGCCGCATCAGCCAAGCTTGGCTTTGCCCCTGCCCGCACCATGCAGATCGCGCAAAAGCTCTATGAGGGTATTGATGTAGGCGGCGAGACAACCGGTCTTATCACCTATATGCGTACCGATGGTGTTCAAATGGCGCCGGAGGCAATCAGTAGTTCGCGCGATGCGATCGGCCAGCGCTTTGGCGCGAACTTCGTGCCGGACAAACCGCGCCATTATGAATCAAAAGCGAAAAACGCTCAGGAAGCGCACGAAGCTATTCGCCCGACAGATTTCATGCGCGCGCCTGATGATATCAAGTCCAAGCTTAATGACGAGCAGTTCAAGCTTTATGATTTGATCTGGAAACGCTCCATCGCATCGCAGATGGAAGCGGCACAGATGGAGCGCACAACGGCAGAAATTGAAGCGAATGGCGAAAAGCGCACAATTGGGCTTCGTGCTTCGGGTACGGTCGTTAAATTTGAAGGTTTTCTGGCAGCCTATACCGAGCATAAGGATGACCAGAAAAAAGACGATGACAATGGAGATGATGACAGCAAGCGCCTGCCGGAACTGAAAACCGGCGAGGCTTGCGAAAAAGAAAAGATTGAGGCTGAACAACATCATACGACACCGCCGCCGCGTTATTCCGAAGCATCGCTAATCAAGAAAATGGAAGAGCTTGGCATTGGTCGGCCGTCAACCTATTCAGCGACCTTATCAACGCTTAAAGACCGTGAATATGTGCGTCTTGAGAAACGCGCCCTCGTGCCGGAAGCAAAGGGACGTCTTGTAACCGCATTCCTTCAGGATTTCTTTGAACGCTATGTGGAGTTCGATTTTACCGCATCGCTGGAAGAAAAGCTCGATCAGATTTCTGACGGCTCACTGCAGTGGAAAGATGTGCTGCGTCAGTTCTGGGATGAGTTTTCCGCGCATATTGACGGCACTAAAGAGTTGCGCATTACCAATGTGCTGGATGCGCTTAATGAACGTCTCGAACCGCTTGTGTTTCCCGAACGCGAAGACGGCTCGGATCCGCGTATCTGCCCGAAATGCGGCACGGGTAATCTCAGCTTGAAACTGGGCAAATTCGGCTCCTTTGTCGGCTGCTCGAACTATCCGGAGTGTAATTTCACACGCCAGCTTGGCCAGGAAGGTGAAGGCAGTGCCGATGCGCTTGCCGACGGTCCGAAAGAGTTGGGCACCGATCCGTTTACCGAGGAAATGATTACACTACGCACCGGCCGTTTTGGCCCTTACGTGCAGCGCGGCGAAGGCAAGGAAGCCAAACGCGCAGGCATTCCCAAAGGCTGGAGCGTTTCAGAAATTGATCATGAAAAAGCGCTCGAACTTCTTGCATTGCCGCGCGATGTTGGTGCGCACCCTGAAACCGGCAAGATGATCTCTGCCGGACTTGGCCGTTATGGTCCGTTCGTTTTGCATGATGGCAAATATGCTAATCTTGAAAGCGTTGATGAAGTATTTTCGATCGGGCTTAACCGTGCCGTTTCCGTTATCGCTGACAAAGCCGCTAATCCGGGCCGCGGGCGCGCAGCGCCTGCCAAAGCGCTCAAAGAGCTTGGCGAACATCCTGAGGTTGGCGGACCGATCACGGTTAAAGACGGCCGCTATGGCCCTTATGTCAATCATGGTAAGATTAACGCAACAATTCCAAAGGACACCGATCCGCAAAGCATTGATCTGGAAGCCGCTGTGCGCATGATTGCCGAGCGTGCCGAAAAAGCCGGTAAAAAGGTGGGCGGCGCTGCAGCAAAGAAGAAAACAGCCGCCAAGAAAAAACCGGCTGCGAAGAAAAAGACAACCGCTAAGAAAACCACAGCAAAAAAGCCAGCGGCCAAGAAAACTGCTGCCAAAACAGCTGACGAGGCATAATGGCTGAAACCCGCGCACAAAGACGGGCCAAACTTGAAGCCAGAAAACAGGCGCGTGCTGGAGCCGAATCCTCACGCGCCAAAAGCCGGTCGAAAACAATGAAGCGCGCCGACAAAGGCAGCATGAAAATGCCTTCGCGCGATGCGCTTTTATCTTTTATCCGCGAGAACCCTGATCTGGCAACCAAACGCGATATTGCAAAAGCCTTTAATTTGAAAGGCGATGACCGTGTTGCACTCAAGCACTTTCTTAAAGAACTGGAAGCCGATGGTATCTTCCAGAAACGCGGCAAACGCTTTGCCGAACCCAATGCGCTTAATGGCACGACGGTTTTGGAAATCATCTCACGCGACAAAGATGGCGGTCTTGTCGCCAAACCGCAGGATTGGGATGAAGATATGCAGGGCGAGCGCCCGCATGTCCATATCACAACACCGCGCAATCCACGTGCGAAAGTCATCATTCCAGGCGTTGGCGAAACTGTGCTTGCGCGGGTTGGCCGCAATGGCGACGGTGAATATTCCGCACGGGTTATCAAGCGTCTTGAGCGTCCGAAATCGGCAACACTCGGCATTGTACGCAAAATCGACGATGGCAGCTGGCGCCTGATCCCCATTGAGCGCAAAGAAAATGAACTTGATATTCAGCCGAATAATCTTGGCGATGCGCAGGATGGCGATCTGGTTGAAATCAGTGTTGTAAAAACGGGCCGCTATGGCCTTGCTTCAGCTAGAGTTCTGAACGTTATTGGATCGCTGTCATCTGAAAAAGCGGTGTCCATGATTGCGATTCATGCACAGGGTATACCGCATATTTTCCCCGATGCTGTTTTGAATGAGGCGGAAGCGGCTCAACAGCCAACAATCAAAGCGCCGCGTGAAGACTGGCGCGATGTGCCGCTGATCACCATTGATCCGGCAGATGCCAAAGACCATGATGATGCTGTTTATGCGCAGGCCGACCCCGACAATAAGGGCGGATTTATTCTCTATGTGGCTATTGCGGATGTTGCCTATTTTGTACGTCCTGGCTCCAAAATGGACCGCGAGGCCTTAAAGCGCGGCAATTCGGTCTATTTTCCTGACCGTGTCGTGCCGATGCTGCCCGAGCGCATTTCCAATGATTTATGCTCATTGCGCGGCGGCGTGGATCGGCCTGCGCTGGCGGTGAAAATGTGGTTTGACGCCAATGGCGAGAAAACAAAGCACAGCTTCCACCGCATTATGATGATGAGCCATGCAAAACTGTCCTATCAGCAGGCACAGGCAGCAATCGATGGCGCGACAGATGATGATACCGCGCCGATAATGGACGATATTCTCAAGCCATTATGGGATTGCTACGCCTGTATGAAAATTGGCCGCAACAGACGCGGGCCGCTTGAGCTTGATCTGCCGGAACGCAAAATCAAGCTGAAAGAAGATGGCACCGTCGACAAGGTTATCGTCCCTGCCCGACTAGATGCGCACAAACTGATCGAAGAATGTATGATCCAGGCCAATGTTGCCGCGGCCGAAACGCTGGAGAAAAACGAGCAAATGCTCGTTTACCGCACACATGATGCGCCATCGCTTTCCAAGCAGGAATCATTGCGCGAGTTTCTGAAAACACTCGATATTCCGCTAGCGCAAGGCGCAGCGCTCAAGCCACAAGCCTTTAACGGCATTCTTGAGCGCGTCAAAGATACCGACCACGCTGACCTTGTGAATTCCGTTGTTTTGCGCAGCCAGAGCCAGGCTGAATATACGCCGGAGAATTACGGTCATTTCGGATTGAATTTACGCCGCTATGCGCATTTTACATCGCCAATCCGCCGCTATGCGGATCTAATCGTCCATCGCGCGCTCATAGAAGCCTTATCACTGGGTGACGGGAAAGACGGGCTGCCGGAGTTGGAACTGGACGATCTGCGCGAAATTGCCAGCAGCATCAGCCAGTCTGAACGGCGTGCGGTACAGGCAGAGCGCTCAACCATTGACCGGCTTATTGCACAGCATCTTGAAGACCGTATCGGCGATAGCTTTGACGGACGTGTCGCCGGCATGACCAGTTCCGGCCTATTTGTCACACTCAATGTGACTGGCGCGGACGGATTTGTTCCCATATCTAAGTTGGGCGACGATTATTATCATTTCGATGAAACCGCGCAGGCCATGATTGGCGAGAAATCGGGGCTTGGATACAGGTTGGGCGATAGTGTCGAAGTGAAGGTCGTCGAAGTACAACCGATGGCAGGTGCCATGCGTTTTGAAATGATGTCCGAACCTCGTGACCTTGGCATGAGAACACGATCATTTCATAAAGCAAGGCGCAGAAAATCTGCCGGTAAACCGTTTGGCAAAAGGTCCAAGCGCGGCAAGAGATAGGAAAGCGAATGACCGACGTTCAGGTTTTTGGCAATCACCCTCCACAGGACAGGCGCGCTTTATGGCCGGCGATGAAGAACGGTATGCGTTGTAAATGTCCCAATTGCGGGCAAGGCAGGCTGTTTAGCCGTTTTGCCAAGTCCGTCGATGCTTGCGAAAACTGCGGCGAGGAAATTTTTCACCACCGGGCCGATGATCTGCCTGCCTATTTGAACCTGTTTATTGTGGGCCACATCGTCGTCGGCGCATATTTGATGTTTGACCGCATCACCGATCTTTCCCCTTGGACAGAAGTAGTCTTATGGACTGTAATCGCTGTCCTTATGACTATTGCCGTGCTTCAACCTGTGAAAGGTTTTGTCATCGGCCTTCAATGGGCCAACCATATGCACGGTTTTGGCGGTGACGGCGAAGACGGCACGTTAGACAAGAATATCGACCCGACACATTATGGCTAACGATACCGCACCAGACTTCGGTAATGGTCCGGCGCCAAAGCGCTATCCCAATACACGCCCGAAGCCTGCCGCCTCTCTTGTGCTTGTTGACACATCTGGCGACTCCCCGCGTTTTCTGATGGGGCGACGCTCCATGAAACATGTGTTTATGCCCGGGTTCTTTGTCTTTCCCGGTGGCCGCTTCGAGCGCTCGGACAATATGTCAAGAGCCGCGCTTCCAAGCGAAGATGAAGCGCTTATCCATGCGCAAGCAGCCAAAACACCCCATGCGGGCGCCCTGCTTTCCTGCGCCTTACGCGAAACTCAGGAAGAAACCGGAATCGCACTTGAAAGTGATACGCTGAACGCGCGTTATCTGGCGCGTGCTATCACACCGCCCGGACAGGTTCGCCGCTACGATACTCGTTTCTTTATCGCCTTATGTGATTCTGAAACAGTCTCGCCAACACGTTCAACCGATGACGAGCTGTCCGGCATTGCATGGATAGGTATGGACGAAATGCCGGAAGGCCGAATCCATCGCATTACCGAACTTGTTCTCAAATCATCTTTGGAACGACTTGAGAACGATCCTGCTTTGTCAAAGGTGACAAAAACACCGACCTTTTGCTTTCGCTATGGCAAACCGGTTACCGAATATGCCTGACATGCACTGTGTTCGAACAAAGTAAAGGCAGAACCGCTACCCGTTTCGTAGGAAAACCATTCACTGGATGGTTTTCTAGCCCACTCAACTACCGTGATTGCTTTAATGCTTGACATTCCGCAGCGGATAAGTAGGTTCGCCTCAAATCCGGAAACGCGCTGAAAACGTGTGCCGGTCTTTTTTATTGAAAATATCAGGTGCTTCATCATGGCAAAAGCCACAACAATCAAAGTAAAAATGCTTTCCACTGAAGGCACTGGCTATTTCTACACAGCCAAGAAAAACAGCCGCACAATGACCGAGAAAATGGTCAAACGTAAGTATGACCCAGTGGTACGCAAACACGTTGAATTTAAAGAAGCTAAAATTAAGTAATCTTCTTTACATTTCATTTTAAAAAGCCGCTGCAATCATATGATTTGCAGCGGCTTTTTTATTTTCAAATTCAGGGTGATTCTCATGACTTATTCTTTTCAAAACGCCCAGGAAGAACACCTGAATGATATCGTGCGTATCTGGCATGAAGGCTGGAACGATGCCCATGCTGCGATTGTGCCTGCCGAACTCACACAGAAACGGACGGCTGAAAGTCTCGAAAAACGCGCAAAAGATAATCTGGCCAATTTCAGGGTTATGCTGGCGGATGGGAAAGTCGCCGCTTTTCATATGATAAAGGGCGACGAGCTGGACCAACTCTTCGTTGATCGCGCCTATCGCGGAAAAGGTGCCGCCAAAGCCCTGATTGATGATGCAGAGGAAATATTGCTGGAGAACGGCACCAAGACCGCATGGCTGGCCTGCGCCATTGGTAACGAGCGCGCTGCCGCATTCTACCGCAAGGCCGGTTGGATTTTCACACGCGAAATTCCTCTTCCCGTTTATGTCGAATCAGGAAGCTTCACTCTGAATGTATGGCGCTTTGAAAAGCGTTTGGCCTAGAGCATTTCAGCCAAGGGTAGAACTGTATGAAATGCTCTTTAAATTAAGCCGCTCTTGCGACAACCTTGTTGCGACCGCCTGCTTTGGCTTCATAAAGCGCTGTATCAGCCTGTTTTAAAAGGTCGCTCATATTATCGTCGCTGTTACGGTTCAGCGTTGCAACACCCACACTTGTCGTTACCGACAGCACTTGGTCTGCGGATGCAAATCCCGCCTCTTCCACACTCTCGCGCAGACGTTCGGCCACTTCAGCGGCCATTTGCGCGGATGTGTCCGGCATAACAATGACAAACTCCTCACCGCCATAGCGGCACGCCAGATCCATTCCTCGCACATTCTGGCGCAGGCGGTTGGCAAATTCGCGCAAAACATCATCGCCGGTCGCATGACCGTATGTGTCATTGATGCTTTTGAACTTATCAATATCGGTAATTAGCAATGACAGTTCACGCCCGCGATTGCGCGCACGCTCAACGAGTGTTTGCAGATGTGTATCGAGATAACGGCGGTTATGTAGCCCTGTCAGGCCATCAGTCACAGCCAGTTCAATCGATTCTGCCACATTGGAACGCAGACCGTCATGATAATGCTTGCGGCGGACCTGCGTGCGCAGACGCGCAATAAATTCATTGGCATCAATCGGGCGGATAACATAATCATTGACGCCCAGCTCCAGCGCGCGCGAAACAAGCACGTCATTTTCCGCATCGCAGGCAAGGATAATCGGCAGGAACCGTGTCCGGTTCAGCGAGCGTATCTGACTGCACACACGCAGCGGGTCAAATCCGGCCAGATCAGCCGACAGGATGACACAATCATAATTTCCTTCGGCAGCTGCGAAAAGACCGTCTTGCGGATTGGCAATATGATGAAGTTTGGCGTTTTTGCGCAATACTGACGAAAAGCGCTCAAAGACAGAGACACGCTCGTCAATCAGCAGCACATTCGGTTTTTCTTTGGTTATGTCTGCGCCCTTAGCCAACAATTCTTCGATGGCAATATCGCGGGTCGTCACAGCGCGCAAACGAAGCTCATCGGTCAGCATTTTGAGACGCACAAGACTTTTCACTCTTGCCATCAGTTGCAATTCATTAACCGGTTTTGTCAAAAAATCGTCCGCACCGCATTCCAGACCGCGAACACGGTCCTGAATCTGGTCCAAAGCCGTCACCATGACCACCGGAATGTGACTTGTTGCCGGATGATTTTTGATGCGGGTACACACTTCGAACCCGTCGATTCCCGGCATCATAATATCCAAAAGAACCAAATCGACTTGTTCTGATTCCAGCACTTCAAGCGCTGTTTTGCCGTCAAAAGCGGTCAAAACCTCGAAATATTCCTGTTCCAAGCGTGTTTTCAGCAAATCTACGTTTGGCTTCAGATCATCGACAACAAGTATACGAGCGGTCATTTTATACGTCTCCGGCTACGATTGTGCTCTTTAAGCCTCACCAAGATACGACTTAATAGTTTCTATAAATTTAGGAACCGAGATCGGTTTCGAAATATAGCCCTCACAACCGCCCTGACGGATGCGTTCCTCATCGCCTTTCATGGCAAATGCAGTCACCGCAATGACCGGAATGTGATGCAAATCATCATCCTCTTTCAACCATTTGGTAACTTCCAGACCGGAGACCTCCGGCAGTTGGATATCCATGAGAATCAGGTCGGGTTTATTCGAGCGTGCGAGCTCAAGTGCTTCCAGCCCGCTATATGTGCGTATTGTCTCGAAGCCGGTTGCTTCGATTATGTCGCGAAAGAGCTTCATATTCAGCTCGTTATCCTCGACAATCATTACACGTTTCGCCATGCTTTACCTCTTTACGGTTGCGATAGAGAATCAGCCCCGTTTTCGACATTGTGCCTCGCGGCACCTGATAAAATCTATATTGCTAATTTATTGAGATAAAACAAACGTGCGAGCGATAATATGAATGATTCTGCCAACAGCGCTATGAATGCCGACCATGAGTCCATTGCCATTGGCGCATTGTCATGGATTGCTTCGGACGGTGAATTGATGACACGTTTTCTGGGTCTAACCGGTATTGAGCCTGACCAGATACGTGATGTCGCCAGCGAGCCTGGGTTTCTGGCTGCCGTATTGGATTTTTTGCTGGCGCATGAGCCTACGCTGAACCGCTTTTGCGAGGATAACGGGCTGGAACCAAAAATCGTCGCACGGGCACGGCAACGCTTTGGCGGTCAATTTGTCCCCGGCCCCGGTGATTATACAGGTTAGCCATGGCGCAAAGTGGCACATTCGGATTTTGCCGTGACTGCATGACACCGCGCACAAATTCTGCGCGGCGCTGTATCAAATGCGGAAGCCCGCGAAAGGCAGAACATCCCGAACTTAATGAGCTGTCCATTGCGCATATTGATTGCGACGCATTTTTTGCCTCTGTTGAAAAACGCGATAATCCCGACATTCGCGACAAGCCTGTTATTGTCGGCGGCGGAAAGCGCGGTGTTGTCTCCACATGCTGTTATATCGCGCGTACATATGGCGTGCGCTCTGCCATGCCCGCTTTCAAAGCGATGGAACTTTGCCCCGATGCGGTTGTGATAAAACCGGATGGCGAGAAATATGCCCGTGTTGGCCGCCAAGTCCGCGCCATGATGGAAGAGCTGACGCCTTCGGTTGAGCCGATCTCGATTGATGAGGCGTTTCTTGATTTAAGCGGCACCGAAAAGCTGCATAAGGATACCCCTGCCCGCACATTGGCGAAATTCGCAAAACGCGTCGAAGACGAAGTTGGCATTTCCGTCTCTGTCGGCCTTTCCTATTGTAAGTATCTTGCCAAGATTGCCTCCGACTTTGAAAAACCACGCGGGTTTTCGGTCATCGGCAAGGCTGAAGCCCTTTCATTTCTGGCCGACAAGCCGGTCAAAATGATCTGGGGTGTCGGCCCATCCTTTGAAAGAACGCTGCATAGTGACGGCATTAAACTGATTGGCCAATTGCAGGAAATGGATGAAGGTACGCTGATGAAGCGTTACGGCACGATGGGCCAGCGGCTTTTCAATCTGTCACGCGGCATCGATCATCGGACCATAAAACAGCGCGGCGCTGCCAAAAGCGTGAGCCACGAGACAACATTTAACGAAGATCATGCAACTGCTGATGTGCTTGTTCCCGTGTTGCGGGCGCTGTCTGAAAAAGTATCCGCGCGCCTTAAACAAAAAAATATTGCCGGACGCACCATTGTTCTCAAACTCAAAGATAAAGAGTTCAAATCAATTACCCGCAACAAGCAGCTTAGCGACCCGACACAATTGGCCGACCGGATTTTTCGCACCGCCATGACCATGCTGGAGAAAGAAATTAACGGCACGAAATACCGGCTTCTTGGCGTCGGTGTTTCGGACTTTGCCGACTCGCAGCGTGCTGATCCGCTGGACCTCATTGATATTGACGGCACCCGCCGCGCTGAAATGGAGCGCGCAATGGACAAATTACGCGGTAAATTCGGTGATCGAGCGGTTGAAACCGGCTATACATTCGGCACAGGTAGCCGCGGAAAGCCAAAGAGAAAAGAAAATGACTGATATCGATAGCATCACAAATCCCACCATCCTCATTGATGCCGATGCCTGCCCTGTCAAAGACGAGACCTATAAAGTGGCCGAACGCTACGGCTTTGGCGTCATCACCGTATCCAACAGCTTTATGCGGGTGCCGCGCGAAGATTTTATCCGGCAAGTTGTTGTTTCGGACAAGTTTGATGCGGCTGATGACTGGATTGCCGAACGCGCATCGGCTTTAACCATTGTCATTACAGCCGATATTTTGCTCGCGGAACGTTGTATAAAAGCGGGCGCAAGCGTTCTGGCACCCAACGGCAAGCCTTTTACTGAAAACTCAATCGGCTCTCAGGTTGCAACACGGGCCATCATGGCGGACCTGCGCGCGGGCGCAGTCGGCCAGAATATTGGTGGACCGCCACCCTTTTCCAAAGCGGACCGCTCCCGCTTTTTACAGGCGCTTGATCTGGCTGTCACAAAACTGAAACGCAACAAGGCGTAAATAATCTCAAGAATTGCCTTGCATCATCATAATATATCAATTATTCATGATATATGGATATTAAACAGACAACCAGCGCTTTTGCCGCTTTAAGCCAGACCACACGGCTGGAAGCATTACGCATTCTCATCAAGTCCGGTGCCGACGGCATGCTTGCCGGTGACATTAGCGATATGATGGAAGTGCGCCAGAACACGATGTCGGCCAATCTAAGCGTTCTTTTACATGCAGGTCTGGTGCGCAATGAGCGCGAAGGCCGTTCCATTCGTTATTATGCTGACTTTGAAGGGCTGCGCGGCGTTCTTGCGTTTCTGATGGAAGATTGCTGCGGCGGCTCACCGGAAAAATGCCAGCCTCTCATCAATGAAATTGCATGCGCTTGCTGAGGAGATAAGCAATGAGCGATCAAGTTTATAACGTGTTGTTTCTATGCACCGGAAATTCGGCACGTTCCATTTTGGCCGAAGCCATTATGAACCGCGTCGGCCAAGGACGCTTCAAAGCCTTCTCTGCCGGTTCACAACCGAAAGGCGAAGTGCACCCCAAAGCGTTATCGCTACTTAAGAACCTTAACTACAACACTGATTTTGCACGCTCCAAAGACTGGAAAGAATTCGTGCAACCGGATTCCCCAAAAATGGATTTTGTTTTCACCGTTTGTGACAATGCCGCAAATGAGGCATGTCCGGTATGGCCTGGTCAACCGATGAGCGCGCATTGGGGCATTCCTGATCCGGCGGCGGCGACAGGCACAGATGTGGAAATCGCGCTTGCCTTTGATGAGGCCTACAGAATGATGAATGCACGCCTCTCTATTTTCACGGCATTGCCTATCTCTGGCTTGGATAGACTATCTTTGCAAAACCGTTTGGATGAAATCGGCAAATCAAAATGAACTATTCCACTTCACAACGTGCTGTAGCCGAGTTCATCGGCACGGCCTTTTTGCTTGCGACCGTTGTCGGCTCGGGCATTATGGCCGAGCGTCTCGCAGATGGTAATGTTGCGATTGCGTTGCTCGGCAATACGATCCCGACAGGCGCGATACTTTATGTCCTGATCACCATGCTCGGCCCTATTTCCGGCGCTCATTTTAATCCGGCAGTCACGCTGGTTTTCATGCTGCGCAAAGAAATCGCACGGCGCGAAAGCCTTTTGTTTATCGCCGTTCAGATTATCGGCGGTTTGATCGGTGTGTGGGCGGCGCATTTGATGTTTGATGAACAGCTCATGCAATTCTCACTCAAAGTGCGCAGCGGCGGCGCGCAATGGTGGGCTGAAATCGTTGCCAGTTTCGGATTGATCTTCACCATTCTGGCAACCCTCAAACACCGTGCAGACGCTGTTCCTGCCGCTGTCGGCCTTTATATCACCGCCGCGTACTGGTTCACAGCATCGACAAGCTTTGCCAATCCGGCAGTGACCGTTGCACGTTCATTCTCTGACACATTTGCCGGCATCAGACCTGTCGATGCACCCGGCTTTATCATCGCACAAATCGTTGGCGCGGTTGCAGCATTTGCTGTTTGCCGCTGGCTGCTAAAGGAACAAAAATGACAATCGTTATTCACCACAATCCTGCTTGCGGAACGTCCCGTAACGTATTGGAAATCATTCGCAATTTCGTTGGCGAGCCAACTGTGATCGAATATCTGGATACCGGCTGGACCAAGCCGCAACTTTTAGCATTGTTCGCTATGGCCGATATTACGCCGCGCGAGGCGCTGCGTACCAGCAAATCACCTGCCGAAGAACTTGGCCTGACCGATCCTTCAGTGAGTGATGAAGCATTACTGGATGCGATGATCGAGCATCCTGTTCTTGTGAACCGCCCGATTGTGTGCACGCCGAAGGGTGCTGCCTTGTGCCGTCCGTCCGAGAAAGTGTTTGATCTGCTGGATGTCAAATCCGGTTCAAGCTTTACCAAAGAAGATGGTGAGGTTGTTGCAGCCCCATGAATGATTTACCGAATATTGAAGCCGACAGCTTGCGCCCTATCGATCTGGAAGCGCTAGGCGCACCAACGCAGCCAGATCACAAGCCACGCATTTTGATGCTTTACGGCTCGCTTCGTGAGCGCTCTTTTTCGCGCTTTGCCACCGAAGAAGCGGCCCGCATACTGGAAGTCTTGGGCGCTGACGTGAAAGTCTTCAATCCGGCCGGACTGCCGCTCGTCGATGAAACCAATCTCGATCATGAAAAAGTGCAGGAACTGCGTGAATTATCGCTTTGGTCCGAAGGTCAGGTCTGGTCATCACCGGAACGTCACGGCGCCATGACCGGGCTTATGAAAACGCAAATTGACTGGCTGCCACTGGCACCGATTGGCGGAGTGCGCCCGACGCAGGGACGCACGCTTGCACTTATGCAGGTTTGCGGCGGGTCGCAGAGTTTCAACACGGTCAACCAGATGCGTATTCTGGGCCGTTGGATGCGGATGATTACCATTCCCAACCAATCTTCAGTCGCCAAAGCGTGGAACGAGTTTGACGATGAAGGCCGTATGAAACCGTCACCTTATTACAACCGCATTGTGGACGTCATGGAAGAACTGATGAAATTCACATTGCTGACCCGTGCGCAGTCTGCCTATTTGACAGACCGCTATTCAGAGCGGGTTGAAAGCCGTGAGGAATTGTCAAAACGGGTAAATCAGGCGTCGATTTAGACTTTGCTCAAATCGATATGTATTCCTTTGCTACTGATTTCTTTCGCTAAGCTAAGGGCAGATTCGGAGACGTCTTCCTTAAATGGAATATATATCACACCTTGAATATCAGAAGGGCGCTCCATTTGAATTTGATCTTTCATAAGTACTGCTACCCTGTCCCTTCCGAGTACCGATAACATCATACCAAGTTCTAACACTACATTTTGACGTGCTCTATGTGCTTTTTCTTCAGGATGTTCTGCACGGTGCCCTTCATCATCAGGCGTCGCTAATACAACTGCAAAATTTGCATCTGAACGAACCCGTTCAAGTTTTTCAATTATAGTTTGACCACCTGAAGTTAATTGGTCGAGAATTAAAGGTTCAAGACCCCACCTACGCAGCATTGCTTCTAGCTGTGTCTTTGCAGCGACATCATGTCCATATACTACAAAAACTTTCCGGTTGCCATTTGCTGCCACAGGCGCAGAATCCTTAGATTTGGGAGAAATACTCAAACCAAAAATTGACTTTACTCGATCTTGATTTTTGCCCTGAATTACTAACTTCCCAGAATTATAAATACAGATTACTTCTCCATCACTTCCCTTAAATTGATGTCCATGCCCGTTACTCATCGGGCTCTCTTCAAGAATTTCTACTTCATTGTTATGCAGGACATCTCTTACCGAATTTACATCCCATTTTTTCGACATAGTAGTCCCCTTCCTCAGGTACTTATTACTTAAACCAGCTCCACATCCACAACGCCTTCAATGGCTTTGATGGCGCTGGCAACGGGTCCGGAAACGGCATATTTGCCCGGTAATTCGATCTCGACTTCACCTTCGCCTTCCGGCTTGATCATGATCAAAGATACGGGGCTGCGGCCCCGGCCCTGCAACTGACGCGCAATGCTTTTTGCCGGTTTTTGATCCCGCACAAACACCCGCAGCAAATGCGCTTCCCGCGCGCCCTGATCTTCGGAAAGCTCCGTAAGCGTATTCAATTGCAGACTGACAGAATCATCGTCGCGCACACGCACGCCAACCGTCAGGATGAAGCTTTTGCCGACTTCAAGCTTGTCGCCGAACTCTTCCAGCGCCTCGGAAAACAGCACAATCTCATATTGTCCGGTCGCATCCGACAATGTGATAATGCCCATTTTGTTGCCGGTTTTCGTGCGCCGTATTTGCTTGGATGCCACGGTTCCGGCCAAGCGCCCTGCTTCGGCACCGCGTTTAATACCGATGGCAAAATCAGCATATTGCTGAACACGCATCTTTTCCAAAATCATTTGATACGCATCAAGCGGGTGCGCCGAGAAGTAAAAACCGATGGACTGGAATTCCTTCATCAGTTTTTCGGAATCAGACCATTTGCTGTTTTGAGGAAGCTGCAAACGTTCCGGCTCGGCAGCGGCCATTGAGCCGAAAATGTCAGACTGTCCGCTGGCTTTTTCTTCAGATGTGCGCTGCGCAAGACCGACAATTCGGTCCAAACCGGTGACCAGCGAAGCGCGATCATGACCAAAGCAATCGAACGCGCCGGCGTAAATCAGGCCTTCAATTGTGCGCCTGTTGACCATTTTCGTGTCAATGCGTGTTGCAAAATCTTCCAATGATTCAAATGGCTTATCACCTCGCACTTCAACGATATGATCAACGGCAGCTTCGCCCACACCCTTAATGGCGGCAAGAGCATAGAAGATCTTGTTTTCAGCAACTTCAAAGCGCCTGAAAGACGTATTGACCGACGGCGAAATGACATCAATACCAAGCCGGATCGCATCGCGGCGGAAGTCATTCAGCTTCTCGGAGTTCTGCATATCATAGGTCATGGATGCAGCCAGAAATTCGACCGGATAATGGGCTTTAAGATAGGCCGTATGGTAGGATACCATCGCATAGGCAGCCGCGTGCGACTTGTTAAACCCATAGTCGGCGAACTTGGCCAGCAGGTCAAAGATAACATCCGCCTGCTGCTTCGTCAGATTGTTTTCCTTGGCGCCTTCCACAAAGCGGGAACGTTGCTTGTCCATCTCCTCGCGGATTTTCTTACCCATCGCGCGGCGCAGCAAGTCCGCTTCGCCCAGTGAGTAACCGGCCAGCACCTGCGCGATCTGCATCACCTGTTCCTGATAGATGATAACGCCTTGCGTTTCTGCCACCAGATGATCCACCATAGGATGAATCGAGGCGATCTCCTCCTCACCGTGCTTGCGCGCATTATAGGTCGGGATATTTTCCATCGGGCCGGGACGATAAAGCGCCACCAGCGCGATGATGTCCTCAATACAGTCCGGTTTCATGCCCACAAGGGCTTTACGCATCCCGGGACTTTCAACCTGAAAGATGCCCACGGTCTCACCCTTGGCCATCATTTCATAGGTCGGCGCATCATCCACAGGCACTTGCTGCAAATCGATGTCAATGCCGCGCCTCGCAATCAGTTTGACTGCCATGTTGAGAACGGTCAGCGTTTTCAGGCCCAAAAAATCAAATTTGACGAGGCCGGCTCTTTCCACCCATTTCATATTGAACTGGGTCACCGGCATGTCGGAACGCGGATCGCGGTACATCGGCACAAGGCGCGACAAAGGCCGGTCACCGATCACAATACCCGCCGCATGGGTGGACGCATGACGATAAAGCCCTTCCAGCTTTAGCGACATATCAAGCAACTGGCCGACAATAGGCTCGCGCTCGACTTCTTCCTCGAATTTGGGATCGCCCTCAATGGCTTTCGCAAGCGTTGTCGGCTGCGCAGGGTTATTGGGTACCATTTTACACAAACGGTCCACCTGTCCGTATGGCATTTCCAGCACACGGCCGACATCGCGCAGCACCGCCCGCGCCTGCAACGAACCAAAGGTGATGATTTGTGCCACCTCGGCGCGCCCATAACGGTCCTGCACATATTTGATGACTTCCTCACGGCGATCCTGACAAAAGTCGATATCAAAGTCGGGCATGGAGACACGCGCCGGATTAAGGAAGCGCTCGAAAAGAAGCGAAAAGCGCAATGGATCAATGTCGGTAATTGTCAGACACCAGGCAACCAGAGAACCGGCACCGGAACCTCGGCCTGGACCAACCGGAATCTCATGATCCTTGGCCCATTTGATAAAGTCCGCAACGATCAGAAAGTAGCCCGGAAATTTCATGTTTTCGATAATCGAAAGCTCGACTTCCAAACGGTCGTCATAATCTTTGCGCGAATAGCCTTCGGCCATGCCCTGATTGGAAAGCCGTTTTTCCAGTCCTTCACGCGCCTGACGCTTTAGCTCGTCCGATTCCGCCTGTAGGGCCTCTTCTTCACTCGCGCCCTCTGCCGCTTTGGTAAAGCGTGGCAAAATGGGTGCGCGTTCCAGCGGGTAATAATTGCAGCGCTTGGCGATTTCGACAGTTGATTCAATCGCCTCCGGTAAATCTTTAAATAAAGATACCATTTCGCTTTCGGTTTTCAGATAATTATCCGGCGATAATTGCCGCCGGTCATCGCGGGAGATGACCGTGCCCTCTGCAATCGCAATCAGCGCGTCATGGGCTTCATATTCATCGCGCGTCAGAAAGAAAGCTTCGTTGGTCGCCACCAAAGGCACGTCATGCTCATAGGCCATTGCAATCTGCGCAGCTTCAACACGCTTGCTGTATCCGGAAGGACGCTGCAATTCGATATAGAGGCGGTCGCCGAATGCAGATTTTAGAAATGTGAACCGCTCTGCAAGCGCCTTTTGATCCTGATTGGTTATTGCACGGCCAAGCGGCCCAAGTTCGCCGCCTGTTAGGCAGATGATGCCATCTGTATAGCCGTCCAGCCATTCAGGACGCAAATAAGTGCCGTCGGTCGCACCGGTATCAAGGTAAGCGCGGCTTACAAGCTCGACGAGATTGGCATAGCCTTGCTCGCTTGCCGCAATCAGAACGATTGGTTCGGGAACAATTGTCTGGTTTTTATTCTGGCTACCCTTCAGCGCAGCATTGGCATCACCGTCAGAATTCTTGGTAAAACGGATATCAAGCTGGCAGCCGACGATTGGCTGAATGCCCGCCCCTGTCGCTTTCACAGCAAATTCAAGCGCGCCGAAAAGATTGCCCGTGTCCGTAATGGCAATTGCGGGCGCTTTCTGGTCTTCTGCAAATTTGATAATTTTACCAACCTGCAATGCACCTTCCAAAAGTGAATAGGCTGAATGGGTGCGCAAATGGATAAATTTCGGCGTCACATAAATTTTGTCTGCAACATCCAAATTTGTATCATTATCAGCCATAAACAGCACCCCAAAACCACAACCGACTCTCTTATACGAGAGTACAAATATAAAGTTCGATTTTGAAGCAATTCAAAATGATGTCCACTATCTGACATCATCATCCCCGTTGTTCTTTTATAAAATGAAGAATGGTCGCGGCGGGCAGCTTATGGGGAAGTGCTGCATGCTGATGGGGGTTTGGGCAGAGCCGCGACCAATGCGGCGAACCGGATTAAATAAAGTCGACAAAAATTGAAAATGTTGCGACAAAGGCAGCGATTGAGGCCAGAGAAGCAAGGTCACGAACAAAGTCGGTCATGGTGAACAATCCTTTTGTTTTGTCTATGAGCCTATATTGTTCTATTTATGTTCTCATGTAAACCCTTTTTGTTCTCATTTTGGCACAGCGCGACAATATGGGTAACAAAACGTAAAGAAGCCCTCCGGCAACACACCGAAGAGCCTTTAAAACCAGTGCAATAAGCGAAAAATAAAAGCGCTTATAAAGATGCTTTAACCGCGGCTTTTACATCAAACGGCACCAGCTTGCCATCCTGCATCGTAATGGCGCGGTCCATTCTTGCGGCAAGCGCGTGATTGTGAGTCGCAATCAAAGCGCTCAAACCGGACTGACGCACCAGCGCTTCCAATGCCTCAAATACATAGGAAGACGTTTCAGGATCAAGATTGCCGGTCGGCTCATCTGCAAGCAGCAGCAAAGGCGCATTGGCGACGGCGCGCGCAATGGCAACGCGCTGTTGTTCCCCGCCGGACAGTTCTGCCGGGCGATGCGCCGCGCGCTGGCCGATACGCATATAGTCAAGCAATTCCTGCGCTCTGTCCTTTGCGTCCGACTGGGAAAGCCCGCGGATCATTTGCGGGAGCATGACATTTTCCAAAGCGGAAAACTCAGGCAGCAAATGGTGAAACTGGTAGACAAAGCCAATATCATTGCGCCGGCGCGCGGTACGTTGACGGTCGTTAAGGCCGGAGCACGCCTGCCCCGACAGATAGACCTCGCCGCCATTGGGACGCTCTAAAAGTCCGGCAGTGTGCAACAATGTCGATTTACCGGCACCTGAAGGCGCGACTAGCGCAACCATCTCGCCGGTTTCAATCGTCAGATTCGCGTCTTTAAGCACATCGAGACGTTTGCCCACTTCCTCATAATGACGCTGTACATTTTCCAGCAATAGTACCGGTGCGTTTCGTGCAGACATCATTCGTACCTCAAAGCTTCAACCGGATCGAGTTTGGCCGCACGGCGCGCTGGCAGGATAGCCGCCAGAAATGACAATATAAGTGCCAGAAGGATTACGGACATCGTTTCAAAGAAATCCATTTGCGCAGGAATTTCGCTTAAAAAGCGTACTGTCGGATCCCACACTTCCGCGCCTGAAATCCAGTTCATAAGGCGCTGTATTCCACGAATATTCAAGCAGACCAGAACACCGAGCAAGACACCTGCCGCAGTACCGGCCAAACCGACACCAGTGCCGGCCATGATAAAGATTCGTAAAATCGAATTTTGCGATGCGCCCATTGTGCGCAGAATAGCGATGCCGCGGCTTTTTTCTTTGACCAGCATGATCAGAGACGAAATAATATTGAGCGAAGCGACGATAACCACAATCGACAGGATCAGGAACATGGCATTGCGCTCAATCACAAGAGCAGAGAAGAATGCGCTGTTGCGTTGCTGCCAGTCGGTCACAACGAGCGGGCGCTCGGCTGCGGCCACAATATCGCTCTTGTACAGCCCCACATTATCAGGATCATCGACAAACACTTCGATGACCTGCACATTGTTTTCCTGATTAAAATAGAGCTGCGCTTCGTCCAGGTGCATGAAAACAATGGACGTATCATATTCCGACATGCCCATTTCGAAGATTGCTTCAACGGTGTAGCTTTTCACGCGCGGAATTGTGCCAAACGGTGTCACATCGCCTTCCGGTGAAACCAAGGTCAACTTATCACCGACAAGCAGTCCGAGGTTCTGCGCCATGCGAATGCCGATCGCGACGCCATTGCCCTCTTGATACTTCTCTAGCGAACCTTCCTTGATGTTTGTCGCAACGCTTTCCAGTCTGGCAAAGTCCTGTTTGCGCACACCGCGAACCAGCGCGCCGGTTCCGGCGCCTACATTGCCCGATGCAAGGGTTTGCCCCTCCAGTAATGGCAGAGCCATTTGCACGCCATGCACTTCCTCAAGCTTTTTGGCGACGGTATCATAATCATTGAGCGGCGTATCAGAGGCTTGCAAGATTATGTGGCCGTTGAGACCCAAAATCCGGTCCAGCAATTCAGCGCGAAAACCGTTCATCACAGCCATCACAATGATCAGAGCAGCCACACCAAGCATCACGCCCAGAAGGGAGATAACAGTCACAATCGACACCATGCGCTCTTGTTTGCGCGGTTTTAGGAAACGCCACGCAACAGTTCGCTCAAAGGCAGAAAACGGTCCTGCGCGACCATCCTGATTACGTGAATTCGCGGCCTCGCCTGCTTTACTCGCCTGTGATGCGCTCAAGCTTATTCTCCTGCTGAAATCTTATTGATAGCGGCTTCAAGAGTCATATTTTCTTTTTCGCCGGTCTTGCGGTTTTTCAGCTCGACTTCGCCGGATTTGACGCCGCGCGGCCCGATAACCAATTGCCAAGGCACACCGATCAAGTCCGCAGTGGCAAATTTCGCGCCTGCTCCTTTGTCGGTATCGTCCAGAAGCGGATCGACACCGGCTTTCGTCAATTCATTATACGCTTTTTCAGACCAGCTATCGCAGCCTTCATCACCAACGCGCATATTGATGATCACGGCACCGAACGGTGCGACAGATGCCGGCCAGATAATGCCATTTTCATCATGTGAAGCTTCGATGATCGCACCGAGCAAGCGGCTTACCCCGATCCCGTGGCTACCCATATGAACCGGCACAGGCTTGCCGTCCGGCCCCTGGACAAGAGCCTTCATTGGTTCGGAGTATTTTGTACCGAAATAAAAAATCTGCCCGACTTCGATACCGCGTGCTGAACGCCTGCGTTCTTCCGGCACCTCATTGAATAGCGCTTCATCATGGGTTTCGTCCGTGCGTGCATATTTAGACGTAAATTCCTCCATGACAGCAGCGCAGTCCTCGACGCTATCATAATCAATCTGGCGGTCGCCAAATGTCAGATCGGTCACGGCTGCATCATAAAACACTTCACTCTCGCCTGTTTCCGCCAGAACAAGGAATTCATGCGTATCATCGCCGCCAATCGGACCACTGTCAGCGCGCATTGGAATTGCCTGCAATCCCATACGCTCGAAGGTGCGAAGATATGTGACCAGATGACGGTTATAAGCGTGTAGCGCGTCTTCCTTTGTCAGATCGAAATTATATCCGTCTTTCATGAGGAATTCGCGGCCACGCATCACACCAAAGCGCGGACGCCGCTCATCGCGAAACTTCCACTGGATATGATAGAGCGTCATCGGCAGATCTTTATAGCTGGTGATATTGCTTCTAAAGATATCGGTAATCAGCTCTTCATTGGTCGGCCCGTAGAGCATTTCGCGGTCCATACGGTCTTTGATGCGCAGCATTTCTTCGCCGTAATCATCATAACGGCCGCTTTCACGCCACAGCTCGGCGGATTGAATGGTCGGCATCAGCATTGGCATATGGCCCGCGCGCTGCTGCTCTTCATGCACAATGGCCTCGATCTTGCGCAAAACCTTGTATCCAAGCGGCAGCCAGGAATAAATGCCGGCGCTTGCCTGTTTGATCATGCCTGCGCGCAGCATGAGCCGATGCGAGACAATTTCCGCTTCTTTTGGATTTTCTTTCAATATTGGTAGAAAATATCTTGAAAGGCGCATTTATCTATTCCGTTGTGAACTGTGTGATATGCCCAGAATCAGACCGTCTTAAGGCAATTTTCTATGCGTGTTTAAGCGGTTGAACGATGAAATGAAAGCCACAAGCTGCGCGCGCCTCAATATTGAGGAAAGAAATCAGTCTCGTAAAAAGCGCTGTGCAAAACTGACTAACTGTTACGCTTGTATTTTTTGCGTGACATTGCCATTTCATCTTGTTACCAATTGCGCAGAATTTGTGAGCTTCACAATTTCTAACGAGTGTAGTCTTGGGAGGATCTTGATTTTACGCGCTTTTTAGCTGCGGACCTTACGGTTTATAAAATCACGCTCGTTGAAAATGGCAGGACTTTTGTCCTGCCATTTTTATTGGAAGTTTTCCAAAATTATTTATCGGCAAAATTCGGCACAAATTGCGGCAGGTCATCGATGCCGAAACCACGCACGATGCTCAAATAATAGAAAGCAGCGAAAATGATGATGGCGATAAGTGTTGTTATCATCAGCTTGAATTTGATGCGGGAATCAGACGGCGCACCGCGCTCTGTGCCAAGGACTGTATCTTTGGATTCAACCTGACTGCGCACACCAAACGGCAAAACAGTAAACAAAACTGTCCACCAGATGATGAAGAAAATCGCAAACGCCGACAATAGCTGCATGATATCAGACCTGTTCCAATTCAATCAATGTGCCATCGAAGTCTTTGGGATGAAGAAACAATACGGGCTTTCCATGTGCGCCTGTTTTCGGATTCCCGTCGCCAAGCACACGAACACCGTCCTCAATCAGCTTGTCACGGGCAGCCAATATATCATCCACTTCGTAGCACATATGGTGCATACCGCCTGAAGGGTTCTTTTCCAAGAAGGCACCGATGGGCGAATTGTCGCCCAAGGGATAAAGCAGTTCTGTCTTGGTATTTGCCACCTCGACGAAAACAACGGTCACGCCATGTTCCGGCAAATGCTGAGGCTCGGAAACCGTTGCGCCAAGCACATTTTTATACCGGTTTATCGCCGCATCCAGATCCGGTACGGCAATTGCGACATGATTTAGGCGGCCCAGCATTTCGTTTCTCCAGCAGACAGTGGTTTAGACGCGATCGACCATCACAGTAACAATCGGTTTTTTGCCCCAGATATTGCGCACAGTTCCGCGCACCGCGCGCGTGACGCTATCCTCGATCAGATCAAGATCTTTGCGGCGTGCGCGAGGCATAGATTCAACCGCGCTAACCACAGCATCATAGACAATATCTTCCATGTCTTCGCCGCTATGATCCGCGGCAGGAATACCCAGACACGACACTTGCGGGTCAACCAGCAGTTCATGGCTTTTGTCCAAAATGACCGAAACGGCGATATGTCCGGCAAAAGATAAACGGCGGCGCTCGGTGACACCCACATCATCGGCAGAGCCAACAAATGTTCCGTCCTTGTAAATTTCGCCATGCGGCACATCATCAATGATTTCGGCTTTACCGGGGGCAAGGCGCACAAGATCGCCATTGCGCACATCCAGAACCTCGTTGATACCGTTTTCACGCATCAAAGCGGCATGGGCGGTTAGATGCGCCGCTTCGCCATGCACTGGAATGCCGATTTTGGGGCGTGTCCAATGATACATCTGGCGCAGTTCATTGCGGCGCGGATGGCCGGACACATGAACCAGTGAATCCGGTCCATCTTCGACGATGGTGATACCCATATCAATCAGGCGGTTCTTTGTATCGAGAATGAGCTTCTCATTGCCCGGAATGGAACGGGACGAGTAGACCACCGTGTCACCGGCTGTCAGCGCGACATCGCGCATTTCATCACGGGAGAGTTTGGCAAGTGCCGCCCTGCTCTCGCCTTGGCTTCCGGTCAAAATGATCACGACTTTATCACGCGGGATATAGCCATATTCATCTTCGGTCAGAAAATCCGGCACGCCTTCCAAGTAGCCAAGCTCGGTGGCAACATCGACCACACGCTTCATGGAGCGGCCAAGCAATAATGTTTGCCGGCCGGCATCTGCTGCAGCAAGTGCGATTGATTTGATGCGTCCGACATTTGAGGAGAAAGTGGTAACAGCCACGCGGCCTGTCGCCATTTCAATGACTTTACGAAGACCTTCGGAAACCTCCTGCTCGGACGGGCTTTCACCGTCACGCATGGCGTTTGTCGAGTCACAGATCAATGCCAGCAAACCCTCGTCACCAAGACGGGTAAAAGCATTGCTGTCAGTGACCGGCCCCATGGATGGCGCAACATCATTCTTCCAGTCGCCTGTGTGCAGCACAGTGCCGAGCGGTGTTGTGATCGCTATAGAGACAGGTTCCGGTATCGAGTGGGTTACGGCCAAAGCCTGCAGTTTGAACGGGCCGGCTTCGAAAATATCGCCCTGCTCGAACGTGGTTATGTTTATTTTCGGCGCGCTCTTCTCGCCAACCGCTTTGCTTTCCAGCATACCGGCACCGAAGGGTGTCATAAATACCGGCACATTATCATCCGGTGCAATAAGCGGATAAAGCGACAAGAGCGCGCCATAATGATCTTCGTGGGCATGGGTGATAATGATGGCTTCGATATTGTGTTTTTCAGCTTCTAGAAAGCGAATATCAGGCAGAACGAGATCCACACCGGGCAGTTCCGGCCCGGGGAAAGTCACGCCCACATCCATAACGATCCACGAGCGGTCATCTGCCGGACCATAGCCGTACATGGCCAAATTCATGCCGATTTCACCCACGCCACCAAGCGGGACGAACACCAGTTCATTATTATTTTTTGTCATTAAGAATAATCGACCTTCGTTATACAGTCTTCACTTGTTTTAACGCGGGAAGAAGACATCACCCGCAGAAATTTCTTTTACCTTGCCGGATGGCAGACGCAGCGACAGCACGCCGTCAGCATCAATACCATCAAAAATGCCCTGAAGACGTTCACTTGCAAGGTTGACAATAATCGTTTGCCCCATGCCGCGAACATGTGCCAGCCAATAATCACGTATTAAGGCTTTCCCGCGGCCGTCTGCCCATTCATCCAATGTTCTTGCAAAGCTTTCCGCCAAATATTGGAACATATCCTGCGGCGTTAAAGCTGCATTTTTTTCATTTAGGTGCATTGCCGGATAAGGCGTGTCTTCCGGATGGGCGACAATATTCACCCCGCAGCCGATAACAATATTGATGGCACCTGAACGCTGATCGGACTCCATAAGCATGCCGCAGCATTTAGCACCGTCGACCAAAATATCGTTTGGCCATTTTATCTTAATTTCAGACTGGTTTTCATCCAGCGCTTCGCTGATTGCCCGATGCAGGGCGACAGCGCATACCAGAGGAAAAAAGCCGATTTCTTTAGCTGAAACCGGACTGCGCAGATAAAGCGAAGCGTGAAGATTACCATGCGGCGAAACCCAAGCGCGGCCACGGCGGCCGCGGCCTTGCATCTGCTCTCCCGCCGTCAGCCACAACCTGTCGACATCATGCCCTGCCCCTGCCAGTTCAACCAAATCAGCATTTGTCGAGCCGGTTGTCTCGACATGGAGCGCCCGCCAACCGGACAGGCCGATGATTGGCTGGCTATCTGCTATCTCGATCAATGTTTAAAAAAGCGCCTTTGCGGCATTTTCGGCATAGGCGGCAATCGGACCGCCAAAGACGATAAAGCCAACCACGAAGATGCCTGACAGCCCCATCACCAAGCGCAGTTCACCGGCAGCAGAGACAAACTTGCTCTCCGGCTCGTCAAACCACATGATTTTAATGATGCGCAGATAGTAGAACGCACCCACAACCGAAGCCACAACACCGATGATTGCAAGCGGATACAAACCTGCTTCAACCGCTGCGAGGAACACATACCATTTGCCCCAGAAACCGGCGAGCGGCGGAATACCGGCTAGCGAGAACATGAGAATGGTCAGCACAGTTGCCTGCAACGGATTGTTTTGCGCATAGCCTGCCAGATCGTTTATACTTTCAACATTGCCTTCGTCCTTGCGCCGCATCGCCAGAATGAACGCAAATGTGCCAAGCGTCATGGCAAGGTAGATTGCCATATAGACGAGCACGCCCTGCACACCGGCAACGGTTCCGGCTGCCAAACCAACCAGAGCATAACCCATATGGCCGATAGAAGAATAAGCCATCAGGCGTTTAATGTTGTTTTGACCGATCGCGGCAACAGCACCCAAAGCCATAGAGGCAATTGAGATAAAGATGATAATCTGTTGCCAGTCGCCAGTCACGGTACCGAACGCATCTGTGACAACGCGGACAAGCATCGCCATTGCCGCCATCTTTGGCGCAGCGGCAAAAAAGGCTGTGACCGGTGTCGGCGCACCTTCGTAAACATCAGGCGTCCACATATGGAACGGTACAGCCGAAATCTTGAATGCAAGACCTGTCAGCAGGAATGCAAGACCGAATAGAAGGCCGACGGAGCGTTCTTGACCTGTCAACGCAGCGGCGATTTCCGTAAAGCCAACATGACCGGTAAAGCCATAGACGAGTGAAATACCGTAAAGCATCATACCGGAAGACAAAGCGCCAAGAACGAAATATTTCAATCCCGCCTCTGTTGAACGCGCGCTGTCGCGGTTGATCGCGGCAATCACGTAAAGCGCCAATGACTGGAGTTCGAGTGCCATATAGAGCGACAACAGGCTTGTTGCCGAGATCATCAGCATCATGCCCAGCGTTGCCAGAATGATCAAAATCGGAAATTCGAAGCGGTCAAACTTCTCTTCGCGGGCAAAGCCAACCGACATAACCAGCGCCACAATCGAGCCGACCAATGTCAGTATCTTGAAGAAGTAGGCAAATGCGTCCTGAACAAAAGCACCGCCAAAGGCTGTGCCCTGCTCATCAAAGAACACCATCCAGCCCAAAACGCCGATAAGAAGCGCCACGGCCAATCCGGTTACGGTGGAGTTCGCACTGTCCTTGGGCGCGAAAACCCCGATCATCAGCAGAACCATAGAACCGACCGCCAGTGCCAGTTCCGGCGCTGCGATGTTCAAACTTTGGGTCAATTCAACGACTGTCATGACAGCAATCCGATTACTTAGCGTTCAGGGCAACATCCATTGCCGCTTTAGCTGCCTCATTGGCAGCCTCATAGTTAGTGACAAGTGCATCCACAGAAGCACTGATGACATCAAAGACGGGCGCAGGGTACACACCGAAGAAAACAGTCAGTGCGGCAAGCGGATAAAGCATTGCCTTTTCACGGCCCGAAAGATCGAGAAGCGCTTTCAGGCTTTCTTTCTCCAATGCACCGAAAATGACGCGGCGGTAGAGCCAAAGCGCATAACATGCAGACAGAATCACGCCGCTTGTTGCGAAGAACGCAAACCATGTGTTGGCGCGGAACATACCCATCAATGTCAGAAATTCACCGACAAAGCCGGATGTACCCGGAAGGCCGACATTGGCCATGGTGAACAGCATGAACATCAATGCATATTTCGGCATGTTGTGGACAAGACCGCCATAGGCTGCGATTTCACGTGTGTGCATACGGTCATAAACAACACCGACACAGATAAAGAGAGCGCCTGATACAAGACCATGCGACAACATCTGGAAGATAGCGCCCTGCAAGCCCTGCTCGTTTGCTGCAAAGATGCCCATGGTCACAAAGCCCATATGCGCAACAGATGAATAAGCAATCAGCTTTTTCATGTCTTCCTGCATCATCGCAACAAGTGATGTGTAGATGATGGCGATACATGAAAGCGCGAACACCAGCCAAGCCAGATCAGCAGAAGCGACCGGGAACATGGACAGCGAGAAGCGGATAAGGCCATAACCGCCCAGTTTCAGCAAAACGCCGGCAAGAATGACCGAGCCAGCGGTCGGCGCTTCCACGTGTGCATCCGGCAGCCAAGTGTGGACAGGCCACATAGGCATTTTGACCGCAAATGATGCAAAGAAGGCAAGCCAGAGCCAGAACTGCATTTCAGGCGAGAAATCATATTCAAGCAGTGCAGGAATAGATGTTGTGCCCGCTTCCCAATACATTGCCATAATCGCGATCAGCATCAGCACTGAACCCAGCAATGTGTAGAGGAAAAACTTGAATGATGCATAGACGCGGCGTGCTCCGCCCCAAACACCGATGATGATAAACATCGGAATAAGGCCAGCTTCAAAGAAGACATAGAACAGCACAATATCAAGCGCGGTAAATACGCCGATCATGAGCGTTTCCAAAATCAGGAACGCGATCATGTAAGCTTTCAGACGCTTGGTAACGCTTTCCCATCCGGCGAGAATACAGAACGGCATCAGGAATGTTGTCAGAATGACAAACAGCATTGAAATGCCGTCCACACCCATACGGTAGGTCAAACCGCCGCCGAGCCATTCGGCCTCTTCAACAAATTGGAAGCCCGGATTTGAATTATCAAATCCTACCCAAATCATCAAAGATACGAGAAATGTAAAGATCGTCGTCAGCAACGCCACCATTCGAATGTTGCGCTTTGCCGCTTCTGTTTCATCATTGATAAACAGAACAACAAGAACGCCAACCAGAGGAAGGAACGTTACGAGCGAGAGGATTGGCATACCGTCCATTAGTGGATGCCTCCAAGCATAATCCAAGTCACGAGAGCAGCGACACCAATCAACATGGCGAACGCATAATGATAAAGAAATCCGGTCTGAACCTTCACAGCGCGCTGTGCGAGGCCCGAAACACGTGCCGCGATATTGTTGGGTCCAAACCCGTCAATAAGCCAGCCGTCACCGCGTTTCCAGAGGAACGAACCGAGGCGCTTTGCCGGGCGCACGAACAGGAAGTCGTACAGCTCGTCAAAATACCATTTGTTGAGCAGGAATTTGTATAGACCGTTGTGCTGCGCGGCCAGAGAAGCGGGCGTTTGCGGTGAACGGATATACATATACCAAGCGCCAAGCAGACCCAGCAACATAACAATCGTTGCGCTCCACTTAACCAAGAACGGTACATTGTGGAACTCATCAACAATATTGTTGTCAGGCAAGGTGAACAAAGCACCCTTCCAGAACTCGTCATAGTGATGGCCGAAGAAATAGCCATGGAAGACGACACCTGCGAGAATTGCGCCAACGGCCAGAATGAACAACGGCACAAGCATAACCGGCGGTGAATCGTGCACATGGTGCATCACATCAGCGGTTGCCCGCGGCTTGCCGTGGAATGTCATGAAAATCAGACGCCACGAATAGAAGCTGGTGAACAGCGCGGCGACAACCAGCATGACGAAAGCGTATCCGGCTGCAGAATTTTGCGCCACAAAAGCACTTTCGATGATCGCGTCCTTGGAGAAGAAACCGGCGGTTCCGATCAATGTGCCCGGAATGCCGACACCTGTCAGCGCGACCGTACCGATAATCATCATCCAATAGGTTGTCGGAATGAGTTTACGCAAACCGCCCATGCGGCGCATGTCCTGCTCGTCCGAAACGGCATGAATGACAGAACCGGCACCAAGGAACAGCAAGGCTTTAAAGAATGCGTGTGTAAACAGATGGAATACCGCCGCGCCATAAGCGCCGATACCCAGTGCCACAAACATATAACCGAGCTGCGAACAGGTTGAATAGGCAATCACGCGTTTGATGTCGTTTTGAACAAGGCCAACGGTTGCCGCAAAAAATGCGGTTGTCGCGCCGATGATTACAACAACTGTGAGCGCTGTTTGCGACAGTTCAAAGATCGGCGACATACGCGCGACCAGGAACACACCGGCAGTAACCATTGTCGCCGCGTGAATAAGCGCTGACACAGGTGTCGGGCCTTCCATCGCGTCCGGTAGCCATGTGTGCAGCAGGAACTGCGCCGATTTACCCATAGCGCCCATAAACAACAGCAAACAGACCACTGTCAGCGCGTGTGATTTATCGAGCGAATAGCCAAGGAAAGTCAGCACAGTATCAGTGCTGGCTTCTGCGCCTTCGGCTGGAAGATATGTCGCCGCATTGGCAAAAATTGTATCGAAATTAACCGAGCCGAACAGCACGAACACGCCAAAAATACCAAGTGCGAAACCAAAGTCACCCACACGGTTAACGATGAACGCTTTCATGGCTGCAGAGTTTGCAGAAGGTTTCTTGTACCAGAAACCAATCAACAGATAGGACGCAAGGCCAACACCTTCCCAGCCAAAGAACATTTGAACAAGGTTGTCAGACGTAACCAGCATCAACATCGCAAAGGTAAAAAGCGAAAGATAGGCAAAGAAACGCGGACGGTGCGGATCGTGATGCATATAGCCGATGGAATAGATATGAACGAGGGTCGAAACCGTGTTCACAACCACAAGCATGACAGCCGTCAGCGTATCAATCCGGAATGCCCAATTCACATCCAGAGAACCGACCTGAATCCAGCGCATAACCTGAACGGTGGCCGAATGGTCGTCATGAGCCATGGCAACAGTCAGGAACGCAACCCAAGAAAGGATCGCGGCAATGACCATAAAGCCGCTTGTTATATATTCCGAAGCCTTGGCACCGATAGCACGGCCACCAAAGCCGGCAACAATAGCGCCCAGTAACGGGAGAAAGACGATGGCGTGATACATAGGTCCAATCAGCCCTTCATCATGTTGACGTCTTCAACCGCAATGGAACCACGGTTCCGGTAGAAGACAACGAGGATAGCCAAACCGATTGCGGCTTCTGCAGCAGCAACGGTCAAAACGAATAGTGCAAAAACTTGGCCCACCATATCCTGCAAATGCGCGGAAAAGGCCACGAAGTTCAGGTTCACGGCAAGGAGGATCAGCTCCACCGACATCAGAATAACGATGACATTTTTCTTGTTTAGGAAAATGCCGAATATTCCGATAACCAGCAGTAGCGCTGACACGACGAGATAATGAGAAATCGTAATTTCCATCAGATCAAAGCCCCTTGCCTGTTTCAACATCGACCACATCGATCGAGTCTTCCACCTTACGGGCGACCTGCTTGCCCATGTTCTGGCGCTTAACGCCGGGACGTGTCGGACGCAGTGTCAGCACGATCGCACCAATCATGGCAACCAGAAGAACCATGCCCGCGATCTGGAAGAAGAAGATGTAGTCGGTGTAAATGATATCGCCGAGCGCAGCCGTGTTGGTGCGGGTCAGCGGATCGGGTGTCGGAGAAGCGACACTACCGGGTTGCCCGACACCGATGAACTGCGCGCCAAGAACGATCAGCAGTTCCGACGCCAGAACAATACCCACCATCGCGCCAATCGGTGCATAATCAAGCGCACCGCGCTTCATGGATGCAAAATCAACATCCAGCATCATCACGACAAACAGGAACAGCACCGCAACCGCACCAATATAGACCACCAGCAGGATCATGCCGAGAAATTCGGCACCTGTCAGAATGAACAATGCCGCCGCATTGAAGAAGGTCAAAATAAGGTACAGCACGGAATGTACCGGATTGCGCGCAGAAATGACCATCACGGCAGACGCGATAGCGACAAATGCGAACAAATAAAAGAAGGCCGCGCCAAGTCCGGTCAACAGCATCGGTTCCCCCGAAATCCTTTGGTTACCCAGCCGGTAATTCAGCTAGACGTGTGCTCTGCCACCTTGCGATGACAGAACGATTAAAATTATCGATATGGCGAGTCGAGCGCGATGTTGCGCGCAATTTCGCGCTCCCACCGGTCTCCATTCGCCAATAGCTTGTCTTTGTCGTAATAAAGTTCTTCACGTGTTTCAGTCGCGAACTCGAAGTTCGGTCCTTCAACAATGGCATCTACCGGACATGCTTCCTGACAGAAGCCGCAGTAAATGCATTTCACCATATCAATGTCATAGCGCACTGTACGGCGTGTGCCGTCATTGCGGCGCGGTCCCGCTTCAATGGTAATTGCCTGCGCCGGACAGATCGCCTCGCATAATTTACAGGCGATGCAGCGCTCCTCACCGTTCGGATAACGGCGCAGCGCGTGTTCGCCGCGAAAACGCGGGCTCAAACGGCCTTTTTCATGCGGGTAGTTCAATGTGGCTTTCGGCGCAAAAAAGCGCTTCATTGCCAAACCGAATGCAGAAATGAATTCCAGCAAAAGAAGTGATTTTGCAGCTTGTGCGATTGTGCTCATAGCGTTTTGTCCCTTCCCTTATGCCAAACCGGTAAATTTCAAGAATGCTGCTGTCGCGATCACCATAAAGAGTGAAATCGGCAGGAATACTTTCCAGCCAAGGCGCATCAACTGGTCGTAGCGGTAGCGTGGTACGATTGTTTTAACCATGGCGAACATGAAGAACACCATACACAGCTTGAAGATGAACCAGAATACACCCGGTATCCAGTTAAACGGCGCAATATCAAGCGGCGGCAACCAGCCACCCAAGAACAGGATAACCGTCAACGCGCACATCAGCAGGATCGCGATATATTCACCAAGCATGAACAGCAGATACGGCGTTGAGGAATATTCGATCATATGACCGGCAACGAGTTCGGATTCAGCTTCCACCAAGTCAAATGGCGGCCGGTTTGTTTCCGCCAATGCCGAAATGAAGAAGATCACAAACATTGGGAACAGACCAAGCCAATGCCAATCAAGCAGCGAGTTTGTCAGTCCAAGATGCGTACCAAGGCCGTCTTTCTGGCTCAGAACAATGTCAGTCATGTTCAGCGAGCCGACACACAGCAACACTGTTACGATAACAAAGCCGATTGAAACTTCATACGACACCATCTGCGCGGCTGAGCGAAGCGCGCCGAGGAATGGATATTTAGAGTTTGATGCCCAACCGGCCATAATGACGCCGTAAACCTCAAGCGAAGATACGGCGAACACGAACAGGATGCCGACATTGATCGAAGCAATGGCCCAGCCTTCACTGACCGGAATCACAGCCCAGCCCGCCAGAGCTAGGGCAGATGAAATCAATGGCGCAAGCAGGAAGATGCCTTTGTTGGAGCCTGACGGTATGATCGGCTCTTTGATGACAAATTTCAAAAGGTCGGCAAATGATTGCAGCAATCCGAAAGGACCGACAACGTTTGGACCTCTACGCGACATGACAGCCGCCCAGACCTTACGGTCCGCATAAAGGATAAACGCGGTAAAGACCAATAATGCGACCAGAAGCGCTACGCTCTGGAGCAAAATGATCAGACCTGGAAATATGTAGTCTTCAAACATCAATTTAAGTCCAATTTACCGGTTCCGCGCTCTACTCTGCTGCCTCAGCATAGCCTTTGAGGGCCAAACTTGAGCATTCCGCCATCACCGCAGAAGCGCGGGCGATTGGGTTGGTCAAATAAAAGTCTTTCACGCTGGATGCAAACGCAGATTTGCCCAAACGCCCACCTTTCTTGGCTAATTGTGCAATTACAGCAGGATCACCGGCTTCAATTGCATCAATTGCCGCGAAATGCGGATGTGTTTCGTAGAGTTTGGCACGCAATTGCGCCAGTGAGTCGAATGGAAGGCGCTGTCCAAGCACGTCGGAAAGAGCACGCAGAATCGCCCAATCTTCTTTTGCTTCGCCCGGTGCGAAACCGGCGCGGTTCGTCATTTGAACACGGCCTTCTGTGTTGACATATGTCGCTGATTTTTCGGTGTAAGTCGCCGCAGGCAAGATGATGTCCGCATGATGCGCACCAATATCGCCATGAGTGCCGATATAAATTGTGGTTGCTCCAGCCTTGCGGTTACGCAAATCCATTTCGTCTGCACCAAGAAGGAACAGAACGTCCGCTTCCTTGACTGATGTTGCAGCATTCATGCCATCGCCAGACGGCACGAAACCAAGATCCAGCCCGCCAACACGCGCAGCTGCCGAATGAAGAACCGCAAATCCGTTCCATTCGCCTTTAACAACGCCTGTTGCATCGGCCAGTTTCGCAGCATTGGCCAAAACAGCAGCGCCGTCACCGCGTGCAAGAGCGCCCTGCCCGATAATGATCATCGGCTTTTTCGCGCGCTTTAAGACATTTGCGAATTTGTTTGAGCCGTCTACCAGCTCTTTCAGTGTTTCAGGACCGGCACCCAACATTTCATAATCATAGCGCAGGTCGCCCATGTCGCCGATAACGCCAATTCTCATACCGCCTGCACGGTAAGCTTTGCGGATACGGGCATTGAGCACGGAAGCCTCAAAGCGCGGGTTCGAACCAATGATAAGAACAGCGTCAGCTTCTTCAATGCCTTCAATCGTCGGGTTGAAGATATAGGAAGAGCGACCCAGTGCCGGATCAAGCGCCGCGCCATCCTGACGGCAGTCAAAATTTGCCGAGCCGAGCGATGCAAGAAGTTCCTTCATCGCATACATTTCTTCAACGCCAGCCATATCACCGGCAACCGCAGCGATCTGATCGCCAGATTTACCGTTCAATGCTAATTTTACTGCCGCGAACGCTTCTGACCATGACGCCGGTTTCAATTTGCCGCTGGCATCACGCAGGAACGGACGGTCAAGACGCTGTGTGCGCAAGCCATCCCAGACAAAACGTGTTTTGTCGGAAATCCATTCTTCGTTCACCGCCTCATTGATGCGCGGCATAATGCGCATGACTTCACGGCCGCGGGTATCGACACGGATTGCAGAGCCGACAGCATCCATCACGTCGATCGATTCGGTTTTTGACAATTCCCAAGGACGGGCCTGAAACGCATATGGTTTCGAGGTCAAAGCACCAACCGGACAAAGGTCAATGACATTGCCCTGAAGTTCGGATGTCATTGCTTTTTCGAGATATGTTGTAATCTCGGCGTCTTCACCGCGGCCAAGCAGGCCAAGCTCGGAAATGCCGGCAACTTCTGTTGTAAAGCGGACGCAGCGCGTACAGTGAATACAACGCGTCATGATCGTTTTGACGAGCGGGCCGATATATTTGTCTTCAACAGCGCGCTTGTTTTCCTGAAAACGCGATGAATCAACGCCATAAGCCATTGCCTGGTCCTGCAGGTCGCATTCACCGCCCTGATCGCAGATCGGGCAATCAAGCGGATGGTTGATCAGCAGGAATTCCATTACGCCTTCGCGGGCCTTTTTGACCATTGGCGTATTGGTGAAAATCTCCGGTGCCTGACCTTCCGGTCCGGGACGCAAGTCTTTGACGCCCATAGCACATGAAGCGGTCGGCTTTGGCGGGCCGCCTTTTACTTCAACAAGACACATGCGGCAGTTACCGGCAATCGAAAGCCGCTCATGGTAACAAAAACGGGGAATCTCGGCACCAGCCTCCTCACACGCTTGCAAAATCGTGTAGTGGTCTGGAACCTCTATTTCATTGCCGTCAACTTTGACTTTCGTCATCGGTATCTTCCGTTCTTTCGCGCGTGCACAGCGCAGTTATATCTGCGGCGTTTAACCACCGCTAGGTCGTGCGGTAAAGACCCTAGTCGCCTCTAATGCACTACCATCTGTTCTTTGTGGCTGCTACCAGCCACTTTATGCGTCAGACAACAGTCTGCCCAACCACATTCATTCATTGCAGGCACTAAGGCCCAAAATCTCTCTACCCCGTCGTGCTGCACGCATATGTTGATTGATATGCGCGGTCAGCGACCACATAAGTCGGCTTTCCGCTCAGCTTGGTTAAACCGTCCTTGCAGATGATTGACGCTGCCACATCATCATTGACCGTTTTAAACTCGCTGGCATCATCGACAGGTTCCGAAGCGCCTGACTGTGCCGTTGACATCACTGCAAACCGGCCACGGCTATCAGGAAATGAATAGCTGACAAGAAAGCGGTTGTCAGAGACAACAGAACCATAATCAATGTCAGTCACATCCATCTGGAAAGATGAACTCTGTGTTGATGCGGAGGCAGATGTCGAACCTGTCGCCGTGTCGCCGCCGGTTGAGGAACAAGCGCCGAGTGCCAATAGTCCCGCGAATATAACTACGGTATTGCGCATCATTCTGCCGCCACCATTACCGGTTGTGCCTGATGGGCGTTACGGGAAAACTCATCAATACGGCGCTCGATTTCCGGACGGAAATGGCGAATCAGGCCCTGAATTGGCCATGCAGCCGCATCGCCAAGTGCACAAATTGTATGGCCTTCAATCTGCTTTGTTACGTCCAGTAACATGTCGATTTCACGCTTTTGCGCATTACCGGCAACCATGCGTTCCATGACGCGCCACATCCAGCCTGTTCCCTCACGGCACGGTGTACATTGGCCGCAGCTTTCGTGTTTGTAGAAATAAGCCAGACGCGCAATCGCCTTAACGATATCGGTTGATTTATCCATAACGATCACAGCCGCCGTGCCCAAACCTGATTGCAGCGCGCGCAGCGAATCAAAGTCCATCGGGCAATCAATGATTTGCTCTGCAGGCACCAATGGCACAGATGAACCACCGGGAATAACGCATAGGAGGTTATCCCAGCCGCCACGGATGCCGCCGCAATGGCGGTCAATCAATTCTTTGAAAGGCACTGACATTTCTTCTTCAAATGTCGCAGGCTGGTTCACATGGCCGGACACGCAGAACAGCTTTGTACCTGTGTTGTTTTCCTTGCCGAAGGAGGCAAACCAACCGCCGCCACGGCGCAAAATGGTCGGTGCCACAGCAATGGATTCAACATTGTTCACCGTTGTCGGGCAACCATAAAGGCCGACATTGGCCGGAAATGGCGGTTTCAGGCGCGGCTGGCCTTTTTTACCTTCAAGGCTTTCCAGCAATGCTGTCTCTTCACCGCAAATATAAGCGCCTGCGCCGTGATGAACATAAACGTCCATATCCCAGCCGCATTTATTGTTCTTGCCCAAAAGACCGGCGTCATAACATTCGTCAATCGCGGCCTGTAGCGCGTAACGCTCACGGATATATTCGCCGCGAATGTAAATGTAAGCCACATGCGCGTTCATGGCGAAAGAGGCAAGCAGGCAGCCCTCGATCAATGTATGCGGATCATGGCGCATAATATCACGGTCTTTACATGTGCCCGGCTCTGATTCATCGGCATTAACGACAAGATAATGCGGGCGCTCACCAACTTCTTTAGGCATAAACGACCATTTGAGACCTGTCGGGAAGCCGGCACCGCCGCGTCCGCGAAGGCCGGAGGCTTTCATCTCATTGATGATCCAGTCGCGGCCCTTTTCAACAAGCGCCTTTGTACCATCCCAATGGCCGCGTGACATCGCGCCTTTAAGCGACTTGTCGTGAATGCCATAGATATTTGTAAAAATGCGGTCTTTATCTTGCAGCATCTTGCTATCCTATCGTGGCTTTTTGCCGAATACTTTGATGTATTCCGCTTCGCCACCCTTGGCCAAAGCCTTGGCTTGTTTTACCCAATCATCACGCTCGATGCGACCTTTGAACCTGAGTTCATCATCAACGATTGCGATATCGGCTTTTTTCCATTTTGCAATCTGACTAAAGTGCCAGAAACCCAAATCATTGAGCGTTTTTTCAAGCTTGGGGCCAACACCTGAAATCAGCTTCAAATCATCTGCTGTTCCCTGCGGCTTGGACAGACGCTCAGGGCCAGCCGATTTGGCTGCAGCACCAGAGGAAGACGCTTTCTTGGCGGCAGGCGCTTTTTTCGGGCTTTTAGAAGCTGATTCTTCGGCAGATTTTGGCGCTGCTGCTGTATCTTTCTTAGCTGTTCCGGGAGCCGGAGCCGCATTCTTCGCAGATTTTGAATCCGGCGATACACGGTTTTGTTTCGGGCTCTTCACAGTGCCATCTGAAAGCGATGTTTCCTGCTTTGGCTTTGCCGCACGTGTCGGCTTGTCTGATTTTTTCGCGGCGCTTGATTTTGCGTTGCTATTGGCAGCTTTTGAACTTTTACCAACCGGCTTGCCGTTCAGCGTTGTCAAACCACCTGCCGGTGCGGAATAGATACGGTCGATCTGCGGTCCCGGCTCGATGCTATCGCCATTACCGGCCTCAAACGCATCAATGATTTCTTCAAGGCGCTCTGCCGTCAAATCTTCATACGTGTCCTTGAACACCATAACCATAGGCGCGTTCACACACGCGCCCTGACACTCTACCTCTTCCCAAGACAGCGTGCCTTCTTCATTGGTATGAAACTGCTCAGGGTGAATTTTGCTTTTGCAGACAGCCATCAGCTCTTCGGAGCCGCGCAGCATACATGGTGTTGTGCCACACACCTGAATGTGTGCTTTCGTGCCAACCGGCTGAAGCATAAACTGGGTGTAGAATGTTGCAACTTCCATCACGCGGATGAGCGGCATGTTCAGCATTTCTGCCACATGCTCGATAGACGCTTTGGTTACCCAGCCCTCCTGCTCCTGCGCAAGCATAAGCAAAGGAATAACAGCCGATTGCTCACGGCCTTTCGGATATTTTTTGATCCAGCCTTTGGCTTCCGCGCCTAGCGCGCGGTTAAACTTAAAGCTTTCCGGTTGGACAGAATCTTCTGCTAGACGACGAACGGACATTATCGGTCCACCTCACCAAATACGATATCAAGAGAACCAAGCACGGCTGAAACATCCGCGAGCATATGGCCGCGGCAAAGGAAATCCATTGCTTGAAGATGGGCAAAGCCCGGTGCGCGTAGCTTACAGCGATACGGCTTGTTTGAACCATCGGACACGACATAAACGCCGAACTCACCTTTCGGTGCTTCAACGGCCGCATAAACTTCGCCCTCAGGCACTTTATAGCCTTCAGTGTAGAGTTTGAAGTGATGGATCAGCGCTTCCA
This sequence comes from Ahrensia marina, assembly GCF_001293565.1. Classification (GTDB taxonomy): domain Bacteria; phylum Pseudomonadota; class Alphaproteobacteria; order Rhizobiales; family Rhizobiaceae; genus Ahrensia; species Ahrensia marina. The sequence continues at coordinate 30,537 of NZ_JXMU01000009.1, read as the reverse complement.
TTGAGCGCTTCATTTCACCGCGTTTCGGCGGCACCATTTTACCATCGGTTGAAGAAACAGGGCCCTGACCTTCAGGAGCCAGCAGTTTTTCAACGCATTGACGCATGATTTCAGCAGACTGGCGCATTTCTTCCATGCGAATGAGATAACGGTCATAACAATCGCCGTTCTTGCCGATTGGTATATTGAACTTCATTTCGTCGTAACATTCATAAGGCTGGCTTTTACGCAAATCCCACTTGGCACCGGAACCGCGCACCATCACGCCGGAAAAGCCCCAAGCCCACGCATCTTCAAGCGCAACAATGCCGATATCGACGTTACGCTGTTTAAAAATGCGGTTATTGGTCAAAAGGCCGTCAATTTCATCGACGACGCCCAAAAACGGGTCAATCCAATCGCCAATATCGCGAATCAATTGTTCCGGCAGATCCTGATGAACACCGCCCGGGCGGAAGTAAGCTGCGTGCAAACGCGCACCGCAAGCCCGCTCATAGAAGATCATCAGCTTTTCGCGCTCTTCAAAGCCCCATAGCGGCGGTGTCAGCGCACCAACATCGAGCGCCTGCGTCGTGATGTTCAGCATATGCGACAGGATACGGCCGATTTCTGAATACAGAACACGAATCAACTGGCCACGGCGCGGCACTTCGATGCCCGCCAGCTTTTCAACAGCAAGCGCAAAAGCGTGCTCCTGATTCATTGGCGCAACATAGTCGAGGCGGTCGAAATAAGGCACCGCCTGTAGATAGGTTTTATGCTCGATCAGCTTTTCGGTGCCACGGTGCAGCAAGCCGATATGCGGGTCGATACGTTCACAAATCTCGCCGTCCAGCTCAAGGACCAGACGCAAAACACCGTGCGCCGCAGGGTGCTGCGGGCCAAAATTGATATTAAAATTACGGACGTTATGTTCGGTCATTTCTGCGCCTTTTCATCACCTGGCAGCACATATTCGGCACCTTCCCATGGGGAGAGGAAATCAAAATCCCGGAATTCCTGACGCAAATGAACAGGTTCGTAGACCACACGCTTTGTCTCATCATCATAGCGCACTTCCACAAAGCCGGTGAGCGGGAAATCCTTGCGCAGCGGGTGCCCTTCAAAACCGTAATCGGTCAGCAAACGGCGCAAATCCGGATGGCCGGTGAACAAGATGCCGTACATATCGTAAGCTTCACGCTCGAACCAGTTTGCACCCGGGAACACATCGGTTGCGCTGGCAACAGGCGTATCTTCATCTGTCTGCGCTTTCACACGGATACGCTGGTTCAATGTCGGGCTCATCAGGTGATAAACGACATCGAAGCGCTTTGCGCGCGCCGGATAATCAACGCCGCACATATCAATGAATGAGATGAATTTCATCTGCACATCGTCGCGCAACACTTTAAGCGTTGGCACAACGTCTTCCGAAGCGACTTCAACGGTCAATTCACCAAAGGCAATTGAAACCGAATGGTCGATATTCTCCAGGCCATCGCTGACAGTGCTTGCCAAATCCTGCAAGGCGTCCTGCGCATTTTGTTTTGTTGATGTTGCCATCTTATTTCCCCTGCCCCTTACGGGACAATAAACCTAGCGTTCGATTGTACCTGTGCGGCGAATTTTCTTCTGCAGCATCAAAATGCCGTAAAGCAGAGCCTCTGCCGTTGGCGGACAGCCCGGCACGTAGATATCAACCGGCACGATGCGGTCACAGCCACGAACCACGGAATATGAATAATGGTAATAACCACCGCCATTGGCACATGACCCCATGGAGATCACATAACGCGGCTCCGGCATCTGGTCATAAACCTTGCGCAGTGCCGGTGCCATCTTGTTGGTCAGCGTGCCCGCAACGATCATCACATCGGACTGGCGCGGCGATGCGCGCGGCGCAACGCCAAAGCGTTCCGCATCATAACGCGGCATGGATGTGTGCATCATTTCAACCGCACAACAGGCCAGCCCAAATGTCATCCACATCAGCGATCCCTGACGGGCCCAGTTGATCAACTCATCCGTCGACGTAACAAGAAAGCCTTTATCGGCCAGTTCATTGTTCATCTCGCCGAAAAACGCATCATCAGCACCAACCGGTTTACCGGTTGACGGATCAATAATGCCTTTTGGCTGCGGCGCTACGAGCGTTTTGTTATCGCTTAATCCCATTCCAGCGCACCTTTTTTCCATTCATAGATGAAGCCAATTGTCAGAATGCCGAGAAAGACCATCATTGACCAAAAGCCGAACATTCCCATTTCGCCGAATGAAACAGCCCACGGAAACAGAAACGCAACTTCAAGGTCGAAAATAATAAAGAGAATTGCGACCAGATAGAACCGCACATCAAACTTCATGCGCGCATCATCAAAGGCGTTGAAACCGCACTCATAGGCGGACAATTTTTCAGGATCCGGATTGCGATACGCAACCAGAAACGGTGCGATCAAAAGTGCGGCGGCGATGCCAATACACACAACCAGAAAAATGATAATGGGCAAATAGGAGGCGACGACTGCGTCCATCTTGTCTTTCCTAAACACTCTCGCTGCAAATGCAGCATGCTTCTTAAGTGATTTTATCACCGGTCTTTTAGGCTGAACGCGCAAAAAACACAAACCAAAACCACAGTATGTGTGGTGGGTTACTGCTATGTTGCGCGTGGTGCAAGACCATATGGGAACAAAATATGTGAGAACTTTTGAATGCAGCCGGTTTAACGGCGCTTATAAGGCCGGCGCGACATTTCGCCCTGCCTTAAACATATGATACTTTAGGAGAAAGGGAGAAAATGGCGCGAGTGACGGGGCTCGAACCCGCGACCTCCGGCGTGACAGGCCGGCACTCTAACCAACTGAGCTACACCCGCGCATTTTCTTGTTGCCAGTCTTGCTGGCGTGGCGGTGATTTAGGCGCTTCTCTAACAAGTGTCAACGGCGAATATTGTAGTTTTTAAAGTTTCTTGCATAGCAAAGAAAAAGTTCATTTCTATGACAAGAAGGGGTTGCGAAAATCAAAATAGATGCGTAGAAGCCGTTTCGTTGGGGCGATTAGCTCAGTTGGTAGAGCGCTTCGTTTACACCGAAGATGTCGGGAGTTCGAGTCTCTCATCGCCCACCAGTCCCCACACAGTGTGTCAGACGTTTTTGTTTCGTTAAGTGTGATTGCTTACGGCGCGTCAATCATTCGGGCCTATAATGGTTTCATAATTGCTATGGAATCCGCAGATGCAGCCCCAAAACCCAGCATTTGCAAGCGCCAAACGCTTTTTAAGCGCGCAAAGCGGTTCGACTGCCGTTGAATACGGGCTCATTATCGGCCTGATTGCACTCGGGCTTGTCGGGCTTTTGTCGCAAATGGGCGACGATCTCAACGAACCGTTCAACTGTAGCAGAGATGTGATTAACGGTCAGGATAAAGCAGAAGTGTGCAAATAGTCCGGCAGGAATCAGTCGTTGATAAAGTCGGCGTCTTCGATCTGCTTTTTTAGCAACGCCCACAATTGTGGGCTGGCATCATTAATCGGCTGATTCTTCAGGAGTATTTTTGCCCGCTTGATATCGTGTGCTGTCCAGCTTTGCCCCTCGCCGGCCAGATTTTGTAAAACCGGCATGATACGGTCACATGCTTTGGCAAATTTTGCTTCCGGCGTTTGAGCCGCTTCAAATTCATGCCACAAGGCCAACAGACGGCTACCGACATCTTCATCCAGCATACCGAAAAGGCGCTCTGCGGCCTTGGTTTCCGCTTCGAACGCGTCCACCCTCGCCTGTTCGTCATAAACGAAAACGTCACCCGCATCGATTTCAACAATGTCGTGGATGAGCAGCATTTGTAAAATTTTCAAACGATCCAGATTTTCCGGCGCGTTCTCCAGAAGAATCATTGCCGCCAAAGTCGTCTGCCAGGAATGTTCGGCAGAATTTTCAAAACGGTCCTCACCCAAAGGCTTGGTTTGACGTAAAACCGACTTTAATTTTTCGCTTTCCAGCAGAAATAAAATTACGTTTTCCATTTTTTCCTACTTTAGAAAAACGAAAGCCCGCGAACATGCGCGGGCTTTCGTGAAAATAGCACTCGAAATTAGCTGTTTACAGCGTCTTTCAAGCCTTTACCCGCAGAAAACTTAGGAACGCGTTTTGCAGGAATATCAACAGGCTGACCTGTCATAGGGTTACGGCCTGTTGTCGCAGCGCGCTGCTGAACAACGAAATTGCCAAAGCCGAGCACACGCACATCGTCGCCGCCCTTCAAAGTTTCTGTAATCACTTCAAAAAGCGCTTCAACGGCTGCTGTCGCATCGCTCTTTGTCATGCCCGCTTTTTCGGCTACGGCGCCGGCCAATTCGTTTTTATTCATTTCATTATCTCCAAGTTCCCATCGTTGCGTATCAACGAATCAAGTTTGCCTAAAGCAATGATTGATAATAGCGGGAATTGCAGCCTAGAGAAATCGAATAGGGCAAAACCCTATATTTTCTGGGGTTTCTGCACCGTTTTCGTACTGAAAAAACAAAAAACGCCGCATGAAGCGGCGTTTTTCAATTGATATAAAGGGCGTTTTTAACACGCCCTTTTAATTTTTCGCATTAATGGGCGAGATTCGCGGCTTCATTAGCCCGCGCGATTCGCAAATCTGCGGCCAAAGCTTCGTCTTCCTCGCTCCATTCAATCGGTTCCGGCTGTTCAACCAGCGCATGTTGCAAGACTTGATCGAGATGAGCCACAGGCACAATCTCGAGAACGTCTTTCACATTGTCCGGAATGTCGGCAAGATCCTTAGTGTTTTCTTCAGGAATAAGCACTTTTTTGATGCCGCCACGAACGGCAGCCAGTAATTTTTCCTTCAATCCACCGATCGGCAGAACCCGTCCGCGCAATGTAATCTCGCCGGTCATTGCGATATCCTTGCGGATTGCGATTCCCGTCAGGATTGACACGATTGACGTTGCCATTGCGATACCTGCGGACGGACCATCTTTCGGCGTTGCACCTTCCGGAACATGAACATGGATGTCACGCTTGTCGAATTGCGTTGGCTTGATTCCGAACTCAATTGCCCGCGAACGCACATAGGACGCCGCTGCAGAAATTGATTCCTTCATCACATCTTTCAAATTGCCGGTGACGGTCATTTTGCCCTTGCCGGGCATGGCCACACCTTCAATGGTCAACAATTCGCCGCCGACTTCTGTCCACGCCAGACCGGTCACAACACCGACACGGTCTTCCGTATCGATTTCACCGTGACGGAATTTCGGCACACCCAGATAATCGTCAAGGTTATTGACAGTCACCCTGACTGTTTTCTTATCAGTACGCAAAATCTCGGTCACAACCTTTCGGCCAAGCTTCATCAACTCGCGTTCCAGAGAACGGACACCGGCTTCACGGGTGTAAAGCTGTACCGTTTTACGCAGCGCTTCTTCATCGACTGAAAACTCGCCATCTTGAAGCGCATTATCCTTGATTGCTTTTGGCAATAAGTGACGTTTTGCGATCTCGATTTTTTCATCTTCCGTGTAACCGGCGATACGGATTATCTCCATACGGTCCATCAATGGGCCCGGGATATTCAGCGTGTTTGCCGTTGTAATGAACATCGTTGATGAAAGATCATATTCAACTTCAAGATAGTGATCCATGAACGCGTTGTTCTGTTCCGGATCGAGAACCTCAAGCATTGCCGATGACGGGTCACCGCGGAAGTCCTGCCCCATTTTGTCGATCTCATCGAGAAGGAACAATGGGTTGGACTTCTTGGCTTTCTTCATCGACTGGATGATCTTGCCCGGCATGGAACCGATATAGGTACGGCGGTGGCCACGGATTTCCGCTTCGTCACGTACACCGCCCAGTGCCATGCGCACAAACTCGCGGCCAGTTGCTTTCGCAATGGATTTACCAAGCGATGTTTTACCCACACCTGGAGGGCCAACAAGACAAAGGATCGGACCTTTGAGTTTGTTGTGACGCTTTTGAACCGCCAAATACTCGATGATACGCTCTTTGACTTTCTCCAAGCCATAATGATCTTCATCCAGCGTTTCCTGCGCTTTGTTCAGATCATATTTGACTTTGGTTTTCTTGTTCCAAGGAATAGAAACCATCCAGTCCATATAATTGCGCACGACAGTCGCCTCAGCGGACATCGGGCTCATCTGCTTGAGCTTTTTCAGCTCGGCATCAACTTTTTCGCGCGCCTCCTTGGTGAACTTTGTCTTGGAGATTTTCTCCTCAAGTTCAGCAAGCTCGCCGCCGCCGTCTTCGCCGTCGCCAAGCTCTTTCTGGATCGCCTTCATCTGCTCGTTGAGATAATATTCGCGCTGCGTCTTCTCCATCTGGCGTTTAACGCGGCTGCGGATACGTTTCTCGACCTGAAGCACGGAAATTTCGGCTTCCATATGGTCAAGTGCTTTTTCAAGACGTGCTTTTGTTGAAGAGGTTTCAAGCAGCGCCTGCTTGTCGGAAATCTTGACAGCAAGGTGCGATGCGACCGTATCCGCCAGTTTGGAGAAATCTTCAATCTGGCCGACAGCGCCGACAACATCAGGCGAAATCTTTTTGTTGAGCTTTACGTAATCCTCAAACTCGGATGCGACAGAGCGCGCAAGCGCTTCCACTTCAATCGGATCCTCATCCAATTCAGGGGTCACAATCGCATCGGCTTCCATGAAATCATCGCTGTTGATGAATTCCGTCACTTCCACGCGGCTGACGCCTTCTACCAGTACTTTTACCGTATTGTCCGGCAGCTTGAGAAGCTGAAGCACATTGGCAAGCGTGCCATGTTTGTAAATGTCATCACCTGAAGGGTCGTCGTCACCAGCATCGAGCTGTGTGACCAACAAAATCTGGCGATCATTTTCCATCACGTCTTCAAGCGCGCGGATCGATTTGTCACGCCCGACAAATAGCGGGACGATCATATGCGGAAAAACAACAATGTCGCGCAATGGTAAAACGGCATAACGCCCGTCAGAACCACCCGCAGTTGTTTCCACGATTTGGTCACTCATAGTCTATCCTTTCGTGCCTTTCGGCAGATATCAGAAACACATGCAAAATAGCCCTGTGTCCTGTCATATAATGCACAGGCGCAAGCCGATAATAAGGCATTGCGGAAGCGCATCAGTGTAATTGGAATTTCAAACACCTGTTTTCAAGGATTTCAAATGCCTTTGCACACGAATCATCGGCTTATTCTGCCCTATTCCACTGTTTATGCAAAGATTCGCCAACTTTATGCAGTTTTGACTAAATATCGAGCACTATACCCGCTGACAGAACAACGAGCGCTGCCAGCACACCCAACCCCACATGACGGCCGATAAAAATATAGGTGCTAAAGCCCGTAAGTGCTGCTGCTATTCGCAATAACACCGGTGTTTCAGACAATGTGCCGGACGGGAAAATAATCAATTGCGCGATAACAGCCGCCACCAGCGCTGTTGCCACAGACCTGATGTAAACCAGAATTTCGGAGGTTTCATCAATCCGGTTGCCCATCAACACGCCAAGCCAGCGCCACATATCCGTAGCAAGCCATCCTGCGATAAGAATAAAGGCCAGTGGCCACCACCAGCTATCAATTGCATCAAAGGTCATGTCTCACCCTTTGCATTGCGCGCACGCATAAAACGCCCGATGAAATAGGCAATAGTGCCACCGATAAAGCCGGTCGCTAGAAGGTCCAATCCCGGTAAGTTCAGATAGAAAAACGGGCCCATCAGGAGACCGACAACCATGGCGATTTTGCCCGTTGTCTCCCGCGCCGATCCCCATAATGAAGTTAGAAAGTAGATTGGCGTCAGAAAGAACAGAACGCCCAGTACCTGCGGCGGAAAGCTGTTGGCAGACAGATAAACGCCCAGCACCACAAACTGATTGATCAATGTTATCGTGCCGCCCAAGCCGCCGAAATAATATGTTCTGTACTGTTTAGGCACATCTTTGAAACGCCTGAGCGCAATCACCCATGCCGTAATGGCGATGAAATGCGACAGTAAAAGCAAAACCCATGTGCGTGTTTTCTTTGTCCGCATTTCCGGTATCAAGGCAATCGCCATCGGCATCATACGTGCAGATGAAAGCGTTACAGCGATAAAAGCCGCAATCAGTGTCGCACCGTTGGCTATGGCGGTGATTAAAACCACACAGGCAGGCAGCGCCCAAATTGTCGATGTCATGACCAATGCCTGAAGCATTGTAATGCCGTTTTCCCGGGCAAGCCCCGCAAAGCCGACAAAAGCGCACATCAAAAGAAATGTCGGCAGGCAGATCGCTTCACGCATGCCTTTAAGAAGCCAATAGCGACCTGATTTTTCGGGATTAAGCGATTCCTCGTTCATAGCTCTTCGCTATCATGATTATCGCGCACGTCCATGAAAAAAGCGCCGGATCAATGTCCGGCGCCTTTCTGACTTTTATATTTTATTTGCGTGGCACCTTTGGCACGCTGGAACGGCCTTTGGTACCGCCACCGCCATTGTCTTTGTCATCCTTTGGTGTCTTTTTGGATGAACTTGCCGCTGGTTTGCGTTTCGCAGGTGTTTTAGTCGCCGTTTTCGCTTTCGCGCCTGCCTTCGCAGTCACTTCCGATTTCGGCTTTATCGGCTCCTGATCGGCTACCGTGTCGAGTTTCAATTTCTCAACACCGCTTTCATCTTTCTCAACACCAACCTTAACGGTGCCGCCCTCTTTCAAGCTGCCAAATAGCAGCTCTTCAGCCAGCGGCTTTTTGATGTGTTCCTGAATGACGCGGGCCAGCGGACGCGCGCCCATGCGCTCGTCATAACCTTTCTTCGCAAGCCAGGCGATTGCCGGTTTCGAAAGATCAAACACGACATTGCGGTCAGCCAGTTGCGCCTCAAGCTGCATGACGAACTTCTGCACCACTTTGTGGATAACAGGCACCGGCAGCGGACCGAACGGAATAATCGCATCCAAGCGGTTGCGGAATTCCGGTGTGAACAACCGGTTGATGGCTTCAACATCATCGCCTTCACGCTTGGTAGAGCCAAAGCCGATAGCATTTTTAGCCGCATCAGAAGCGCCCGCATTGGTGGTCATGATTATCACCACATTGCGGAAATTGACTTCCTTACCGTTATTATCTGTCAGTTTGCCGTGATCCATCACCTGCAACAAAATGTTAAACAGGTCCGGATGCGCTTTCTCGATTTCATCAAGCAACAGCACACAATGCGGGTTCTGGTCGACGCCGTCGGTGAGCAAGCCGCCCTGATCAAAGCCGACATAGCCGGGAGGCGCACCGATCAAGCGTGATACAGTGTGGCGCTCCATATATTCGGACATATCGAAACGCAGCAGTTTAACGCCGAGCGATGACGCCAATTGATTGGCGACTTCTGTTTTACCAACGCCAGTCGGGCCGGAGAACAAATAAGAACCGATCGGCTTTTCAACTTCGCGCAGACCTGCCCGAGCCAGTTTAATCGACGATGACAGCGATTCAATCGCCAGATCCTGACCGTAGACAACGCGTTTCAGTTCTTTTTCAAGACCGAACAGCACCTTCTCGTCATCTTTCGAGACAGATTTCGGCGGGATTCTCGCAATTGTTGCAATGGTCTCTTCAATATCGGCCACATCAATCACTTTTTTGCGCTTCTTGGCCGAGACCAGCATTTGCCGCGCGCCGGTTTCATCGATCACGTCAATCGCTTTATCCGGCAGTTTACGGTCGTTGATATAACGCGCAGACAGTTCAACCGACGCTTTAACCGCTTCATCCGTATATTCGAGGTTGTGATAATCCTCGAAATAAGGTTTCAGGCCGCGCATAATATCGATTGCATCTTCGATGCTTGGTTCTTTGACATCAATTTTCTGGAACCGGCGCACAAGCGCGCGGTCTTTTTCAAAGAAGTTGCGGAACTCTTTGTAAGTCGTGGAACCGATACAGCGGATTGAACCCGATGACAGCGCTGGTTTTAGCAGGTTAGACGCATCCATTGCGCCGCCTGATGTTGCACCGGCACCAATGACAGTATGAATTTCGTCAATGAACAGAACCGCGCCCGGAAAATCTTCCAGCTCTTTGACAACTTGCTTCAAGCGCTCTTCAAAATCACCGCGATAACGTGTTCCGGCAATCAACGCGCCCATATCGAGCGAGAAGATCGTGTCGTCTTCAAGCACTTCCGGCACTTCACCGTCGACAATACGCTTGGCCAAACCTTCGGCGATCGCCGTTTTACCGACGCCCGGATCACCGACATAAAGCGGGTTGTTCTTTGACCGGCGGCACAATACCTGAATTGTACGGTCAATTTCTTCACTGCGGCCGATCAAAACGTCAATTTTACCGGCGCGTGCTTTCGCATTCAGGTCAACACAATAAGCTGACAAAGCACTTTCGGCTTTCTTGGCACCGTCTTCACTTTCGCCCTGCCCGATATTCGGGCTGCCTTCTTCCGCACCGTCCGGTGTACGTGCCACCGAAGCGCCGGGACGTTTGGCGATACCGTGCGCGATATAATTGACCGCATCGTAGCGGGTCATGTTCTGCTCCTGCAGAAAATACGCTGCATGACTTTCACGTTCAGCAAAAATCGCGACAAGCACATTCGCGCCGGTGACTTCTTCGCGGCCGGATGACTGCACATGGATGACCGCACGTTGAATAACGCGCTGGAAACCGGCTGTCGGCTTGGCATCTTCGTCATAACCGGTCGCAAGATTGGCCAGTTCATTATCAACATATTCAAAAAGCGTGCGGCGCAAAGCGTCCACATCAACATTGCAGGCATCAAGAACTGATTTGGCGTCGGAATCGTCAATGAGCGCCAATAGCAAGTGTTCAAGCGTTGCATATTCATGCTCGCGCTCGCTTGCCAGTGTCAGTGCCTGATGAAGGGCTTTTTCCAGACTTTGGGTAAATGCCGGCATTATTTTTTCTCCATCACACACTGTAGGGGGTGCTGGTTTTGACGCGCAAAATCCATCACCTGTGTTACTTTCGTCTCGGCAACCTCATAGGTAAATACACCACACTCACCGACACCGTATTGATGAACATGCAACATGATTTGCGTCGCCTGGTCACGATTTTTCTGAAAAAATCTTTCCAGCACATGAACAACGAATTCCATTGGTGTGAAATCGTCGTTCAGCAAAAGCACGCGATACATGTTCGGTTTCTTCAGCTTTTTCTCAGTGCGCGTGATGACGCCCGTTCCACGGCCACCATCTGTCGCATTGTCGTCGTCCTCATTGTCAGGACCAAGCGTTATTGAAACCAGTTCATCATATTTCATAGTCAGCAAAAGTTTTACTCGGCTTAAATCACTTGTTGTTGCGCGTATTATGTAGGCACTTGTGAACCGATTTTAAGCCCCATATTCAATCACGCAAGCGTGAGCTTCATTTTCCCGCAAGATTGATTGAAACGCCCGCTATTTTCGCACGAATTTACGACCATATCTTGCCCAAAAAGCAAAACCCGCCTGCTCTATCGAACAGACGGGCCAACTCTCAAACCGAAGCGCCCAGCGCTTCAGGATAATTATTTAGTTGTTTTTGCAGCCGGTGTAGCAGCAGCAGGAACAAATGCTTCGAAAGGCTGGAAAGCTTCTTTCGCAACATTCATGTAAAGCTCAGACATTTTTGTCGCCTGCGCAACCATCGCTTCATAAGCGGATTTCGCATATTCTGTCTGAACTTCCATTGCTTTTTCGACTGATTTAGTTGCAGTCAGTTTTTCAAAAGCAGCTGTACCAGTTTCGTACTGGGACTTGGAGAAGTCTGTTGCTTCTGCTGCAATTGTCTGCATGCCTTTTGTCAAAGATGCATATGATTTAAGTGATGAATCCATCACTTCTTTGTTTGTTTTGCTAATTTCTTCGAATGACTTGATCATGGGAGTGACCTTTCAGATTGGGTTCTAAGTATCGACGAGATACGAATCCGCTCTCGTTACGGAATGACTTAGTGTGCACCGCACAAAATTTCAAGTGTTATTTTGCTGCAATGCACCAAAGCCCTCTTTTTTTGCTATTTTTATTCAAAACCGTCTCAAATTGGGCAGGAATTGTTGATCATAAACGGATTGGTAACCCTGTTCGGCTAGGTTTTGGAAAGTAATGGCATCAAAAGCCAGTGTTTGAGTTAAGTGTAAAAAGTGTGAGTTAATCGTGTATCAGTCATCAGACCGTCCGACGTCCTTCGCCAAATCTTCAAAGTTCAAAGTCATAGCCGCCGTGCTTGTCGCGTTCTTTGTCGCTGCGCCGCTTAGTCAAGCACACGCAAACTCGAAATATGCCGGCATCGTAATTGATGCCCGCACAGGCAAAACGCTTTATGATTATAAAGCGGACCAGAAGCGCTACCCTGCATCCCTGACCAAAATGATGACGCTTTACATGATGTTTGAAGCCATGAAGCAGGGCAAAATGAAGAAATCGACGAAAATTCGCATTTCCAACCACGCTGCATCGATGGTGCCTTCCAAACTTGGCATTAAGCCGGGAGGCTCCTTGACTGCCGAGCAGGCCATTTATGCGCTCGTGACCAAGTCCGCCAATGATGTTGCTGCGGCTGTGGGCGAACATCTTGCAGGCACAGAAAGCAATTTCGGCGTGATGATGACCCGCAAGGCACGCCAGCTGGGCATGAAGTCAACAACATTCCGCAATGCTTCCGGCCTTCCAGATTCCCGTCAGGTAACAACAGCGCGTGATATGGCGCGCCTTGGTATTGCTTTGCAGGAACACTACCCACGTGAATTCTCGTACTTCAAAACGCGCAGCTTCAAATTTGGCCGTTCAACCTTTGGCAACCACAACCGCTTGCTAGGTAAAATCAAAGGCGTTGACGGTATCAAAACAGGCTACACCCGCGCATCAGGCTTTAACCTTGTTTCCTCTGTAAACACAGGCGGACGCAGTATTGTCGCTGTGGTACTGGGCGGGCGCACCGGCAACTCCCGTAACGCACAGATGCAGAAGCTTATCGGCCAGTATCTTGGCAAAGCTTCGCGCCGCGGCGGTGGCAATTTGATTGCAAAGGTCGGACCGTCCCAGTTCTCAGCGCCTGTTCAGGCCGGCATTGCAAGCTTTGCGCCTTCCCAATTGCCAATCCCTTCCCTGTCGCAGCGCTCGCCCGCGCCTCAAGAAACAGAAGAAGCGGTTGCCGTTGCTTATGCTCCCGTTCCGAAGCCAAAAGTAAATGTGGACAGCGGCATCACAACAGCGTCGATCAAGCCGCGTTCAGGCTGGGTCATTCAGATTGCGGCGCTGGACAGCCAGGCGCTTGCTCTTAATTATTTGCGTGATGCACAGGCAAAGGCATCCTCTGTGCTGAACGCCCGCGACCCGTTTGTTGAAGTTTTCAAAAAAGGCAACGCAACATATCACCGTGCCCGCTTTGCAGGCTTTGCGTCCAAATCCGAAGCGTGGGATACTTGTTCAGCGCTCAAACGTTATGATTATGCCTGCATGGCATACCAGAAATAATCTGCTTGTTCTTGCTTGAGCGGATGCGTTTTATCCGCTCAGGTTTTTAAATTCTGAACCCGTGTATTTAGTATCAGGATCCGTCTTCATGCGCTCGCAACAAAAAGTCCTTCGCCTCGTTAACCCGCTGCGCCAAAAACGCGCTTCCGCCGACATCGGGGTGAACGCGCTGCATCAAGCTTCGATGCGCCTTTCGGATTTGCACAGCGGACGCTCCCTCCTCAATGCCAAGGATCTGATAGGCTTCCTGATGTGTCATGGCTCCAGACTGAGCCGTGCCAGCGCTCCGCGCGCCCGCGTCCGCCTCAAAGTTGTCTCGCCACTCCGGCATGCGGCGGTCAAGATACGCCTCTAGCAATTGCATACTTTCATGGTCGCCGGACATTTCAGCGGCCAGAACAAGCAAAGCGTCATCGCTTAGTTCGTCAAGCACATCGCCCTCATGGCTCCCGGCAAGCACAACGCCGTTCATTGCCCCGGTATCATGATCCAGCATCATCTCCAGCATGGCCGTGCGCACCGTCGATTGCTGTCCCTTGGCTTTGCTGACACCGCTATATTTTCGAAGGCGGGAAAACAGCGCAAAAGCCAGCATGATCATAGGTCCGCCGATTGCTACCCTTCCCGCAAGGCTTAGAATAATGCCGAGGGCACCCAGCACAATCGGTCCGGCGATACGCAAAACCCTTGCGATCTGCGACGGCTGCGCATTCAGTGCATAAATGCCCAGTAAAATTGCAATGCCAATAACGCCAATAAGTACCAGAAGAATGGTCATTATCTTCTTCCACCCGTCAGCTTTTCCAACAGTATCCGGTCCGATTTTGCGCCACGAAGCTGCAATGCCTTGATACCGCCTGTTGCATAGACTGCAATCGAGGACAGTAAATCCTTCAAGACATTGGGCGCGTTGCGGTCAAACCGGAACCAGCCGCCCGATGATAGCCGCGCAACTTCTTTGAACGTCGCCTCTGCCATTGCGTTATGGCCTTCCTGAAAAACAAAGACCGGCACCTTGTGCATACCCAGCTTGGCGGCTGAATGGCCTAAATCATCAGGGTTTTCTTCCATCGCATCGCCAATATATACCAGTGCATTGATCGGCATGTTCGCATTTTCGTCAATCGCGTGCTTCAAAACTTTATTCACTTGCGTGTGACCGGCCCTGCAATCAATCTTGCTCATCATCGTTGCCAGTTCATCACCGGAACGCACCCAGCGCGACGCGCGGCATTCGCCGTTGCCGCGAAAATAGACCAATTGCATGGATAAAGGCGTCGACTTACCGACGGCTTTGAACATCTCGCCCTGAATATGACAGGCCATATCCCAGGTTGGCTGCCTGCTCATTGTGGCATCCAGCGAAAGCACAACCCTGCCCTTCGCACCGTTTGCGGCATTCTTGGCCTGACTAAGAAACGCGCTGATTTCAGACGCGCTTGATTTTGCGACTGCACCGCCTTTTACAGTCGTCGGTTTCAAAACATTATTTTTAGAGCGCTCTTTCATAATTATAAAATGGCGCTCCTGTTTGCAGATGCAAGATTAAATAAGGCCAAGGTCTGCCAACTCAGCGCGCATTTCCTCCGGCATATCTGAAATTTCAGTTTCACCGGAACTAAGATCACGCGGTGTATCTTCCGCTTTGAAGTACCGCCAGCCCTGAAAAGGCCGTTTTGGCTGGTGCGCAGTCAGCACCAGTTCAGGACTCATCACGATATCACAGCGCGATATGCCTTCATTGTCTTTGAATGTACGCAGGTCGATAATTTTCTGGCGGCACTGAACGCGGCTTTTGATAACCCAATAAAGCGAACCCTCACCGATAATTTCATCGGCCCGCTTGGGAGACATGCGTGTGGTATGCACCATTTCTATGGGCTGACCCGCAGCCTTCAACCGCTTTTTACGGCGTTCGATAGACTGCGCAAGATCGTCAACTGTTTCCACGCCGACGCATAATTTGATGAGGTTTAAAGCCATTTATTTAGAATGGGCATCTGCCGGTGAAAATCAATGGCACGCCGTTAACAAGCCACAACATTCACAGCCAAACCGCCCTGACTGGTTTCTTTATATTTTTCATCCATATCACGGCCGGTCTGCCGCATGGTTTCGACACATGTATCAAGCGAGACAATATGTTCTCCGTCACCCATCAGCGCCAGCGAGGCCGCCGTGACCGCTTTAACTGCACCAAGACCGTTGCGCTCGATGCAAGGCACTTGCACAAGACCCGCAACCGGATCGCATGTCATGCCAAGATGATGCTCAAGCGCGATTTCCGCCGCGTTCTCAATTTGCTCAGGCGTGCCGCCCATAATTGCCGCGATACCGGCTGCGGCCATGGCCGAAGCGGAGCCTACCTCACCCTGACAGCCGACCTCTGCGCCGGAAATTGATGCATTGTGCTTGATCAGGCCGCCGATTGCTGCCGATGTGAGCAGGAATGTGCGGATATCCTCGGTTTTGATATTGTCATGAAACCGTGTGATGAATTTTAAAACTGCCGGAACGACACCCGCAGCACCGTTGGTTGGCGCTGTGACAACACGGCCGCCGGCCGCATTTTCCTCATTGACCGCCATGGCATAAACATTAAGCCAGTCATTGGCTTCCAGCGGATTGAACTTATTGGACAAGCGCCGGTTATCCAGACGCTCTGCCAATTGTGCCGCACGGCGACGAACCTTCAAGCCGCCCGGCAATGTGCCGCTTTCGCTCATGCCGCGCTCGATGCACCCGTCCATTGCGGACCAGATACCATCGAGTTTTGCGTTTAATTCGCGCTCATCCATGCGGCAAAGCTCGTTTTCACGCTTCATCGCCGCGATGGACTTGCCCGATTTTTTCGCCATGGCCATCATTTCATCGGCCGTTTTGAAAGGAAAAGGCACTTCGGGCGCCGGTTCCGGCACCGCGATATTGTCCAGCTTGGCCAGTTCTTCTTCGGTCACGACAAAGCCGCCGCCGATAGAATAATAAACACGGCGCAGCAAAGTGCGGCCATCTGCATCATAAGCGCTGAAGGAAAGCCCGTTTGCGTGCCCCGGCAAAGCTTCTTTTTTGTCAAAGACAAGATCGGTTTTCGGGTCAAAGTCATAGGCGGGATGCCCGTCAGGTCTAACTTTTCCCGTTTTATTAATTTCGGCAATGATCTTTTCGATATCGTTCGGATCTATTTCAGCGGGCAAATAACCGGCCAACCCAAGCATGACGGCACGGTCTGTCGCATGGCCAACGCCGGTAAAGGCCAGTGATCCATGCAGGGACGCGCCAAGACGTGTAATTTGCGCATTTTGAGGTTTCGGCCAGCTTCCTGAAAGGATTTCCTCAAGAAAGCGTGCTGCCGCCGTCATTGGCCCCATCGTGTGTGACGAGCTGGGCCCGATACCAATTTTATAAAGATCAAAGACGGACAAAAACATGCACAAACTCCGGTTGTTAGTCTAACCTAGATCAAGCTTGCTGAAAGTCATGCTATTTGTCGACATGCGCTGGCAGGAGCGCGACATAAAATAAATCTACCGGTTTAGGAGGCCGGTTGTGCTGCTGTTGCAGCAACTTCAGTACCCGAGCCGCTCAGCATAGCTACAATGCAAACCAACACGATGAAAATGCCAAGAGCCCATGCAGTGATATTCCAGCAAGGTTTCTCTACACGATCTTCCATATGAACTGTGCCCATAAATGATTTCAACCTAATACAACACGTTTGAAAAAATGTCGTGGGGACGGCGTATATGCCTGCGAACCTTATGACGCAAGTTAAAAATCTATTAACGCCCCTCATCACTTTTGCATGACCAGAGCACAAATATAGATAATTCTATATATTCCATGATGTTAGGCCGCTTCATCCCTGCGGCATTTGTTAATACACAATTTTCAAATCCCGCCCGAAACTGTGGAATATTGCGCAAAACATTCCGCACAGCAAAAACACGCTCGAGCCAGATGTTTATTGTCGCTCAAATAGTCTAGGGTTCCGGTTTCAACTTATTCGACAAGAACAGTCCGGCATTGCAATTATGATTTGCTGTGGTTTTCTGTCTCCCGAACCATTCCAGGAAAACGCTCCCTATGAACACGATTCGACAAGCCTCCCCCACAGACCTCGCTCTGCTGCTGTTCGTTGCGATTATCTGGGCTATGGCATTTGTGGCGATCAAAATCGCCGTGCCGGAAGTGGGGCCATTATGGCTTGCGGCCATTCGGGTTGGTATTGGCGCACTCGTATTAGCGCCCTACGCAATTTATCGCGGCATGAAATTTCCCGATTCGTGCCGGATGTGGGGGCTTGTTATTGCCATGGCGACCCTCAATGTCGTCCTGCCATTTTTCCTTATCTCATGGGCAGAACTGACAATTGATGCGGGCGTCACGTCCCTGCTCATGGGCGTTGGTCCGTTTCTGGCTCTGGTATCGGGACATATTTTCACCCATGACGATAAAATCAACACACGCAAAGCAATCGGCGTCCTTTTCGGATTTCTCGGCGTTATGACTGTTGTTGGCGTTGATGCGCTCAGTCAAATGGGGAGCAATATCTGGGGGCAACTGGCAGCTCTTGGCGGATCGCTGTGTTATGTGACTGCCGGCGTGCTTATCCGAAAGATTGATATTCCGCCGACAAGGCTGGCATTTATCGCGCTACTGATCGGCACAATAATCCTGATCCCTGTCGCTCTTATCTTTGCCGAACCGATAAGTGTGATGCCATCGCAAAGCGCGATTACAGCGCTTGTGTTTCTTGGCGTACTGCCTACCGGTGTTGCCTATATCATCCGGTTTTATCTCATCAACAAAGTTGGATATTCCACCTTTTCGATGTCGATCAATTTGATACCGGTTTTCGGTATTTTCCTTGGATTTTTGATACTTGGCGAATCTTTAAGACCGCAAATCCTCATTGCTCTTGCACTGGTTCTCATCGGCCTGTTTATTGCCAGATCAGGCGGGCCTGAAGCGCAGAAAACGAGAGCGGAGACAGCATAATGATCACCCGGAAACACAGATTTCCATTTCTCGATGTTCTGCGCGGTATCGCTCTGGTTGCGATGGCGATCTATCATTTCGGTTGGGATTTGGCCTTTTTCAATTATGTGGCGCCGGAACTCGTTAATGAAGGGCCGTGGAAATATTTCGCGCGCAGCATCGCCTCGTCTTTTCTTTTGCTGGTCGGTGTCGGGCTGATTCTGGCCCACAGTAACGGCATCCGCTGGCAAGGCTTCTGGTTGCGCTGGGCGAAGATTGCAGGTGCAGCGCTGCTGATTACTGTGGCAACCTATTTTGCAACGCCTGATGCTTTTATTTTCTTTGGCATTCTTCATCAAATCGCCTTTGCCAGCCTGGCGGGCCTGCTCTTTTTGCGCCTGCCCTGGCTGGCGCTCATTGCAATTGGCGTTGTCTGGGTCATTGCAGCGCCATATCTGCGCTTCGATGTGCTGGCTGGTTTACATTTAAGCTGGACCGGCCTTGCCAATGAAACGGTGCGATCCAACGATTATGTGCCGGTATTTCCGTGGTTTGGTGTTGTTTTAATCGGCATGGGCATCGGCGCGTTTTTATTCCGGCGCGATGTTTTGTTCGCCAATCCGTTTGAAAAGTTCTCAGATACCGGCTTGGGTCGGCTTCTGGCCTTTATCGGGCGTCACAGCCTGATTTTCTATCTTCTGCACCAGCCGGTACTTATCGCGCTGATATATGTCTATTCCCTTGTGCTGCCTGCACAGATTGATCCGGCTGAACTCAGTGCGGGCTTTCAAAACAATTGCCAGCAAACATGTCAGGCTCAGTATAATCAGACGCAATGCGCGTATTATTGCAATTGCGTAGAAACCGACCTTGTGGAAGCAGAGCTTTTCACCCCGCTCATGAACGGTGAAATTCAGTTTGGTGAACAAGAACCTCTTGCTATCTCGCAGGCTTGCAGCTTGGATATGCTTGCAATACCGGAGGGATCAGATGACAACGGATAAAAGCTATATGGAACGCCCGAACAATATTCCGTGGCCACCCATTGTTTTGTTATGCACCATTGCGCTCGGATTTATTTTGTCCGGTCTGATACCGCTTGGTTTCCCGCGCACCATTGTCGGCGAATTGCTTTTCGGTCTTGGCCTTATGCTGATTGTGCTGGCATTGCTGATTGATGTTTCTGCAATGCGCCTGATGAAAAAGAACAAAACGGCAATCATGCCGCATCGCGGCGCGGACAAGCTCGTTACAAAAGGCATATTCGCCTTCAGCAGAAACCCGATCTATGTCGCAAATATCATGCTCATCATCGGAATAGGTTTATCGTTCGGTACCTTCTGGCACTTATTGCTTTCACCCTTGGCGGCATTTGCCACTCGCAAACTGGCCATAGAGCGCGAAGAAAAGCACCTTGAATCGCGATTCGGCAATGCGTTCAGGAGTTATAAGAAGAAGGTGAACCGCTGGATTTAATTGACACGTTAAGAGGTGACGCGCATCTCTGCCAAGCGGTTGACACACGCCTCTTCGACAGCATCAAGCTCGGCCAAGGTCTCTTCAATATCTTTGCGCTTCTGCCGCAACTCGCCGCGCTTTTCCTCTACGCGCTCAACAATCTTCTGAAGCTGCCCGGCCTCGCCCTGCGGCGCTTTGTACATCTGGATGATGTCCCGGATTTCGGCAATCGAAAATCCAAGGCGCTTGCCGCGCATGATCTGCTTTACAAGCAAACGGTCTGCTGGACGAAACAGGCGTGTTCGCCCGCGTCTTACAGGAGCGATCAGCCCCTCATCTTCGTAGAACCGTAAAGTACGCGTTGATATTTCAAATTCACGCGTCAGTTCAGTAATTGTATAAAATTCACGCATATCGGTGTGTCCCCTTTATTGCGGAGACATTTCCCCTATTCAAAATCAATAGATGAATTTCTTACGTAAAAGTCAATTAATTTATAACTTATCCAGCAACTAACGCACAATTTGCTTAACGTGGCAGTTACACCAGAAGCAGCGCGGCAAGCCCCAAAAAGGCAAAGAAGCCAACAACATCGGTGACAGTCGTCACAAACACACTGGAGGCGCTGGCAGGATCGATGTTCAATTTATCCAGCATAAGCGGGATCAGAATGCCGGCAAGTGCGGCGCACACCATATTGATGATCATTGCCGTTGCAATAACCAGCCCGAGCGGCACACTACCAAACCAGGCGGCGGCCATTAACCCGATCAGCATCGCAAACAACATGCCGTTTATGAAGCCAACCGTTAATTCACGGCGAATGATACGGCCCGAATTGTAGATATCGATATCTTTGGTCGCCAAAGCGCGAACGGCAACCGTCATTGTCTGTGTGCCCGCATTACCGCCCATAGAAGCCACGATCGGCATCAGAACAGCCAAGGCAACCATCTGCTCGATGGTCGCATCAAAAATGCCGATAATGTAAGACGCAATGATTGCTGTTGCCAAATTCACAAGCAACCAGACAAAACGCGACCGTGTTGTGGAAATCACATTATCAGACAGCTCTTCGTCGCCAATACCCGCAAGGCGCTTGAAGTCTTCTTCAGCTTCCTGCTGGATAACATCGACCACGTCATCGATAGTCAATACACCGACCAGACGGTCGTTTTCGTCGACAACCGCGGCCGATAGCAAGTCATATTGCTCGAATATCTGTGCGGCTTCTTCCTGATCCATCTCGGCAGGAATAGCGTGACGTGTTTCGCGCTGGATATCTTCCACGCGCACATCGCGCCCTGCTCTTAAAATACTGTCCAGATCGACAGCGCCGACCAGACGGAATGTCGGGTCAATGACATAGAGCTGTGAGAAGCTATCAGGCAAATCTTCAGTATCGCGCAAATAATCGATGGTCTGTCCGACCGTCCAATAAGGCGGCACAGCAACAAATTCCGATTGCATACGCCGGCCGGCAGATTCTTCAGGATAATCCAGAGAACGACGCAACCGGATACGTTCGGTGAACGGGATCTTGGCAAGAATGTCGGCCTGATCCTCCTCCTCCATATCCTCAAGAATATATACGGCGTCGTCCGTATCCAGTTCTTGGACAGCAAGAGCGATTTGCTCGTTCGGCAGGACGGTAACGATGTCCATACGGATCGCTTCGTCGACCTCGGTCAATGCCGAGAAATCGAACTGATCACCCAGCAACGCAACAAGTTCCTGCCGCTCGCTCGGCTCCAGCGCTTCAATCAGATCACCAAGCTCTGATTCATGAAGATTTTCGACGGTACGGTTTAGCTGCTCGACATCGCTTGCTTCGATGGCATCGGAAATTTGCTCGATAACATCCGCACGAATAACACCGTCTTCACCGTAAAATTCGGCGCCGTCAGTGCTCGTCGTTTGCGATTCGCGGTTGTTTTCTGTTTCAGACATCAAAGACTTATCGGACCTAAACTCGTTATATATCGAAGCCTTATTGGCATTCTTTAAGAGTTATATGACGAAACGCAAAAAGCAATTGCCATTGACGGATAAGTCATCAAAAAAGATAAAAATCGGGGGCATCCATACTGATGCCCCCGCTATTGTTTAGTTTTTAAACTTCTTGATCTCGCCGGACGCCAGACGGGTGCTGTAAGATTTAAGTTCTCTCTTCACGAGCTTCATGAGGAAGTAGAGAGCGAAAATATTCACCACCGCCATTGAGAAAATTGCAGCATCAGAGAAATCAATCACCGGACCAAGGCTGGCCGCTGCGCCGATAATGACAAAAATGCAGAAAATAATTTTAAAGCTAAGTTCCTGCATTCTGCCTTCACCAAACAGATAAGTCCAAGCCTTGAGGCCATAATAGGACCAAGAGATCATCGTTGAGAAGGCAAACAGTACAACTGCTATCGCCAGCACATATGGGAACCACGAAATGGACGTTCCAAACGCCGCCGACGTTAGCGCAACACCGGACGTATCGCCGACCGTTGCAATTGCATTTCCAGCTTCATTGAGTGTGAATTGGCCTGTGGCCGGATCCATAATCAACTGGCCGGAAATCGTGATAACCAAAGCCGTCATTGTACAAATAACAACTGTGTCAATCAGCGGTTCAAGCAATGAAACAAAACCCTCTGTAATCGGTTCATTCGTGCGCACCGCAGAGTGTGCGATCGCAGCTGAACCAACGCCGGCCTCGTTTGAAAACGCCGCCCGTTTAAAGCCTTGAATCAAAGCGCCGACAAAGCCACCTGCAACACCAAGACCAGTAAACGCGCCTTCAAAAATCTGGCCGAATGCCCAGCCGATTTTATCATAATTGGCGATCAGGATTATCAATGCCGCACCGACATAGAGGATGCCCATAAACGGCACGACTTTCTCGGTAACTCTGGCAATTGATTTAATGCCGCCAACGATCACAGCAAACACAACGGCTGCAAAGATTACACCTGTAATCCAGCCGGGATATTCACCGACAATGCCCGAAATCTGGGCATGGGCTTGGTTGGCCTGGAACATATTGCCGCCGCCAAGTGCGCCCAAAATACAGAAAATCGAGAACAGAATGGCGAGTATTTTGCCGCCCGGCAGGCCAAGCTCGTCAAACCCTTTTGACATATAATACATCGGGCCACCGGAAACCGTGCCGTCGGGATATTCATTCCGGTATTTCACGCCGAGAGTACATTCGGTGAACTTTGATGCCATGCCAAGAAGACCGGCAAGGATCATCCAGAATGTTGCGCCGGGACCACCGATACCGACAGCCACGGCCACACCGGCAATGTTACCCAGACCAACGGTACCTGACAGTGCCGTTGCGAGCGCCTGAAAGTGGCTCACCTCACCGGCATCGTTCGGATCGGAATAATCGCCTTTCACCAGTCTTATGGCATGGCCAAAAAACCGGAATTGTACGAAACCGAAGTAAAGCGTGAAAATAGATGCGGCCACCACCAGCCACAGCACAATCCAAGGAAAGTTTGTGCCCGGAAACGGTGCGAAAATCAGACCAACAAAGGGTCCGGTAACTTCGGCAAAGACCTCATTCACCTTTTGGTCGAGTGTCATCACCTCTTGTGCATATGCTGACGATGCGGTTGCAAGCGCCAACATTTGTGAAAGCATAATTGTTTGAATTTTCTTCATTTTATCGCTCCCTTACGCCACAACAGTGACAGGAACGCTAGCGCTCATGACAAGGTTAGAAGTTGCACTGCCGAATATGCGTTTTGTAAAACCACCTTCCGATGAGCGGGCAACAACAATCTGCTGCGCGCCATTTTCTTTTGAAATATCATTGAGTGCGGTGGCCACATCACCATGACGAACGACCCCTTGGGTTTTTACACCGGCGTCGGATAGTTTTTTGATCGCGGGATTAATAATCCGCTCTTTTGCTGTCGATATTTCTTCTTCGCGGCGCTTGTGCCGCTGCGCGTTTTCTTCAGCAGTTTGAAATGAATAAGGCGACCATTCGATGACATATGCTACCAAAATTTCACAGTCGCCAATAAGGCCTGCCAAGTTTTGTGCATATGCCAACGCCCGTTCACCCGTTTCGTGACCATCAAGGCCAACCACAAGTTTCGTCGTCATTTATATTCCCTCCCTGAGAAACCATCCCCCTCGATGGCCTAAAGAGTGAAACACAAATATTTATAAGCGGCAAGAAACGCTGATTCTGCCTGTTGAAAGATGAAGTATAGTTGAAGTTAAACGCGTCTATTCTTTTGGGACATTATCAATGCCGCTTGTACCGCCCGGGCCACAACGTATAACGCGCTTGAATGTCAACCATCCGCCGCGAAGCAGACCATGGCGCGCGATCGCTTCATAGCCATATTCAGAACAAGTGGGCATATGGCGGCAGGAATTGCCGATAAACCCGGATAAAGTAAGCTGATACAGGCGGATAAGGCCGGTGCCTAACAAGCGTCCCGGCGTGCGTGGCCATTTGCCCTGCCAATTGCGCGAGCTGGTTTGATTTTTCGACACTGCGCACATTATGCGGCGGACTGTCTTTTGCGCTCGATTTGGTCAATTGCATCCACCACCGCATCAAAGACAAGCATTGTTGATGCGTGACGGGCTTTGTAATCCTTGACCGGTTGCAGATATTTAAGCTCCGCGAAACGACCTTGTGGCGGCTCGCCCTCCTCTTTGAGCATTCCGATCATCTGGCTGCGAGCGTTGCGCAATTCCTGCGCGCTGGCGCCAATAATATTGGAAGCGACAATCGAGGCAGCGGATTGGCCTAATGCGCATGCTTTCACGACCTGCGCAAAATCTGTGACAATGTCGTCATTCATATTCAGATCAACAGAAATTGTAGAGCCACAGAGCTTTGAATGAGCTTTTGCCGAAGCATCGGGGTTTTCAAGCGTACCGACGCGGCTTATATTGCCCGCATACTCAAGCAACTTTGAATTATATACATCATCAATCATATTCAGACCGCGTCAAAAAGTTACTTAAATAAAGTGGCATTACACAGTTCACATTCTATATAAGTGTTTGAACGAGCGATCTGCAAGGTCGCGAAACTATTGCGTTAATGAATAATGGACCCAAGCGCGATTGAACGCTATCAGACGCTTTTTGTTGGAGACGAGCCATGGATGCCATTGTGAACAAGCTGCCAGGCAAGGAAGAAAATATGCTGGATGACAGCAATAATAAGCCAACTCAAGCCGAGGCGGAAGAAGCGGTTCGCACACTGCTGCGCTGGATGGGCGAAGATATTACGCGTGAAGGTCTGCTTGATACCCCTAAACGGGTCGTAAAGTCATACAGCGAACTATTCGGCGGCTATGAAGCCGACCCTTCCGATGTTCTTGGCAGAACGTTTGAGGAAGTTGCCGGATATAATGATATTGTTCTGGTAAAAGATATCCATTTCCATTCTCATTGTGAGCATCACATGGTGCCGATCATCGGAAAGGCTCATGTTGCCTATCTGCCGGACGAGCGCGTTCTTGGTCTGTCAAAAATTGCGCGTGTCGTCGATATTTTTGCACGCCGTTTGCAAACGCAGGAAACATTGACGTCTCAAGTTGCCACATCGATTGATGAAACACTCGCACCGCGCGGCGTTGCGGTGATGATCGAGGCTGAACATATGTGTATGGCAATGCGCGGTGTACGCAAACAAGGTTCAACAACAGTAACGACACGGTTTACGGGCGAATTTGAAAAGCCTGAGAACCAATATCGTTTTCTGGAAATGTTGCGTCATTAAAAATCAATGGATTCTCCAGTGTCTCAAATAAAATTTGCCTCCGCAGATGTGTCCAAGGACGAGTTGGATTCAAGCGCATTATTTCGTCCGCGCTTTAATGGAGACGGATTGATCACGGCAATTGCGGTCGATGCCGAAGACAATACTATTCTAATGCTCGCTTACATGAATGCCGAAGCGCTGCAATTAAGCCTGCAAACTGGTATTGCGCATTACTGGTCACGTTCACGCAATGCTTTATGGAAAAAGGGTGAAACGTCCGGCAATGTTCAGATAATATCCGAAATCCGCACCGATTGTGATCAGGATGCCGTTATCCTGCGCGTACGCACGCAGGACACCGGTGCCAATTGCCATACAGGACGTAAAAGCTGCTTTTACAGAAGTCTCGAAATTGGCGATGACGGGCAAGTTCAACTGGCCTTTGATCAGGAAGACCAGCCGCTGTTTGACCCGTCAAAGGTCTATAAATAAAAGTCTCAAGCTTCCCTTATACAGAAGATATGTAGGATTTGATTTCTTCGGCCTCGGCTTCAACTTCCGCAATCCGGCGTTTAACGACATCGCCGATTGAAATGATGCCGACCAGCTTACCGTCTCTGGCAACCGGAACGTGGCGAAAACGGCCTTTGGTCATCAATTCCATCAATTCGGGAATGGTCGCACTCTCTGCGCAGGTGACAACATCCTTTGTCATATGCGCTGAAACAGCACTGGTGAGTGCCTCTGCACCGTGATTTGCAATCGCACGCACAATATCGCGTTCCGATAAAATACCGTCAATCTTGCCATTTCCGGAAGAAACGATCAGCGCACCGATCTTGTGTTCGCGCAGCGACTTCACCGCGTCCATTGTGGCTGTTTCAGGCGGCAATGTAAAAACTTCCGAGCCTTTGACTTCCAGTATGCGTGAAGCTGTCATTGATAAATCCTCCTCAAAGAAACCATCCAGAAGGAAATGATGTACACAAACGGCAAATTTGACAAGGCGCTCGTGCGCTTTCTTCAATTGAAGCGTTTTCTATCCAGATAACCGATTGCGAAAAATCCGGTGACAAGGCCGCCTATATGGGCTTCCCACGCAATTGAGGCCCCGCCGTTAAGACCAAGCAAATCTGACCCGAATGCAAAGTTCAGGACCATCCAGATTGTCAGAAATGGAATAACGCCGCGTTGACGCAGCGAATCTACAGGTCCGTAGAGAGGTCCGGCAAGACCGGCGCGCGGATTGCGCCGGTTTGACCTGAAGCCGAAACGCGCTGCTCCGCCCAAAAAGCCGGAAACAGCACCGGAAGCTCCGACCAACGGCACGGTATCGCCATAATAGATAAGTGTATGCAGCAGCACCGCGCCAAGCGCTGTCAAAACCCAAAAGACAATGGAGCGTAGCGCGCCAAGCCTGTAGGCGACCGGCGCTCCAAAAGCGACGAGCCAGATCATGTTCATGCCCAGATGGGCCCAGTCACCATGCAAGAATGTATGCCCGATTGGCGAAACCATTGTCGGCAGATCAATTGTAAAATATTCCGGTGTGAAGCGGATGGGGAAATAGGCAAAAGTTACAAATACCCATTCGGCAAGCTGTCTGGAAAAAACCGAATTGCGCAAAATATGCATGCCAACGCAGATGATGACAAATACAACCAGAATGCCCGGTAAATTGAACATTGGCTCGCGTGGCTGTTTTTGCGCAAACTCATCGTCGACAGATAGATTTTCCATAGGCACCTGCAATTAGAATCTTTTCATGCCTACTACATAATATCTGTGCGCAATTATGCCAGCACTTGCAGCGGACAAAAAAAGGGCCACTGATGTTTCCATCAATGGCCGTGGAGAAGAGTCCCTACTCACCCCAGAATTTGTGCTGTTTGAAACGAGTCGCTTCAAGTTGATTTGTTAATGCCAGATTAACCAATGACGATCAAACGAAACAGCCTGTTAAGGTTAACAAAACCCTTTTGTTAACTATCGCCTGAATGGCCCGCTTCCTGCAACGCAAGCTTCAAAAGCAAAGCAAGGCACGTTGAGTGTCCCGCTCTGCAACACTTTGAACAAATAAACGGGAAACTGGAAACGATGCTTCATAATGGCACAACACAACTGTTTGATTATTGGAACGCAGTCAAAGGCAACCGTACAGCGCCGCTTCGTGCCGATATTTCGCCGGCAGCCATTTCCACTATCCTGCCGTCAACATTTATCCTGCATCAGAATGAAGACGGCGAAATGGCGTTTCGTCTCGCTGGCACAGCTTTGTGTCTATTGTTCAGTGAAGAGCTTAAGGGAAAGCCCTTTGCATCCCTGCTCGATGAAGATGACCGCAACCTAATGCGACGCACACTTGCCTCCCTGCAAACAGAGATGGTTGCGATTGTGCTGCAACTTGAGGGCATATCCGAACGCGGACACACCGTCCAGATTGAGGCACTGTTTCTGCCGATGATGGATGAAGAGCCGCGCATCCTTGGCTGCCTGCACACTATGGAAATGCCCTACTGGATCGGCGCGGAAGCTCTTGCAGGACTAAGCATTAGCAATTTGCGGGTTATTGATGCGGGAAAAGAACTTATTTCGCTTCATAACCGCCCAAGCATTGCCATTGCACACAACAAAGCCAAGTCCCTAGCCTCAAACCCAAATCACGGGCTTAATGTTTTGCAGGGCGGCGCAATGCTGGGCGCAAGGCAAGCGCCACGAAATGCCAGCTCAAACCAACGGCCAAACTTAACCGTCCTGCCCGGTGGCCGCGCCTGAATTATATAAAAATTTAGGGGCACGGCTTACCTGTTGTTAACCCCAACTCATATATTCTGCAGAGACTATTTATTTGACTCGTGGAAACAGTGATGAGCTTTGCCCCAAACGCAGCTGAAATTGATCTAACTAGACGCCAATTTCAGCGCGTCGATGTTAATTTAATTGGTCGCTACATGTTGCAGGATCGCTCTGAGCATGAGTGCAAGGTTTGCAACATGTCACCTGGTAGCGCGGCATTTGTGTGCAACACAGTTGGCGAAATTGGCGAGCGTGTCGTTGCCTATATCGACCATGTCGGACGTATCGAAGGTAAAATCACCCGTATAACAGATGTCGGCTTTGCCATAGAGCTGGTGTCCACGACACGAAAACAAGAAAAACTTGCCGCGCAATTGACCTGGCTTGCCAACAAGCATGAGCTCGCACTTCCTGAAGATCGTCGTCATGAACGTATTGTGCCGCAAAAACAGGCCGGTATTTTGTCATTGCCTGACGGTAGACAATATCGCTGCCGCATCATTGATTTGTCTTTATCCGGTGCCGCTATCGAGTTGAAAGTAAGGCCTGCAATGGGCTCATCGGTCACTCTGGGCAATATGCGCGGACAGGTTGTTCGACATTTTGAAGACGGAATTGCAATTGAATTTGCAGTAATTCAGCGCCGTGAAAGTCTCTCCGACTATCTAGGCTAATCTATTTATATACATAAATACAAACACTTAGATTTAACCTGTAAAAACAAGATATAATTTTAAAAGTAATTTCGCAGAATTTGTCTCAAATCCAAGCGCCGGAATTCGCCTGATATAAAACTCTTGCTGTCAGTGTTCATCCCACAGGAGATGGATATGACAAAAAACAAGAATTCAGCGAGCAAGTTTGTAGCTTCCGCATTAGGCGTTGCACTTTGCGGTCTTATGGCAACAAGCGGCAGTGCCTTTGCCGTTAATATGAAAACGACTAATTTCACCACACAGCCCATTGGCCATAACGAGTTTTGCAAAGCAGCTCCGGTCGAATGTCAGCGCGTTGGCCGCAATATTGCACCTCATGTACTGACACGCGCCAGTTGGGCAAAAATTGTAGACGTGAACAATCTCGTCAACACGACCGTCGCCCCGCTTACCGACCTTGAAATATGGGGAAAGATGGAAGTCTGGTCCTACCCGACAAATGTGGGTGATTGTGAAGACTATGTCCTTTTAAAACGCAAGAAACTGATCAAAGCCGGTATCAGCCCGGGCAATCTTCTGGTCACTGTCGTCAAACAGGCCAATGGCGAAGGCCATGCTGTTTTAACTGTGCGCACAGACCGGGGCGATTTCATTCTCGACAATCTTGTCGGACGGATCGATGACTGGCGCGACACCCCTTATGAATATCTGAAACGCCAATCAACCGACCATGCCGGTCGTTGGGTTACGATTGAAGACAACCGCAGCCGTATCGCACGTAACTGATACATCTGAAACCACACTGTAAACTGAGTTTGCCCGGGTCGAGTCCCATCATCCATCCCCAGACTTGGGCAGCAGCCGGTCTTCTTAAATAGAAGACCGGCTTTCTTTTTATGAGCGCTGACGCTCTCTCCTAAAACCCTTCAAGCACGAGCTTGCCACGCGCCTTACCGCTTTCAAGTATGGCATGTGCGGTTTTCAGATTTTCGGCATTGATGGTGCCAAGCGTCTCCGTTGCTGTTGAGCGGATCTTTCCATCATCCAGAAGCGCTGCAACTTCGTTCAGTATATCGCCCTGACGCTGCATGTCTTCTGTTTCAAACATTGGTCTGGTAAACATCATCTCCCAGTGTATCGACACCGCTTTGCCTTTAAATGGCATAATGTCGAAACTCTTCGGGTCATCAATCAGACCGAACCGACCTTGCGGAGCGATTAACTCTCCAATCTGTGACACGTAAGTATCCGAGTAATTTGTCGAGAAGACAAAACCGGGCTGGCCTATTCCCAATGCATCAATCTGATCAGGCAATGGTTTGCTGTGATCGATGACATGGTGCGCGCCCAGCTCCTTCACCCAGTCCATTGTTTCCGGACGCGATGCCGTTGCGATAATTGTCAGGTCAGTCATTGCACGCAGCAACTGAATGGCGATCGAACCGACACCG
>NZ_JXMU01000008.1 GCF_001293565.1 Ahrensia marina | reverse complement strand
GGTCAGTCATTGCACGCAGCAACTGAATGGCGATCGAACCGACACCGCCTGCCCCGCCAATAATCAAAACGGCGGGTGCAGCGCCCGGAACAGGATCATTGACCCGCAAGCGGTCAAACAGCATTTCATAGGCTGTCAGCGTTGTCAGCGGCAGGGCTGCGGCCTGTGCGTCCGAAACGCTTTTCGGCTTTGCTCCCACGATGCGCTCATCGACCAGGTGATATTCAGAATTGGTGCCCTGACGGTTCACCGCACCGGCGTACCAAACCTCATCACCCGGCTGGAACAAAGTTACATCATTGCCCAAGGCGATAACCTCACCAACGGCATCCCAACCCAGAATGACAGGCACGTCATTTTCTGCCGCCTTTCGCATTCGGACTTTAAAGTCCACGGGGTTTACCGACACCGCTTTTACACGGACCAACAAATCCCTGCCGGACGGTTCCGGCTTGTCCATTTCCAAATCGACGAGTGCATTGTCATCATCAATCGGTAGGCTTTCATAATAGCCAATTGCCTTCATCTCGCTCTCCATTGCGCTTTTGCGTCAAACGACTTTGCTCATTTCATTGACGGTTAAATTCGACACCGCGCCATCTGTTGCTTTCTTAAAAGCTGCCAGATGCGGGGCCTTCATATGCTGTTGCCAGAGTTCACGGCTTTCCCAATTTTCATAGAATACGAAAAACGCCGGATTCTCGTTGTCGCTATGCAAATCATATTGCAGGCAACCCTGCTCTGCGCGGGTGGGTGCAACCAGCTTTTCAAGCTCTTTGCGCACCAAGTCTTCTTTGCCGGCAGCCGCTGTAATTTGGGCCAGAATAGTAAGCGCCATTTCAATTCCTTTTTTTGACAATCAATCAAGTCAGGTGCATATGAGCCATTACATTCATTGATACAAGTACGCACAATAAATGCCTATAGGTACATTATGGATACTGTAAAAACGCCTCTTGCCCGACCGGCACAGCGGTTTGACAATTATGATTGCAGCGAGGGATGTCCCGTTGAGGCAGCGCTTGAACAAATTGCCGGCAAGTGGAAAGGCTTGATCATCTTCCACCTGATGGAAGAGACATTGCGGTTTAACGAGCTTTCGCGCCGCATATCAAACGTCACTCAACGCAGCCTGACCAAACAATTACGTGAGCTGGAAGCAAACGGGATTGTTGAACGGAAAGTCTACGCAGTCGTACCGCCCAAAGTGGAATACAGGCTGACAGAAAAAGGCCGTGAACTGCACGATGTCATCGAGGCTCTACGCCTATGGGGCCGCCGTTTCAGATAGCAAAACGCCGCAAACTCCATGAGCCTGCGGCGTTTTAGAATAGATATTGCGAGCTCTTTAAGCCGAAGCGTTTTCAGCTTCTTCGGCGCGCTCTTCATAGATGTAAAGCGGACGGGCACCGCCGCGCACCACCTCTTCAGAGATCACCACCTCACGCACACCTTCCATTGCAGGAAGTTCAAACATCGTGTCGAGCAAAATGCCTTCCATGATAGAGCGAAGTCCGCGCGCGCCAGTTTTACGTTCGATCGCTTTTTGCGTAATGGCACGCAAAGCTTCTTCGTTGAATGTCAGTTCGACATCTTCCATCGAGAACAGGCGTTGATACTGCTTCACAATCGCGTTTTTCGGCTCGGTCAAAATGCGGATAAGCGCATCTTCATCCAGATCTTCCAAAGTTGCGAGAACCGGCAGACGGCCCACAAATTCCGGTATCAAACCAAAACGCAACAAATCTTCCGGCTCGACCTGACGGAATAGTTCGCCGGTCTTGCGATCGTCCGGCGCTTCCACAGAAGCTGCAAAGCCAATTGACGTTCCTTTGCCGCGCTCGGAAATGATGCGGTCAAGGCCGGCAAACGCACCGCCTGAAATAAACAGGATATTGGACGTATCAACCTGCAGGAATTCCTGCTGCGGATGTTTGCGTCCTCCTTGTGGCGGCACGGAAGCAACCGTTCCTTCCATGATTTTCAGAAGCGCCTGCTGAACGCCCTCGCCTGACACATCGCGTGTTATGGACGGATTGTCAGATTTACGGGAAATCTTGTCGATCTCATCGATATATACAATGCCGCGCTGCGCGCGTTCAACATTGTAATCAGATGCCTGAAGCAATTTCAGAATGATATTTTCGACATCTTCACCGACATAACCGGCTTCTGTCAGCGTTGTCGCATCTGCCATGGTGAACGGCACATCAATCACACGTGCAAGCGTTTGGGCAAGAAGCGTCTTACCGCAACCTGTCGGGCCAATCAGCAGAATGTTTGATTTCGCCAATTCCACATCATCGTTTTTCTCGGCATGTGCCAAACGCTTATAGTGGTTGTGAACAGCAACTGAGAGAATACGCTTCGCATAAGGCTGGCCAATGACATAATCATCAAGCGCAGCCAGAATTTCTTGCGGTGTTGGCACACCTTCAGAGGATTTAGCCACGGAGGATTTATTTTCCTCGCGGATAATATCCATACACAACTCAACACATTCATCACAAATGAAGACGGTTGGCCCTGCAATTAGTTTGCGCACTTCATGCTGGCTTTTGCCGCAAAAAGAGCAGTAGAGCGTGTTCTTTGCGTCTCCGCCTGAACTTCCACCACCACTGTTACCGACTTTGCTCATCAATTCGTCCCTATATTTCGCAGCATATTATTCATATGCCGGATTTTGCCAATTTAAAGGCCATTTGTCCCGTTATTACCGATCATAAGGTAAACGGTTATTCTTAACTGGACGCAGAACATTTCCAGCGTGATTCGTATCAACATGTGACCACACATCATGTAACCAACACATTAACGCGTCCAAAATTTAACGCGATTGCGCAATTACGCAATCGCAAAGGCGTGTCACATTTACCGCACTAACGTTAAAAACAACGTGATTTATGCCAAATGTGGTGATTATTCGCCGCTTTCGCCTTCGATAGCGGCACGCGAAGTAATCACTTTGTCGATCAAGCCGAATTCCTGCGCTTCTTCTGAGGACATAAAATTGTCACGCTCAAGAGCGCTTTCAATCGTATCGTAGTCCTGACCGGTGTGTTTGACGTAAATTTCATTCAAGCGGCGCTTCAAGCGCTCGGTAAACTTGGCGTGGATCATAATATCCGTCGCCTGCCCCTGATAACCGCCAGAGGGCTGGTGCACCATAATGGATGCATTCGGCAATGCAAAACGCATATCTTTTTCGCCTGCAGCAAGCAGAAGCGAGCCCATAGAAGCAGCCTGACCAGTACAAAGTGTTGAAACCGCAGGTTTGATGAACTGCATTGTATCGTAAATCGCCATACCGGCTGTCACAACACCGCCCGGTGAGTTGATATACATCGCAATTTCTTTTTTCGGGTTTTCCGCCTCAAGGAAAAGAAGCTGCGCACATACCAATGTCGCCATGCCGTCTTCGATCGGGCCTGTGATGAAGATAATGCGCTCTTTTAAGAGACGCGAAAAAATATCATAGGCGCGTTCACCGCGTGCGGATTGTTCCACAACCATCGGCACAAGGTTCATCGCGGTTTCAATTGGATTGCTCATTTATCACCTTTGGCGTGTTATCTTCAATTCTGACTAATTTTGCGAATGCAAAACAATGATGGGTATTCCCGATTACAAAAACATTTCGAGAATCAAATAATTCTGTCCCCGATAAATAGGGTGTCAAACCCCTATTTCGCAAGGTGGGTATGGGAATTTGGTTTAAAGGTGGTTTATACAATTCATTCCTGCACCTCTTTTCCTTATTATTTTCCATGACCGCTTGCCCTGACTATCTTAAAATTACCTTGAAACCATCAGGCCCCCATGTGTCCATTGATCCGCACGAACCAAGCTTCGTTCAAAATCCCTACGCTGCATATGCGGCCTTGTTTGAAGCTGGTCATCCCGTATTCTTTTGGGAAGAATATGGCATTTGGTGCCTTGCCGGTTTTGATGCAGTCAATACGCTCTTTCGTGACCGCCGCTTCGGACGGCAGATTTTGCATGTCGCAAGCCGTGATGAATTAGGCTGGCCGGAGCGCCCTGCCCATTTGCAAAATTTTGATGATGTCGAACGTCATTCGCTGCTGGAGCTTGAACCGCCGAACCACACACGCTTGCGCAAACTGGTGAACCGCGCTTTTGTCTCACGTCAGGTCGAACTGCTGCGCCCGCAAATCACCGACCTTTGCAACCGGCTTATCGATGATTTTGGCGACAAGACCGAACTTCTGGGCGATTATGCAACGCCGCTTCCTTTAACAACGATCTGCCGCCTACTTGGCGTGCCGGTTGAAGCCGGACAGCAATTGCTCGACTGGTCCCATGCCATTGTCAAAATGTATGTTCTGGACCCAAGTCATGAGGATGAACTGGCCGCTGACAAAGCATCGAAAGATTTTGCCGATTTTCTGCGCCACCATATTCATCAGCATAAGGAATCCCCGCAGGATGATTTATTGTCCACGCTGATTGCGGCGACGGAAGATGGCGACAGGCTGACCGAAGATGAGCTTATCTCGACAATTGTTGTCCTTCTGAACGCCGGTCATGAGGCCACGGTCCACCAGCTTGGCAATGCTGTGAAAACGATTCTGGAAAGCGGTGTAAGTCCTTCAAAACTATTTGAAAGTGACGCTTCAACAATTGCGACTGTCGAGGAGTGCCTGCGCCATGATGCGCCCCTGCACATGTTCACACGTTATTGCCTTGATGATTTAACACTTGAGATAGATGGTGCGTCTATCGATCTTAAAAAAGGACAGCAAATCGGCCTTTTACTGGGCGCGGCCAACCGCGATCCGCGCAAATTCGATGCGCCCGGTCAATTTAACCCTGAGCGTTCTTTTCAGGGCAATGTCTCATTCGGCGCGGGTATACATTTTTGCATCGGCGCACCGCTCGCACGGCTTGAATTACAAATCGGGCTGCGCACCTTGTTTGAGCGCTTTCCTGATCTTGCCCTATGCGAAGAGCCGCACTATCGCGATATTTTTCATTTTCACGGACTTGATAAAGTTCTTATTTCCCAGACCACCAAGAGGTATTTATGACCAAGCCGAATTTTGATGAGCCGATTAATCGCATTGGTACCAATTGCTCCAAATGGGATGCTCTTGAGAGCACCTATAAAATTGCGAGCGATGAAGGCTTGGCCATGTGGGTGGCCGATATGGAATTCAAACCGCCGCAGTCCGTTCTTGATGAACTGACCTCAATGGTCGATCACGGCGTTTTTGGCTATTATGGCGACCAGACATCCTACAAGCAAGCGATCGTCAACTGGATGGACCGCCATCATGGGTGGCAGGTTGATCCAGCTTGGATTTTCACCACACACGGGCTCGTCAACGGCACAGCGTTCTGCGTTCAAACATGGTCTGATCCGGGCGATGCAGTCATTTTGTTCACACCGGTCTATCACGCTTTTGCACGCATTATTGAGGCCAATGGCCGCCGTGTGCACGAAAGCCCGCTCATCAATCAAGACGGCCGCTATGTGCTTGATATGGAAGGCTTGGAGAAGAGCCTTAAGGGCGATGAGAAAATGCTCATCTTCTGCTCTCCGCACAATCCGGGCGGACGTGTTTGGTCAAAAGACGAACTCAAAGAAGTTTGCGATTTCTGTATTAAGCACGATCTGATTCTCGTGTCTGACGAAATCCACCACGACCTCGTATATGGCGACAATAAACACACAATCATGAGCCTTGTCAGCGATGACATTAAATCCCGTCTCGTCATGATGACCGCCAGCTCGAAAACGTTCAATATGGCGGGCGGTCACTGCGGCAATGTTATCATCGAAGACAAAAAGCTACACGCGGCGTTTAATGCGACGCTCAAAGCCAATGGTATTTCCTGTAACAGCTTTGGCATCCGCATGACAGAAGCGGCCTATAATGGCGGCGATGAATGGCTGGCAACCTTGCTTGATTATCTTGCTGAAAATAAACGTATTTTTGATGAAGGCATTAATGCGATCCCCGGCATTAAATCCATGGAGCTGGAAGCGACATATTTAGCGTGGGTTGATTTTTCAGGCACAGGCATGAGCCGTGAGGAGTTCACATCACGTATTGAAAAAGATGCGAAGATTGCCACCAATCACGGGCCAACATTTGGTTCGGGCGGTGAAAGCTGGCAGCGCTTCAATCTTGCTGCGCCGCGCGCGCAAATCGAGGACGCTGTCGCACGCATGCAAGCCGCATTTGGTGACATGCAGTAAACAAATACTTGTCCATAGCGTATCCGGATGTATCGGATACGCTATAATTTTAGGAACGAATTTTAACGACTTTGCGCTAATCATCCATGCTCAAGCCAGCGAGGAAATAAGCGCACATGTTCGGCAATTCAAAATCACGTCTTCCAGCCATCATAACTTTTACAGATGGCAAACAGCTTCACTGCGAAATTTCACCGGGTTCAACGCCCGGTCTCATGTCTGCCATTACCGGCGAAAATGTTTTTCTGGATGTGCACGTCGAAGGCAAGCGCAAATATTATCTGCGCCAGCATATTCTATGTGTCGAGGAAGATACAGAAGCTGTGAAGCTGAGAGAAAACGCCGCTTAAGCCCAAATAACGACAAGGCGGACTTGTGTCCGCCTTGCTTTTAATTGTCTTATATCAGGCTTATCCAAGTGCCTTATCAATATCAGCGATAATGTCTTCAACGCTTTCAATACCAATTGAAAGGCGCACCACATCATTGCCTGCACCTGCTGCTTCACGCTGCTCGTCTGTCAATTGACGGTGTGTGGTTGAAGCCGGATGAATAACAAGCGAGCGTGTGTCGCCAAGATTGGCCACATGGGAGAACAGCTCCAAGCTTTCCACGAATTTAACGCCCGCATCATAGCCGCCTTTCAGACCGACCGTGAAAACACCGCCCGCGCCCTTTGGCGAATATTTCTTTTGCAATGCGTTATAAGGATCGTCCTCCAAACCTGCATAGCGAACCCAAGACACTTTATCGTGTGCTTTCAGGTGTTTCGCGACCGCAAGAGCATTGTCGCAATGACGCTGCATACGTAGAGACAAGGTCTCCGCACCCGTCAAAATGTTAAATGAGTTTTGCGGCGAGATAACCGGACCAAAATCACGCATTCCTAAAACGCGGCAGGCAATGGCAAAGGCAATATTGCCAAGCGCTTCATGCAAGACAACGCCGGCATATTCATCACGCGGCTTTGACAGCATCGGATATTTATCTGTTGCAGACCAGTCGAATGTACCGCCATCGATAATAAGGCCGCCCATCGAATTGCCATGACCGCCGATAAATTTGGTCAGTGAGTGAACAACAATGTCCGCGCCATGCTCAAACGGGCGGATAAGATATGGCGTTGCCATCGTGTTATCCACGATCAGCGGAATACCATGTTTTTTGGCAACTTCAGACACTGCCTTAAGATCGGTAACAATGCCGCCCGGATTTGCCAGACTTTCGCAGAAAATAGCTTTCGTATTTTCGTCAATCTGGCTCTCGATCGTGGACACATCATCCATATCCGCCCAGCGCACATGCCAGTCAAAATTCTTGAATGCCTGATTGAACTGGTTGATGGAACCGCCATAGAGCCGGTTCGCGGCGATGAAATTGTCACCGGCATTCATGATTGTGTGGAAGACCAGCAATTGTGCCGCATGACCGGATGAACATGCCAGCGCGGCTGTGCCGCCTTCCAATGCGGCAACTTTTTCTTCCAGCACCGCTGTCGTCGGGTTCATCAAACGTGTGTAAATATTGCCGAATTCCTGCAAACCAAAGAGCTTTGCGGCATGGTCTGTGTCTTTAAACATATAGGATGTAGTTTGATAGATCGGCGTACTGCGCGCGCCCGTGGTGGGATCAGGCGCTGCGCCCGCGTGAATAGCTAACGTATCAAATCCGGGTGTGTGCGGGGCCATATTTCTCTCCTGTCTGAGTTGTCGCCAACTTTATTGAACAATTGGTTTGTGTTTGCAAAGGAAGGTTTTTCTAACAATGCGTATAGGCACGAACTATGCGCGTATATTTCACCGAGCCTTTGAGATTTAAATCTGTACTAGAGCCCCAGCCTCGGCATCTCAATGGCAGGGCAACGATCTTGAATAACTGTGATACCCGCCTGCTCTGCAAATTTTGCAGCATGATCATCACGCACGCCGAGTTGCGACCAGATTACTTTGGGCGGCGTTGGCAGGTTCATCGCACTTTCAATCACATCCGACAAATGTTCCGGTGCGCGAAAAACATCGACCATATCAACCGCTTGCGGCAATTCAGACAGCGTTGCATAAGTCATGGCACCGCCGATAACAGTGCCGGCATGGCCAGGATTAACAGCAAAGACTTTAAAGCCTTTTGATACCAGAAATCTGGTTACGCCGTGGCTGGGTCGCGATTCTTTGGGTGAAGCGCCAACGACAGCTATGGATTTTACAGATGTCAGCACCTGTCGCAGCAGTGCATCCGAATAATGATCGTGATTCAAGTAATTTACTCCGGCAGCGGCATATTGCGGTTATCATCAAGCGGTGCAAACGGGTTATGCGCGACTTCCCAGAGATGGCCGTCAGGATCCGCAAAATAGCCCGAATACCCGCCCCAGAACGTTTTATGCGGTTGTTTTGTTGCAGTTGCACCGCAGCTTAATGCGTATGCAAAAGCCGCATCAACCGCCTCCTCACTGTCCAGATTATGAGAGATCGAAACGCCGCGATATTTAGCCGGCGCATTATCCACACCTGCGTCCTGCGCCAGCGCAGCTTTGCCAAATAGCCCCAACACTGTGCCATTGGTGATGAAGAAGGTAACGCTGTCCTGGCTGGCAGAAGACTTTTTAAAGCCGAGCTTTTCATAAAATGACGTCGAACGCTCAATATCTTCAACGCCAAGCGTTACCATTGTCAGGCGCGGTTCGAACGACATTAGCTGTCACTCCATTTTGCTTCGCGTTTTTCGATAAATGCTTCAATACCTTCGCACGCATCGCCTGCAAGCATGTTTTCCGTCATCACCCGTGCTGTGTGATCATAGGCTTCACGAAGGCCCATATCGGCCTGTGCGTAAAATGCCTTTTTGCCGGTCTTTACGGTTAATTGTGATTTTGAGGCAATTGTCGCCGCGTATTTTGTAACCACCTGATCCAGATAATCCTCCGGCACGATACGGTTGATCAAGCCATAATCTTTGGCATCGCCTGCCTCGATTGTTTCACCGGTGAGCAGCATTTCCATTGCCTGCTTGCGGTGGATATTGCGCGTTAAAGCGACCATTGGCGTCGAGCAGAACAAGCCGATATTGACACCGGGCGTACAAAAGGTCGCCTTGTCTGTCGCGATAGCCAGGTCACATGTTGCCACCAATTGGCACCCTGCCGCTGTCGCCAGCCCGTTTATAACGGCTATCACCGGCTTGGGGCATTCCACAATCGACACCATCAAGGCGGCGCATAAATCAAACGTTTGTTTGAAAAATGCCTGTCCTTTATCGGCATCAGAGCGCTTGGCTGTCAGCTCTTTAAGGTCATGGCCGGCGGAAAACACCTTGCCCACATGACCAATCACAATAACCCGCACGCTGTCATCGGCGCCTGCGGCAATAATGGCATCACGCAATGCCGTCATTAATCCGATCGACAAGGCATTGGCGGCACCATTGTTGAGCGTTAAATGCAGGATCGCATCTTTTTGCAATGACAGTAGAATTTGATTTTCTGATTGCGGGACAGCAGACATGGCTTTAGCTTCCGGTTGAGTATTTACGTCAAACTACCAGTGTCCTGTTCACGGTGACAAGGGCGGCTGACTATTTGTTACAATGGATTTGTTGAAATGAGCGCTCAGGAATATTCGGCCCGCAAAGAACGCTATGAGTTCTGGAGCGTTTCAACGCTTCATCTGGGCGCACTCACCTTTGTCACTCTAAATGCAATACTTCTCTGGCAACGCGGGGAAGCAAATTTCATCATTGGCGCGCTTTATCTTCTAACATTTGTGCATATGGGCTTTTGTATCGCGCGTAACAATTTCAGCGGTTCGCGCAAGACAACATGGGTGCTGTTGGTTCTGGCCTTGGTGATCAGCGAAGGCATAAGATTTTTGGGCTATATCTTTCCTGTCGATCAATTGTCGTCCAGCCTCATGTCCACGCCCGACATCGGCCATTATGTTGGAAACTTCATGCAAAACATGGCGCTTATGGGCCTCAATCTCTCTGATCTTGGCGCGCTTATTTTCTTGTTCATCCTTGGCCTTAGCATGATGGCTTACTTCAAGATAAACAATAAAGGCGAAGGCACGCTGGAGCGTGTTGTCGTGCTTGTTATCCTGCTCACATTCGCCGTGCTTTTGGGCAGTGCGCTGTTTGGCGCGCACGATGTGGCTGCGACGACCGCACTGTCGCAAGCAAACGGCACACCGCCGGCACAATGGTATTTACTCCCATTTTATTCAGCGCTGAAGGCGATTCCCGATCAAACTGGCGGCGTCATTTTGCTGTGCATTATGCTTGTGATACCAGTTTGCGCCATCTTCATCGGCACCCCGAAAGCAAAAGGACGGCGCCTGTTTTTGCGCATACTTATGGTGTTGGCCCTTACATCGTTTGCCGGACTCGGTGTATTGGGCGCGCAACCAGTCAACAACAACACAATGATCGCCTCTCAGGTGCTCATTGCCATTTACCTTTCGTATTTCGTTATCGGAACATTTCTGACACCACGACCGGAGAACTAGAATGAATGAACTCGAACCGGTGATGACGGCCGCTGACATTGAACATTTTTTAGATACACAATTTTCTGAAGTTCATGTCGATGGCCGCGTCTTTTCTGTTGTCGATGTGTCGCCAGCAAAAACAACATTGCGCCTTGATCCTATCGCCCGACATTTAAGACCCGGCGGCACTGTTTCAGGCCCCACTCTTTTCGCTCTGGCTGATGTATGCGCTTATCTGGTCATTCTGGCCCATATCGGTCCGATGAAACATACGGTGACAACCAATTTGAATATCAACTTCATGCACAAGCCCCAACCCGGCCCGCTTCATTGCGTTTCCACACTGCTCAAACTCGGCAAACGGTTGGCAGTGGTCAATTGCGATATATTTGATGAAAACGAAGTGATTGTGTCCCAGGCAACCGCAACCTATTCAATTCCGACACGATAATAGTACGGTAAAATAATACCACACAATTAAACCATTGTTTTTGCGTATTCTTTTCTATTTGACGTTTTCTAATTTGCTTGACAGAGCGCTTCTGCCCCAGTAAACGCAGCTTCATCGTGCAAAACATCGGTTTTGTGCGGTTTATTTTTTGGTTCTGCGGTCATTTCGCATCCCAAATACAAGCAACAAAAAAAGCCTGATCCCATGTGGTGACGGATATCTAAAGGAAACTCTTATGCGCACATTTTCGCAGAAGCCTCACGAGGTGGAGAAAAAGTGGCTGATCATCGACGCTGAAGGTCTTGTCGTTGGTCGTCTCGCCTCCATTATTGCCCACCGCCTTCGCGGCAAGCACAAACCGTCATTCACACCGCATGTTGATGATGGCGACAATATTATCGTTATCAACGCTGACAAAGTTGTCTTTACAGGCAAGAAACGCAGCGACAAAGTTTACTACTGGCACACAGGCCACCCGGGTGGCATCAAGCAGCGCTCAGCCGAGCAACTTCTTGTTGGCCGCTTTCCGGAGCGCGTTCTTGAAAAAGCTGTTGAGCGTATGATCCCGCGCGGTCCGCTCGGCCGTCGCCAGATGAAAAATCTTCGCGTTTATGCTGGTCCTGAGCATCCGCATACAGCACAGCAGGCTGAAAAGCTTGATGTTGGCGCAATGAACTCCAAGAACAAGAAAGCTGGTTGATCCAAATGGCTGAAATTAATTCACTTGAAGAATTGGGCGCAGCAACTGGCGCCGTCTCTGCCGAAGCTGCTGCTGAAGCGGCACCGGTTTACGAGAAAAAAGTTGACGAACAAGGCCGCGCCTACGCAACCGGCAAGCGTAAAGACGCTGTTGCCCGCGTTTGGTTGAAGCCGGGTTCAGGCAAAATCACAATCGTTGGTGAGCCTAAAAAACGCGATGTTCGCTCTAAAGCGCGCAAGGAAAAGGTCAAAGCAGTTAAGACACGCGACTTTACTGAATATTTTGCCCGCCCTGTTTTGCAGATGGTTATCAAGCAGCCGCTTATCGCTGCAAACCGCGAAACACAATATGACGTTGTCATCAGCGTTGCCGGTGGTGGTCTTTCCGGTCAGGCCGGTGCCGTTCGTCACGGCATTTCAAAAGCTTTGACATATATGGAGCCGTCATTACGTAGCGTTCTGAAGCCGGACGGCTTCCTGACACGTGATAGCCGTACAGTTGAGCGTAAGAAATACGGTCGTGCAAAAGCCCGCCGTTCTTTCCAGTTCTCAAAACGATAATAACAAGCTGGCATTTATTGTCAGGAGTATTGAGCGGGGCTTTTCAGCCCCGCTTTTTTTATGCCAAATTTTTGCTAGGCTCTCACCATGGAAAAATTTCGCCACATGCTAACCGGAGGCCATCCCAATTCGTTGGGACGCACACTCGACGTTGTGGAATGTGTTCTTGACGATCATGAGCGCTTCGAAGAGCTTTATCAGTGTTACTTTTCAGACGATGAAGTTGTCCGCCTGCGCACATCCAATGCGATCAGGCGCGTTTTCAAAGAGCATCCGGAATGGTTTGAAGACTATGTCGAGCGGCTGATGACCGAGATAACGCAAATCGATCAGCCATCGACAAAATGGACACTATCGCAATTATGGCTGGAATACAGGTCACGATTGACCGGCGACCAGATGGAACGGGCCAAAGAGTATCTTGTCGTAACGCTACATGAAGAGGACGATTGGATTGTCCTTAACATGACCATGAAAACGCTTCAGCACTTTGTCAAAGATGACCCATCCCTGATACCGAAGATTGCGGAACGTGCGCGTCTTCTTGCCAAGGACCGGCGCAATTCGGTTGCCAAAGGTGCCGTCAAACTGCTGAATGCAGCAGGTGAGCCAGTTGATCTTTTGAAATAATCCGATATCAAGCGCCCTGTATTTGCGGTAATTTAAACAGATAATTCCAGCGAAAGCAGTGCGTCATGCCCTCAACAAAAATCGACAATGCCTTTACCGCGCGCAATTTGAATGCGGCGGCAGAAGATCCCACTCACGCCGGTGCGCTGTCCTTCATGCGCCGGAAATACACCAAGTCGCTGAGCGGCGTTGATGTTGCCGTGATGGGCGTTCCGTTTGATGCAGCGGTGTCCAACCGCCCCGGCGCACGTTTTGGCCCTCAGGCCGTGCGCCGCGCTTCCGCTATTTTTGACAATGATCCTCAATATCCGTTTGATGCCGATCTGTTCGAGAATCTGGCGGTTGTTGACCGGGGCGATGTGCTTTTGGATTATGGTAATCATAGCCAGACGCCGAAACGGAT
This sequence comes from Ahrensia marina, assembly GCF_001293565.1. Taxonomy (GTDB): domain Bacteria; phylum Pseudomonadota; class Alphaproteobacteria; order Rhizobiales; family Rhizobiaceae; genus Ahrensia; species Ahrensia marina. Next base: position 79,402 of record NZ_JXMU01000008.1, on the reverse strand, counting down.
CGAAAAAGAAGCCGCAAAAGTAATCGAAACCGGTGCAAAACTGATTACGATCGGCGGCGACCACTATGTGACGTGGCCAATCCTGAAAGCGCATTATGCCAAATATGGCAAAATGGCCCTTATCCAGTTTGATGCCCATCAGGATACTTGGTTCGATGATGGCAAACGTATTGATCACGGCTCTTTTGTCGGACGCGCTGTGCGCGACGAAACAATTGATCCTGAGCACTCTATACAGGTCGGTATCCGCACGCATGCGCCAGAAGATTGCGGCATCAAGATGCTTTACGGCTATGATGTCGAAGAAATGCGCATTGCCGAGATTGTAAAGACAATCAAAGATCGTGTCGGCGACATGCCGTGCTATATTACCTTTGACATTGACTGCCTTGATCCGGCCTATGCGCCCGGCACCGGCACCCCTGTTGCCGGTGGACCGTCAACCGCAAAGATGCTCGGCGTTTTGCGCCAGCTTGGCTCACTTAATATTGTTGGCGCTGACATTGTGGAAGTTGCACCGGCCTATGATCATGCCGACGTTACAGCCATCGCCGGCGCTTCTGTCGCTATGTATTATCTGGGCCTGTTAGCGGAACAGAAAAACAAGTAACAGCTTCACACATTGATTCCGCTTTTGCGGGTAAGTTCTTGGAATGAGACTCTAAATGACCAAATCAGTTTTCATCGACGGTGAGCATGGCACAACCGGTTTGCAGATAGCAGAGCGGCTTGCCGGCCGTACGGACATCAACCTTCTGTCCCTTGCGATGGAAGAACGGCGCGACAATGAGAAGCGTACAGCCATGCTGCGCGATGCCGACATTGCGATTTTATGTCTGCCAGATGATGCCGCACGGGAGGCTGTTGCTCTGGCCGAAGGTTCCGGCACGCGCTTTATTGACGCTTCGACCGCGCACCGCGTTGCCGATGGCTGGGTTTATGGTTTTGCTGAAAGCGAGCCGGGCCAGCGCGAAAAGATTATTCACGCGCAAAATGTTTCCAACCCCGGCTGTTATTCAACCGGTGCGATTGCCCTTTTGCGCCCACTCACCCTGGCTGGCCTGCTGCCTGACGATTATCCTGTCACAATCAATGCGGTTTCGGGCTATACCGGCGGCGGCAAACAGATGATCGCCCAAATGGAAGATGCTGCACGCGAAGACGCGATCGCATCGCCCTATTTTGCTTATGCATTGACGCTAAAGCACAAGCATGTGCCTGAAATCAAAGCGCGCAGCGGCCTTAAACTTGACCCGATACTTACCCCTAATGTCGGACGGTTTGCCCAGGGCATGTTGGTCAATATTCCGCTGCACACACAAGCGATGAACGGCGCAACACGCGAGACAATTTACAACGCCTTTGCCTCCCACTACGCCGGTCAGGACATCGTTGAAGTTGTTGCCAATGATGCGACAGACGCTCTGGTGCGTATTGATCCGACTGAAATGGCAGGCACGGACCGTATGAAGCTATATGTTTGCGCGCGTGATGACGGCAGCCAGATCAATCTGGTCGCTTCGCTTGATAATCTGGGTAAAGGCGCATCAGGCGCGGCTGTTCAAAACCTTGATTTGATGTTGATGGTTTAAGGATATTATTCCCCCGTCATTCCGGGACGGCGCAGCCGAACCCGGAATCCAGATTCGTGGACTGGCAAGATAAGAGTTTAGAACTGTCTTATGCCCAGTTGCTCTAACACAGCAGACTAGCTTCTTTGCGCTCAGTTCTGGATTCCGGATCGCGCAATGCGCGTCCGGAATGACGTTCTCATAAGACTAAGCCTTAGAATCGAACCTCATGCGTGTGATCACGCCCGTCTTTTAACGGTAGCGGCCCGACAAGGCCGCGCCAATGGGCCACGGCAAATGCCAGCACGATGAATGCCAAGCCTTGATGCACAAGCGCCCAATCAAGCTGGACCAGTGTTAAAAGCGTCAGGATGCCCACAACCGCCTGACCGATAACCAGCAGCAAAAGAATGGTTGCGCGCCATGCATGTGTCGAACCCGGTGCCCAGCGCCAGCAAGTGATGGCATGAAGCAATACCGCCGCCAGAACGACATAGGCGCCTGTGCGATGGACAAATTGCACAATGGCCGGATTTTCAACCACATTGAGCCATCCAAGTGAGGCCTCCCACATGACAGACGGGAAATAGCCCTCGCCCATCTTCGGCCATTCATTGAAAACGAGGCCCGCATCCATGCCGGCGACCAGTGCGCCTAAATAGATTTGGATAAAAATCAAAACGGCCAAAGCAGCGCCTGCATAGGAAGATTTCGCCGTTGGCGGCAGATCATCTCGGTGCGGTGCAATGCCTCTTGCAACCCATATGATAAGCCCCAGTATCAGCGCTGCCATGCAAAGATGTGTCGCCAAACGGTAATGGCTTACATCAACGCGCTCGCTTAGGCCTGATGTGACCATCCACCAGCCGATAAAGCCTTGCAAACCGCCTAAAGCCAACAGTCCCAATAACGGCTTTTTGATACGGCTATCCAGCCTGCCTGTGACCCAGAAAAATGCCAACGGCAACGCAAAGACAAGTCCCAGACTGCGCGCCAGAAAACGGTGCGCCCACTCCCACCAGAAGATGAATTTGAACTCATCCATGGACATGCCTTTATTGATCAACTGATATTCAGGTATCTGGCGGTATTTTTGCAGCTCTTCTTCCCATGCTGCATCCGACAATGGCGGTATAACACCATGAATGGGTTTCCATTCGGTGATGGAAAGGCCGGAATCCGTCAGGCGCGTCGCCCCGCCAACAACAACAAGACAGAGCAGCATCAATGCGGTAAAATAAAGCCACTGGCGCACCATTTTGCGGTTCTTTAATTCTCGCGTGAGGTCCGTGTTTGCAGCGTTAGACATGTCTTTATTTCCATTAATTTAGTGAAGCGATGTGTCGCAAATCCACGCACTTCACACAAGTGGCCGTTTGTCGCGGACTATTTAGCCCTTGGGCCTTGGATTTAAGCGCAGGAATGATACCAAGGCATGAAAACTTTATCGGGAAACAGAGTATGTCGACACGCCTGAAATCATTTATCGGAATGCTTATTCTCGTAACGTTGGTTATCATATACGCGCTGGTTGCAACAACGGTAGCCGCCTATCGCCTTGCAGACAGCGAATGGTATGTGCATCTCGCATTCTTTGGCCTGTCAGGACTTTTATGGGTTGTTCCGGCAATGTTTGTCATTTCATGGATGCTCAAACCAAGCAAAAAAGAAGCTGAAGAAAAACGAAACGCTAAAAATTGAGTGTTTTTGATAACCATTTAAAAACTATATTTGCAGGAATGCGGTGAAAACTGCCAGAAACCAATAGCAAATCCAAAAAGCTAAAACATTTGAAACTTTGCCATGCCATCCTTGAGCGAACAGGATTGGATATGTCTTACACAATAGAAAATACGATTGCCGCAACTGGCCAAGAAAGCCGATCACGCGCCGCATTTTCAGTTCGTGCCATCACGGACAGGAGCGAAGCTTTATCCTATGTCGCGCAACTGGCTGACGACAATGTTTCCACCGGCTACCAGACAAAAGCTTTTTTGTCCGCCTGGCTTTCAAGCGACACAGCAAAACCCTTCTTCCTGATTTTCAAGAAACGCGGCCACGGCGATGTGCTGCTTCCTTTGGAGTTCACGCCCGAAAATATTGCAAGCTATTGCGGCGGCTCGCACGCAAATGGCAATTTTCCGGTTGGTAGCCGCGAGGATATTCAAGCGCTATCAACGCTCAAGCCAGCCGAAATATCACGCGCACTTAAAAGCATAGCGGGCGCACCGGATGCGCTGTTTCTTGAGCGCCAGCACGGTGAATGGGACGGCATCAAAAACCCGTTTGTCTTTGAAAACAGTGTGACAGGGCCGAATGTCGCCTTGTCCTTGAGCCTCGAGGGCGGTTTTGTAGGCGTTCAGGAACGCCACCATGGCAAACGCAAGCGCAAGCGCCAACGCAGTCATTTACGTAAACTTGAGGCACTCGGCCCTGTGCGTTACGTTGAACGTATTCCGCGTGAGGATATCGACAACATCCTTGCTTCATTTTATGAAATGAAAGCTGCCCGCTTTAAAGAATTCGGACTGTGTGACGTGTTTGCCGATCAATCGGTACGCGACATGTTCAGCAAGATGTTCCACGACAGTTGTGACATGGAGCAACCGCAGCATGTTTTGCAGGTTGTTTATTGCAATAATGAGCCTGCCGCTATCATCGGCTGCACATATCATGACGGTCGTCAAACCGTCGAGTTTGGCACGTTTGCAGACAAATATGCCGATTGCGGACCTGGCGACCTGCTGTTTTTCTATTCAATCGAAACAGCCTGCGAAAAGGGCTGCGAGATTTACGATTTTGGCGTCGGCGATGAGTTTTACAAGCGCCGCTGGTGCGAGATCGAAACCTGGCACCGCGAAACGCACATTCCGATAAGTGTACGCGGCAAAATGAAAACCACCATGCGCGCCCTGCGCAGCCGTCTCGTAAAAGCGGTCAAAACCAACGCTTTCGTTTGGAGCAAAGTAAAAGCCTTGCGCAAGCGTGTCGGTCATCTTCTTTTTAAGTGCTGAGCAATCAATCGCCCTGCACTTAAAACAATCACCAAAGAGCCCTTAAGCGCGATTGCGGTTTGGTGTTGGCGGCAACGGTGCATCGACATCGCCGCCTGTGACTATCAATACATCTTCATAACCACCGGCAACCAAGTCTTCGGCTGCCGCGACAACCTGACTTGAATTGGGTTCAACCATCGCGATGACAATCTCGCTTTCTGTTGTTGCCAAACGCTTGAGACCGCTTGCATCTGTCGGACCGCAATCAACGACCACAAGATCATAAGCCGAGCTCAAAGCGTCCATGATCATAGGCAAACGGTCAATGGCGCGCATGGCCAGAACCGCATCGGCATTTCCGGTTGGAATAATGTGGGCGCGTGTTGCCGCATCACAATGAATGACTTCCGAATATGAGGCTTGCGATGCCAGAAGCTCGGTAATACCCGGTGACCTGAAGTCGGCCAGCATGTGCTGCGACGATGCAGCCGTGCCGGTTAAATCCACAAGCGCAACACGCAGGCCTTCATCTGCCAGATAGCGAACAAGGCTTACTGAGCACATACTGCCTGCATCACCTTCCGGTGAAACGATAATCGCCCGTCCTGCACCCTTATCAATCAGTTGGTTCGCAAGCGCTGCGACTGAAAAATTATCATTAGCAACGTCAGGTTGCGCGGTCGCGTAATCCACCTCTTCATGTGCCAAACCCTGCTCTACCGGAGCCTGCACATCCTGCGCAATAGGCATCGGCAAGACATTGTCTTTTTGAGGCACCGGCGTCTGCGCCGTGCCTGCTGCCGGAACAAGGGCACGGCCTGAAAACAATTCGCTCATCAATGTTACCAGAACCATGATGATCAGCGAGCCGACAAATGTCGCACCCAATAGCGGGATCATTTTCGGGAACGCCGCTTCAATCGGTGTTAGTGCCGGTGAAATAATGCGCGCTTGTGCCGGTACATCCTCGCGCTCGCCGCGCGATTTTGCTTCACGAAAACGGATTGAATAGCTTTCAAGAAGAGCGCGCTGTGACGCGGCTTCACGCTCCAGCGCCCGCAGTTCAACTTCCTGCGCGCTGACCTGTGACGTCGCTGCTTTTTGTTCGTTCAACGCGCTTATCAGTTCCTGTTCGCGTTCGCGGTTAATCGCCGCCTCGTTGCGCAATCCTTGCAACACACGCTGCGCCTGTTCACGAACCTGCGCATTTAGATCATTGACTTGCGAGCGAAGCGCACGGATGCGCGGATGCTGCGGGAGCAATGTCGTGGAAAGGTCGGCAATCTGCGCGTTCAAACGCACCTGCTGTTCGCTTAAACGCTCAATGAGCGGCGACGAAATAACATCCGGCAACGTATCCAGCGCAGCGCCGCTTTCCAGCGCACGTTCAACAGAAAGCACCCGTGCTTCAACACTTGAACGCTCGGCGCGCACGCGGGAAAGCTCTGATGACAGTTCACCAAGCTGCTGGCTTGCCAATGTCGCATTGTTATCGCCTTCAAACAAATCATTTGCAGCGCGGAAATCTTCCACGCGCTGTTCAGCCTCAAGCAGTCCGCGTTGCAGTTCGGCAATTTCAGCGGCTAGAAATTCAGCCGCCTGCCCGCTTGAGTCGCGCTGTGACTGGCTTTCAAGTGAGACATAAGCTTTTGCAATGGCATTGGGAACAGTTTTGGCAAGCTCGGGATCGGACGATTCAAATTCAATCACCACAACACGGGCCGGTTCAGCCGAATAAACTTCGAGGCGCTCACGCATCGCTTTTAAAACCCGCTGTTCTGCAGGCAATTCACGCGGATCAGCAATCAGTCCGAATGTTATCAGTCCTTCTTTAAGGGCGGAAATCCCGCGTGTTGCATCGAACTCTTCCAACTGGCCGAGCTTCAATTCGTCGGCAACCTTGAGAAGCAGATCAGAAGAACGGATAATTTCAACCTGGCTGGCAACGCCCTCTTCATCAATGAGCGGTTGGTCTGCGGGCTGGTTCTCTGTTGCGGGGCGCGTATATACGGATTCACTTAAATCCAACAAGACACGGGCATCGGCCTTGTATTTCGGAGACACCATACTCAACAGACCGAAGACGATAGCTGTTAATATGAGCGCAACGGCAATGATGCGGAATTTGTCGCGCCATATGGCTCCGAACAAACGCCCCATATCAATATCGGCGTCGCGTGACTGGACTTGATCCGACATACTCATAACTCCAACTCAAAACACAAATTGCTATACGCTTACCCACATGCCTAAACCAACATGGTAACTATAGAGTAAATTCGCGCTTAAAGCTTTGTTCGCAAAGATGACCGAACTATTAATCATGGCAGCCATTTGTGCCTGCGCGACAAGTAAAATGCGGCTAATCGGGCACTCTTTTACCAGCCATTAACCTTAACAACGCGATAAAGGACTCAAGATTTATTGCGCAATGTGCGCAGATTCTGACCGGAACGTCTTATGATGAGCATGAAAACAGCCACGAGAATGATCGCTTTAAGTGTTGCCTTGGCGGGCGTAACAGCTTGTACGGGCTACCGCCCTGCACCGCCTGCGTTTCATGAAGTGATCAATCAACCTTATATGCTGGATGCCGGAGATCAGATTCGCGTTACAGTGTTTGGCCAGGATGATTTGACCAATACTTACAATGTCGACAAATCAGGCTATATATCGTTCCCGCTTGTCGGCGCAATCGCTGCACGTGGCCGTACAGTTCAGCAAATTGAAGGGGCAATCGCCGCGCAGTTGCGCAATGGCTTTTTACGTGATCCTGACGTTTCGGCAGAAGTCGCCGCTTACCGCACTATTTTCGTCATGGGTGAAGTTGGCGCATCGGGACAATATGCTTATCGCCCCGGCATGACTGTTCAAATGGCTGTGGCAGGTGCCGGTGGCTTCTCATCACGCGCCAATCAAGCCAATGCTGACATAACACGTCAGATCAACGGCAAAGTGATGACCGGACGGGTTCTCATTTCTGATCCGGTTATGCCCGGTGACACGATTTATGTCCGCGAACGCATTTTCTAAAACATTGAATCAATCAGAGCCACTACGCATTGTCCACATTTTGCGCGCGCCCATGGGCGGTGTACTGCGCCATGTACGTGATCTTGCGCTTGCCCATGCCAAATTAGGCCATTCTGTCGGCATCATATGTGATGCCAGCGGGCCAGCAGGTTACAATGAAACTCTGCTGGAGCGCCTTGAGCCTCATCTTTCACTGGGCATAACCCGCACGGCAATGAGCAGAAGCGTCGGCCCATCCGACATTTCTTCGGCAATGAAAATCCGCAACCTCATCAAAGACTTACGACCGGATGTTGTGCATGGACATGGCGCTAAAGGCGGCGTCTATGCCCGTGCCTGCGGCTCGATTATCCGGACAGACCACGGACGCCCTGCACGGCTCTACTCCCCTCACGGCGGCAGCCTTCATTTTGATGCATCCAGCAAAAACGGCAAAGTCTATTTTCAAATCGAGAAAGTACTCGAACGAATGACCGACTGCCTGTGTTTTGTCGCGGAATTTGAAGCCAATACTTACCGCCAGAAGATCGGCACACCCAAATGCCCTTCCCGCGTGATTTATAACGGCTTGGCAGAGGACGAATTTGAACCTGTTACGCCGGCCGATAATGCCGCCGACTTTCTGTTCATCGGCGAAATGCGCATGTTGAAAGGGCCAGACCTTATGTTGCGCGCACTTTCCAGACTGAAGGCTGAAGGCGCGCAGGAAATCAGCGCCGTTATGATTGGCGAAGGCCCGGATCGGGACGACATTCACGCCATGATCAAAGAGCGTAATTTACAAACGAATGTCACGCTACGGCCTCCGATGCCTGCCCGCATAGCATTTTCGCTGGCGCGTACAGTTGTCATGCCATCACGTGCTGAGGCGATGCCCTATATTGTTCTGGAAGCGCTGGCCGCACAGCGTCCGTTAATCGCCACCAATGTCGGCGGCATTCCGGAAATATTTGGAAAAGCAAAAGATTTTCTTATTGAGCCTGATGTAGACCGCTTAACAGCGCGAATGCGGCTTGCGCTCGAAAATCCGGAAGATTTCAAGTCAAGAATGCCGGATCACGACACTCTAAAAGCCGAATTTTCTATCGATACAATGTCAAATTGGGTGCTTGAAGCCTATCACAAGGCAAAGTCACGACGAAAATAAGTCGAATGGCACAGCTTTTATCAAGCGTTTCTTAGGGTTGTGGCGTTATTATCGCTACAACCGGCCTATGGGTACGTAGAAAAATGAACAATATGGATCCAAAAGAAAAATATTCCCGCACCGCTGTCGCCAATTATGACGACGGCGAAATGCTTGTTGTAAAACCGGGCAAGTTAAACGATCTCGCAGCCCGCATTGCAGCTGAATATCGCGCTGATACGGTCTCTCCCGCCATGCTTACCGGCTTTATGCGTCTGGGCGAATTGCTTGTTCTATTCGCAATCGGCATCACGATCATGTTCGTTTATGTCGGCATAAAATGGGAGCCGATGGCGGGCGGCATGTTTTGGCAATATGTCATTTCATCTGCCGTTGGCGCTCTTCTTGCTGTCGGCTTCTTTCAGGCTCTTGACCTCTATCAAACCAGTGCACTGCGTCGTTCCTTCCGCACTTTCCCGAAAGTCATTCTTGGCTGGACCGCCACCTTTTCAATCCTTTTGATTGGCGCATTCTTTTTAAAAATATCAGAAGATTTTTCCCGCGTTTGGCTTGGTTCCTGGTACCTAAGCGGCGTCATATTCCTGTTTATCGAGCGTTTGCTGCTCAATTTTTGCGTTCGTCGATGGGGACGCAATGGCGTGATGGAACGCCGCGCCGTTATTGTCGGCGGCGGCAAACCGGCCGAAAAACTGATCCGTTCGATTGAACAGCAGGCCGATAATGACATTCGTATTTGCGGCCTTTTTGATGATCGTGATGATTTGCGCTCGCCGCCGGTCGTTGCAGGTTACCCCAAGCTTGGAAATATTGAAGAACTCGTTGAGTTCTCCCGCCGCGCACGCATTTCAATGCTGATTGTCGCACTGCCGCTTGATGCCGAGAACCGCGTTCTTGCCATGCTCAAAAAGCTCTGGGTGCTGCCGGTGGATATCCGGCTATCCGCGCATTCGAACAATTTGCGTTTCCGCCCGCGCACATATTCTTATGTGGGCAATATACCCATGTTTGATATATTTGACCGTCCTATCCGCGATTGGGACTCTGTTGCAAAGCGCGCCTTTGATGTCTTCTTCTCTCTATTAGGCATTACGCTGCTGTCGCCTATCATGCTTGGCACCTATCTCGCTGTGAAACTGACATCGAAAGGCCCTGCCATATTTGTTCAGGAACGGCACGGTTTTAACAATGAAATCATCCGTGTGTTCAAATTCCGATCGATGTATGTCGATCAGCAGGACGTCACCGCAAGAAAAGCCGTAACGAAAGGCGATCCGCGCGTAACACCCGTCGGACGTTTTATCCGTAAAACGTCGATTGATGAATTACCCCAGTTCTTCAATGCGCTGCGCGGTGACCTGTCTCTCGTCGGCCCGCGCCCGCATGCTGTCCATGCACAGACCCGTGAAAAGCTTTATGGTGAAGTTGTTGACGGTTACTTTGCCCGCCACCGTGTTAAGCCCGGTGTTACCGGCTGGGCGCAGATCAATGGCTGGCGCGGTGAAATTGATCATGATGACAAGATCAAAATGCGTACCGAGTGCGACCTCTATTACATCGAAAACTGGTCTTTGATGTTCGATTTGCGAATATTGTTCATGACGCCCATCAGCCTATTTACGAAATCGGATAATGCCTATTGACCGATGCCAGTTTACACTACGGTGCCGCTAACGGACTAACTGCCGCCGAAAAAAACCGCGCGCTTGTCGCTATATTGAGCGGTTTTGCTTTATGGCTGGGCACTTTTTTAAGCGGGTTTGTTATCAATGAACCGGCGCCGTATGAGCTGTTTATGGCCGGTCTTATCGCGGTCTGGGCTCTGTTCGGGCTGAAAATTCCGGCATCCACATTGCCACTCGTAGCGCTGCTAATCCTGTTTAATGTCGGTGGCATTATCTCCATGATGACAATGGAAAACTGGTCAAGCGTTCTCATTTATGTCGCTGTTTCGTTTTTCCTCGGCCTGACATCTATTTTCTTTGCCAGCGTTATTGCTGCGCGGCCCGGCCTGCTGTCGCTCATCTTTTCGGGCTATACGGTTGCGGCGCTTATCACCGGTACAATCGGCATTCTGGCCTATTTTGGTGCCATCCCTGCGGCTGATCTGTTTTTACGTTTCGGGCGTGCCAAAGGCGCTTTTCAGGATCCCAATGTTTTCGCCCCGTTTTTATGCCTTCCGGCACTCTATTGTTTGCATCAGGTTTTAACGCGCCCGTTCGCCAAAACACTTCCGCAAATGATGATGCTGCTTGTTCTTTCGCTGGGCATCTTCCTGTCGTTTTCACGCGCAGGATGGGGTTTGTTTGTCCTAAGCGCGATATTGCTGACGGCCGCACTGCTTATATCCAATCCGTCGGGTCGTTTCCGTGTGCGCATCACATTGCTGGCTGCCGCCGCATTGGTGACAGTTAGCCTTGCCCTTCTTGTTGCGCTTCAGTTCGACGTTGTACGCGATGTATTTCTCAGCCGTGCTCAACTGGTGCAGGATTATGACGGCGCGCGTCTGGGACGTTTTGCGCGTCACTGGATCGGCTTTATGATGGCCACAGAACATCCGTTCGGCATTGGTATTCTTGAGTTCGGAAAAATGTTTGGCGAAGACACGCACAATATTTGGCTCAAAGCCTTGTTTGATTATTCATGGCTGGGCTTTTTTGCCTATGTTGTCCTTATGGTTTGGACATTGGGTGCTGGTTTAAAAATTCTGTTTCGCAACCGCCCGTGGCAACCATATTTGCTGTGTACCTACATCGTTTTTATTGGCCATATCGTCATTGGCAATGTGATTGACACAGACCATTGGCGGCATTTCTTTTTGCTATTGGGTATCATCTGGGGCTGCATCGCAGCCGAAGACAATTACCAACGCCAACAGCAACCTATACACGAACAATAAGATTTGGTCGGAGCGGCGGGATTCGAACCCACGACCCCTCGCCCCCCAGGCGAGTGCGCTACCGGACTGCGCTACGCTCCGACTTACCACCGCTATAAACGCGTCTTTGCTGCCATACAAGACCGCTTTTTAGGTCGCGCCATCCTTGTAATACTTTGACCTACCCGTCCAGTAATTGTCAGGCAAAAAAATACCGCTAACCCGGAGGATAGCGGTATTGAGTCAAGTGAGTAAGAGGCTGGATGTTAAATCCAGTAAGTTAAAAATACGGGTAAAATATTAACCGCCGGTTAAGCCTCTCTAAAAAATATCAACGTGCTTGGTCCAGCAGTCTCTTACATTCAAGAAGGTCAAAAAGAGATTCCTGCAGCAAGGTTCTGTTGTCCCTGCTCATGCCTTCACCGGCATCAGCATCCTCTTTCGCACCCTTGTTGCGACTGAACAGTCCACGACCTTTCGGCTTTGCTTCACCGACTAGAACATTGTCATCCGGAACTTCGGCTTTACGCTCAGCGTTTTCCCGCACCTGCTGCGCAGCTTTTTCGGCTTCTTCAGCCTGTGCCTGCGCAGCTTCCTGATTGCGCTTGGACATTTCCTCCAATGCGCTCAAATCGCCCGTACCGATTGCTATCGCGAACTGCACACCATTTTGGCGCAATATCTTTTGTACGCCTTTAATGGTGTAGCCTTCCTCATAAAGAAGATGCTGGATACCGCGCAGGAGATCGAGATCGGCGGGCCGGTAATAACGGCGCCCGCCGCCACGTTTTAATGGTTTTATCTGGCTAAAGCGCGTTTCCCAGAAACGCAAAACATGTTGAGGTAAATCCAATTCATCAGCGACTTCGCTGATTGTCCGAAACGCGTCTGGACTTTTATCCATGCTGCCACACCTGCCTACAATCAAACCTCGTTCACAATACGAACCGAATCAATGTTCCGATCGTAGCTTAACTAGCGGGCGTTACGACGGAAACCTTCAATGACATGATTTTTAAGGACATTAGAGGCTTTAAACGTCACAACACGCCGCGGCGTAATTGGCACCTCTTCACCGGTTTTGGGGTTCCGGCCAATTCGCTCGTTCTTTGAGCGCACCTGAAAAGTTGCAAAAGAAGAGAGCTTCACAGTCTCGCCACGAACAATGGCATCGCAAATCTCGTCTATGATCATTTCAACTAACAGTGCCGACTCGGTGCGGGAAAGTCCCACCTTCCGATATACAGCCTCCGACAGGTCAGAACGTGTCAACGTCTTGTCCGTCATTTGGCGCTTCCCCTCAAAATATCGTGATCTCGGCAAAAGCTATAGAACTTATTGTATTGAATCAAGGCCAATACAAAAGCAAAGCCCTAAATAAAGTTACCAACGTAACAATACTGCACCCCAGGTAAAACCGCCGCCCATTGCTTCAAGCAAAACCAGATCACCTTTTTTAATGCGGCCGTCAGCAACTGCAACGGAAAGTGCCAAAGGTACGGAAGCTGCGGATGTATTGCCGTGCTTATCGACGGTGATCACCACTTTATCAGCCGGAATACCAAGCTTCTTGGCAGAGGCATCAATAATGCGGCGGTTTGCCTGATGGGGAACAAACCAGTCAATCTGCTCACCGGTAATACCGGCTGTCTCGAATGAATCCTCGATCACATCGGTGATCATGCCGACAGCGTGTTTGAACACTTCTCTGCCAACCATGCGCAAATGGCCGACACTGCCGGTTGTCGACGGGCCACCATCAACATAGAGCTTTTCTTTGTGACTGCCATCCGAGCGCAAATGAGCCGCCAGAATACCGCGGTCAGACGTCAGGCCGACGCCTTCAACGGCCTCAAGAACAACAGCGCCTGCGCCATCGCCAAACAGAACGCAGGTTGTGCGGTCTTCCCAGTCCAGCAAACGTGAGAAGGTTTCAGCGCCGATCACCAGAATGCGCTTGGCCATGCCGCCGCGAATATAAAGATCGGCAGTCGTTGTGGCATAGACAAAGCCGGTGCAAACAGCCTGCACATCGAATGCTAATCCGTGTCTCATACCGAGACGGTTTTGGATATTCACCGCCGTAGCCGGAAAAGTGTTGTCGGGCGTGGAGGTCGCACAGATGATTACGTCGATATCATCCGGCGTCAGTCCGGCATTATCAAGGGCTGCGCGTGCGGCAGCCTCGCCAAGCGATGCGGATGTTTCTCCTTCACCGGCAATATAACGCTGCTTGATGCCCGTGCGCTGTTCTATCCATTCCGACGTGGTATCGATTTTACTTTCGAATTCCTCATTCGGCATAACGCGCTTTGGCAAAGCGCTACCAACACCTGTTACAGCTGATCGAATCATTGGGTTTACTTTTCGCTTTTGTTTTCAGACTGTTCCGACGCCGAATTTGCGGATCGACTGCGCCCCTGACGGGTGTGGAACTTTTTGATATCTATATCGATTTTGCTTTGAAGCTCGTTGCGGACCATGTCATGCCCCATATCCAGAGCCGCCGCAAATCCTTCGCTGTCCGTGCCGCCGTGGCTTTTGATGACAACACCGTTAAGACCGAGGAACACGCCGCCATTGACCTTGCGGGGGTCCATTTTCTCGCCCAGCCTTTTAAAAGCGCTGCGGGCAAACAGATAGCCAATTCGGGACATGAATGAATGTCCCATGGCGGCACGTAAATATTCGCCAATCTGACGCGCTGTGCCTTCTGCCGTTTTGAGCGCGATATTGCCGGAAAAACCTTCGGTTACGACAACATCCACAGTGCCCTTGCCCAGATCATCGCCTTCAACAAAGCCATGATACTCCAATGTCGGCAAATCCGCATCGCGCAGCAGACGTCCGGCCTCCTTGACCTCTTCCTGACCTTTGATTTCCTCAACACCGACATTCAGCAAACCGACTGTCGGTTTCGGGTTTTCAATCATCGCGCGGGCCATTGCCGCTCCCATGACGGAGAAGTCAACCAATTGCTGCGCATCGGCTCCAATCGTCGCGCCGACATCGAGCACAATGCTTTCACCGCGCAAAGTCGGCCATATTGCAGCGATAGCCGGACGCTCGATATCAGCCATTGTGCGCAGGCAAAAACGTGACATCGCCATCAGGGCGCCGGTATTACCGGCCGAAACGCAGACATCGGCCTCACCTGTTTTGACTGCCTCAATCGCCTTCCACATGGATGACTTCCAACGTCCCTGACGCAGCGCTTGTGATGGCTTGTCGTCCATACGTACGGACACATCACAGTGTACAAATTTACTGGCAGCTTTCAGCTTTGGAAATTTGTCGATTTCAGGCTGAACATCTTTTTCCTTGCCGTAAAAAATGAATTTCAGCTCGGGGTGACGCTCTAGCGAAATGGCCGCGCCGGGTATGAGTACCGAGGGGCCATGATCGCCGCCCATCGCATCCACTGATATTGTGACCAAAACTGAACCGTCCCGTTTCGTGATTATTTAATTCAGGTTATTTCCGAGTCTTTTGAACAGGGCGAAAATAACGGTTTTATGGCAGCGAACAAGCTTTTCCTTAAAGCTTCACAGCTTGTCTTTCAAAGCTGCAAGCGCTGCGAATGGATTTTCTTTTGCATCATCCCCGTCTGGATTGCTGTCTTCCGCAAACTTCTTGGCTTCTTCCTCAGCCCCGTCAATGCGCGGATAAGGATTGATCTCAAGCGCAAAAAACTCTGCCGTGATCTCTCCCACATCCAGAAACGGTGATTGAAATACCTCTGGCACATCGTCGCCTTCCGGATCAATCAACAATTCATTCGCCTCGCCTGAAACATCAGGCTTTGCCAATTTTGAAGTCTCCGGCACGAAGACAGCGTTGATTTCCTCGTTTATCACCTCTTCAACAGGTTTCAAGGTGATGACGCATTGCTGATGGAGCACCGCACTTAAAGGACCGGATACCCTCACCCCGTCCTTATGCCAGCGTTTAATGTTCAGTTTTGCAGAAAACGCTGAAATGGAAAGCACATCCATCGCTTCTGCCAGCGCAGCAAGCGCATCCGCATCCGGCTCAATTTTTACATTCAGCCCCTTGGCAGGCAGCTTCAGCACATTGATTTTTTGCGATATGGGACTTGCCGTCTCACCAGCAGATAGTTCTTCGCTCAAATTCTTATCATTCATAAACAGCAATACCTTGCGGTTCCGGGAAATCGATCTCGCCGCGCAACAATTTGTCGTCATCAATTTTTGCCAGACGGGCAGCGCTATCGATCATATATTGGGCCAAAGGCTCTGTTGCCAATTGCTCGTTTTCATCCGGTAATATGTTGCGGGCAAGCGCTTCTTTCAATGCTGCAAGGTCATTATCATCCAAAGCCTTCCAATATGGTCCCATGCGGCCGTAAAACATTTTGCCTAGTTTTTTCATACGTTTGGGCACTCCGGCATCACCCACGCCAAGCTCACGCACGGAATGGTCCAGTTCTAGGAAAAACTCATCCAGCACATCCTGGCTCAATTCTTCCAGCGCGGGTTTGGCGCTTCTGGTGCGAAAGAGAAACAATATCATATGAAGGCCGATAGCCTCATAGCGGCCAATGGGCGTATCAGGAACGCCCCATTCAGCATAAAGAACAGGCTGGCGCCCTGCCTCAATAATTTGTGCATAGAGCTTGGAAACGATTTTCTTATTCGGATTTTGTTTTTTTGGTCGAAACAGTGACATAATCATAATGCAAATCCTTGCTCTATTCGGCACTCGAATAGTTTTTGCTTGCTGCTAGCGCGTTGTGCTGGCGCTTGCAAGAAGACGCTATGTGCGGTACCGGAAAATAGAATATAAAGAGTATGCGTACTCTGCCTAAGGAGATAGACGTGGCAGCAAAGAATTCCAAGGCCTCTAAAAACGGTCATTTTATCGCAGCAGCAATTGCAGTGGCAATGCTAGGCGTATCAGGCTGCACAACATCCAATGTTCTGGGCTCCAAAGAGACCTTCAAGCAGGGCTATGTGGTTGATGAAGAAACCATGGCGCTGGTACCCGTTGGATCAAGCCGAGAGCAGGTATTGCTGGCGCTCGGCACACCGACAACTACCAATAATTTCGGCGGCGAGGTATTTTATTACATTTCGCAGACCCGTGTGCGTTCGGCACAGTTTCTAAAGCCGAAGCTGGTTGATCAGCGCGTCTTTGCAATCTATTTCGATGAAGAAGACACTGTTAGCCGGATCGCGGATTACGGCCTTAAAGACGGACGTGTGTTTGACTTTATTGCTGGTGCAACACCAACCGGCGGCAGAGACCAAACATTCTTGGGTCAAATCTTGACAGGCTCGCTTGGCGGACCTTCAGCGTCCAGCATTCTGAGTGGACGACGTTAAGCCGTCACTCAAATAGACAATTCAAAGCACTGCAAGCCTGATCCGGTTTGCAGTGTTTTTTTATGCGAGAGTTTTGCGGCGGACAAACAAATATTGGGCGAGCAATACAAGCAATGAGATTGCGCATACCGGCAATAATATCCAGTTGAGCATGTCCCAGCCGTAAGAATTAAGCGTTGCGCCGGAAGCCAATGATGCAAATGCAACGGTTGAAAACAGCGCAAAGTCATGCAGGCCCTGAATCTTGTTCTTTTCAGAGGGACGGTATGTATCGGTAAGCATTGCAGTCGCGCCGATAAATCCAAAGTTCCAGCCAACGCCCAGCAAAATCAGCGCGAACCAAAACTGCCAAAGCGCCAGACCGGACAAGGCAACGAGTGCGCAACCAATCAGCAAAATCAGCCCGGTTGCGACGATTTTCTCTTTGCCGAACCGTACAATCAGCTTTCCGGTAAAGAAGCTTGGCGCAAACATAGCCATGACATGCCATGAAATGCCAAGCGTGGCTTCATCGAGTGAATGTCCACATTCAATCATGGCGAGCGGCGCGCCCGTCATCACAAAACTCATCATGGCAAAAGTGGTAACACCGCACAAAAACGCAATTAAGAACCGCGGCTGCGATATAATTTGCAGTGTCGGGCGTTCCGCGCCCGATGGCGCATCGGCGTCTTCAACCGGTGCGGGCAATGTGCGCAGTGTCATCAATATACCTGCGCCAATAATGCCCAGAACGACGATTGATATAAATGCACCGGCAAAACTGACAGGCTGCATCATATCTTTGGTAAAAATAACGGCTTGAGGTCCGATGATCGCGGCAAAAACCCCGCCGCCGAGAACCCATGAAATTGCTTTTGGCTTGAACGCTGGCGGTGAAGCATCAGCGGCAGCAAACCGGTATTGCTGCACAAATGATCCGCCGACACCAATCACGATAAGCGCTGCGGCAAAGAACCAAAAATTATGCTGGATGAGCGCCATCGCAGCCAGAACACCGCCGATACTTGAAACCAACGCACCGGTTGAAAAACCATAACGACGCCCGATTGCGCGCATCAGCATCGCAGCGGGCAAAGCGCCAATCGCAACGCCAATATTATATCCGGTAACAGGCAGTGTCGCGAGGGTCTTGTCAGCGCCCAGAAGATAATGACCGGCAAGACCGCCAATGGATATGGCGATCGGCGCGCAGGCACCGACGAAGGCTTGGGAAATAGCAAAGGTCGCGGCGGTTCGTCTCGCCTCGCCCAAATCCAGCGTATCGCTCATTTTTTCTCACGATATTTGCGGGCAATACGGTCCAGAACAGCATTGACGAGCTTGGGCTCGTCGCCATCTTCATAAAATGCGGCTGCAATATCGATATATTCGGAATTGATCACGGCAACAGGCACATCCTTGCGCTCAAGCAATTCAAACGTGCCTGCCCGCAAAATCGCACGCAAGGTGCTGTCGATGCGCGATAGTGGCCAATCTTCCTGCAATGCTTCGCGAATGATCGGGTCCAGTTTTGTCTGATCGCGCACAACGCCTGAAAGAATACCGCGGAACCAGGCAGCATCGGCGGCCACATATTCCTCGCCATCAACAACCTGACCCAAGCGGAAGGTCTCATATTCGCTTGCGATCTCAAGCACACCGGCGCCGGAAATATCCATCTGAAAAAGCGCCTGTACCGCCGCAAGACGGGCTGCACCGCGTTTATTTGCTGATCTTGTTTTTGCTTCAGCCATTAGTCCTGGCCCAACATTTTGTTTTTCAAATGATACATCGTGACTGCGGCACGCGCTGCAAATCCACCCTTGTCCAGTTCGGTTTTGCGAACACGCGCCCAAGCCTGAATTGCATTTTCCACGGTCAAAATACCATTGCCGAGCGGCACACCTTCAGCAACAGACAAATCCATCAATGCGCGCGAGCTTTCATTGGATACAATATCGAAATGATAGGTCTCGCCGCGGATAACCATACCAAGCGCAACATAACCGTCATACTCGGTCACACCATCTATTGCATAGGCAATGGCAGCGGGAATTTCGAGCGCGCCGGGCACCGTGACCACATCATAGGTAACTCCGGCTTCATCGAGTGCGGATGTCGCGCCTTCCAGCAAGGCATCCGCCATATCGTCGTAAAAACGGGCTTCGACAATTAGAAAATGAGGGGCATCTGACATGTAACGTTCCGGCTGTTATGTAATGAAGTGGCTGACTACGCCTCTTTACCCGCCTCTGCAAGACGCGAAATGTAACGTTCTACATATCGGGCAATCTGATCGATCTCGATATTGATCCTATCACCGGTTTGCACCTGCCCCCAAGTCGTCACTTCCTGGCTGTGGCGAATGAGAAGAACATCGAAAATATTGCCGTCAACGCTGTTTACAGTCAGCGATGTACCATCAAGGCAGACTGACCCTTTAGGCGCGATATATTTTGATAATGCTTGCGGCGCTTCAAGAAAGAAACGTGTTGCATCACCTTCAGCTTCAATGCGTGTCACAACTGCAATGCCGTCAACATGGCCGGACACCATGTGGCCGCCATATTCATCGCCGACCTTCATCGCGCGCTCGGTGTTGATTCGTGTCCCCTGCTCCCAGTCAGCCGCATTTGTCAGACGCAAAGCCTCTTCCCAAGCCTCGACCTCAAACCACCGGCTGTTGCTCCCGGCTGGCGATTTTGCCGTCACAGTCAGACATACACCGGCGCAGGCAATCGATGCGCCAATGTCGATCGTTTCGGGGTCATAGGATGTTTGAATGCGAAAGAGCTTACCGCTCGCCAGTTCTTCAACGTTTTCAACTGTTGCGATATCCGTGATGATGCCTGTGAACATTACACTCTTCCGATCTCAAAATATCTGTCCGGCCCGAATAGTGCGCGTCGCTTGATTTCAAAACCATCGGGTAGCTCATTGCTTGATACGGGGCTGGAAATGCCGCTTTTACCGACCACCACGTCACTTTCAAACAGGCTAATATTTTCAACAAGCGCATCGTTTAAAAAACTTGCTGCAATTTGCGCACCGCCTTCAACCAAAGCGCGGGTGATGCCAATACCGGCTAAATCTTCCATCAGTTCAGGCAGCGCAATGCGGCCCTCATGAATATCACACGCTATGATTTTGACGCCATGATCGCTCAGTGCCTTCGCACTGTCGGATTGCGGATAAGCCGTTGCAACATAAAGCGGCGCCTGCTCAATGGTGCGCACCAATGCACAATCAACGCTCATCCTCGCACCGGTGTCCAACACAATGCGCGCCGGTGATCTGTCTTCCAGTCCAGGCAGCCGGCAGGTCAGCGTCGGGTTATCGATGATTGCCGTATCAACACCAACAATGATGGCTTCATGCTCGGCGCGCAGCAAATGACTTTGATGCCGCGCCTGCTCCTGCGTGATCATCAATTGCTGAACTTTGCGGTCACCAATCATCCCATCGGCAGAAACAGCAAGTTTTAGAGTCGCTTGCGCCCGTTTTGTCATGGATCGATTCAGGTAAGAACCAAGCACGCTGCGCGCTTCATCTTCCAGACAACCAACAGCAACCGCTATGTCCGCATCGCGTAAAATTTTATAGCCTCTACCCGATACGCGGTCATCGGGATCGGTCAAGGCGCTGACCAGACGGGTAATGCCCGCATTGACAAGCGATACGGCACAAGGCGGTGTGCGGCCATGGTGGGCGCATGGCTCCAATGTCACATAGGCCGTTGCGCCTCGTGCATGCTCTCCTGCTTCGGCCAGCGCTGCTGCCTCCGCATGGGGCCGTCCGCCAATATCGGTAATGCCGCTGCCAACGATGACAGGACCGTTGCCCAAATCCTTGACAAGAAGCGTTGAGACCGAAGGGTTCGTACCGGTACGGGCCAGATGCCGCCGTCCGAGCCGAATGGCTGCTGCCATGAACCGTTCGTCTGTTTTTGTGAATGTCTCAGCCGCCATATGATGCGCCTGAAATACTAATCTTGAACTTCTGGTTCAACTGTCGGCAAATGACCACCAAGCTCGCCCAGAAGTTCCTGAAAATCATTGGGATCGCGAAAATCCTTATAAACGGATGCATAACGCACATAGCCAACATCATCGAGGTTTTTCAAAACCTCCATCACCAATGCGCCAACATCATCCGAGGCAATTTCCTGCTCACCGCTGCTTTCGAGCTGGCGCACGATGCCGGACACAGCCCTTTCGATGCGGTCAGCCTCAATCGGACGTTTCCGCAATGCGATCTCAAATGATCTGGCAAGCTTATCTCGGTCAAAAACGACTTTCCGGCCGTTTTTCTTGACAACATAAAGCTCGCGCAACTGCACACGTTCAAATGTTGTGTGCCGCCCGCCGCAATCATTGCATACACGCCGCCGCCGTATAGCCGTGTTGTCCTCTGCGGGACGGCTATCTTTAACTTGTGTATCTTCTGAATGGCAAAACGGGCAGCGCATATTTTATCAGCTCATATAATCATAAATCGGGAAGCGGTCTGTCAATTTGATGACATCTTCCTTGACAGAAGCCTCGACGGCGGAAGTATCGCCGCCCTCACCGGCTGCTGCCACGCCATCAACGATACGGACAATCAGCTTGCCAACTTCACGGAATTCCGCAGGGCCGAAACCGCGTGTGGTCGCCGCAGGCGTACCAAGGCGGATGCCTGACGTGATTGTCGGTTTTTGCGGATCATTCGGCACACCGTTTTTATTACAGGTAATGAATGCACGTCCGAGTGCTTCTTCTGTTGCCTTGCCTGTTACGCCTTTCGGGCGCAAATCAACCAGCATCAAATGGGTGTCCGTACCGCCGGAAACAATGTCCATGCCGCCTTCAACAAGGGTTTGTGCCAGTATTTTCGCATTCTCGGCAACAGCGCTCATATAGGTTTTAAATTCCGGACGAAGCGCTTCACCAAATGCAACAGCCTTACCGGCGATCACATGCATCAAAGGACCGCCCTGAATACCGGGGAAGACAGCGGAATTGATTTTCTTGGCGATTGCCTCGTCATTGGTCAGCACAAGGCCGCCGCGCGGGCCGCGCAGGGTTTTATGTGTTGTCGATGTGGCAACATGGGCATGCGGGAACGGGCTCGGGTGAAGACCGGCAGCAACAAGTCCAGCGATATGGGCCATATCAACCCATAAAATTGCGTCAACAGAATCAGCGATTTCGCGGAAACGCTTGAAGTCGATCACGCGTGAATAGGCTGAACCACCGGCCACGATGATCTGCGGTTTGTGTTCTTTTGCCATTGCCTCGACCTGATCATAATCAATCAGACCAGTTGAGATATCCAGACCATATTGAACAGCGTTGAACCACTTGCCGGACTGGTTTGGCCGTGCGCCGTGCGTGAGGTGACCGCCGGCATCAAGGCTCATACCCAGCAATGTGTCGCCCGGTTTTGCCAACGCCATAAAGACAGCTTGGTTTGCCTGACTGCCGGAATTGGGCTGAACATTGGCAAACTCACAGCCGAACAATTCGCACACACGTTCGATTGCAAGGTTCTCGGCAATATCGACATATTGGCAACCGCCATAATAGCGGCGGCCTGAATAGCCTTCCGCGTATTTGTTGGTCATGATTGAGCCCTGTGCTTCGATCACTGCGCGCGAGGCAATGTTTTCAGAAGCAATCAACTCGATTTCATGGCGCTGACGTCCCAACTCCTTGCGGATAGCGCCAAAGACAGCCGGATCGCGGTCGCTCAAGGTTTCATTGAAGAAATCGTTGGAAAACTGTGTCAGAGTAGCACTATCAGTCGACATAAACGGTCACCTTTCATGATTTAGAAGATGAAGCTCTTCCCATGCGGTCGCTCTAACAGATGATTGCCACTATGTCATCGCTATAATCGACGTCAAAACGGCGCATCCAAAACATTGAATACGCCGTCAGGAATTTCTTGCAGATTTGGGTTTGAAACTTAAAGCGCCGTAGCGGCAGTTTCCAACTCGCCTACACCATCACGGTTATAAATATCGTCACGGAAATGAACCACACGGTCACCGGTCGACCATGCGCTGATATAGACGAAATAGACCGGCACAGGCGTTGTCATTTGAATTGGTGTGCTTTCGCCGGACTTGATAATCTGCTCGATCTGTCCGCGCGTATAGCCGGAGTCAGATGACAACAGCCAGGTAGACAGCTCACGAATATCCTGTATTCGCACGCAGCCGGACGATTCAAAACGCAAGAACTTGCCGAACAGGCTTTGCTGCGGCGTGTCGTGCATATAGACGGCATGCGGATTATGGAAGTTGATCTTGGTGGATGACATCGCGTTGATTTTGCCCGGATCCTGACGGAAACGCAGCGCAACGGCTTCATCAGTAGACCAGTTCACAGTTTCAGGTGCCACTTCCTGACCGCTGCCGTCAAACAGACGGATTTTGTTGCGTGTCAGATAAGTCGGGTCTTTTCGCATTAAAGGAATGATGTCTTTGCGGATAATCGACTTTGGTGCTGTCCAATACGGGTTCAGAATAACTTCATGAATCTTGGACGAGAGAACCGGTGTTTCGCGGTCAACACGGCCAACGATTGTTTTATGGCGGCGTTCTACGCGGCCATTGCGCACTGCTTCCAGTTCAGTGCCGGGAATATTGACCATGACAAAGCGATCGCCAAGGAATCCGGACATTGAACGCAAACGCACAAGGTTTGTTTCCAACTGACCAAGGCGGGTGCGTGCATCAATATTGAGCGCAGCCAGCGTGTAATTGCCCATAACGCCATCAGCAACCATGCCGTGGCGCGCCTGAAAGCGCTTCAGCCCTGCATCAAGGAATGAATCAAATGTGGTGCTTTCGCCGGAATTGCGGGCCATATCGCCGGAAATGATAAGGCGCTGGCGCAATTGCCGCACAGAATTATCACGAACACCTACCTTTAAACGCTGGGTAGCATTGACGAGCGGCCATCCACCATTCGAAACGATACCGCGATAATTGTCGATCGCAGCTTCCACATAAGAAACTGTCGGTGGACTCAAGATCGGCAGGCGGCTGTCTACAGCGGCCCTGTTACTGGAACCGGCGGAATCAAACTGATCATCCCAATTGCCCCGCTGTGGCGATTGTAAAATGTCACCAATTGACGACTGCGCCTTTGCCATAGATGGCAAAAATGCCGCCGTGCCTAACGCTGCTGCAGATTTTAAAACGTTGCGGCGATTGCTTTTAATAAATCCGGTCATTGGTTTCCCGCGTAGTGGATACAAATAAGATTGCGAAACTATAATATGTAGTGCTTCGTAACATCGTCAACTTAACAAAGCGCAAACCATAATAACAATCGCGCGACCACCAGAAGGTAATCCCGGATTTATGTACATCGCTCTCGCATTGACGTTTATGGTCACGTTAACTTGTTTCACCGGAATATGGCTAATCAATGTCATGACACAAGATGCAGGGGTTATTGACTATTATTGGGGGCCAGGTTTTGCGGTTATTGGCGGGATCAACCTTTACCTGCTTGGAACAGGCTCGTTTTACGAATGGGTTTTGTTTGGGGCCGTTATATTATGGGCGCTGAGATTGGCCGGTTATCTGGTAAACCGTCACCACGGCACTCTTGAAGAGGATGGACGCTATCAGATGATGCGCAAAAACGGTGGCCGCGGCTTCTGGTGGAAAAGCCTGTTTACTGTTTTTCTTTTGCAAACCGTTCTGCTCTGGCTAATTGCAGCCCCTCTTCATGTCGCATTCGGGACCGATTTTGCGACGATGCCTGTATTGTTCTGGTTAGGCATAGTGATATTTCTGGCCGGCTTTATATATGAATGGGTGTCGGATTTTCAGTTGATCACGGGCAAAGCAAACGCGGGTCACAGCGCAAAATCTCTTGCACTGGTCAAAAACGGCCTATGGAAGCTTTCGCGGCATCCGAACTATTTTGGCGAAATCGTTCTGTGGTGGGGCATATCGCTTGCAGCTTTTGCACTTTCCGGCTCATTCATCAGCTTCGCCGGCCCTGCTCTTTTGACGTTCGTTATGATTACAGTATCGATACCGCTTACAGAAAAACATCTGGAGCGCAGCCGACCTGCCTATTCAGCCTATAAAAAGACGACGCCAATGCTTTTGCCGTTTAATAAACAAGGCAAGAAATAACATTCCAAACAAAAAAAGCGCCGCATGAATATGCGACGCTCTATCTGACCTCTTACAAAAACTTAGAGGCGGTACATGACTGTGTCGTTCCAGAAACGGTCCAAACGCTGCATTGTGCGGTTCATCGCCTCAAATTCGGCATCCCCGATACCGCCGACGGTTTCAATTGATGCAACATGGCGATCATAAAGCGCTGAAACAGATTTTGCGACTGCAATGCCCGCATCTGTCAGGCTGATGCGCACTGAACGGCGGTCTGAACGTGAACGCTCGTGATTGATAAAGCCAAGTTCAACCAGTTTCTTGATGTTATAAGAAACGTTCGAACCCAGATAATATCCGCGCGAACGCAGTTCACCGGCCGTGAGTTCACCATCACCAATGTTAAACAAAAGAATTGCCTGAACAGCGTTGATATCATTGCGGCCCTGACGGTCAAATTCGTCTTTCACAACCTCCTGAAGGCGGTGATGCAGACGCTCGACCAACTGCAATGATTCAAGATAGAGTTTACTGGTGGATGATTGATTTGTTGACGAGTGGGATTCCCCCACTGTTTTAACTTCGTTTAACATTGTAGCCTCACTGTATATTTGCCGATGTTTTCTCGGCTTGTGAGTTCAACCTATCGAAGACGTATAAAATTCGAATTAAAAGCCAGCGTTAACAAGCTCTTACACTGTCCCAATCTATTTTTTGCTTAACAAGCTCTTACAGGTGTTCAATTCCGATACGCTGCATACGGCGTCTTTCAGTAAACAAACCAATAGATAAAACCAGCAGGAAAGCGATCGCGATGCTGTGGGTAATCAGTGTCATCGGCCGTGGCTCGAACAGATCTGTCCACACGCCATAGGCCATCAGCTCCAGCCCCATAGAGAACAGCCACAACACAACACCCCATGATTGTGTCATCCAGAGACCAAGCCCGGCTGCGGGCAAAATCACCGCCAAAACAGTCTTGAGCATGCGCCAATGGGTATCCAGATTATCGAACCGCAATTCGCCGTTCTGTGTAATCCCTGTAAGCTGCGCCCAGTTGAGCAGTGCGGCGGCAAGGCACAGCGCTGCCATGACGCGCAGAAACCATATATATAATGACGCAATAAATGTGCGCTGCGTACCATTGCTATGTATCGTGTCGAGCATCGCGTCAAACCAGAGATCAAGAGGCATCATTACCCCTCTTTATAATTTGCTATCCCAGCTCTTGGCTAAATGCAAAGTCCCGTGATACGTCCAGCACGAGTTATTCATAGGCAAAATGGAATAAATTGATGCGCAATATTGATGACATTGTTCAAGGGCGCCGGTTACGACGCATGCGCAAAGCCGAATGGTCACGCAATCTCGTGCGCGAAAACCAGATCACTGTGAATGATTTGATCTGGCCTATTTTCCTTGTTGAAGGTGAAAACCAGGCGCAGCCGATCGATGCGATGCCGGGCGTTTCGCGCCTGAGTGTGGATATGGCTGTCGAGGCGGCCAAAAAGGCGCATGACCTTGGCATTACGCTGATTGCGCCTTTTGCCAATATACCGCTCGAGAAAAAAGATATTACCGGCTCGCATATTCTTGATGAAGACAATGTCATCATGCGCGCAATCACAGCCATCAAGAGCGCCGTTCCGCAAATCGGCTTGATGACCGACAGCGCCCTTGACCCGTTTACCAACCATGGACATGACGGTGTTCTACGCGACGGCGTCATTATCAATGATGAAACTGTCGACATTATCGCCCGCGCCTCTGTTTTGCAGGCGCAGGCGGGTGCAGACATTATTGCGCCATCAGATATGATGGACGGAAGGATCGGCGCCATTCGTGATGCGCTTGATTCGGCCAATCAATCCGACGTTGCGATCATGTCCTATGCCACCAAATTTGCTTCTGCCTATTACGGCCCATACCGCGAAGCGATTGGCACATCCGGCCTATTAAAGGGCGACAAGAAGACCTACTATATAGATCCGGCCAACTCAGACGAAGCCATCCGCGAAACCGAACAGGATATTGCAGAGGGTGCCGACATGATCATGGTCAAGCCCGGCATGCCCTATCTGGATATATGCCGGCGTCTGAAAGACACATTTCAAATGCCGACATTTGCCTATCAGGTATCAGGCGAATATTCGATGATTGAAGCTGCCGCCGCAAATGGCTGGATCGACGGCGAGCGCGTTATGATGGAAAGCCTGCTGGCCTTCAAACGTGCCGGCTGCGATGGCGTATTGACATATTTCGCACCAAGAATAGCCGAGAATCTGGCAAGGAATTGAAATTCCTCCGCTTTGTCCCCATGTGCATCCTATACACAAATCGAGGATGAATATTTTATGAGCACCGATATTGAAAAGCAGAACTGGCTCCTTTTGGACGGTGTGCGCACACGGCGGATATTTGCCTTTGTTATCGATTATGCGATGATTTTGATCCTGATCGCTGTGGCTGTTCCTCTTATTGCCGTTCTTGGTGTTGCGACTTTGGGTGCCGCATGGCTGCTCTATCCTATTTTGGGCATGTTGGTCGCCGGTATCTACATCGCGTGGACCGTTGGCGGTGAGAAACAGGCAACATGGGGCATGCAGATGATGAGCATCAAGCTGTCGCGCTATGACGGCCAGCGGATCGATTCAATGACGGCCATTGTTCATGCGGTGCTTTTCTGGGCAACAACGGCTATTTTTATGCCGCTCTTGCTGGCGCCATTGCTGCTGGAAGACAAACGCACTTTGCACGACCTTGCGCTGGGAACACGGGTCATTCGCTCGGACAGATAGCAAAAAGTGACACCTTGACGTTTTTCGATTTGTGACCAATTTTACCCTGACAAGCTTTCCGGGTGATGATGACACAGCACGATACAAAGACACCGCAGTTTTTCTTAACATCGCCGTCCCGCTGCCCTTACCTTGAGGACCAGATGGAGCGGAAGGTTTTCACGCATCTTGTCGGTGAAAAAGCATCGGAAATGAACGAGCTTTTAACCCAGGGCGGTTTCCGGCGCAGTCAGAATATAGCCTATCGTCCGGCATGTGAATCCTGCCGCAGCTGTATCTCCATCCGCATCATGGCTGACGAATTCAAGCCGACAAAAAGTATGCGGCGCATTATCAACGCCAATCAGGATCTTATCGGTGTCGAGCACAATGCAGAGCCGACATCCGAGCAATTCTCGCTCTTTCGCGCCTATTTGGATTCACGGCATCGTGACGGTGGCATGTCGGACATGACAGCGCTGGACTATGCGATGATGGTGGAAGATACGCATGTGAACACCAAAGTCATCGAATACCGTCGGCGCGGTCCCGACAGTTTTATAACCGGCCAAGGTGAAGGTCCGCTCGTGGGCGTTTCCTTATGTGACCGGATGAGCGACGGTTATTCCATGGTCTATTCATTCTTTGATCCTGACTCGGAATTTAAGTCTCTGGGCACATGGATAATTCTGGATCATATCAGCCGCGCCAATGCCCAAGGTCTGCCATTTGTTTATCTTGGTTATTGGGTCGCCGACTCACCAAAAATGGAATACAAGTCGCGCTTTAAGCCGCAACAGCACTTGACCCCGAATGGATGGGAGCTTTACCGCGGTAAATAAACCAAGTGGATAAAGCGCATTATGACACCCTATCAAAAAGGTCTGCTGATTACCGGCTTCGGCGGTATGGTGTTGACCATCGACATTCCCCTTATCAGGCTCGGCGGCGGCGATGAGTGGTCGGCGCAGTTCACCCGCTCCGGGCTGGGTCTGGCAGTCGCGCTGCTGTGTTGGATTTTCTTAAGTCTTCGCAAAGGAAAAAGCGTTTCGCTTCTGCCGGGACGCGCAGGAATAATCGTAGCAGGCTGTTATGGTTTGAGCGCGATTGCTTTTGTCGCCGCCGTGTTCAATACGACCACCGCCAATCTCGTCTTTATTCTGACATCAACCACCATATTCTCGGCCTTGCTTGGTTGGGTGCTTTTGCGCGAAAGACCCAAACCGGCAACGCTGATTACCATGGCGATTATGGTTTTCGCGGTGTTTCTGATCGTTTCGGAAAGCATTCAAAGCGGCAATTATTTTGGTGATTTGTGCGCTGTTGCCGCCTCATTCGGCCTGTCTTTGGGCATCGTATTTGCGCGCATGAGCGGCAAGGATATGGGTTTTGCGCCGATGATCGGCGGTATATTACCGACTATTCTGGCTGCTGGTATCCTGCTGTCAAAAGGCGGTGTTTCGGCATTTCATCTTGACGCCCCGTGGTGGACAATCGCCAATGGCGTGATCATTATTCCCATTGCCTTCTGGTGCCTTGCCACAGGACCGAAATATCTTTCAGGTCCGGAAGTTGCGATGTTCTATCTTTTGGAAACTGTTCTGGCACCCATCTGGGTGTGGATGATCTTTTTGGAAGTGCCGACTCGAAACACGCTCATCGGCGGAACAATTTTGATCTGCGCGCTGATCGGTCACTCGCTCTGGCAATTACGCAGCGAGAGAAAAAAGCGTTTAGCCCAGCGTAACGAACTTGCCGCCGATGTAAGTTAGCGGCATTTTTTCACCTGATGCAAAGGCGCGCACGCGTCCGATAAGAATGTCATGGTCCCCTGCACTCACAATCTGGTTGATATCGCAGTCAAACCACGCGCTTGCTTCAGGTAAAATCAAGCGCCCGCTTTCAAGACGGCGCACTTCCACCTCTGCAAAACGATCAGCATGGGCACCTTTAGTGAAACGCATTGCGGCATCGGCCTGCTCTGCTGCCAGAATATTGACCGTATAACCTTTTGCATTTGCAAACGCATCATGGCTGGATGATGCTTTGCGTATCGACCAGAGCACCATTGCCGGATCAAGCGATACCGTGTTGAAGGAATTGCAGGTCATGCCGTAGTCCTGACCCTCAAAATGGGTCGTCACAACGGTTACGCCGGTCGCAAAACAGCCCATCGCTTTTTTAAGCTGATTGGCGTTGAGCGCATCGAGATTTATATTGGCATCGGCATTCATTAGAGAAATCTCCTTCACGGCACTTCATGGCCTTCGGCCAGTGTCCACAGTTCAAACCATGTTTCCCGGTCGATTTTTACGTTCATCGCATCAGATATTTTCGCGATACGGTCGATATTATTGGTGCCCATGACCGGCATTATTTGTGCTGGATGCGCAAGCAGCCATGCAACCGCCACCGCATCGGCAGCGACATTTTGCTCAGCGGCAATTTCTTTCAGGCGTGGCAGGACGCGCTTTGCCGCTTCATCGGACGCATCGAACAGTCGTCCGCCAGCCAGAGACGACCATGCCATAATTGGCATAGCAGCCTGCTGTGCTTTGGCAATCTGGCCATTAGTAAATGGCGCATGTTCCAGAATGTTGATTTCGATTTGGTTGGTCAAAATCGGGTGTTTCATTGCTGATTGCAGAAGATCGATATCCCACGGCATGAAGTTGGATACGCCGATACCGCGCACCCTGCCGGCATCCACCAGAGCGTCCAGCGCTGCGCCCGTTTCATGATGGTCCATCATCGGATCAGGGCGATGGATCAGAACCATGTCAATAACATCGACACCAATGCGCTTAAGAGAATTTTCGACAGAAGCATTAATGTGGGCAGCAGACGTATCGTAATATTTTACGCGGCGCTCCGGATAGGGTTTTCCGGTGAGCATGATGTCGCATTTGGTTATGATCTGCATTTTTTTCTTTAGATCATCACGCCCGTTCAGCGCATCACCAAAGAGCTTTTCACAGACATAACCGCCATAAATATCAGCATGGTCAAATGTTGTAATGCCTTGGTCCAGACAAGTCTCAACCTTACGGACAATATGAGCCGGTGAGGTATCGGCATCATCTGCCAGACGCCACACACCGTAGATAAGGCGGCTCATTTCAAGCGCATCGTTTTTAAAACTGATCATTTGCATGCTGGAAAGTCCATTACCCTTCAATTATTTACGTGTGCCATTGCCAAGCGGCGTTGATGGCGTTTCGTCCGGCACACGTCCATATAGATGAGGCATTGAACATGTTTTCAAGTGCGGCAACACCTTAGTGCCAAATATTTCGCATTCATCCAAATGAGGATAGCCCGAAAAGATGAATGATCGGATACCCATTTTCTGGTATGCCTCGATCTTGCTCATCACCTGATCAACCGATCCGACAAGTGCCGCGCCGCAGCCTGAACGCGCACGGCCCACCCCTGCCCAGAGATGCGGTTCGATAAAGCCGAATTCATCCGCGCGGTCGCGGTTGGCCGCCTGTAACGCAACACCGTAATTTTTGGCATCCAGCGCACGCTCGCGGATTTCCTTACCCTTTTCATCGTCAAGCTTGCTTACAAGCTCGTCCGCATATTCATATGCCTCCTGCTCTGTATCACGCACAATCATATGTACCCGCAAACCATAATCGATGGTGCGGCCATGCGCCGTGGCCCGCGCTGCAACGTTTTGTATACGCTCCGCGATAAGTTCTTCAGGCTCCGGCCACATCAGATATACATCGCAATGTTTCGCACAAAGCTCGACAGCGTCCGGTGAATAGCCACCGAAATACAATAAAGGTCCGCCGTTTTGCTGGTACGGACGAACCGGATCTGTCGTCAGCCCTTTGAGGTTATAGATCTCGCCCTCATAATTGATTTCGTCCTGCGTCCAGCACTGGCGCAGAATTTCAACAACTTCGGTCGAGCGCTGGTAACGGTATTCACTTGACGCCTGCTCACCGGGAAATGGCGAGGAAATAACATTCAGCGTCAAGCGTCCTTTCATCATATGGTCAAGGGTTGCAACGGCGCGCCCAAGCATGACCGGATGCACCTCACCGCAACGAATAGCCGCCAAAAGATTGATATTCTGAGTTATAGGCGCCAGTCCGGAAGCAAATGTCCACGTGTCCATGCCAACCTGATAAGAGGAAGGACAAAGACAATTTCTGAAACCAAGTTCGTCTGCGCGCTGGACAATTTTACTGGTATTTTCCCATGATGAGCGAAGATCACCATCCGGAACACCTAAATGACGGTAGTCATCTGAACATATCGGCGCGAACCAGGAAACTTCCGCCGCATCGACATCTGCTGATTTTACCGGAACAATCGTCATTTAACCTTCTCCTGCGCGTTCGTATAAATATTGTTCTACCACTTGATTGCATATGTATCAATAGTGAATGAATTTTGATGCTATAATTTATGGTGACATCGCAAAGTGCCCCTTTTAATATCGGCCCGAATTCGGGGGGAAAACTTTGTCGGATACGAAACAACGCGGCGGTGCCTTACCGCTTTACATGCAGATATCAGAGCTACTCTCACGTGAAATTGCGGCGGGCATCTGGCCTGACGGCACACGCCTTCCGACCGAAGCAAATCTTGCCTCCCACCTTGGTGTTGCGGTTGGCACATTGCGCAAATCGCTGGCTGATCTGGAAGACAAAAAGCTGCTGGAGCGTATTCAAGGTTCAGGAACCTATGTACGTAAACGCGCCAAGACAGGCTCGATCTACGAGTTTCTGCACTTGGAACTTAAATCTGGTGCCGGTCTGCCCACAGCGCAAATCCTTTCCCTTGATAAGCTCGCCAATCCGAACTTTCTACCGCGCTTTGGCGATGGTTCCTCCGAGCAGGCATGGCGCGTGCGCCGCTTGCGCTATCTGGGTAAAACGCCTGCCGCACTTGAAGAAATCTGGTTTGACGCACGCCATGCCGAAAGCATCGATATCGAATCGATGCCCGAAGCCATGCATCTGTTTTACAGGCAAGATTTAAATTTCTGGATTTCGCGCGTCGAGGATTCAGTCAGCGCAGCGCCCTGCCCCGACTTTGCGCCAAGCGACAGCCCGTTTAGCGAAGGCATGCCCCTTGGCTATGTCGAACGCATATCATGGGGAAATGCCGATACAGTCGAGGAGTTCAGCCGTAACTGGTTTGACCCGCAGACCGTTGCCTATGTGGCGAGATGGGCGTGATTGACGAACCATTTATCCAGTGTGCGGCGATACCAGTCCTTTAGCTTTGCATCATAGGTTTCAAAACCGCTGTCTTGCTGCTCTTTCGTTTGCGTGCCCGGGCGGCCGATATAGGCACCGAACTCAGTTTGCCACTGCGTCAAGATCGGGCGTGTCACTTCCGGATGGAACTGCAACGCCAATGTCTTTCCAACACTAAACGCTTGATTACTATGGGGATTATCGTCATGTGCGGTCGCAAGAAGTTCTGCTCCTGATGGCAACTCCCATGTCTGGCTGTTGCCATTCAACACCATCATATTATCGTTCAAACCAAGAGCCTTGCCCGCCGGTTTTGCATCTATCCCGTAAAAGCCCATCGCCATCGCGCCGTCATCGCGATAGGAGACTTTTGCGTTCATCGCCGCTGCGATCATTTGACTACCAAGGCAAACACCGACAAGCGGAATGTCTTTGCCCATTGCACCTTCGATGAAACGCAGCTCATCAAGCAGGAATGGATGATTGTCTTTGGTCGCCTCGGTGATCATTTGAGGACCGCCCATAATCATGACGCCGGCTTCCTCGCCGGATAATTCCGGCAAGGTCTCACCCTTCCAAGGCTCAATGACGCGCACATCATAGCCTTGAGATATTAAATGCTGACGTCCGGCATCCGGCTCGGCAATCTGCCAATGTTCAATTACGTAAAGCGGCCTTACTTCGCCACGCGCCCCTGCAACCATCGATGCCAACTCTCTTCTGTACCGTTGAATACGTTGAGATCGATCTTTGTCGACACGCCTTTTGAAAGTCCAGTGCCTGAATACTGCCAAAAGGCGAAATCCTGATTTGGATAACGCATTTTCGGGTGCTCAGCGACCGAGCGGAGCCAGAATGAGTGGTCCTTGAACTGACCTTTCAAATTATCGTCATAAAAATCCGGTGCCGTATAGATGATCGGCTTTTGCCCATAATGGCGCTCGATCATACGTGACCAGACTTCCATTTTCGCCAGAACACGTTTTTTCGAGATTTTGCCCGGGCAGGTTTTGCGGTTGCCGTGCCATTCCACATCAAGCACCGGCGGCAAAGCGCCCTTTTCTTTTGGCACGTGGCGAATAAACCAGTTCGCCTGCTCCTCGGCATTACGGCACCAATACATGAAGTGATATGCGCCGCGCGGAATACCGGCTTTTTTGGCTTCATCCCAATTGTGCTTGAACAGGCGGTCCACATGCTTGCCGCCTTCTGTTGCCTTGATGAAAGCGAAGTTCGCGCCCTGTGTGCGCAGTGTTTTCCAGTCAATCTTTGATTGCCAATGCGACACATCTACGCCGTGTACTTCAAACTTTGACGGATGCCGCGCCGGATGAAACTTGATCGGGTGTGCGTCACGGAAACTTTCAGAATAAATCTTTGAGCGCTTGTGCGTTGCCTGCGGCGCAATCTGCCTTGCCGGATTTTCAGGGCGCAATGCGGCCATTTCAACCGGCTTTTGTGTTTGGGCCTGCTGCTGTTCGGCCATGGGTGCCGGATACGGGTTTTGCTCTTCCAAGGAAAGCGGTTCCAACATGTCTTCCTGATCATTTTGAGACACATTGATCGAGCTGACCACCTCTGCGGACGGTCTCAATTCAAGCACATCGCTCGTTGAACCGGACGTACAAGCCGTCAAGGCGGTTGCGGCCAAAGCCAAACTGGCAAAAATTGCCAAACGCATGTCATACCCACTCACATTAAGATTTTATTTTGCGCAATTGCACGATTTTCGTAACCTTAACGGACAATGAATAAAGAATCGGCAAATTGATCTGGTTAGCAAAAAGTTAATCTATCCGGTTTTGGGGCCGGCGACTCAGCGCTCTCTGCCAGCTAAAGAAAGCGGTGGAAGCGCTTGGGCATCATAATACGCAGCGCATTGTCCTTTAATCTAACATGACGCCAGATATGAAACGCGGCATGTCCGATGGCAAAAATGCCCAATGCATAAAACTCTATCGTGTGGAAGAAACCGATCCAATCATTGGCCAGAGGCCAGTTAAGCGGCGGCGCAATGGGCAAAAATCCACCGGCAAACAAGAGCCGCGAAGAAGTCAGGCCGAGCAGAAAGCCGGTCAGCGCAACCAGAAACATTCCCCAAATGAGGGTTTTGTGCATGATTTGATGGGTTTTGCGTGCCCAAGGCGGCAATTTGGGTCCGGGCTTGCTGGCGAGTCCCCGTATGAGAAAATCCGCCGTCCAGACCAGAGCCAGCACGACAAAGATCAAACCCAGGATCGAATGAAACTGAAAATAGGCCGGACCGAGCGGCACAACATCTTTAGGTTGCACAACCATGAACCACACGAACAATGGTGCCATTGTCCAGTGTATCCATTTGAGCATTGTGCGTCGCTTAAGCGTCATTGATCATATAGCCTCGCCGTCTTATTGCTAACAGAAACGTGACCAAGGCTTATAATAGTTTCAAAAACGGCACTGATATCAATCGCAATAACGGCACTTTGCGTTGCGCTGAATAAATCGAAGGCGCGTCTCGCCGCCGTGCTTGGCAATCAGTTCGGGTATATCAAAGTCATATTCAGCACCGCATTTGCGGCATTTGAATTTTGCGCCAAGGCGCAATTTAATCAACTCGTTCAAGGTCAAATGGTAGTTATGCTCATCAGCGTAAAACTCTTTGACCATAACCACCCACCTGTTTCCTAGCTGAATTTACCCGATCGCGGGAAGCCTTTCGGCACCATACGGCCTGCGCCTGCCCTTGCGCCCATATATTCAATCAGCTCTTCTTTTGAGCGATTGTGCGCGCGCGCGGAACTATCAAGCCATGTTAAGCCGTCTTCCAGCTTAAACAGCGTGATATCCTTGATGCCGCCATCCTTGTATTTTTGAATACGGACGCCCTTGCCGCGTGTCATTTCCGGCACCTGATCCAGCGCAAAAAGCAGCATTTTGCGGTTTTCGCCAACGCTGGCGACATAGTCTGCGCCTTCCGGCACCGGATAGCAGATCAAAGCCTCATCAGGCAGTTTGACATTCATCACTTGCTTGCCCTTGCGGGTGTTAGCGATGACATCACTTTCACCGACGACAAAGCCGTTGCCGACACTAGACGCCAGGAACAGCTTGCGCCCTGCCTTGTAAACAAAAGCCGTTACAATATCGCTGTCATTGTCCATATCGACAATCAGACGGATCGGTTCGCCATGCCCGCGCCCGCCCGGCAATCGGTCTGCGCCAATCGTGTAGAATTTACCGGCTGTGGTAAAGACGATAATCTTATCCGTCGTCTGTGCATGAAATGCGGTTTTAAGCTTATCGCCCTCCTTAAACGAGAATGAGGAAAAGTCGGCCACATGCCCCTTCATGGCGCGCATCCAGCCTTTGTCGGAAACGACAATCGTTACCGGCTCTTTCTCGATCATTGCTTCCTGAACAGCCTCAAGATCGATTTCTTTTGCCTCGGCAAAATCCGTGCGGCGCTTGCCGATCTCGGTATCCTTGCCAAATTTCTTTTTCACATCCTTGATTTCAAAGGCGATCACGTCCCACTGCTTGTCTTCAGAAGCCAGCAACGCCTCAATCTGGTTTTTCTCTTCCGTTAAAGCATCAAACTCTTTCTTGATCTCGACTTCTTCGAGCTTGTTCAATGCCCGCAAACGCAGGTTAAGGATCGCGTCAGCCTGATTTTCGGTCAGTTCAAACGCCTTGATCAATTCCGCTTTGGGATGGTCCTCAAAACGAACAATACGGATGACCTCATCAATATTGAGATAGGCGATAAGGAAACCGCTTAGGATTTCCAAACGGCGCTCGATAATGCCGAGACGATTACGCGATCTGCGTATCAGCACCTCACGGCGATGCTCCAGCCATTCACGCAATATTTCGCGCAAATTCATCACCTTCGGCGTGATGCCTTTTGACAGCACATTCATGTTGAGCGAAATACGTGTTTCAAGCTCGGTAAGCTTGAACAGGGATTCCATCAAAATCTCAGGGTCGACAGAGCGTGATTTCGGCTCCAGCACGATCCGCACATCTTCCGCGCTTTCGTCGCGGATATCTTCCAGAAGCGGTATCTTTTTAGCGATCAGCAGTTCCGCGATTTTCTCGATCAGGCGTGATTTTTGAACCTGATACGGAATTTCGGTTACAACTATAACATAACCGCCGCGACCCGTTTCTTCCTTGTGCCAGCGCGCGCGGGTTCTAAAACCGCCACGCCCCGTCTTATAAGCTTCAAGAATGCTGGCGCGCGGCTCGACAATCGTACCGCCTGTCGGCAGGTCCGGCCCTTCGACATATTCAACCAGCTTTTCAATACCGGCATTGGGAAATTTGATCAGGTGCAGCGCAGCATCGCAAAGCTCGGCCGCATTGTGCGGCGGAATATTGGTCGCCATGCCAACAGCAATGCCCGCAGAACCATTGGCCAGAAGATTTGGAAAAGCGCCCGGTAAAACAACCGGCTCTTTATCTTCTTCATTGTAGTTATCGCGAAAATCGACCGCATCTTCATTGAGGCCTTCAAGAAGCAGCGTGCCGACCTCTGTCATGCGCGCTTCGGTATAACGATAAGCCGCAGCATTATCGCCGTCGATATTACCGAAATTACCCTGCCCGTCGATCAACGGATAACGCACAGAAAAATCCTGCGACAGGCGCACAAGTGCATCGTAAATCGCCTGGTCGCCATGCGGATGGAAATTACCCATCACGTCACCGACGATCTTCGCACATTTCTTGTAAGCGCTGTTCGGATTGAGCTTGAGCTGGTGCATTGCATAAAGGATGCGCCGGTGCACAGGTTTCATACCATCGCGTGCATCGGGCAAAGCGCGGTGCATGATTGTCGATAGCGCATAGGCCAGATAACGCTCTTCAAGCGCAGCTTTGAGATCTACCGGTTCAATTGCCTTGCCCGGCTCATCAGATGGTGGCGGTGTATTCTTTGACATGAACTTGCGTTAGCGCTTTGCCTGATTCGCGGCAAGATTGAAGCGCGTCAACTCACAGATCGTAAACAGCTTCAACCCTCCCTGAACGCCAAGGACATGGAATCCACTATTGGCCGCAGCAAATAATCCGCGAATGTGCGTTCTTCTGTCGAAATCAACGCATCAACGGGCATTCCGGGGTAAATCTGGTTCGGATCAACCTCCTTGGGCAATTCCACAATACGGAGCCTCGCCTCATAATAGGGTTCCTGTGTCGCCCTATCGACCAAACGGTCAGGCGAAACAAAGATCACCTCTCCATCAACCTCAGGCGTTCGGCGTAAATTAAGGGCCGACAGACGCAATTGTGCCGACTGCCCCGGCCGCACGCTGTCAATGTCAATAATATTCAACCGCGCTGATACGAGTAGTTCTTTCGACGTGGGCAGAATTGTCGCCAGATCCTCACCCGGACGGACAACGCTGCCAACTGCATTTTTCGCCAAATCAATAATCAAACCGTCTGTCGGCGCACGCACGATGGTTCGGTCCAAAATATCACGGTTGGAATTGATGCGCTCTTCAATATCGCCAAGCTCGACACGAATGTCGTTGATTTCTTTGATCGCAGTTTCGACGGTGGTGGTGCGCTGGCGCTCGATCTGTTCCTGCGATTCAATAATTTGATTTTTCGACCGTGCAATTTCCGCTGTGATTGAGCCAAAACGTCCGATCAAGTCGGCCTGCGCACGTAAAAGCTGCGTATATTCGGACCGGTTGGTCAACCCCTGATCGAGCAGCTTCAATTTGCGGTCAACTTCCTCACTTACAACATTGATCTGTTCGTCCAGTGCTGACTTTTGGGCATTAAAGCCTTCAAGGGCATCGCGCTGCGCGGCAATGCGCTGGTTTAAAATGCGCGTTTCGGATTCCTGACGCGATACCCGTGTCTGGAACTCTTTGCGCTGCTCATCCAGAACATCCTCCATGCCTAAATCTTCAGCGCGCGCCAACAGATCATAATCGTACTCAAACTGCTCAGCCAGATCACGCTCGGCACTCAGCCTTGCCAGACGTGCCTCCAGCGCAACTTTTTGCCGGCCAAGGCGCTGCATGGTGGATTTTGCCTGTGTTGCATCCAACGTGATGATCGGCGCGCCGGCATCAATCCTCTCGCCTTCACGAATATGGATTTGAGAAATGATCCCTCCTTCAAGGTGCTGGATTTTCTGGTTGTCACCGGCAGCAGCGATCCGGCCTGTCGCGATCGCAGCACCGGCAATAGGCGCTGTTGCAGCCCAGTAACCGAAACCCAAGAAGAAGATTGCGATGGCGGCATAACCGATCAGATTGATTGACCGCGTGGCAGCCAAGCGATCAGTCTTTTTATCCGCATTTGCTTTGTCGGTGATCTCTTTCATTTGCTGTCACCTTCTTTGCGCGTAGAATCATAGCCGGAAGGTGCGGTTTGCACGATTTTGAA
Organism: Ahrensia marina; assembly: GCF_001293565.1. Classification (GTDB taxonomy): domain Bacteria; phylum Pseudomonadota; class Alphaproteobacteria; order Rhizobiales; family Rhizobiaceae; genus Ahrensia; species Ahrensia marina. The sequence continues at coordinate 39,942 of NZ_JXMU01000008.1, read as the reverse complement.
CGGTGATGGAGCAGCGCTTGTCGCAGCAACTGGCGGGCGATCCTGCGACTTACCGAAAAGACGGGGCAAGACCTCGTCACGCGCACCAAAATCAACGCGGCTTCCATCGCGGATTGCAAGAACCAGATCGCTGTATTCGAGCAATTCGTCGCGCTGCGTTATCATAATAATCGTTTTGCCGAGCTGCCGCGCACCGGCAATTGCCTGCCCGAACTTTTTACGCGCTTCCGGGTCGAGGCTCGCATTGGGCTCATCAAGCAGCAATATTTTCGGATTGCCATAAAATGCGCGCGCCAGCCCTATTTGCTGCATTTCCCCGCCCGACAACGAGCGGCCCGTTGCTCCAACCCGCGTCTGATAAGCGTCCGGCATCGCCTCAATAGTGCGGTCAACATTGGCAGCCTTTGCTGCGGCTATAATATCTTCATCGCGTGCATGGGCATCAAACCGCGCAATATTTTCGGCAATGGTTCCCGGCAGCAAGTCGACGCGCTGCTCAACATATCCGATGTGACGGCCAAGGCTCTCCGGATTCCAGTTTTTGATGTCATTATTATCAATGCGTACTTCGCCGTTTGACGGACGGATTGCACCGGCCAGAATACGCAACAAAGTCGATTTACCCGCACCGCTTTTGCCAAGTATCGCCAGTGTTTTTCCTGCCGGAACGCCAAAACTCAGCCCTTTTAAAATCGCAATGCGACCCTGATCGGCGCGGGAGTGAAAATAGATATTTTGGGCATTTATCTGGCCTGAAGGCGCATCAAACTCGGTAAAGACATGCGGTTCGCTGCTGACCTTCACAGCACGTGTAATTGTACGCCAGGCTGCAAGACCTTCTAAAATTTGACGCCAAGAGCCGATCACCTGGTCAATCGGCTGCAAGCCTTTACCTGATATGATGCTGGCGGCAAATATCATGCCTGCTGTCATCTGGCGGTCCAGTACCAGCCAGGCACCAACACCCAATATGGCTATTTGCAAAGAAAAACGGATTGTTCTGGAAAGCCCCGTCATAAAGGAGGAAACACGGCTACGTGCATCGCCGCTTTCCAATCCCGTTAATTGCTGGCTTTGCCAGCGGTCCAGTGCGTTTTGCGTCATGCCCATGGCGCGCAATGTTTCAGCATTGGCCAAAAGCGCTTGCGCGGTAATCTGGCCGCCAGCATCGGCGCGAATTGCGGCATTTCCCGCACGCGAGGTCGCCCATTGATTGAGCAGAGCAATCAGAACAAGCAGCACGGCCCCGCCGAGCGTCATCCAGAATAAGACCGGATGAATGAAATATAACAGGCCGATAAATAGAGGGACAAAAGGCAGATCAAAGACAAGGAACGCCAGACGGGAGTTGAGAAAATTGCGAACCTGCGACAAGGCCTGCGCAATGCGCGCCCCGCCCACCCGATTATCGTTTTCCGCCATAGCCCGAAGCATCGCAGGCCGGCCGTAATTTAATTCAAAACGGTTGGCGATCCGCGTTGCGTAAATCACCCGAACACCTTCCAATACGCCCAATATGATAAGGGCAAAACCTGCAATCAAGCTGAGGAATATCAGTGTATCGATGCTGGCAGATGATAAAACGCGGTCATAAACCTGCAGCATATATAGCGGCATGACCAACATCAGAATGTTCACGCCAAGCGAGAAAACACCGACATCCAAAAACACTCTGCGCATTGAATAGCGTGGTTTATTGGCAGCGTTGTCAAGCATGGTTGGTCGACCTGTGTTTAATACGAACTGATGCGGCTAACCGGCCACAGATTTGGCCGCAACATGAGAGGCAAGCAAAGCATCTTGTCTTCTTATAATAAAATCCCGACTGAAAAGCCGGGATTTTTAGATCAAATATTTGATCGCTTACTTTTTGAGTAAATCACGGATTTCTTCAAGCAGTTTAATATCTGCAGGCGGTGCTGCCGGCACTTCCGGTGCAGGCTCTTCTTTGCGCATCATGTTGTTAACTGCCTTGACCATCATAAAGATGATAAAGGCAAGAATGAGAAAGTTGATAACGGCAGTGATGAAACTACCATAGGCTAGAACGGCGCCCTGCTCTTTGGCGGCCTCCAATGTCGTGGCGGTCACTTCCGGCGATAATCCGGCAAAATAATTGTTGAAATCCAGCCCGCCGAAAATGGCGCCGACAATCGGCATAATGATATCATCGGTCAGCGATTTAACGATTGTGCCGAAAGCACCGCCGATAATAACCCCTACAGCCAAATCCATGACATTGCCTTTGGCAATAAACTCTTTGAATTCACCGATCATTCCCATTCCATAGTCCTTCCGATTAAAGTCATTGCTAAAACTTTGATTTAAAACCAGCATTAATGCAATGGTTCACGCGTTGCAAAACATTTAACAAATTCCTAAGCGATCGCTATACGACCATAGCCACGGTTTTAAATTGCAGTAAATTCGCCCATACTCGCCACAAGTAAAACGTTCGGCAATGCGGGGGAGTGAAATGCAGGGCTGGCTTATTGCGTTGGCAGCATTCATCTATTTGGCAATATTATTTGCTGTCGCTTCCTATGGCGATCGGCAAACGTCAATCAAAAGGTCGAAGCCGCGCCCGTTTGTCTATGCGTTTTCGCTGGCGGTTTATTGTACGTCATGGACTTTCTTCGGCTCGGTTGGCGTGGCAGCAGACCGCGGTTTTGAATATTTTGGCATTTATGTCGGGCCGATCCTGCTGTTTACGGTCGGATTACCGCTGGTACGGCGTATCGTCAGGCTCAGTAAATCAGAGCGCATTACATCAATCGCCGATTTTCTTGCTGCCCGATATGGCAAGAATGCGCGGGTTGCCGCACTTGCCGCCATTATCGCGATTATCGGTACCGTGCCTTATATCGCGCTACAGCTTAAAGCCATATCCGATACCGTGACGCTTATGGTCACCCACTACAATGTGTCGGCAGACAGTGCGGTCTTAAATTTCGATGTCGCATTTATCGTGGCGATAACACTGATTATCTTTGCCATATTGTTTGGCACACGCCATGCCGATGCGACAGAGCACCAGGACGGGTTGATGCTAGCGGTTGCGCTGGAATCGATCATCAAAATCGTCGCATTTATCTTCGTTGCTCTGGCCGTCACTTTCTTTCTGTTTGACGGCTCAACGGCCATTGTGGAAGCATTCCAATCAAATGCCGAAACACAGCGCGCGATTGCCAAAGGCAGTTCCTTAAGCACATGGCTGGTGCTGACAGTATTGAGTGCGGCTGCGGTTATCGTGCTGCCGCGCCAGTTTCACGTCATTGTTGTTGAAAACAGATCGGAAGGCGAATTGAACCATGCCTCATGGATTTTCCCGATTTATCTGATTGCGATCAATGCATTGGTCATGCCTGTGGCTATTGCAGGAATGCTCTATGTAAGGGACGGCACACCGGCAGATCTTTATCTGTTGGCATTGCCTTTACAGGCAGGTCACGACTGGCTTGCCATGGTTGCCTTCATCGGCGGCCTTTCAGCGGCAACAGCCATGGTGATTGTCGCGACCGTGGCGTTATCGATCATGATTTCCAATAATATCATGATCCCCTTTTTGCTATGGCGCTTTGGCGGAGTTTTACAAACCTCCGGCAACAATTGGTCGAATGTTATCCTCAACATGCGCCGCATTTCTATTGCCGTGGTGATCTTTGTTGCTTTTGCTTATTACCAGCAGACCACCCAGAGCGCGCCGCTGGCTGCAATCGGCCTTTTGTCTTTTGCCGCCATGGCGCAGTTTGTCCCCTCAATGCTCTTCGGGCTTTTCTGGCGTCAGGCCAATGCGCGCGGCGCATTTGCAGGCATGTTGGGAGGCACAATGGTCTGGGCCTACACGCTGCTCATACCGGCGCTTTCCCCACCTACACTTGGCTGGATACAAACCGGCCCCTTCGGCATTCAGGCGCTGCAACCACAGGCACTGTTCGGCCTTCAGCTAGAACCGCTCACCCATGGTGTATTGTGGAGTATTGGCGTTAATATTCTTCTGGTTGTCATCGGCTCGCTATCGCGTGTGGCAACCCCGCTGGAACGGGTACAGGCAGTGACATTTGTGCCCCGCAGCCCTCAGGTCAGCAGCGAATTGCGGCGGTTCACAACCACGATAACCGTCGACGAAGTCAAAGAAACGGTTGCGCGCTATGTCGGTACAGAACGAATGGAACGCGCCTTTGCAACCTATGAGGTTCAAGAAAGCCGGAAGCTGATCGGCCACAACATTACCGATGTCAATTTGGTGCGTTATGCCGAACAGATTCTGGCAAGTGCCGTTGGCTCGTCTTCTGCCCGTCTTGTCCTTGGCCTTTTGCTTGAAAAAGACGGTATTTCGCCGGATGAAAAGATCCGCCTGCTTGATGATGCGTCCGAGGCACTGCAACAAAACCGTGACCTTTTGCAGATTGCGCTCGACCAGATGGATCAGGGGATCACTGTTTTTGACAAGGATTATAAACTGAAAAACTGGAACCGTCAGTTCCGTCTTTTGCTTAATCTACCGGTCAAATATGGTCATTTCGGCATGCCGCTCAAAGACATAGCGGAGGCTCTTTTTGAGCACAGAGAAGTCAATGCCGAGCTACGCGACGACTTTGTCAGCAATATCAGTCAGGCAAGAGCAGCGTGGCAGCTACCACTTTCCAAAAGCGGCAGAATATTGGAACTTCGTTCAAATCCGATGCCCGATGGCGGTCTTGTTGTCACATATACCGATATTACAGGTCGTGTGGAGGCGAACAAAGCACTGGAAAAATCAAAGGAAAGCCTTGAACAGCGTGTTCTGCACCGCACGTCGGAACTAACGTCCGTGAACAAAGCGCTTGCCAAAGCGCGGCAAGAAGCTGAAACGGCCAATATCGGCAAAACACGCTTTCTGGCAGCCGCAGGACATGACATCAGCCAACCGCTCAACGCGGCAAGGCTTTACACAGCCTCTCTGGTTGAAAGAACGGTCGATATTGAACACAAGCACCATGACATTGCTTTGAAAATTGACGCTGCGCTTAGCTCCGTTGAAACAATCATCGGCGCTGTTCTGGATATTTCGCGGCTAGACGCCGGCGCACTCAAAGCGACGCGCAACGCCTTTGAAATGAACCCGTTTCTTGATCAACTACGCAATGACTTTCTGCCGCTCGCAAAAGAAAAGAACTTGGAACTGATCGTCATGCCTTCCAGCACAATCGTCGAAAGCGACCGTGCCTTGCTCATGCGGGTTGGACAAAACCTCATTTCCAATGCTTTGAAATATACGCGGGAAGGTAAAGTTCTTGTTGGCGTGCGCCGGTCGGGTAAAGCACTGAAATTATGCGTTTACGACACCGGTATCGGTATTCCGGAGAACAAGGTTGAATCCGTTTTCAATGAGTTTGAAAGGCTAAATGAAGGTGCCTTGATCGCCCGTGGTCTGGGACTGGGTCTATCAATCGTAGACAGAATATCGCGCGTTATCGGATCTGAAGTCGAAATTCGCTCAGTGCCGGGCGCAGGAACCGCTTTTAGCGTTTCCTTATCACCCGCCAGCGCCGCGGCTCTGCCCAAAAACAAAAAGCAGTCAAAACAAACCGCGCGGCCCAATTTGCTCAACGGTCTCAATATTGCCTGTATCGACAATGAACCCTCTATCGTTGAAGGCATGTCCGTGCTGCTTGATGGATGGGGTGCCAGCACAATATGCGCGACGAGTATTGCAGAGCTGAGAAAGAAACTCGACAAAGCAAAACTGCGCCCCAATGCGATTATCGCAGATTACCATCTGGATAATGATAACGGGCTCAACGCTATTGCCACCATCCGCGAGATCTACGGCCCCGAACTCATGGCCATATTGATTACTGCCGACCGGTCCAATGATATTAAATCACGATGCGCGGAGAACAATATATCGCTGTTAAACAAGCCGCTTAAACCTGCGGCATTGCGGGCTTTGCTAAACACCATACCGCGTGATCAAACGCATGAGGCGGCAGAGTAGCGCTTAGGAAAGCGCCTCATCGCTGCGATCATTGCTGTCGCGCAAAATATCCGCACCAATTTTGGACAGGCGTATAACGGCTTGTGTCCGGCTATCAACATCAAGTTTCTGTAAAACCGCCGACACATGCGCCTTGATCGTTGCTTCCGAAACGCCAAGCTCATAAGCGATCTGCTTGTTTAATAGCCCTTCGGCCAACATGCCCAGAACTCTGGCCTGTTGCGGCGTCAGCGTTTTGATGCGTGCGATAAGGTCAGCAACTTCTTCATCTTCTTCGCCCGCCGGCGGCAAGTCATTCGGCAAAGCGATATCGCCTGCCAACACACTGTTGACGGCCTGTCTGATTTGTTCTGTCGAGGCTGATTTGGAAATAAAGCCGGAAGCACCAAGCTCTATGGCACGGTGTACAGTCAAATGATCATCGGATGCGGAAACGATAACCACCGGCACAGATGGGTAAGACGCGCGCACCGAAACTAGCGCAGAAAGACCCGATGTACCGGGCATATTGAGATCGAGAAGCAGAAGGTCGACTTCATCATGATCTTTGAGCGCCGCCATAGCGCTAGAAAAATCATGTGCTTCAATCATTTGGTTGGCAGCGACGCCATCGCCAATATGATCGCAGATGGCAGATTTTATCGCATCACGGAATAAAGGATGATCATCTGCAATAAGAACGGTTGTTGACACAAATACACCTTGAATCGTGAATATTGGCGTTCTTATGCGGTCTGCGGCCTACTAACGTCAAGTGAGGTGCAAACAAGGTAGGTACAAAGCTAGGTGTTATCCACGCAATGCACGCGCGATGCGCGGCAGCCTTAGCACAAACCAGACAACAACCCAGACATTTCCCAGAAAAGGGATCGGCGCGATCCAAAGCACAGCCTTAAAGCTGCGCTCGAACAGAAAAATGATCACCGAGAACATCAGGAACCCGAAATAAAGATCGGCAAGAGTGACGATACCCCAAGGATCAGAGGTTAGCCATTGACCGGCCCCGGAAAAATTGCCCTTTACCATCGCCCAGACAATCAAAGCCGCAAAACCGACGCCCAAGAACGCCAAAGCCACTCTTAGAAGATTCATATCACCACTCCCTGCTCAAGCTGTGAAATAGAATGCACTCACAGCTTGTCCAGTGCGGCAACTAAATTAGCGCAAGAGGCGCTCCACCTTATTGCAGTAATTTTGTGAAATCGGGTTCATGCGCTTGGCACCATGTCCGGCGTTGTAGCGCAAAATAGTCCCGCAGGTACTACCACTTGCAAGCTGGCGTGCTTTTCCAAGATATTTCATACCGTATTTGATGTTTGTTTCCGGATCATAAAGCGCTTTTGCCGATCCGCGGTAGCCAACCAAACGGGCTGTCGGCAAGCGTAGCTGCATCAGGCCGATCTCACCGGCTGCCCCGCGCGCATGGGCTTTATAGCTGCTCTCTGAAAACACGACAGCATGGGCAAGGTTAACCGGAATATTATTTGCTTTGGCGTGCCGCGAAATAATCGCGTGATAAGGTTTTCCCTTACTGGAAAATTTAGCACTGACGTCTGCTGTTGCCGCGACTTTTGGCTCTTCTTTAGTTGTTGCACACGCAGAAAGGCTCACCGCCATAAGAAGTGGAAAGACAAGCTTATAAATTTTCAAACTAAAACCCTCGATTAACGCATTTTGCAATCAAGGGGGCGGATTAACGCTTGGGGAAGCAAATAGTCCACTCAAATACCGAATCACTTTGTAACAATTCGATAGCCATAATTTTATTTAATTCAAAGGCTTACAGCTTGTTCCTTAACTAAGTAACCGCACTTAGCAAGCGATGTAAAGTGTCAATTGTCGACATATCCGCAACGCCATCAACACGCTGTGGACGAAAATGGCGCTGGAATGCTTCGACGACACCTTTGGTTTGCGCATCAAAAACGCCGTCAACCTCTATGCGGTAGCCGTACAGCCTGAACATGGCCTGCAAAGCCTCTATGGGCTGGCCTGTGTCACCTTCGCTAAAATAGCGCCCGCCTGATATGGCGGTCGGTTCTGTCCAGTGGCCGACACCGGCCTGCGCGAGCAGTTTCCAGTCAAAGTTCTCGCCCGGATCCAGTTTGCGCACCGGTGCCACATCGGAATGAGCAAGCACATGCGCCGCCGGAATTGAATGGCGCGATAAAATGGATTGGCATAGCCGAACAACAGCAGCCATCTGGCTTTCCGGATAATCCGGTAGGCTTGCCGGATGGCCGCCATTGACGATCTCCACCCCGATTGAGCGTGAGTTGGTGTCCTCTTCGCCTTTCCAGAAACTGTTACCTGCATGCCAGGCACGGTCAGTCTCGCGCACCATCTGCACGACACGCCCGTCCTCATGAACGATATAATGCGACGATACCTGACTTTCCTCATTGCAAAGCCAGTCCTGCGCGCCCTCACCGCTATCCATGCCGGTATAATGCAGCAGCAGCATATCAATTGCCCGATCATCTTTGCGCGGACCAAAATTAGGAGATGGACATATTTCAGCGCCTTCGAAATCGGGCGCGAACTTTTCTAAACTCATTGGCGTTTCAAATCTGCTTCGACGGACTGCCAGGCATCATTGATTGCCGCCATACGGTCCGTTGATATTTTCATGAATTCCATCGGCAATCCGCGCGCAAGGAAATTATCTGGATGATGTTCACGCACCAATTCCATATAGGCAGCGCGCGCATCGCTATAGGCGACACCCGGCGTTAAGCCCAAAATACGGTAAGGATCACTCGCTCCTTTATCGACATGGCGCGACAAGATACGGTCAAACTCGGCCTCCGAAATCTGGAAGATTGTCGCAACTTCGCGCAAAAAGGCCAGTTCGTTGCCGTGAATAAAGTTATCCGCCTTTGCGATATGAAAGAGCCCGTCAATTATATCGCGCAAGATCGGGCAGTTTTCCCCTTCTTGCGATCCGCATAAATTGGCAAGCTGCGTGGCATAGGAATCAAAGCCGGCCACATCCTGCTTGGCCAGATTGTACAGCATTGATACCTGCTCGGCGTGTTCGTCCGGTATATCGAATATCTCTTTGAAGGCATCGACTTCGGATTGCAGAACGACACCGTCTGCCTTGGCCATCTTGGCGGAGAGCGCGATCATCGCGACTGAAAACGCAACGCGCCGTCTGGTTTCAGGATCGCCCTCGAATAATGTCCGCACTGCCTCAATGACCGCGCTAAAAGCAGGAATGGCTGTAGCGGATACAAAATCAGTAATGCGAATCCAGATAGACATCGGTGGCGCTTTCTTTGAATCGCGTCACTCATAATGCAAATGCGCGCAGAATTTAAGCAAAACTTGCCATGCGTTTCCTAAAAAGCATCGCTTATGTGAAATCGCCGCGCTCAATGGCGCGGCGATAAAATTATTATTGGGCTGTTGATGACTCTTCGGTGACTGGCTCCACCTCGTCAGCAGCTTCCTCGGCCGCATCTTCTGTCGCCTGTTTCATCTCGTCCGCGGCTTCTCCAGCCTCTTCAACCGTTGTGTCCGCTACTTCTTTCACAGCATCCATCATGTCGCTGGCTTTTTCTTTGGCAGAATCAACGGCTTCGCTGGCCTGCTTCATTGCCTCGTCTGCCATTTCGCCTGCTTTTGTGACGGCATCATCCGCCATGGTTTCTGCCTCTTCCGCCAACTCACCGGCTTTGGCCGCTGCGTCGTCCGCAGCTTCTTTCACTGTTTCAACGGCTTCCTTAGCCATAGTTTCTGCGTCATTAGCCAGTTCACCGGCTTTGTCAGCAGCATCATCGGTTGCTTTTTCCATGCTTTGAGCAGCATCGTCTGCTTTTTCAGTCGCAGTTTGCGCGGCGTCTTCAACATTCTTTTTCGCTTCTTCAGCCTCATTGCTGCAAGCGCCAACGGCCAGCAAAGCGAGAAGGGAAACAGAGGCAATCAATAATCTTTTCAATTTAGGTCTCTTTCTTTGGCGCCATCACGGCGCTGTTAACATTAACGGGCTGCATATGAGCCTTTACTGTTTTGTTTTCAACAATATCATCGGTTTGCATGTTGAAATCGTTGGCTATACCAGATGTATTTGAACGTCATGCATTCGAATATGGAGCATTTTATGTCGGCAAACCGATGGGACTTTTGGATTGATCGCGGCGGCACATTTACAGATGTCATCGGCGTAGCGCCCGACGGCACGCTCAACAGCCACAAGCTGCTTTCTGAAAATCCGGAAAGCTATCCCGATGCTGCCGTGCAAGGTATCCGTGACTTGCTGGGCGTGAAAGCCAGTGAGGTAATGCCATCTGAGCGCATCGGCACGGTGCGCATGGGCACAACGGTTGCTACAAATGCTCTACTGGAACGCAAAGGCGATAAAACATTGCTGCTGATCACGAAAGGTTTTCGTGATGCGCTACGTATCGCCTATCAGGCGCGACCGGATATTTTCGCAAAAGAAATCCTTCTGCCCGAACAAGTATATGAGCGGGTGATTGAAGTCGATGAACGCGTGCTGGCCGATGGCACGATAGAGAAACCGTTTGAAAGTGATACACTCAAACAACAGCTTGAGGACGCCAAAGCCGACGGGATCGACAGTGTCGCCATTGTGTTTATGCATTCCTGGGCTTTTCCGGATCATGAAAAACAAGCCGCTGATCTGGTCAAACAGAACGGCTTTTCACAAATTTCCGTCAGCCATGAAGTCTCTCCGCTCGTCAAGCTTGTCGGGCGCGGCGATACAACGGTCGTCGATGCTTATCTGTCACCGATCCTAAGACGTTATGTCGATCAGGTTGCCGGTGCTTTGGGCATTACCGATGAGGCAAGCACGCCGCGCCTGCAATTTATGATGTCGTCAGGCGGTTTGACAGCCGCTGAGCGCTTTCAGGGCAAGGATGCGATCCTTTCCGGACCGGCGGGCGGTGTGGTTGGCATGGTTGAAACCTGCGCCATGGAAAACTTCGACCACGTTATCGGGTTCGATATGGGCGGCACCTCAACCGATGTCGCGCATTATGCCGGTGAATACGAACGCGCTTTTGATACCGAGGTCGCAGGCGTCCGCATCCGTGCGCCCATGATGCGCATTCACACGGTTGCCGCCGGTGGTGGCTCAATACTGAAATATGAAGACGGACGTTTTCAGGTCGGACCGGATTCTGCTGGCGCAAACCCCGGCCCTGCTTGCTACAGGCGCGGCGGTCCACTGACTGTTACCGACGCGAATGTGATACTTGGCAAGCTTGATCCTGAATTCTTTCCGCCGATTTTTGGTCCGGACCGCGATCAGCCGCTCAATGCGGAAATCGTGCGCGAAAAATTTGAAGAACTGGCAAGTCAGATCGGTGATGGAAAATCCGCAACAGAAGTCGCGGAAGGTTTCTTGACAATTGCCATTGAGAATATGGCGAACGCGATCAAGAAAATATCGGTTCAGCGTGGCTATGACGTCACGCATTATGTGCTGAACTGTTTTGGTGGTGCCGGTGGTCAACATGCCTGTCTTGTTGCCGATGCGCTTGGCATGACCTCGGTGCTTATTCACCCGCTTTCCGGCCTGCTTTCAGCCTACGGCATTGGCCTGTCAAAAACCTATGCCGCGCGCCAACATGCGCTCGTTCAACCATTACATGAAGATGTTCATGGTGAAATGACGAGTCTTTTGAATCGCTTGAGCGACGATGTTCGAGCAGAACTTACAGAGCAAGGCGTAGAAAAAGAACACATCAAAGTGCAGAATACGCTTCATATTCGCTATGACGGAACCGACAATACGATTGAGGTTGCGTTTGACGGCACTGATCTTGGCGCCGCAAAAGCTGAATTTGAAAAAGCGCATAAAGCGCAATTCGGGTTTATTTCACCAAACCGGAAACTGATCATTGAAGCGGTCGGTATTGAGGGTGTCGATGCGGCACAAAAACAGTCTGATGAAAAGCATGGTGCGGCGTCCGACTATGATGCGTCACCTGCCCAGACAACGCGCATATTTGCCGACAATGAATGGCATGAGGCCAATGTGTTTATGCGCCAAGAGCAGACACCGGACGATCAACGCCTCAAGGCCGGCGCGACCCTCAAAGGACCTGCGCTCATTATTGAAAACAACCAGACAATTGTCGTTGAAGCCGGATGGCAAGCGCGGCTAACAGAAAATGACATTATCGTTCTGACCCGTGTTGAAGAAAAATCACGCGCCGCCGCAATTGGCACCAAGGCCGACCCTGTCATGCTGGAAGTGTTCAATAATCTCTTCATGTCGATTGCCGAACAGATGGGCGTAACGCTGCAAAACACGGCCTCATCGGTTAACATCAAAGAGCGACTGGACTTTTCCTGCGCGGTCTTTTCAGCTGACGGTGCGCTTGTTGCCAATGCGCCGCATATGCCGGTTCATCTGGGATCGATGGACCGTTCGGTTGAAAGTATCATACGGCAAAACCCCGATATGAAACCGGGCGATGTTTACGCGCTTAATGCGCCGTATAATGGCGGCACGCACCTGCCTGATATTACCGTCGTTACGCCGGTATTTTCTGACGATGAGAGCGAAATCCTGTTCTTTACGGCTGCGCGCGGACACCACGCAGATGTGGGCGGCAAGGCGCCCGGCTCCATGACGCCGCGCGCGACCCATGTCGATCAGGAAGGCGTTTTGATTGACAATTTCAAACTGGTTTCTGAAGGCACGTTAAACGACGAAGCCTTTCTGGAGATGATGACCAATCATCCCTATCCGGCGCGCAATCCGCAGCAGAATCTGGCAGACATCACCGCGCAAATTGCAGCCAATGAAAAAGGCGCTGCAGAGCTTCGGCGCATGGTTTCGCAATTCACCCTGCCCGTCGTGCAAGCCTATATGCTGCACGTTCAGGACAATGCAGAGGAAAGCGTTCGCGGTGTCATTGACCGCCTAAGCGATTGTGAAGCGGTCTACCCGACCGATAATGACCAGCAGATTGCGGTCAAGATTACGGTCGACAAAGAGCGCCGCGAAGCCACCGTTGATTTTACCGGCACATCCGCCATGAACGGTAATAATTTCAACGCGCCTGAACCTGTGACCCGCGCGGCGGTGCTTTATGTCTTCCGCATTATGGTGGAAAGCGGCATCCCGATGAATGCAGGTTGCCTGAAGCCGATCAACATCATTATTCCAGATGATTGTATGCTCAAACCGGTTTACCCTGCGGCCGTCGTGGCGGGTAATACGGAGACATCGCAGAATGTCACCAATTGCCTGCTGCAAGCGCTGGGCGCGATGGCCAATGCCCAAGGCACGATGAACAATCTGACTTACGGCAATGCGGAATATCAGAACTATGAAACCATATGTTCCGGCTCACCGGCGGGCGTCATGAACAATGGCCGCGGCTTTAACGGGGCATCGGGCGTTCACACCCATATGACCAATACCCGCATGACCGATCCGGAAATATTGGAAATGCGTTTTCCGATTGTTGTCGAGGACTTTTCCATTCGAAAAGATTCCGGCGGCAAGGGCAAGTTCAATGGCGGAGACGGTACGCGCCGCGCTTTGCGCTTTACCAAAGATATGGACTGCGCGATCCTGTCATCACACCGCTATCATGCGCCCAAAGGCATTAATGGCGGCGGTGACGGCCAGCTCGGCAAGACCGAAGTGCGCCGGCTTGATGGTACAGTTGATGTTCTGAAAAACGCGGACCAGACATTTGTCAAAGCCGGTGAAGTCGTGGTTGTCACAACACCAACGGCCGGCGGCTATGGCAAAAAAGACTGATCATTGTTTTTCCTTATTCCCGCGTCATAGCTGCGCGGGAATAAGGATATTTGATTATGCGTTGCCGCCATTTTTTGTTTGCACTTTTGCTTTTGCCAGCCGCCTGCGTGAGTGCGCCTGAACCGCCAATCGTACAGCAAAAACCCGAACAGGCAGAGCCATCGACGCTTAACGGTTATATTGCGCATTTCGCAGCCTTTTATGATGTGCCAGAAAGCTTGGTGCACCGTGTGGTCAAGCGCGAAAGCACCTATAATCCGAAAGCGCGTAACGGGCCTTATTACGGCCTGATGCAAATCCTGCCTCAAACGGCGCGCACGATGGGGTTTCGCGGCGAGCCAAGCGAATTGCTGGATGCCAAGACGAATCTTCGATATGGCGTGAAATATCTGCGCGGTGCTTGGCTTTTATCGGATGGCAGCCATGATCAGGCGGTCAAATGGTATAGCCGCGGCTATTATTACGAAGCCAAACGGCGCGGCTTGTTGGTCGAAACCGGATTGAGGCCCGGCTAAGCCCATTTAATGGAGCAGCCCATGCTCGGCGTTTGATCAATTGGCCCCTCGCCTGTTTGTGCAATCTGGCGCATCGCATTGACCATTTCCGGCACACGGTTTGCCGCATCGCCCATACCGGCTGAATCGATCCGTCCGCGATATTGCAACTCCCCGCTGGCGTTAAGACCGAAAAAGTCCGGCGTGCATACCGCACCATATGCTTTGCCAACGGACTGGTCTTCATCCACCAAATAGGGAAAATTAAACCCGTATTGCTGCGCAAATTTCAGCATGTTTTCAGGGCTGTCGGCTTCGTAATCGCGGTAATCATTGGACATGACCGCCACCACGCCAATGCCTTCACCCATCAGCAAATCCGCATCTTCAGACAAGCGCTCGGCAATTGCTTTTACATAAGGGCAATGATTGCAGATAAAGGCGACAAGCAGCCCTTTTGCGCCTAAATTCTCACGCATGTTAAAGCTGTTACCGTTCGGATCCTTCAGCGTGAAATCCGGTGCCTGCCAGCCAAAATCACAAATCGGCGTGTCTAAAAGTGCCATTACCAGTCTTTCCCGTCTTCATATTCAGCCGGACCTTTGATCTCCAGCGTATTGCCAAAAGGGTCTTTAATATAAACCGAATGGCCCATACCCCGCGCTCCGCCATGAAACGCCTCACGAATGATTTTCACATTGTGCGCTTTTAAGTGATCGCGCATTTCCTCGTGATCGAATGTTGTGGTGGCGATACATAGATGATCGACATTGCGGCCACCCTTCACATCCGGTGCAGCATAAGCCGCACCGGGATTTGTAATATCCTGTAGGACAATAAGAGCCGAGCCGCACCAGAGCTGCTCCATGCCCAGTGTCGGATAGGAATAACCGATCTTCGCGCCCAGCACTTTCTGATAAAATGCCAAAGCCTTCGCCATATCATCAACGATGAAGACCACATGATCCAAACCAACCAGCGAAAATGGCGGTGTCGTCTGTTCCATATCTATTTCCTATTTCGTGGCCTGAATAACGGCTTCCGCCAGTTTGCCGGGCATGTAGCCTAGCTCAGACGGGGTCAGCCCCAAACGCACGATGACAATATCTTCTTGCGGTATGATCGCAATGGACTGGCCGTCATGACCGGCGGCCCAGAATGTGCCCTCCGGCAAATCACTGACCTGTGTTTCGCGTTCACGTGGCGGCAAAAGCCATAGATGCCCGCGGCCATATTTATCGCCTGATGCTGGATGAACCTCTGTCATCCAATCCACATAACCGGCAGGAAGCAGAGAAACGCCATTCCACGCGCCGCGCTGCAATAGTAACTGCCCGAACCGCGCCCAATCGCGTGCGGTGGCATACATATAGGAGCCGCCGACGAAATTACCGGCCGCATCCTGCTCGAGGACAGCACTGGCCATGCCAAGCGGTTCGAAGAGCGCTTTGGATGGAAATGCCTTTGGGTTCATTTCGTCTGCAACGGCATCCTGCCAATATTTGGAAAGAATGACGCTGCTGCCGGACGAGTATTCAAATATATCGCCTGTCGGCTCCGGCGATTCATTATCGATTGTTTTGCCGGACGCAAAGGAGGCCATATCCTCTTCCAGATAGAGCATCCGCGTAACATCGGAAACAGACCCGTATCCCTCGTTCCACGACAGATCACTGACCATTGCCATAAGATCACGCACACGGATTACATCGCGGTTGTCCGTGCTCCAATCAGCGATACCAACCTTGTCATCTATGCTCAAATATCCGCGCTTTTGGGCAACACCTATGAGTGCCGCAGTGACCGTTTTTGTCATTGACCAACCAAGCAGCGGCGTTTCCTCATCAAAACCGTCTCCATAACGCTCGGCAATGATGCGGCCGTCTTTTACGATGACGATCGCTCTCATTCCCTCGCCGACAAGGGCCGGATCATTAAGAACAGCTTCCAGTTCCTGATTGTTTTCAACGTTTACCGTACTGCCTTGCGGCCACTCCTCCCCGCTCAATTCAACCTCAGGCGCGATAAAAGCATCACGCGCACCGACAATGCCCAATTGCCGCGCATCGGGAACAGTCGTACAGCCGCGTTCTTTTGTCCCGAAAGCCAGACCCTTACCGATGAACCCGAACAAACCTGTTCTGACAACGGTTGTGCCTGATCGCTCGTCAATCGAATAGCGCATCAGTTTGAGTAGTGGATGGCCGGGTGCCTGCACATCGATTTTCAGCACATCGTCAGGGTCGCGCCCTGTCAACACGACATTGGAGCAGATGATTTTTGCTGTGTAATTGGCCCCGACGCGGATCAAATCCGGCGGTGCCACGGTGAGCCAGCCAAGACCCAGCACAATCAATAAAACCAAGACGCCCAAGATTTTTCGTAACATGTATTCCGCCAGTTCATTATGGTTAGCAGACGATTAACGGAACACTGCTATAGGTCAAGGAAGTTCAAAAATAGTCGACAGACAAAATAGCAATACGCTTCTCGTGCCACTGGTTTGCCAATATTTATAACCATAAGGTGTCACCGGGCTAGATGATGGGCACAATATGATTTTTGATTCGCTACGCAAGCACCTTGGATTCGGTGCTGTCATTTTCAGCATGATTTCATTGAGTGCATGCACATCCGTGGATTACGCCGGGCTGTCGCCAAGCGTAACAACAGTTTCGGCTAAGCCGCGCTATGGTGACAGCGATCCGATCACGGCATGGCAAGGCGGCGCGCCTTTCGGATTTCCGGTTCATGGTGTGGACATTGCCAAATATCAGGGCGATCTGGACTGGAAGACGCTCAAGCAGCAAGGCGTTGAGTTTGCTTTTATCAAGGCAACAGAGGGCGGCGATCTTTTAGACCCGATGTATGCCAAACATACCAGCGGCGCACGCCAAGCAGGTATCGCAAACAGCGCCTATCATTTTTACTATTTTTGCACCCCGGCTAGAAAACAAGCCGAATGGTTTATCCGTAATGTGCCGCGCATAAGAGGCTCCCTGCCCCATGTTCTGGATATGGAGTGGAATCCGCATTCGCCGACCTGCAAACTTCGTCCTCCGGCGGCAGTTGTGCGCCGTGAAATGGAAATCTTTATGCGCATGATCGAGCGTCATTATGGAAAACGCCCGATTATTTACACAACGGTCGATTTTCACGAAGAAAACCTCGCCGGTCATTTTAAGAACGATTCTTTCTGGCTTCGCTCTGTTAAAGCACATCCAAAGGTCACCTATCCCGGTCGGCCATTCACCTTTTGGCAATATACCGGCACAGGGCGCGTTAAAGGCGCTACCGGTGATATTGATCTGAATGTTTTTCACGGCTCGCGCGACCAATGGCGCGAGTGGGTCAAACGCTCGACGCGTTAAATCAAACCTTTTCATTATAGGAACTGTACAATGAACCTGTTCAAATCTGTTTTATGCGCCGGAACCGCGACAATCCTGATGACTGCCAGTGTTTACGCTCAAAGCTGCGGCGGGGATTTCTCCGCTTGGCGCGCCCAAATGGTAGAACAGGCACAATCCGAAGGCGTGAACGGCGCAGGGCTTGAAGCCTTGAAAAACGCGCGGATTGATCAGTCCATTTTACAGAAGGACCGCGCCCAAGGTGTTTTCACGCTTGATTTTATCGAATTTTCCCGCCGCCTTATCAGCCAGAACCGTATTGATAACGGCCGCAAAAACCTCAACAAATATGCGTCTATTTTTGAGCGTGCCCGTCAGGAATATGGGGTTGCGCCTGAAATCATTACTTCTTTTTGGGCTTTTGAAACCGATTACGGCGCTATTCAGGGCGACGACCTAACTGTCAATGCCGTGACAACGCTGGCCCATGATTGCAGACGGCCGGAACTGTTTCGCCCGCAATTGATTGCACTTGCCAAATTGATTGACCAGGGCATCGTTCCTGCTGATGTGACCGGCGCTTGGGCTGGTGAAATCGGACAAATTCAGGTTTTGCCCGCCGACTATCTGACCAAAGGCCGTGATGGTGACGGCGATGGAAGAGTTGAGCTTAAAACATCTGCGCCCGATGCGATCATGACAGCGGCAAACTTTTTGTCGAAGCTTGGCTGGCAGGCAAACCAGCCATGGTTGCAGGAAGTCTCCGTGCCCGATGAAATGGAATGGTACGACGCCGGTCTTCACAAGCGTCTTCCAGTTTCAGAATGGAAAGCACGCGGCGTTAATGCGCGTGAAGGCTCTTTGCCGGAAAACCTTGAAGCGAGCTTAGTCTTGCCGATGGGCCGTAAGGGACCGGCGTTTCTGGCCTATCCGAATTTTACGATTTTGCTTGAGTGGAACCAGTCGCTGACCTATGTGCTCACAGCAGCTTATTTCGGCAACCGTCTTGGCGGCGCGGAAATTTACAATGCAGGCTCCAATCATGACGGTCTGTCTGCCGATCAGGTCAAATCCCTTCAAAGCAAGCTGAGTGCGGCAGGCTATGATGTCGGCAAAATCGACGGCATTATTGGCGCCGGAACACGCGCTGCCGTACGTGAAATACAACAGAAAAATGGCCTGCCCGCCGATGCGTGGCCGACCGAAATTTTGTTCAACTATTTATAATTAGAGTTATGACCGGCAGGCAGTTTCCGCTGCCTGTCAGGAAAATTTCCAAAACGGTGTGTCGTCAAGCTCTAAATCCGCAGACTTTTTCATCTCGCAAAACCGGATACGGTTGCCGAACGGATCGTGGACTTCCAATTGCCTGCCCCAAGGAGCGTCTTCAATTCCCGGCCTATTGTAGGAATAGCGCTTTTCTGACAGTTCGCGGTGATAGGCCGCGATACTTGTCATCTCCACAAATATAGTTGAGCCGGGACTGGCATCGCCATAGTGCTCGGAAAGATGCAAAGTAAGCCCCGCGCGTTCTATACCCATATAGAGCGGCAAACTTTCTTCAAAACGGTGCTGGAACGTTTCTTTGAACCCAAGAAAATCAAAGTAAAACTCTCTTGCTTTAGCTTCGTCAAATATACGCAAAATCGGAATACAGCGGTCAAAGCTGATTGAATTTGGACCGTTGCCTGCCATCAAAGCCGATGCAGTATTCCAATCCTTGTGGCCTAAAACTTTTGAAATCATTTCAAGCGACTTGGAGTGGGAAATATCCACGCCGTCCACAGACAGTGATGCACGAAGATTTGCGGCCATAGATTTGGCCTGATTTAAAGTAGTCATAACGACCTCCTTGCCAACATATTGCCTGTGGTGCCCGCGTTGCCGACCGGATGTTGGGCGGAGGTTGTCTGTAATGTTGAGATGCTTTCACCATCCCATAAGGGTGCGAGCGGCAGGTAGCATTAACCTTGCGCTAAATGCACATAGTCCGGTTAAACCGTCAAGCGTGTTTGTTAAGTACCCGCACAATCAGAGGCAGATTAATCGGCCATTGTTTCCACGCTGGCGCGGCCCGTCGGCGCATCGCCGGTTTCAAAGGCATTCTCAACCTCAACAAATGTATCAGGATAAAAACCGTTGAAATGAGAACGCAAGGAGAGCGAATAAGCGCCAATATTGCCGATTTCGATCCAGTCGCCTGTGTCGATGGTCTCAGGCAGGTAAAACGGCCGTGTCAGAATATCGACGGAATCGCAGGTTGCGCCGCAAACTTTAAACGGAACGATCTTTTCCGGATCACCATTGCGACGTCTGATCGTCGGATCAGGGATAAAACGCGCCGGCATCGTCATCTTGCCGGTCCAACTGTCAGACAGTGACGCCCAGATGCCATCATTGATATAAAGACGCTTACCTTTGCGCAGCAGAACACGCACAATAAGCGAAAAAGCGCGGGCACAAATCACCCTGCCCGGTTCGGCAACAAGTGGGATATCATCGAAATCATATTCTTTGACAGCGCCGTCAATGCTTTGCATGAGCGCATCCAGCCCAAGCGTAAATTTGTTTGATTTTTTGGGATCGCGGCCATAATCGGCCGGAAAACCGCCCCCGACATCAAGCCCTACCAGCGGCACATTGGCGCGTGTGCGCACCCAATAAGCCGACGCAATTGCTTTTTCATACGTGTCGGCGTCTTCAATCTGGCTGCCCACATGGAAGCAAATACCGGTTTTAAAACCGATGCGGTGCAAACGCTTTAAAAGTTCGACGGCATGGTTTGGCGCCGCGCCAAACTTCTTGGAAAGTTCATAGGCCGCATGGCCTTTGGTTTGCAGACGCACAAAAACGGTGACCTGCGTGTGGTCAATATCAATGGCGCGGCATACGCGCAGAACTTTGACAATCTCATCCTCATGATCGACGACGAGTGTGCGGATTTTATATTCTTCAAGCGCGAGACGAATGTCGGATTGCGCTTTAACCGGATGCATATAGAGCATCTCGGCATCCGGCGAATATTTGCGCACAATCTCGAACTCTGCCGGCGATGCGACATCAAACGCGGTAACGCCCGCCTCAACAAGCGTTTTGATGACCATCGGTTCGCCATTAGTTTTTACCGCATAGGCGGTCTGGCCCGGGAAAAGCGACTGGAACCGTTTTGCATCTTCCGCCAGAACATGCGGACGAAAGCAATATACCGGCTGGTCCGGCCGTAAAGCCAGCGCTGCCTCAGTGCCATCCAAATACCGATCCATATTTCGCTCCCGCAAATCACAACTGATGTGGAGAACCTAATGGAGGGTTTGCGCTTGCGCTACCCATAGCAACATGTCTCGCAAGAACATTAACCGCTTAATTCGCGTCATGCGGAAATTCTTTGCTTTGCACATTGACATAGATTGCCGCGAATACGGTTTCGCGCATTCGCAGCAATTCAATCTGATAGATTATGCGGCCAGACGTTCGATTTCCGCATTGGCCTTTGCCAGTGACGCAGCTTCATTTGCCACAAGGCCGTCAGCAGCAATAATTTCAACATCGGTAATGCCGATAAAGCCGAGAACCTGACGCAGATAAGGTGTTGCATAGTCATAAGCACTATCAACAGGAACACCGCCGGAAGCTATCACAATATAGGCTTTCTTGCCTTTAAGTAGTCCTTCAGGACCGTTTTCAGTGTAGCGGAAGGTGTCGCCTGCGCGGCACACCATATCGATCCATGCCTTTAGCGCTGCTGGAACGGAAAAGTTATAGATCGGCGCTCCGAAAACCAGAACATCGGCCGCTTTGAGCTGCTCGATGAGCGTGTCTGAAAGCGCTAGATGCGCTTTTTGTTCGTCATTGCGGTCGTCTTTGGGTGTCCAATTTGCACCCAGCCATTTCTCGCTGATATGCGGAATGGTTTCGGCCAAGTCACGCTCCTTCACATCAAATTCGCCTTGCTTGTTGAGCTTGGCAATCAGCTCCTTGCTCAAATCGCGGCTATGGGAGTTCTCATGACGTGCAGAAGATTGGATAGAAAGTAGTGTAGGCATTTACGTCTCCATGAAATTAATTCTGGAGGCCATATAAGTGCCACGACTGTTCACACTAGACAGCGTTTTGGCGACAGACTGTTCAGCGTTTGACTAAGCAGCCCATGCCGGATTGTCATTTCCCTTGATGCCCAAGAGCTTGCAAAGCGCAAAAACAAGGTCGGGCCGGTTCATCGTGTAGAAGTGAAAATCGGTAACGCCGCGGTCGACAAGGTCCACCACCTGATCTGCGGCAATCGCCGTTGCGATCATCGCATGGGTCTGTGCGTCATCTTCAAGGCCCGCAAACCGGTCCGCCAGCCAGGCCGGCACATTGGTTTGGCATCTTTGGGCAAAATTGGACATTGCCTTGAAATTGTGGATCGGCAGGATACCCGGCACGATCGGTATGTTGATACCGGCAGCGCGCACACGCTCGACATAGCGCTCATAAAGATCATTATCAAAGAAGAACTGCGTGATCGCGCGGTCGGCGCCGTTATCCACCTTGCGTTTCAGCATATCGATATCGGCATCAAAGTCTGCGCTTTCTGGATGTTTTTCCGGATAGGCTGCCACGGAAACATCGAAATCCGAATGGGATTTTAGTGCAGCGACCAAAGCAGCGGCATTTTCATACCCGCCCTCTGTCGGCACATATTGCGTGCCCATGCCGGTTTCAGGATCACCGCGCAAAGCAACAAACCGGCTGATACCCATGGATGCAAAATCACGAATGACTTCGTCGACTTCTTCTTTTTTCGAGCCGACACATGTCAAATGGGCAGCGGCCGGAATGCCTGCCTGCTCCAGCACTTTGGCAAGCGTGCGTTTTGACGGGTCGCGCGTTGATCCGCCCGCGCCGTAAGTCACTGAAATGAAATCAGGTGAGAGCGGCGCCAGCTTCGTAATTGTATCGGCGAGCGTTTTTTCCATCGCATCATTTTTCGGTGGGAAAAACTCAAAGGAAATACGTAAATTCCGCTCGCTGGCAGCGTCATGCGTCCGCGATAATACTGATCCGCCCATTACGCTATATTCTCCACATTTGCAGTGTCTGCAATTTCAATTCGCTTATCTTCGCCTGCCCAGATCATCACCGTCAGCGGACTGCCATCGCCCCCGCCCGATGATTTGATTGCCTTGGCAGCAATCGTCTGAAGGCCTGCCTCTTTAAACCAGCCTTCCACGGTATTGGTTTCAAAACCCAGGCGCTGGTGTTGATGTTCCTGACGCAGGAATTCCATTTCGTGCGGCGCAAAATCCACGACCACCAAGCGGCCGGATGGCGAAAGGCTCCGCATCGCCTCACGCATGGCGGCAGCCGGATCGTCCAAATAGTGTAACACCTGATGGATGACAATCAAATCATAGGCATTACGCTCGACAGGCATATTATATATATCGCCCAGCCGCACCTCGACATTGGAAAGTTCCGCCGCTTCAAGGTTTGAGCGCGCAACGCCAAGCATTTCACGGCTGGCATCAATACCGACAGCAGAGCGGTAATAAGGCGCAAAAAGTTCAAGCATTCGTCCGGTACCGGTACCGATATCGAGCATATTGTTGAACGGCCCCTTGCCGGTAATTTCAAGCAAGGCCTTTTCAACATCGCCGTCGGCTGCATGTAACATACGCAGCTTGTCCCAGCTTTCAGCATTCTTGGCAAAATATTCAGCAGCCGCAGCACGGCGCTTCTGCTTTACAGCTTCCAGACGCTCAAGGTCGCGCTGAACAACCGGATCAGCCGGATCAATCGCACGCAATAATGATTGTACGAGATCAGCTTTGGCCCCGCTTGAAACCAGTCTGAAAAGAGCCCACGACCCTTCCTGCCAGCGATTGATCAATTGCGCGTCAATGAGTAGTTTCAAGTGACGTGACACACGCGGCTGGGACTGCCCCAGAATTGCGGTAAGATCCGAAACCGTTAGGTCGCCATCAGCAAGCAAGCGCAAAATGCGCAAACGGCTTGGTTCCGCAATGGATTTGAGGCAATCAACATAAGGGTCGATTTGAAACATAGCACTCTCGGTTAAATGACATAAACATATCTTTATATCACAAATCAGAGTACCACAAGCGGATATTGAAGATTAACAATAATAAGTGAATTATGAGCACACGATTTCAAGTTGAAATGTCAAAAGCCTTGCAGGCGCTGATACCAAGTGCGCCGCTCAGTGATGTTCTTGTTATCAAAGACATCGCCCGCAAGCGTCATTTGAGGCACCTGCCTGCCGAGATCGGTGCGTGGCTGGCGGTGACAACCCATGTGCGCCACAACCACACAGATTATGATATTTTGCTGGATGAAGGCTATGACAGCGACAGCGCACGGCATTTCGTGCTGGACGATATGAACGATGTTCTGCGTTCCTGGCGCTCAACCCGCCTGCTGGACGGCGACGAAGAAGACGAAGTAAGTGTTATCCGCCGCCATAAACCCGACATTGCGCACATTCACGATGATGATGACGCGTTTGACGACGAACCGGAATAGTCCTCACCAGTCCATAGGCGAGCCGTCATAGGCAACAAAGGTACCGCTTTTTGCGATATTGATGTTTTCAACCAAATCCGCAATGCCGCTGGCACTTTCCTCAACCGATATGTCGGCGCCCTGCCCGCCCATATCAGTGCGCACCCAGCCCGGATGGACCAGTTGAACCGGAATACCGGAAGCCAGCAAATCGGTTGCAAGGCCCTGCATCACCTTATTGACCGCTGATTTTGATGCGCGGTAAGCAATCCGGTCAGAAACCTGATAGGCCATTTTACCCATCTGGGATGAGATCGTCAGAATGCCGGGATTGGTACTTTTTCTCAAATGCGGTAGAAAAGCCTGACATACCATCAAGGGCGCAAGCGTGTTGATTTGCAGGGTTTTTGCAAAACCGTCGAAATCCATATCCAGCGTCGATTGTTTTTCCGGCCCGATAATGCCGGCATTGTTGACGAGAATATCGATACTTCCTTCAAGCCGGTTTGCCGCTTCCAAAATGGCTTTTTGATCGGTGACGTCGAATGTCAAAACATGAATATTGTCGCCGAACTTAGTCTTCATCGCTTCCGCATCAGCATCGCTTCTGACAGTGCCGACAATCTCATGCCCGCGTTTGACCAGCTCGTCCGCCAAAGCCAAGCCGATACCGCGTGCGACGCCCGTTATTAAAACTCTTGCCATAATCTGCCCTAATATTATTTGCCGATAAAGCGTCAGAAAAACGCTCTATTTTTCTGATTTTAGCGCGTTACTTTTTTCAGAAAGCGTTCGATTGCAGCACTTGCCGCATCACCGGGACGTCCTAGACGCGCCGCAATGGCACCATGACGATAGGCTGTGCCGTGAAAAATCTCGGTTTGGGTACCAAGCCCTTTGATCAAATTCGCATAGCCGATTGAAATCGAACGGCGGCGCTCACCCTGACTGCTCGAATAAAGGATCAGATGCGGCGGCATGCGTTTGGTCTGGCGGGCATAGGTCGCAGGCGACCAGCGCATCCAGTTTTTCGGCTCATCAGTAAATGCCAGCCCGAACATGGAACCGATGGAACCGCGCTTCGTGGCATAGGCCAACAAATCATAAGCCTGAACATCATTGGGAATAATGCCGCGCAATCCTTTTGCTTTTCCCTGAGCGGCAATCAATGCAGACAGATGCGCGCCGGCAGAATGTCCCATCAAAACCATACGGTTCGGATCGCCGCCATATTTACGGATATTTTTGCGCGCCCAGCTTACCGCTTCGGTCACATCGCGCACCTGCCCGTCAATCGAGGTTGACGGCACTTTGCGGTAATCCATCGCAACAAAGACATATCCCTTAGAGGTCAGCCATTGCGGCATTTTGTAAACACGCTTGCGATCACCTTTTGCCCAACCGCCGCCGTGGATGTAAATCACAACCGGCTTTTTGCGTGCAAACAGGCCGCGCCCGCCCTCCGGCTCGTAAACATCAAGCTTCAAATTGCCGGAATATCGAATACCGTCATGCAACTTGGCGGCGTTTGCCTGCACAGCCACCATGAAAAACATTGTCCCGACCGCGACCAGCGAAACAAATATGCGTTTTAAAACAGTATAATTTTGCGCGCGAAAATAAGCTGCAGCACCCATGGATCATCCATATTTCTGATCGAATTGCCCTCGTATGTGTCGATATAACCGATTTGAGGCAAAATTGTATGGGTTATCCGATATTTTTTGTTAAACAGCCGAAAAATCAATTTGGACATGAACGTGATTCCGCAACGCCCCCGCCCTGATTACAATCCGCCCATGGAGCCGCTCAGCATCGTCTTTGAAGACGAATATCTGCTGGTGCTGGACAAGCCAACCGGCTTGCTCACCGTCTCCGGCACAAGCCCGGGTACAGATGACTGCCTTGAATCGCGCGCAATGGCCTATAATCCCGAAGCGCGTCTGGTACACCGGCTCGATTGGGATACATCGGGGCTCATCATATTTGGTTTAACGGCTAAAGCGCGCGTACATTTGGGGCGTCAATTCGAAGACCGCGTTGTTAAAAAGCAATATATTGCGCGGGTTTGGGGTCATCCCGATCAATCGTCCGGTATTGTGAACCAGCCGCTGCGCTGTGACTGGCCCAACCGCCCCCGCCAGATGATTGATCATGAAAAAGGACGCGAGGCGATTACCGAATGGGAAGTCATCACACAAACCGAAACGACGACCGATCTTCTCATGAAGCCGCAAACCGGGCGTTCACACCA
This sequence comes from Ahrensia marina, assembly GCF_001293565.1. GTDB lineage: Bacteria > Pseudomonadota > Alphaproteobacteria > Rhizobiales > Rhizobiaceae > Ahrensia > Ahrensia marina. The sequence continues at coordinate 13,607 of NZ_JXMU01000008.1, read as the reverse complement.
ATTGCGCGTTCATTGCCAATATCTGGGCCATCCGATTATCGGTGACCGTATGTATGCGCCTGATGAAGCCTATCATGCCCATAAACGCATGTGTCTGCATGCTTCGCAGGTGGAGTTTTACCATCCCGTCACACGCGAATGGCTTAAATTCACCAGCGCCTGTCCTTTTTAGAGACAGAAATTACGCGGATTCACGCAAACTTGGCCTTGCGTCATTTTTATCACATAATTGCCTTGCAGCTTCAGCCAAGCGTCTTATCCTTGGCGTAGATTTCACAATTTTAAAGGCAGGCCCAATTATGTTGCCCATGATTTTCAAGACAACGGTCGCAACGGCGATTATTTCAACATTTGCGACGTCAGCATTTGCGGCAATTGACGGACAAACTGTCCTTGATCGATTGGCTGCCCAACTGGAACTGCAAGGCGTCACACTTGATGCAGGCAGCGTTGCAGTTGAAGGCGGCGACGATGTCGTTCTCAATGACGTCACTTTGAAGATTACTGAAACCGACCCGATCAAGATTGATTCATTCATTTTGCAGGATGTCGTGGAAGCACCCAATGACGGTTATATTGTCGGCCGTATGGGCGTTCCAAACTTCGAAACTGTCACGGATGATGTGAAGTTTTCTTTTGGCGGTGTGGTTGTCGAAGGCTATTTTATCGCCGGCCCGAATGAGACCGACCCGATTTTGAAAGGGTCTTATTACCGCCGTGCTGTCAGCGGCCCGATGACGGTAACGCGCAATGGTCAAACTCTTTTCTCTTCCGGCGAAGGCATTGCGACTATTTCCGACTATCAGCCTGGCGGAAAGGTTGAAACCGATTTGGCTGTTGAAGATCTGTTTATTGATTTTACAGCAACCGGTGACGCCAAAACCACCGAAGCGGTCAAAGCTCTCGGCTATGAGCAAGTCGAAGGCAAGCTCGAAGCGAAAGGCGTTTGGGACCTTGGCAATGGCGATCTCATTCTTGATCCGATGACCATTTCTGCCGACGATGCCGCCGACCTTACATTCCGCTTTGAAATTGGCGGCTACACACCGGAACTGGCGGCAGCGGTTCAGGAAGTGCAAAAAGAAAACAAAGACAATGAGCAGCAGATGGGCATCGCCATGCTTGGCATGATGCAGCAGCTGGATATCAATTCAGCGTCCATCACCATCGAGGACAAATCGCTGACCGGCCGTCTGATTGATTATTTCGGCGCGCAGCAAGGCATGAACCGCGAAAGCACAATCGCCTTTGCAAAAGGCATGTTGCCGCTTGGCCTTGCACAGCTTGGTGCGCCTGATTTTGCTGCCACAGCAAGCGCCGCGATCGGTCAATATCTTGATAACCCGAAAACCTTGACTATTTCCGCAGCACCGGCCAATCCGGTACCGGTCGCGCAGCTTATCGCGGCGGGCGCGTCAAATCCTGCGGCCTTGATCAGCACACTTGCGCTGAAAGTTGAAGCCAACAAGTAAGTTTGGCTGCACCCCATGAAAAAGACCCGCTGCGAGATTTCACAGCGGGTCTTTTTGTTTGCGGTCCAGAGCGTGTTTGCTTTTCACTGAATCGCATCCACGCTCTAACCCTTTAATTTGCCGCATGTCCGGGCGGAAAACCGGTTCCCACTTTTCCTGACATGCTAACCCTTTAATTTACCGCATGTCCGGGCGGAAAACCGGTTCCCACTTTTCCTGACATGCTCTCGATCAATCAATCTTTGATGATTGGATTGATACGCAAGTTCAGTTCGCGCAGTTGCTCATTGCCCACTTCGCCCGGCGCACCCATCAGCACATCGCGCGCCTGCTGATTCATCGGGAACATGGTGATCTCGCGCAGGTTCTTTGCGCCCACGAGCAACATCACCACGCGGTCAACACCTGCCGCCATGCCGCCATGCGGCGGCGCGCCATATTGGAATGCGCGGTAAAGACCGCCAAAGCGCTCCTCAACCGTTTCCTTGGACAGACCCGCATATTCGAATGCTTTGACCATTGTGTCCGGCAAATGGTTGCGGATACCGCCTGACGCGATTTCGAAGCCGTTACAGACCAGATCGTACTGATACGCTTTAAGCGCGAGCTGCTGCTCTTCGGTCGTTGCCGCGTCCAGCGCTTCTTTGCCTCCTTGCGGCATGGAGAACGGGTTGTGTGCAAACTCGACGCGTTTGTTGTCTTCGTCCCATTCGTAGAACGGGAAATCGACAATCCAGCAAAGCTCGAAACGGTCTTCATCGATAAGACCTGCCTCTTCGCCTGCTTTCTGGCGCGCGGAACCGGCAAAAGCGGCGAACTTTTTCGGATCGCCCGCTGCAAAGAATACAGCATCGCCGATTTCCAGACCAAGCTGCTGGCGCAGCGCTTCGGTGCGTTCCTCACCGATATTTTTGGCAATCGGGCCTGCGGCATCGAACTTGCCTTCCAGCTCGCGCCAGAAGATATAGCCCATGCCCGGCTGGCCCTCGCCCTGCGCCCATGAATTCATGCGGTCACAATGTTTGCGGCTGCCCGCGCCCTTGACCGGTATCGCCCAGACCTGATGCTTCGGGTCCGCATCCAAAATGCCGGCAAAGACGCCGAAACCGGAGCCGCGGAAATGTTCGGACACATCCTGCATCACAATCGGGTTACGCAAATCAGGCTTGTCGGAACCATACATGCGGATCGCATCGTCATAGGCAATGCGGCGGAAGTTCTGCGTCACAGGTTTGCCGCCCGCAAATGCTTCAAACACATTGCGCATGACCGGTTCCATTGTCTCCAGAATCTCGTCCTGTTCGACAAAGCTCATCTCAAGGTCAAGCTGGTAGAATTCGCCCGGCAAGCGATCCGCACGCGGGTCTTCATCGCGGAAGCATGGCGCGATCTGGAAATAGCGGTCAAAGCCGCTCATCATGATCAACTGCTTATATTGCTGCGGCGCCTGCGGCAACGCATAAAACTGGCCCGGATGGATACGGCTCGGCACGAGGAAGTCGCGCGCGCCTTCCGGTGAAGAAGCGGTCAAAATCGGTGTCGAGAATTCGGTGAACTCGATTTTGTTCATCTCTTCGCGCATTTTGGCAATGATGCGTGTGCGCTGCATGATGTTGCTATGCAAAGTCTCACGGCGCAAATCGAGGAAACGGTATTTCAGGCGGATATCTTCGGGATAATCCGGCTCGCCGAAAACAGGCAGCGGCAGTTCGTCGGCTTTCGACAGAACTTCAATATCGCGCGCGTAAACTTCAATTTCACCGGTCGGCAAATTGGCGTTGATTGTTTCGGCGCTGCGCGGCTTTACATCACCGTCAATACGCAGAACCCACTCGCCGCGCGCCATTTCCGCGATATTAAAGCAAGGCGAATCCGGATCGGCGACAACTTGCGTGATGCCATAATGGTCGCGAAGGTCGATAAACAGAACGCCGCCATGGTCACGCACACGGTGAACCCAGCCGGAAAGCCGGACAATATTGCCAGCGTCAGATTTACGTAAGGCGCCACATGTGTGGCTGCGATAACGGTGCATGATAAATGCCTTTAGTGATTTTGATACTATTTCAGAGCACCGCTTAATTCAGGTGGCCTGAGAAAGCAATGTAGGATGCACGGTTGGTGCCGTGTTTGTGTGTGCTGGAGGTAATTGTATTTGATCTGCCGTGTCTGTCCAAGCCCCCTCTCTTATGAATTCTAAGGTTTGCTTCGCAATTCCAAGAATTCATTTTCTCTCCCACAAGGGGAGAGATAAAGCGCGGTGCCCGTCTCTCCCCTTGTGGGAGAGAAAGCATATTCAGCGTCTTAGATAAGCAACGCGAAATCTAAGTGCTAGAATATGCAAGAGAGGGGGTACTAAATTGCTCCACACTTGTAAACTTCACGGAATGGATCCCTCGACGTCGCTACGCTTGTCTTTGCTCGGAGGCCGAGGATGACGGTGCGTCGGGGACAATACGCACCTAGCATTTCAAAAACTAGCCACCGCAACTAATCTTACTTTCCGTCATCCTAGGGCTTGACCCTAAGATCCATTCCGTGAAGCTTAAATCATGAGTGGATATGTCTACATGACTGCGAGCAAAAAAGGTGGCACGATCTATATTGGCGTCACCGCCGACCTGTCGCAGCGCATCTACGATCATAAACAGATGGATACGAAAAGCTTCACCGCAAAATACGGTGTCACGCGGCTTGTCTGGTACGAAGAACATGACGACATTCGCGATGCTATTCAGCGTGAGAAGTCGCTCAAACGCTGGCGGCGGCAATGGAAGATTGATCTGATCGAAAGTATCAACCCTGAATGGCACGAGCTATACAAAGGAATGGGCTGGTAGCAATTCTGCAAAAATTTTACTGTTCCAGCCTCACGGAATGGATCCTCGGCTCGGCGGCCGAGGATGACGACCTCTTTTTGTTACCGCTGCCTCATGGCAAGCACTGTACAAGAAGATAAGCTACCAAAGCTAAACCCAATTTCGTCATCCTAGGGCTTGACCCTAGGATCCATTCCATGATGCTGGCTTATGGGTGGATATGTCTACATTACTGCGAGCAAGAGGCGTCACATTTAGTGCTGAGCTTGTTTTTACTTAAATGCAGAATAGTCACATTCAACGCTTTGTACTAGATTGGTGAAATTCCGTTTTGAGCTCGAACTTACCAAGATGTTATAGCTCAGCTAATGATGGATTCGGATATTAGGGCGCAGTGCAAATAAAAAGGGCTTCTGTGTCATAGCACTCTCTCATCGATTGTTCACTGGACACAGTTCTTTGATAACCTCTATAAGAAGTGGCAGCGTGACCAACATAGCCAAAGACAAAAAGGTTTTCTAGACATGGCGAAACCAAAGCCGTTTGCCTTTGTACTTATGCCCTTCGGTAAAGAATTCGATGACATTTATCGATTGGGAATTCAGGAGACGGCAAAAGAACAAGGCGTTGTGGCCGAGCGGGTCGACGAGCAGATTTATACAGAGAGTATTTTAGAGAGAATTTATCGGCAAATTGATGCCGCAGATTTCATCATCGCGGATATGACGAACAAAAACCCGAACGTTTTCTATGAAGTGGGATATGCACATGCAAAGGATAAGATTTGTACACTTATTACTCAAAGGGCTGAGGACATTCCCTTTGACCTGAAACACCACAGGCATCTTGTCTACGATGGTTCGATTACGAACCTCAAGAACATGCTGAGTACCGACATAAGCTGGGTGAAGTCGGAACTTGAGCGCCAACGAACAGTCACGTTCGAAGTTAGTGCAAGAGCACAAAACGAACTATTGACCGTGAACGTATACTCGCGGACTGGGACATTTGAATTAGTCATTGATATCCATAACAGAACTGAAAAAAGAAGCCCTGAAATCGATGCTGTGTATCTCTACACAAGTGAACGTTGGGAAATAAAGCAAGATGGTAAGCGTTGTGGCCACACCAAGGCTGAGCGAGAGGATACCAATCGAAGGCACATATTGGCTACAACTGCGCCTCGCTTGGCACAGGGCGCATGGACCCAAATTCGATGCGAGTTAGAGACAAACTTTTGGCGGAGATACCAAGATGACGGCGTTGATCCAAAGGACAGCTACCGAGTCCAAGGTTATCTAGTTGTAGAGATTTCCACTTCTGAAGGAGTGTTCCCGACACGGATCGATTTGGATGTCGTGTTTGACGAGATACCTTTTTAAACTTACAGCTGTACGTAAATCATGATTGCGGATCATCTTCAGAACATCAAGATCACCAAACTGTAAATTAGATGCAAAATCCGGTGAGGGTTTCGGCGCAAGCAAACGTACTTTTTTTTAAAGACCAGCCATCAACATTGGACGCTTAAATGTATACATTACCTGCATAACAGACTCTGGTAATGGCCTGTAACAGACCCTACTTAACGCTTGGTAGTACAATAGCGATCAAATAATTATATTCGGCAAAGCCACACTCCCCCCATCTTATCCAACTACCACCAAACACCCGCACACTGCGGGGATGAACAGTGCATCGAAAAACATTGCCATTGAGAAAAACCGCATCGCGCTTTTGCGTATTGTCCGGTTTTGGCTGGCTATTGCCGCGATGTTTAGTGCAAGCCGTGTCTTGCCGCACCGGATTGGCACGTGGGCCTCGGGCACAATTTTCAAGATAGAAAAAGCCGTCTATTATTTGCAGATTGCCTCCGGCTATGTTGAGCCGGTCCTGCCGGTTGAGCGTGACGGACCGTGCACGATCTGCGATGTGATCCATCAGCTCAAACGGATGAAAAGAGCGCTTATCCGGTTAAAGCCAATTGCTGAAAATCTTTTCCAAACTTATCGGCACGGTGGGCACCCCCGCCCCGGCAACAGCTTGCATAAAAGCGCGCGTTGCAAATTGTACATTCTCCTATGCGCGTGCCATAACAGCCGCGCGCCGCCCGGCGGTCATCAATGCACGCTCCTATTTAAAAATCAGCACGAAACAAATCGCTCTTTCTCAAGTGCGATAACAATGCCTGACAAATTTCAGCCGCTCGCATTGGTCAGGGGAGATAATTGATGTAACGCTTATCAATAAGGTTACATCTGAGTCTTATCGTTTATGGAAATCCGCCCCCTTATTCCGCTTTTGATTGCCGCAGGTATTTTACTGGGCGGCAATGGCGTACAAGGTACGTTGATTGCGCTACGCGGGGCCTATGAGGGTTTCTCGCCAACAGCCATCGGACTGACCGGCACTGCTTATTTCGGCGGCTTTCTTCTATCGTGTCTTGTGATCACGCGCATATTAAATGCGGTCGGGCATATCAGGACTTTTGCCGCGCTTTCGGCCATGGCAGCGGCAAGCACATTGCTGCTTGCGATGATCGTCGAACCGGCCACATGGATTTTACTGCGGTTTATCGCCGGTTTTTGCTTTGCCGGATTGTTTACAACAATCGAAAGCTGGCTCAACTCCGGCGTACGCAATAATAATCGCGGGCGCATGTTGGCGCTTTATAGAATTATCGACATTCTGGCGGTGACGGGCGCGCAGTTTTTCATTCCGCTGTTCAGCGCCACCGGATTTACCATTTTTGCCGTGATCACTTTAATGGTCATGCTGTCGGTTGTGCCGGTTTCGCTTGCCGACCGCTCGGCGCCCAAACCGCCCGAAACAGTGCGGTTTGATCTTAAAACCATTTGGCTTTTATCGCCCCTTGCCTGTATCGGCTGTGTTGCAATCGGCGCGACAAACTCGGCCTTCCGCCTCATCGGCCCGCTCTACGCAGAAGAAATCGGCCTTTCGGTCACAGATGTCGCAACATTTATGAGCGCAGGCATCATTGGCGGCGCTGTGCTTCAATATCCGTTCGGCTATATTTCCGACCGCTATGACCGCCGTATCGTTTTGATGTTTGTAAGCGCGGGCGCGGTTTTTGCCGGTATGTTTATCACCTTTATTGCCGGCACTTCACCGTTCATGAATTATCTGGGCATCTTTGTCTTTGGCGCGTTTGCCTTGCCGCTTTATTCGCTTTCAGCCGCGCACGCCAATGACCACGCCAAACCTGATCAATTCGTTCTGGTGGCCGCCGGTCTGTTCTTCTTTTTTGCCCTCGGCGGCATGATCGGGCCGTTTTTATCATCCGCAATTGTGGAGCTTTACGGCGCCTCGGGCCTGTTTGCTTTTACAAGTGTGGTTCACACATTGCTGATCATTGTCGCCCTTCTCCGGATGCAGGCGCGCGGCCCTGTCCCGGAAGAAGACCGCAAAGGGTTCAGACCGCTTTTGCGTACCTCGGCACAGAACTTCAAACTCTCTCTTGGCGCTCGAACAGAAAACGGTTCGACAACGGACAAACCCTCGGATAAATAGCACGTATGAGCTTAACAACGATAAACGACACCGCCACCCTCGCCGATGTTTGCGCGCGCTTTGCAACCCACCCCTATGTGACCGTCGACACAGAATTTGTACGTGAAACAACATTCTGGCCGGATTTATGTCTGGTACAGGTTGCCTCCGATGATGAAGCGGTTCTGATTGACCCGCTGGCAGAAGGTATTGATCTTACGCCGCTGCATGATCTGATGGCCAATAAGGATGTGATCAAGGTTTTTCATGCCGCGCGTCAGGATGTGGAGATTTTCTATAAACTCTCCGGCAAACTGCCCGAGCCTTTGTTTGATACCCAGGTCGCCGCAATGGTATGCGGCTTTGGCGATTCCATTGCTTATGATCAATTGGTGCGCCGTATTTGCGGTGCGCATATTGATAAATCCTTGCGGTTTACCAACTGGAAGCTGCGTCCGCTTTCCCAGCAGCAGCTTGAATATGCGCTGGCCGATGTGACCCATCTGCGCGATGTTTATAAATTTCTCAAAGACAAGCTTGCGGAAGAAAAACGTACGCATTGGCTGGCCGAAGAAATGGATATTCTCACCACGCCAAAAACCTATGATTTGCCGCCGGCCGAAGCCTGGACGCGGCTCAAACTGCGCATCAAAAAGCCAATCGAATTTGCTATTCTTAAAAATCTGGCTGAATGGCGCGAGACCGAAGCGCGCACACGCAATGTACCGCGCAACCGCATCATAAAAGACGATGCGATTTATGAAATTTCGCAAAGCCAGCCCAAAGATACCAATGCGCTGGCGCGTCTGCGCACCTTGCATAAGGGTTTTGAAAAGTCATCCAATGGCCGCGCCATTTTGGAATGTGTGGCACGGGCTCACGCTTTGGACCGTGACGAATTACCAAAAATTCCGCGCCCGAGCCATTCGCCGGAAGGCACCAGCGCGGCTGTTGATCTGCTCAAAGTTCTGTTGAAATTAACGGCTGAAGAATATGACGTTGCCGTCAAAATTATTGCGTCATCGGACCAGCTTGAGCAAATCGCTATTTTAGGCGAGCAAGCCGATGTGCCGGCCATGAAGGGCTGGCGCAAAGAGCTTTTCGGCGAAAGAGCACTCAAACTGCTCAACGGCAAATCCGGCCTGCGGTTTGAAAACCGCAAGATCGGCGTTGTGGATATTGAGTGATCAGGAGCGGATGCTGAGAGAAATTTTCCAGCCGGTGACTTTTGACAATTGGTTCAGTCTGCCGGACGGGCGCTCGCCTGCCAATGCGCTTAGACTTTGCGGCAGCACGAGCATCATTTCTTTTTCGCCCGTCTGCTCCCATTCCAGATTGTTCATCACGCCCGGCATCGCGGCGGTAAACAGATAGGCAACCCGCATAAAGCCTCCAAGAAGTTTGGAACGCTCCCAAATTCTGTCGGTCGTGATGCTGCGAATTTCGGGCGCAAGCGACTCATTCTTAAGCCCCTCATAGCGAAAATAATTCGACAGCGCGATGAATGCCCGTCCCTGATGATCGACCTGAACGAAACTGCCATAGGCCAAAATCGCCAATGATTGCATCGAGCGATAATCGGCATGCGCGCGCCAGCCAATATCTGCCAAGCGGCAAGCCGCATCACGGTATCGCTTTTCATCAACGCTTTCGTCGATGCCGAATTTTTCAAAACTATAGGCAGTCCATTCCGCCAGTTCACGCGCATGGCGCGGCGACCTTGCGCGAAGGATCGCAAGTTCTTCAGCCGCCTCATACAAGGCATCGGTGCGCTGTGTTTTTTCATCAAGCTGCGCATAAAGATATCCTTCACGCAGGCCGCTGGAAGAAAAGACAATCTTGCCCGGCTCCATCCGCTTGATGATTTCTGTCAGAACAATAGCGCCATAGGGTAGCAATGCGCGGCGCGAATTCGAGACATCGGAAATGCCTTCAAATTTCTCCAGATTGCCTTGTTTGATCTTGTCCAGAAACTTCAGCAGCTCTTCTGCTTCGACCTCATAGGAGTGCGTGACATGCAAAGGGTAATTCGTTGCAGCGATGTGCAATTTGGCGATATTTCGCCATGTGCCGCCAACAGCATAAAATACACGGCCCTTGCCTGTATCAAGAATGTCTGCGGATTTAATATCCTTACGGGCAATTTTTTCGGCTGTTGAAGATGATGATTCCGCGCGTTCGCCAAGGCGAATGACTCCAAGCGGCATGGTTATGCCTGTACCGGCTAAATCGCCATTAATATCAACAAGTTCAAGGCTACCACCACCCAAGTCACCCGCGATACCATCAGGTGCGCGAAAAGCTGAAATAATGCCTTGAGCAGAATAATGTGCTTCTTCAATGCCGGTAAGAATCTGAATCGGTTGTCTCAGAATTTCTTCGGCTCTTTCGACAAAAGCAGGACCATTTTCCGCTTCACGTGCGGCCGCCGTTGCCAAAACATACAGCTTTCCGACCCCCACCTGATCGGCAAGCGCGCGGAAACGGACCAACGCCTCCAACGCTTCTTCAACCGCGCCATCGTCCATGCGGTTGGTCGCGGCAATACCGCGCCCTAAACCACAGGAAACTTTTTCATTGAAAAGCACCGCCGGAGAGCGAACCAGCCCTTCGTAAAGCACCAGACGAACCGAGTTTGATCCGATGTCGATTACACCAACCGGATTTCGGCCTTTCAAGCGGCCTTGCGCGTCTTCAGTTTCAATCACAAAATACTACCGATACTTCTATTCTATCGTCGACGCAGCATCTTGCGCTCTTTTCTTATGTGCAATCAATCCCGGCGCTGAAGATTTCAAAGCTTTTCCCCGCCCGGATAGGCTTGGATTAGTCATAAAATAAGTTTGCGCATTGAACGGCGCTTCATCTGAAAGCGGTACAACGCGTTTTGAGCGGCCGTCTGACAGCAAATCATAGCTTTGTTCGTTGTCCAGCAGATTTGCCAGCATAATCTGATTGACCACCTGCTGGACCACTGTCGCATTTTCAAGCAGTACAAGCGTTTCGACGCGGCGGTCCAAATTGCGCGGCATCAAGTCGGCAGAGCCGATATAAACAATCGGCCTTTTGGACGGTAATCCGCGGCCATTGCCGAAACAAAAAATGCGGCTGTGCTCCAAAAAGCGGCCAACAATGGATTTCACACGGATATTTTCAGACAGGCCCGGAACTTGAGGCCGCAGACAGCAGATACCGCGAATAATCATGTCAACTTCAACGCCCGCAGCGCTTGCCTCATACAGAGCGTCAATGATTTTCGCATCGACGAGCGAGTTCATCTTCATCCAGATCGCGCCTGGACGGCCGGCTTTTACATGCTCAATCTCTTCGTCAATATGACGCAAAATCCGGTCGCGCATATAATAAGGTGAAACGGCAAGTTTCAAATCCTGTCCCGGATCAGAATAGCTTGTGATCAAATTGAATACGCGCTGCACATCATGCGCGATCTGATCATTACAGGTGAAATAAGAAAGGTCTGTGTAAATCTTGGCCGTAATCGGATGGTAGTTACCCGTGCCTAAATGCACATAATTTCGAAGGCCCGATTCTTCCTGTCGAACCACCAGTGACATTTTGGCATGGGTTTTAAGCTCCACAAACCCGAACACCACTTGCACGCCGGCACGCTCCAAATCGCGCGCCCAGCGGATATTGGCCTCTTCATCAAAACGCGCCTTCAGTTCAACCAGAGCTGTGACGGACTTTCCGGCCTCGGCGGCATCCATAAGCGCGCGTACAATCGGGCTGTTGTTTGAAGTACGGTACAATGTCTGTTTGATCGCAAGCACGTTGGGATCAGCCGCCGCCTGACGCAGAAACTGCACCACCACATCAAAACTCTCATAGGGGTGGTGGATAATGATGTCTTTTTCATTGATCGCAGCAAAACAATCGCCTGAGTGCTCGCGTACACGTTCAGGAAAACGTGCTGTATAGGATTCAAACAAAAGATCATCACGCGGAATTTTTACAATTTCAGACACTGTACTCAGTGCCAATAATCCTGCCTGAACACTCACGCGGTTGTCCGGCACTTCAAGTTCATGGCTCACAAAATCGCGCAGATTTTGCGGGATATCGGAATCATATTCAATGCGAATAACCTGCCCGCGGCGACGGCGTTTCAGGGCGCTTTCAAAGTAACGGACCAAATCTTCCGCTTCTTCTTCTACTTCAAGGTCGCTATCGCGAATGACACGGAAAGTCCCTGCACCTTTAACTTCATAGCCGGGATAAAGCTTATCGATATAAAGGCTGACGATAAATTCAAGCGATACAAACCTGAACCCTGCACCTTCAGTCGGTATTTGCACAAAGCGGTTTAGCGCGATCGGCAGGCGGATCAGCGCATTCATAATTTTGCGGTTTTTCAGATTGACCAGTTCCAGCGCTATGGAAAAACCAAGATTGGGAATGAACGGAAACGGGTGCGCGGGGTCAATGGATAATGGCGTAAGAACCGGAAAGATTTTTTGAAGAAAATGATCTTCCAGCCACGCCAAATCTGCCCGCGAGAGTTCCTCCGTTCTAACGATTTCGATATTTTCTTTTTGCAGCTCCTCTAAAAGCACAGACAAAGTTTCTTGTTGTGCAGTTTGAAGTTTGGCAATTTCTTCAATGACCATGTCCAACTGTTCCTGCGCAGAAAGACCATCAATGGAGCGTTGCCCGACTTGTGCCCTCACCTGCCCCGCAAGCCCTGCAACACGCACCATAAAGAATTCATCGAGATTGGCTGCCGAAATTGACAGGAACCGCAAGCGTTCAAGTAGCGGCTGGTTGGTATTCCGCGCTTCCTCCAGAACGCGCCAATTGAACTGAAGCCAGGAAAATTCGCGGTTTACAAACCGCGCAGGATCATTTTCAGCAACCATTTTTACAGGCGATGTGGCATTTGCGGAATTGTCTTCTAGCGCGTCGGTCATGCGATCCATTTCTTTCAATAGTTCTTTCGACTCGCCGTATTTATACCAGCTATATGACAGAAATAAATCGTTCTAAACTAGGCACAATTTGACAATTTCTATGCTGTTCCTGTCAGCGTTCGCACTCAATTGTTTCAAGAACACGGGCAATAAAAGGCTTTGTGATGCGGGCTTTTGAAACAAGTGCCTCATTATCAAGGCGGTCGACGACACGGTTCACACTGTCAAGTGAACGGTCTATGCGCGTTGCCAGATATTCCACAATGTCGGGCCCCACACTGATCTGTCGGTCCGCAAATAATTTGGCAATCACAGCGCGAAGTAGCGCATCATCGGGTGCACCAATTTCGACGGTGGTTGCAGCCTTAAAGCGGGAGCGAAGGTCGGCGGTTTCCAAGTGCCACAAAGACGGCGCGGTTTCTGTTGTAATCAACATTGTTTGTCGGGCATTTCGCACCGCATTCATGAGATGGAACATCCGCGCTTCGTCGAACTTTCCCTCAAAAAGGCCGTCGATTAAAATCGGGCGCCCGTTTTGGGCTTCGCCCAAATCATCATCGGATATTTTCGAAGGCTGAATACGATGCGGCATTGCCGCCTCATACCAGATTTCAGCAAGATGCGATTTGCCGTAGCCTTTCGAGCCGATCAATATTGCCCAAGGCGAAGGCCAATGCGGCCAATTATCAATCAAGGATGCCGCGTTCAAGTTCGCAGCGCTGACAACGAGATCATCGCGCGTGAGCGATGGCGCACCACCAAGGTCCAACAGTAATTGATTAGCTTCAACCATAAATATACTCTAGAGCGTGTCTGCTTTTCACTGTATCGCTTCCACGCTCAAACTCTTTGATTTGCCGCATGTCCGGGCGGAAAAC
>NZ_JXMU01000007.1 GCF_001293565.1 Ahrensia marina | reverse complement strand
GACATGCGGCAAATCAAAGGGTTAGAGCGTGAATGCGATTCAGCGAAACGCAGACACGCTCTAAGGCCTGCGCAGCGTCGTGGGAAACCCGTAAAGATAACCAATGCGCTCGATTGCATCTTCAAGCGTTTCAATTGCCACATTCATTGTGTGCCCATTGGCATGAATGAGCTCCTGCTCATCGCGCATAATACCGACATGGCCTTTCCAGAACACAAGATCACCGCGCTGCAAGCCACCGTTCATGGTTGCAAAACCAAGTTCCGTGCCGATACCTGCTGCCTGCATATCGGAATCGCGCTGAACCTTTTTTCCGGCCAAAAGCAGAGACAATTGAACAAGGCCGGAACAATCAATACCGAAAGCGGATGATCCGCCCCATAAATATGGCGTGTGGATCAGCGTTTCAGCAATGGATACATAGTCATCGACGGGTTGGTCGATCGGCAAAAGATGTCGCGCGACATAGAATTGACCATCGGCACATTCCAGATAGCGCGTGCCGCGTGTTTCGGCCTCACCAATAATTGCCAATGCAGTGCCCAGCGACAAAGTATTACTGCGCGGTGCTTTCATATCTGCTTCAGGATAGGAACATGTGCGCGGTACACAAACCAGATGTGTTGAAGGCGGTGCCGTTATATCGCGCTTGGCAAGCTGGCTATCATCGACATATCCAACATAATTATCACGCAATGACTGGCACCAGGCCCAGCCTTCCGCCACATCAAACACACGGACAATATCGCCGTAAATGAGCTGTGTATCTATGCCGATGGATTTATCCGGTGCAGGTCGCATATCAACGACAGCAGATTTTACGCGGCGCCTTTCCCCACGCACAAATTTGCCCGCGGTTATTTTTCCTTTGAGCGTTTCGGATGCGAGATCATCACGAAATGCATGAATCCGCCTATCCAGTTCCTCGCTCAATGCGGCAGCTCCTTACCTTTCGCGATAATATTGTCAGCAAAGCGTTCCAGATAGTTTGCACCCTCAACCGTTCTCGAAATGATAACATTCCGGCGATCGCGCGGGTCGCGTTGACGCCGCACCAGTTTCATCGCTCCCATCGTGTCCAGCGCGCGGGTAATGACCGGCTTAGAGACACCTAAATGCGCAGCAAGACCGCGCACCGTATGCGGCGGTGGATCAAGATAAATCGTCAGCAAAATTGCTGCCTGCCGCATCGTTAAATCAGGCGCGCTATCACGCACTTCGGCAAGGTTGACGGAGTGCCAAAGCGTAAGCGCTTGGCTCGGTTTTAGATTTATCGGCATAAAAGCTCAGCCATGTACCATTACGGGGCCGAACTAATATGCGCGAATGATAGACCTTTACGCAAGCATAAGCGGATTAATGCACCGCTTTATGTGTATCGTTTCTGCAATGATGCGAAGATCGCACGAATGCACTGTGCCTCACCGCCTATAGGAGAATGAGGCTTCTTACTTGGGTTCCAGCCAAAGATATCGAAATGCGCCCAGCTTATCGCTGGTTCGACAAAGCGCTCCAGGAACAGTCCGGCTGTAATTGAACCGGCAAAGCCATCGGTGGTGACATTATTAAGATCGGCAACATTTGACGCCAGAGCCTTATTATAACTCTGCCAGAGCGGCATACGCCATAACGGATCCCGTTCAGACAGGGCAGCTTCGTCCACTGCAGAAGCAAAGCTTTTATCATTGGTATAATAAGGCGGCAACTCAGGCCCAAGCGCCACACGCGCTGCTCCGGTCAGTGTTGCCATATCGATGACAAGGTCCGGTTTTTCTTCACAGGCCAGTGCCAGAGCATCGCCAAGCACGAGACGGCCTTCAGCATCTGTATGGCCGATTTCTACCGTTAAACCTTTTCGGCTTCTCAATATATCGCCCGGCCGGAATGCATTGCCGGCAATGGCATTTTCGACAGCGGGGATTAGAACGCGCAGACGCACGTTTAGCTTGGCGTCCATAATGATACGCGCAAGAGCCAATACATTCGCAGCGCCGCCCATATCTTTTTTCATATTACGCATTGAACTCGCGGGCTTGATATCAAGGCCGCCGGTATCAAAAGCGACGCCTTTACCAACCAGTGTTAGCTTCGGTGCTTTTTTATCGCCCCAACTCATGTCAATCAAACGCGGTGCTTTGGTCGCCGCACGTCCAACCGCGTGTATCATCGGGAAGTTTTTCGATAGCAAATCATCACCCTTGATGACTTTTATGGTTGCCTTGTATTTTTTGGCGAGTTTACGACTGGCACCTTCAATCTCGTCCGGCCCCATATCATCTGCAGGCGTATTGATAAGATCGCGGGCAAGGAAGCTTGATTGAACCTGACGCAAAATGTCATCACGGTTGAGCGCATCATCCAATACCAATTGCGGTTGGCGGCGGTTTATTTTTTTATAAACGTCAAACCGGTAACTCCCCAGACCGAATCCGATTGCAGCCAACCGATTATCAAGCCCCGCTAGCGATGCAAAAGAGAACGGTCCGTCAGGCAGTTTATCTGCCAATGCGCCGGTTACAAAAGGATCATCCCCTTCTCCAATCCCCAAAAGAGCTGAATCTAAGCCCTCACCGCTTTGCGCCGGTACCAGCAGCACATAGCCGACAGCACCATCAAATCCGTTCAAATCTGCCCATGATTTCGCATGTTTGGGTATCGCACCAATGTCTTTCTTTGAGACGCAGTGTACCGCCAGTACTTTCTCGTTTTTATGGGCTGCGGTTACAAATAAATTGTCCAATTTAAGGCTCCTACGTTTCAACTTCCACGCCATCGTCGGCTGTTAACCATCCATTAGGGTTAACAGAATATTGATTAAAATGAAGGGGCATTGAGTCCGGATCGCGTGGTTTCGCAAATTAAGCAGCAAGGAGATCATTATGGGGCTTGAAAAACGCACATTGGCATTTCCAACGGCGCGAAAACGTGCATTGTTATCTGTATTTAGTACATTTTTACTCAGTGCAACGATTGCAGGATGCGCAACAGATAGCCGTACAACGGGATCGATCAGCAGCCGCACCAAGCCAGTCGAACAAATGAATGCGGCTGAACTTTCACAATCAGTGGATTCATACGGCAGAATTTATGAACGCGACCCAAAGAACAAAGCCGTCGCGATGCAATATGCCTCAATCCTGCGCGCCAACAATCACAATGAACAAGCTGTCGCTGTCATGCGCAAGACAGCTATTTTACACCCTAACGACCGCGACGTTCTTGCTGCCTATGGCAAAGCACTTGCCGGTGCCGGACAGTTTACGGCCGCACTTGATGCTATTCAACGCGCTCAGGACCCGACGCGTCCCGACTGGCGTTTGATATCGGCAGAAGGTGCTGTTTACGACCAGACCGGTCGCCCCGAAGAAGCGCGCGCTCTTTATCAAAAGGCGCTTCAAATACGCCCGAGCGAACCATCAATTCTTTCCAACCTCGCCATCAGTCATTTGCTGGTCAATGATATGTCGACGGCAGAGCGTTATTTGCGTGAAGCAGTTCAACAGCCAACCGCTGACAGCCGCGTACGTCAAAACCTTGCTATGGTTGTTGGTCTGCAAGGCCGTTTCGATGAAGCAATGGCAATTGCCAAGCGTGAACTTTCTCCGCAGCAGGCACAGGCCAATGTCGAATATTTGCGTAAAATCCTATCGCAGCAAAACGCTTGGAACATGATCAAAGAAGAAGATAAAAAGAGCGCTAAATAAGAACCGTTCTTTTCTTCTATTCTGTAAGCCTAGAGAATTCTCATACGTAAAAAGCCCCTCTTCCGGAAATGCCGGAAGAGGGGCTTTTCGTTTGATTTAGTGATGTTACGGTTGGCTGCTTGTACCTTAGAAGATACCACCGCGCTGAGAAATCTGGATACCTGCCGGCCCGAGGATAACACCGAACAAGACCGGTAAGAAAAACAGGATCATCGGCACTGTCAGCTTTGGCGGCAGAGCCGCTGCTTTTTTCTCGGCAGCATTCAGTCTCATTTGGCGACTTTCATTGGCAAGCACACGTAGCGCCTGGCCCACAGGCGTACCATAACGCTCGGCCTGAATAAGCGCTTGCGAGACGCCTTTTACCGCTTCCAGTCCGGTGCGCATATGCAGATTCTCATAGGCCTTTTTGCGCTCTGAAAGAAATGAAAGTTCTGCGCCAACCAGCACCATTTCTTCTGCAAGCGCGGTGGATTGAGAGCCGATCTCAGTTGCCACCTTGCGAAACCCTGCTTCAATTGACATGCCGGATTCCACACAAATCAGCAGCAAGTCCAGAGCGTCCGGCCATGCTTTACTGATCGATGTTTTACGCTGTGATGCTTTATTATTCACATAAATGTTAGGCGCGTAAAAGCCCGCGGCAGCAAAGCCAAGGCAATATATGATTTTCATATTTGTTGCTTTGTCGGCAAAACCGCCCAGTACGAACGCATAAAAAAGTCCGGCTGAAAATGCTGCAAATGGCAAAACCAAACGCATGAACAGAAACAAATTCAGCGGACGTTGACCGCGAAAACCTGCGGCACGCAAATTCGCAACTGTCTTGTCATCAGCAAGTGCTTTTTTCAGATCCAAGCGTTCAACGATGGACCCAACACCGGTCTTTTTCTTGTCATCCACGCGCAAAGAAACGCGGCCGTTTTGCTTTTCAGATGCCAGACGCGCACGTTCGCGAGCGCGAATTTCATCACGCTCCGTTGCGACCGATTTCATCCGGTTCTTCAATTCATTACCGCCCAAAACAGGCGCTAGAAGTGTAAAAATAGTAGCAAAAACACTGATCGCGACCAGAACAGCAATCAAGAACTGACCGGAAGTTAGTAATTCTACAATATCTGAAGACATCAATTCGCTCCCTTACACTTCAAAGTTGATCATTTGTCGCATCACAAACACACCAATGGACATCCACACAGCGGACACGCCAAGGATCATGTACCCCGTGTTTGTCGTGAAAAGTAAGGCGATATATTCTGGGCTGCTAAAGTGAACCAGGACCATAACAATCGGAGGAAGCGCAGCAATAATTGCAGCGGAAGCTTTTGCCTCCATAGACATCGCGGCTACCTTCGCTTTCATTTGTGCACGGGACCGCAAAACAGCTGAAAGGTTTCCCAGCGCTTCAGACAAGTTACCGCCGGCTTGCGATTGAATCTGAATAACGATCGCAAAGAAGTTCGCCTCTGGGCACGGCATTGTCTGATACATGCGCAAACACGCTTCAGGTACAGACATACCCAGCTGTTGCGATTCAATTATGCGCCGGAACTCGGTCTGTACCGGCTCCCGCGCTTCGGTTGCAATAAGTCGCAATCCATCATTGAGAGGCAATCCGGATTTGATCGCGCGCACGATGATATCAATTGAGTTTGGAAATTCAGCCAGAAAGTTTTTAATACGGCGCTTGCGCAGATATGAAATCACCCAGCGCGGCAAACCCAGCCCTGCTGCAAATGCGATACCAATACAATATATTGGCGGAACGCCAAAAATCAGCGCCGTAAGCGCTGCGCCGCCACCAACGACCGCCGAGTAAATATAAAACATTCGGAGTTCGAGCTTCAAACCTGCTTGCAAGATTTGTGTTTTCAGGTTTGGTTTGGTCGTATTTTTTTCACGTGCTTTGTTGCGTTCATCAAGCTCGTTCAACGATTCAGTGATTTGTTTGCGGCGTTTCTGTCCTTCATTCGCACGGTCAACCTCGGCGCGCTTTGAAGCTGAATCTGTCTTTACGGATTTAACCTTCGACATACGTCGCTTACGGTTTTTCTCTGCCTGAAGGGATGGAAGCATTAACGCGTACATGACGCCGCCGATACCAAATCCGGCAAGCGCCATAACCGCCCATGCAATAGGTGTCAGACCGAAGATCATTCAATCACCTCCATTGCATCCAATGCTTCTGCGAGACGTTTTTCTTCGTTGAAGTAACGTGCGCGCTCCCACATTTGCGGCCGACCAACACCTGTTGAACGGTGCTTACCGATGAATTTTCCATCAGCGTCTTCGCCGGTTATGTCATACAACATCAAATCCTGAGTAATGATGACATCACCCTCCATACCGATAACTTCAGTAATGTGGGTAATGCGCCGAGAGCCGTCACGCAGACGCGCAGCCTGAATGATAACATCTACAGAACCGCAAATGATTTCACGCACTGTCCTTTGCGGGAGTGAATATCCGCCCATGGCAATCATTGATTCCATACGGCTTAGACACTCGCGTGGGGTGTTGGCGTGAATTGTACCCATTGAACCGTCATGGCCGGTGTTCATCGCCTGCAAAAGGTCAAACACTTCCGGTCCTCGAACCTCACCAACGATAATACGTTCAGGGCGCATACGTAGGCAGTTTTTAACAAGGTCAGTCATGGTGATCTGACCTTCGCCTTCCAAGTTCGGGGGGCGCGTTTCCAGGCGCACCACATGTGGCTGCTGAAGTTGCAGTTCGGCAGAGTCTTCGCATGTAATCACACGCTCGTCTCGATCGACATAGTTCGTCAGACAGTTAAGCAGTGTTGTTTTACCCGAACCGGTACCGCCGGAAATAACAACATTACAGCGCACCCGGCCAATGATCTGTAATATCGTCGCGCCTTCGGGCGAGATTGAACCAAACTTGGTCAACTGATCAAGTGTGAGTTTGTCTTTCTTAAACTTACGGATTGTTAGCGCCGCGCCATCAATCGCCAGTGGAGGCGCAATGACGTTAACACGAGAACCATCAGCAAGGCGCGCATCACAAATCGGGCTTGATTCATCAACACGGCGGCCAACTTGGCTTACGATACGCTGGCAGATTGAAAGTAATTGCTGGCCATCGCGGAAGCGAATTCCCGCGTCAACAACCTTGCCGTTGACCTCGATATAGGCCGCATCCGGTCCGTTGATCATGATATCCGCGATATCATCACGAGCGAGTAAAGGCTCTAGCGGACCATAACCAAGCACGTCGTTACAAATGTCTTCGAGCAATTCTTCCTGCTCGGAAATAGACATTGCATAGTTCTTAATCGCGATAATGTCGTTAACGATATCACGAATTTCTTCGCGCGCGCTTTCACCATCCAGCTTGGCAAGTTGCGAGAGGTCAATCGTCTCAATAAGTGCTGAAAAGACTTGTGACTTTGTATCGTAATAAGCATCGTCCCGATTTGAGCGTTTCTTTACCGGCGGCTCCATAGCGACAGGAGGCGCTTGCATTTTTGGACGCGGCGCTTCTACAGGTGCTTTTGGAGCATCAACGGACGGCGGCACAACTTCTGATGCTTGCTGTGGCTCGACTATATCTTCCATCGGTTTAGGCGCCGGTTCGCTTATAACGGGTTTTGCCTGCGGCTTAGCGCTTGCAAAGGATGAACCCCCGGATCCTTTTTTACCAAACATTGAATTACCCCGTAACTCGAACTTGAAACTACTTCTTCTTCAGTTTTGCCAAGATGCCTTTTAGGCCGCCTTTTGGTTTGACCGAGACAGCACCGCGACCACTGACAATATGGGCAAGCTCAGAGATCGTTGCGACAATCGGGCTGGCACTGTCGGACTCAGCAAGCATGCGCCCATTATTCGACGCCGTTCCGAACAAGTGAGGATCAAAAGGTATAATCGCTGACGCTTCCATATCTAAAGAATCCAAGAAGTCGTTGACAGCAATCTCAGGGCGCTTTGGTACGCCGACCTGATTGAGAACCAGTTTTGGTGCAAAATCATTCGGGCGCAGCTTTTTCAACGTGTCGATCATATTCTTGGTATTGCGCAGATTGGCCAGTTCCGGCGTTGCAACAATAACCACCTCATCAGCGCGGGAAAGCGTTGTGCGGGTCCAGCCGTTCCATACATGCGGAATGTCAAGCACCACGGAAGGCGCTGTGCGCTGTGCAACATCGATAAGCTGCGCGAAATCTTCCTGTCCAAAATCATAAACCTTATCCAGCATCGATGGCGCGGCCAGAAGCGAGAGATGCTCGGCGCATGTCGATAGAAGCCGGTCAAGATATACTTCATCTATTCGCTCTGGCGAAAATACAGCATCGGCAATACCTTGGGCCGGATCCTGATCGAAATTGATATTGGCTGTACCGAATGGCAGATCCATATCAGCGACAACAACTTCGTTTTGGAAAAGTGTAGACACTGACCAGGCGACGTTGTGAGCAATCGTTGAGGAGCCAACACCGCCCTTAGCACCAATGAAAGCCATTGTTCTGCCCAATGGATCGGCGTCAGGGTCGACAAACAATGTCGTAATCACCGCCATGAGATCGGCTATTGAAACCGGCGCGACGATATATTCCGAAATGCCATTGCGAACCAGTTCGCGGTAAAGCGCGACATCATTGTGATGGCCGATAATGACAACACGGGTGGAAGGATCACAAACTTCCGCGAGCTCGTTCAACCCGCTCATCAACTCATCAGGTCTGGCGGCTGTCTCAAGGATAATAAGGTTGGGTGTTGGTGCTGACTGATAAAACTCCACAGCGGCACCAATACCGCCCATATAGACCCGCATTTGTGCTTTAGCCATACGGCGATCTTCAGCCATACGCTCAATCGGTCCAGAAACCCCTTGTGTTTCACAAAAAGCCTGAATCGTGATGCGTGGCACTGGGCGCACATTTTGCAAATCATCCGGCTCGAAGCTGGAGCCCGGCGTGGCCGTCATCTCATTTTTATCTTTAAATGCAGCGTCTGACATTGTTTTCACCCTAGGGGTCTGGATCGTTAAATTTTCAAGCTCGGCAGCGGGTTATTTTCCTTGATAATCTGCAATAACTTTGCCGCGGTTTTCGGCATCAATCGGCGATTCTTTGCGCGGCCCAAGCAGGTCGCCCGGGTTTGCAATTTGCGCCGCCAGATTATTCTGTGTTGAACAGCCAAAGTCGTAGTAGTTTTCATTGGCCGATGTCATCGAAAGATCTTCAGGCCATTGACCGCACTGGCCGGTAGAAGCAGTTACCGAGCGAAATGATAAGCGGATTGGGGCGGATGCGCCGTGCTGAGAAGCGTCATAAGACTGGATTGCAATATTACTACGGTGTTGCCCGCCCTGCTCAATAGCTTGCACGACTTGACCTTGGACATAATTTGCAGCGGAACTGTTTGCAGAACCTGACGGCATAAGGACAACAATCGTGCCCGTCCCAGATGTTTGGAACTTCTGTGCGAAAGCCTGAATGTTGCTAATGGTTGCGTAGTTCAGTCTTTGTGCGCCAGAGGCGATGGGTATATCCAACACCTGCTCTTGTTCTGACAAGATAATCGGATGGCGCTTAGTGTAATCATTTCCAACGCTGCCCACGGTCATATTATCGTGTTGCTGCATACCAGCACAGCCAGAAAGAAGAGAGACGCACAGCACAGCCGCTGTTGATGCTAATATTTTACCGGCAAACATGTTTGCGTACTCCAATTACTTATAAATGAAACCAACGGCACCGTGGTAGCGACCGGTCGGCATTGTTTTATCTGTGCTGCCATAGATACGGTTTAGACGGCCGAGCAAGTTGCCAACTGAATCTGATGCCGGAGCGAAATTGTCTGTCGGCAATGCCAGCTCGGACGCTGCAACGGCACGCACCAAATACGGCGTCACCATGATGACCAGTTCAGATTCACTGCGAATAAAATCACGGCTCCTAAAGAGCGAGCCAATTACCGGCAATTTTGATAGCCCCGGAAAACCGCTCACAACCTGGCGAACATCATCGCGAATTAGACCGGCAATCATCATGGAACCGCCGGAAGGCAGCTCAACGGTGGTTTCCGCTTCACGGCGACGGAGTGACAACACATTGGTTGCCAACCGGTTGATGCCACCCGATAAAGGTACGCTGCCATCTGTGGTGGGTTCTGAAACTTCTGTTTTGATACGCAAGCTTATGCGTCCGGGTGAAAGAACAACCGGTGTAAACTCAAGCCCTACACCATAATCGATTTTGTCGAAGGTATAGGTTATGCCTTGAGTTTCATCATCAACCGTTTGCCCGGAAATAATATTGTAAGTACCACCAGCAAAAAATTTAGCAGGTTCGCCTGAAATTGCCGTCAAGGTGGGCGCCGACAGTGTTTTCATCACGCCGGCTTCTTCCATCGCCTTGAAATAGGCATTGATATTTACACTACCAATTGCACCCCCTAATCCCAAACCACTAGAACCGAGCGGCTTACCAAGTGCGCCCGCAATTGTTTCAGATATACCGCTATATGTGACACCTGAAGATGATCCACTGCCTAGCAAGTTAATACCGAGCTGCTTCATTACGGAGCGCTGGATTTCCGCGACAGTTACTTTCAGTGTAACCTGATCGCCGCCAGCGATTTCCAGAAGGTTGACGATCTGACTGTCTCCGCGTGAGAACAGTGCGAGGAAACTTTCTGCACCATTATTGGTGGCATCGCCGCCTTTAACAAAGATTTCTGCGAGTTTTGCAGCTTTTGCCGAATCTTGCGGTGTTTGCACGGTTCCAGTCAAAACAATGTTATCGTTGATAATTTCTGTTTTGATATTCGAACCCGCAATAAAACGCTCGAGATAACGGTCCAGACCAGCAACATCGCGTTCGACCTGCAATTGCAGGCTAACCATCTGGTTTCCATTTCTATCAAACACAAAGATATTGGTCTGCCCAACCTCTTTACCAAAGAGATAGATACGTCGCGCAGTACGTGTCACAGCATCTGCAACATCAGGGTTTGCAACAAGAATGTCTTGCGCATCTTCAGGAAGCTCCAACACCAGTGACTTGTCCAAACCAAGCACGACATTCTCAGTTCCCGAAGCACGCTTCTGAACTTTAATTATGTTTTGTGCTGCCGCCGTCGATGCGCCCAAAGGCATAAATTTTGACGGAACCGCACCGGCCATTACAGTTACGGTGCCGGCCAAGAGTAAGGTCTTGAAGCTTTTTGCGACTTTTGACATGGGGCTACTCTTTATGTTTTTGAATTCTTTGTTCGGTGCACTCATCATCATTGGCTTTGCACCTGTGTTTTTTCACCGTTCTTGATCAGATTGATCGTGCCACCGCGGGACCCACCTGAAATCAAGTGGTCTGCGCTTGGCTCCGAGCGGCCTGCCTCAACATCTTTTATGGAGCGTAATGCCAGCGTCAGGCGGTCGGCCATTTGCTGCGCAGCTGAGATGATTTTTGTTTGATTTGGTGTCAGTTCCAGCGTTGCTGTCTGACCGACCTGCACCAATTGTCCGTTTTCGTCTTCACGAATGGTTTGGTCGATCGCAAGCACACGAATATTCGCCAAAATTGTCTCAGTCGTAAATGAGTTATTGTTTTGATCACGTGTCGTCATAATGACGTCAACGTAGTCATCCGGCAGAATAAAGCCGCCCGCAGAAGTATCCGCGGCTATTGTCGTTGCGACAGCGCGTTTTCCTGCCGGTAGAATAGATGACATGAAGCTTTGGTCAGCGCCGAGAATCTTAATCGGGCGGACAGGTTCGCCCTGGATAATCGTGGAACGCACGATGGAACCTTCAAGCTCTGCTACAGCCTCAGGGCGACTGGATTGTGTAATGAAATCTGGAGCAATCGCTTCCACCGGCCATTGTTGCCAGGCTAGTCCGCCACTAATTTTACCGCCTGTCAGAATAGTTTCTTTTGCAACAAGCACCTGATCAAGTTCAATGGATGGTGCAGATGGTAAAATTTCTGCGACCGGTGCCGGTGCAGGCGCCGACAAATTCATCGCCAAATAACCCGCTCCACCCGCGGCAAGAACGGCAACTCCAAGAATAACAAAACGCATAGACATGCTGACACCTGCAAAATATTGGGGCGGACGAATCCGCTACAGTGTCAACATTCACACCTAATGGTGTAATTATGGTTAATGCCTTCGTTAGATTTATGCTTAACGTAAACTAAACAACGGCGACCAATATAAATCCTAGATCCAACAAGTTTTAGTTGGCGAAGTAGTTTAGCGCATAGACCATTGCCGGACTGTCCGGAAAAGCGAACAGCCCGCCGACGGCCAACGCAGCGCCATATGGAATTCCTTTTGCGTCGATCACTGTTCGAAGCACAGGCAGTTCACCGGCATAAACGGACATTGATGTTTTGCGCAGGATCAGAATGAGTATCGCAAGAACGCCGCCTGCGACAGCCGACATTAAAATGTAGTTCCACAAATGAACCGAGAAGCCCATCCAAAGTGCCGTCGAAGCAAGGAGTTTAGCATCCCCGCCGCCCATAGCACCCAAAGCAAACATGGCAAAAGTAATAGAAAGCACAAAAGCAAAGGCCATTAAGTGTGAACCGAAATCGGACCAGCTCAAACCAATAAAGGGCGCGACCACTAAAAATGTCCCAATAAGAAGAATAGACACCCTGTTGGCAATCGTCATTGAAAAAATGTCCGAGACAGCCGCGTAAATCATTGCGAACGGGAAAACGACAAAAATAATAGTAGCAATCACAGCTAAAGCCCTCATTTTCTTTGCTGTTACTTTATCGCGGGAGAATTAAATTCTCATAAACGCAACAGTAGATTCGATGGTCTTTAATGACACACTGAAACGGCCTGCCCTCCAAGGGAGGACAGGCCGCTTTAAAATTCTATACTGTAATCGGCTAAATTAAGAGCCTTTAACTTCAGTAGCGATAGAATCGAATTTCGCGTTCAGCTCGGTACCGAGTGTTGTCGCGCCTGTGATGATCGCAACAGCGATAAGAGCAGCGATCAGGCCGTATTCGATAGCAGTCGCACCAGATTCGTCTTTGATAAAGCGTGTAAACATAATGAGTTCCTTACTCGTCTAAATTAAAACAGCACACCGTCAGTTCTTGTTTGCTACTGATCGGATAAGCCCAAACTACCGTAAGGCTCTTGCCACCCGCTTAATGAACAAGGTTGCTCAAATCTTAATATCGATTTGTGTTCCGCTTGGTAAACAAAGTCTTGAAAACGGCAAACGGGCTTCGCCGTTCCAATTCATCGGCAAGACATACCTAGGTGGTGATTTAGTTGACAAGATCGAGTACAAGCCGTGCAATGTTCCCGCCTTCGCGCATTTCGGATTGCTCGAATGAACGGTTATCGACTTTGTATCGTGCAAATTCATTACCGACACGCTTTAGAACTTCATCACGTATTTTTTGACATGCCTTATCGTTTTCAACACGCAAACCAACTGTTGCATTGATTATATCGCTTGCAAGCCGCTTTACATAATCGCCATGAACTTCTTCATGCGCTTTGATGCCTTGGGCAAATGCCTGCCATTTTCGCGCCGCTACTCCACTTATTTTTTGGCTGGGCTTTGGCAGTGTATATGTGATGGTAACAAAAGGTAGCGCTGAAACAAGTTCGCAGGCATTACCTTTAGGCTGATAGTTACGACGCCATTTCAGATCCCAATTTGTCAAAGCTATCGTGCGCCGATTACCGGAAATAACCGGCCCGTTCTCGCCGATAGATTTGTAAAGTGCGAGTCCGGTCGTGCCGGAAACGCTGTAATATTTGATGTTCTCGGTCGCTTTCCAATCGGCCGCTTGCGCGTCCATCACCGGCATTGCTGCAAAGATGAACCACACAAACCAACGCATAGTTTAGCTGTCCACTTTCAAGACTTGAATAAACGCTTCCTGAGGAATTTCGACCCGCCCGAACTGGCGCATCTTTTTCTTTCCCTCTTTCTGCTTATCGAGGAGCTTGCGCTTTCGTGAAACATCACCGCCATAACATTTAGCCGTCACATCTTTCCGCATTGCAGAAATAGTCTCACGCGCAATCACCTTGCCGCCAATGGCCGCTTGGATCGGAATTTTGAACATGTGGCGCGGAATGAGTTCTTTGAGCTTCTCACACATAACACGGCCGCGCTTTTCGGCGGCAGAGCGGTGAACAAGCATCGAAAGAGCATCGACCGGCTCTTCGTTTACAAGTACGCTCATACGAACAAGGTCACCTTCGCGGTACTCGGCAAGCTGATAGTCAAATGACGCATAGCCTTTAGAAATCGACTTCAAGCGGTCGTAAAAATCAAACACGACCTCGTTTAGCGGTAAATCATAAACGACCAAAGCACGCTTACCGACATAAGAAAGGTCTGTTTGAATACCGCGACGTTCCTGGCATAGTTGCAGGATAGAGCCCAGATATTCGTCCGGCGTCAAAATCGTTGCCTTGATCCAAGGTTCTTCAATCGACCGTATACGGACAATATCCGGCATGTCAGCCGGATTGTGCATTTCGGTTTCTGTGCCGTCCGTCATATTCATTTTATAAACAACAGACGGCGCTGTAGCGATCAGTTCAAGGTTAAATTCGCGGCTCAAGCGCTCCTGAATAATTTCCAGATGCAGAAGACCTAGAAAACCACAGCGGAAGCCAAAGCCGAGAGCAGCCGATGTTTCCATTTCAAAAGAGAAGCTCGCATCATTCAAGCGCAGCTTACCAATGGCGGAACGCAAATCTTCAAAGTCATCGGCATCAATCGGGAACAAACCACAGAATACCACAGGCTGGGCTGGTTTAAAGCCCGGCAACATATTGGTGCAAGGGCGCTTGTCTTCGGTGATGGTATCACCCACACGTGTATCCGCGACTTCTTTGATCGAACCGGTAAACACGCCTATTTCACCCGGCCCCAGATTTTCCACCGGCACAAGTTTCGGTGTCATTACACCAACACGGTCCACCAGATATTTCGCATCCGTACCCATCATGCGGATGTTCTGGCCGCGTTTCATCTCGCCATCAATTATGCGAACCAAAACGACAACACCGAGATAGGTGTCATACCAGCTGTCAACGAGCATCGCTTTTAACGGCGCAGAGCGGTCACCTGATTGAGGTGCCGGAAGCTGTTTGACGATTGCTTCGAGAACATCAGGGATGCCTAATCCGGTCTTTGCGGAGATTTCTACCGCATCAGCGGTGTCCAGCCCAATGACCTCTTCAATCTGTTCTTTAATGCGCTCAGGCTCGGCGGCGGGCAAATCGATCTTGTTCAGAACAGTTACGATCTCGTGATCATTATCAATTGCCTGATACACATTTGCGAGCGTTTGCGCTTCCACACCCTGCGATGCATCGACAACCAATAGCGAACCTTCACAAGCGGCAAGCGATCTTGACACTTCATAGGCAAAGTCTACATGGCCCGGTGTATCAATAAGGTTAAGAACGTAATCCTGTCCGTCCTGTGCTTTGTATTCCAGACGCACAGTGTTGGCTTTGATCGTAATGCCGCGTTCGCGCTCGATATCCATCGAGTCAAGAAGCTGATCTTTCATGTCGCGCGCCTGTAGCGTGCCAGTCTGTTGGATCAAGCGATCGGCAAGCGTAGACTTTCCGTGGTCGATGTGAGCGACGATCGAGAAGTTACGGATATTAGATAATGGCGTGTTTGTCATAGGCTTCATATAGAGCGCAATTGCTGCGCATGGAAGTGGAGATTTTGCCTCAATAGCGGTTTCCGCTTACGCCCTTCAAGCAGATAAATCGACTAGCCGAAGCACACACGGCTTAACATTCAGCCGTCAGGTATTCAGCTTTTCGGCTCTTCCTTTTCATTGGCAGGAGCGCCCCATACCAGCCGTTTATAGTCAAAACCAAACTCCAATGTCGGTTTAACAACCTGAAAGTATGGCGACAGATCAAAATCACGCGGTGTGAACAGGGAGTGATGGCGAATGTGCATGATTTCCCGGCGCGAATAATCCGATGTTGCCCGTGCCCGGCCAGGTGCGGCTGTTATCTCGGGCAAAATCGGATAGCCGATTTGCTGATAGGCTTGCGCTATCAATGTCGAACAAATAGCGCGGGTCGGATCACCGGACCCGAATTCGATCATTCGTCTGCGCCATCGAACCGGCACCGGCGGCGTTGGCAGCAGATAACGCGCCATATCAAGAATATTTTTCGTGTCGTACTGCAATCCAATCTTGGAAATCATAAATTGCACCACCTCATCACGGTCCGCAGGCGTAAGTCCCGACGGGCGGCAAATGCGGGTGTTGAATGTTTTATAGTTTTCGAGCGGCTCGGCAGTGCAACCGCGACCAAGGTTAACCTCGATCAAGCGTTTGGCATGACCTTGTTCATTGCTCTCTTCTAGAGCATCGCCGATATATAAAGCGGCATGGCTCCATGTGCTTTGGGTGAGATACTTAATAGCCGCAGAAATTTTACGGTTTCCTTCGACAAGCAAGATGTCTCCGGGCTGGAGCGTACGATATAGCGTTTCGGGGTCAGAGGGCGTGTAAGGTTGGTAACCGGAAGTCTCGCGCTCAAGCCGCTGCGCAATCCACGTTCCAATGCGTGCTAATATCGACTCTTTTGCTTGTGTCACCGCTTCACTCCTTGCGGTTTAATGATTAGTCACGACCCGTATATGGCGTCAATGTCCGACAAATAAAGTCCAATCAATTTCATTTTATGCTGCCTCAGACTAGTTGACCTCCTGACATGAAATGCATATCTTCAGTTTAGAATTATTCTAAAGAGAGATTGCAATGCTAAGTCGCTTCTGGTCCAACACACGACGTGAATTTCACTCACTGAGCGAGCAGGAAATTCTTGCTCTTGCAATTTCTTCAGAAGAGGATGATGCGCGCATCTATCTCGCCTATGCCGACGGCTTGAGAGAAGATTATCCTGCATCCGCGAAAATCTTCGAAGAAATGGCTGCAGAAGAAGAGACGCACCGCGAAATGCTCCTTAAAATGCATAAGGCGCGGTTTGGCCCCGAAGTTCCGCTCATTCGGCGTGAGCACGTAAAAGGCTACTACGAGCGTAAACCCGACTGGCTTGTAAGACCGCTCGGCATTGAAAAAGTACGCGCAATGGCTTCACAGATGGAGCAGCAAGCGCACCGGTTCTATTTAAGGGCAGCACAACAAACAAAGGACGTCGACACACGTCTTTTGCTTGGAGAACTGGCCATTGCTGAAAGCGGCCACCAAACTACAGCGTCTCAACTGGAGGCCAAGCATACGCCAGATGAGGTTCGCGACGCTGAAGACAAAGCCGAACACAAGCAGTTTATACTGACCTACGTTCAACCCGGACTTGCCGGCTTGATGGATGGCTCTGTATCAACGCTGGCCCCAATTTTTGCCGTTGCTTTTGCAACACATGATACATGGACCACATTTCTTGTCGGCCTAGCCGCATCGGTTGGCGCAGGTATCTCAATGGGCTTTACAGAAGTGGCTTCGGATGACGGTGTCATTTCCGGTCGTGGTTCACCGATCAAGCGCGGCCTAGCCACCGGTATTATGACGGCAATTGGCGGCCTTGGACATGCTTTGCCCTACCTTATCCCGCATTTCTGGACTGCAACGACAATTGCATTCGCTATCGTTATTGTGGAGCTCTTTGCAATCACATGGATACAAAACAAATATATGGAAACGCCATGGGCACGTGCCATATTCCAGGTGGTCCTAGGCGGTGCGCTGGTATTTGCGGCGGGTATGCTGATTGGCAATGCCTAAAAGCAAAGACAGGTGATACAATGATTAGTCGCTCTTCTTTACAGAGCCAACGACTGTCATATCCGTATTTTCAATAGTAACCCAATGGCCTGCGTGGCGCTCTGACTGGCGTTTGAGGTATTCGTACGGTGTTTGGTCCCATACGCGAACCTGACTGTTCAAATTGTCCAGAACAAAATCACCGCGATCAGTGCGTACAGTCAAAACGGCATGTCCTTCGCCATCCGGCTTGCGCACAACTGTTATTAAGAGTGCCGAAGGAGAAATGCCTTCCTTCATTAGCATTTGCCGCTTGAGCAGAACATAATCTTCACAATCACCAGCGATGTCCGGATAGGCCCACACTTCTTCGCGGCCATAAATTTCCAGATCACTGCGCGGCTCAATCACCATATTGATAGCTGAATTGATGTTGACGATCTTCTTCCATAGGTCGCGTGTAAGATTTACCGGATTTAACGATGCCTCACGTTCCTGCTTGCACTCTTCCTTGTAGGCCAAGCAAAACTCATAATGACCGATAGGTTGTGACGTAATTTTTCCGGTGAGCATTGAAGATGCGTTGGCCATTGCGCCTGGCAAAACAACCACGCTGGCGGCCAGAATGCAGAAGTTGATTTTGATCTTCGATAGTCTCATGATTGTGACCGCAGGGCTCTTTTGTTTATTAACAAATGATTAACCAGACTATAGTTCGAACGCAATGCACACGAACAGCAAGGTTAAAATATGGTTAAAGCGTGGCAATACGGCACATAATAAAACACCGCCTGTTGGCGGTGCTCAAAAAGTCAATTCACAATAATTTCAAGCCATGTGGATAAAAACTGGCGTTAGCAACCAATTATGACACCGCGCGCAACTCAGGCTTCTTGCGCTCTTTGCGCGATTTAGACTTTGCCATAAATTCAAGAATACGCGGCGCAACCTCTTTGCGGAAGCGCGATCCATTAAACACACCATAATGGCCGACAGACGGCTGCTCATAATGCTGCTTGAACGCCGGCGGAATGTTTGAACATAGATCCTGCGCAGCCTCGGTTTGACCGCGGCCAGTAATATCGTCGTTTTCTCCTTCAATTGTGAAAAGAGAAACATTTTTAATGGCTGAAAGATCGACCCGTTCGCCACGGTGCATCATCGTGCCTTTGGCCAGTGAATGTTCGATGAAAACCACTTCAATTGTCTGCAGGTAAAACTCGGCCGTCAAATCCATCACGGCGAGATATTCATCATAAAAATCACGGTGCTTTTCTGCGCTGTCTCCGTCACCGCGCACGAGGTGCATGAAAAAATCTTTCTGTGCGATCATGTGGCGGTCAAGATTCATGGACATGAAGCCTGTCAGTTGCAAAAAGCCCGGATAAACCTTACGGCCAAGCCCCGGGTTGGGGAATGGCACATCCATGATAACATTTTCACGGAACCAATCGATATCTTTTTCTTCCGCGAGATCATTGACGGCAGTTGGATTGCGGCGTGTATCAATCGGCCCGCCCATCAACGTCATTGATAATGGCGAGACGGCATCTTTACGTTTTTCCATTACCGCGACCGCTGCAAGCACTGGCACGGATGGCTGACATACGCCGATGATGTGCGTGTCCGGTCCCATATGCTCAACCATCTCGATCAGATAGTCGATATAGTCTGAAAGATCGAAAGCACCTTCCGATACAGGAACATCACGCGCATCGACCCAGTCCGTTATATATACTTCCGCTTCGGGTATTAAGCGTTCCACAGTGCCGCGCAGCAAAGTTGCATAGTGACCTGACATTGGCGCAACAAGCAAAATTTTCGGATCATTATGACGCGGCTTTTTTAGTGCGCGGGAAAAATGCAGTAACTTACAAAATGGTTTTTCCCACTCAACCCTTTCAACGACGGCTATTTCCTGATCATCCACTACCGTTTGATGGATATTGAATGCCGGTTTGCCATAACGTCGTGTCGTACGCTCAAACACTTCGGCCCATGCAGCCACGGTGCGTGCGTATTTTGTTTGGGAAAAAGGATTGGCAGGGTTACGATAAAACATGCTCGTCGCCTCAGCCATTGTACGCCAAGGCTGCATAAGCGCATGATTCATTTCATAGAACTTGTAGAACATCTTTTCCTGCTCCTCAAAAAACACCCCGACGCACGATATAATCAC
The DNA here is from genome assembly GCF_001293565.1 of Ahrensia marina. Taxonomy (GTDB): domain Bacteria; phylum Pseudomonadota; class Alphaproteobacteria; order Rhizobiales; family Rhizobiaceae; genus Ahrensia; species Ahrensia marina. Next base: position 207,669 of record NZ_JXMU01000007.1, on the reverse strand, counting down.
TTTGTACGGTATTCGGATTTGCACAATCACCGTGTTGCACTGCAAAATCAAGCAGACTAATGTACTATTCCAAGCCTACAAGTCCCATTTTTTGAAGCATTTACGGATTAAGTGGCGCTTGTGTTCGTTCCTGAAGTCAAATCCGGCGACCACAATATAGCGTTCAAACATATTACAAATCTTAATATGGCAGACGAAAAACGTTTGAAAAACCGCATCTTAAATGGCGAAGCATGATAGGGTCTGCAAAACCTATTCTGTACACAGCTAACTTCACAGTAAAGATGGCGATTAGCAGCCCACGCCTTGCCTAAAGCTTGCCGGACCGTTTTTACCCCACAGAATTTCATACTTAAAAGGCCCATTCACACAGGAACGAGCCTCTCAAATTCTTGAAACATCGATTCTTAGCCAGAATCAGCCTGCAAAGCCCTCAACAACGATGATCTCACCGTCGGCGGCTTCCTGACGGATGGCACGGGCACGGCTGTAAGTTTCAGAATTATAGCAAGCTAAAGCTGTTTCTACACTGTCAAACTCAACCACGACATTGCGTGAGCGGCTTTCACCTTCCTGGGCGTGGATGTCGCCGCCGCGCACAAGAAACTTTGCACCAAACTCTTCGTAAGCGGGCGTGGCTGTCGCAACATAGTCCTTATAACGCTCCGCATCGTGAACATTTATGCGCCCAACCCAATAACCTTTTGCCATAGTACATTCCCTTTGATTACGCGCTTTGCGCCGTTTCAATCTGATTTAAAAACTGTCGTGCAGCCGTGCGTCGATCCGCAGCGGCCACAATCGGTCGGCCAACGACCAAATGACTCGCGCCGGAACGAATAGCCACATCCGGTGTTACGACACGTTTCTGGTCTCCCGCCTCGCCGTCGGCCAAACGAATTCCCGGCGTAACAACTGCCATGTTCTCACCGACAATCTCGCGCACCGGTTCTGCTTCTTCAGCCGAACACACGATGCCGCCCATGCCAATTCGGGCCGCCTGCCGAGCCCGTTTGAGAACCAAAGTCGCCGCATCATCATGATAACCGGCTTCGGACAAATCCTTGTCATCCATTGAGGTGAGGACCGTGACACCAAGCAGGGTCAAATCTGTTCCTTTGGCAGCTTCCACGGCTGCGGCCATCGCTTTGGGATAAGCATGTAAAGTCAGCATATCGACACCCAGTCGGGCGATATTTTCAACACCTTTTGCAATCGTGTTGTCTATGTCGAGCAATTTCATGTCGAGGAAAACAGATTTGCCAGCGGCTTTTAATTCACGCGCCAAATCCAATCCGCCGACAAATGCCAATTGATGGCCGATTTTATAAAATGAAACCTCATCGCCAAGGCTTTCAACAATTCCGGCAGCTTCGAGCATCGTCGGCACATCAAGAGCGACGATAAGGCGGTCTTTTGCATTTCCAGACATAGGGCAATCCTTCGCAGAGTTCACGAACGTTCAATTGCACAGCAAAGTTCGTGCCTCAAGATAAATGGCAGAAAAGTTATAAGAGAAACAACTCTGATACGGCGCAAAAAGAGATAAAGGCGATTAGGCTTTGCCACGCCCCGGTGTCACGTGCTCGAGCAATGAACGGCATGTCTTCTTTAGCAGTGATAAAGTTCTCTCATCGCTTGGCATGCCGTCTTCTCCAAAGCTTTGCTTTGCTCTGGCCACCGAACATTGCTCGGTTATGATCTGCGCGCCGACATTCATTAAAACCGAGCGCACATGATATAGCCCACGGATACCACCTAGCGCACCGGGTGATGCGGCACCAAGCGCAACGGTCACACCGGCATATGGTTTTAAATCATTATTACCATCTGACTTTGTTACAGACACCCAATCCAGAACATTCTTCAAAAGCGGCGTAATGGAAGAATTATATTCAGGGCATGCGATAAACATACCGTCATTTGCCTGAAATAGGCGGGCGAGTTTTACCGCATTTTGCGGCGCGCCATCGTCTTTTAGAAGGTCGGCGTCATATATAGGCAGTGGATAATCACTTAACGAGATTTCAGTGACGTCTGCCCCTTCGGCACTTAAAAGTTTCAGCGCCGCCTTTGCCAATTGAGTATTGTATGAGCCGGTTCGAAGTGAGCCGGAAAACACCAATATCTTTGCACTCATATCAAGCTCCAATTGCGTGTTGTAGGGACCAAGCACGCTGTAAATTTTAAAACTGTAATGTGGGGTTTAGTATTTGCGGTAAGTCCAGATCTTTGCAGGTGGCAAATTACGCAAAATGCGGCGACTGGCCGTCATTTCAATATTGCTATCAGCAACAGATATTGGAGAACGGCGCCCGTAAGTGATTTGTATTATCGGGCGGCCCGGAGCAATCCGCTTAAAAGCAGTCTCAAGGAACATGGCCTGATCTTTTTGCGAAAAGTTCAGCATCGGAATACCAGAGACGATACAATCGAATTGCTGATCGCCTAAATGTTGCAATGTCTGGTCAAGGTTGAGCGCATTGCCCTGAATAATAGTTGCCGCCGGATAGCGGGCTTGCCAATCATTGCAAAATGACTCGTCATACTCGATCGCGACAATGTCTTTCTCGGCAATGCCGCGCCGCAAGATTGCATCGGTAACCGGACCTGTGCCAGGCCCAAGCTCCAAAACCGGGAGCCCGCTATTACTTGAAATGTGAGAGGCTATTACATCTGAAACGACAGCGGATGTCGGCGCAATTGCACCTAAACGCTGAGGAGAACGAATAACGCCGCCAATGAAATGCAATTGTTTCATTACGCGCGAAGAAGATTGCTGCATACGTTTTTTAAATTCCCGCTCTTTGGCGCCCATTCGCCTGTATTCTAAATTGATGATGTAACTCCATTAAAATTCGATCTATCTGAAAAGGTTCCAAACTAAACTATGTTTTATAACTATATGTCCATACACGCGCAGGCGGTAAGTTGTTAAAAACCCATCGGCTCCGGCTGGTCAAAATCGACGCATCATCAACTTCAATCGGATTGCGGATGCCATAGGAAAATTGGATCAATGGCCGCCCACGCGGGATGTTTTCAAGCGCACCCATTAAAAATTTCAACCGCATTGCCGGCGCAAAGTTCAAAAGCGGAAGGCCTGAGATTACGCAATCGAATTTCTGACCATTCAAGTGAGCGAGTGTTTTATGCAGATTAAAAGCATCGCCTTGAATGACATTGACTTGCGGAAACTGAAGGTTCAACTCACGACAGAATTTGGTGTCGTACTCCACAGCATACAGATCATGCTCGGCAATACCTTTTCGAAATATCGCCTTGGTGATTGCCCCCGTACCGGGACCAAGTTCCAAAACCGGCAACGTATTCGGCGAAGTAATATAAGACGCCATAAGGTCAGCGGTTTCAGATGATGTTGGCGCGACAGCGCCAACAGTTTTAGGGGACCTTGCCCAAGCTCCGATAAAACGTACCTGATCCATCAATCGCGATGATTTGGATTTAGGATACGTCGCCGGGCTTTGCTTATTCACCAAGATCAAAGAAGTCCTTCATGCGTGAAAAGAACCCCGAAGATTGCGGGCTATTTTCTTTTGCAGATATTTCTTCAAACTCCTGTAGCAACTCACGTTGACGCTTGGAAAGGTTTTGCGGTGTTTCCACTGCAATTTGAATGTATAAATCACCCATCGCGGAGTGGCGCATGACCGGCATGCCCTTGCCTTTCAAACGAAACTGGCGGCCCGGCTGTGTACCTTCAGGCACTTTTACGCGTGTATTGGATCCATCGAGCGTGCCGACATCGAACTGTCCGCCCAATGATGCCGTTGTCATTGAAATCGGCACCTTGCAATAAAGGTCCGCACCATCGCGCTGGAAAAACTCGTGCGGGCGAACCGAAATAAAGATATAAAGGTCGCCTGTCGGGCCGCCGCGGAAGCCAGCTTCACCTTCACCGGAAAGGCGAATGCGCGTTCCATCTTCAATACCGGCAGGAATATTCACAGAAAGCGTGCGCTCTTCATTGACACGTCCCTGACCTGAACAGTCCGGACACGGGTCTGAAATAACTTCGCCGCGGCCATTACATGCCGGACATGTGCGTTCGACAGAAAAGAAGCCTTGGCTTGCGCGCACGCGGCCTGATCCCGAACACGTGCTACATGTTGTCGGGCTGGAGCCGGGCTTTGCGCCGGAGCCTGAGCAGGTGTCGCATGTTTTATTGGTTGGCACCCGAATAGAGGCTGTTTTACCTGTAAACGCTTCTTCCAGAGAGATTTCCAGATTGTAACGCAAATCCGCGCCGCGCGCACGTCCGCCAGCTGACTGGCGACGGCCGCCGCCCATCATCTCTCCAAAGATGTCCTCGAATATATCCGAGAAGCCACCGGCAGAAGCGCCGCCAAATGGGCTACCGCCACCCATACCGCCCTGCTCAAACGCAGCATGGCCATACCGGTCGTATGCCGCACGTTTTTGCGGGTCCTTGAGCGTCTCGTACGCTTCATTACACTCTTTGAACTTTGCTTCAGCAGCAGCATCTCCGGGATTTTTATCCGGATGATACTTCATCGCCATTTTACGATAAGCGCTTTTCAGCTCCTTATCGTCAGCGCGATTACCAACGCCAAGTGTTTCGTAAAAATCAGCCTTAGCCATGAATAATATGTCCAGCCTTCAATTTGATCCAGCGGCACCATTTAGCACGTTTCGCAATTAGGGCGATGCGCCAGAATGCACAATGATATCGCTGCTAACGTTCGTCCAGTACGCTCGAATTAAATGCCACACAGTCCGTTTTAAACAAGCAACGAGCAGTATTGCGCCGCAACTAACAAAACCCCGGCTCATTTGCCGGGGTTTAAAGATTACTTTATAGCAAGTTATGCAGACTTCTTGCTGTCTTCGTCGTCATCATCGCTGATGTCTTCAAAGTCAGCATCCATGACGTCGTCACCGGCAGCATCTGCTGCGGCATCGGCTTCAGCAGCAGCAGATTCTTCTGCTTGTGTTGCCTCATAAATTGCCTGACCAAGCTTCATAGATGCTTCTGCCAAAGTCTGCGTTTTCGCAGCAAGGGCTTCGCCGTCAAGCTCGTCTTTGCCGATCTCTTCTTTCAACTCGGCAATAGCATCTTCGATGTCAGATTTCTCTTCTTCGCTGATTTTATCGCCATGCTCTTTGAGAGACTTTTCAGTAGAATCGACAAGTGATTCAGCCTGGTTCTTAGCTTCCACACCTTCACGGCGTTTTTTATCATTTTCCGCGTTGGCTTCCGCTTCCTTGACCATTTGCTCGATCTCGTCGTCAGAAAGACCGCCAGACGCCTGAATGCGGATTTCGTGCTCTTTGCCAGTGCCTTTGTCGACCGCTTTAACATTGACGATACCGTTGGCATCAATATCAAATGTCACTTCGATCTGAGGGACACCGCGCGGTGCAGGCGGAATACCGATCAAGTCAAACTGACCAAGCATTTTGTTGTCGGCTGCCATTTCGCGTTCACCTTGGGAAACACGAATAGTCACAGCAGACTGGTTGTCTTCGGCTGTCGAGAATGTCTGCGACTTCTTGGTCGGAATTGTTGTGTTGCGGTCAATCAAGCGTGTGAACACGCCGCCGAGTGTTTCAATACCAAGTGACAATGGTGTCACGTCGAGAAGAAGCACGTCTTTAACGTCGCCCTGAAGAACACCGCCTTGGATAGCTGCGCCCATGGCCACAACTTCATCCGGGTTCACACCTTTGTGCGGGTCTTTACCAAAGAAACCTTTCACAGTTTCTTGGACCTTCGGCATACGTGTCATACCACCAACAAGAACAACCTCATCGATATCACCAGCTTTCAGGCCAGCGTCTTTCAATGCGGCCTTCATTGGATCAACTGTACGCTTGACCAGATCGTCTACGAGGTTTTCAAACTTCGAGCGCGACAATTTCATGGTCAGGTGCTTAGGACCAGTGCTATCGGCTGTAATGAACGGCAGGTTCACTTCAGTCTGTGAAGAAGAAGAAAGTTCGATCTTTGCTTTCTCGGCAGCTTCTTTCAAACGCTGAAGCGCAAGCTTATCGCCTTTCAGGTCAATGCCCTGATCTTTTTTGAATTCTTCGGCGAAGTATTCAACAAGACGCATATCGAAGTCTTCACCACCAAGGAATGTGTCACCATTGGTTGATTTAACTTCAAATACGCCGTCACCAATTTCCAGAATTGAAACGTCGAATGTACCGCCGCCAAGGTCGTAAACGGCAATCGTACCGCCAGATGACTTATCAAGGCCGTAAGCAAGCGCCGCCGCAGTTGGCTCGTTGATGATACGAAGAACTTCCAGACCGGAAATCTTACCGGCGTCTTTTGTCGCCTGACGCTGTGCGTCGTTAAAATATGCCGGAACAGTGATAACCGCCTGCTCGACCTTTTCACCAAGGTAAGCTTCTGCAGTTTCTTTCATTTTGTTCAGGATCATCGCGGAAATCTGAGCAGGTGAGTGCTTGTCATCACCGGCCTCAACCCACGCATCGCCATTTGAACCTTCAACAATTTTAAAAGGCACCATTTTCTGGTCTTTTTTCACTGTCGGGTCATCGAAGCGACGACCAATAAGGCGCTTAACCGCAAACAAAGTGTTTTCAGGGTTTGTAACAGCCTGACGCTTGGCAGGCTGGCCGACAAGGCGCTCGCCATCATCAGTGAATGCGACCATTGAAGGCGTTGTACGCGCACCTTCCGCGTTTTCGATAACTTTTGCATCCTTGCCGTCCATGACAGCGACACAAGAGTTTGTTGTACCCAGATCGATACCGATTACTTTTGCCATTATTAGACCTCTTTTTCAGCAGACTGCGCGGACCCGTTACGGCGTTCCTCAATACAGTCCCTAGTTGGCTTAAATATTATTGATGCTCAGACCCCCTGAACACCGTTGCGGCGTATATAAGAAAGCGTTTTTTCCGGCGCAAGGCTGCACAGCGGGTAAATTTTGCTGTTTTTGCAATAAAAACGCACGCGTTGAGACTTTTTCAAACGCATTTACACCGCCAAATGCAGTTTAGAACACTTACAGGCAAGGTTGATCCTTTACAACGGCCGGAAAAGACCGGAGTGAAGCAGTGACCTTTGTCGACAGTTCTTTCAAACAGGCAAAAGCGTTTGCCAAAGCAGGTAAATTTGCTGATGCGCGCGCGGTTTACGCAGCTGTAATCGAGAAATATCCAGCCAACCAACGCGCCAGAGACGGCTTTCGCGCCCTTGAAGCACAATTTATCGGTCAGAAACGCAGCTTAACAGAAGAAGAAAAGCGCACATTATTTAAAGCGATAAACGAGCGTCGACTGAATGACGCCCTTTCATTTGCTCAAACATGTATTCAAAACTGCGGTCCGAGCGTGTTCATCTATAATATTCTGGGATTGATATTTGACCGGGTGGGCGATCAGCGCCGCGCTTCGGAATATTTCGAGATCGCCGTAAAACTGCGCCCTGACGATCCTGAGATTTTGAGCAACTATGGCCAATGTTTAAAAGCAGCCGGCCGGTATGAACAGGCAAAGGAAATGCTGGAAACTGCACTCACCTTTGATCCCAATTCTGCTCAGGCATATAATAATCTTGGTCAGGTATTAAGAGAGACAGGCGAGGATGAGCGCGCCATCGCGTGTTTCCAAAAAACTGTCGAGCTTGACCCCGGCGCACCGCAACCGCTGTCCAATATCGCCACTGTTCTGCGCGAATCCGGTGACAAAAAAGGTGCCAAGCAATATTATGAGGCCGCGCTTGAAGTCGCTCCGCATTCAGGTGAAATCTTACGCAACTTGGCAATGCTTAATCCGGCCAAGCCGGATGATCCGCTTTTTGAAAAACTCGAAAAAGCGATCGAACAGCACGGCGATAATATTTATGAGCAAATGAATATCCGTTTTGCTTTGGCCAAAGCCAAAGATGACATCAAAGATTATGATGACGCTTTTAAAGAATTCAAAGCCGCCAACGACATTGGATTAGAGCAATCCCTTTATTCCAAAGAGCGGCATGACAAAGCATTTGCTGAGCTAAAACAGTGTTTTGAGGAGGATCACGCAGGGCTGGATGCAGTTGAGCCACTTGCCTCAAGGCCAATTTTTGTTCTTGGCATGCCGCGTTCGGGCACCTCATTGGTCGAGCAAATATTATCAACCCATTCTGATGTTTATGGCGGCGGTGAATTACCTTATATGGCAAGCGCAGTAGCCCCGGTATTTCCAAAGCTTCTGAGCAAAGAGCTTGCAGCGCCTGATGCATGGAACCACATACGCGGCGCATTTTTTCAGCCTTTGGAAAAAGAGCTGAAATTCCCGGTTTTCACCGACAAGATGCCTATGAATTTCCGCTTCACCGGCTTTATTCTCAAAGCATTTCCTGAGGCAAAAGTCATTCATACAAAACGTGACGCAATGGCAATTTGCTGGTCGATCTATCGCCGCATGTTCCCGTCAAAAGGCATTGACTACCAATGGTCACTGGAAGCGCTCGGTCACTATTACAACCACTATGTTGACCTGATGGAATTCTGGCAGCAGAAATTTCCGGGGCAAATTTACACCATCGACTATGAAACGCTGACCGAAAACCAAGAAGCGGAAACGCGCAAGCTTCTCGATATATGTGGTTTGGAGTGGCAGGACGCCTGTCTCGAATTTCATAAGAACAGCCGCGCGGTTCGAACAACCAGTAGCGATCAGGTTCGCAAGGCGATGTATAAAGCCAGTTCACAGGAATGGCAGAAATACGAAGCGCATTTGGGTCCGCTTAAACAGGCGCTTGGTTACTCAAAAACGGAGGCTGCTTAAAACAGATGACTTTCCGTTCGAACAGGAAGCCCAACTCCATTTAAACTAAACGAAAAGCACCAATGACCTTTGTCGATAAGTCTCTAAAACAAGCCAAGAGTTTGGCTAAGTCTGGCAAGCTGGAAGAAGCGCGCGCGCTTTATGAAGCCGTTTTGGAGCGCTTCCCGACCAATAAGCGTGCGCTTGAAGCTTATCAGTCACTTGAAGCCCCTTCCAAAGGTCAAAAACGCTCAGTCACACCGGATGAGCAAGCAAAACTCATTAAAGCTGTTAACGACAACCAGTTGCAAGCGGCGCTAAACTTCGCCAACGGGCTGATACAGCAATGCGGACAGAGCGCCTTTCTGTTTAATATTATAGGCAATATTTTTGAACGCGCAGGCAATTATGCCAACGCCATTTCAAATTATGAGGCCGCACTTCAGCTTAAACCGAACGATGCCAATATTCTGAGTAATTTTGCCAATACACTCAATATTATCGGCGACTATGAGCGTGCGCGCAGCGTTCTCACCCATGCAATCACATCGGATCCCAAATCTGCGACAGCCTATATGGCGCTCGGCAACACACTGCATGAATTAGGTGACATTGAAGAGGCTAAAAAGGCGTTTCAAAAAGCAACCCAGCTAAAGCCCGATCTTGCAGAGCCGCTTTCCAGCCTTGGAAACCTGTATTTTGAAACAGGCGAAAAGGAACAGGCTGAGAAATATTATCAAGCAGCATTAAAAGTGTCGCCTCACAGAGCGGAAATAGCGCGAAGCCTTTATTCACTTCGAAAAACACAGAAGGATGATCCGGCCTTCAAACATCTCTTATCAGAGCTTGATCATCACAAAAATCACCCTGAAGCTTTGATGAACATTCACTTCGCACTCGGCAAAGCCTTCGACGATGTAAGTGAATATGAAAAGGCGTTTGAGCACTTCAAACAAGCCAATGAGCTGGGTGCACAGAAGGCCAGCTACAATCCGAAAGAACAGGAACCTGTTTTTCAGAAAATCAAAGCTTGCTTTGCCAATGGCTGTCCTCAAATTTCACGGCAAGAACCGGCAAAGGCCAGGCCAATTTTCATCCTCGGAATGCCACGCTCAGGCACATCCTTGGTCGAACAAATTCTTGCCAGTCACAGCGATGTATATGGCGCTGGTGAATTACCCCATTTGGGCCGGGCTGTTATACCCCATTTGAAGAAGAATGCCGAAAGCACGGCCCCCGACCAGAATGTCCTTAGTGATATTCGCGCCAATTATCTTGCGAAAGTTAAAGCGCCGGATGGCGCCAGCGCATTTACAGATAAGCTGCCAATGAATTTTCGCTGGATCGGGTTTATTCTAACAGCCCTGCCGGAAGCAAAAGTTTTGCACATTAGGCGCGACCCAATGGCTATTTGCTGGTCGATTTATAGAACATGCTTTCCAACTGTTGCGCTTGCTTATCAATGGAAGCTGGAAACGATCGCTCACTACTATAGGCTGTATGAGGATTTGATGCAGTTTTGGGAGAAACAATTTCCTGACCGCATCATCACAGTTGACTACGATCAGCTAACAGAAAATCAAGAGCAGGCAACGCGTGACCTAGTGGCGGTTTGCGGCCTCGAATGGGACGAGAACTGCCTTGACTTCCAAAATGCAAAACGCTCGGTGCGCACCGCCAGTGCCGGACAGGTTCGCCAGGCCATGTATAAAGCCAGTTCACAAGCATGGTTGAATTATGAGGCGGAACTACAACCGCTGAAAGATGCTCTTAACGCCCCAGAATAATATCAACCAGTGAACGCGGCTTGTCATTGCCCGCAACATTTTCGCCTACCCCGACCTTTGGACGCGGGTTAGAGGCCGTTATCCTATTATCGAGAACTTGCTGCTCCAAATTCGCTGCATTGCTGCCGCCAACCGGCACAGAGGGGCGCTGAACCATCAGATCGTTAGGGCGCTGTTGCGGCACGATCGTAATCGGTTGATAGCCCGGCAAATCGGCAACCGGCACACCCTCATGTGCTTTGACCATGAATGAATGCCAAGCCTTCACCGGAAGTCCTCCACCGGTAATCCCTTTCATCGGCGAACCATCATCATTGCCAAACCATACGCCAGTTGTCAGATTGCGCGTGTAGCCGATGAACCACGCATCACGGTTGCTCTGACTGGTGCCGGTTTTTCCTGCTGCGGCGTGATTGAACTTTGCGCCGCGTGCGGTACCATTGCGCACTGTCTGCGCCATCATCGCATTCATCATGCCCGCAACATCAGCCGAAATCACGCGTGCCGACTGCGGAATATGCTCATAGAGCACCTTGCCTTCCATTGTCGTAATACGCTGAACCATATGCGGTTTGGCGCGATAACCACCGGTTGCAAATGGCGTATATGCACTTGTCAGTTCCAATAGTGTAACTTCGGAGGTTCCCAAGGAAAGAGAGGCATTTGCTTCCAGCTTCGACGTAATGCCCATGCGATGCGCTGTCTTGGCGACATTGCCCGCACCATTTTCCATGATCAGCTGAGCAGCGACCGAGTTTAGAGATTTGGAGAGCGCTGTCGTGAGTGTGACCTGACCGTAATATTTCCCGTTATAGTTTTCCGGTGACCATTTACCTATTCTGATCGGCGCATCATTGCGCACGGAATTCGGTGTCATTCCATTTTCAAGAGCAGCCAGAAACACAAATGGCTTGAAGCTGGAGCCCGGTTGTCTTTTGGCTTCCGAAGCACGATCAAATTGTGAATTGGCATAATCATAGCCACCAACCATCGCGCGAACGGCGCCTGTTCCGTCGATTGAAACCAACGCGCCCTGGCTAACCTTTAACTTTTCACCATTTTCAGCAATCAGCTCGCGTATTGCCTCTTCGCCGAATTTCTGAAGTGATAGATCGACAGTCGTATCAACGATGACATCTTGCTTGATCTCACCGATAAGTTCCTGAACCTGATCCATCACATGATCTGCAACATAGTTTTCAGAACCGGTCCAATAGGCCGCAGCCTTGGTGGTCGGGCCTGAAAGCGCCGCAGTCATTTCTGAATCAGACACCATGCCTTGTGCCCGCATTGCAGAAAGTACAATCTGCGAACGTGCCTCGGCGGCTTGCGGGTTTTTGGCTGGCGATAAACGCGATGGCGCCTTGACCAAGCCTGCCAGCAATGCCGCCTGCGGCAATGAAACATCACGTGCGCTTTTGTTAAAATAACGGCGGCTGGCGGCTTCAACGCCGTAAGCCCCCGAACCGAAATAGACACGATTCAAATACATTTCCAAAATCTGGCTCTTGGAATATTTTTGCTCCAACCATAGCGCCAGCAGCAATTCCTGCACCTTGCGGCCCATAGTGCGTTCCGGTGAAAGAAAGAGATTCTTTGCAAGCTGCTGGGTAATCGTAGACCCGCCCTGCACCAAGCGGCCAGACATAACATTGCGCATCATAGCACGGATAAAACCAATTGGATCAAATCCGAAATGCGAATAATAGCGACGGTCTTCAATCGCTATGATTGCCTGTGGAATATAGGGCGACATGTCATGCAACCCTACGGCGGCCCCTCCGGTGGTTCCGCGATTGGCAACCAAGGCACCATTGACTGACACGATTTTTACATTTGGCGGACGATCTGGAATTTGCCATGTCGATGCGGACGGCATTTGCGCGCCGTAATAGGCAACAATACCGACAATCCCGATACCGCCCCAGATACACATAATGAAAGACCAATAGAACAGTCCGCCAATAAAACCGCGGCCACGGTTTCGCGAACGGCCTTTCGCACTCCGGTTATTCTTTCTGCGCTTTGTGCCTGATTTTGCCTTTGCAGGTGCCTTACGTGCTGTCGCTTTTTTGGTGCGTTTTTTGGGTGGGCGCGCCGCACGATCATCATCCGTTACAGAAAAATCTGCCGCAGCTCTTTTTGACGGGTGATCGGCAAAACGCGGCTCGACGCGTTTTTTCGGCTTTTTACGAAATATCATCAGACCAGAATCACCGTACTCACTGCAAAATCGGTATTTCCGTGTGACTATAAAATATGGCGTTTAAAGGGGCGTTAACGGCAAGTTTATGCAACTTGCCGCTTTTTAATGATCTTGATGGAGATCAGTTAGCCAAGTGCGGCGAGAATACGTGCCCAAGAACGCTGGCCTTTGTGGAATGACTTCAAGTTATATTTCTCATTCGGCGAGTGAATACGATCGTCAGATTGTGCAAACCCGACAAGAAGCGAGTCCATACCCAGCAAGGTCTGAAAATCCCCGACGACCGGGATAGACCCGCCCATTCCGATCATTACCGCCGGTTTTGGCCATTCTTCAGACAGAACATCTTTGGCTTTATTCAATAATTCAGAATCATAAGGCAGTTGAATTCCCGGCGAAGCGCCATGCTCTTTGAATTCAACAGAGCAATCTTCCGGCACGCGATCTTCAACAAATGCACGGAAATTTCTGCGGATAGCATGCGGATCCTGATCACCGACCAGACGGAAGGAAACTTTTGCCGATGCCTCAGCCGCGATCACTGTTTTAAAGCCTTCTCCGGTATAACCACCGGTGATGCCATTTACTTCAGCTGTCGGGCGCGCCCAAGCCAGCTCCAGCGCTGAACGCCCTTCTTCTCCTGACGGTTTTGAAAGACCGATTGCACCCAAAAAGTCCTCATCTGTACGGCCCAGCGCTTTCCAGCTCTCCAAAATCTCCTCTGGTGTTTCTTTAACACCATCATAAAACCCATTGATTGTAACGCGGCCCTTATCGTCATGAAGGTCAGCAAGAATTTTGGATAAAATATGAATAGGGTTGGCAGCAACACCGCCAAAATAACCTGAATGAAGGTCGCGATCCGCAGCTTTGATGATGATTTCCTCACCCAGCAAGCCACGCAAACCGGCAGAAATAGCAGGTGTGTCAGTATCCCACATATTTGTATCGCAAACCAAAGCACAATCAGATTTCAGTTCTTCGGCATTTTCCTTCAAAAACGGAACGAGCGATGGTGAGCCGCTTTCTTCCTCACCCTCAAACAGGATCGTGACCCGGCAGGGCAAGCAGCCTTCCACTGCTTTGAATGCGCGGCATGCCTCCACAAAGGTCATCAATTGTCCTTTATCGTCAGAAGAGCCGCGTCCTGTAATGACCTTCTGCCCGTCAACTTCCTTGATTTTTGGCTCAAACGGCGGATCAACCCACAAGCCCAGTGGATCGACGGGCTGCACGTCGTAGTGACCGTAAAACAATACATGGGGCGCATTTTCAGATGGGCCTCCATGATGAGCAACAACCATCGGATGACCTGGCGTATCGCGAACACTCGCGTCGAAACCGATGGATTTAAGGTCTTCAACCAGCCATTCAGCCGCTTTACGACAATCTGCTTTGAAAGCCGGATCCGTCGAAATTGATCTAATCCGCAGAAGTTCGAACAAATGCGTCACACTGCTGTCCAGTTGGGCATCGATATGTTCAAGAACTGAATTTGGGGCGGACATGAAGCTCTCCATATGGTTTGTCTAATCTTTGGCATACATGAGCCGGACGCCGACGTTTGTCAAAGACTGAAACCGTGGATTACATAAAGAAAAGCCACCGTGTGAATTTCTTCACGGTGGCAATATTATCAATATTCTGGAATGACGGGAAGTGGGGTATGCGTCATCCAATTTGTGCGACAATGGGGGTTATCGAGACAAATTCGGCATTTTCTGCCGCTATACTTTATACAAACCCCAAAAAATGGCGGAATAAGGGCGGGCACAGACCCTTGAACATCCAATACAAAGCCTTGCGTAATGGTAACCTAAATTACAATATTGCAAGATCATGTGAAAAAGCGCGCTCTGATTTTTCTTGAGTGATTTGTCAGCGCCATATTTATAGTTATAAGCACCCGCAAGGACGGGTATTATAGTTTAACAACTCTCAGTTATAAGGCGCTATCTAGATGTGCGGAATTGCCGGCTTTATCAGCAATAATTTTTCTACTGAAACGGCTAACCTTGAATGGTTGCTAGACCTTGCACAAAAAAGCAAAACGCTGCCCGATGGTGCTGATGCCGCTGAGGGGTTGTCGTCTATCGTGGCTGTCCTTGAGCAACGTTTCAGCGATCTGATGGCAATATCCACACTGCGCGCAGTCGTTCTTGACACCACAATCGAGGACAACATTCGCCAATTATCCGACACGCTATCGTCACACGAAAAAACGCTCACCGCTCTATCACAAGCAGGACGTACCGATCTTGATCCGCTGATCGAAAGCCTGCGCGATTATAGCTGGCAGCTTCATGCCGAAATAGCAGACCATGCAAAAGCTGCAGGGAAATTGGCTGTTAAAGCCGATCTGAACACCGGCACAGCTTTGCATGTCGCCATTGCCTCGGAATATGTACTTCGTTCTATCGACAGACTTGAAGTGCGCGGACGCGATTCTGCGGGCATTGCAATTCAAATCAACGTTGATGAAAACGCTGTTTCGTCGATGAACGGCGGTTTAACGGCAAGTTATAATGAACGCCGCAAAGACACACATGCCGGAGATATGTCCATTTATCAGGAAGCCCGCAATGATGGCGGACTTAGCCTGACCTTTGTCTACAAGACAGCAAACCTCGTCGGGCGCCTCGGTGATAACGGCGCGGCCCTGCGTGCTTCAATTGCTGGTGATGCCGTTCTGTGGTCGATTGCCGCCCATGCAATAAGCGCAAGCATTTTATCGCACACACGCTGGGCATCGCATGGTGTTATCTCTGTCGCCAATTGCCACCCGCACAACCCTTCCCTTTCAAGTGATATGCCAGACAGTACGGAGACCCAACTTGGCGCGATGTATGCGCTCAATGGTGATGTGGACAACCACATGGAACTGCTGGAAGAGTTTGTAACCAAGCGAGATCTGGCCGTTGATACCGCGATTACAACCGACGCAAAAATCATCCCCATAACCGACCGTATCTCTGCAAGCATGGATAATGACCGGTTGGAGCAGTTCCGTGCAGCAACACGCAGGCTCGATGGATCTGTTGCTATCGGATGCATCGACCCATTCCACCCCGGGACGGTATTTCTTGCACAAAAAGGTTCAGGGCAAGGATTGCACGCTGCACGTCTGAAAGATGGTTGGATCTTTGCATCAGAGGTGTACGGTCTCTGCAATGCCGCTTTAACAAGCTATAATCTTGCACGCTCAGTGGCAGGTGGCTCCGTCATAAAGCTTACCGGAAACAGCGACATAATTGATATGCGCACTGTGTCTGACGGCAAGTCCGTCGAAGTGAAGGCGGAGAACAACCAGATCTTCGCACGTGACATATATCGCGGCGCATTCGATCATTTTCTTGAAAAGGAAATCAATGACGGCCCTGCAAGCGTGGCAAAAACGCTGCGCGGGCGCTATCGGCGCGAAGGGTCGTTTATTGCCTTCAACGACCTGCCGACAGACATCTGGCAGGGCTTGCGTGAAAATCTAAAAGGCGGCCTGTCGCGCGTCTATGTAATCGGCCAAGGTACGGCCGGTGTGGCCGCGGTTGGCATTGGCCATTTGATCGAAAAAGCACTGGGGCGCGATGCGCGCCGGAAAATTCCGGTAATGGCTATCCGGTCATCCGAGCTGTCTGCTGACATTGAAGCCTATAATTTTGACCGCGCCTTGGTGATTGCCGTCTCCCAATCAGGAACGACGACTGACACAAACCGTGCTGTTGATCTGGCCAGAGAACGCGGTGCATTTGTTCATGCCATCGTAAACCGCCGCAATTCCGATCTCGTGCGCAAAGCAGACTCAGCATTATTTACATCTGATGGTCGCGATGTGGAGATGTCTGTTGCCTCGACAAAGGCGTTCTACAGTCAAATCACTGCCGGCAAGCTAACAGCCATGTTTCTGGCAGACCAATTACAGACAATGACCGATGTTGAGCTTGCCTATGAAATTGGCGAGTTGGAAAAACTACCGGCGCATGTTGCCTCCGTTCTGGCCAATGAAGCACATATCGCAGAATGTGCTCACAGCCTTGCGCCCTATGCGCGTTATTGGGCTGTTACAGGTTCAGGCGTAAATCATGTGGCCGCGCTTGAGATCCGTATCAAATTGTCCGAGCTTTGCTACAAATCCATTCCTGTCGATTACACCGAAGACAAGAAACATATCGACCTTTCAACAGAGCCGTTAACACTGGTTATCGCAAATGACCTGCCGGGTGATCTTGTTGGCGATGTGGTCAAGGAAGCGGCCATTTTCAAAGCCCATAATGGCCGGCCTATTGTCTTTGCAACGGAAGGTGCAGATGCGGACGCTTTTGGTGATTATGCCGAACGCGTTATTGCCTTACCGAAAATTGGCGGCGATCTGGCATTTGTTTTGGCCACAGTTGCAGGCCATTTGTTCGGCTTCCATGCGGCCCGCGCAATTGATGTTGGCGCACAGAAACTAAAACTCATCATGGTCGAACTTGAATTGCTTGCAATGGGCGACAATGCTGCCGATGTTGAGAAAATCATTGATATGGTTGATGCATTTACCGAAGAGGCAATCGAAGGGGCCTTCAACTCCGGTCTCGGTGCAAGCCATACAGCCACAATCGCCAATATTTCGCGTCAATTGATGGCCAACAAAGGCAATGAAGCCGGACTTAAGGCTGTGGCCGAGGCGGCAAGCGAGCCTATCCGCAAAGCATTTGAAGAGACATCAAGACCGATCGACACTATCCGCCATCAAGCAAAGACCGTCACAGTCGGCACAAGCCGTCCGGAAGATGCGCTTTCGCCTGCGGTACGCGATGCGCTGGGCTCACTGGCTTTGGCAGACAGCCGTTTATCATTCGACAACCGCAAGACGCTCGCCTCAGTGTCGCGCGTTGTTGACGGTGTCAGATGGATTGCGTTGATGGACCTTGCACAAGAGCGTGACCACACAATTGTAAAGGCCCCTCAAGACGTTGATCTCCCCCCCGCTATTGCCGCTTACCAAAGTGGTAAAGCACCCATTGGCGTTATCGGCGCAGCACTTGATACACGCCAGCTGTCATGTGGCTACATCAACAAGGAAGCGGTTATTGCTGTTCCGGTGACAGGACTTCACAGCGCGGAAATTGATCATGTTCTTTGTATCGCAGTTGATATGGTTGCCCATGCAAGCCGTGAGCAGAAGACAGCAATCATGCATGTGCTCGACACATATCAGCACACATTGCGCCAATGGGAACAAACATTCGGTACGGATGCCGAAGCCAATCTTCAGCGCCAGATTGCACGCGAAAAGCCTGAAACCGTATTGTTCCATCCCTCAGCTATCGATCCGCTGCTCAGTGATGAAGGCAAGCAGAGCGCCTGATTATTCGGGCGATCTACTGCTTTCAATTAGCGTTCAATGTGCTCTGCAAGCGCGCAGAAAACATGATAGAACGTACTTGATGGCATATCGGGGGCAGTCACCCTGCCCTCGGTGTTAATTGCGTCATACCAACCGCCGTCGATCGGACCGTTAAGGTAGCGCGTGAGCAATACATCCAACATCATTTTGCGGTGACTTGCTGCAACCGAAAGCCCGTTTATTTCAAAAATAATGGCAGCCTTGAGTGCTTCGGTTTGAGGCCAGCATCGCGCATTATCGCTTACGCCTGTCCCATCGGGCTGCATATAATCTGCAGCCGCACCGGTTTGCTCATGATGACCGAACGCACGCGCCGCCGCATAAATTGCTCTGGCTTTAGCTTCAAGGCGCGGCGTTGAGCGATATGAGTTATAGCGCATCAACAACCACGCCCACTCATAACTGTGACCTGGCTCGACAGACAGATCAGCATCTCCTTTTGCTATGGCTGACCAGTCATCATTAAAACGCTCAGTCACCGTTCCGCTTATGCGATCATAGTAATGCCGCTCGAAGAGCTGAACCATTGCCTGCGCTCTATCCAGAAAGCGCTTATCGCCCGTTGCATCATACCAGCCGAGCATTGCTTCAAGGAAATGCATATGGGGGTTCGCGCGGCGCGGCAAAGAGCCTTTCGAATCCTCAAAATAGCCGCCATTGACGGTATCTGCTAAGTGGCTATCCATATAAGCCAATGTTTTGTCGGCCCATTTACGCGCTTCCGGCCAAGCCTTAGCGCGGTAAAGCCATGAAAGACCGAGCAAGACAAAACACTGGTCATAGGTGTCGCGCGTATCATCCAACACCGTACCGTCAGGATTATAAAGATGGATAAAACCACCATCTTCATGCCAACCGGTATTTATCAGCGTATCGAAACAGTGCCGCAGAATTTTGTCTGAATCGCCCTTCCAGCCAAGCAGCGAAGCGTGAGAGAAACAGTAAATCTGTCTTGCGATCACCCGCAGGCGTTTTTGCATATGCGGGGCTGGCTCGGCATCAAAGGTCAGCGCTTCGTGAACGCCGCCATTTTCATAATCGATCCCTTTTTCAGCCCACAGAGGCAAAGCTTTTTCGAAAAGCCATTGCTGGATTTGCTTTTTCGGCCAATGCCGCTTGCGTGTATAGGCATAATCAGCCTTGAAGACCGTCGTCACATCCTTGACGAGATGCGCCTTCTCAGTGCGTGCAACAAGAACCTTGTTATCTTCAGCGATTACTGTCAGCCCCTCAACGCCCGCAATAGCAACCAGCGCATCATCAGCGCGAACATAGTTATTCTTAGCTTCTATATTGATAACATCGCCATAGAGCGCGTTTCCATCGCCATCTTTACTGGCTGCTTCGTAAAGCTGGGTCCATGACCCAAGGTCGTCCCAATCAAAGCTGGCAGGAATAACGCCTATATTATCGGCCTTTTCCATGATGGCGTAATCCATCGAGAGCTTGGGCGCGATATTAAAATTATCATGGTCCAGAAACACAAAAGGGCCATCTGTTTCGGCCAGCTCAACAGCATTTTTCGCTTTGTCCCAGATTTCAGGTTGAAGCCTTTCAAACTCCTCCACCATCCGGCCAACACGGAATAAAAACATACCCGCGTTCCAGAGAAAATTACCTTCCGCCACATATTTTTGCGCTGTTGTGTAATCAGGCTTCTCGCGGAATTTTTCTACCCGGAACCCTTCTTCAAATACTTCACCTTGCTGAATATATCCATATTGTGTTTCCGGCCGCGACGGGGCGATACCCAATGTCATAATAGCATCTGTCTTCGATGCGGTACGGGCAGCTTTTGCAATCGCATCCAGAAAAACTTCATGATTATCAATGCGCGCATCGGACGGCAAAACGACAACCAACTGATCATTATTGCGAGCCGCTACAAATGCTGTAACCGCAGCGATCGCCGCTGCTGTGTCACGTACGGAAGGTTCCAATAGAATATTGCTAGGCTGGGTCTCAAACTCTTTTAAAGCGCCATGAAACATCTGCTCGAGCTGTGCATTGCCGAGCACGATCGGCGGTGCAACCGCAAGACCGTTATGGATGCCAACCGGAATACGGGAAGCTGTATTGGTCAATAAAGAGCGGTCATTGAAAAGTGCGTGAAACTGCTTGGGCTTTTCGTCCCGCGACATTGGCCAAAGACGTGAACCGGCTCCGCCACATAAGATAACAGGTGTGATCGAAAGCTCGCTCATGGATTGCTCGAATAGTTAGATGCCAAAACTTAATCGGCCCAACAATACGGCGTAAGCGTAAACCAAACACAAACAGCGACCTTGCGCTGCAAAATAGAGTGCCAGCCTAGTGCTTCGTTTGAAGCAAGATTCTCAGACCGCTATGCAGATTACTGACTATACCGACAGATTATCCTCTATAATTCACTCAAAAGCGCTATGGTTAATGCTTCCTTCAGTTTTCTGCGCAATTTTAGCTATCAGATATGTTTGGAGTTAAGTCATGATCTCGCGTGTTAAACTATTCTGTATGACAGCACTGATAGCTGGTACTCATTTTGTGGCTGCAGCCCATGCGGCAGATTATGTAGCAGAAACTCAACCAGTAGCGCATTCAAATGCTGCTGCAATTAAAGTCGAGTTGAACAATGCAAAGATTGTAAAACTATCACGCCCTGCAACGACAGTAATTGTCGGAAACCCCGAGATAGCAGACGTAACCATTCAGGATGCAGAAACACTTGTTCTAACGGGGCGCGGATTCGGGCGTACAAACCTTGTTATCCTTGATGAATCAGGAACACCTATATTGGACGAGCGCATCGCTGTAAGCCGTGACACGTCATCAATTTTGCGGGTTTACCGCCGCGCGGAAATAGAAAATCTGTCGTGTGAACCTGAATGTGAAGGCGCCTACCTTACCGAAGCTGAACTACAGGCCATCGCGGCGACGAGTGAAGCAAACGATTCAGGCGATGATGATTAACTCATAAGTGCCTTGAAGTGTTTAGACGCAGCACGTGCCAATCTGGTGCGTGCTAGACATTCTATTCGTTTATGAAAGAAGTTTTAAAGATTTTTGCGCTACGCTTCACCGAACCCTGAAGCAGGAGCAGGCAACGTGCGTAGGTTTGGAAAAATTGGCAGGCTTGGTTTCGCCTTAAGCCGGTTTAAGCATAATAAAGACGGCGCAACAGCGATTGAATTCGGTATTCTCGCTATTCCCTTTATTATGATTGTTTTTGCTGTTCTGGAAACATCGCTTTCATTTACGGCACAACAGGTAATGGCCAATTCGGTTGATCAGGCCGCGCGAAAGGTGCGTACCGGTCAAATCGACCCAAAAACCACGAATAAAGAACAATTCCGCGCGATGATCTGCAACGATCTGGAGATAATGGTATCATCCGGTTGCCCTGATCTTGAGTTCGATCTGAAATCTTATGCCAAATTCTCGGATGTGCCGAAAACGATTCCGATGGAAAATCCAAAGAAGCTGGACACAACCGGCTTTACCTATGCACCCGGCGGTGCCGGCACCATCAATCATTTGCGTGTTTTTTATCGCTGGCCGGTCATTACCGATATTATGAAATCACATATTTCAGGCTTGGAAGACGGCAAAACCCTTCTTTACTCCTCCTCCACTTGGCAAAACGAACCATTCTAGAGTCCGCAATTTGAGAACATTACGCATGACAAAAACAATCAGGCAAAAACAGTTCCGCGGCGTTTTTAATGGATTTCGCAAAAACAAAAGCGGTATGGCTGCAGTGGAATTCGCGCTTATCGTTCCGCTTCTTTTGGCAATGTATCTTGGTACGGTTGAAATCTCTACGGGAATTACTGTCAACAAACGCGCAGCACGTGTTGCAAGTACCGTTGCGGATCTGGTTACACAACAATCAGAAGTGGACAGAAAAACGCTCGATGCGATGTTGGAGATCGGCGCGGCAATTATGTTTCCTTATACCGCTGACCAGCCCAAAATCACAATTGTGGGCATAGATGTGGATGAAGACCACCCTGAAGGCGGAGAAATCATCTGGTCGCGCCGTTATAATAAGGGTAAGTTTGACAATGGACTTGGCTCCGGCAACGGTACTAAAATCGGCGTACCCAAGCGTTTGATCATCGATGAAACTTTCCTCGTTAAAGTTACGACTGAAATCGAGTACCGGCCTATCGTAACTTGGGCGCTTGGTTCGAAAACAGACTCAAACGGCAACACCTATACTGCGATCGACATGTCTGAGGAGTATTGGTTGCGCCCGCGTATCACCGATACTGTTAAATGTAGTGACTGTTAAATTCAGCTTTTAGCCTTTTTGAAAAGGCCTATTGCTCCGCCAAGGCCCGCACCATCTGGCTTGCCACACTATAATCTTCTTTCGATACCGCCTGCATAGCGCCGCCAAGCTCAGGCGAAATGGCATCATATGCCAGCGGCTCCTTTTCATTTATTGATACAAGAGCGTCTCTAATCGCGTCTATGGCTTCTTTAGGCAGATTTTTGCGTACAGTATGCGGCCCATATAGAACCGCCTCCGAACGCCATAAAACGGCAGGTTCCAACTCTGAATCTTTTCCCACATTATCTAAAAACTCATTCTCATATCGCTTTTCCGTGCCTTGCGTTGCGTGCTCCCAAGCAAAAAATCCATCAACTTTTCCTGCCTGAAAAAGTCTTACTGCTTCAAACTGGCTTGCTGTTTGGACAATGTCCGCACCACTTTCACCCAGTTGTTTTTCTGCAGGCCGGAAAAAAGCATGAGGCAACATAAAGCCTGTTAACGAAGAAGCCGGTCCCACAGCAATTTTCCGCCCCTCAATATCGTTTAAGTCGGCCATAACTTTCTGATTGGCAATCAATACCGAGCGAACACTATCGGCACCATTTTCAGACACCGGAGCCGCTATCGGCACAACACATGAGCAAAAAGCATCGAGCGTTGCAAAACCCGCTGTTGGCAATATCGCATATTCGATACGTGAAGCGGCGACAGCATCGATGAGCGCGGACGCATCATTAGCCTGAAAAATTTCAACCGGCATATTCAGCGCCTCGGCAAGATGTTTGCGAAACAGGTCAAAACTGCCTTTGCGTGGCGGCTCACCGTGAAGAGCAGAAATGCCGACGCGGAACACACCCATGTCACTGCGCCAGTCAGCCAAAGCCGGCGCAGTCAACATCGCTGACATCAATAAAGATATAGATACTGTTTCAATTCGTTTTCTACTCATCGACGACCTTTGAGCTTTAAACATTGGTGGACCGCAACCATCTGGAACCTATATAAGGATTTATTTACTATGGGCCAATCAACAGACTCTTAAAGCCCGCTTAATATTAGGACTCAATATGGCCAGAGCGTTTCTTTTTGTCATGGACTCAGTCGGATTGGGCGGCGCTAAAGATGCTACTCTGTTCAATGACGAAGGTTCAAGCACTGTTGGCCATATTCTGGAGCACACCGAAAACGGTAAAGCTGACAAAAAGGGGCTGCGTGAAGGATCACTTCATTGCCCCAATCTGGCAAAGTTAGGTTTCTTTCATGCACTGGAGCTTGCGAGCAACCATTCCCTTGCCTGCACAAAACAGGCATCATCTCTGGTGGGGTTCTGGGGTGTGAGCGATGAAGTCTCCAACGGTAAGGATACGCCGTCGGGACACTGGGAAATTGCCGGATTGCCCGTTACGTTTGATTGGGGCTATTTCCCTCACGAAATTCCAACATTTCCGCAAACGCTTCTCGATGATATTTATAAAGAAGCCGGCACTGAAGGTTCGCTGGCAAACTGTCATTCGTCAGGGACTGATGCGCTCACGGCTTTCGGCGAGGAACATATCAAAACCAAGCTTCCAATTTTCTATACGTCATCTGATTCTGTGTTTCAGATCGCGGCGCACGAAAGCCATTTCGGATTAGAGCGATTATATGCTTTGTGCGAGATCGTGCGAAAGCTTGTCGATCCTTATAATATTGGGCGGGTCATCGCACGACCTTTTAAGGGCGAGACAGCAGAGGATTTCGTTAGAACGGGCAACCGCCGCGATTATTCTGTTCTTCCGCCGGAACCTACCTTGTTGGATAGACTGACCGCAACGGGAAAGCAGGTCATCGCGGTGGGTAAAATTGGCGATATTTTCGCCCACCAAGGAGTTAGCGACGTAAGAAAAGCCAATGGCAATGATGCCCTTATCGATGCCACACTGAAAGCCATGAATGATGCACAAAGCGGTGATCTGGTTTTCACAAACTTTATCGATTTTGACCAGCTTTACGGTCACCGCCGCGATGTACCGGGTTATGCTGCCGCTTTGGAACATTTTGACAGGCGATTACCGGAGATGATTGCGTCTCTTAAAGACGGCGACTTAATGGTCATTACAGCAGACCATGGGTGCGATCCGACATGGACAGGCTCCGATCACACACGCGAACGTATTCCTGTCATCGGATTACTCAAAGGATCAGATACGAGCGGCGCAGAAATAGGTATACGCAATTGCTTTGCGGATATTGGCGAGACGATTGCCGATCATCTGGGTTTAACATCCGGCCCATACGGAACCTCTTTCATGGACAAGATTAAACCGAATGCCTGAATTACCAGAAGTTGAAACAGTCAGGCGCGGCCTTGAACCCACAATGCAAGGCGCGGTCATGGAGCGCGTGGAATTGCGCCGTCCCGATTTACGGTTCCCGTTTCCCGACAATATGGCCGCCCGACTTCAAGGCACAACGGTAAACAGCCTTTCGCGCCGTGCCAAATATCTCATGATCAACTTTGATAATGGACTGGTCCTAGTTTGTCATTTAGGCATGTCCGGATCTTTTCGAACCCACAATGCGCATATGGTACAGCTTTACCATGAGCACACAAAACTTGAAGCGCACGACCATGTCGTCTTTCACATAAAACAAGCCAACGGCGATCAGGCACAGATTATCTACAATGACCCGCGCCGCTTTGGTTTTATGTTTATGGGCGAGACGCACCTTATACACGAGCATCCTCACTTAAGCGGACTAGGCCTGGAGCCGACTGGTAACCAGTTAAGCGGTGATGCACTTGCCTTGATGCTCAACGCTAAAAAGACAACATTGAAGTCCGCCCTGCTTAATCAAAAGCTCATTGCAGGACTTGGCAATATATATGTGTGTGAAGCGCTATGGCGATCCGGTCTTTCGCCTTTGCGCCAAGCAGGCACTTTGACACGTAAGAAAGGCACAGCAACAGCGCGCTGTCATGCGCTTGCAGGCCATATCCGTGAAGTCATCGCCGATGCCATTAAAGCAGGAGGGTCATCATTGCGCGATCACATGCAAACCGATGGCACACTTGGCTATTTCCAGCACAGTTTTGCGGTCTATGACCAAGAGGGTGCGCCTTGTAAAAAAACCAGTTGCGATGGCACCATCAAGCGCATCGTCCAAAGCGGGCGCTCGACTTTTTACTGCTCAACATGCCAAAGATAATGAGGCACAGCGTTTGGCAACACACTTAATTTAGAGCTCACAAAGAAGGAACTCCAATGGCCTATAAGAATATAAATGTCGAAAAGCGCGGCCGTGCGGGCCTCATCACGCTTGACCGGCCAAAAGCACTCAATGCGCTAAACTCCGCTTTGCTTGAAGAACTCAGCAAGGCGCTTTCCGAATTTGATGAAGACGCAAAAGTGGGCGCCATTGTCATCACAGGGTCGGAAAAAGCTTTTGCGGCCGGCGCCGATATTAAGGAAATGCAGGAGCTGGATTTCGCTGAGGCTTTTCTGGCAGACACGATGGCGGGCTGGCTTGGAATTCCGGCCATTCGCAAGCCGATCATCGCGGCAGTCTCCGGTTATGCGCTTGGCGGCGGATGTGAACTCGCCATGATGTGTGACTTTATCATCGCGGGCCGCAGCGCCAAATTCGGCCAACCGGAAATAACCTTGGGTATTCTGCCTGGTATTGGCGGCACTCAAAGGCTTGCGCGTTTTGTTGGCAAAGCAAAAGCAATGGATATGATTTTAACCGGCCGGATGATGAATGCTGACGAGGCAGAGAGCTGCGGGCTTGTATCGCGCGTGGTTGCCGATGGAGAGCTTTTGGAGGAGGCGATTAGCACAGCGCAAAAGATTGCCGATTATTCCCTTCCGTCAGTCATGCTTGCCAAAGAAGCGGTCAACCGCGCTTATGAGACAACGCTCGAAGAGGGGCTGCGCTTTGAACGACGCGTCTTCCATTCAACTTTCGCGCTGGAGGACCAAAAAGAAGGAATGACAGCTTTTATTGAAAAGCGTTCGCCTTCGTTTAAAAACCGCTAGTGAACAATTGTCGCTGCATGATACTTCAATGTGCAAAAACCGTTGACGTACAAGAACATTGGTATTATAGCAGCTTCAACTTGGCGGCCATTGGTCGCCATACTGTTTTTTTGCGCCACATTCGTTTCATAAAGATTCGCAAGCTGGCTAAGGTTTATTCGTTCAAGTGAACGACAATTTGAGGCAACTATGGCAAACACACCATCCGCTAAAAAAGCGACACGCAAAATCGCTCGCCGCACTGAAGTAAATTCTGCGCGCCGTTCCCGTGTTCGTACATTCCTACGTAAGGTTGAAGAAGCAATTTCTTCAGGCGATAAGAGCGCCGCTGCTGAAGCTCTTAAAGCTGCGCAGCCTGAATTGATGCGCGCGGCAGGTAAAGGCGTTTACCACAAGAACACAGCATCACGTAAAGTGTCGCGCTTGGCGTCACGCATTAAGGCAATTTCAGCTTAATTTCTGATACATATTTTCTTACATTAAACCCGGCCATTTTGGTCGGGTTTTTTGTTGCGCCGCACTCTTTCGAACATCACAATAAATAGCCGGCAAACACTCTCCTAAGGTAACCAGTCAGGCTTTTCACTATGTCATTGAAATGTCACACTGAATCCGGATGAAAAATATTTATTATTAAAAATCAACAGCTTAGAATGACGCACACTTAACAAAAGGCCCTTCAAAGTGAGTCTTTCAGACCATGTAAGAGTCAAGCTAATTTTTATAAATTTTTTTCTGAGCAGGCCCAACCAAACCGCTTAAAAAAGAAATTGTGGAATCCCAAACATTTAGCCAAAAACGGCCTTGGTGAGTCCGATTTTGAGGTATTTATCAAGCCTTTTGATTCGTTAAATTTGAGTAAACGCGTCTTGATCACAACCTGCTCTTAGCGGTATATCTCTATCCACAGAACGAGAGACCTTAACGGGGCATTCAGGGTGGGGATCCTGAATGAGGCGAGCAAAAAATTTGCTTGCACGAACAATGAGCGCTTCTCTGCCTGGATCGGTTACATTCGATCATTGCCACTAATGATATGCAGTTTAACACGTGAAATCTACGATTTTGCGACCGGATTTCTGCATCCTAAATTTGGAGATCATGCGCCGATGGGGGTCGGCAAGAATAAAAAGAAACGGCTGATAGCGGCAATAAATTAAATAAAGGAACTTCGCACAATGCATTTAAACGGCGCAAAGAAATCGGATAAACCAGAGACTATGAATATCGGAGAACTGGTTTCCAAACATGTCCGGATTTCGCAGCCCAAGGAATGCGGTGCGACAGAGGGGCTCGGTTCGATGACAGACGCAAAAGCTGCAGAGGAAGCGGCAATTCAGGACGAAACATTGGACGTGTCCAATAAGCAGCAATCACGCATTTTTGACCGTGTTTGCCAACTGCTCAAAGCCAAGATCGGCGCTGAGGTCTTTCAAAGCTGGTTTGGACGCGCAAAGCTCGAGCAATCCAGCAGCAGCGTTATCACCATATCGGTTCCGACCCCCTTTCTGCGCACTTGGATCAACAGCCACTATCTTGATGACATGCTGGCACTTTGGCAAAAAGAAGAGCCGAGCGTCCTAAAGGTTGATGTTGTTGTACGCAGCGCCGTTCGCGCCAATGCGAGCAAAGCTGTCGCTTCCAAAGAGCAAATGGCAAAAACAACAGCGCCAAACAGCAAGCATCCGGTCATGCCAGGATCAATGCTGAACAAGGCAGCTATTATGGGTACCGCACAGGAACAGGCTGCGCGTGGCACTGTTCTCGGCTCTCCCATTGATAGCCGTTATACATTCGATAACTTCATCGAAGGCCCGTCCAACAATGTCTGTCTTGCTGCTGCCCGTACCGCCGTTGATAAAGGTGCAAATGCAGCACGCTTTAATCCGCTTTTCTTCTATTCTTCAGTGGGGCTTGGCAAAACGCACCTTCTACAAGCGATTGCCAATGCAGCGAAAGCAAAAAATCCGAACCAGCGCGTTGTATATCTGACTGCTGAATATTTCATGTGGCGTTTTGCCAGCGCTATCCGCGATAGCAAGGCACTGGTATTCAAAGACGCCCTTAATGAAATTGATCTTCTTATCATCGATGACATGCAGTTTCTTCAGGGCGAGAAAATTCAATCTGAGTTCTGCCACCTGATCAATACACTGCTCGATAGTGCAAAGCAGGTTGTTGTGGCGGCTGATCGCCCGCCTTCAGAGCTTGAATCGCTTGACCCGCGTGTTCGCTCACGCCTTAAGGGTGGGGTTTCCTTGGAAATTGAAACACCTGATTATCAAATGCGCCATGCCATGCTTCAAAAGCGCTTGGAAGATGCGCGCAAAGACGATGCCACACTCAACATTTCCGAAGATGTCCTGCAACATGTCGCCAAGACAGTCTCATCAAGCTTCCGTGAACTCGAAGGTGCTTTCAACCAGCTGATTTTCCGCCAATCATTTGAGCAGAACATATCACTGGACCGTGTTGACGATATTCTTGGTCATTTGACCCGCGCGGAAGAACGTAAAAAAGTGCGTATTGAAGATATTCAGCGCGTGGTTGCCCAGCACTTTAATGTCCCGCGCAACGAGATGCTCTCAAATCGGCGCACACGTACAGTGGTCCGGCCACGACAGATAGCTATGTATCTGTCAAAGATCATGACACCGCGCTCATTGCCTGAAATCGGACGGCGTTTTGGCGGTCGTGATCACACCACTGTGCTTCACGCTGTGCGCAAAGTTGAGCAGATGAAGACAGCAGACACCAACCTTTCCAAAGAACTGGAATTGCTGCGCCGCCTGATCGAAGAATAAGCTTTGGCAAAAAGATAAGGCCGCTCCCAAGGGGCGGCTTTTTCAATTGATGCGTTTAGACCAGTTTTCCCCAAACTTTGCTTTTTTAGCGCCTTTGCAAGCCCGCTCAAGCTTGCATTTAGGCTGGTAAAGCGCCACATTCAGCGTCCAAACGCCTGCGTGGTTTTCATGACTGCGGGCGATCATTATTCTGAATTGACCAATGGACGAACGCCATGCGTGTGACACTCGAGCGAGCAAATCTTCTCAAATCACTTAATCATGTTCACCGTGTTGTAGAACGTCGCAATACGATACCAATTCTTTCAAACGTGCTTTTAAATGCCGAAGGCGCCAGCCTTGAAATGAAGGCAACAGACCTCGATCTGGAAATTACTGAAGCAACGCCTGCCCAAATTGAACAAGCCGGCGCAACAACAGTGCCCGCGCATCTTCTTTATGACATTGTGCGCAAGCTGCCTGACGGCTCTGAAGTTATGCTTTCAGTTGACCCGGAAGGTTCAACAATGACTGTCGCTTCCGGCCGTTCAAATTTCAAACTACAATGCTTGCCGCAATCTGATTTTCCCCAGTTGGCCGCAGGTGAATTCAGCCACACATTCCGCTTAGACAGCGCCACGATGCGCCGTCTCATCGAACGCACACAGTTTGCAATTTCAACGGAAGAAACCCGTTATTATCTGAACGGTATCTTCATTCACAGCGCCGAAAATGACGGTAAGATTGTGCTGCGTGCAGTGGCAACAGACGGCCACCGCCTCGCCCGCTGCGAAACAGAAGCACCGGACGGTTCGGAAAACATGCCGGGCATTATTATCCCGCGCAAAACAGTTGGCGAGTTGCAAAAGCTTGTCGACAATCCCGATGTTGCAGTGATCATCGAACTTTCAGACAGCAAGATTCGTATGACAATCGGTGCCGTGGTTTTAACGTCCAAGCTGATCGACGGAACGTTTCCTGATTATCAGCGTGTTATCCCGCAAGGCAATGACAAAGCCATGCAGGTCGAGCGCAAAACATTTACGGACGCGGTTGACCGTGTGTCGACCGTCTCCAGTGAACGTGGACGGGCAGTTAAACTCGCCCTATCCGACGGCACACTGACATTATCGGTCAATAACCCCGATTCAGGATCGGCAACCGAAGAGCTCGCCGTCAGCTATGATGCAGACCCGATGGAAATCGGCTTTAACGCCCGCTATTTGCTGGATATCGCAAATCAACTATCCGGCTCTGACGTTAAGTTTCTGCTGGCTGACGCGGGATCACCAACGCTAATCGAAGACACGAACGACGCGTTGGCACTTTACGTCTTGATGCCAATGCGCGTTTAGAACGTTGCTATTGGTCGCTGGAAATATAAAGGCTAATTTTAATGCTCGGCGACCATGCTCAGGTTTGGCTTTCCCAAATCAAACTGACATCGTTTCGTAATTACGAAACGCTCAATGTCAATTTATCAGACCTGCATGTTGTTTTGACCGGCGCTAACGGCGCAGGCAAAACCAATTTGATGGAAGCGGTCTCTTTGATGTCACCGGGACGCGGACTGCGCCGCGCACCGTTAACATCTATGCGCCATAAGGCGGCTGCCGACGGTTTTTCCGTTTTCGCGACCCTGAATAAAGATGATGAGGATTATGCGATCGGCACCGGCACGGCTGGCCTCGACCCGAGCGCAACTCCCGTTCGCCGCGTCCGCATTAATGGTACGCAGATGAGAAACGCAGACGAACTGCTCGATCTTTGCCGCGTGACATGGGTTACGCCATCAATGGATGGTTTGTTTACCGGCCCGACCGCTGATCGTCGCCGTTTTCTGGACCGTATGGTGCTGGCGATTGATCCTGCCCATGGGCGCCGCGCCAGCAATTATGAAAAAGCCATGCGCAACCGTAACCGGCTTCTGGATGAGATCCCCAGTGATCAAACCGATCAATGGCTCAACGCTGCAGAAAGCCAACTGGCTTCGCTTGGTACGGCAATTATTTCAGCCCGTTATGAACTTATCTCATTGCTGACGGGCTTGATAAAACAGCTCAGCTCGGAGCATCAAAGTGTCTTTCCAACGGCCCATTTGGCCCTTGAAGGCGAGTTGGAGGCAATGGCGGCCGAAGGCTTAAACGGCTTTGACCTTGAGGAAACGTTTAAAAAGCAACTGCATGATCTGCGTTACCGCGACCGTGCGGCAAAGCGCACCCTCACCGGTCCGCACCGTGCCGATCTTGTTGTCCGGCACGTTGAAAAAGATATGGACGCCGGGCTTTGCTCGACCGGAGAACAAAAAGCGCTTCTGATCGGCCTTGTGCTGGCTCACGGCATGCTGACACGAACAGTTTCCAAGCTTGCTCCTATTATGCTGCTTGATGAAGTTGCCGCGCATCTTGATATAGACCGCCGTGCTGCTTTATTTGACCGTATTCACGCAATTGGCGGACAAGCATTCATGACCGGAACGGACCGCAATCTGTTTGATGCACTTGGTACGCGGGCGCAATATTTAACCGTCGATAACGGCACACTCCAAAGAGAAGAAAATGGCTGAGGGCACGGTTTTAAGCGGTGAAGAAATCGAGCGCTATGCGCGCCACATTGTCTTGCCTGAAATAGGCGGAGCCGGACAACAACGCATTAAAGCATCCCGCGTTTGCATTATTGGGGCCGGCGGGCTTGGCAGTCCGGTTGCACTATATTTAGCGGCGGCCGGTGTCGGCAGAATAGGCATTGTCGATGATGATGTCGTTTCGCTGTCCAATCTTCAGCGCCAGATAATCCATGCAACAGATCATATTTCAAACAAGAAAACTAGCAGTGCGAAAAGCACAATTGCCCGCATCAATCCACATGTTGAAGTCATAGCGCACGAGGAACGTTTGGATGATCAAAATGCCAAACGCATTTTTGAGCAATACGATATTATCGTGGATGGCTCGGACAATTTCACAACACGCTATCTTGTTGCAGATCAGGCCGAAGCTTCACGCATACCGCTGGTCGCCGCAGCGCTTGGTCGGTTTGACGGATCACTGACAGTTCTTGCCCCTTACAAAGACGATAATCCGCGTTATCGCGATATTTTTCCTGAAGCCCCACCTGCAGGCAGTGTACCGACATGTGCCGAAGCTGGCGTTCTGGGTGCCGTTGCCGGTGTCATGGGAACCCTGCAAGCGACAGAAGTAATAAAGCTCATTACGCAAATCGGGACGCCTCTTATCGGGCAAATCTTACTCTACGACGCCTTGGAGTGCAGGTTCGAAAAAATGCGTTATAAGCGTAAAACTTGACGCAACGCGCCGTTTGGCTACATGTTAGCCGCAAGGTGTCGAGGGGCGGCGCCAAATGCATATATAAAGGGCATCGTAATGAGCTTAATGGCAATCAGTCTTATCATTCTGATTATTCTCATTCTAATTCTTCTCTACTTCTACTTTGGTAACGGGTCATCGGGAAATTCGGCTGAAGGGTCACAAGCATCCTCAACACCGGCGAAACCTGCAGCCCAATCCACAACGGAAGCAATCAGTTCCAAGCCAGTAGAAAAAGAAGCACAAACAAAGCCATCCGCACCGGCAGCTGGAACACCGCCAGCGGAAGCTGTTGGCTTGATGGCAGCAACACCGGAAAAAACACCGGCCAAACGCAAGGCACCGGCGAAAAAACCGGCGGCAGCAAAAAAGACATCAGCTACGAAAACAACAT
This sequence comes from Ahrensia marina, assembly GCF_001293565.1. Lineage (GTDB taxonomy): Bacteria > Pseudomonadota > Alphaproteobacteria > Rhizobiales > Rhizobiaceae > Ahrensia > Ahrensia marina. Next base: position 174,741 of record NZ_JXMU01000007.1, on the reverse strand, counting down.
CTTCAAGCAAAGCTGCCAAGCCTAAGGCACCAGCAAAAAGCACCGCAGCAAAATCGACAGCATCGAAAGCCAAATCAACGGCAGCGCCTAAAACAACAGGTAAGGCCAGCACAGACAAAGCAGCAGCTCCCAAAACAGCGTCAGCATCTAAAGCAAAAACAAGCGCAAAGAAGCCGGCTGCAAGTAAAACGACTGCCGCAAAAACAACAGCGCCGAAAACCGCCACCGCTAAACCTGCAGCAGCCAAAGCAGGTACAACTGCGAAAAAAGCAGCACCTAAAAAGTCTGCAACAGCCAAACCAAAGGCTGCAGGCCCAGAGCGTTTAAGCAAGCCTGTTGGCGAAGCTGATAATTTGAAAATGATTGCCGGCGTTGGACCAAAACTGGAAAAAACACTTAACGGTCTTGGCTTCTGGCACTTCAGTCAAATTGCAAAGTGGAAAAAAACCGATATCGCTATCGTTGATGACGAGCTTTCCTTTAAGGGCCGCATCGAGCGCGATGACTGGATCAAACAGGCAAAAGCTTTGGCAAAGGGCGGTGAAGCCGAATACATAAAAGTGTTTGGCAAAAAGCCGCGCTAAAGCAAAATACACCACAAGAAAAGAAGGCACCGTTCAGGTGCCTTTTTACATTATATCATTGACGGAAGAACGCGGTCAGGTGGCCTGTCGCCACTCGCCATCATCCGGATGTTGATAATAATTTTCTCGCCCATCTCAATGCGGCCCTCAATGGTCGCAGAACTCATATGGGGCAGTAAAACCACCCGCCCCTCTTGAGCAAGCTTGCAAAGGCGCGGATTGATTTTTGGCTCACCTTCAAACACATCCAGTCCGGCACCGGCGATCCTTTCTTCTTCCAGTAAACGTATCAAAGCTTCTTCGTCGATAATTTCACCGCGCGCCGTGTTCACAACAAAAGCATTGGGTTGCAACAATTGAAGACGTCGCTCCGACAACAAATGATAGGTCGCTGGCGTATAGGGACAGTTCACGGATACAATATCCATATGCGCCAACATCTGGTCGAGGCTGTCCCAATGCGTCGCATCCAGTTCTTCGCGAATGCTGTCAGCAATCGGTTCGCGGTTATGATAGTGAATTGAAAGGCCAAACGCCTTGGCACGCCGTGCGACAGCAACGCCTATGCGTCCCATACCGATAATACCAAGCCGCTTGCCCCAGATCCGGCGTCCAAGCATCCAGGTTGGTGACCAGCCTTGCCATTGATCGTCGCCCAACAAGTGTGACGCCCCTTCTACGAGGCGGCGCGGCGCAGCCAATATCAGCGCCATGGTCATGTCCGCTGTGTCTTCATTTAGAACATTGGGCGTATTGGTAACAATAATGCCTTTAGCGTGCGCTGCAGCAACATCAATATTATCAACCCCGTTACCAAAATTGGCTATCAATTTTAGCTTGGGACCAGCTTCATTGATCAGGTCAGCATCAATCTTGTCTGTAACAGTGGGCACAAGCACGTCAGCTTCTTGCATGGCTTTCGCCAAAGCTTCTCGGCTTAAGGGCGCATCAGTGGTGTTAAGCCTGACATCAAACAGTTCCCCCATACGCGTTTCCACCGTCTCCGGTAGCTTACGTGTCACAATTACGGTGGGTGTCTTATTCAAGAGCGCTTCCATTATTCAATTAATTATTATCGCGTAGATCGCTCAACATGATGCAAACAATATCAGTTTGGTAATCATTTGTTGAGTACCCATTAACCAAAAACAGTCACAATTGGCAATGAATTAGATGCGCCGCGATTCCAGATCGGTGCTGAAACAGTGTTGGGGTAAATATGCTTGATTTCAAGTTTACAAAATTCATCAATGTGTTTTCTGCCGTTTCTTTAATTTTTGCTGGCTCGGTGTTTTCAGCAAGCCAAGCCTATGCACAACAAACCGCTTCTATTAACCGCGGACCAAGCGGACTGCCATTACCACGCTTTGTTAGCTTGAAATCGGAGCGCGTAAATATGCGCGTGGGCCCCGGCAAAGAGTATGCAGTTTCGTGGATGTATCTCAAATCCGGCTTACCATTCGAAATCATTCAAGAATATGACAATTGGCGCCGTGTGCGTGATTCGGAAGGCACAATGGGCTGGATACACGGTTCTCTGCTGTCCGGTAAACGAACAGCGATCACAACGCCATGGCGCACAGGAGCATCCGATAAAACAATCAATGTTTATGAAAGCCCGAAGTCAGGCGCAAAAGAGGTCGCATATGTCGAGCCCGGCGTTTTGGCCTATATTCAAAAATGTGACGGCGTATGGTGCGAACTGGAAATCTCCAGCGATGGTAAAAAAATCCACGGCTACACCGATCAGACCGACCTTTGGGGTGCATATCCAGATGAAAAATTCGAAGACTAATCAAGTACGCGCCAAAACGGCGTCACCTTTGTTTTTTTCTCAGGCGAATAACAATATCGACATTGGCAATTTCCATACCTTCCGGCGGTACCGGTAAATTATCAACGGTGAGCGTGCCGTCCGGCACATCCATCACGTCATTTGAATCCTGAACGAAATAATGATGGTGGTCGCTGGTATTGGTATCAAAATAGGTGCGCTGGCCTTCAATCGCCAGAATGCGCAACAAACCTGCTTCAGTAAACTGGTGCAGCGTGTTGTAAACAGTAGCCAGCGAAACCGGAACGCCATTTTCTACAGCCTGCTTGTGCAGATCTTCGGCCGCGACATGTCGGTCTTCTTCCAGAAATAACATTTCCGCCAATGCCAAGCGTTGACGTGTCGGCCTCAATCCAGCAGCGTTCAACATGCCGCGGATATCCCGTTCTCTGATTTTGACGTCACTATTCGTCTTAATCATCACCCAAACCTGTTAACGTATAGAAAAATACGTGTTGCCCTTACATTTTCCGGTATATTCACTTAATCAGCGCCAATCAATAGATAGGATGGCATTGCGATAGCAACAATAGTCGTGGCATTCATGCTTTATGCGCGCTATGCAGACTAAAAAGAGGGCAAATTGATGGCTGAACAAAAATCCAGCTACACGTATGAAGAAATTCTAACTTGTTCGAGCGGTGAGATGTTCGGTCCGGGCAATGCCCAGCTACCTGCTCCACCAATGCTGATGGTCAACCGGATTACTGAAATTTCCGAGACAGGCGGCGAGCATGGAAAAGGGTGCATTCGTGCCGAATTCGACATTCACCCTGACCTTTGGTTCTTTCCATGCCACTTTATCGGCGACCCTGTCATGCCGGGCTGCCTCGGCCTTGACGCACTATGGCAATTGACCGGCTTTTATCTGGGCTGGCTTGGCGAACCTGGCAAAGGACGTGCCATATCGACCGGCGAAGTTAAATTCACCGGGATGGTAACGCCAGAGACAAAACTGGTTGAGTTCGAAATCGACTTTAAACGTGTTATGCGTGGCCGCCTTGTTCTTGGCATTGCCGATGGTATTGTAAAAGCCGACGGAGAAACAGTCTTTACAGCAAAAGACCTTCGTGTTGCACTTTTCCAAGATCAGGCTTCGTAATCAGCCACGAACTCACTATATTGGGCTTAGACCAAATAAAAACGGGAAGATTTTATGAAACGCGTTGTCGTTACAGGAATGGGTATCGTCTCTTCAATTGGTGACAATACCGAAGAAGTACTTGATTCACTGCTCAATGCAAAATCAGGCATTACAACATCACCCGACATGGTTGAGCATGGGTTTAGAAGCCATGTATATGGCGCGCCAAAGGTTGATCCATTTGAGGTTCTTGACCGTCGCCAGACACGCTTTTTAGCGAAAGGTTCCGCTTGGAACTATCTGGCCATGCAACAGGCTATCGATGATTCCGGCTTGGAAAAGTCAGACATCTCCAATATTCGTACAGGTATTGTGATGGGTTCAGGCGGCCCATCTACGCAGACTGTATATCAGGCTGCGTTATTGACCGAGAAAAACAACTCGCCAAAACGTATCGGCCCGTTCGCAGTGCCGAAAACGATGTCCTCGACAGCTTCGGCAACATTAGCCACTCCTTTTGAAATCAAAGGCATCAATTATTCGATTTCATCAGCCTGTGCGACGTCGAACCACTGTATCGGCAATGCCTATGAAGTAATTCAAATGGGCAAGCAGGATATTGTTTTTGCCGGTGGCAGCGAAGATCTGGACTGGACAATGTCCAACATGTTCGACGCAATGGGCGCTATGTCCTCGAAGCATAACGACACGCCCGCGACAGCGTCGCGCGCCTATGATGTCACACGTGATGGATTTGTTATTGCGGGCGGTGCAGGTGTACTGGTTCTCGAAGAGCTGGAACATGCAAAAGCACGTGGCGCAAAAATCTACGGTGAAGTTGTTGGTTATGGCGCAACATCGGATGGCTACGATATGGTAGCCCCTTCGGGTGAAGGCGCTGTTCGTTGCATGAACATGGCCATCTCAACCGTTAATGGCAAAATCGGTTACATCAACACGCACGGCACATCGACACCGGTTGGCGATGAACGGGAAATGGAAGCGATCAAAACCGTGTTCGGTGATGACATTCCACATATCTCCTCAACTAAATCACTGACAGGCCACTCACTGGGTGCGACCGGCGTTCAGGAAAGTATCTACACGCTCCTGATGATGAAAAACCGCTTTGTATGTGAAAGCGCGCATATCACAGAACTTGATCCTCTATTTGCAGATATGCCAATCGCGATGAAACGTATCGACGATATCGAGCTTGAAGCAGCGATTACAAACTCGTTCGGCTTTGGCGGCACAAATGCGACGCTGGCTTTCCAGCTTTATAATGGTTGATAGGGGGTGAGTTCGAAAAACATGTCAGGTATTATGAGTGGAAAACGCGGCCTCATTATGGGCGTCGCCAACAGCAACTCCATAGCATGGGGTATTGCTAAAACATTGCACGAACACGGCGCGGAACTCGCATTCACCTATCAGGGAGATGCACTGGGCAAACGCGTAAAACCTCTGGCAGAAAGCGTTGGTGCTTCACTCATTTTACCTTGCGATGTTTCGGACTTTGAAACAGTTAAATCCGCCTTTGACATATTAAAAGACGAATGGGGCACCCTCGATTTTGTCGTTCATGCCATCGGTTTTTCAAACAAGAATGAACTAAAGGGACGTTATGTCGATGCAACGACCCGCGAAAACTTCATTCAAACCATGGTCATTTCCGCCTACTCGTTCACAGAGGTTGCGCAATGCGCCGCTCCGCTGATGACCAATGGCGGGTCGCTATTAACATTGACCTATGGCGGCTCAACCCGCGTCATGCCGAATTACAACGTCATGGGTGTCGCGAAGGCAGCGCTTGAAGCCAGTGTTCGTTATCTGGCCAATGATCTGGGTCCTGACGGTATCCGAGTGAACGCAATTTCCGCCGGTCCTATGCGCACTTTGGCCGGTGCTGGTATTGGCGATGCGCGTGCGATGTTTGCGCACCAACAGCGCAACGCTCCCCTGCAACGAACTGTTACACAGGAAGAGGTTGGCGGATCGGGCCTTTACCTTCTGTCTGACCTTTCCGGCGGCGTAACTGGCGAAATTCATTTTGTTGACTCTGGCTACAACATCACATCTATGCCCCGCCCGGAGCAATTGAAGAGTGTTGACGATAAATAAACCATAGCGCTCGAAATCACGCCTCCGATCAAATCTGCTGCTTAAACGAAATAGCTTGTTAGGAGATTCCACTTAACTTTGAATATCTAGGTGGGGTCTGATGAGCAAAAAACTCTTTTTTAGAACGTGTACTGTGTTCTCGAGCGGCGTAGGGGCAGCTTCGCTTGCTTTTTGGGCCGCACGCTCATCATTTTATAACATCGATCCGCAAGCTATGTTTGCGAGCACAGGCACGGTTGTTACGGGCCTTGCTGCTCTTGCAGGCGCAGGTTGCGCCCATGCCTATTTTGCCGGCGGTGATGAACAGGCAAGCCATTTCGACAAAGCCCTGCGCACAGACAATGTAACGGGTTTACTCTCACGTTTCGGACTGGAAAAAGCCGTTGAGGAGCTTATCAAGAAAGCTGATTCGGGAAAATCTCTGGACTGTTTCTATCTCATCAGCATGGATTTTGATGAGTTAAAACTCATCAACAATGTTTACGGTACAGAGGCCGGTAATGCAGTCCTGAAAGTACTTGCAGACCGCCTGTCTTCGCTTGTAGGCGATGCTGGCCCGTTGGCGCGGACCAACGGCAGCGAGTTCGTTATCGCATTGAAGATCGGTCACGACAAACGAGAGCTTCAGGCTGCTGTCGAGGCACTGCTTGACGCTCTTTCCAAGCCGGTACGTATCAATACGACTTCCTATCCGGTTTATGCCAATGGCGGTATCGCAGAACTGAAAGCGGGAGATGGCACGCTTGAAAAAGTATTGCGCCACGCCAACCTCGCACGTGCAAACGCCAAGCAGTCGGGACGTGGTTCTTACACTATCTATCACCCGGAGATGAGCCATCAAGCTTCCTACAACCAATGGCTTGAAAGCGAGCTGTCATACGCCATGCAGCGTGAGGAATTTCGCCTTGCGTACCAGCCTCAATACGATCTGAACAGCGGTGCGCTAACAGGATATGAAGCCCTTTTACGCTGGACGCACCGTGACAAAGGAGCCATTTCACCTGCTGATTTTATCTCTGTTGCCGAGAATTGCGGCTTGATTCAAGAAATAGGCACATGGGTGCTGCGCCGTGCTTGTTTTGATGCTGCTCACCTTCAACCAGATGTGAAGATGGCGGTTAATGTTTCAACTGTTCAACTCGAAAACCCCAAATTTATTGATACCCTGAAGTCAATTCTGATTGAAAGCAGGTTGTCGGCAACACGACTCGAGCTGGAAATTACAGAGAGTAATCTAATCAAAGACCACATTCGCATGCGGCGTTTGTTTAAAGAGCTCAATCAAATGGGTGTAGCAATTGCAATTGATGACTTCGGCACCGGTTATTCCAACCTTACCAATTTGTCAGAACTCTGCTTTGACAAAATCAAGATCGATAAATCATTTGTCGACCGGCTTGATCAAAACAAAGAAAAAAACTTGATGATTACAACAATCATTAATCTGGGGCATTCGCTAGGCGCGCGCGTCATTGCAGAAGGCATTGAGAATGAAGCACAGGCATCACTGCTGAGAGATGCGGGCTGCAACCTTGTGCAAGGTTATTACTTCGGAAAACCATTGTCCTTTAGCGAAGCCGAGGCACTTAATACAAACGCTTCTGCAACGGAACAGGCTGCTTAATACAATTAGACCGAGGGCTGTTATAGTTGAGCCTTCAGCAGCTTGAAACCATCCCTACGTGCCAGTTGATTCACTTTAGAAAAGTTCTGCTGCAAGGTCTTCTCATAAGGCAAAGTGACATTGGCAACCATAAGTAGCCCGCCTTTTGGTTTCAGTGATCTGGCTGCCACTTCAATGAATTGCACGCCAAGCTGCGGTTCTGTTTTCCGCCCCTCGTGGAATGGCGGGTTCATAATAATCCAGTCGAACTTTTTACCGACAGCTTCTCTGGTCAGATCATGCCAATAATAACTGATCTGCCCCTTGTCGTAATCGCTCAGGTTTTCCTTGGCGGCCTCCAGAGATGCGCAATGCGCTTCATAAAGATGTACTGTGCGGGGACTGAAGCGATTGAGCAGCTCAGCACTTAGGTAGCCCCAACCGGCACCAAAATCAGCAATGTCACCACGTATGTTCTCATCTAAATGTTCAGCCAGAAGCGCCGACCCTTTGTCTATTTTTTCCGCACTGAACATGCCGGCAGACGTTTGATAACCTTGTGGTGATGTTTTGGCTGAAGAAAAATGAGAGGCAAAATCAACGCTGTTGCGCAACCAAAATACCGTCGCGTGATACTTGGCAAGTGAGCCGTCAATCTCCGCGAAAGCTGCAATGCGTTTACGCAAAGGTGCAACACCGCTGGTTTTATCACCTGCAATAAGTATAGGAGCACCAGCAGAAACCATATTTGATGCGCGCGCGATCATTGTTTCGTTTTCGCCGCGATGTTTGCCAATCAATATCAAGGCGCCAGAGAAGCGGTCGGTGTTATCAACGCGGGGACTGACATTCATGCCGCGCATTTGAAGGTCCAGATACGCCCCGCGCATGGATTGCTCGCAAACCAAAGCGGCGCGTAATTCATCTGGAAAGCCGCCATCAATAGCCCTAGCGCCCAAATATAACCATTGCCCTTCGCCAAGCGGTATTTCACCGTTTGTAATAGGCATGAAGAGTGTGTCAGCGCTGCCGGCCATATTCGTTCCTCAAATTAAAAGCGCGGCCCTGACCGGGTCAGGACCGCGCTTATGTATCAAGTTTCAGGACAGACTGTTAGATCAGTCTTCTTTTTCTTCTTTTGGAATTTCTTTTCCGGTTTCCTGATCAACGACTTTCATGGAAAGGCGAACCTTGCCACGATCATCAAAGCCCATCAACTTTACCCAAACTTTCTGGCCTTCCTTAACAACGTCAGCCGTTTTAGCGACACGCTCGCTGGCAAGCTGGGAAATATGGACGAGACCATCTTTAGGACCAAAAAAGTTTACGAACGCGCCGAAGTCAGCGACCTTAACGACTGTGCCTTCATAGATTTCGCCCACTTCCGGTTCGGCAGTGATGGAGTGAATCCACTTTTTCGCCGCTTCAATCTCTTTGCCGGATGACGATGCGATTTTCACCGTACCATCATCTTCGATGTTGATTTTCGCGCCTGTTTTTTCAACGATTTCGCGGATAACCTTACCGCCTGCGCCGATTACATCACGGATTTTATCAACAGGCACCTGCATGACTTCGATACGCGGCGCAAACTCACCAAGTTCGCCGCGGCTTTCTGACAACGCGTTTGCCATTTCACCGAGAATATGGATACGGCCACCTTTAGCCTGCTCCAATGCGATCTTCATAATATCTTCTGTGATACCCTGAATTTTGATATCCATCTGCAACGCAGTGATACCGTTTTCAGAACCGGCAACTTTAAAGTCCATATCACCGAGGTGATCTTCATCACCAAGGATATCGGAAAGAACGGCAAAGTCGTCGCCTTCTTTGATAAGGCCCATGGCGATACCGGCAACCGGTGCCTTAATCGGCACACCTGCGTCCATCATCGACAATGATGCGCCACATACAGAGGCCATTGAGGATGAGCCGTTTGATTCAGTAATCTCTGAAACAACGCGGATTGTGTATGGGAAATCTTCCGGAGCCGGAAGCATTGGATGAACCGCGCGCCATGCCAATTTGCCATGACCGATTTCGCGGCGCCCCGGAGAGCCCATGCGGCCAGCTTCACCGACAGAATATGGCGGGAAGTTGTAGTGCAACATGAAGCTTTCTTTATAGGTGCCGGTAAGCGAGTCGATGAACTGCTCGTCATCACCGGTACCCAAAGTTGCAACAACCATTGCCTGCGTTTCGCCGCGTGTGAAGATCGCAGAACCGTGCGTGCGCGGGAAGACGCCAACTTCAGAAACGATCGGGCGAACTGTTTCCAGATCGCGGCCATCAATACGTTTCTTCGTTTTCAAAATATCGCCGCGAACAACGTTCGCCTGCAATGATTTGAAGACAGCGCCGATTTGCTCAGGCGTATATTCGCCTTCACCATCTTCCGGCAACATAGCTTCAGTAACTTTAGCCTTTGCCGCATCAATAGCATTATAGCGCTCTTGTTTATCGGTAATTTTATAGGCTTCAGAAAGATCAGAGGCGGCAATTTTAGCCATTTCAGCTTCAAGCGCCGACAAATCTTCCGGCGTGTAATCACGCGGGTCTTTCGCGGCAACTTCCGCAAGTGAAATGATTGCTTTAATCACAGGCTGGAAGCCTTTGTGGCCGAACATAACCGCGCCGAGCATTGTTTCTTCGTCAAGCTCTTTGGCTTCTGATTCAACCATCAGAACGGCTTCTTGCGTACCGGCGACAACAAGATCAAGATCGCTTTCTTCCATCTCATCGATATGCGGGTTCAATACGTATTCGCCGTTGATATAACCAACGCGGGCCGCGCCCAACGGCCCCATGAACGGAACGCCGGAGATTGTAAGGGCGGCAGAGCCGGCAACCATTGCAACCATATCCGGATCATTTTCCAGATCGTGCTGAAGAACAGTCAAAACAACCTGTGTTTCGTTCTTATATCCTTCCGCAAAAAGCGGACGGATTGGACGGTCGATAAGACGTGATGTCAGTGTTTCTTTTTCGGAAGGACGACCTTCGCGCTTAAAGAAACCGCCAGGGATCTTACCCGCAGCAAATGTTTTTTCCTGATAATTGACCGTCAACGGGAAAAAGTCCTGACCGGGCTTTGCTGATTTGGCCGAAACAACTGTCGCAAGAACAACTGTCTCGCCATATGTTGCCAATACTGCACCGTCTGCCTGACGGGCGATTTTACCTGTTTCGAGTGTTAGCGTGCGTCCGCCCCACTCAACTTCCACCTTATGGTGATCGAACATGTCTTGTCCTTTCAAGTTCATGCATGCGCACTGCTATTTTCAGCGTGCGCTTTTTCTTCATTATGAGCTTGGGCAAGACAACTGGGCACTTGAAACACAAGTAACCGGCAATCCTGCCCCATAGAATATGTTCTTTCTTTCCCGAACATATTCAAACCCGTTCTTCTTCCCAGCAGCTTTGTTCCGCTGGAAAAAGAGCGGGCACAAGCCCGCTCTCAATTCAGTTAGCGACGTAGGCCAAGCTCTGAAATGAGCTTTGAATAACGTGCTTCGTCCTTGCGCTTCAAATAGTCTAGAAGACTACGGCGCGAAGAAACCATTTTCAAAAGTCCACGGCGGGAATGGTTGTCCTTTTTGTGGTCTTTGAAATGCTCTGTCAGTGTGTTGATACGATCCGTAAGGATCGCAACTTGCACTTCCGGAGAACCAGTATCGCCAGCTTTTGTGGCAAATTTCTGGATCAACTCAGCTTTACGCTCAGGTGTAATCGACATCGGATGTCCTTTCTTACAATGAAGGGTTAATCGGTCGCCCAGACCGGGATGTCGTCCAGCAAGGGCCATATACTGCAAATATTTGCCGTATTGCGGTGCACATAGTCTATTTTTACGTAAAATGAAAGAGGCAGCTTTGCTTAAACTATGCAAGTGCCAGCGTCATAAAATAGCTGTGCGGATCGGGGCCGTAATTCGCAAAAGGGCCGGACACAGTAAAACCAAAACGCTCATACAGTTTCTGTGCAGGCATAAAATGTTCCGTTTTGCCGGTTTCCAGACTGAGGCGTTTCAAACCGCGCTGTTTTGCTTCCTGAATAAGATGGTTGACCAGATTATGTGCGATACGCTTTCCGCGGTGCTTGTCCAGCGTATGCATGGACTTAATTTCGCCCAGACCATCACCGTGATCTTTAAGCGCAACACAACCGACCAGTTCGCCATCCAAATATGCTGACCAGAACGTAATTTCAGGCACCCGAAGCGCATTGATATCAAGCGCAAAAACACTCTCCGCCGGTGTGATTGCATACATATGGTCAAGATGGCGCTGCAATAAAGCGGCAATCTCCGGCCCTGAAAGATCGTCTATTTTAATTGTCAGCGCAGCCATTTTATTGCGATAGAATTTTCACTTCAGTGAAGTCTTCCAGTCCCCAAACACCACCTTCACGGCCATTACCGGACTGCTTGTATCCGCCGAACGGATGCCCTCTGCCTAGACCTTTACGGTTCACACGCACCATGCCCGCACGCAAGCGGCGTCCGACCCGCTCGCCTTTTTCCTTATCATCAGTGCTTAGATAAGCAGCAAGGCCATATGGTGTATCATTGCCGAGACGCACGGCCTCATTTTCTGAACCATCAAAGGCAATCATGGAAAGGACGGGGCCAAAAATTTCTTCTTTATAGATCGTCATATCCGGCGTCACATCCGCAAACACGGTCGGACGGACAAAATATCCACGATTAAAGCCTTCAGGACGCCCCAAACCACCGGTGACTAAGCGCGCGCCTTCTTTAATGCCGGTTTCGATTAGACTTTGAACCTTGTCATATTGCATTTGGCTGACGAGCGGTCCGATATGCCCGCCTTTTTCTCTCGGGTTTCCTACGTGCACGTTTTCAGCAGCAACTTTGGCAATCGAAACCGCCTGCTCGTAAACGCTTTCCTCCACAAGCATACGTGTTGGCGAATTACAGGACTGGCCAGTGTTTTCCATGCAGTGCTCGACACCGCCCGTTACCATTTTCTCCAGATCGCAGTCCGCAAAGATAATGTTCGGTGATTTGCCGCCAAGTTCAAGCGTAACGCGTTTTACAGTGTCTGCCGCACCTTTGGTCACCAGCGCTCCGGCGCGGGTTGAACCGGTAAAACTCATCATATCGATATCGGGATGTGATGACATGGCTTCGCCAACGCCCGCGCCATCTCCATTGACGAGATTAAAGACGCCCTTGGGGAAGTCGGCCTCATCGATAAATTCAGCAAAAAGCATTGCCGACAACGGCGCAATTTCCGATGGTTTGAGAACACATGTACATCCCACGGCAAGCGCGGGAATAACCTTTAATGTGATTTGATTGATAGGCCAGTTCCACGGCGTTATAAGACCGCAAACGCCGATCGGCTCACGGATAATCGTTTGCCCTTCTTTGAATGGTTTTTCCCAATCAAATTCATCCAACGCATCTAAAAAACCTTTTAAATGTGAAGGGCCGACACCGGCCTGGTCTTGTGAAGCAAGGTCAATCGGCGCGCCCATTTCAAGACTGATTGCCTCACCAAGCTCGCTCAGACGCTTTTTCATGATTTCGCCCAGTTTGACGATAAGTGCGCGGCGCTCTTCGACTGGTGTTGCCGCCCAGCTCTCAAAGCTGTCTCTTGCAGCTTTTACAGCTAAATCGAGATCATCTTTCGTGCCCAATGAGATGACAGCACATGCCTCTTCCGTCGCCGGATCGATCACATCCAGATCATTTTCAACAAGCGGTTTTACCCAGCTGCCATTGATATAAAAATTACGTTTGTCGATCATTTCCGGCTCCATGGTTTGAAGCCATAATGTAGGTCAACTAGGGCTAAACAAAAAGCCCTCTCATCAAAGATTAAACACCCGTTTTGGCTGAAACGTGCCTTTACCAATTTCGCCGATTGCGAGCAATTTTCCCTTAATGAAAGCGCATGCCTCGTCTTCTGCTATCGGCGCATCTTTGCCTATCAGCAATGCCGGATTGCCCATGCGGATGCGCTGCGCCTGATCATCGGAAAGATCAACGCGGGGCAGATCTGCCATTGCCTCGCCTGTATCAAGCAGCATTGCATCCAATGCGTCATAATCAATCGGCTCGCCGTCGGCAGCTTCCGGCTTTGCGGCTTCCAAATCGGTAAGCAATACAAGGTCGGCTTCATCAAATGGTTCAACGAGTGTGCGGCGCAATTCCGTTACATGGCCATAACAACCAAGCTCCTCGCCCATGTCACGCGCTAAAGAGCGCACATAGGTGCCTTTGCCGCACTCAACCTCGAATACCGTTTCATCAGGTGTATGGGTGATGATTTTTATTTCGTCGATTTCAACTTCACGGGCTTTAATTTCAACTTTTTCACCGCCGCGGGCAAGATCATACGCACGCGCACCATCAATTTTGATTGCGGAAAACTGCGGCGGTATTTGGCTGATTACGCCAACATAATTGTCCAGAATTGCCTCGACATCCGCACGCTCAGGTCGTTTATCTGATGTTTTAACCGGCTCACCTTCAAGGTCATCCGTTGAGGTTTGCGCACCCCATGCCACTTTAAACCGGTAAGCTTTCGTGCCCTCGGTTACATAAGGCATTGTCTTTGTTGCTTCGCCCAGCGCGATCGGCAGAACACCGGTTGCAAGCGGGTCCAAAGTACCTCCGTGGCCCGCTTTTTGCGCCCCAAACAACCATTTGATTTTTCCAACAGCTTCGGTGGAGCCCATTTCAAGCGGTTTATCCAAGATAATCCAGCCGGATACAGGTCTGCCTTTTTTCTTACGTTGGCGCGCCATTAAGCTTCTTCCTCACCGTCATCACCGAGATCGCGGGAAACTTCAGGGCTTTTCAGCAAAGCGTCAATTTTCGAGAAATTGTCGAAGCTGGTATCCGGCCTGAACCGGAATGTGGGCATATATTTCATTTCACGCAATTGCGGGCTAACCCGGCCACGAATGAACTTGGCATTGGCTGCCAGCGCTTTAACAACCGGCTGCATATCCTGCTGGCCAAATGCCGTAACAAAGGCTGTTGCGATTTTAAGGTCCGGCGACATTTGCACTTCAGTGATAGAAACAACGACACCGTCAAGTGCCGGATCCTGTACATCGCCCCGCTGAATAAGCTGCGTCAAAGCATGGCGGACATTTTCACCGACACGAAGCTGGCGCTGACTTGGTTCGTTTGCTTTACTCATAAATTATCTACGCTTTTCCATTGGAAGGAAATGTAAGTTTCCGCTTTAAATCTACCGGTCTGCAAAATTTCTGCACCCTTCAATGTGCAGATGGCATAACAAACCGCGCCCTGACGAGCGTATGAATGACGCAAATATGCTTGGTCGAAATTCATCACAATCTCCTGCCGAATGGGATCGGACCATCCGGCGTGAGTTTTAATTAAGCGTCGAGTTTACGTGCGATCTCTTCGACACGGAAACATTCGACAATATCGCCTTCGCGAATATCTTCGTAGTTTTCAAACGCCATACCGCATTCCTGACCGGACGGCACCTCAGCAACCTCATCCTTGAAGCGCTTAAGCGTTTTAAGCTTGCCTTCGTGAATAACAACGTTGTCACGGATAAGACGCACACCGGCACCGCGCTCAACCTTACCTTCTGTCACACGGCAACCGGCAATCTTACCGACTTTCGTGATGTTGAAGATTTCAAGCATTTCAGCGTTACCAAGGAAGGTTTCGCGGCGTTCTGGTGTCAACAAGCCTTCCATCGCAGCTTTTACGTCATCAAGAAGGTTATAAATGATGTTGTAATAGCGGATTTCCACGCCAGCGGCTTCTGCAGCATCACGCGCCTGCTTATTGGCACGCACGTTAAAGCCCATGATCGCTGCACCTGTCGATTCTGCAAGCGACACATCTGTTTCCGTAATTCCGCCTGCGCCCGAATGGACGACACGCGCGATCACTTCTTCCGTGCTCATTTTCTCCAGCGCACCATTGATCGCTTCGACGGAACCCTGCACATCACCTTTAATGAGCAGCGGGAATTCCGCACGGTCTTTATCCGCAGCCAAAGCCATCATCTGCTCAAGTGAGCCGCGTGCACCGGTTTGACGTGCAACCGCTTTTTCACGGTCAACGCGCTGACGATAGTCAGAAATTTCACGCGCACGCGCTTCACTGTCAACAACCGCAACCCGGTCACCTGCCTGTGGTGTACCGTTAAGGCCAAGAACCTCAACCGGTGTTGACGGCAAAGCCTCTGACACTTGTTCGCCTTGGTCATTGACCAATGCGCGTACTTTGCCCCACTGCGAACCGGCGACAAGAATATCACCGACTTTCAACGTACCGGTTTGAACCAATACTGTTGCAACGGCGCCGCGGCCTTTATCAAGCTTGGCTTCAACAACCGTACCTTCCGCAGAGCGGTTCGGGTTGGCTTTAAGTTCTAGCACTTCAGACTGCAGCAAAATTGCTTCCAGAAGGCCGTCAAGGTTTGTACCTTTAAGAGCCGACACTTCAACTTCTTGCGTGTCGCCGCCCATTGATTCAACGAAAACCTCATGCTGCAAAAGATCCGTACGCACTTTTTGCGGGTCAGCGGTTGGCTTATCGATCTTGTTGATTGCAACAATCATCGGAACACCCGACGCCTTGATATGCGCAATTGATTCAATCGTTTGCGGCATCACCGCATCGTCTGCGGCAACAACAAGAACGGCAATATCGGTTGCTTGAGCACCACGTGCCCGCATTGCCGTAAATGCCGCGTGGCCAGGTGTGTCAAGGAACGTGATCTTCTGGCCACTTTGTTCAACCTGATAAGCACCGATATGCTGTGTGATACCGCCAGCTTCGCCCGCAGTAACACGCGCATTGCGGATTGCATCAAGAAGCGATGTTTTACCATGGTCAACGTGGCCCATAATGGTCACAACAGGCGCACGAGCCTCAAGGTCTTCTTCTTTGTCCTGAACATCGAAGATACCTTCTTCGACATCGGCTTCGGTAACACGCTTAACAGTGTGGCCGAACTCTTCGGCAATCAATTGAGCCAAATCGGCATCAATCAAATCGCCTGGCTTCATCATCTGTCCCTCTTTCATGAGGTATTTGACAACATCAACCGAACGCTCTGCCATACGCTGAGCCAGTTCCTGAATGGTTATTGTTTCAGGCAACTGCACTTCGCGCGCGACCTTTTCACGCGGGCCTGATGATTGGCCGCTTTGTGCGCGTTTGATTTTCTCCTGGCGGCGACGCATCGCAGCCATGGAACGTGAACGCCCTTCGCCGTCACCCGTCGCATTTGCAAGGGTTAGCTTGCCACGGCGACGCTGGTCGTTACCGCGCGGGTTACGTGACGGTTTAGCGTCTTCTTTTTCAGGGCGGCGTGCAGGTGTCGGCATACCGCCGCCGCGTTTTGTTTCTCCACGTGCAGCAGCAGCTTCCGCATCAGCTGGGGAAACCTGTGCAGCTTTGGCAGCCTTTTTCTCAGCGCGCAATTTCTCTTCAGCACGGCGTTGCTCGTCAGCAGCGCGTTTTGCGGCTTCTTCATCCTGTTTACGGCGGAATTCTTCTTCAGCCGCACGGCGGCGCGTCATTTCGGCGGCGCGCTCTTCATCTTCAGCAGCACGCTCTTTCGCACTTTCAAGCGCGCGTAAACGTGCGTCCATTTCGTTCTTGGAAAGATTACGGCCACGCACTTTGCTTGCAACAGCAGGTTTTGATGCTTTGGCAGCCGGTGTGCGCTCTGGCGAAGCTTTCTGTGTCGGCGCGCCTGGCTTTTCCTGTTCTTTTGCTTTTACCGGAGTTGCCTTTTCCTTGGGCGCTTCTTCAACGGGCGCAGCTTCAGGCTTTTGCGGTGCAGCCGGCTTCTCATCAACTGGTGTTTGCTCGACTGACGCAGTCTCTTCAACAGCAGCAGGTGTTTCGCGCACGACTTTGCCCGGCGGCGGCGGTGTCGCCACCCGCTCTTCAGTCTCTTTAATGCGCGCGCTTACGGCTGCGGCAGCCGCTGCTTTTGCTTCCGCTTCGGCCTTTGCTTGAGCTGCTTTTTCTTTAGGCGTTAGAAACTTGCGCTTGCGCGTTTCAACCACGACCTGTTTGGAACGGCCATGGCTCAAATTTTGACGCACAGTGCCTGAACCACTACCCTTTAAAGAGAGTGTGCGCCCGGAGCCGCCTTTTTTGTTGTCGTCAGAATTCATATCGCTCATTCTTCGTCTGTTTCTTCCTCATCCCAGAAGCTTTCCCCTTCCGGCATGTCATGTTCATCTGCTATCTGCCGGTACAATTTCAACGCTTTGAGTTTTTTCAGCGTTGCTGCACCCGGTCCAGCATCCAGTATTGCGGCATGTATCACATTTCCGCCGCCAAAAGCCAAATCCATTTCTTCAGTTCCAAATAAAGTAAACGACTCTATTTTGGGACCTCCCAGATGCACCGTCGCGCGTCTGGCCTGTGTTATCTTTCTTACACCGTCTGGCGCCGCCGAAGAGGAGTGCAAAACGGCTAATGCCTTACCTGCGCGAACGGCCTTACCAACCTGAGTAGAACCGAAAATTGCCATGCCAGCTTTACGCGCCAGCCCCAAACTTCCCAAAGCGGCCTTTTTTAGCAGTTCATCAACCAATTCCGGCAGATCATCCTGCACCACTACATTCTGTTTAAGGCCGCGAGCAAACAATCTTTTTGCAACTGCCTGTTCTATATATGTGCGTTCAGCCCGTACCCAACAACCGCGTCCCGGTAAATTTCGCTTTAAATCGGGCACGACTTGATCATTTGGCCCAACGACAAAGCGCATTAACGCCTCCGCGTCACCGCTTTGACCTGTGACAATACATTTGCGGTCATTCATATCAGATGCATTGCCCTTGGCCATAACTGTCACGCAAGTCGTTAAATCGCGTTTGATTCCTCCACGTCATCAACTTCAGTCTCTTCTGCTTCAGCGTCCAATTCTTCCTGCGTGATCCAGCCTTCAGCGAGACGCGCAGCAACAATCATTTCTTCTGCTTCCGCCCGTGTTGTTCCGTAAGGCGTAAAGAGACCGTCAAAAGTCTTTGTCTCACCGTCCTTACGCTCGCGCCAACCGCATAGATCGTCGACAGCACAACCTGCAAAGTCATCCATGGTTTTGATACCATCTTCGCCAAGTGTGACAAGCATAGCCGTTGTCAGGCCCGGAACCTCAAACAAAGCATCATCAACGCCCAAAGCTTTACGCTTTTCGTCATTTTCAGCTTCAATGCGCTCAAGGTACTCGTTTGCCCGTGCCTGGATTTCGCTCGCTGTATCTTCGTCGAAGCCTTCAATGGAGGCCACTTCATCGGCATCCACATAGGCAACTTCTTCAATCGAAGAAAAGCCTTCAGAGGCAAGAACCTGACCAACCATTTCATCCACATCCAGCGCTTGCATGAACAATTCTGAACGCTCGGCAAACTCTTTCTGGCGGCGGGAAGATTCTTCTTCCTCAGTCAGTATATCAATATCCCAACCGGTCAATTGCGAGGCCAGACGCACATTCTGTCCGCGGCGACCAATCGCCAGCGATAATTGCTCATCAGGCACAACGACTTCAATGCGCTCGGCATCTTCATCAAGAACCACTTTAGCAACCTCGGCAGGCTGTAGCGCATTCACGATAAATGAAGCGGCATCCGGCTGCCAAGGAATGATATCGATTTTCTCTCCCTGCAACTCGGCAACAACCGCCTGAACACGCGAGCCGCGCATACCAACACATGCACCCACCGGATCGATGGATGAATCTGATGAAATGACCGCGATTTTTGCCCGTGAGCCCGGATCACGCGCAACGGATTTAATCTCGATGATACCATCGTAGATCTCCGGCACTTCCATCTGGAACAGTTTCGCCATGAATTGCGGATGCGTGCGGCTCAAGAATATTTGCGGGCCACGCTGTTCTCTGCGCACGTCATAGATGATTGCACGCACGCGCTCACCATAACGGTAAGTTTCGCGCGGTATCAGCTCATCGCGGCGGATGATGCCTTCACCGCGCCCCAAATCTACTATGACATTGCCGTATTCAACACGCTTGACTGTACCGTTGATAATTTCGCCAACGCGGTCCTTGTATTCATCATATTGCTTGTCGCGTTCGGCTTCACGTACTTTTTGCACGATAACCTGTTTTGCGGACTGAGCAGCAATGCGGCCGAAATCAAGCGGCGGCAGCGTTTCGCGCGTAAACTGACCAACTTCAATGTCCGGATTATCAGCGCGTGCCAGATCAATATGAATCTGGTTGTCGTAGTTTTCAACTTCCTCGACAACTTCCATCAATCGCTCGAGACGAATTTCACCCGTTTTGGCATTGATGTCCGCGTGCACGTTGGTTTCCTGACCATAGCGGGACTTTGCTGCCTTCTGGATGGCATCGGCCATCGCGCCAATGACAATTTCTTTGTCGATCAGCTTTTCACGCGCAACAGCATCCGCAATTTGAAGAAGCTCTAGTTTGTTTGCACTTACTGCCATGAAAGTTCTCCTTGATGGCCTCAACCATCAGCATTTCACTTTAAGAGTTGTCGTTATTGTCTAAGTCGTCGTCTACAGTTTCACCGCGCGCTATACGTGCAGCTTTATCAGCTTTTAAAGAATCGCGGATCAATTCATCCGTCAGGATCAACCGCGCATCGCTAATTGCATCAAACGGAATAACCACGGCACTGTTTTCACCATAGGTTGCCTTGTCTGGCACCAATGTAAACGCGGCGTCAGTGACCTCGGTAATATTACCACGAAACCGTTTGCGATTTTCCACCATACGCGAAGTTTCAAGCTTCACGATGTGGCCGCTCCATTTTTTAAAGTCAGATTTGCGAACTAGCGGGCGATCAATACCGGGCGTTGAAACCTCCAAATAATATTGGCGCTCAACGGGATCTTCCACGTCGAGCAAAGGTGACAACATACGGCTGACTTCCTCACAATCGGAAACCGTCATCGTACCATCAGGACGCTCGACCATGATCTGCAAAGTCAGGCCGTTCAAACCGCTCAGCCTTACACGACACAAAACATAGCCGGCGCCATTGATAACAGGCTCAACAATAGAAGCGATACGAGCATCCACCCCCGTCTCTGTGATAAGGCGCGGCTCATAATTTTCCACCGGAGGCAATGCGTTTTGTTCGGTCATTTCGATCTGATTTGGGCCTTTCAAGTAATAAAAAAGAGCGGGTCCGTGTGGCCCACTCTTGTTCGTTCGATCAAGATTTTCATCTGATATACGCCCACATTGAAGGATTTGCAAGGACGCTGTTGAAATTCGCCCAAATTGGCCGATGCAAACATTTACTCTGTGTTAACCACGTTTCTTCGCAGCTGATTAACCAAGATTATTTACCGTGTTTGTTAAGGGTCTGACCCATAGGCCTGTTTACATTAGTACGAGTAGTCAGATTATGCGTTTTTCGAGTGTGTTTGCCAGCCTTATTGTCGGGCTAGTTGTTGCAGGATGTGCGTCTAAACCAAAGCCAGTCACGCAATTTAGCACAGAAAGGCCGATTACTGCGGTCTCCTATCAAGCCGATTCCCCTTTGATTTTCCGCCCGCAGAACCCGCAGCCGGAGTATCAACCTCCCTACTTTTCAAACTCAGGTCTTGCCGGTCGCACTATGTATGCCTCATCAATCAGGGACATTCATTTGCGTAGTAAAGAAGTTATCCTCACATTTGATGACGGCCCTGCACCGGGAAAAACCGAACGGATTTTATCTGCCCTTGATAGGCATGGCGTCAAAGCAACATTTCTTATGGTCGGGCATATGGCCAAAGCCCACCCTGCACTTGCCAAACGCGTCGCACGTGAAGGGCACGCTATCGGTAGCCATACCTATGATCACGCCAATCTTGCAAATGTAAGCTTTAGCTCCGCGCTGGAAAACATTCGCCGCGGTGAGCGTGCTGTCCGGGCAGCAACAGGCGGCGAAGTTGCCTTCTTCCGCTTTCCATATCTGAGCCACACGACAAAGCTGCGTAATCATCTAGCATCACGCGGCACAGTCGTTCTTGATGTCGATGTCGACAGTAAAGATTATTTCAAGGTCAGCCCGGCCCGCGTGGTCGAACAAACAATGAAGCGCCTCGACGCCAAAGGCAGCGGCATCATTTTACTGCATGATCTTCATAATCGCACGGCAACCATGCTGCCTACATTGTTGCGCCGCTTGAAAGCAGACGGCTACAAGGTCGTTAATCTGCAACCGTCGCGCGGTGTTGGCGGTGCGGTTGCCCTGCTTGATTAATAATAAAATTACATCACAAAGGCGCCTGTCTTTGAGGCGCCTTAAAGTTGGATTTACAGATCTTTATTGTCTTAGAAAGGTTAGGTAAGCCGGTGTGCGGCCTTCGCGGAAGGCTTTTGCTTCATAGCGGGTACCGGGCCACGCCTCATAGGGTGCATGCCAATCATCGGCCGCCTGCGCCACCCACTCGAAGTCAGGATGCTCGTCGCAGTGCTTTAACGTCCAATTGACATATGTATCGATATCAGAAGCAAAGCGGAAAAGGCTTCCCGGCTTCATGACACGGGCAAAACGCGTCAAATTCTGCTGATTTACAAAACGCCGCTTCCAGTGCTTCTTTTTGGGCCATGGATCCGGATAAAGCAGATCAATACCATCAATTGAGTTGGCCGGCATCCAATCGAGAAGCTGCGTTGCATCATCATCATAGACGCGCAAATTTTCCAGCCCTTCCTCGCTCGCATTGGCCAGAAATTTTGCCATTGAATTTACAAACGGCTCAACACCGACAAAACCGATATCAGGAAAGCGGGATGCCTCGTGAACGAGATGTTCGCCGCCGCCAAACCCGATTTCAAGACGGATTTTTTCCGGTTTATGCCCGAACAATTCTGACAGCGAGGCAGGGGCTTGATATTCGTCTATCGCAATGCGCAATTTTGGCAATTGCGCATGATATTGGCCCGACTGGCGCGGCTTCATCGGCTTACCGCGCCGCCTACCAAAAAATGCTTCTGTGGAACGACTTCGCCTGTCTTCGCTCATTATTCTTTTGCCCAATCAGGCAGCAGCAACAGCAGCTTTAAGTGCTTTTACGATATCTGTTTTTTCCCATGAGAAAGAACCATCGCGGCCAGCTTTGCGGCCAAAATGTCCATACGCTGCTGTTTTGGCATAGATTGGCTTGTTCAGGTTCAAATGACGACGAATGCCGCCCGGTGACAAATCCATCGTTTCGCGAATTGCCGCTTCGATTTTGCTCTCATGCACTTTGCCCGTGCCGTGGGTGTCAACATAAATCGACAATGGCTGGGCCACGCCAATGGCATAGGAGAGCTGAATTGTGCAACGGCTTGCCAGCTTCGCAGCAACAATGTTTTTCGCCAGATAACGTGACGCATAAGCTGCAGAACGGTCAACTTTCGTTGTGTCTTTTCCGGAAAATGCGCCGCCGCCATGGGGCGCTGCGCCGCCATAAGTATCAACGATAATCTTCCGGCCAGTCAGACCGGCATCACCGTCAGGACCACCGATCACGAATTTCCCTGTTGGGTTGATATACCAGATGCAATTATTAGCGATTGGCAGATCTGTCAGTGCCTCGCGAATATATGGTTCACAAACCGCACGAACCTTTTTGGAATCCCATGATGGATCAAGATGCTGCGTCGACAATACGATTGATGTTACTTCTTTGGGCAGGCCATCTTCATAGCGCACAGTAACCTGAGATTTTGCATCAGGGCCTAGTTTGGCAACATCGCCCTCGCCTTTTTTGCGGGCGATCGCAAGTAGCTCGAGGATTTTGTGGGAATAATATATCGGCGCAGGCATAAGTTCCGGCGTCTCTTCGCAAGCATAGCCAAACATAATACCTTGGTCGCCTGCACCTTCTTCGCCCTGACGGTCGGCAGAATTATCAACGCCCTGCGCAATATCCGCCGACTGCGCGTGAAGCAGAACGTCAATTTTTGCTGTTTTCCAATGGAAGCCATCTTGCTCATAGCCAATATCTTTAATGGCACGGCGGGCGGCCGAGCGAAAACGTCCAGGGGCAATCTTTGGGTTGCCGGCCTCATCTGTTTGCACTTCACCGGACTTGTCTTTCTTAAAGAAAGTCTCAGGCACACGCACTTCACCGGCAATAACCACACGGTTGGTGGTCGTTAAAGTTTCGCACGCTACGCGCACATTCCATAACGCGTCGTCACCACTTTTGCGTGCCTCTTTGTAGATCATGTCCACAATTTCATCAGAAACTCTGTCACATACCTTATCGGGATGACCTTCAGAAACAGATTCACTGGTGAAGAGGTAGTTTTGGCGGCCCATATCGGTAATCCTGCAAATAGGTTAAAGGCGGCAAAACCGCCGAATAATCGCAGTTTGGATATTGGGTTAGGCTATAAAGGTCAAGAGCAGGACAGCACAATAGAAAGATATAAACATAAGTGCATATGTTTTTTGCCAATCAGAAGCTATTCAGCATCAGAATCCCCGTCGGCATCATCAGCTAGTGACTTAACCAGATCAATAATACGGCGGCGCACTTTAGGATCAGAGATATTGACGAAAGCACGATTTAATTGAAGCCCTTCAGAACTGGAAAGGAAGTTAACGACATAGCCTGTCGATGTTTCTTCCAGCCCGCCGGATAAATCGGCTTCACTGCCCGGGGCATCTTCGAAAAAGAAGGATACCGGCACATTCAAAATGCCTGCAATATTCTGAAGCCTGCTTGCACCAACACGATTGGTGCCTTTTTCATATTTCTGGATTTGCTGGAAAGTAATCCCCAGAGACTCACCGAGTTTTTCCTGACTCATCCCCAGCATGGTACGACGTAGGCGAATTCTGCTGCCGACATGGATATCGATCGGGTTAGGGACTTTCTTTTTATCGCTCATAATTGTCCTTGGTCTACTCAGGCAACATCATTCCACCGGAAGTTGGTGTCTGGCAAAAGCATGTGCGAGCAGTTTCCACCTTATTATTCAAGATTGTCAAACAACTGAAAAGATATTTCTGAGCCGTCATCTAATCTTTTGCCCGCGCAACTAAACCTATAGTTGTAAAAACAACAATAAACAACCAAAATATCTGTTGCTGAAATTTCTTGCCAAGCGGCGTTGCTATCTTGCCAGGCAATTCAGCGTCAACGGCACCTTTTTGACCATAACCCAGTTTTTCAATTACACGGCCCTTCGCATCAATTAAGCCGGAAACGCCATTATTGGCGGCTCTCACCATCGGCAATCCCGTTTCAACGGAACGTAGCTGGCTTTGGTGGAAATGTTGGTAAGGGCCTGGCGTATTTCCATACCAAGCATCATTGGTTACATTGATCATCAAGCCGTCCGTCTGCTCCAAACGCTTTACTTCGCCGCCAAATATCACCTCATAGCAAATCAACGGAATAGCAGTCAGCCCGGCGGATAATGGCAGACTTCGCCGCTGTGCACCGGCAACATAGCCCCGATCAGCCGCTGCGACAGCTTTAAAGCCCCATTGCTTTAATTGCTCGGAAAAAGGTAGATATTCTCCGAACGGCACCAAATGGGTTTTATCCGCTGCGCTCGTGATAATACCTTCATCATTAATGAGCAGCATCGAATTGTAATAACGACGCGTTTCAGCGCCACTTTCTTCTTCAATTTCTTCACGCACAACACCGGCAATAAGACTTTGTCCGATCTTCAGTGTATCAGCAATGGCAGCGACTGCTTGAGGCTCACGCGTTAAAATGAAGGGAACAGAGGTTTCTGGCCAAATAATGTAACGCGGGCGCGCGAGGCTTGCATTAGCGACCGGCTCTGCTGAAAGCGCAAGGAGATCCGCAAAAACTTCTTGGCCGTCGCCGGGCTCTAGCTTTTTCGACTGGTCAACATCCGGTTGGACAATGCGTATAATACTGCCTTCGGCTTCCGGCTCGGCGCTAAAGTTCAACCGCCATACACCTGCGCCTAAATGCCCGCCGAAAAATATCAGGAAGCACAATAGCGCCCATGCCTTTTGCCGGCCTTTAACAAAGAATGCGGCTGGAAGCGCAAAGCAAATAACAGCCAAAACATTCATCGCATCAGCGCCGATAAAGGCAGAACTCTGCATCATCAGCGGTGAAGGCTGTATGGTGTTCGACAGCGCATTCCACGGAAATCCGGTAAACACAAATGTTCGCAGCCACTCGGCAACGCCGAACGCGGCGGCCAGTACAAATATCCTTGCGATACCCGACGACCAAAGAGCCCGCGCTAGAACTGTGGCTATCCCGTAAAAAACGGCAAGCAGTGCGGGAAGTCCAAGAACAGCAAGCGGAATCGCCCAAGCAAATTCCGGCGCTTCGACCAACAAAGCGTTTGCAACCCACCATAGGCCTGCAACGAAATATCCGAACCCAAAAAACCAACCCGTCCAAAAAGCGGGAAGGTGACGTGTTAGACGGCCCCCATCAATGCGGCCAACAGCACCGTCCAGCAGCCAGATCAGCACAGGGAAGGTCAAAAAGCCTATGAAGAAGAAATGAAATGGCGCTAATGCCAACGCCGTCAGCGCGCCAGCACTAATCGAGGCCAATGCTCGCTTCCAGCCTGAAAGCAGCAATATTTTTTGTGAAAGACGCTGCACACCCACCTCATTCGAATCACATAAGCATTAGGATTAGCAGGGTTTTCAAGCTTGTGCGAACACAGAAGCCTACTCTGTGAGAACGCTTTCCTCGGTTGCCGTATTGGCTTCGCGGCGCGAGTGGCGTTTGCGTGCCAATTGTCTGGAAATGGAGATTTTCACTCGGCGAATACGCCGCGGATCAGCGTCCAGAACCTCAAGTTCATAACCGCAAAAAGAAGGAATAACCTCTCCGCGCACAGGAACATGGCCTAAAATCGAGAAAATAAGACCTCCGATCGTATCGACATCCTCATCTTCTTCTTTTGCTTTGGTAAGGAACTCCTTGCCCAAAAGTGCAGACGCTTCTTCCAATTCAAAGCGCGCATCAACAATGTAAACGCCTTCTGAGACGGTCTCAATCAAAACGTCCACGTCATCATGCTCGTCTTCAATATCGCCGACGACGATCTCAACAATATCTTCAAGGGACACAAGACCGTCGGTTCCCCCATATTCATCGATAACGAGCGCCATTTGAATGCGCTGGGTTTGCATGCGGCCCATAAGGTCGGATGCAAGCATGGATCGCGGTACGAATAAAACGTCACGCGTCAGTTTCAGGTCTTCAATGGTCTTGCTCAGATCTACACGGCCCAAATCAATATCAGCGATGGCCGCCAAAGCCGCATCATTTTTTGCAGGTTTAGTCGCATTTGCGGCGGTGGTTTTACGGCGGCGGCGCGGTTTTTTCTCCGCTGTTGTGATCAAATGTGACACGACATCGCGGATATGAACCATGCCACGCGGGTCATCCAGCGTTTCAGCAAAAACCGGCATACGGCTATGGCCGGACGTTTTAAAAACTTTTAACAGCTCACCCAAAGTGGTTTTAATTTCACACGATTCGACATCGGCGCGCGGTACCATAACGTCGTCGACCCGCATACCTTGCAAACGCAAAATATTGCTAAGCATTGCGCGCTCATCGAGAGAAATTGTTTCGTCGCTTTCACTTTGCGCATTGAGCGCTTCATGCAAGCTTTCGCGTACAGACCCCGATTGGGGGCGGAAAAGATAAACAAGACGCTGCAGAAAACCGGGCTGCCCGCGCGTTTCAGATTTATCTTCCGGCTGATCAACAACAACTAGTGCTGTGCTCTGTTCTTTGTCTTTTGCGGTACTGCCGCCGCTCTCAGGTTGTTTCATCAGCATTCAACTAGCAATTTCATCCAATGCATAAGGGTCACGAATACCCATTTTGCCGAGAATAATTGTCTCTAAACCTTCCATTTGTTCTGCGTCAGTGTCGTTTTCATGGTCATAGCCTAAAAGATGTAATAGTCCATGCACAATCAAATGGCTTGTGTGATCTTCAAACGACTTTGATTCTTCTCCAGCTTCCCGCTTCACCGTTTCATAGGCAAGTATAATATCGCCAAGCATTGGACCAGGTTTTTGCCCTACAGCAATTTCAAATGCCGGAAAAGACAGCACATTTGTTGGCTTGTCCTTTTTGCGCCAACTTGCGTTTAATTTTTGGATCTCAGCGTCATCAGTGAGAACAAGACTTAACTCGCTTTCCACCTGCGTCATTTCAAGCGCGGCAAAAACATGCGCGACAGCACGCTGCGCAAGTTCTTCAAGATCAGGCCATTCACCAGCATTCTCGGCAATGTCAATTTCAACCGGCATCGCTGCTTTCTTTATCGCGGCGGCGCGGATATGTGCCACGGCCAGCCGCCTCATAGGCACCGTGCGCCGAATCATATGCTGTTACAATTTTCGCAACCAGTGGATGGCGTACGACATCAACATCCTTGAAGCGGACTTTTGCAATGCCCTCAACCCCGTCAAGAACCTGCAATGCCTCAACCAAACCGGACTTCTCGCCGCGCGGCAGGTCGACCTGGCTCGGATCGCCGGTCACAATCATGCGGCCATTTTCGCCAAGCCTGGTCAGAAACATCTTCATCTGCATGGACGTTGTGTTCTGGGCTTCATCCAAAATAACAGCGGCATTTGATAATGTGCGGCCACGCATAAATGCCAAGGGCGCAATTTCGATGATACCGGCGGTCAGAGCACGTTCGACCTGCTCGCCGGGCATCATGTCATAGAGCGCATCGTATAACGGACGCAAATAGGGGTCGACTTTCTCTTTCATGTCGCCGGGCAAAAAGCCTAACCGTTCGCCGGCCTCGACTGCAGGCCGCGACAAAATAATCCGCTCAACATGGCCGCGTTCAAGCAGCATCGCCGCATGTGCAACAGCCAGATAAGTCTTACCGGTTCCGGCCGGTCCGACACCAAACACAAGCTCGCAGCGGTCAAGCGCGCGCATATATTTGTCCTGGTTCGGCGTTCTTGCAAAAATAGTTTTTTTGCGCGTTGCGATTTGTGCTGCAGCGATCTTGTCTTTGCCGTCCATTGTCGGCAATTCAAGCTGATCATCTGCCGCAATTGCCATTCGCATGGCGCCCTGAACATCGGCCGGTTCAGGATCCTTACCCGTTTTTTGCAATTGCTCATAAAGAAAATCAAGCGCACGGCGCGCCTGCTCTGCCGCAGTGGGATCGCCTTTGATCGAGACCTGATTGCCGCGCGAACGCACATCAAGCCCTAAACGGTTTTCGATCAGTGTGAGATTTTGCTCAAACTGGCCAAAAAGAGCACGGGCATGGCTGTTATTGTCGAAGGTAAGGACGATGCTTGCCTCTTGCGGACCAGCATCAGCTGCAGACTTTACATTTGATTTAGTTGTCAAACGCGTTTCCTATTTTCCGGTTACTGCCCCAACTTAGTAGCGATTTCATCAGAAACCAAGGAGTTGACCATCACTTGGCTGATTTTTACATTCACTATATCGCCCACTTGCCCAACATTTTCATGACAAATAACAGGCTGAAGCCATGGAGAGCGTCCAACGATCTGACCGGCTTCGCGGCCCGGTTTTTCAATCAGCACGTCCATATGTTTACCAACAAGGCTTTGCATGAAGTCTTTCTGTTGCTGGGTCAACAACGCCTGAAGACGCTGCAACCGCGCTGACTTCACATCTTCAGGCACCTGATTGGGCATTTCGGCTCCCGGCGTTCCGGGACGCGTTGAATATTTAAATGAATATGCTGCGGCATGCGTAACATCGCGCACGATCTGCATCGTGTCCTCAAAATCCTGATCTGTTTCACCAGGAAAACCAACAATAAAGTCACCTGAAAGTGCAATATCAGGGCGTGCAGTGCGGATACGGTCGATGAGATGGCGGTAATCATCACCGGTATGCTTGCGGTTCATCGCCTTTAAAATTCTGTCAGACCCCGACTGCACAGGTAAATGCAGGTAAGGCATCAATACCGGCAGATCGCGATGGGCTTCAATCAATGCATCATCCATATCGCGTGGGTGGCTTGTGACATAGCGGAGGCGTTTTAACCCGTCGACTTCAGCAAGCTTGTGAAGAAGTTCGCCCAAGCCCCATTCACGATCATCACTGCCTACACCATGCCATGCGTTCACATTCTGGCCAAGCAAAGTGATCTCTCGCACCCCTGCATCAACAAGACGCCTTGCCTCATCCATAATTTGCGACACAGGGCGTGAAACCTCTGATCCGCGTGTGTATGGCACGACACAGAAAGTACAGAACTTATCGCAGCCTTCCTGAACAGTCAGAAAGGATGTCACACCGCGACCGGACATGA
This sequence comes from Ahrensia marina, assembly GCF_001293565.1. Taxonomy (GTDB): domain Bacteria; phylum Pseudomonadota; class Alphaproteobacteria; order Rhizobiales; family Rhizobiaceae; genus Ahrensia; species Ahrensia marina. The sequence continues at coordinate 145,247 of NZ_JXMU01000007.1, read as the reverse complement.
CCTTCTTGGCAGGTGCGGGTAAATGTTCAAATTTGTCTTCGACGGCATATTCGGTCTCAACGACCTTTTTGCCGGTTTTGGCCTTTGAAACCACTTCGCCCAGACGGTGATAAGTTGTCGGGCCAATCACAAAATCTACAGCCGGTGCCCGCTTGATGATTTCGTTTCCTTCGGCTTGCGCAACACAACCTGCGACACCGATCATCAGATCGCCGCCTTCAGCGCGCTTTTCTTCACGCACCATGCGAATCCGGCCTATTTCTGAATACACTTTTTCTGCCGCCTTTTCGCGGATATGGCAGGTATTCAGAAGAACCATGTCGGCATCATCCATGCTGGAAGTTTCGACATAGCCGTCTTTTGCCAATGCATCTGCCATGCGTTGGCTGTCATAGACATTCATCTGGCAGCCATAGGTCTTCACGAAAACTTTTTTCGTGCCTGTTTGGCTGTCAGCAGATGGTGTTTTTTCAATAATCGGTGCGCTCATAAATCGGCTTTTAGTCGCTTTTGAAGGTCTTGAGAAGTGGGCTATCTGCCGCGCAGGGCGCGTGATGTCATTTCTGCAACACGTGTCTGGACAATCATTGTAATTTCTTTCCGGTTCATAGCTTCGCTTTGTGCAACCGGCTCTCCAAAAGAAACAACAACGCCCAAATGCGGCTCGCTGATAACACCTAATAAATGTGGCCCAATTTCGATGTCACCCGGCCAAGCGGCCAAAGGCCGCTTAAAACGTCCCATCGGCAAGCCGCAAAGCTTATTGTAGACGATCGATACAGGTTGAATTGGGGAGCTAATTGCCGCATTTCCAACGCCAAGTGCTCCAAACAGCGATGATTTGAACGGGTAGATAAAATTACCGTCAGATGTGGTTCCTTCAGGAAAAAGAACGATATTGTCTCCGGCCAACAAGCGCTGATTAATGATATCTGCCTGCGCTTTGACACCGAGCCTTGCAGAACGGTCGATAAACACACTTTCCTGCCACTTTGCCAGCGAGCCAAAAAGAGCCCAGTCCTTGATTTCGTTTTTTGCAACAAAAGATATCGGAGCGACAGAGCCAAGGACGATAATATCAAGCCAGGATATATGGTTAGCAGCGATAAGAACGCCGTGACCAGAGGGCTGCACCATCGTACCGCGCACCTCGACCTTGACACCTAGTATTTTACAGATTGCACGGTGCCAGCATACTTCAATCTGTTTGCGAATCGGGTGCTTCAACCAACGGGTGACAAAATGTGCAGGCAATAAAACCATTGTCACCAGCAATGCTGCTATCGCGACCAGTGCAAAGCGAAGAAAGAACATCAATCTTTATCGCTCTTGTCATCGCGGCTAATCGGTACTGCATAGAGTTCCAACCGGTGTTCGACCAGTTCATAGCCCAGTTCGCGCGCGATTTCTTCCTGCAATTGTTCTATGCGGTCATTCTTAAACTCGATCACTTTTCCGGAACGCACATCAATTAAATGATCATGATGCTCATCAGGAATAGCCTCATATCGGGCGCGCCCATCACGGAATTCATGCTTTTCAATGATCTGCAATTCCTCAAACAGGCGCACCGTGCGGTACACCGTCGAAATCGAAATATTCGGATCAATGGCCGATGCACGCTTATAAAGTTCTTCTACATCAGGGTGGTCGCTGGCATTTTCAATAACCTGCGCAATAACGCGGCGCTGCTCGGTCATGCGCATGCCACGATCAGCAAACATGCTTTCCAGTGATGTTTCCGATTTTTCCGACACGTTGCACCTGTAGGCTTGTACTATAAGTCAAACATTCTCGCGTCGCATCACCAGTGCATTGGTTTTGCGTCCACCCGTCTTAGTATAATAATTTTCACGAATTGCCACCTGCTCAAAATGCAAACGCTTGTAAAGCGTGATCGCACTTTTATTATTTTCATCCACTTCCAAGAACAAAGAAGCGATTTTATCGGCATGTAAACGTTCGATAATACGATTGAGCAATCTGCGGCCAACACCATAGTTTTGCCATTTGGGGTGCACGGCAATTGTCAGAATTTCAGCCTCATCGGCAGCTGTACGAACCAGAACAAAGCCTACTGTCCTCCCGCCACTCGACAGCGGTTCGCGCAACAAAAGACCGCTGACATTTCTATTGTTTAGAAGCGCCAGAAAATCACCGTCTGTCCAAGCATGCGCAAAAGTCATGGCATGGATTTCTGCCAGTGCCTGTGCATGCTCGTAGCTTACCGTTTCTTCGCCAAGCTGCTCAATATCGCGGTTCCAGAAAGACCAAACCACAGTCAGGTCACCGCTGCATAAGGCAGAGCAAAGTTTGCATTTATTTTTGCATCTGCGGAACGCAAATATAGTGGTTTGGGTGGCAGAGTGCTCGTCGCACCCAGTTTTGCATATGTCTGTATATTGCCCGTGGCCCGATCAAAACCGGCAACAGCACGGGCTTCATCAAAATCATCTGCGGCATTCCCGATAAAAGAGTGCAGATTTTCTAAGGGTTCACACATTTTAGAATCACCAGCATCGGTAATAATAAAGGGAGTCTGATCCTCATCGCCTGCCTTTGAAAATTTTTGCGCAAATATCTGCCCTCTTCCCCCTTTGAGAAGCACAGCAAAATCGCCAATAGGAGCTTTAGCAAGATACTCATCGGCAATAGCGCTAAAGGTTGTCACGCCCACCACAGGAACTTTGACCGCAAGAGCGAGCCCGCGGGCTGATGCAACTCCGACCCGAATACCGGTGAATGAACCTGGACCAACGCTCACCGCGACCCTTGTCAAATCCTGCGGCGAAAGCTGCGCATGCGTGAAGCACGCGTCAATAAGATATAGAAGACGCTCGGCATGGCCCCGGCCCAAATCCTCACTTTTTTGTGCAAGCACTTTTTGACTGTGCGGATCATAAAGGCAGGCAGCGCAAAAGTTTGCAGCGGTATCGATGGCAAGAATAGTCATGTCCCTGACTAAAACGCTTTTGCCATCTCAACAATAGACTTAAAGGCCTAATTGAAAATTATAATCGAAAAGCTGTCACGCTGCGCGGCACCAATTTGACTTCACCAAATTCGAGCTCGCTGCCTCCAATAATCTCACTGCAATCCACGGTTTCAGGCCCATAATTAAAAATGTAGCGGATACCGTTATTGTCACGCAATCTTATATCCCGATGTAGTCTTTCGGCGACAATGCCGGCCTTTTCCAAAGCAGTCTTGATGATATGATCAGCCAATGGCGCATTGGGTCTGCCTGCCAAATAAATCATGCGGTCATTTTCAAAAACGCCATCATGGCCGTCTTCAGAGCGCATTGAAGCTGAAACCTCCTCTCCAGCCGTGACAAACTCACGCCAGCCTTCAAAGGCAAAATCATCCTCTAAAGGCACCGGAGACGTTGGCGGACGGCTTTCAACGCGGGTAATTTTAATATCCATCAACTCGCGTAAAGCGCCCGGCGGTAGATCCTGAACGATCTGGAAGTTCTCATCCTTAGAGCCTGAACGCGGACCGGCTAAAATCGTGGCCTTGCTGCTTGCAAGCGCCTCGGCCAATTCATGTGAAACATTAAACATACCGGGCATGACAAGCAGTTTACGGTTCGCGATCGCTTCCTTTGTTGCCGGAATAACATCAGCATTGATGCCGTACCTTCGCAGTGCACGATAATAGCGCATGATCAGTTCGATATAGGAGAAATCCCTGCCCTGCGGTTGGATTTCCCACGCCCACTGGCTTTCATAATCAAACACCAGCGCAACGTCAGCGCGTTCGACCTGCGCTTTAGCCTCCATGCTTTCTAAAAGCTTGGAGACCTTTTCACAAACATGGTAGCCTTCGTTAAATTCACCATTCGGCAGCAACAACGCTTCATGCATTTGCTCTTGCGCAAATGATGGCTGACGCCAACGGAAATAACTGACAAGTTCTGCCCCTGCAGAAAACGCCTCCCAAGCCCAAAGCTCTACCGCGCCCGGATATGGCGCAGGATTATATGGTGCCCAGTTTACCGGACCGGGTTGTTGTTCCATCACCCACCAGCGGCCGTCGGCTGCGCCATTTCGCTGCTGCCCGCAGGCGCGGTAAAGATCATGATGAAACGCCTGCAAATCAGGGTCTCCGACACCCAGATAGCGTGCTTTATTTTCATCATCGGAGCTGTCGCGGTCAAGAAAGCCGATCGGATAGCTGTCCCACGTGGCGATATCCAGATCTTCACTGACAGCATAGTGATCGAAATCCGTGTAAGACCCCATAAAATTGTGGCCGATAGGCGCACTGGAATATTTGCGGATGATGTCTGTTTGCAGCTTGTTGAATGATTTCACCTGATCGGATGAATAGCGCCTGAAATCCATCAAATGGGACGGGTTGGCTTCCGTTACGGTCAGATTTGGCAACTCAACTTCATCAAAGCTGCGGTACTCCATAGACCAGAACACATTCCCCCAAGCGCGGTTCATCGCATCAGGTGACTGGTATTTTTGTGCTAGCCAATTTCTAAAACCTTTCAGAGCGGCCTCAGAAAAACTGATAACCGTATCATGGCAGCCATATTCATTATCGGTCTGCCAAGCGATCAGCGCAGGGTGGTTTCCATATCTTTTTGCGAACTGCGTTGTAATGCGCGCGCACTCTTTGCGATAGTCCTCATGCGAGAAACAATAATGACGGCGGGAGCCAAACCCACGCACGTGCCCGTTTTCATCAACCGCCAACATGTCAGGCATCTGGTCAACCAACCATTTGGGCGGCGTTGCCGTTGGCGTACCAAGAACGACTTTAAGGCCATGACGGTGCAATACCTCAAAGCTGGCATCCAGCCAGTCGAACCTATATTCACCGGGATTTGGCTCTAACTTGCTCCAAGCAAATTCACCAATACGCACATGAGTGATGCCCGCTGCAACCATAAGGCGCGCGTCTTCGTCCCAGCGGCTTTCCGGCCAATGCTCTGGGTAATAACAAACTCCGATTGTTTGCTTAGGCGGGTTCACCATGATTTGTTTCCTGAAGTTTAAATACGCACCAGAGGCTCAAATTTTGCAGGTACCGAGACATCGAGCACAAAGGTCTTTCCGGCATTCGGATCATCTGCCTTGTCGGCTTCGCTCATACCTTCAAAAGCGCTTGTCACAGCAATCCTGCCATCACCAATAAATACCGGACAGGTCAGTTGCTTCGCATCAACTTCGTATGTTGCCTTCAACTGACCGTCGCTTGAATAGCAATTGACACAGCCTGCGCCCCAAAGCGCAATCCAGATATTGCCGTCAGCATCAACAACGCCCCCATCAAGCCCGCCTTCTTTATCCTTGTGGTCAACGAAGATTTCAGGTTCAGCATTCGGTATGCCTGTGCTTTGCTCAACGCTTACCTTCATCAATTTATCTGTCACGGTATCGGTATAATAAGCCGTATTGCCATCAGGTGAAAAACATATCGCGTTGGGAATCGTGATATCGCCGTACAGCTTCGTCAATGTCCCGTTATAATAATGATATATTGTACCGGCTTTTTCCTGTGCCTTTTTGCCCATCGTTCCCAACCAAAACGCACCGGAAGAATGAACGCGGGCATCGTTGGAGCGCGTTAATGGATTATCAGCTTCAATTGGTGCGATGCTTGTTAGTTCACCAGACTTTTCATTACGCTTCCAGAGTCCGGTTTCTGTAAAGATCACATCATTCTCATCATCAAGAACAGCCATGGCGCTTGCCATTTCAGGCATATCAACAACGCTTTGTTTACCCGATGCAAAATCGTGCTGATAGCGTTTCTTCTCGAGAATATCGAACCAGAAAAGCGTGTTTCGGCGTGTGCAGTAAAATGGGCCCTCACCCAAAGTACAGCGATGGTCGGAGAGAATTGATGTTTCTGTCATGATCAGCCGAATACCTCATCATATGCAGCGACAGTTTTGATCGCGCGTTCACTAATTTCATCGGCAGAAAGGCCCGGTTTGTAAATTGATGAACCCAAGCCAAAAACCGAAATTCCGTTTTCGCCATAATCTGCAAAATCCACGTCGGATACTCCACCAACGGCTCCGACTGTAATTCCTTTGGGAAGGACCGCCATCATGGCCTTGATCCCGTCCGCACCAATGACGCTGGCCGGGAAAAACTTAAGCCCCGATGCGCCGAGCTTGATGGCCTTAAACGCCTCTGTCGGAGTAAACACACCGGGCATTGTTACCATTTTATGATGGGCGCAACGCTCCATAACCGCCTCGTCGATATTCGGTGACACCATCAATTTACCACCGGCATCGGCCAGTTGATCGACATTCTCGGCAGTCAGAACAGTACCCGCACCAATCAGGCATTTATCGCCATGTTTGGCCGCAACCTTTTCGATCGATTTAAACGGATCAGGAGAATTAAGCGGTATTTCCAGCGAACCAAATCCGGCTTCAATCAATGCAACAGCGATTGGCTCAATTTCATCCGGTTTCACGCCGCGCAAAATAGCCACCAAGCCGCGTTCCATGGTCGGCCATTTGGCCGTTACATTCGTGGTCATTTAATCAACTCCATTAAATTGTATTAAAGCGCTCCGGCCAGATCAATCGCGCAGCATGGGCAAGGCCTGCAACTGCAAGTTCATCGCCGCTCACTATTTGAGAAGACAGTCCAGCAATCTTGAGGGCTGAGGTATATAGCGCTCCCAGATGACCGCTACCCACTAGCGTCACCGTCCCTGTATCACCAAACCGTGCTTTGGCTCCGGCAATATCCTGACCGATGATTGTCCCTGAAATAAACGCGGCGGCATCGTCATTGTTTAAATCATGCAGCAAACTTTTGGGGCGCACTGAAAACAGCCTGTTTAAGACCGTTGCCGGTTCATCAAGGCTTTGCTTAACACCCTCGACAAACATGTTGCCATCGGCATTAATATCTCCGCCTGCACCGTCAAGTGCATGTTTGAGGACTGATGCTGCCCCAAGCGCTGCAAACAGTTCACCGCTGAGCGATGTAAAGAAATCCAAGACACGCTGTTCTTCAACACGCACCCATTTGGCATGGGTTCCCGGCATACAGACGAGCCCTGAAAGAGCATTCCCCATTTGGTCTGCGAGACCTAGTAGTTGCGTTTCCTCAGATCGCATCACATCCGCGTTTTCCGTGCTTCGATTTGCAATGCCGGGTAATATGCGTATGTCGCGCGCTGTATTTTTGATCTTTACGGCGCCTAAAGCCGGATCACCAATATTGCAGGGCACAGAAACATAGGGCGCTTCCTGCCATCCCTGACGCGAACCAACCATGCCGCACATGATGGCAGGAATATCATCCGGCACGCCAAGAGCTTTGAGATGTTGATCCATCACCGCTGCGAAATCATTTTTCGCCACGGTACGCATACCATCAGCAGACTTGCGGCAATCAAGTGCCTTGCCGGACCGGTCCAATGGCCACATTCTCAAATGTGACGTTCCCCAATCAACAGCAATGACGGCTGCGCGGTTATGCATCACAAAATACCACCATCTGCAATGAGAACCTGCGCTGTCACTGCACTGGCCGACTTTGATGCAAGAAACAGACAAGGCCCCGCCATCTCAACGGGCTGAAGTTCATGCCTCAAACTTTGTCTTTGCAGATTCGCAGCAACACCTTCCGGTGTAGCCCACAATTCCTTTTGGCGTTCGGTCATCACCCAGCCGGGAGCAACCGCATTTACACGAATCTTGTCTGGTCCCAACTTGCCGGCAAGACCTTTGGTTAAGCCAACCACACCGCCTTTTGACGCTGTATAAACCGGCATATCACCGATATTGAGCATGTATGACGTTGAGGTGAAATTGACGATGGCACCGCCACCTGCCGCTTTCATTCCCTCGACCACAGCCTGAATCGTGAAAAACTGGTGCCGCAAATTAATGGCAACGTTTTTGTCCCAATAGGCGGCATCGACATCTGCTATTTCATGGCGGTCATCCCATGCAGCATTGTTCACCAGAACTGTGATGGGGCCATGTGCCTCGACAGCTTGGTTTACAGCATCTTTTATCGCTGCCTCGTCAGCGAGGTCAGCTTTGATGTAAAGCGGTGATATGCCGTATTTCTCTTCAAGACTGGCACACAGTTTGCTGCTTGCCTTATCCGCAATATCAATGAATGACACTTTTGCCCCTTGCGCGACAAAACCTTCAGTCAAAGCTGCACCTATACCGGAACCGCCGCCTGTGATGAGAACTGAAGCGTCTTTCAAATCCGGGAAAATAGGAAATTGTGTCATTTTACTCTCCAACCTGCTCTATTGATATTGCCAGCCCGGTCTGAGCATAAAGTGACGGCAAACCCAAGCCGACAACAGCCAATGCAGCGCCTGTCAGCTCAAAACCATCATTAAAAATAGGGTTAGCAAATGAGCGATTGGCTTTTTTAACCTGCTCGGTCAGCATTTGGACACGCACTTTATATGCAGCCTTCTCATTGAGGCCCGGCACATATATGCGCGGGGGAATTGTTGAGCGAGGCCGTTCAAGCTGCATCAAAACCATACGCGCCTGATCCTGTTCTTTTGATACCGCCAAGGCACCGATCAAACCGTCATCTACAGTTCGCACGCGGTAAAACTTACCCGTATGCCATATCTTCCGGTCCTGTTTATGGCGCGCCACTGCATCACGCATAATTTGGCGCTCATCCTCCGACATTTTTGTCAGATCAGCCTCAATGCCCATATGTCCATAGCTGGCAACAAGCGCGCGAAAACCTGCGTGAAGTCCGCGCCCTGAAGTATGGCTCCAGGCAGGGCCGACATGCGCGCCCATTACCTCGGGAGGAAAGAAATGGGAAAAACCGGTTTGAATACGCGCGCGTTCAACAGAATCGTTTGAATCAGATGTCCAAAATCGATGAGTATGGGCCAACACTCCATAATCAACACGGCCACCGCCCGAAGCACAGCTTTCAATTTCCAATTCCGGAAAAGTTTCGAGGAACCGGTCCATAAGCGCATAAAGTGCCCCGGTCTGATTATAAACATTGGCGCGTCCCGACTGATCCCCCGGCAGCACCAGATCACGGTTCATATCCCATTTCAGATATTTTATTCCGTGATTTTCAATCAATGGCGCGATTGTCTCAAAAATATAATCACTCACCAACGGGTTAGCGATATCAAGCACCAATTGGTTGCGGCCTGTTATGTTGGGATAGGCGCTTAAGCCCAGAACCCAATCGGGATGTTTTCGAAACAGGTCGGAATTCTCATTGATCATCTCCGGTTCAATCCAGAGCCCGAATTCCAGTCCCTTGGATTGAACATATTCAGCCAACGGTCCAAGACCAGCCGGGTATTTGGTTTCATCGGGATACCAATCACCCAGGCTTGAGGTGTCGTCATTTCGGCCACGAAACCATCCGTCATCAAGTACAAAGCGCTCCGCACCAATATCGGCAGCGGCATCAACCAAAGCGCAAAGACGGTCATGCCGGTGATCGAAATAGAGCGCTTCCCACGTATTGACCGTCACCGGTCTTGGCTTGTCCGCTACCGGAAATTTGAGAATATTCTTGCGAACATGATGGTGGAATTTTTGACTAAGCGCGTTGAGGCCGTTCGATGAATGGGCAACAAAAATGTCCGGTGTTTTCATTGATTGCTTTGGTTCAATCATGCCTTCGCCGGAAAACAGCAATGCACCCATTTGCACCTGAACATCGCCCGTGGAAAGGCGCTCAAGGACAATTCGGTGATTACCGCTCCAGCCCAGATGCATACCCAAGCACGGACCTGACTCATCATCGGTTTTCGCATTCAGAAGTATAAGCCCGGGAAATGCTTCATGCGATGTCCGGCCGCGTCTGTTTTCGCGTTTGGTCAGCCCCATTGGTATCGGCTGGCGCTCGATCTGGAATTCTGCACACCACCGGCCATGAAAGGACAGATGCTGTGAATATTGCTGTGCAGGCACCACAACCGGTGCAGACAGCCAGTCGACTGAAATCGGAGCATCACCCACGTTGAACAGTTCTGCCGCAAAAACCGCAACATCGGTTTCCGGATCAAGATCGCAACTGATCTCCATTTCCATGCCACGTGCAGCATCAACCATGCCAAATGTCACACCGTGCGGCCGGTCAATACGCCGTGAAAAGATGAACTGTCCTGCCCAGCCAGGCTGATCACTTTTGACCCGATGTCCTATAAGGCCCGGATGGCCCAGAAAACCGCGCCCTAATTCGGGATGAAGGCTTATCGGAGAATTATCGTCCAGCGACCCATGTGTGACGGGTCGCGCATGGATATCCGTCAACACATCAAGGTCAATATCAGACTGCAGCTTTTCACCGTGGTAAATGACCACTGGAATACCGTCATTCCAAGCAAAGACGAGTGTCGTAGACCAACCGTCGAGCCGCAATGTATTCTCGTAGTTAGACAATTTGGTTAGCCTTTTGTCGCGCCAAGTGTGAGACCGGCGATAAAGTGTTTCTGCATCAGGAAGAACATGAGCACCGGTGGCACCGCAGCAAGAAGCGAGGCTGCCGACACCAGATGCCACTGGCTGACAAATTGACCATTCAGCGCGCGAACGCCCGCCGTAATTGGCTTGGAAGCCTCGCCATTGGTCAACACCGTCGCCCAGAAGAAATCATTCCAGATGAACGTAAAAATGAGCACAGACAATGCAGCAATCGCAGGTCGGACAAGCGGTAAGACAAGGTGCCAGAATATTCTGAATTCACCAACGCCATCAATACGCGCGGATTCGATCAGTTCCATCGGCAATGCCTTGATAAAATTGCGCATGAACAGCGTACAAAATCCGGTTTGGAAAGCAGCATGGAAAAGAACCAGTCCTGTGACTGTGTTGTATAGCCCTGTCTCCACGGACAACTGGCGAACCGGCACCATCAGAATTTGAAACGGCACAAAGTTTCCGGCAATAAATACAAAAAACAACGGTAATGCCGCTCTAAAACGGTAAATCGCCAATGCATATCCGGCCAGACATGCCAGCGCTACGGAGATCGCAACCGTCGGCAATGTGATTTTTATCGAATTTAGAAAATATGTGACCGCGTCTGATTGTGTGAAAACAGCTGTATAATTTTCAATGATTTGAAAGTCTGTCGGCCAGCCAAAAACATTACCCGAATTTATATCCGCAGCAGAGCGCACGGATGTCATAAAAATAGCCAGAAGCGGTAACAACCATATAAACAATGCAATCGGCAGGAAAATCTTATAGGCGGTTTGAACACCGACAGAAGATTTTTCGATAGGACGGGGAAACATCTCAATGACCTCCCTTTTCTTCCTGATACATTGACCAGAGAAAATAGCTGATAAACACTAGCATGATCAGGAACAGCACGACGGCGATTGCCGAACCATAGCCCATGCGGAACCCATATTCGGACAGAGCCTGCTCGTACATGAAGTAGGATAAAACATTCGATGAACCGTAGGGGCCGCCCTGTGTCATGATTGCGATCATGTCAAAGGAGCGCAATGCGCCGATCACCGTTACGACTATTGCAAGAAAAGTCGCAGGCCACAATTGCGGTAGGATTACATACCAGAGCATTTTCCAGCCCTTGGCCCCGTCGAGCCTGCCTGCTTCAACCTGATCGGGTGAAACATTATTCAGACCCGTTAAATACAGGATCATGCAATAGGCTATTTGCGGCCAGAGACCGGCGAAAATAATGCCGTAAGTCACATATCGCTCATCACCCAAAATTGAGGGTGGCGAAGCGTCAAACCAACCCCAGATTTCAGCAACAATGCCGAAATTCGGATTGTAGAACCATGTGAAAATCAGGCCGACGACAACTTGAGATATAACAAAAGGGAAGAAAAATAGCGATTTATATAGCCGCATACCAAAGACGGTCTGATTTAAAAATAAAGCGATGAACAAACCGGCAGGCACCGCCAGCAGAAACAGGAACAGCCATAAAAGGTTATTCCATAAGGAGGTATAAAAACGGTCGTCGTCCAGCAGCTCGATATAATTGCCAAGACCAAGCCATGTTGCTTCACCCAGACCGTCCCATTCATAAAATGAAATCCAGATTGACTGGAAGATTGGTAAAATCACATAGATGAGAAAAAAGATGATGGCGGGTGCTAAAAACAACCAAGGAGCAATAGCTAGGCGGTTTTTTCTGAACCAGCTACGATTATCTACTGCGGCAACGATATCCGCATTGTCTGTGCTCTCGACAGTAGACATTGAAACTCTCCCACACGATCTGCTCTTTCAGCCAAACAATTTGACGCATTTCAAATCAATGCACACTTTGTCTTGCTTGGCAGGAAGGGCGGGCTTTGAAAACGAAGCCCGCCGTGACTTGTCAAATGCGATTATTCGTAAACGCGCGCCTGAATCTTATCGAGACGTTCAAGAATAGCGTCCAAACGATCAGGTTTCACCATGAACTCCTGAAAGCCTTCCATGCCAGCTTTTGCCATTTCGGCAGGTGCATCACGGTCATAGAACTGTGCAAGTCCGGATGCCGTTGACACTGTTTCAAAGCCCTTCTGGATGAACTTGTCATCGGCAATCTCAGATTTTGAGTTCGGCGGCAACTGACCGATTGTCTTGTTCCACTCGGCCTGAATTTCCGGCTGCGCTATAAAGGACAGGAATTTCTTCGCATCTTCCTTATTCTTTGCATTCGAAGGAATGAACAAAGCATCAGCCGGTGCTTCTTCGGCGCGTGCCAAACCCGGCGTGATTTCAGGGAACTGGAAGTAATCGATCTGGTCTTCTGTCAGACCGGCATCCTTAAATGCGGCAACCGCAAAGTTACCCATCACATACATTGCAGCCTCACCTTTTGCGAATGGGGCGACAGCATCCTGCCATGACATAGTGGCGTGATTGTCAACAAATGAGCAGCGCTCCAACATTGTCTGCCAGTTTGCGAATGTTTCTTTAATGCGCGGATCCGTGTATTTCACTTTGCCGGCAGTCAGATCATTGTGAACTTCATAACCGTTTGTACGCAGGTTCAAATAGTCGAATACACCCGCCGCAGTCCAAAGAAACTTGGTGCCGATTGTAAATGGCGTAACGCCAGCTTCTTTCAGCGTATCACATGCTGTCAGCAGCTCATCCCATGTTGCAGGCACAGACACATTGTTATCGTCAAAAATGTCTTTGCGGTAGTAAATGCCCCACTGATAGTACGAATAAGGAACGCCCCACTGCTTACCGTCACGTGTCATTGTCGGCTTGATGGCCTCGAACGACGTTGAAAGATTAGGATCAGACGCCCAAAGATCTGAAATATCTTCAAACTGTCCAGCATCCACAAACGGCGCCATACGGTTACCTGGATACCAGGCAGTTACGTCCGGCGCGTCAGCAGATAGAAAGTTACGAATTGCAGTCTTGTGCGCTTCGCGGTCATTGATGTTGACGGTAACATTAACGTCCGGATTTGCCTTCTTAAAAGCTTCTACCGCTGCCTCGAAACCGGCTTTTGGCGCCGGATTCGGATCATCAAAGTTAATGACCAGATCACCTGCAGACGCCGTTCCCGTCATCAAAGCCGCAGCGGCGGCTGCTATGATTGTGGACTTTAAAAGAGATTTCATCTCAAACTTCCTCCCAAAAGAATATAGAGCGTGACCACCACGCATTTAATTCAGGCCTTTCGGCCCCGACCCTAAGCTTCGCCCAACCTAAAAAGCGAAACACATTTCCCAATCAACTATGTTCCAAATAATGGAACATCATTTGACTATGTTGAATTATTGGAATATACCTGCCATGATGTCAAGAGTTCGATACGGCCAGACAATGCCGCATCGGGTATGAGGGAACGAATGGCCAGTACGAAAATCGATCATGACACCGGAACACTCGGCAAGGCTGTTGCTGTATTGGAAGCAATTGCAGTATCGGACACGCCAATGCGGTTCCGCGACCTTACAAACTGCATTGATCAGCCGCGCGGAACCCTGCACCGCCAAGTTTCGAATCTTCTTGAAGAAGGTCTTCTGGAGATCAATGCGGATCAATCATATTCATTAGGGTTCAGGTTTTTGAAATTCGCTGCACGCGCTTGGAGCAGCAACGGTTTTCGCGAAATCGCCGAGCCTCACCTCAAAGCATTGCACGAGCTTACAGGTGAAACCATTCACCTTGGCATTTTGAAGGGCGCCGAAGTTATCTACCTTGATAAAGTTGAGTCACGGCAAGCAGTACGGATGCATAGCCAGGTTGGCAACTCATCCCCCTGTTATTGTACGGGAGTTGGCAAAGCTGGTCTTTCAGCTCTGCCCAATGCAGAAATAATAGCGCGTCTATCCGATGTAAATTTCAATCAGTTTACGTCTACAACACTGACAAGCCCGCAAGCCGTCCTTTCAGAGATTGACGAGATTCGTGCTAGCGGAAACGCATATGACCGGGAAGAGCACGAACCGGGAATTCATTGCATAGCAGCGCCGGTATTTACCGAAGACCGCAGTGTTGTTGGCGGATTATCTGTCACGGCTCCCTGCTATCGGGTGCCCGTCGAAAAATTAGAAGCATGGGCTGCAGATGTGCGTAATGCCGCAAAAGCCATCATGGAAGAATTACCAATAAAAATGGGACCACGCGCTTGAACAGCGCGTGACTGGAGGATCATTAATGACCAATGTTGTACTGAACAAATTAAAGAAATCGTTTGGCCCCGTCGACGTCATTCACGGCGTTGATCTGGACATTAAGTCAGGCGAATTTGTTGTATTTGTCGGGCCGTCGGGATGCGGAAAATCCACGCTTTTGCGTTTGATAGCGGGACTTGAAGAAGCAACCTCGGGCAAGATTTCCATTGGCGAGCAAGATGTTACCTATGTGGAGCCTGCCGAACGCGGTGTTGCGATGGTATTTCAGTCTTACGCGCTATATCCGCATATGACAGTGCGGGAAAATATGGGTTTCGGGCTTAAAATGATCGGTCACGACGCTAAATTTGTGGACGAGCGCGTGAAAAAAGCAGCCGAAATTTTGAAGCTGGATGCCCTTCTTGACCGCAAACCGAAACAGCTGTCCGGCGGACAACGCCAGCGTGTCGCGATTGGCCGGTCAATTGTACGCGAGCCGAAAGTCTTTTTGTTTGACGAACCGCTTTCAAATCTCGATGCAGAACTTCGCGTACAAATGCGCCTTGAGATCGCAAAGCTTCATAATGATCTTGGCGCCACGATGATTTACGTTACCCATGACCAGGTTGAGGCGATGACACTGGCCGACAAAATCGTTGTTCTGCGCGCAGGGCGTGTCGAACAGTTCGGCTCTCCCCTCGATCTATACAATGATCCCGACAACCAGTTCGTCAGCGGCTTTATCGGCTCCCCAAAAATGAATCATTTAAGCGGCACAATTACTGCCTATGCTGCCGGTAAGGCGACCGTCGAAATTGATGGCTTTAACGGCGCGAAAGCCAAGGTTCCTACGTCGACGAAACTGGAAAAAGGACACAAGGTTACATTGGGCATTCGTCCGGAGCACTTTACCGCGGATGGCAGCGCTCAACTTGATGTAAAAATTGACGTGATTGAGGATTTGGGCGGCGCATCATTTGCCTATTCCGGCGCAGACACGGCCGATCCTTTAACAATTCAGCTGCCTGAAGGACATTCTGTTGTGCACGGGAAAGCCACCACCGCATCATTCGATCCGGCGCGCGCTTTCCTGTTTGATGCGCAAACGCAAGAGCGTATCCGCTAAACAGTCATCAATTAAAAGCGGCCCTGATATATCAGAGCCGCTTAAGATACTTCCATAAAATTAGGCTGCGTTGGATTGGGCAGATTTGGTCAGCAGACTATAAATTGCATCCTCGCTTGATGCAGACCTAAGCGCCGCCAGGCGCTCAGTATCACGCAAGACACGCGCGATACGGGAAAGTGCTTTCAGATGATCCGCGCCAGCGCTTTCAGGCGCCAGAAGCAGAAAAGCGATATCGACGTCCTTTTCATCAAGTGAATCAAAGGCAACTGGTGTTTCAAGTCTGGCAAAGACACCAAATATCTTGTCGAAATTGTTAAATTTCCCGTGTGGAATCGCAATTCCGTTCCCCACACCTGTTGAGCCCAGCTTCTCACGTTGCAAAATCGTGTCAAATATTTCACGGGCCGACAGATTTGTCAGTTCTGCCGCCCGCTCAGACATTGCTTGAAGAAGCTGTTTTTTAGAGCTTGCTTTCAAGTCGATAACAACCGCGTCCTTGCCGAGGAATTCGCCAAGATCCATGTCACTTACCCTATTGTTTGTCAGCGCCCCGCCCTAAGGCACGCTTGACGGCTGGCTTTGGCGTCACTTCATTGCGCCGGGGTCAATCCAACCGATGTTTCCATCCGGACGACGATAAACAAGATTTACGTCACCACTGCCCGCGTTTCGGAACACATAGACCGGGTTGTCCTGAAGGTCCAGTTGCAAAACGGCAGAAGCCACAGGCAAAGTCGCTAATTGCATCTTCGTTTCAGCAATAATTGCCGGTGCATAATCTTCCGGCAGTTCTTCTTCATCATCTTCCGGCAGTGCTTCCAGCACTTTGTATGCGTAATTTTCAGTCCGACTTGCAGCCTCTTGCGTGTGATGGTTCTTCAGGCGACGCTTGTAGCGACGCAAGCGTTTTTCTAGGCGTTCCGCGGCTGCATCAAAGCTTCCGTCAGGGTCTTGTCCCTCGCCGCTCGCCTGCAACATCGCGCCCGTATCAAGATGCATAACGCAATCTGCTTTAAACCGGTTCCCCGATTTTTCCACTGTCACATGCCCCTGCGCGCCTTTGTCGAAGTATTTCGTAAGCGCGTCTTCAATGCGATCTTCAATGCGAATTTTGAATGCATCGCCGATTTCCATGTGTTTTCCAGAAATACGTAAGCTCATGATTTACCTCGTTCTTTAGTTATTATTCTGAGTCGCTAAGACGCCACCCAATAATAACAGCTTGTGCCAGTTTCGCGCTTCTGTGAAGAGCAAAACCATAAAAATTATTTCACAAATAATGAGTGCTTAATGGTGTTTTTGTTCTGACGCCTGCTGCGCCCTTTTTTCACGACGGCGCTGAACAGATGAGGCGATATTCATCGCCTCACGGTATTTAGCGACCGTCCGACGTGCAATCTCAATGCCTTCTGCACGTAAAATATCCACCAAAGCATCGTCGGACAGTACCTTTTGCACCGTCTCTTCTTTTATCAAATCACGTATCCGCTGGCGCACCGATTCAGAGGAATGATCTTCGGCTCCGCCGGCAGTGCCGGAAATAGCAACGGTGAAAAAATACCGAAGTTCGAATAAACCCCTTGGGGTCATCATATATTTGTTGGAAGCAACGCGGCTAACGGTCGATTCATGCATATCTATCGCATCGGCAACCATTTTCATGGTCATCGGCTTCAGACTTGAGACACCATGGAGAAAGAAACCATCCTGTTGTTTCACAATTTCGGTCGTTACCTTCAAAATAGTAATCGCGCGCTGGTCCAGACTGCGCTCGAGCCATGTGGCGCTTGCCATACAGTCGGCAATAAAGGATTTTTCCTCCTTTTTAAGCTTGGAACCTGACACCTCATTAAAATATTGACGGTCGACAATGACTTTCGGCAATGCATCAGAATTAAGCTCAATCCGCCAGCTTTTATCCGGTGTTTGAGACACTTCCACATCATGGACAATGGCTTGCGTACTACTGGCCTCGAACCTTAGCCCGGGCCGTGGATCAAGACGCTTGATTTCGCCCAGCATATCCAGAAGGTCGCTATCATCAACGCCGCATATTTGCCCCAGTGCTTTAAAATCCCGCTTTGCCAGCAATTCAAGATTATCAAGAAGCGCGTTCATCGCCGGATCAAGCCGGTGATTGCGTTCACACTGCAACCGAAGGCATTCGGACAAATTACGGGCAAAAACACCCGCCGGATCACAGCTTTGCAAACGCTCAAGCACAGCCAGAACATCTTCTTCCTCACAATTGAGCCGTTCGCAGATGGCCGGTAAATCCAGCTCAATATAACCCCGTTCATCAAGGGCATCTGTCAACTCACGCGCAATCGCATGGTCAGAAACAGTTTTAAAAATGAACGGTGTTTGCTGCTCAATCACTTCGCGCAGACTTAGCTGTGACTGGGCTATATTTTCCAGAGTATATTCATCATCGGTATTTCTTGATGACGGCAGCCCCGGCGCTGCGCCGGAGGCACTGCCTGCCTGCTTCAATTGATCAGGCATCGCGCCATCACCATTGCCCGGATCATCAGGGAATATGTTTTCCAGCGAGCTATCCAGCTTATCGGAAATGGCTGCGGCGCTCACTTCAAGTTCGCTATTATCCCAATCGGTATTGCGTTCATTGGATGTGCGGTCTTGGATACTGCCAAAGCCCGCGTCACGGTCCGCATACGCTTCATCCTCACGGCTGGTTTGTTTAAGAAGCGGATTGCTCTCAATCTGGCTTTCTATAAATTGTTCAAGCTCAACCTGCGTAAATTGCAACAGCTTGATGGACTGCAACAATTGTGGCGTCATCTTCAATGACTGCGTTTGACGCAAATTGAGTCTTGCATTCAAAGCCATACAAATATTGCCCTTTCCTGAATTGGCCTGAAATTTGCTTAACGCACTTTAGAGGAGAATAGTTAAGCGAGTCCATCTTGATGCAATCGAATGCAACAGCAGAAAAGAAAATTATCTAAAGTCTAAATTCATCGCCAAGATAAAAGCGGCGAACATCTTTGTTCGCAATGATTTCGGCCGGCGTTCCGTGTGTCAGCACGCGTCCTGCATGAATGATATAGGCACGATCAATCAGTCCTAGCGTTTCACGCACATTATGGTCTGTAATCAGCACGCCCAAACCACGTTTGGTCAGGTGTCGAACAAGCTGCTGAATATCGGAAACTGCGATCGGGTCCACGCCTGCAAACGGCTCATCCAACAGCATAAATTGCGGATCGGAGGCCAGCGCGCGCGCAATTTCGCATCGTCTACGCTCACCGCCGGAAAGAGCAATTGAAGGTGCTTTTCTTAAATGGCTTATCGAAAATTCTTCAAGCAGCTGATCGAGCTTCCGGTTGCGCTCCTTGCTGCTCTTTTCGACAACCTCAAGCACCGCCATGATATTTTTCTCGACACTTAACCCGCGAAAAATAGATGCTTCCTGCGGTAAATATCCAATTCCCAGCCGTGCGCGCTGATACATCGGCATCATCGTTACATCATTGCCGTCAATAAGGATGCGACCAGCGTCAACCGGCACTAGGCCTGTCACCATATAAAAACAGGTCGTCTTGCCCGCACCATTTGGACCAAGCAACCCAACAGCCTCACCCCGGCGCACTGCCATGCCGGCACTATTGACCACGCGGCGTCCGCGGTAAGATTTACTTAAGCCGCGCGCGATGAGCGTCCCGTCGAGCTTTTCGGGATTTGAAAGCCCCAAATCGTCAACAGAGATATCGGCTACAGGTGTTTTTTTGCCGGAAAATACAGCCAAAACAAGCGCTCTTAGTTCTTGTTTTTAGGCTGTATGAGAACGGTCGGACGTGATGTGTTGCCGCACCCTTCCAATTTAGCACGCCCGCTTGTCTGGGTGACCGTCAGTTTACATCCAGTTGCAACATTGCCGTCTTCAGACAGTGTAACGCGCTTGCCGGACAGCACAAAAACTTCCGTTTTCATGTCGTATGTTCCGGTTTCACCTGTTGCAACCTGCTTACCGCTTTGAATGTTCACACCGCCAGTCGCCAGTAAACGGTCAATGTCGGCTGCACCGGTTGCAATCGAACCTTCACCGCCTTTGGCATAGAAGATTGTCAGTTTTGATGTGCGAAGAATCGTATCATCCTGCACAACACTCACTGCACCGGTGAAAATTGCCTTGCCGTCATTTTCAAAAATTTCCAGCTTGTCGCCATCAATCTGAACCGGCTTGCCCGAGGAAAGCGCCAAACCTGAACCTTGTTGCGCTAAAGCAGCCAAAGGGAGCAAGACGGCAAAAGAAGCGGTAACAATAGCTTTTAAAATATGCGTCATCTAAAATTTAGACCTGTAACTTTAATTCGTATCAACAATAGGGGATGCATCATCTTCGGCGTTAGCAATATCCTGATTGACCTTAGACACTACACCTGGCTGTAGAACAAGAGTGACATTGTCTGAAAAGACGATGTGCTTGCCGCCATCATGGATATCCATACTGTCAGAGTAGATTGTTGTCTGTTTTTGAGTGATTGTTATTTTGTCCTTAGCAGCCACATTTCCAGACGCCAGATCAATATCGGCGCGTCCTAATACGGCCCGCATACCGTCAGATGTTGTCAGTATGGACTGCTCGCCGAGCGACAAGATGCTATCCTGATCATCAAAACTGCCTGTCGGCGCGTTAAGTTCGGCTTCTGCGCCATTGCTCAGCTCAACTTTTGCGACCAGCTTTTCAAGCTGCATGGCGGTTTCACCCGAGAGATCCTGAATGGCGCGAGAAGCGGTAACACGATACGGACGCTTATCTTTGGTCACACCGTTAAGTTTTGGGCTTGCCATAACAAGCTTGCCATCGCTGATGGTACTTGATGCCAGATCAACCGATCCATCGGGCACAATACGGGAAACAAATAATACGCCGCCCACAATTACAACGCCGATAAGCGCAATAAGCGGTAAAATTCTTTTGTATAGTCTGACTTTGGCGGAATGCCTGCGGGCCCGCTCAAAAGCGTCGTTTGAAGCTGTTTTGGCTACGACATTGGACATAATGCTTTAAATTACCGATTGTGGTTAGCGAAGTGATAAACAGATACACTGTTAATGTGGTTTTATTGGGATCGTTCCGATTTTACTGGAAAAGTGATGATAGGTCTATATTAGCTGATGCTTGAAAACTATCCAGGCGTTGGCTTAAACCGTACAATCAAAACGCCCGATATGCCAGCGACAAGGATTGAGCATTGCAAGCAGATGATATTATCGACCGTCAACGTCTACGCCGCAAAGTAACTTTCTGGCGGATTGTCGCTATTTTGATTGCGGTTCTCGGCGTTGTTTGGGCAGCCACCTATTTCACAAACAATGACGAAACCGGCGGTTTTACATACAATCACATCGCAAAAGTGAAAATAAACGGCACAATATTTGAAGATGAAGATTTGCTTGAGCGTCTAGAGGATATTGAGGAAAATGACTTCGTTAAAGGCGTTATCCTATCGATTGATTCACCCGGTGGCACAACAGTGGGCGGTGAAGCCATATTTGAAGCGGTCCGCAAAATCGCAGAAAAAAAGCCCGTTGTCGCACAAGTTGGCACTTTAGCAGCCTCGGCAGGCTATATGATTGCCTCAGCCACAGACCAGATTGTGGCACGCAAATCATCAATCGTCGGCTCGATTGGTGTGATTTTCCAATATCCTAATTTTGAAGGCCTTTTAGACAATCTTGGCGTGGACATGCGCTCTATCAAGTCATCACCACTGAAAGCGGAGCCCAATTTTTACGGGAATACGCCGCCGGAGGCAGAAGCGATGATAGAGCGGATGATATTGGACAGCTACGACTGGTTTAAAGGTATAGTCACCGAACGCCGCGGTTTTGATCCGCAAGAAACAGCACAGCTTGCAGACGGTTCCGTGTTTACCGGCCGCCAAGCCCTTGAAAATGGCCTCGTTGACCAATTGGGCGGAGAGGATGTCGCCCGCAACTGGCTTACAGAACAAGGACTTGATGAAGAGCTGGATACGAAACTTTGGAAAAAGAAGCCTGAGCGTAGCAATTTTCTAATACCGGGAGCAGCCGTGACATGGATTATGAAACAAATCGGGCTTGAAAGCCTATCTCAGCCCATTGCCGAGCAATTTGAGAGACGTCTTATGCTTGACGGTCTGCTTTCGATTTGGCACGTTCAAAGCGCTGACCAAAATGAATAAACAGCTGAATGAAAGTACATGGGGACGTTATGATAAAGTCTGAGCTTGTGCAGATAATTGCAGATCGGAATCCGCATTTATATCAAAGAGATGTCGAGAATATTGTAAATGCGATCCTCGATGAGATTACAGAAACACTTGCTTCAGGAAACCGGGTTGAACTTCGTGGTTTCGGTGCTTTTTCAATCAAAAACCGCCCTCCTCGTGAAGGCCGCAACCCGCGCACAGGCGAAACAGTGCAAGTTGAAGAAAAATGGGTCCCGTTTTTCAAGACCGGTAAAGAGCTTCGTGAACGCTTAAACAAATAAGGCAGCTTTTAAGCTTCCTGGGAAACTGACATGCTCCGCAAAATTATTTTTGTGCTTATTTTAATTCCGCTCGCAATCGTGCTGATTGCTTTAACGGTCGCAAACCGGCAATCGGTCTCGCTCAATCTCGACGTTTTCAATCCGTCGAACGGGGCTTTGAGCTTTGACGCACCATTTTTCTTATGGCTTTACGCTGCCGGTGCTCTTGGTGTTTTGGTTGGCGGTATTGGAAGCTGGTTTGCACAAAGCAAGCACCGCAAGAAAGAACGTGCCTATAAAAAAGAAGTCCAGCATCTGCGCTATGAAATGAAAGAAGCTGGCGTTGGCGAGAAGAAAAAGGCCTCATCCACTCTGGCGCTGAACAATAATTAAAATCCAGCCTTAGTGCTCTCATTTTTGGCTTTATGCTATAATCCCATATGAGCAAAAGAGGCTGCTCATTATCCATTCAGCCTGTCAAATTGGAATTCAATGTGCGTCCACAGCGAGCAAAAAACAAAAAGAATAAATCGCAGCGCGGTTTGAACCAAAGAGCTGAAAACGCAGGTCAGGACACCGGTTTTCGTCCAAAGCCCAAACACGCCGCAAAACCTGCGACACCGTCCAAGAACAGCAACCAAGTCGAAAACCGCGCCCCTGTTGTCCGCCCGCGTAAAACTGCACATCGGCCTTCAGAAAAGCTTCCGGTTATCCTTGAAACACTAGCCGATCAAAATTACGCTTTGCTGGATACCGGCGACGGTCTGAAGCTTGAGCAGTATGGCGACATAAAAATAATCCGGCCTGAACAACAGGCTATATGGGGGCGAAGCCAGGATGATGCCCTGTGGGATAGCGCCAATGCAATCTTCACCGGTGACACAGATGAAGAAGGCGTGGGCCGCTGGCGATTTCCGGGTGCACAATTCGGCGAAACATGGCCGATGGCGTTTGACGGTGTCGGTTATATGGGGCGCTTCACTTCTTTTCGCCATGTCGGAGTTTTCCCTGAGCAGGCTGCTCATTGGCGCGCCATACGGGAAGCCCTAAAGAGTTCCGACAGACAATTGCGTGTTCTTAATCTGTTTGGCTACACCGGCGTCGCTTCACTGGTTGCCGCAGATGCCGGCGCTCACGTTACCCATGTCGACGCCTCCAAAAAGGCTATCGGCTGGGCCCGTGAAAACCAAAGCTTTGCCGGTCTTGATGAAATGCCGGTCCGGTGGATTTGCGAAGACGCGATGAAATTCGTGCAGCGTGAAATACGCCGCGGCAATACATATGACATCATATTGCTTGATCCTCCCGCCTATGGACGCGGTCCGAACGGGGAAGTGTGGCAGCTGTTTGATCATTTACCTGACATGCTGGATGGCTGCCGCGATCTGTTAAGTGATGATCCTGTCATGCTGGTCTTGACAGCCTATGCCATACGCGCGTCATTTTTTGCGATGCACGAAGCGATGATGGACAGTTTTACCGGTTACAAGACACGCGGATGTGTCGAATCAGGAGAATTGATTATTCGCGAGAAACTGCGCGGGCGCGCACTTTCCACCTCTATGTTCTCACGCTGGTTACCGGAGAGTGCCAATGCGTGACGAACATAAAAAAAGCGGGCGCATCAAAGAGATTACAAGCGTTTCCAA
Source organism: Ahrensia marina (assembly GCF_001293565.1). Classification (GTDB taxonomy): domain Bacteria; phylum Pseudomonadota; class Alphaproteobacteria; order Rhizobiales; family Rhizobiaceae; genus Ahrensia; species Ahrensia marina. The sequence continues at coordinate 121,429 of NZ_JXMU01000007.1, read as the reverse complement.
CCCGATCATCAAAGATATCCGGTTTTTAGAAAAAAAACGCCACCGCGAAGAAACCAATTCTTTCATCGCGGAGGGCATGAAGCTAATCATTGATGCCATTGACGGTGGCTGGACATTAAAAACGCTTCTTTTTGCCGCTTCACACCGCGACAATGATAATGTCAAAAATCTCGCAGCCCGCGCAGCGGCCAATGGTTCCGACGTTCTCATTGTGCCTGAAAAAGTGCTGGGCAGCATAACACGCCGTGACAATCCACAAATGGTTGTCGGTATTTTTGAACGTCAGTTGCTTGATGCCGCTAAAATAAAGCCAGAAGCAGAAGATGTGTGGATTGCACTCGACCGTATTCGCGACCCGGGAAATCTGGGAACGATCATGCGCACGGCAGATGCAGCAGGGGCAAAAGGCATAATTCTGGTTGGCGATACCACTGATCCCTTTGCCACAGAAACTGTTCGCGCAACGATGGGCTCCATTTTCGCAATACCGGTCGCTCATTTAAGCGAATCAGAATTTATTACTTTTGCAAAAGAGTGGAACGGGCTTGTTGTCGGCACACATCTTGCCGGTTCTGTCGATTACCGCACGCCGCAATATTCCGGCCGTCCGATATTATTGATTATGGGCAATGAACAGTCCGGCATGCCAGCCCCGCTTGTTAAAGTGTGCGAGCAGCTTATTCGTATTCCGCAGGTCGGGCGTGCAGATAGTCTGAATCTTGCGATTGCTACTGGTGTTTGCCTTTACGAAGTGCGCCGTCATGCCCTTTCACTTGAGAAGCGGGGAAACCGGATATGAGAAAATCTGTGAGCGGCTTTGTCATTGTACTCTTGGTTGTGCTGGTTGATCAGGCAACAAAATATTGGGTGGAAACCCAAATGGCGTATCAGCAGCAAAACGAATTGCTGTCTTTTTTTTCGCTCTTTCGTACGCACAACGAAGGTATCGCATTTTCAATGCTGCGCGGCCTTGGGCCGTGGCCACTGATTATCATTGCGCTCGCCGTGGTCTGTTTTGTTCTCTGGCTCTGGCGCTCCACTCCGCCAGATCGCTGGCTATCACATCTTGCATTTGGTCTGATCATAGGTGGCGCGATCGGCAATATCATTGACCGCGCTTTTAACGGTTATGTCGTGGACATGTTCCTGTTCCATCTAGAAAACTGGTCGTTCGCTGTATTCAATGTCGCTGATGTCGCCATAAGCATTGGTGCGGGCCTTGTTATTTTAGACGAATTGATCACTTGGCGTAAAACCAAAGCGATTGACAAGAATCCTGAGTAGAAGCACGTTTCTATTCAAACGGGAGACAAATATGCCTGATACTTTTAAAGCCATCATGGTGTCGCGTGACGAAGACAAAAAACAGAGCGTCACAATTGAGGATATAACAGTAGACGATCTTATGGATGGTGATGTGGTAGTGCGTGTCGAGGCAACGACCGTCAACTACAAGGATGGATTGGCGATAACAGGCAAGTCGCCTGTTGTGCGTCGCTGGCCAATGATTCCCGGTGTCGATTTTTGCGGAACGGTTCTTTCTTCCAGTCATGCGAAATGGAAAGCAGGCGACAAGGTTATTTTGAACGGTTGGGGCGTTGGCGAGACACATTATGGTGCCTATGCGCAACAAGCGCGTGTGAACGGCGATTGGTTGATTGCTTTGCCGGACGGTATGACACCGACAGATGCAATGGCAATTGGAACAGCCGGTTATACGGCCATGTTGAGTGTTCTTGCACTCGAAAATGCGGGCATTACACCAGATACCGGCCCAATTTTGGTAACTGGCGCAAACGGCGGCGTGGGTTCGGTCAGTATTTCTCTGCTGGCAAAGCTTGGTTACCATGTTATCGCTTCAACGGGGCGAACATCAGAAGAGGCATTCTTAAAAAGTCTCGGCGCAGCAGAAATCCTCGACCGTGCCGAACTATCAGAACCGGGGCGGCCGCTTGGTAAAGAACGTTGGGCCGGCGCTATTGATTCAGTGGGGTCTACCACGCTTGCCAATGTGCTTGCGCAAACGCAATATTATGGGGCGGTTGCCGCTTGCGGACTGGCGCAAGGCATGGACCTGCCCGCAAGCGTTGCTCCGTTCATATTACGCGGCGTATCACTGCACGGTATAGACAGTGTTATGGCCCCAATCGCATTGCGTGAAAAAGCATGGACACGCCTTTCTACAGAACTGGACGCAGGAAAACTGGCAAGTATCGCGACTAAAATCGGCTTCGATGACATTATCGAAACCGCACATGGCATTCTGGAGGGCAAAGTGCGCGGACGTGTCGTTGTCGATATGGCGGCATAAAGCGGTACAAACGTTTAAAATTTTAACGACTGTTTTCACGGCATAATTACCCAGAAGGTATATGCCTCTGGCATGGATGACCTGCGCGCAATATCTGACGATAAAAAAGAGTTGGAAGCTCAAGCTGACCAATTGTGGGAAAGCGTTGAAATGAATGCGCTTGGCGATGCAGTCGTTGACTGCACCACTGAGGGAAAAATCATTCATGCCAATGCCGTTTTTGCAAATTTAGTCGACCAGCCGGCTGAGACAATCATAGGTCAAGACCGTGAGCAGTTTGCGTTTCTAAAAGGCGGCAAATCTCCGCGCTGCTTCAAAAAACTGACAGCGCAGGACGGCACTGAAACTTGGTTTGACCGCCTGCAATTTTCCATGCGTGAGCCGGATACTGGCGACATATTCATTAGGGTTATTGGCCGCGATATAACGCAGCACAAGCGAACAGAAGCTGCACTCATAGAAGCGCGCCGCCAGGCAGAGGAAGCCGATGCGGCAAAATCTCGTTTCCTTGCAATGGTCAGCCATGAAATCCGTACGCCATTAAACGGCATAACCGGCATGGGGCGCTTACTTGCCGATACCCAACTGACCGCAGAGCAGCGCAATTACACCGAATCGATGATCAGCTCCAGCGAAGCACTTCTTCTGCTTGTTAATGATCTTCTGCAGTTCGGACGCGAGGAAATATCAGCCAATAAAATTAACGCGGAACCGACAACAATCGCGTCTCTTATCGCCGGTGTCGTGGAACTGCTTGCCGAAAAAGCCCATCACAAAAATATTGATCTTGGCTACGATTTAAGCGCGGAAGTTCCTGAAAAGATCAATATTGATGCCGGGCGTCTTCGCCAGATTTTATTCAATATAATTGGAAACGCGATCAAATTCACCGATAAAGGCGGTGTTCGTATTGATGTGTCGTACTGCGGCAATCATCTGACCGTTCGCGTTCAGGATACAGGGCCGGGCATTGCAGAAGAACATCAAACAAATATCTTCATGCCGTTCGAACAGGTTGAAAACACTTTTAACCGCACCCATGACGGCGCAGGTCTTGGCCTCTCAATAGCACGCAAGATGGCCATTGCTATGGGTGGCGACATTTCACTCGACAGTGCCGTTGGTGAAGGTTCCATTTTTAACGTGAACGTACGTGCAACGCCGATCACAGAAGCCAAAAAGAACGTTACAATTAATGAAACAGTGCTGGTCTGCATGAAACAAGGGTTTGAAGCAGACTTGCTGAGCGGGCTTGCTTCGCGTGCAGGCGCACATGTTTTGCAATGTGCCAGCATCTCAGAAATGCATCAGCTTGCATATCAATGGCCCTACCCGTCCAAAATAATCATTGATCAACGCCTGACAAAAACCCCGCCCTTAGAACAAATTGAATTTGCCTTGCCTGACTGCCAGGCCATCGCGCTCATCACGCCTGAACAACGCGGCACAATTGGTGCGGCGTTTAAAGCTGCCAATCATGGATTTTTGACACGTCCCGTGCGCCCTTCGACTGCGCTTCGGGTTCTGGGCAATGATATTCCCTCGATTGAAAAATCAGAAGATCGCCAGCCTGCGACTATTCAGAAAGAGAATAACAAAAAATACAACGTACTCGTTGCCGAAGACAATCCGATCAATGCTTTGCTGGCAACCAATATGCTTGAACGTGCTTCATGCCGCGTAACGCACGTTACAGACGGCGCGCAGGCTGTTGAAAAGCTTAACAAACAACATGAATATGACATTGTATTGATGGACCTGCACATGCCGGTCATGGACGGCCTGACGGCAATCAAAGCCATTCGACGTAACGAGGAAGAGCGTAATGCGCCCTCCGTTGCTCTTTTGGCCGTGACTGCTGACAATCAGCTTTCGACAAATGAGGCCATTATGGCTGCCGGTGCATCCGGTATTCTTGAAAAGCCGTTTAACATTGATGCCTTGATAATTATGCTCGAAGAGAAAACGACCAGTGTTGCGTGATCACAATTTGACTTTAGTTGCAACTGTCACCATTTTGTTGTGAAAGATTGATATCCCACGCTCAAAGATTAAATTTGAAAGCGTGATATGAACCAGATCATACGCAATTTGCCGGAACAAAAAGCTCAAATATTTGAAGGACATGCGACGGGCAATCTGCTCGGTCAAATTAGTACTCTTCAAGTCAGGCTGGCCGAATCAGCCGGTGAAATCGAGAAAGCGCAATCTATTCGCTATGATGTGTTTTATCGCGAATTTGGCGCACATGCGTCACCATCCTGTCAGGCATCCGGCCTTGATCAGGATTTGTTTGATGATCACTGTGACCACTTAGTCGTTCTCGACACTGAAATTGCCGGTTCAAGCGAAGACCAGATTGTCGGCACCTACCGTTTGATGCGCAAAGAACATGCGCAATCCGCCGGCGGCTACTACTCGGCTGGTGAGTTTGCCATTGCCAGCTTGATGACACGCCACAAGGACCGCAACTTTCTGGAGCTTGGCCGTTCATGCGTTCTGCCCCAATATCGCTCCAAGCGCACGATCGAGCTGCTTTGGCAGGGTATCTGGGCCTATTCACAAAGATACAAAATTGATGTCATGCTGGGATGTGCCTCCTTTTTTGGCACTGTTCCGGCAGCACATGCAGAGGCCTTGAGTTTCTTGCATCACCACGCCCGCACGGACACATCATGGCACATTGCACCGGTACCGGGCAGACATGTATCAATGGATTTGATGCCTGAAGAGGCAATCAATATGAAAAAGGCTCTGAACAGCCTGCCGCCTCTGATCAAAGGTTATCTTCGCCTTGGCGCAAAATTCGGCGAAGGCGCAGTCATTGATCATGAGTTCAACACGATCGATGTTATGGTGGTGTTACCGATTGAAAACATTTCCGGCCGGTACAAAGCCTATTACGGTGAAAATGCCGAGCGGTTCGCAGCTTAGTATATAATATCACCACTCAGCCCAGCTCTATTGCAACCTTTGCAGGGGATTTCATCAAATTGCCCTGTTTTGATGACGTTTAAACACGCATAAACGGATATATCCGGCGCTTTTGCGCGCGTTTAAACCGAACAGTCAGCAAGTCATCATGAGTGCACCAACGTCATCTACAAAGACATCAACGCCAGAGGCGGCAAAACCCGTCAGCGCGCCCACCCCTATGATGGCTCAATTCCTTGAAATAAAGGCTGCGAACCCGGATTCGCTGCTGTTTTACCGCATGGGCGATTTTTACGAGCTATTCTTTTCCGATGCAGAAATCGCTGCTGCCGCGCTTGGCATTGCACTGACCAAACGCGGTAAACATCTTGATCAGGACATTCCTATGTGCGGCGTCCCTGTTCACGCTGCTGATGATTACTTGCAAAAGCTTATCGGCAAAGGTTACCGCGTTGCCGTCTGCGAACAATTGGAAGATCCCGCCGAAGCTAAAAAACGTGGATCGAAGTCGGTTGTTCGGCGTGATGTGACACGCCTTGTGACGCCAGCGACAATCACTGAAGAAAAATTACTGAATCCAACAGATACATCCTACCTCGTCGCAGTTGGCCGCGTAAAAGCGGACGGCGATGCGCTTGCGCTTGCGTGGATCGATATTACAACCGGCCAGTTCAGACTGATGGAATCCGATGCAAAGCGGCTGCTACCTGACTTAATGCGTATCGGCCCGAAAGAAATTGTTGTCGCCGAGCCCGTCTATCATGACGAACTTTTGAAATCCGCATTTGAACAATTTGGCCGGACAGTATCTTTGCAACCGGCGGTGTTATTTGACAGCGCGACTGCAGCGCAAAAACTTGCAAAGTTTTATGATGTCCAAACAATGGACAGCTTTGGTGATTTTTCGCGCGCTGAACTTTCAGCGGCGGCGGGTGCACTTGCCTATATTGAAAAAACGCAGATAGCCGAACGGCCTTCGCTGCAACGTCCGGAACGAGAAAGCGAAAATTCCCTGCTCTTTATTGATCCGGCAACAAGGCTCAATCTTGAGATTGAGAGAACCTTGAACGGTTCACGTGACGGCTCGCTTCTCAAAGCAATAGACCGCACGGTGACCGGCGGCGGTGCCAGATTATTAGCCGAGCGGCTGCGCGCGCCACTCACCGACTGCAGTGAGATCAATCAGCGTCTTGATGCAGTCAGCTTTTTTCTTAGTGAGGACGATCTTGGCCAAAAGCTTCACGCATTACTCAAATCCATGCCGGATATGCCCCGTGCGATTTCGCGCCTGTCTCTTAACCGCGGGGGCCCGCGTGATCTGGCAGCAATTGCAAACGGATTGAAGGTTACACGATCAATTTTTGATGTTTTGGCGGGCTGCGAGATGCTGCCGCAGGAAATTCAAGCCGCATCCGATAATCTGGCCATGGCTCCGGATGATGTTCACCAATTGTTGGAGAGTGCACTTGGCGAAGAACTGCCGCTGCTTAAACGCGATGGCGGGTTTGTTCGCAATGGTTATAACGCTGAGTTGGATGAAATGCGCGGGCTCCGCGATCAGTCACGGCGTATTATTGCAGAGCTCCAATCAAAATACGCTGAAGATACCGGCGTTAAATCACTCAAGATCAAACACAATAATGTGCTTGGTTATTTTATCGAAGTTACGGCCCTCAATGCAGGTCCGCTAACACAAACCGATGACGCTAAAGGCAAATATATACACCGCCAGAGCCTTGCAAATGCCATGCGTTTTACCACAACCGAGCTTGCCGACCTTGAAAGCAAAATCGCAAGTGCCGCAGGTCGGGCGCTGGCAATTGAAATCGGTATCTTTGATGAATTGCGCGATACGGCCGTTGCTCAAGCCGATGGTTTACGCGCTTGTGCACAGGCAGCCTCTGTGCTGGATGTTACAATCGCTCTTGCCGAGCTTGCAGGCGGACAAGGCTATTGCCGGCCGATCGTAGATGATAGCCGCGCGTTCAACATCACGGCTGGCAGGCATCCCGTTGTGGAGCAAGCCTTGCGGAAACAAGCGAGCGCTCCCTTTGTAGCCAATGATTGCGATTTGTCGCCCCGTGCAGACGGTGACAATGAGCACGGCGCGATTTGGGTTCTTACCGGCCCTAACATGGGTGGTAAATCGACCTTTCTGCGCCAGAACGCACTTATCGCCATCATGGCGCAAATCGGCTCTTTTGTTCCTGCTGGCGCAGCCCATATCGGCGCTGTTGACCGGTTGTTCAGCCGCGTCGGCGCTTCTGACGATCTGGCGCGCGGGCGTTCGACCTTTATGGTCGAGATGGTGGAAACGGCTGCCATCCTCAATCAGGCAGGGCCAAACTCACTGGTTATTCTGGATGAAATCGGCCGTGGTACAGCGACATTTGATGGGCTGTCCATTGCCTGGGCAACCATTGAATATCTACACGAACAAAATAAGTGCCGGACGCTTTTTGCAACTCATTTTCATGAATTGACCGCTCTGAGTGAACGACATAACCGCCTCGCGAATGTGACAATAAAGGTCAAAGAGTGGAACGGTGATGTGATCTTCTTGCATGAAGTCATTCATGGGGCAGCAGACCGCTCCTACGGCGTACAAGTGGCAAGACTTGCAGGCTTGCCTGACGCCGTTGTTTGCCGTGCCAAGAATGTGCTGGAAGAATTGGAGACACAGGGACGCGAAAGTAAGGCAGCAACCTTGATTGATGATTTGCCTTTATTTTCGACAGAGATTGCGCGCGCTGCCGAGAACAGAAGCCAATCATCCCAGCAGCATTCATCCAAAAATGCACTCAACACCGCGCTCGAGGGCATGACACCGGATGAAATGACCCCTATGCAAGCCATGGAAGCGCTATATAAGCTCAAATCAATTGCTACTGAAAAAGGATAGCGCCTGTTGGCAAAAAAAACGGATTTAAAACTTGACGAGATTGTTAACCCAGCAGCTTTAGCAAAAGCGCTTGACGGATTTGCATCCGACAATGGGGGCTCCGGCAACAGCACAGAAGTCCGTGGCAAAGTTTTAGCTCATTTGAAAAAAGTTATGCAGCAGGGCCGCGACCGTGCTGAAGAAATGCTCTATGAAGATGGGCTCGGACGCGGCTGCGCGGCGCGTCTTTCCCATCTGCAAGATCAAATCATCTGTGCGACATATAATTTTGCACTTGCCCATGTTTTTCAGGCCGAAAAGCTGTCAAACGCCGAAAAACTTACACTGACAGCAGTTGGCGGATATGGCCGGGGCACGCTTGCTCCGGGCTCCGATGTCGACTTGCTTTTCATACTACCATACAAGCAAACGCCGCTCGGCGAACAGATTGCAGAATATATTCTTTATATGCTGTGGGACTTGGGGCTTAAAGTTGGCCATGCCACACGCACGGTTGATGAATGTATCAAACTTTCAAAAACCGATACGACAATTTGCACATCCATACTTGAAGTGCGCTATCTGACCGGCAACAGGGATCTTTTTGAAGAACTTGTTGAAGCCTATCAAAGCGAGGTGGTCCAAAAAATTGGTTCACAGTTCACGCAAGCCAAATTGCAGGAGCGTGATGACCGCCACAAAAGAATGGGGGAAACCCGCTATGTGGTGGAACCCAACGTCAAAGACGGTAAAGGCGGGCTTCGCGACCTGCAGACATTGTTCTGGATCGGCAAGTTTCAATATCAGGTTTTGCGCCGGAAAGAATTGATCAAAAAGGGTGTCTTCACGCGCTCGGAGTTTAATCTCTTTGTTAAGTGTGAAGATTTTTTATGGGCGGTGCGCTGCCATTTGCATTTTTTAACCGGCAAAGCCGAAGAGCGCCTTTCATTTGATGTCCAACGTGAGCTGGCCGCGCGCATGAGCTATCAATCGCATCCCGGCTTGCAGGATGTGGAGCGCTTCATGAAGCATTATTTCCTTATCGCAAAAGACGTTGGCGATCTCACGCGTATCTTCTGCTCCGCACTTGAAGAGCAGGATTTGAAACAAGCGCCTTCTTTGACCAAATTTTTCCAGACATTGCCATTTTCGCGCAGCGTCAGGAAAATTGCTGGGATCAACGATTTTGTTATCGACAATCAACGCATCAATGTCGCCAATGCGGATGTTTTCAAAAACGATCCGGTTAATCTGATACGCATCTTCCATCTGGCGGATCGTTACAGTCTGGAATACCACCCGCAAGCGATGCAGTTGATCCGCAAGTCGCTCAAACTGATTGACCGCAAATTGCGTCAGGATGTGAACGCCAACAAATTGTTCATGAATATTTTGACGTCCGGAAATAATCCCGAACTCAATCTGAGGCGTATGAACGAGGCCGGTGTTCTTGGACGGTTCCTACGTGAATTCGGCAAAGTTGTCGCCATGATGCAGTTCAACATGTATCATCACTACACAGTCGACGAACATCTTATCCGCACGGTCGGTGTTCTTCAACGCATTGAAAGCGGCGAAATTGCCAAGGAGCATCCGCTCACTTCCGAGCTGCTGCCGTCCATGAAGCATGAGCGCAAAATCCTGTACATCACATTGCTGCTGCATGATATCGCCAAAGGCAGGCCGCAAGACCACTCGATTGCCGGCGCAGAGGTTGCCCGCAAACTATGTCCGCGCCTTGGATTTTCAAAAGAAGATACGGCACTCATTGCATGGCTCATCCAAGAGCATCTGACAATGAGCATGGTTGCTCAATCGCGTGATCTCTCAGACCGGAAAACAATCGAAGATTTTTCGGCAACGGTGCACACAATGCGCCGCCTGAAATTGCTATTAGTGCTCACAGTTTGCGATATCCGCGCCGTTGGGCCGGGCGTATGGAACGGCTGGAAAGGCCAATTATTGCGCACCCTTTATCAAGAAGCAGAGCTTTGGATTACAGGAGGCTTTTCAGAAACCAACCGCCAAAGCCGGGCAGAAAACGAACGCGAGCGGCTTTTTGAAGCGCTTGATGAATGGGATGAGGCCGACCGCGCGAAATACACCAATCTGCACTATGACAATTACATTCTCACAGTCTCACTAAAAGATCAGATTCGCCATGCCCATTTTGTAAGAGATGCCGACATAGCAGGGCGTCCACTCGATACGATGGTGAAGACGGATGCGTTTCAAGCCATTACTGAAATTACGATCCTCGCACAGGACCATCCCCGCCTGTTGGCAGTTATTGCAGCGGCATGTTCGAGTGCGGGTGCTTCAATTGACGGCGCGCATATTTTTACAACCGGCGACGGCCGTGCGCTGGACACTATCTTGCTCGAGCGTGAGTTTGATGCCGATGAGGACGAATTGCGCCGGGCAAGACGCATTGGCAAACTTATCGAAGACGTCCTGTCCGGAAAGAGTTATCTGCCGGAAGTTCAGGCAAAGCGGCCACGTTCTGGGCGGACACCAAAAGCATTTGTCATTGAACCGGTCGTGACAATCGACAACACATTATCCAACAGGTTCTCGGTTGTTCAGGTTGAAGGACTAGACCGGCCAGCCCTCCTATCAGAGCTTTGTGAAGCCTTGTCGGACCTCAAACTCGATATTCGTTCCGCACATATTACAACCTTCGGAGAGAAGGTTATTGATAGTTTTTATGTGACAGATTTGATCGGCCATAAAATTGTCGACACTGCACGACAAACACGCATTAAGAAGCAACTCCGCCAGAAACTAATGCCACCTCAACCGGCTGCAGCCATCATTAAAAAAGAGACGAAGGATGCCTAGCGCATGAGTTTGATCCGCAAGTTTGCCAGCGTTGGCGGAGCAACCTCTGCCAGCCGTGTGCTCGGATTTGTGCGGGAGGCTTTGATTGCCTCCGTTCTGGGCGCAGGCCCAGTAGCAGATGCGTTCTATGCCGCTTTCAGATTTCCAAATCTGTTTCGCAGGCTCTTTGCCGAAGGTGCGTTTAACTCAGCCTTCGTACCATTGTTTGCAAAAGAGCTGGAAGGCAGCGGCAAAGACAGTGCTGCTAAATTTGCCGGTGAAGTGTTTTCGGTACTCTTTCTTATTTTGCTTGTGCTTACTGTGCTTGCTGTCGCCTTTATGCCGTTTCTGGTGGCAACGATTATTGCGCCTGCCTTTGCCGATACACCAGACAAGTTTGAACTGACGACACAGCTTGCACGCATCATGTTTCCTTACCTCATTGCCATGTCCCTCATGGCGATGCTGTCTGGTATTCTAAACTCGCTGCGGGATTATTTTATCGCTGCAATTGCACCAGTTTTGCTAAACATCACACTGATCGCGGTGTTGGTCGCAAGCTTGTATATCGAATTAGACGGCCCAAGTGTCGGCATCGGCCTTGCCGCAGGTGTTGTTGTTTCAGGTGTATTACAGCTTGGCATGTTGATTTTGGGCATGAAGAAAGTCGGCTTCAGCTTCAAACCGCGCAAGCCACGTTTGTCACCTTCTGTAAAACGTCTTTTGACGCTTGCCGCCCCTGCGGCCCTCACAGGGGGGCTAATTCAGATTAATCTTGTTATCGGACAGATTATCGCCTCACAGCAAGACGGCGCTATAGCTCTACTTTCCTACGCCGACCGGATTTATCAATTGCCGCTGGGCATTATCGGCATTGCCATTGGTGTTGTACTGTTGCCGGAACTATCGCGCGCGTTACGGGCCGATGATCAACCTGAGGTGTTAAAACTTCAGAATAGAAGTATTGAGTTTGCGCTCGCGTTGATTTTACCGGCTTCTGTTGCGCTTGCTATCGTACCGGAGCCGATTGTCGCTGTCCTCTTCGAGCGCGGTAAATTTACGCCTGAGACAACCGAGGCCACAGCGGCAGCGCTTGCGGCATTTGCAATCGGCCTTCCATCTTTTGTCTTGATCAAGGTATTTCAGCCCGCCTATTTTGCACGCGAAGACATGCGCACCCCGCTTCGTTTTTCGTTTGTTTCACTCATCATCAATGCAGGCCTAAGCCTGTTGCTATTTCCAATTTACGGTCATGTAGGTATCGCTTTTGCGACCAGTGTGTCGGCATGGACAACAGCGCTTCTACTTGGCGGCACTTTGTGGTTGCGTAATGACTTCAAACCCTCACCCAAAACACTAAAACGCTGTTTGATGATGGGTTTGTGTAGCTTCGCCATGGGCATTAGCATTTACTTTCTGGCAGATTATGGATGGGTGATGTTTGCAGAATCCGGGATTTTACTTCGGGTAATTTTGCTGTCTGCACTAATTGCTATCGCGATGCTCGTCTATTTCCCGATGGCAATCATGACCGATGCACTTGACCGGGAAGCTTTGAAACGAAGCCTTGCACGCAGAAGGTCTTGAACCAAATGATCGGCCCTGCCATAAGCGCACAAAAATGTATTTTGGCCAGGTAGTTTATAATGACAAATACGATTCCAGAACGGGTGTTCTCCGGTGTTCAACCAACGGGCAACCTTACACTTGGCAATTATTTGGGTGCGATTCGAAAGTTTGTCGCGCTTCAGGATACGCATGACTGCATTTACTGTGTGGTTGATCTTCACGCGCTGACAATTGCGCCAAATCCGCAAGAACTTATGAACGCAACACGTTCTGTTGCCGCAGCCTATATCGCTGCCGGTATCGATGTAAAAAAACATATCGTGTTTAATCAAAGCCGTGTTCATGAACATGCTGAACTTGCATGGGTTTTCAATTGTATTGCCCGTATGGGTTGGTTGAACCGCATGACCCAATTCAAAGAGAAAGCCGGAAAAGACAGGGAAAACGCATCCGTTGGACTGTTTGCTTATCCCTCATTAATGGCGGCTGACATTCTTGCCTATCGCGCGACACATGTGCCGGTTGGCGACGACCAAAAACAACACTTGGAACTCACACGCGATATCGCGCAAAAGTTCAACAATGATTATTCCGCGCGTATTAAAGAGCTTGGCCTTGGTGTCGAGATGCAAGTGGGCCGCGAGACGGTGAACGGATATTTCCCGCTTACCGAGCCTCTTATCGGCGGTGCGGCAACGCGCATCATGAGCCTGCGTGACGGCTCCAAAAAAATGTCAAAGTCCGACCCGTCTGATATGTCCCGAATTAATTTGACGGACACCGAGGATGATATTGCCAAGAAGATTCGCAAAGCCAAAACAGACACAGAGCCCCTGCCATCTGACGTCGAAGGTCTTGCCGGACGCGCAGAAGCAACAAACCTTGTTGGCATATTGGCGGCATTGACCGACACAACGCCTGAAAAGGTATTAAATGATCATGGCGGCAAAGCATTCTCCGAATTCAAACCGCATTTGGCCGAAGTTGCCATTGAGATTGTAAGCCCGATCACCAGCGAAATGAGACGCCTCATGTCGGATCCGTCTTACATTGATCAGGTATTGGCAAATGGCGGCGAGCGAGCCAGTGCGATGGCAGCAGAAACACTATCAGATGTACGCCAGATTGTTGGCCTTATAAAATAATCATGCAGGTCATTCATATAATTGAACGATCCGCACGATATTTGACTTGAATGCATCAAACCAAATGCTTAGTTTGGAAGCATTCTAAAGTCGATAATCGACATAGCGCCTTGGCGCTGATTGGAGCCGATCATGTTTATTCAAACAGAAGCCACGCCAAATCCGGCGACACTGAAATTCTTGCCGGGCCAAGTGGTCATGGATGCAGGCACTGCAGATTTTCGCGATGCTGATACTGCCGCTGGAAAATCACCGTTGGCTGCCAAGCTTTTCGCTGTTAACGGCGTAACCGGTGTCTTTTTCGGTTATGATTTTGTGACCGTAACAAAAGAAGATGCGCTTGACTGGGCACATTTAAAGCCTGCTATTCTTGCTGCCATCATGGAACACTTCATGGCGGGCCAACCTGTCATGGCCGCCGGCAATTCAGGAGATTTCGACGACCTACCGCAAGAAGAATTCTTTGATGAGGGCGATGAAAGCATCGTGGAAACCATTAAGGAATTGCTTGAAACGCGTGTGCGTCCTGCTGTTGCGCAGGATGGTGGAGACATTACTTTCCGTGGTTATAAAGAAGGCACTGTTTTCTTACACATGAAAGGCGCCTGCGCCGGATGTCCTTCATCTACGGCCACTTTAAAACACGGCATTCAAAATTTGCTGCACCACTTCATTCCTGAAGTGCAACAGGTTGAACCTGTTTAACCGCATCACCAACAAAAAGGCCGGTCGCATTGCTGCAGACCGGCCTTTTTATTTCTTCAGATAATTTAACGCTTAGCGAACGATGACTTTCGCGCCCGGCTTTGCCCGATCATAAAGATCAACAATATCCTGATTCATCAAGCGAATGCAGCCTGATGACATAGCTTTGCCAATTGACCACCACTCAGGCGTGCCGTGAAGACGATAGCCCGTATCACCGCCGCCTCTTGTCAAATAAAGAGCGCGCGCACCAAGCGGGTTTGTAAGGCCTGGCTTCATGCCGCCACGGTGTTTTGCAAGCTCAGGCTGACGTCTAATCATTGCTGCAGGCGGAGTCCAAACAGGCCATTCACGCTTCCAACCAACCTTGGCAGTACCCGACCATTCGAAGCCTTCGCGGCCTACGCCAATTCCATAACGAATCGCTTTTCCATTTGGCTGAACAAGGAAAAGATGACGCGCCTTAGTATCAACAATGATTGTGCCAACCTTTTCCTTACCGGTATAATCGACTTCCTGACGTCGAAATTCCCGCGCAACTTTCGACACCGGAATGGCAGGCAAACGGTAAGCACCATCAGATTTTGACGCGTAAGCATTTGCAAATAAAGTAGAATTTGAAATAGTGGAGCAACCTGAAAGCGCTAAAGCACCGATCAACGTTGCGAGTAGAAGTTTCTTGTTAGACCGCATAATGTTCCCCGTGGATTTCCTATCCTACAAATGCCTGACTCTTGGTTAACGTAGTGTTACGTCATTTAATACTTGCCTTGCAATAGCCACATTTACGTTAAGTTACCGACAAATTTTGCGGAATGACCATCTTATAAGAAAAAACAAGAACTTACATGCCAATAATTTCTCCTTATGACAAAAACCCGCTTATTGACGGCCGACAATCCAATCGCGCACTTGCCGTACGGCGCGGCGTACAAACGTTACTCACTCAAATGGGAGCAGCACATGTACCGGAACTGACTCTGGCCAGTGGCCGTCGTGCAGACTTAACCGCCATTTTCAAAGACGGCACTATATGGATTATCGAGATCAAGTCGTCGGTTGAAGATATAAGGTCGGATCATAAATGGCCTGATTATTATGATTATTGTGACCAGCTCTTCTTTGCGACGCTCGACGATGTGCCTCAGTCATTATTTCCTGATGAGGCCGGTTTCATCCTTGCTGATTCACTTGGTGCCGCAATTATTGAAGATTGCCCTCTTCAAAAACTAAACGCGGCACGGCGCAAAGCTATAACTCTGCGCTTTGCGCAGTTTGCAGCGAACCGGCTCCATCTAGCAGAGCTTGCCGGTTACAATATCACGACTTAGAAAATCAGCGTGGCGCCCGTTTTGCAAGAATACGTTGCAATGTCCGGCGATGCATATTCAACCGGCGCGCCGTTTCGGAAACATTGCGGTCACACGCCTCATAGACGCGCTGAATATGCTCCCAGCGTACACGGTCTGCGGACATAGGGTTTTCGGGCGGTGGTGCTTTCCCGTTCGACGTGTTCAAAAGCGCATTGAAGACGTCGTCCGCATCTGCCGGTTTTGATAAATAATCAATCGCACCAAGCTTCACAGCGGTTACTGCTGTTGCGATATTGCCGTAACCGGTCAGCACGACAACTTTCGCGTCAGGGCGTCTTTCATGCAGCGCGCTCACAACATCCAAACCATTGCCATCTTCCAAACGCAAGTCCACAACGGCATATGCAGGGGGCTGGTTTTTGACTTTTGCCAAACCTTCCGTGACACTTTCTGATGTGTCTACTGTAAACCCGCGTGTTTCCATTGCGCGCGCCAAGCGACGCAAAAACGGCGCATCGTCATCGACCAAAAGCAATGTTGTATCCGGTCCGATATCGGTATTGGCAGTATCTTCTTTGTTTGTCATCTTCATTCTTCTTTCACAAAATACTACGTATTCGACCTGCTTTTGGATGTGCGCGGCCACGAAACTTTTACATCTGCGCCAACGCCTGGGATAGACCCGTTGGCAAATACTATATCAGCACCTGCTCGCTCTATAAGTGTTTTGGCAATAAAAATACCAAGCCCCAGACCTTCACTGCCTTCACGATTACGTTCTGCACCACGTAGGTTTCTTATGTCCGGCTCACCTAAATTGGTCAATTGATCGCCAGCATAACCTGGACCATCATCCTGAACACGCACCGTAATGCGGTGATCATCCCAACTGACAAAGACCGTGACTTTGCTTTTTGCAAAATCAACGGCGTTTTCGACAATATTGCCAAGTCCATATATGAGACCTGTGTTTCGCAGCTCGGTTGGTTCAGCCAAATCTTTGGTTGTGACGATGGTGGAGATATCGACACCGAATTCGCGGTGCGGTGCGACGATTTCCTCAATCATCACCAAAAGCGGCATGCGAGTGATCGGGTCTTCTTTGTCTGTTCCAAGGGTCGACAACCGGCTTAGAATTTCGCGGCAACGATCCGCCTGTGTTCGTAACAGAGTAATGTCCTCTTTGAGCGGATCATCCTCAAATGTTGCGCGGTCCATTTCTTTGGAAACAAGACTGATCGTCGCCAGCGGCGTTCCAAGCTCGTGGGCAGCGGCTGCAGCCATGCCATCGAGAGCGGAGAGATGTTGTTCGCGTTGAATAACAAGCTCTGTTGCCGCCAGCGCATCAGAAAGCCGGCGCGCTTCGGCTGCAACACGGTAAACATACAACACTGCAAATAGCAGACAGGAGATTAATGCGCCCCACAGCCCGACAACAAAAACAAATGGGATAATGAGCGATTTACCAGCCTCCCAAGGCAGCGGCATATGGAACACACCCAAAATCGAAGCGGCAACGGCAACAATTAAGGTCAGAACGAATGTATAGCGCACCGGCAAGGTTGCCGCGGATATAATAGCGGGCACGATGAGCAGGATCGAAAAGGGGTTCGTTAATCCGCCGGTCAGATAAAGAAGTGCTGCCAGTTGAACGATGTCAAACAGCAAAATACCCATCGCCTGATAAGGCTCTAAGCGCTGGTTTGCAGGATATTGCCAAGTAACAAAAATATTTAGCAACGCCGACATCGCAACAAGTGCAATTGACGGCATGATAGGGAGCGGAAATTCCAGATAACCGGCAACAATCGCCAAGACCAGACTTTGCCCAAGCACCGCAAACCAACGGGTAGCGGTTAGAGTTGCCAGTCGTAATCGGCGGATTGTAAATCCATCCACCTCATCAAGATCAATATCCATCGCCATCCACATATTGTTGCGCTAAACTGCCAAAATAGACAGTCTTTTAATATCGCATTATTTGCGAGGCTTGGCGCGACGTGTTGGCGCAGCCTGTGCAGGGTCCTCAGGCCATTCGTGACGGGGATAGCGTCCACGCATATCAGCGCGCATATCCCGCCAGCTACCGGACCAGAAACCCGGCAAATCCTGCGTTAATTGAATTGGCCTATGCGCCGGCGACAGCATTTCGATTGTAAGCGGCACTTTGCCATTACATATTGCCGGATGTGTTGCCAGTCCAAACAGCTCCTGAACGCGCACAGACAAAACAGGCGCAGCACCATCCGCATTATAGGTTAGCGGTATTTTTGACCCGGTTGGTACAACATAATGCGTCGGCGCAAGTTCATCCAACTGCATGTGCAATTGATAGGGCACGAGGGTCATCAAACCAGAGGCAATATCATTATCAGCCAAATCGGTCAGTCTTGTTTTTCCTGCCAGAAACGGCGCAAGCCATTCCTCCAAAGCATCGCACAGAGCATCATCGGACATATTTGGCCAATCACCCTGATGGGCATGAAGCCAGGCAAGACGCGCTTTGAGTTCAGTGGATTTTTTGCCCCACGGCAAGATACCCAAACCGTATTGCCGTACAGCCGCAACAAGCGCGTCAGTCGTAGCTTCGCCGGGCTCGACAGTTAAAGGCACCGCACTTAATGTAATCGCACCCAATTGACGTTTACGTTGGCCTTTCAATCGTGATGTCGCTTTGTCAAAAGTGAAATAATCACGTTCGCTGATCTGGTCTGCAAAAAAATCGGTTACTTCATTTTCTTCAATCGCGGCAGCGGAAACGATACGCGCGTTTGCCGCAGAGCCGATCAAATCCGTTACGACCAGAAACTGGTGGCTTGCCAGCGCTGCCGTTTCGTCAATCATCACACCGCGGCCATTGGTCAGCACATAGCTACCCTGCCGGTTATCACGTCGCCGTGCCAAACGATCAGGAAAAGCATCACAAAGCATAAGCCCGACAGAGACTTCGCCTCCATTACTGACCGCTTCAACCTTTTTAGCCATATTGCCAGCCATTTGTTTGGCACTGCGCGCCCGCGTTGAGTTATCACGCCAAACACGCTCAAAGCGGGCTGCAAGATCGACATCATTGCCGCCAAGACCGCGTTCACCCATCAGCAAGCCAAGCATAGACCGGCATTCGCAGTCCTGACGTGATGTTCCCGCAGCAATCATCGCAGCTAAGCGCGGCTCAAGCCCCAGCGCACCGATGATTTTGCCTTTTGCCGTGATTGCGCCGGTAGGATCAATCGCGCCTAACTCAATCAGCAATTTTCGCGCTTCATCGATATGGGCTTTCGGCGGTTGATCAAGAAACCGAAGTGCTTCGGGGCCGCTCACCCCCCAGCTTACGCAATCAAGCAGGAGTGCCGATAAATCGGTCTGCATAATTTCAGGCTGTTCGAAATCAGGCAATGCGGCGGTTTGCTCCTCTTGCCAAAGACGGACAGCAATACCGGGCGCTGTTCGTCCTGCGCGTCCCGCACGCTGTGTGACACTGGCAATGGATGCACGTTTTGTTTCCAATCGCGAAATGCCCAAATTGGCTTCAAACGACGGCAGACGCGCAAGCCCGCTGTCAATAATGATACGCACGCCATCAATGGTAATGGAGGATTCTGCCAGAGATGTCGCCAAAACCACTTTTCGCTGTCCAGATGGTGGCGGTTCAACAGCTTTATCCTGATCGCAAATATCCATAGCGCCAAATAACGGCGCAACAAATACATTGTCGGGCAGTCTTCCATCCAATCGCTCGGCGGTACGTCTGATTTCCGCCTGACCGGGCAAGAAAGCCAGAATACTGCCTTCTTCTTCCATCAGCATTTTGCGAATTGCACCGGCCATAGTATCTTCAATACGCTGGTCAGCATTGCGCGGAAGATACTTAATATCGACCGGATGCATACGGCCTTTGCTTTCGATGATTGGCGCTTCGTCCAGAAAAGCTGAAACGCGAGGCCCGTCCAATGTGGCGGACATGATAAGCAAGCGTAAATCTTCGCGCAGTGCCTCCATCACATCCAGCGTAAGTGCCAACCCAAAATCAGCATCGAGACTGCGTTCATGGAACTCGTCAAAGATAACACAGCCAACCCCGCCAAGCTCAGGATCATCGACAATCATACGTTGAAAAACACCTTCGGTGACAATCTCTATTTTTGTATTTGCACTCACTTTCGTATCAAAGCGCATACGATAGCCGACTGTCTGACCAACTGGCTCATCCAAACTGGCTGCCATCCGGCGCGCAGCAGTGCGCGCAGCCAGACGTCGCGGCTCCAACATGATTATCTTTTTACCCGCAAGCCAGTCTTCCTGAAGAAGCTTTAGCGGTACAGCGGTGGTTTTTCCCGCACCCGGTGGTGCAATCAGAATTGCTTTATATTGCTCTGACAGAGCAATTTTTATCTCAGGTATAACATCCAGAACCGGAAGATCATTTAACTTCATCATACTGGCTTTTAGTCTATTGGCCCGCGATTTGCGAACCAACCTCTATGATCGTGCCATTGGCAGCTAATGCGTCTTCCCGATCATGCGTTACCAACAAAACAGGCAGTGAGCGGCGCTTGGCATTCTCAAACACAAGATCCCGCATTTGTGCACGACGATCAGCGTCGAGTTTGGAGAAAGGTTCATCCAACAATAAAAAGGCCGGACGGGATATTAAAACACGTGCAAGCGCAACACGGGCCTTTTGTCCGCCGGATAATGTCTCGGGGTCGCGGTCAAAAAATCCTTCCAAACCAACATCCGCCAGCGCTTGTTCCGCTTGACCACGCCGCTCCGTTTTAGGCTGAATGTCAGCAGGCATTGCAAAAACCAGATTACCGCCCACGGACATATGCGGAAACAACAAAGGATCCTGAAACAACAGACCGGCACGGCGCTCCTGCGGCTTAACCTGCGTAATATTCATCCCGCTGCAATACACGTCCCCTTTTGCTTCAAACGCAGGGTCAAGAAAACCGCCAATATATGCCAACAAGGTGGATTTACCCGAACCCGATGGGCCCATGATTGTCAGCACTTCTTTCGGGTTAATCAGGTGATCAACAGCCAAAAGTTCACGACCATCAAGCGTGATACGAACACCATCGATTTTAAGTCCCGTTGACGCGTAGCTCATTTGGAAACCAATGCTCTTTTTAAAAACCTGTGATGCCGCGGCGATTTCGGAAAATCAATGCGGGTAAAATTGATGCCAGTAAAAACCCGACAAATGGCAGCATCATCTGCATGAAGGCGTAAATGCCAATAATACGGCGGTTTCCGCCCGAGCCAAGAGCTACGGCTTCCGTGGTAATCGTCGGGAACCGGCCTGCGCCAATTAATAGTGTTGGCAAATATTGCCCGATTGACACAGCAAAGCCTACGGCACAGGCCGCCAGAATCGCACGCAAAAGCATCGGCGCGCGTATGTGCCAGAAAATACGCCAGTTGGAAGCGCCTAAGGCCGCGCCGATTGAATCATAGCGCTTATCGAAGGCCCGCCAAGGAGCCGAAAGAGATAAAAATACGTAAGGCAATACGAAAACAACATGGGCAAAAATCAATGCTGTCCAACTGGCGATCGCATTAACGCTAAGAAGAAAGAGTTGAAGACCGAAAAGAAACCCGATCTGAGGAACCAGTAAAGGTAAGTAAAGCAGCCACAATGCGCGATTACCGCCGCTGCGACCGGTTTGTTGTTCGCGCACCAAGCAGGCCAAAGTAATAATAATGGATATTGCGACCGATGCTCCGCCAATAATAATTGTCGTAACAAGCGGCCCTGAAAGTCCTGGCAGCGCCCGCATCCAGTTTTTAAGCGATAAGTTATTGGGCAATGTATTGGGAAACTGCCAAAGGCCGGAAACCGACCACAGGGCAAGAACGAGCAAACCGCCAAATACGATTAACGCAGATGTTGTCATCAAAACCGATGCTGTTACACGCACTCCCCAGTCCCGGGTATAGCGGTTACCTTTTGCCGCCAGTTTCCGTGAAACCACACCTGTAACACGCTCAATCAGTGTCCAAACCAACAACGCAAAACCTGTGACTAGAATTTGCACACACGCGCCAGCGCAAGCCATAAAGCGCATTTTTAAATCTGGATCATTCATCCAACCGACAAGCCTTACTGGCAAAGTATGTGGCGTTGCCGGCCCGAGAATAATCGCCATATCCACATTTGCGCTTGCATAGGCAATAACGGCAAATATCGGCAATCTAATTTGTCTGTAAACCGGCGGCCATGTTGAAAGTAAAAATCCGGCCATCCGCCCGTATCCAAGGGACTGGGTCAGATGGGAGAATTTGATAGCTGAAATCTGTGGCAGTGCTGCTAGCGTTACCAGCAGCAAAAATGGCACCTCTTTGACGACCAATCCTGCGATAAGAGCAAGGCCAAGCTGATCATTGACAATCAACAAATCAAGCGGCCGCTCCCAGCCCGTCAGCCAAGGCGAAAACAGGCGCGCAAAGAAGCCCGAGGGCGCAATCATAAATGCAAAGCCGAAAGCCGCCGCCGCATGGGGAACCGACAGCAACGGCGATACGAGATATTGCACCTTTTTAAAAAGGCGGGTGCCATACCAGGCAGCGACAAAGCCCGCGACGAGTATAACGGCCAGAGCAGTCGAGGTGAGACCTATAAAGAATGATTGCGCAATGGAGCGCCAGATACCCGTTTGCATGAACAAGGTATCAAAGGGCTGCACAGAAAAACTTGTGCCGCCTAATGCGGGCAGATAACCAAAGGCCGGCAACAATGTACCGGCCAGTCCACATAAAACAGGCACAGCCAGAACAAGCAATGCAGTGAACGGAGAGTATCGCAGCATTTAAAAGCCTGCTCTGGTTAAGCCGAAAAAGAATTA
Organism: Ahrensia marina; assembly: GCF_001293565.1. Taxonomy (GTDB): domain Bacteria; phylum Pseudomonadota; class Alphaproteobacteria; order Rhizobiales; family Rhizobiaceae; genus Ahrensia; species Ahrensia marina. The sequence continues at coordinate 98,903 of NZ_JXMU01000007.1, read as the reverse complement.
ATTGGCCGCGCCGTAGCGTGCCAACCATTTTTCTTCGATTTTCGTCATCCAGCTCGGGTGCGGTTCATCCAATGCCGGTCCCAGTTCGTCGGGCCTAAGTGTTGCCACACCAAGGTCAAGCTTGTTGAACGCATCTGCCTGTTCTTCGGAAAGCTTTCCCATCGCCAAAACAGTCGGGTCGCCCCAAAAAGCGGGATCCTGTTTGCGCAATTGTGCTTCCGGAGAAATCAAGAAATTAGCCAGAACAAGAGCGCCAGCTTTCGCATTTGCATTATAGGGTATAGCGACAAAATGCGTATTGCCCAATGTGCCTTCTGAAAAAGTAAATGAGCGCACAGTGTCCGGTAACTCATCATTGGCAATTGCGCTTGAAGCTGTGGCAGGATTGAAAGCGAAAGTTATGTCCAATTCACCATCGGCCAATAACTGACTCATGGAAGGATAATCGCGCGGGAATGCTTTGGCCTCACGCCATAGGTTCGGATGCAACTCGTCAAGATAATCAAATAACGGTTTTGACACCTCTTCAAAATTGACCTCATCGGCTGATTGCTGCAGCAAGGATCTGTCCTCAACCTGTTCAATCAAAACCTGCTTTAAAAAGCTTGAACCAATAAAATCCGGCGGCTGGGGATAGGAAAAACGCCCGGGGTTCTCTGCAGCCCATTTAAGCAATTCATCCGCACTATCCGGCATTTCTTCCGGGCTGGTGCGAGCGCTATCATGAAAGAAAACCAACTTTGCCATACCCCAAGGCGATTCCATGCCATCGGTTGGGATTGTAAAGTCTGTTGTAATCGTTGGCTTGTTCTCAACGTCCACATATTGCCAATTTGGCAAATTCTGCGTCCAGTCGGGACCATAGAGCAATCCCTGGCGCTTCATGGAAGCGAAGTTTTCTCCATTAATCCAAATAAGATCAATCGAACCATTCTCATCTTTGCCTGCAGCTTTTTCAGCCACAACCGCAGAAACGGCATTTGCCGTGTCATCCAGCTTTACGTGAACAACCTCAATGTCATACTCGTCTTCAAGATTTTCTCCGACCCAAGCAATATAGTCATTAATTTGTGTCGAACCGCCCCAGGCATTCCAATAAACAGTCTGACCTTCGGCCTCTTTAACGACCATGTCCCAGATTTGACTACTTGAATCCCCTAAAGCATGGCTTGTTAAAGAAAGTGATGCCACGCCGATTGCGGCCGAAAGACCGAGTTTCTTTATCATTTTGTAAGCCCCGATTAATTGATGGCATATGTTGAACACACCGAGTGTTAGCAGGTCAATTCACCAATCGGGCATACACCTCACAAAGGTGTGATATAAATGTCAGGGAAGATTAGTCTGTTTGGGAAATTGCAATCTTTTTGACAAGTTTTTCCGGCCGTGGACGGTCAAGATCAATAATAAGCAATCCGTTCTTAAGTTCGGCGGCCAAAACCCGCATGCCATCGGCCAATACGAAGGCTTTTTGAAACTGGCGCGCTGCAATGCCGCGATGAAGAAAATCACGGTCTCCGTCATCAGTTTGTTTGCCGCGTATGACCAGTTGACTGTCCTCGGTCGTAATGTCGAGATCATCAATGGCAAAGCCCGCAACGGCCAGCGTGATGCGCAGAATATCTTTGTCCTCGTAACACAAACGTTCAATATTGTAAGGAGGATATCCGTCAGCAGATTTTGCAACCCGCTCAAGTGATTTCTCAAGAGCCTCAAAGCCGACAAGAAGCGGACTGGAAAAAGTGGTCATACGTGCCATAATCAATCAGACCAGATTTCGCTGGCCATGCCCTCATTTTAAGCGACATTAAAAACAAACCCTACTGGCATTTGTTTCAACCTTAAGTATGGTCACTCAGAATCAAATTTTCAAGAAAGATACGACGACAATGGCAAACAATGATAAGCGCGCCATCATTATTGATACTGATCCGGGCCAAGATGATGCAGTTGCAATCCTGCTGGCTCTTGCAAGCCCGGAACTGGAAGTCTTGGGTCTGACCATCGTTGCAGGCAATGTACCGCTCGATTTAACCGTCAAAAATGCCCTAAAAGTGTGTGAGCTTGCCGGCAAAACAGACACGAAAGTCTTTCCGGGCGCTACCGGACCTATGGGCAGGCCATTGGTGACAGCGGAACATGTTCATGGTGAAACAGGACTTAACGGTCCCGACCTGCCGGAACCGACAATGTTGCCGCAAGATCAAAACGGCGTTGATTTTATCATCGAGCAGATACGCGCGAACAAAGACCGCCACATCACTCTTTGCCCGCTTGGTCCTCTAACAAACATCGCAACCGCATTACAAAAAGCACCGGATATCGCTCCCAAAATACGCGAAATCGTCATGATGGGCGGCGGCTTTTTTGAAGGCGGCAATATTACGCCTGCAGCAGAATTCAATATCTATGTCGATCCGCAAGCCGCTGACATCGTATTTAAATCAGGCATACCAATCGTGATGGCACCTCTTGACTGCACCCATAAAGCCCTCACAACAAAAGAACGCATTGATGCTCTTCGTGCGAAAGGCACAAAGGTCTGCGATGCGACTGCCGATCTCATAGATTTTTTCGAACGCTTTGATGAAGAGAAATACGGCACTGATGGCGGGCCCCTCCACGATCCATGTGTGACCGCTTATCTTATCAAACCCGAACTATTCTTAGGCCGCATGTGCAATGTGGAAATTGAAACAGAATCCGAATTGACCATGGGCATGACCGTGATTGACTGGTGGGGCGTGACGGACCGTAAAAAGAACGCAATGGTTCTTAATCAAGTCGACGCACAAGGCTTTTTCAATCTGATAACCGAGCGAGTCGCAACGCTCTAAAACGGTTCACGATTCCCATTTTCCTGAAACGCGGCTGCGGATTGCGATGTAATTCGCAGCTCGCTTCAGGCAATCATCGCATCAATATCGGTACGCATTGGAATGGCTGGCTGTGCGCCCGGTTTCAGACAAGCAAGCGCACCGGCCGCACAGGCAAAGCCAAGCGCCGCCTCGATAGATTTACCCTCTTCAAGCGCAACAGCAAAAGCACCGCAAAACGTGTCTCCGGCACCGACAGTATCAACCGCTTCGATCTTTGGCGACTTTGCGGAGAATTCATTACCATCAATAACCGCTAGGGCACCATTTGCGCCGAGTGTTATGACAATTCCTTTGCCAAACGTCTTGCTATAATCATGCGCTCTTGCGCGGCGATCACTTCCGGTCAGTTTCAATGCCTCGCTCAGATCATCGAATTCTGTTTCATTGGCGATTGTAATATCAGCGAGCCTTGCAAGTTCCACTGCCCCTTCGCCATAAGGAGCAATATTGAGAATTGAGCGTGCGCCAACGCTTTGTGCCGCGTTTATTGCTGCGCGGTTTGCCGCATCCGGCACTTCCATTTGCAGGACAATATTATCGCCTGACTTTATGGCGGCGGCACCTTTCCCGTCATCATCGGCATGGGCGTTTGCTCCTGCTATGACAGCGATCTGGTTTTCTCCCGATACTTCATCAACCAAAATCATCGCAACCCCGGTGGAGACCTTTTCGTCTGGGACAGTTTTCACACCGCTCAAATCCACGCCTGCTACTTTGAGCAACGCCAAAGCCGGCTGTGCATTTGCGTCTTCACCCACTGCGCCAATCATTGCCACGTCGGCCCCTGCCCGTTTTATCGCAAGGGCTTGATTGGCCCCTTTACCACCAGGAGCGCTGGTGAACGTAGAGCCAGACACTGTTTCACCTGGCTGCGGAATCTTTTTCACACGCGCAATTAAATCAAGATTGATTGAGCCAAGAACAATTATCATGCGTATCTTTCCACTTTCATGCTGGGCCTCACACAACTTTTCCAAGCTGCCTGAATTGGTGACATGAGTGAGCTATCAGAAGAGTATGTGCTTGTCAGGCATCAAACTTCTTCAGGCACAAAGATTTTGTGGCCAAGTCGCCATTACCTTATTGACTTGCGGACGGCCAAACCGTAAAGCGGCTCACTCATAATGTGCCCAGATGGCGGAATTGGTAGACGCGCCAGCTTCAGGTGCTGGTACTCGCAAGGGTGTGGAGGTTCGAGTCCTCTTCTGGCACCAAATCACTTAGTCGATTGAAGCGTTATTATTCGACAATCATACCAGATAAATTTAGCAAGCTGTCATCAAAAATGGCGTTTCGGCAATCGGTGACGCACGGGCGATGACTTAATAATCGCGGTGTTTGTTTCTGCCTTTTCGTGAAAAGGCTCTAGGATGAAATCCAGCTCTTCCATGGCGCCAAAAACCAACCGGCAAACAAAACAATCATCCCCTGTTACCGCATCACACGTCGTGAAACGTGTTTCTTCGATAATCATTTTCTTGATAATATGCAGGTTGCCGGGCCTCGGTTTTATCCGCACGATTGCTTCTAATGCGTAGCCAAGCATTCCCAAGTCGATTTCAATGGTGAAGTTCCGTATTACCCCAGCGTTTTCCATCCGCTTTATGCGCTCGGTGATGCTCGGGCTCGACATGCCTATCTTTGCTGCCAGCTCTGAATAAGAAATGCGTCCTGACCTATCCAACTCACGAAGAATTTTCAGGTCTACACGATCTACTGATTTTCCTTCTTTAGGCATTTTTACAATTTTACCTGCATTATTTAATACAATTGACCTCTATTCCTTAAATAACATCAGGCGAAAACTTTTCAATTTGATAAATTAGATGCGGAGTTCAATTATTCAGGATTAACAATATGACAGTGTTCAGAGTTGCAGCATTTAGCGATGGTTCAATAGGCGGGAATCCAGCAGGGGTCATGATTGCCGAGCAACTTCCCAGCCCGGCAAAAATGCAAGAAATCGCAGCGGAGATTGGATACTCGGAAACAGTTTTTGCCGCTTTGGCCGATAATGGAAAATGGACAACACGGTATTATTCACCTGAAAGCGAGGTGCCATTTTGCGGGCATGCAACCATCGCTTTGGGGGCAGTGCTGGCAGATCAGTTTGGCCCTAATATCTGGACGTTATCTCTGAGCCATACAGACATTACTATTGAAGGAAGCCAGCGCGGCGAGATTTATAGTGCGTCTTTACAGTCTCCTCCAACATCACATAGCGATGCGCCAAGTGACACGCGCAATGCCACACTTGATTTGATGGGATATAATGCCGCTGATATTGATCCGCAAATTCACCCTGCTTTAATTCAGGCGGGCGCAAACCATATTGTGATTGCCTTAAACAGCCGTGAAAAACTTTCTACCATGCATTACGATCTCGATGCCGGACGAGAACTAATGAATAAAGCAAGGCTGACTACAATCATGTTTGTTTGGAGAGAGCATGAGCGGCTTTACCATGCACGAAATGCCTTTGCGTCGGGCGGCGTATTGGAAGACCCAGCCACCGGGGCTGCGGCTGCCGCTTTCGCCGGCTACTTAAGAGACAGCGGCGCGCTGAATGATGGCGAAATAAACATTGTTCAAGGTGAAGATATGGGTGCTCGTTCGCTGATTAATGCGCGTTTTTTCCAACATCAAAGGCAGTTCAATTCGAGTATCGGGAAGTGCGCGCTACATGAAGCAAGCAATCGCACCGATCCGTTTTGGCGAACAATAGTCTGCAATTACCTTCTATGGCTAACTAATTTTTGAGAGAAAGATTTTACCTGATTGTAAGGATATATGTGTCATGTGAACATAATGAAAAAGTTTTTTGCCCAGCTACGACGTTTAAAAACGTCAAAAAGCGGAAGCTTCGCTCTCAAAACAGCGCTCGCAATGCCTGTTTTCATGAGCGCGGCTGCGGGCAGTCTCGATTTCATTGCGTATAATCAGCATAAGTCCATTATTCAGAATGCTGCTGATGCAGGCGCATTGGCTGCCGTAAAAGAAGCGGCGCTTAAAGGTTGGAGCACGACAACCGCCGATGCTGTCGCAAAATCAGTCGTTATTTCAAACATTCAGCGGTCTGAAGGCGATTCAACCGAATATAAGGTCAAAACACAGATTGACGAGAAAGAACGACGGGTAACCGTGATTGTTTCTCAGGATTATTACCCGTATTTTTCTGCATCCATTTTTCCAACGCCGCAAATTCAGGTTGATGCAACAGCCTCGGCCGCAGGCAACACAAGCACATGTATAATCGCTCAATCTGAAGATGCTAACACAGCATTACAGATGTCGGGTGACGCTTATGTACGCGCAAATGAATGTGCCGCTTACTCGAACTCTTCCAGCTTAAAAGGCGTCTCGCTCAAAAAAGATGCAAAGCTCGAAAGCCTGCTAACGTGCAGTAGTGGTGGTTTTGAAGGTAATTCGCGAAACTACTATCCAATGCCCGTAACCAATTGCCCTGCCCTGCCAGACCCGCTGGAAGAGCGTGCACGTTTGATTGATGAAAGCATCAAGGGTCAAGTTTGCGACTATAATAACAAGCTGGAAATTCTGTCGCTTGTTAAGTTTCTTTCACCGGGACTTTATTGTGGTGAGTTGAAAATCAGCAAGAACTCGGTCATCACCATGAGGCCAGGCGTATATATCTTCAAAGACAATAACTTTAAGATCGAAAAAGGCTCAACACTCATCGGAGAAAATGTGAGCATCGTTCTTGTCGGCGATAAGGCCGGCCTTGAATTCAAGAATGACACGAAAATCTCTTTAAGTGCACCGGAGACGGGCCCTCTAGCAGGTATTCTGATTTATGCGCAGCCAACTAAAAGTATTGGCAAGGATAAACGTAAAATCAAAATCGAAAGCAAGGATGCAAAGAAACTTGTCGGCACCGTCTACCTGCCCGAAGACAATCTGACGATTGGCGGTGATGAAGATGGCGACGGCATATGCGATACAGAACTCGTTGGCGGCGTTCTCCAAGGTCTTGGTCTTTTATGTAAAGCTGCCGTCGGCGACCACTCTGCATGGACAGCAATTGTTGCCGACGAAGTAAAAATCACGGCTGGTGTCCGTCTCATCATCAATTCCGACTATGATTCCACACCCGTTCCTGCGCCTGATGGTATTGGGCCCAACGCGCAAGTCCGCTTGGTCGATTGATTCCATTCATGCGTTGTGAATTGATGCTGGACTTACTTAGCGCAAGCCTTAGCAGGCCGCTGTTTTTGCCTGCGGGTCGACGAATGGATAACTTGTCTGCAAATCATCTTTGCCTGCCGGCTTTGCTATAAAATAGCCTTGCGTATATTCAACGCCAAGCTGAAGCATCCGATCAACATCTTCCGTGCATTCGACGCCCTCGGCAATCAGACGGATATCAAGTTCTTTTGCTACCTCGACAACGCCGGCAATAAATTTGGCGGTGGCAGAATCTGTTGCGCTCTTTTGAATAAGGCTTGCATCCAGCTTAACTTCGCTAAACGCGCCTGCACGCAGCAAATCAAAACTTGAGGCACCTGTTGCAAAGTCATCCATCGAAATTTCAAACCCGGCAATACCCAGTCTGGCCATCACTTCCAGCAGCCAGGCTTCATCTTTTGGCAAATGGGATTCAATTAATTCAATGACAATGCCGCTGGGATCAAGTTCGTGCGCGCGCGCTGAATCACGAAACAGTTCAAAGGCGTTCGGACTTTCAAGCGTCGAAGCGTCGGCATTGAAAGCAAACCGGTTTGTAAAACCTTTTGCGCGCATTGCTGCGACATCAGAACAAAAGATATCGAACAACTGTATAGAAAATTCAGCATCAGAAATATTTTCGGGCTTACCGGCAAGAACAGCTCGCGGTCCAAAAACCTGCCCGTTGTCATCATATCCGCGCAGCAATGCTTCAACACCGATGAGTTTACCAGTGTGAATATTGATTTGGGGTTGGAACTCATAAAATGGCTTCAGGTCGCCTTTTTGAACAAGCTTGATATGGTCGACGCTGTGTTTCGCATGTTTGACCTGTGCGACAGCCCGCTGATAACATTCGCTTAGATTGGCCATGTTCAGCGGCTTGGATATTGCTCCGCAAATTTTCAGCCCCATCTTGCCAGCAATAACGCCCGCTGATGACACAATTGCGTTTTTTTCGCCTGAAATAATAATCAACGCACCGCGAAATTTCATTTCAGACAGGGTCCGCAAGACGGCCAAGCCGTCAAGTTCGGGCATGTTCAAATCGATAGCGATCAAATCAATATTTTGGGTGCGCGCAATATCAAAGGCAATCTCTGCCTCTGTTGTCGCCTTGACTATTTCTGCCCCCAAACTTGCAAGACAAGTTTCTGCAACGGTTAAAAATATCTGGTCATCGTCCAGTAATAAAGTCTTCACGCACAATACACCCTGTGATCAAACTTCAGGATTAAATGAAATACTATAAGAATCCGTAAACCGGTCAGATAAACTCCACGAAATGCGGTTTCCAGTTCTTAACCTTCTTCATTTAGATTTCCTTCAACACAGGAAATAAAGATGACTAAACTGGAACTTAAAAACAGTATCGGCTTCAGAATTTCGGCACTTGTCGCCGGCGTTGTGATGCTTGGCGTTTGCCTGATTGCCGGTTTATTCATAGCCCGCGACTTCTTTCAAACCATTGAAGCAGAGCGTGTGCGGCTTGAAGGGACAACAACTGCCTTTGCCGCTGCAAGCTCGGATGCCGTTGCAAAAAATGATCGTAGCGCACTCTACACGGTGCTGCGTGGCATAAGCGATGTTGAGCAAATTAAGTTTATCTCTGTCAAAGCGCTTGATGGCAGCACTATTGCCGAAATGGGCGCCAGCGTTGGCTTATTGGGGCGTGACGGTAAGTTCGATGGAAGTTCGCTTATTTCAATTTTCACCGCGAACACTTTGCAAACAAATGCGCCTATATGGTTTTCCGGCGAGCAGATCGCGACACTTGCCATACATGCAGATATATCAACGCTGCGTGGCAAGTTCATGCAAAGTTTCATACTTATGGTGTTTGTCGCTCTGGCATCGGGGCTTTTCATTGCGATTGCCGCTTATTGGGCAATTAACCGCGCTTTAATGCCAATCAAAATGATGTCCGGCCAGCTTTTAACGATGGGCCGAAACCCTGATCTGACAACCCGTTTTTCATTTGATAGCAAAGATGAAGTCGGCGTCTTGGCAACCGCTTTTAATGATGCATTTGAAACCATTCACGAGCGCAACAATGCCATACGCCGTCACCGCGACACACTTGAAATTACAGTTCAGCAACGCACCGAAGAACTCAAAATTGCCGCTGACGACGCGCGGCAGGCCAATGCTGCAAAATCCGACTTTCTGGCCACGATGAGCCATGAAATCAGAACCCCGATGAATGGCATGCTTGTTATGTCTGAGCTCTTGGCAGCTTCAAATTTATCGGCGCGCCAGCAACGTTTTGCAGAAGTTATTTCGCGATCCGGTAATTCATTGCTACACATCATTAACGACATTCTGGATATGTCGAAAATTGAGGCAGGCAAGCTTGAGCTTGAAGAAATTCCATTTTCGCTGGCAACACTCATAGAAGATACAGTGAGTTTGTTTGCAGCGCGCGCCCATGAAAAGTCCCTTCAAATAGGCATAGTGATAGCGCCTGAAATTGCGCAAATGTCTATCGGTGATCCAACCCGCCTTGGCCAAATCATTTCCAATCTGACCAACAACGCCTTGAAATTTACCGAAACAGGCGGCGTTCTCATTCGTGTTGCTGTGCATGACCAATCCGAACAGCAGGCAATCACCATCAGTGTTGAAGATACCGGCATTGGTATTGCGCAAGAAAAACTAGCGACGATATTCGAAGCGTTTTCGCAGGCCGATCAGTCAACTACACGTAACTATGGCGGTACTGGTCTCGGACTCTCGATTTCCAAAAGACTTGCAGAAGCAATGAATGGCGAGCTTTCGGCAACAAGCGTTGAAGGTAAAGGCACAAGCTTTAACCTGACGCTTTCACTGCCTGTTCATGAAGCGCCTGCCATCCGTACAGTTCCGAAACAAGCATTTAACGTTGCTGTGCGTAATGATAATCAGGTCGCCTATACTGCGATAAACGATATGCTGGAGCTTGCCGGCCTGAATGTTTCAAACCTTGAGACAGAAACAGACAAGCCGGACTTGATTATATGCGCCCAAAGCAGTCTTTCTGTGCTTAACAATTTGGACAAAGCACCGATCATCGCTTCGTCTGATTATGGTGCCTCACATGGTGATGTATTGCTCAATGAAAATGTTGTTGGCGCTGTAGAGCTACCGCTCGGACTTCAAGCTGTTGAACGCATTATTCAGTCATTGAACCAGAACGATTATAGCTTGCTTGACAACAAATCATCCTCATCATCAAGCATACAGATCGATGGCAACTATACGCATCTCAAAGTGTTGGCTGTGGACGACAATGCGGTTAACCGCGAAGTTCTTGGCGAAGCTCTTAGTGCATTAAATGTAAGTGCAATTTTTGCCGAGAGCGGGCAACAGGCGGTTGAAATCGCCCAGCAGCAACCATTCGACATTATCTTTATGGATTGTTCGATGCCCGGCATGGATGGATATCAGGCGACCGCAGCTATTCGCGGCAACGGCTTAAGTAAAGATGCCCATATCGTCGCGCTTACCGCCCATGTTACCGGCAAAGAAGCAGAACGATGGAAAACCGCTGGCATGGACCATTACATCGCCAAGCCGTTTACGGTCGCCCAACTGAGCAATGTCTTTGAAAAATTCAAGAGCGACGAACTAGCAGTTCCAAGCCCGGAAACACCCGTCTTTGAAGCACCGAAAGACGCGATTTTGTCCGAAGATGTCTTGTCAATGTTTGAGATGGTAAGCCAGACAACCGGCAATGACATGCGAACAAAAGTGTTCTCAATGTTCATTGATAAAGTCGGGGAAAATTTAAGCGCGCTCGTTGATTGCTACGAAGAAGCTTCAGACAGTAAAGAACTTAAACAGCTTGCCCACGCTTTAAAATCAATGTGCAGTAGCGCCGGTGCCTATGCCGCCCAGCAAATATGTGAAGAGATTGAATCGCAAGCCAGCCTTGGCGAGCGGCCGGACACGTCAATTATTTCGAAGTTAACTGATACTATAGAACTGACGATCACAGAGATGTCAGGAATGCTGGAGGCACCGAACGATCAACCTGAGATGAAAGCGCAAGAAATCTCGGCATAGGGAGCATTTCGCTGCTATGGCAGCTTTAAAGCAGTTTGGCTGTGCTTTGACGCGACATGACATCAAAGCCCAAGTCGACAACAGGTTCCTCCGGCTCGATACCCTTTAGGGTTTCCAAAATCATTGTTGCGGCTATGCGCCCCATTTCTTCACGATAGGTTTTAACGCTTGTTATCGTCGGATAGGCTACCGCCATCATCTCAAGATCATTGAAACCACAAATACCTATCGCGTTGGGAACGTCTATCCCTCTGTGCAGGCACTCAAATAACGCCCCCAACGCCAGATCGTCATTGTTACAGAGGACGGAATCCGTTTCAGGCGCATTGTCGAGCAATTCAGCCATAAGCGTCCGCCCGAGCGCTGCTGAAGACGGTGCGGATGTCGCAAGAATTCTACTGGGATCAAATGCGCCAGCGGTTCTGACGACATCTTCAAACCCGGCCATCCGGCGTTTCGTTCGCGGATCAACGCGCGCGGCCAGAAAAGCCGGCCGTCTATATCCTTTGTCAAACAAATGTTGTGTCGCAACACGCGCAGCTTCACGGTGGGAAAAGCCGACCATCATATCGATTGGCGCTTCTCCAAGCTCCATGATTTGAACAACACGGCATGGCGCATTGATGAGCAATTCACGTGTTTTCCGGGTTTGATCAACACCTGAAACAATTAAACCCGCAGGGCGCTGGCTTAGAAAAGTGCGCGTTAAAGCCTCTTCCGTTTCTGCCACGTAGCGCGAATTACCCAATTGTACCTGCCACGGGCTATTTTCGATAACGCCATAAATTCCGCGCATCACGTCGGAAAACACATTGTTTGTTACCGACGGGATAATAACACCAATGACATTTGTGCGGCCCGCAGCCAATGCCCGTGCAGCCGGATCCGGCACATATCCCAAACGCTCGATAACTTCCGCTATCCGTTCGCGTGATTTTGCTGAAACGCGCGCAGGCTCACGCAATGACCTTGATACAGTCATGGGACTGACACCGGCTTCACGCGCAACGTCAGCAATAGTTACACCTGTTGATTTCATCTTTTTATCCAGCCTGCGCAGGGTGCCAAAGTCAGAGACATCTAAAATGAAATATATTTCTTGACAAATGTTAGCGCTACCATTTATTGAAAGCAAGAAGGAAATGATCATGAATGCGCTGACAACATCGCCATCGATTATCATTATGGGCGTCTGCGGCGCCGGGAAATCCGCTATTGGAACAGCTTTGGCAAAAAGCTTGAATTATGCTTTTGTCGAAGCCGATGACTTCCACTCGCCGTCAAACCGCGAAAAAATGATGAATGGTATCGCGTTAACAGACGATGATCGCTTGCCTTGGCTGGATTCTATTGCACAAGCCGCACTTGGTTTGCGACGCAACGGCAATGTTCCGGTTATTGCCTGTTCGGCCTTGAAACGCTCATATCGAAGAATACTCAGCGCAAAGCTTTCCGGAGCTTTCTTTGTTCACTTAACAGCCGAGCGCTCGCTATTGGTCGAACGTCTGGAGACTAGACAGTCACATTTCGTCGGTGTTCCCTTGCTAGATAGTCAATTGGCCTCTCTTGAGCCATTGGAAGACAGTGAAGAAGGTGTGACACTGGACTGCAGTCAGTCTTTGGCGGTCATAACACAACAGGCCATCACTGCCTTAAAGCCGTTTATGAAATCGGCTTGAAAGGCGTAACCAGCCCGCTTTTGCGGGCTGAAACTAACCAAACCACATGCAAGGGAGGAAAACCGCATGTTAAATAAAATCTCGAAACTCGCACTCGTCGGTCTCGTCGGCGCAGCAATGTCTGTTTCTGCTTATGCGCAGGAAATGACTTTGAAATTCCAGTCATCTGACCCAGCCGGTAACCCAAACTTCATTCTTCAACAAGGATGGGCTGAAGCGGTTGCGGAAAAGTCAGGCGGTAAAATTGCCATCGAATTGCTTCCAGTTGAATCGATTGTTGCGCATAATGAAACCCAAGATGCTATCGCCGCGGGTATTCTGGACGGCCACATCACTGATACATCCTATTTCGCCGGCAAGGACCCTGCTTTTGGATTGATCGCCAATCCGGTTGGCGCATGGTCGGCACCTGAGGAAATGTTTACATTCATGAATGAAGGCGGCGGCAAAGAACTCATGAACGAGTTGATGGAGCCTTACGGACTTCATTTCATTGGCGCGACAACACCTGGCCTTGAAGCATTTGTCTCCAAGAAAGAGCTTAACGGTGTTGATGACCTGAAGGGTCTGAAAATGCGCGCACCGGAAGGTCTCGTTCAGCAGGTTTTCGCGGCAGCAGGCGCGGCTCCAGTTAACCTGCCTGGCTCTGAAGTGTTCACTTCTCTTGATAAGGGTGTGATCGACGCCGCTGACTATTCTGTATTTTCAACAAACCAGGCTCAGGGCATGCACGATGTTGCCCCGAACCCTGTATACCCTGGCTTCCACTCCATGCCTCTCGTTGAAATTTCTATGAACAAAACAAAGTGGGACGCATTGCCGGATGAAACAAAAGCAATGCTGGAAGAAAGCGTACGTGAATTCGCAAAAAGTCAGGTTGCTGCGCTTGCCGAGAAAGACATGGAAGCTGTTGAAGCTGCCAAAGCAGGCGGAGAAGTCACAGTGACAGACTGGCCTGCAGAAGAGCGCGCCAAGTTCCGCACTATTGCCACCGGCGAGTGGGCAAAAGTTGCAGAGCGTTCCGAAAATGCACGGAAGGTCTATGACGTTCTTACAACTTACCTCAAAGACAATGGTCTGATGCAATAAACATTAGCTAAAATTGGAATCGGGCATTTTGCCCGATTCTTTTTATGTGGGAGGCTGCTTTGTCAAAACCAGAAGAATCTGTTCATGTGCCCGACGATCCCGGCGCCATTAAGCAAGCTGGATGGCTGGGCCGCTGGATCAACCGCATCGGCATCGTGTTTGCTGTCGGCATCGTTTTATCCATGTTTATTTTGATGAACGAAGTCATTTTGCGTTACATCTTCAACGCGCCAACGATCTGGGCGCATGAGACCACTATTTTCCTGTGCGGCATGGCCTTTATTTACGGCGGTCTCTACTGCACCGCACGCAACAGTCATATCCGTGTTGTTCTCATATACGATGTCATACCACCCCGCATACGGCGGATATTTGATATCGTGATTTCTGTTGTTTGCGCGGCGGCAAGCGCCATGTTTGCATGGGCTGCTTACACAATGGTTTTACGCGCAGCCTTTCGCCCCGACGGCAGTATCAGACTGGAGCGCTCCGGCAGCGCATGGGACCCTGTGTTTCCCGGTGCCATCAAGATTTTCTTACTTATTATTATGACCGTGATGGCCGTTCAATTTATCATTCTTGCCTATAATTATGCACGGGGACGCAGCTAGTGGAATTCTTTGGCTCCTTTCAAGAACTCGGCATAGGCGGCGGCACATTTTTAATGTTCGCCATGCTGCTTGGCCTGCTCGTCACCGGCATTCCGCTGGCTTATGTAACCCTTCTTGTCGCACTCATATTTGCCCTTGGATGGTTTGGGCCAATGGTCGTGCCGCTCATCACAAGCCGGGTTTACTCATTTGTTTCGTCATTCGTCTTTGTCTCAGTGCCGATGTTTGTGCTTATGGCGGCGATACTTGACCGCTCAGGTATTGCACGAGACCTATTCGACGCTATGCGTCTTGTCGGCGGGCGTCTGCGCGGCGGTATCGCGATCCAGACTATTCTGGTTGCGGTCATTCTAGCTGCCATGAGCGGAATTATTGGCGGCGAAGTTGTCTTGCTGGGCCTTGTGGCACTGCCTCAAATGCTTCGCCTCGGTTATGACAAACACCTTGCTATTGGTGTCGTTTGTGCAGGCGGCGCACTCGGCACCATGCTGCCACCTTCTATTGTTCTTATTATTTATGGCCTGACAGCCAACGTTTCTATCGGTGATTTATTCACTGCTTCATTCCTGCCTGCCCTTATGCTTGCAGGTTTCTATGTGATCTACATCCTTGTGCGGGCTTATTTGAACCCGGCAGTCGCGCCTGTTCCTGAACAAGATTATCAGACACCGATGAGCGAAAAAATCCGTTTGCTCAAAGGGCTTATTTTGCCGCTACTTGTTGTGGTGTGTGTGCTTGGCTCCATTTATGGCGGTATTGCCAGTGTTACAGAAGCATCGGCTGTCGGTGTTGCCGGTGTATTGCTTTCAACTATCATCCGCGGTGAATTCACGCTCGATTTGCTGAAAGGCGCAGCACTGCAAACACTGCAAACGGTCGGCATGATCGTCTGGATTGGCATTGGCGCCAGCGCTCTTGTTGGCGTTTTCAACCTGATGGGCGGCATCAATTTCGTATCCGACTTGATAACAGGCATCTCCGAGAACCGTGTTATCATCCTGCTATTCATGATGCTGATTTTGTTCATCTTGGGCATGTTTCTTGATTGGGTCGGCATCGCACTTTTAACGATGCCTATATTTGTGCCGATCATTTCCGAGTTGGGGTATGATCCTGTATGGTTCGGCGTCGTGTTCTGTATGAATATGCAGGTCTCGTTCCTGTCACCGCCATTTGGACCCGCCGCGTTTTATTTGAAGAGTGTCGCGCCACCGGATATTTCTCTGGCGACCATTTTCAAATCGCTCCTGCCATTTATTGCGCTGCAAATTCTGGCACTGGCAATGCTGATTATCTTCCCGGGCATTACAGGACGCTAAGCCATGAAAATCTCTGCGATTAAGACTTTGCGGCTTGCCGAGTTCGCAAACATCATCTGGGTTGTCATTGAGACGGATGAGGGCATCACGGGGTTGGGCGAAACCTTTTTCGGCGCATCGGCAGTTGAAGCCTATATCCACGACTGGTGTGCGCTGCGCCTTATTGGTAAAAATCCATTGCACCTGCAAGACTGCGTGAACCAGTTGAACGACTATATCGGATGGCGCGGGGCCGGTGTTGAAACACGTGCTTATTCTGCCCTTGATATCGCTTTATGGGATTTATTCGCGAAGATACTGCAATTGCCGCTTGCCGATGCGCTTGGCGGCCGCTCGCGCGACAAGATTCGTACCTATAACACTTGTGCGGGTTATAAATATGTACGCGATAAACGCGGCCAATCTGTTGAAAACTGGAACAACGGACAAGCCGAAGGCCCTTATGAGGACTTGGAAGCGTTTTTGACCGATGCGGGCGCACTAGCTCAATCTTTGCTGGATGACGGCATTACGGCGATGAAAATATGGCCGTTTGATATTGCGGCAGAACGATCCGGTGGCTTGGAAATTACACCACAGGAACTTCGCACCGCGCTCAAACCGTTTGAGCAAATTCGCTCGGCTGTGGGTGATGACATAGATATTATGGTTGAGTTTCACTCGCTATGGTCATTGCCAATGGCCAAGCGAATTGCGCGTGAACTGGCGCCTTTCAAGACCTATTGGCACGAAGACCCTTTCCGCATGGACACGCCAAGCGATGTAAAGGATTACGCTCAGAGCTGTGACACATGGGTTTGCGCTTCGGAAACATTCAACGGCACCGCAGCCTTCCGGCAATATCTGGAAACCGGTTGTGCAGGCGTTGTGATGCTTGATCTATCATGGTGTGGCGGCGTGACCGAAGCACGCAAAATTGCAGGCATGGCCGAAGCATGGAAAGTGCCCGTTGCACCGCATGATTGCACAGGGCCAGTGGTCTATGCTGCATCGTGCCATCTCTCCATGCATGCCAAGAATGCGCTTATCCAAGAAAGCGTGCGGGCTTTTTACACCGGATGGTATCCAGAGCTTGCCGAAGGTTTACCGGAAGTCGAACGCGGCATGATCACGCTCAATGAAGCCCATGGCCACGGCATCGCGCTTAAGCAAGAATTGTGGTCACGCGAGGACGCAACTATCCGCCGGACAGCTTAAAGTGGAAACTGCCCGGCGCTGAAACATTGTCTAATCAGCGGAGAACCATATCGCGTGGCATTTCAGAGAAAATCTCGGCACCTGTTTCGCGCAGAATAACGATTTCCTCCAAGCGAATGCCGAATTTACCGCTGAGGTAAATACCCGGCTCGATAGAGAATACATTTCCTTCGACCAAGACACGATCGGAATTCGCCGCAATATAGGGCTCCTCGTGAATATCAATGCCAAGCCCGTGGCCGGTGCGGTGAAGAAACTTATCACCATAGCCAGCGGCGGTGATGACATCGCGGGCAGCCTTGTCGATGTCACTTGCGCGAGCCCCCGGTTTAGAGACTTCCATTGCTGCTTGAACGGCTTGCTCGACAACGTCAAAAACTTTCTTGAAAGTCTCGTCCGGTGTCCCAAAAAATCCGCAACGGGTCATGTCTGACGGGTAACCATTTAGGCGGCAGCCTGAATCAATCAAAACAGCAGTGTTTGTCTTTAATGAATTGGCGCCTGAGTAATGGTGGGGGAAAGCGCCGGATTCACCAAAGCATACAGAACAGAATTCGAGCGCTGCACCATGTGCTTTATAGTAGTCATTGATAACCGCAACAATCTCGCCCTCTGTAATCCCCTCTTTTAGTGCATCAAAGGCGGCTTTTATCGCAGCGTCATTTAACAGATGAGCAGCCTTAATCGCGGCAAACTCATTGTCATCTTTTGATGCGCGAAGCAAACTGACAGTGTCACCTGTAAAGCGGCGCTTAGGTGCGTCCAAGGCATCTAAAAGACGTAAAGCAAAATCAGCGCGCATTGTCTCGTCCAAGACAACCGACAAGCCAGACGTATTTGCGCCGGCGGCTTCAAGTAACTCGGCAAGCGCTTCTTCCGGTCCTTGATCATCACGCCATAAATGGAACGGTAAATCCGTAGACTTGCGCGCCGCATCAGCATTTAGCGCTGGCATTAGAAACCCTGCATAATTTTGGCTGACGACGAGCATTACCGGCCGTTCATCGCCATGTGGATGAACCCCTGACAGCCAAGCCATGTGACTTGATGGTCCGAGCACAACCAGATCCGTTTCTGTCTGCGCCATACGCTCCCTTAAATTTGAAAGTCGAAATTCGGCAGGCGGAAACTTGGTCATTTTTGATCTCTTAATTGTAGGGAATAAAATAATGAACAGGCCGCCGACACAGTGCCGGCGGCCCGAAGTCAATTTTAGTTTTTGTCCACGAGGCGGTAGTACACAAAGTCTGATGTCGCACCGTTTACATAGCCCGAAACGTCATTATCCATCGCAACCTGATAAGCTGCCTGGAACATGATCACGATCGGAGAGCTTTCCTGCACTTTTTTCTGTAGATTGCGATACATATCAAGGCGCACTTCTGCGTCTGATTCTGACAATGCCGCCATTGTCTCTTTATTCATCGCATCCGGAACAGCCCAAGCATTGCGCCATGTTGTTGTTGCCGCATAATTGTCGTCCGAGTTGTCGGAATTATAGGCAAAAGCTTTTGCATTTGAATGCGGGTCCATAAAATCAGGCCCCCAGTAAAGCAACATCGCCTCATGCGTACGCTCACGGTATTTTGTAATAACCTGAGCGCCTGTACCCGGCAGGATTTCCAGATTGATACCGGCATCAGCAAAGCTGGCCTGAAGTGATTGCGCCATATCGGTAAATGGCGGCGCATTGATCACATCGAGAGAAACCGTGATTGGTGTCTCAACACCCGCATCAGCCAGAATTTTTTTGGCTTTCTCAGGATCATAGGTAAATGGTGTTTCGTCATAAGAGCCAGGGAACCCTTTTGGCCAAAACGCCTGATGAATTTCCATCTGACCTTTAATGATCGTGTCCGTCATTCCCTTATAGTTCACAAGATAACGTGCCGCTTCCCATACAGCCGGATCAGTCAGGCTTTCTGTCTTTTGATTAAATGACAAAAAGTGCACCGCAGCTTGCGGGAATGTCTCGACCTTGATCTCTTCATTTTCCAGTCCAGCAATCTGGTCAGGTGTCAGATTACGCGCAAGATCAATGTCGCCTTTTTCAAGAAGCAATTGCTGGGTCGCAGCTTCAGCAACATGGCGGATAATGACGCTGTCAATTTCAGGCGCACCATTAAAGTAAGCTTTATTGGCTTTCATACGCACCATTTGCGCAGGCACATATCGGTCCAATGTGAACGGGCCGGAGCCTGCTGCATTTTCGTTGAGCCAGGCATTGCCCATATCGCCATCGACCGCATTTTCTTTGACAAGAACACTGTCAACAATTGAAGCCGGACGTGAGGCCAGAACGTTCAATACGAAAGCAGGAGAAAAGTCGCCTTCATATTTGACCGTCACTGTATTGCCTTCGCCTGTAACCATCTCGGCAACATTGTCGGCTGTCCAGCCAAGTTGTGCGAGAATGAAAGCCGGCGTCAGGTTAAGCTTGATCACACGAGAGAAAGAGAAGATGACATCTTCAGCGGTGACCGGATTTCCCGATGCGAATGTCGCGCCATCACGCAGTGTAAATGTAATGGTTTTCGCCTCGGCGTCTGCCTCCCACTTTTCTGCCAGACCGGCGGCCAGAACAGTGGTGTCATCAGCGTCATATTGAACCAAACGGTCATACAGGTTTGTTACCAATTCACCTGAAGTGAATTCATAAGCCTGCGCTGGGTCAATCGCGACGATATCATCAATATTTTGCGCGACGACAAGTGCTTCAGCAGGTGTTTCTGCCAACGCGGCAGGCGCAGCCATGAGCGGCAGCATAATAGCGCTGGCTAGAAGTGCGGATTTAAAGTGTTTCACGTTAGTCTCCTTGTTTCATTGTTTGTATGGTCGGGCGTTCATTCACCTCTTGTCGTTGGGATAATTCCGGCAATATGATCGCGCCGTTGCGATTGAGAACGGTCAATGTGCCGGTCCAGAGTATGCGGGCCTTTTTATCAGTGGGGTTGGCCCATGAGTGTTTTATCTGGCCGCTGTAGTTCATGCTGTCGCCTTCACGCATCCGGACCGTTTGACCATCCAGTGTCTGGTCAATCTCACCCTCCAAGACATAGATGATTTCCTCGCCCTCGTGGCTGACAGTCTCAGACACATAACCGGCCGGCACATGTAAAATATAACTTGAAAGCTCCGAGCCGGGGAAACCCGCCGAAAGGTTTTCATAGACAAGTGACGAGCCGGCCAGTGAAAACTGCGGGCGCTCTCCATGACGTGTTAATCCGTCGCTCGGCTTTGATGTCGCAATAAAATATTCCAACCCGACATCGAGTGCATCGGCTATCTGTGCAAGCGATCCCAGCGACGGTGTCGCATTGTCCCGCTCGACTTGGCTGAGGTAACCAACTGAAACACCTGACTGGTCACACAAATCCTGCAACGTCATTTTCATGAGCTTGCGCCGCTTACGGATCGCAGGCCCCAATTGCGGTTCGGTTACCCTTTTTTTCCGGCTCATTCAGACTGCCTCCCAGTCACTATCCATATTGATCACCCCATAGATACATCCGCTGATGCGGCGCTATGGCAACCAAGACGTACAGTATTTTCTGCCGTTTCACATATGACCGACTTTACAAAAAAAATTTTTATATGCAAAATATTTTTTACTTTTAGGAAAAATTGTTTTACTAGCAGCTATGAATGCCCCTCGGTTTGTCATTTCAGACAGCTGGAAATGCGACACCTAGGCTGCCAAAACGGTGAGAGCACTCAGGAAAAGGTCACCGCCCGTGAGCACAGATATATCCAAAAGCCACAGGCTGAAGAGAACAGTCCTATCGTTGGGCGGATTTATTATTGTTACTCTGCTCACCTTTATTGGCCTGATGGCAATCACCTTTTTCATCGGCCGCGTGATCCCGATCGATCCGGTGCTATCCATTGTCGGGGACCGAGCCACACAAGAGCAATATGACACTGTCCGTTTGGCTTTAGGGCTGGACCGTCCTTTGATCATACAATTCATCTCTTATATCGGCGATGTTTTCCAAGGCGAGCTTGGCCACTCGATTTCAACAAACCGGCCGGTTGCGTCTGACCTGCTAAAAGTATTTCCTGCGACTTTAGAGATGGCAACGCTGGGCATAGTTATCGGCGTTGGCGTGGGTGTCCCGCTCGGCGTATGGGCAGCAGCCTACCACGGCACATGGATTGACCAGATAATCCGCGTCTTCGCACTGCTTGGCTATTCAGTTCCCGCATTCTGGCTTGGTCTCGTTGGTCTGGTCGTGTTTTATGCAAATCTTGGATGGGTGTCAGGGCCTGGCCGTGTCGATATTTTTTACGAAGGGCTAGTGGAGCCTCGTACAGGTTTATTGCTGATAGATTCCGCATTGGCCGGTGACTGGGATGTCTTCTGGAACGCGCTGGACCATCTGATACTGCCCGCTTCAATTCTTGCCTTTTTCTCTGTTGCTTACATCGCGCGCATGACACGTAGCTTTATGCTTGATCAGCTCGGGCAGGAATATATTACGACCGCCCGCGCTAAAGGTGTAGCGGAATGGCGGGTTATTTGGACCCACGGTTTCCGCCCGATCCGTGTTCCTCTTATAACAGTTATCGGACTATCTTATGCGGCGCTTCTGGAAGGTTCAGTCATGATTGAAACCGTGTTCAGCTGGCCCGGCATCGGTAATTATCTGACAGTCGCACTGCTCAATGCCGATATGAACGCTGTACTAGGCGCAACGCTTGTTATTGGTGCTGTCTTTATTTTGATCAACAGAATTTCGGACGTATTGTACCGCGTCCTAGACCCGCGCAGTCGATAGGAGGTCATTATGTCCACAGCAAAAGAATGGCTTCTCGACCAGTCACCAAGTTCCAAGCTTCAGGCAAGCATGGGCAGCAGCTACCGCATGATGCGCCAACTTGTGCGAAATCCGTTGGCCGTTATCGGCATATTGATTTTGTTGATATTGGTGCTGGCGGCAATCTTTGCGCCGATCATCGCACCCCACAGCCCGATGGGACAGAACCTCGGCGCCCGGCTTCTACCGCCGTCAACAGAATACTGGATGGGAACAGATGAACTGGGGCGCGACATATTCAGCCGTATTATTTACGGCGCGCGTATTACACTGGTTATCGTTACTTTGGTTGCTGTTATTTCTGCGCCACTCGGTCTGCTGATTGGTGCGATATCAGGCTATTTTGGCGGTTGGACCGATAAGGTTCTTATGGGCATTACCGATGTGTTTCTTTCAATGCCAAAGCTGATTTTGGCGTTGGCGTTTGTCGCGGCGCTCGGGCCCGGCATTGAAAATGCTATTATTGCGATCGCGATTACATCATGGCCTGCCTATGCCCGTATCTCACGCGCTGAAACTTTAACATTCCGTAATTCTGAATTTATATCCGCAATGCGGCTACTAGGGGCATCACACGCCAGAATTATCACCCGACATATTCTTCCGCTCTGCACCTCTTCTGTCATTGTGCGCGTAACTCTGGACATGGCCGGCATCATTTTAACGGCCGCGGGGCTAGGTTTCCTTGGCCTTGGCGCTCAGCCTCCTTTGCCAGAATGGGGCGCCATGATCTCGCGCGGGCGTACCTTTATCCTTGATCAATGGTGGGTCGCTACCATGCCGGGTTTTGCCATCATTCTCGTATCGCTTGGGTTTTGTTTTCTAGGCGACGGTTTGCGTGATGTTCTCGATCCTAAACAGCGAGGCTCATGATGACCTTACCTTTACTGGAAATGGAAAACTTAAGAGTTAGCTTTCCAACGCCGAGTGGGCGCGTAGATGTCGTAAAAGGTCTTTCATTTACTCTAGGCCGTGAGCGTCTTGGAATCGTCGGCGAGAGCGGATCAGGCAAATCAATGACTGGACGCGCGATTATGCGTCTTGTTCGCCGCCCAGGTCAGCAAATCGCCGACAAAATGATCTTTGATGGAATTGATCTTCAGGCACAATCCGAACGTGAAATGCGGCACTTAAGAGGCGCACGTGTTTCTATGGTGATGCAAGATCCGAAGTTTTCGCTTAACCCTGTAATGACAGTGGGCGCGCAGATCATCGAGGCTCTCAAAACCCACGAGCGTCTCGGGCGAAAAGACATGAAGGCGCGCATGATCGAAATGCTTCATTCCGTGCGCATTAACGACCCGGAACGGGTGATCAATCTTTATCCGCATGAAGTATCCGGCGGTATGGGACAAAGGATCATGATTGCAATGATGCTTATTCCAAAGCCCGATTTGTTGATTGCAGATGAGCCCACTTCTGCACTGGATGTGTCTGTTCAGGCACAGGTTCTCGAACTGATTGACGAACTTGTTCGTGATAAGGGCATGTCGCTCATTCTTATCTCTCACGACCTGAACCTTGTCGCACGCTATTGCGACCGCATTCTGGTAATGCATGCCGGTGAAGTGGTCGAATCATGCGCCGCTAAAGATCTACATAAAGCGACCCACCCCTACACACGCGGTTTACTCGCCGCTGTTCCAAAGATGGAAGAGGACCGGGATCAGTTGCCGGTGCTGGACCGTAGCGCGTGGAGCGGAACATGAGTGCAATATCTTTAAAAAACCTCGACGTTTCTTACGGTCACAACAAAGTCGTAACAGGCGTCAATATCGATGTGGCAGAAGGCGAAAGCTTTGCGCTGGTCGGCGAAAGCGGCTCGGGTAAATCCACAGTATTGAAAGCCATTGCGGGTTTAGCGCCGGAATGGACCGGCGAGATATCTCTACTCGGCCAAAGCCGCAGCCATATGGTCGAACGTAGCTCTGCCAAGCAATGCCAGATGGTTTTCCAGGATCCTTATGGCTCGCTTCATCCACGCAAGTCTGTGGATACCGTGCTTATGGAACCGTTGATGGTTCACGGTATTGGCAACCGCAATGCACGCGTCATGGAAATGCTGGCAGCCGTTGGCTTGGATAAACGTTTCCGGTTTCGCTTTCCGCACCAATTATCGGGCGGACAACGCCAACGCGTCGCGATTGCACGGGCCCTGATCCTTGAGCCGAAAGTTATGCTTTTGGACGAGCCGACTTCCGCGTTGGACGTCTCCGTACAAGCCGAAATTTTGAACCTGCTCAAAAAATTACGCCGCGAACAAGACCTGACTTATCTGATGGTCACCCATAATCTTCCAGTCGTGAGCTTTATGTGCGACCGGATGGCCGTAATGAACAAAGGCCGGATTGTAGAAATTGCGTCTGCAAGCGCACTGCATGATGGTGGCTTCATCGATCCATATTCCTTATCCCTTTATGCCGCATCCGGCGGCAACCCAGACAAAAAGGACACTGAATGACCGAGCCGAAACAAGCGCTGAAAACCTTTGAAAACGCACTCGCTGAGGCCAAAACAAGCGATCAAGCCTACGACGCATTATGCGCGCTGACAAAAGCAACTGTCGGCGCAAAGTTGTTCACTGTGATGACAGCGGACATGGATGCAATGCTGGCACGGCGCGTTTATACAGATGATCCTGAAAACTATCCAACATCAGGAACCAAACCGGTTGAGATGAACAGCTGGTTTGAACAGGTGCATGGCCGTCATGAAAGCTTCGTCGCCAACACGCTTGCCGATATAGACACAGTCTTTCCCGATGCGGAATTAATCGGCAAGCTTGGCTGCGGCTCCGTTGTTAACTTGCCCATTATTCTGGGCGGGAAAATGATCGCGACAATGAACATCCTCCATGAAGAAGGCTATTACAACGAAGAGCGCGTTGCCCAGATACACGACCTTCTACGCCTGCCCGCTATGGCGGTTATGGCACTTGCGCGCTAAGCAAAACTCCGGGAACGATGTCTATTTCGTTTTCTGATACTACTTAATGATTATAAATTGCAGTTTAGTTGAATATTTTTGAGGCGCTCACAGCATTGCGCCTCAAGGATTATAAGTACACTGAACACCTATGCATGAAACTGCATGCAAAAAATATATTTTAGCTCAATGGTACAGTTGACCTAATCTTAAGATTTCGATGACAATCCTATCTTCCATCCTGGCGGCTTCATTCCGCTGCGGCAGCGTGTAGCGATCTGGTTAATTACCGGATTACTACGCGTGCGAATCTTCATGTCCCCGGAAGATCGTTAAAAGGCAAAATGTAACTCGGAATTTGCCGTAACTCCCCCGGCACGGCTATATATTTGGTGAAGCGACTTGATCGAAGAATTCACAATCGAACGTATTATGGAAGTGTCTGGCGTTGGCGGCTGGCAGTTGGACCTCAAGGAAAACAAACTTGAATGGTCAAACCAAGTAAAGCGAATATATGGTGTCTCACTCGACTACGAGCCACAGCTTGATAAAGCGATTGAATTCTACCACCCCGATGACCGCGCTATAATCAGCGAAGCGGTCAATACAGCAATTGAACAAATCTCCTCATGGGATTTAAGACTAAGAATCATTCGAGCGGATGGCCAAACAATCCGGGTACGTACCCGCGGCGAGGTCAGTTACGACCCGCAAAACAACCTTCGTATGTTTGGCACAATTCAAAGCATTGAAGAAACTGAAAAAGAGCTGGCCAGACTTCAGTCGATCTTCAACAACGTTGATCATGGTCTCAATGTCTTTGACGCTGAGGGCCGGTTAAAATTCTGGAACCAGCAATATCTAGACCTATTCAACAAGCCTGACGGAGAAATCTATAAGGGCATGACGCTTTTCGAAATTCTCAATTGTGAATTCGAGCGCGGGGACTTTGTCGAAGACCCCAAAATGGTCAGTGAAACGATTATCGCAGACATGGCTGCGAAAAAGCAAACCGAACAGATAGGCACTGTGGGCGGTTTTCGAACAATCCATACAATTAACCGGTCCCTTCCTGAAGGGGGATGGGTATGCACGCACTACGATATTTCAGAAGCAAAGCAGGCCGAAACAAAGCTAGCTTATGCGGCCCATCACGATTCGCTGACATCGCTGCTCAACAGACACGCTTTTGAGAATGAATTTAAAGAGCTTATAGAATCGCACCTCAGCGTTGTCATGGTGATCATTGACCTTGATGATTTCAAGCCGGTGAATGATCAGTACGGCCACGCTTGTGGTGACCAGCTACTCAAACTTTTTGCTCTGAGGTTGAGCGAACACTATGGAGAACTGGCAATTGTCGCGCGGCTCGGCGGCGACGAATTTGCCGTTGCTTACGTCGCAACACGCATAGACGCTAAAAAAATAAAGCATGACCTTGAAACACTGACAGCCAGCCTAACGCGTGAAGCCCTTATCAGAGGCCAGATGATCAAGCCAGGAGCCAGCATAGGTTGCGCATTCGGTCAGGGCGGGAAAGTGACACGCGAAGAGCTCTTCCATCAAGCGGATATGGCCATGTATCGTGCCAAAGCGCGGGGTGGCAGTTCATTTGAAGTGTTTGACGAGCGGATGGCCGCGGAACTCAAACTCAGAGATGAAGAAAACAATGCTATTATCGCAGCATGCCGGAACAACGAGTTAGAGTTTCACTATCAGCCTATTTGTTCCATTCTATCCGGTGAGCGTGTCGGTTTTGAAATGCTGGTGCGATGGCCGGAAAAGAGTGATCTATGGTTCCCAGCGGATCGCATTATTAATGTCGCGGAAGAAAACCGCCTTATCGATCTGGTCGGAAAGTATGCAATTAGCTGCGCGATTACTGACATCAAAAATTATGGATTATCTGAAAAAGTGTCGGTCAATGTATCGCCGCTTCAGTTGGGCAAAAACGAACTTCTCGCTCATGTTCAGGCCGCGCTCAGCCGGACGAATATATCCCCGGCACAATTGGAACTGGAACTTACGGAAAGCTCGGTGCTGCTGGAGGCCAACGGCGCTATTGAAGAGCTCATAGAACTTAAAAAGCTCGGTATCACTATTGCGGTTGATGACTTTGGTACCGGCTTTGCAACCCTAGACTATCTCAATATGTTCCCGTTTGACCGCTTGAAAATTGACCGTTCATTCGTGCTGAAACTGCTTCGAGATGAACAGTCAGGCGCAATTGTAAGCGCTGTGGCAGCACTGGCCCGAAACATCGGGATGGAAACAACAGCCGAAGGCGTTGAGACACAAGAACAGTACGATATCTTGCGGGCCGCAGGCTGCACACACGCGCAAGGCTACCTACTTGGAAAACCTGCTCCGCTGGCAACTTTCTTTAACAGCAAGACAAAACAGTATAATCTGGCAAGCTGACGGAAATTCTGCGAAAGACTTGCAGAATTTCACAGTACCAAGCAGCTTTTTTTCACCAAGTAGGCTGACAGCTGTATCACGCACGCCCATGACGTGCGTTTGAGTTACCCAGACGGGTGCCTTGCAAACGAAATCTCATCGAATTTTCAGGCTGGTGTAGACAAGGGCAGAAAAGATCAATATGGAAATGTAATTGTATTACATAACACTGAGGTTTCCATGTCAAAATATCTCCACCAACTCACGCTTCTTTCCGGAATTGTCACCATGTCACTCGCAGGTGCGACCTCTACAAGTTTGGCTGATGATGAAACAAAAGAAGCCTGGCGCTTGTTCGTATCAGATCAAACCGCATCTAAAGTAACAGTACTTGACCCTGATGCAGGGCAGATTCTCGATCAGTACTCCATGAGCGGCTACGTTACCCATCTCGTGCCGAGCAAAAGCAAGAAAACCATCTTTGCTGTGCAAATGGATCACGATGTCGTTAACGTCATTGCGAGCGGCATTACGATTTCAGGCCATGGCGACCACAGCGACATCGAAGTGGAGAATCCATCGCTACTTCCCGTTAAGCTGGAAGGCGCAAGACCTGTTCATGTGATCGCACATGGCGGTAATATGGTTCAGTTTTTTGACCGTGAAGGCGAAGCCCGTGTTTACAGCGAAGATGTCCTACTAGAGGGAAATTCCGACTATAAAACTGTAAAAACAACAGCGCCACACCACGGTGTAGTTGTTCCTATGGGTGATTACTTTCTCGCTTCGGAACCCAATATGGAGGTTGAAACCAAGGAAGGTGATCTGCCACCGCGTCTTGGCGTGAAGGCGATTAACAAAAACGGTGAAACCGTTGCCGAAATTGCCACTTGCACCGGCCTTCATGGTGAAGCCCACTCTGCCGGGCTTGTGGCATTTGGGTGCGAAGAAGGTGTCATTATTGCCAGCATCAAAGGCAACAATCCACCAGAGTTCAAAATGCTGGAATATTCTGCCGATATGCCTGAAGGAAAGGTCGGAACGCTTGCAGGAGGCAAAGCAATGCAATTCTTTCTTGGCAACTATGGTGCCGACAAGCTCGTCATAATTGATCCATCAAGTGACAATCCCTATCTAGTCGTGAGTTTACCTGTTCGATATGTTCACTTCGTTCTTGATCCTGAAAATGTGAAAACCGCTTATGTCTTTACAGAAGACGGCAAGCTTAATGCGCTTAATGTTTTAAGCGGGGAAATCAGCCATTCCGCTCAAATCACTGAACCTTACAGCAAGGACGGCCACTGGCGCGACCCAAGACCACGCATTGCAGTTATGGGTGATAAAATAGCTGTTACCGACCCGCGTGAAGGAATTGTCCGTCTTCTTGATTCCAAGAGTTTTGAAGAAGAAAAGACAATCAAAGTCGATGGCTTGCCATTCAATGTCGTCGCAATCGGCGGTTCAGGCCTCCAGCACTAATGCTTTAGCGGGGGCAGAAATATCTGCCCTCAACCCCTCACCCTATTTGACCTTGAGGTTCATCATGACTTCTCGACCCAATGACGACCGTTTACCAGTCACCGTGCTTTCCGGCTTTTTAGGCGCTGGCAAAACCACATTGCTCAATCACATCCTCAATAATCGCGAAGGGCGCCGTGTTGCTGTCATCGTAAACGATATGAGCGAGGTGAATATTGATGCGGATTTAATACGTGAAGGCGGTGCTGATCTTTCTCACACAGATGAAAAACTGGTTGAGATGTCCAATGGTTGTATCTGCTGTACCTTGCGCGATGATCTGCTGGCAGAAGTAAGACGGCTGGCCGGCGAAGGCCGGTTTGATTATTTGCTGATCGAATCCACGGGCATATCCGAGCCATTGCCGGTCGCCGCAACATTTGAGTTTCGTGACGAACACGGGGTCAGCCTTTCTGATGTTGCAAGGCTCGATACGATGGTAACTGTTGTTGATACCGTTAATCTGCTCAAAGATTATTCGAGTCACGACTTTATCAGGGAGCGTGGAGAGAGCCTCGGCGAAGAAGACAACCGTACACTCGTTGACCTTCTTGTCGATCAAATTGAATTTGCCGATATTGTAATCCTGAACAAGACTGATGCTGCCGGCCCGCAAAAGATTGATGCTGCCCGAAAAATCGTCACGGCACTGAACCCTGATGCGCGGATCATTGAAACTGATTATGGTGTGGTTCAGCAAAATGACATCTTCAATACCGGATTATTTGACTTTGATACGGCGCATGAACATCCTCTATGGGCAAAAGAACTTTATGGCTTTGCCGATCATATTCCTGAAACAGAAGAATATGGTGTCACCTCTTTCGTTTACCGTGCACGCCGCCCGTTTGATCCTCAAAAAGTACATGATGTTCTTAATAGCCCCTTGCCGGGCGTCATACGTGCCAAAGGACATTTTTGGGTTGCAACACGACCCGATTGGGTTGCAGAATTTTCGCTCGCAGGCGCGTTGAGCAGCATCAAGCCACTCGGTAGATGGTGGGCGAGTGTTTCCAGAGAACGCTGGCCGGATCACGAATCTACCTCAAAATATATAGAGAAATATTGGTGTGAAGCTTTCGGGGACAGACGTCAGGAAATTGTCTTCATCGGTTCTGGCATGTACAAAGACGCTATCACAGCAGCGCTCGACAGTGCCCTGTTAGGCAGCGAAACTAAATTTGAACCGGAACTTTGGACCGGACTTTCTGACCCATTACCAAAATGGCAACCAGCCGTTCAGGCAGCATAAAAGCCAAACACCAACAGACTTAACAAGCCGAAGCTCTGCCGGTCATCAGGTTAGTGCTTGAATGATCGGCAGAGCTTATTTTTTACTCATTATTAAGCTGCGATCAGAAACTAGAATTCAAACGGGAAATTGGTGGAGCCTAGCGGGATCGAACCGCTGACCTCTTGCATGCCATGCAAGCGCTCTCCCAGCTGAGCTAAGGCCCCAAAAGCAATACAGCAAGTATTGCAATTCTGTTCGACTGTCTGTGCTGAAAAGCTTGTCGTTCAGAATTATCGTGGAATGTCCGATACCGCTCAATTCGAGCGATATCAAGTGGTTGTATAAATTATTTTTCCAAGCGCTTAGCTATCGTCGTCGTCATCGCCGGAAACATTCACCATGCCCGAGACATCGTCATCGTCATCGTCGTCATCATCGGCAAGGAATGTGTCATCATCGTCGTCACCGGCAAGATCAACGTCATCGATATCATCATCGGTGTTATCGCCAAGGTCAGGCATGTTCTTTGTATCGTCGGAACCAGTGTCATCATCATCGGCATCCTCCAATGAAACGACATCGGCGCCTTCCAACTCCAAATCATCCTCATCCTCGTCCTCAACGGATTTCGGTTGAACAGCCTGAATTGGCGGCGCAGGTTTCGCGCGGCTCGGACCTGTCGGCAGGTCAAAGAATGATAGCGGGTAGGATTTACCAGTATATGGTGAAACGACCGGATCTTTATTCAGATCGTAAAATTTCTTGTCCGTTTCAGGACAAGTACGTTTTGTTCCAAGTTCAGCTTTAGCCAATGTAAACCTCGGTAATACTTGCTATTATCGCATGTCCCACGGCGAATGCCGGTTCCAGCGTAAATTATTTTCGTGATAATCGGGGGTGCATACCGGCAAAGACGCCTTAAGTCAAAGCCCAAATGC
Source organism: Ahrensia marina (assembly GCF_001293565.1). Taxonomy (GTDB): domain Bacteria; phylum Pseudomonadota; class Alphaproteobacteria; order Rhizobiales; family Rhizobiaceae; genus Ahrensia; species Ahrensia marina. The sequence goes on along the minus strand of NZ_JXMU01000007.1, from coordinate 68,071 downwards.
TTCACGATCAGTCATCATTATAGGCACTTTGCAAACTAATTGAAGGTTTAGTCGCATCTGGGCGTGATTTTCACACGGTGCCGTGATAACCGGCTCACAGTCTCAATTAAATCGACCTATTCAGTTCAGAGTCAAAAATGCACAATCACACGCCCAAACCAGCTTCGGCACACAAATCTCCGCCGCTTAAAGGCAATGCACGCGTTCCGGGTGACAAATCAATTTCTCACCGTTCTTTCATGTTTGGCGGACTGGCATCAAGCGAAACCCGCGTTACCGGACTGCTTGAGGGCGAAGACGTATTGGCAACCGGCCGCGCCATGCAGGCGATGGGTGCTCAAATTCGCAAAGAAGGTGATACTTGGATTATCAACGGCACCGGCAATGGCTGCCTGCTTGAGCCGGAAGAACCGTTTGATTTTGGCAACGCTGGAACGGGTGCCCGCCTGACGATGGGGCTTGTCGGTACATACGACATGAAAACAACATTTACCGGCGATGCGTCCTTGACCAAGCGCCCGATGGGCCGAGTTCTTGACCCGCTACGTCAAATGGGTGTTCAGGTTGAAGCAGCTGAAGGCGACCGTTGCCCGATTACACTGCGTGGTCCACGCACGGCCAACCCCATTAGTTACCGCGTCCCCATGGCGTCTGCCCAGGTTAAATCCGCGGTTTTGCTCGCCGGTCTCAACACCCCCGGCATTACGACAGTGATCGAACCAATTATGACGCGCGACCACACAGAAAAAATGCTTTCTGGCTTTGGCGCGAAAATTGAAATTGAAGAGGATGCGGACGGCACACGCCATATCCACATTCATGGACAGGGCGAATTGCGCGGGCGTACAATCGAAGTGCCCGGCGATCCGTCTTCGGCCGGCTTTCCGCTTGTTGCTGCATTGATTGTGCCAGGCTCCGATATCATTATCGAAAATGCGCTTATGAACCCGACCCGCACCGGTCTCATCACAACCTTGCAGGAAATGGGCGGTCAGATTGACATCATCAATATGCGTGACGCGGGCGGTGAAGATGTTGCCGATCTGCATGTTCGTGCATCCGACCTGAAAGGCATTGTTGTGCCGCCGGACCGTGCACCTTCCATGATCGACGAATATCCGGTGCTGGCGGTTGCGGCCGCTTTTGCTGAAGGCGAAACCTATATGGACGGGCTGGACGAATTGCGCGTGAAAGAATCCGACCGCCTTGCCGCCGTTGCACGCGGTCTGAAAGCCAACGGCGTTGAATGCCATGAGGGCGAAATGTCACTCACTGTTAAAGGCGTTCCCGGCGGCAAAGGTCTCGGCGCGGTATCGGCGCAGGCTGTTGTTGAAACCCACCTCGATCACCGGATTGCCATGGCATTTCTCGTCATGGGCATGGCCTCTGAAAAGGCTGTTCATATTGACGATGCCACCATGATTGCGACGAGCTTTCCCGAATTTATGGATTTGATGCGCGGCCTTGGTGCTGATATTCAAGTGAGCGAATAATGGATCTGCTGGTTGCTATAGATGGGCCCGCCGCATCCGGCAAAGGCACTTTGTCGCAAAAGATTGCCGCTCATTATGGTCTCAGGCACTTAGATACAGGGCTTTCCTATCGCGCGGTCGCCAAAGCTCTTTTGGACAGCGGGCAACCACTCGATAATGAGGAAATTGCGGTAAAGGTGGCTAAGGCGCTCGATCTCGGCACGATGAAGCGCGAAGAACTCGCCATCCATGCTGTTGGCGAGGCCGCTTCAAAGATCGCCGTCATGCCGCATGTGCGTCAGGCACTTGTTGAAAAACAACGCGAATTTGCCAGCTTGGCCAAAGGCGCAGTGCTGGACGGCCGTGATATTGGCACGGTTGTGTGCCCTGATGCGCCCGTGAAACTTTATGTCACGGCATCACCGGAAGTTCGGGCAACGCGGCGCTACCATGAAATTCTGGCGCGCGGGAATGACACTGATGAAGCGCAAATACTGGCCGATATCAAACTGCGCGACGAGCGTGACATGGGACGCTCCGACAGCCCTTTGAAACCGGCTGAAGACGCACACTTGCTCGATACGTCAAAAATGACTATAGAGGCGGCGTTCGAAGCTGCCAAAAGCATTATTGATGCTGCCGCTGAAAATAATTGACGACCTTCAAACCGCGATTCTGCGTCGGAAGGCCCCAATATGACGGGCCGGATTGCTGTCTGAAGTTTTTGAAACGCTAACCCCGACGCCTGTGCCCGCAAAGATTGCCGGCACTTTGGAGCCTAAATGTCAGAAATGAACCCAACAATGGAAGAGTTTGAAGCTCTTCTTAATGAATCATACCAAACTCACGATGCCGTAGAAGGCCAAGTGGTTATCGGCACAATCACTGCCATCGAAAAAGATATGGCGATTGTGGATGTCGGTCTAAAAGTTGAAGGCCGTATCGCCCTTAAAGAATTCGGCGCTAAAGCCAAAGACGGAACGCTAAAAGTCGGCGATCAGGTCGAAGTTTATGTCGAGCGTGTTGAAAACGCACTTGGCGAAGCTGTTCTGTCACGTGACAAAGCTCGCCGCGAAGAAAGCTGGATCAAACTTGAAGCCAAGTTCGAAGCCGGTGAACGCGTTGAAGGCCAAATTTTCAATCAGGTTAAAGGCGGCTTTACAGTCGATCTTGACGGCGCAGTTGCATTCTTGCCGCGCTCACAGGTTGATATCCGCCCGATCCGCGATGTGACACCATTGATGAACACACCGCAGCCATTTGAAATTTTGAAAATGGACAAACGCCGTGGCAACATTGTTGTCTCACGCCGCACAGTGCTTGAAGAGAGCCGTGCAGAGCAGCGCTCTGAGATTGTTCAGAACCTTGAAGAAGGTCAGACAGTTGAAGGTGTGGTCAAGAACATCACCGATTACGGTGCATTTGTTGACCTTGGCGGTATCGACGGTCTTCTGCACGTCACAGACATGGCATGGCGCCGTGTAAACCATCCGACAGAAATCCTGTCGATTGGCCAGACTGTGAAAGTACAGATCATCCGCATCAACCAAGATACACACCGTATCTCACTTGGTATGAAGCAGCTTGAAAGCGATCCGTGGGATGGCATTGACGCGAAATACCCGATCGAAGCAAAAATTACCGGCCGCGTAACAAACATCACCGACTACGGTGCATTTGTTGAAGTTGAGCCAGGCATTGAAGGCTTGATCCACGTTTCTGAAATGTCTTGGACGAAGAAGAACGTACATCCGGGCAAAATCCTTTCAACATCCCAGGAAGTTGAAGTTGTTGTTCTTGAAGTTGATCCGGACAAGCGCCGTATCTCTCTTGGCCTTAAGCAGACACTGGACAACCCATGGGAAAGCTTTGCGACACAATTCCCTGTTGGTCAGCATGTTGAAGGCGAAGTTAAGAACAAGACTGAATTCGGTCTCTTCATCGGCCTTGAAGGCGATGTAGACGGCATGGTTCACCTGTCTGATCTTGACTGGAACCGTTCTGGTGAAGAAGCAATCGAAGACTACAACAAAGGCGACATGGTTAAAGCCATCGTGCTTGACGTTGATGTTGAAAAAGAGCGCATCTCACTGGGCATCAAGCAATTGTCAGGCGAAGGTTCAGGCTCTGCCGCTCCTGCTTCTGATGGTTCATTGCGCAAAAACGCCGTTGTTACCTGTGAAGTTACCGGCGTAACCGATGGCGGTCTTGAAGTGAAACTTGTTGACCACGACGTCACAAGCTTCATCCGCCGCGCTGACCTTTCACGTGACCGCGACGAGCAACGCCCTGAGCGCTTCTCCGTTGGTCAACGTGTTGATGCACGCGTGACGCAATACATCAAAAAAGACAACAAGGTTTCAGTGTCTATCAAGGCGCTTGAAATTGCGGAAGAAAAAGCCGCTGTGGCTGAGTTCGGTTCATCCGATTCAGGTGCATCGCTCGGCGACATTCTTGGCGCAGCCTTGAAAGGTGGCGACGACAAATAAGTCGTCTGTCCTTTTACTTTTAAAGCCCGCCGCAGCTGTAAAGTTGCGGCGGGTTTTTCTTTGCCTATATTAAGGCTGGAAAGGAAAGGAAATGCTAAAACCACCACATGCATTTCTAGGTCAGACCGGCAGCGACACGCTTGATGCGCTTGCCTATGAAGCTGCGCAGGAAACAGCCGTAGCGCTGGGGCGTATCGGCAAAAAGCTGGAAGATGCACTGGAAGCATTAAAGCGTCATGATGCGACGCCCGGTGCCAATCGCAACCGTGATGAACTGGTTCAGGAAGCTGCCGATGCAGCATGGACGCTATTTATTCAGCGCGACCATTTGGGACTTCGCACCGATCATCATTTAACCAGCACGTATGACATTCCGATAGATGTAATGGCACGTGTTGGCGTGGTCAGAAAAACAAGCTAGCTGAGCGTGTTTGTATTAGCTGCAAGCCACTCAAGCAAAGCAGAGTGCGACGGCAAAATGACATCAGCACCGGCAGCTTTCAACGATTCGGCATGCCCTTCAAAACAGTGAGAACCACCCGTAAAACCTATTGTGTACATACCTGCCGCTTTACCGCCGCGCACACCATTCACACTGTCTTCGATGACAATAGAATTCTCTGCGTCGCCGCCCATCTGTTTTGCCGCAAAGAGGAATAGGTCAGGCGCCGGTTTGCCGTTCTGGACCATATCACCGGAATAAACACCGTCGCCAAAGTGTTGTGCAAGTTTAGTCCGCTCCAGCTTTTTAGGCAAAAATTGCATTTGGGTTGATGAGGCAACACAGGCTTTTGTCCGCAGGGCAGAGAGCATATCTTCAACGCCATCTACCGTTTTGATTTCTGCGGCAATACGCTCTCTTGTCAGCGCCTTCATCGCTTCAAATTCATCTTCGGTAAGATCAACACCGGCACGCTCTTTGATAAGGCCGACAAACTTATCTTTCCAAAGCGGCTGTGCCAGCGCCATGAACTCGGCCACAAACCATGCCTTATCCACCTCGATACCATTAGAGGTCAGGACGCGAAATTCTTCTTCAAGGTAGATTATTTCGCTATCGATGAGCACGCCATCGCAATCGAAAATCATCAGTGGTTTGTCAAACATTGTCGCTGCTTATGTATGAGAAAAAATATCGTGTTCAGGCCAGCCCATCAAATCTAGCTTTGCGCGCGTTGGCAAAAACTTGAAACAGGCTTCCGCCTCTTTCATCCGTCCATCACGCTCGAGCCGAAGCTTTAATGCGTCCATCAATTCATGCAAATACAATACATCACTTGCAGCATAATCAATCTGCGCATCCGTAAGCTTTTCAGCTGCCCAGTCAGATGATTGTTGTTGTTTTGACAGGTCAACACCGATCATTTCAGAGGTCAGGTTTTTCAAGCCGTGACGGTCAGTATATGTGCGGGTCAATTTGGATGCAATTTTCGTACAGAACACCGGATTGGCTTGCACGCCGAACGCATGCTCCATGACAGCAATATCAAAACGGCCGAAATGGAAAATTTTGGTTTTCTTGCGGTCCTTCAAAAGCGCTGTGATATTGGGCGCTTTTTTCTGGCCTTTACCGATTTGAACGATATCGGCAGAGCCGTCACCGGGCGAAAGTTGAACAACACACAACCGGTCGCGAAGCGGATTTAAACCTAGTGTTTCCGTGTCAATTGCAACGTCGCCTGTATAAAGAGCGGCGGCTTCGTCAGATAAATCATCACTATGGAGGCGAATGGTCGGTTTCGTCATGTGTTCAACCTTTAACTTACTGCACAGCTCTTAAGACGCAGCGATACAGATTACAAGAAACGCACGAGTAAATGCCGGTTAATATTGTTGGTATTGCACGTTACCGGCTTTGAGGCGGTTGAAACTGCGCGCCTTTTATCAGTTCATTTGCGTTGATGATGCTTTTTGAGGCGGTGATGATCAATGCCGGCAAAAGCATCCATTCCAATGACCAAGAACTTCCGGAGCGTTCATTTTCATGAATCGAGGCTGATTGCAGACCCGACATCTGAGCATGGCAATAGCGCGCTTGTGCAACGATTATTTCTGCCAGAACAGGGTTTTTCTTATGCGGCATTGCTGAAGACAGTCCACGCGACTCCAGTGTAATTTCACCAATTTCTGTCTGAGCCATCATCAGAGTATCCTGACCGATTTTACCCATGGAAGTAGCAACCGACGAAAACCAGCTCGCAATTGCCAATAATGGCTGCCGGTCAGTCTGCCAATGGTGGAGGGGCGCATGCAATCCCAAGCTATCTGCGATTGCTTTACAGAGTACATCATATGGCTCTCCGAATTTACGCGCCGCGCCTTCCGGACCTCCTAACTGGATGGGAAAATAGTCCGGCTTGGTGCGTTTTAAGTTTGAGATATGTGACTTCCAGTTTTCAACCTTCTCGAAAGCCGAGATTGGCAAAGCGTTCTGCATACGCGTACGGGCGTTCAAGATTTGACCCTTAGCGCTGCGCCCAACTAAATCGTTAAGCGCGTCAGAAAGACTAACAAGCCGCTTATCGACCAACTCCACCGTTTGGCGAAGCCGCATCATTACACTGCTGTCAACAAGGTCCTGACTGGTTGCACCGCGATGAAAGTCAGCATGCAAATCGTCGCCCAGCGATCTCCGCACTTGCCGGACAAGAGACGGCGGCAGTACACCGTCATTTTTAAATGTTGCAGCCAGTTCAGCTTCATCAAGTGCAATGCCCGCGATTGCAGCCTTAATCTCTTCAGCGTGATCTTTTGAAACAACACCGATCTGTGCCTGCGCTGTTACCAGCGCTAGTTCAAACTCTAACATGGCTTGAATATCAGCTTTTAAAGTGAATAGCGTTTCAATCTCTCGATCGCCATTGAATGCATTGAGCGGCGCATCCGGCCCGATTGTATAACTCAAAGCCGCACCTCAACTATCCAGATCATATATCGAAGAAAACCGTTTCCTGCCCGCCTTGCAGATGAATATCAAACTGGTACTCACCGGCTAGTTCAAGTGGCTTGGCGATTAAAGTGTGGCGCCGCTTTTCATCTATTAGGCTAAACTGTTTATCATTGTCAGGTTCTGACAAATAGATTCGCGTCGACAGGCCAATATTGATACCACGCGCCACAATCCACACAGCAATAAACGGTGAAATCTCATTTCCTTCGACATCCCGCATTTCGCTCGGAAATTCAATCTCGACCTCATAAAGCCCCGTTTCAAGATCAGTCGCGTAGCGCTGCCATAGGCCTTTGCCACCGTTTCGGCTCTGCCAAAACTCCAACATCATATCACGGCAAATCTGGCCGTCACCATCAATGACGTGACCACGAATTTTGATAGTGTCACCTGATTTTCTTGAACCATAGGACGTCAAGTCCTGATCAAACACGCCTTTAATGCCCGCCATATTCGGCAGGCAGCCGATGTGAACGTATGGCCCAGCTGTTTGTGATGCTGTCTCCCGCAAGGGCAATTGCACATTCGATTTAGCTGGTCGTGAGCGTCTAGTTTCCAGAGGATCCATATTAATTACCCTCCAACTTGTTCTCAAACATAGTAGAGCCAGGACCACGCAACACAAGGTCGAAACGGAAACTGCGCAAGTCCATTGGAACACTGTTTGCCATATCGAGCCGTGCTGTCAGCTGATCTACGGCACGCGCATCATTAATCGACTGAGCAATCGGGCAGATATGGATATGCGGATCTCCCTCAAAATACATTTGCGTGATCAAGCGCTGGGCAAAGCCCGAGCCGAATATTGAAAAATGGATATGAGCGGGTCGCCAATCATTGCCACCATTGGGCCATGGATAAGGACCGGGACGAATTGTACGAAACTGATAGTGCCCGTCTTCGTCTGTTACACAGCGACCGCAGCCTCCGAAATTTGGGTCCAAGGGCGCGAGATATGAATCATTTTTGTGCCGATACCTTCCGCCGGCATTAGCTTGCCACACTTCGATCAAAGCATGCTGGACCGGACGCGAAGCCTCATCCACAACACGGCCATGAACGATGATGCGTTCGCCGATAGCGCTTTGGCCAGGCGACGCATAATTGACGATCAAGTCACTATCTAATTCGCCCAAAGCCATATCACCAAAAGCAGGTCCTGTGACGTCGGCCAGCGTTTGTGGGACAGCAACAAGCCTATGTTTGGGATGCCGCAGAACCGTGGAACGGTAATCCGGATAATTCATTTCCGGCTGCCCGTCATATTGACGCGGTGAAAATCCTCTGATCGCGCGGCTCATAGGCTATCGCCTTCCATTTCACTCAATACCTTTTTGGCAATTTTGAAAGCCTGATTGGCATGGGGGACACCGGCATAAATACCGACATGCATGAGCGCTTCGCGAATATCTTCCATTGTCGCGCCGGTGCGTATCGTTGCGCGCACATGCATCTCAAACTCTTCGTAATGACCAAGCGCGGCCAACAGAGCGAGTGTAACCATAGAGCGCTCACGCTTTGTCCAGTGATCACCTGACCAAACCTGTCCCCAAGCGGCATCTGTAATCATGCTTTGAAACGGAGCATCAAAATCAGTCTTGGCAGATTCAGCACGGTCAACATGAGCATCGCCCAAAACGGCGCGCCGCGTCTCCATTCCCTTATTGCTGCTATCCGGCATTGATAGACCTCATATTTCGAGCGGCAACCCAACATAGTTTTCTGCAACAGATCGTGACGCCGTTTCCGAACCCACTATATGATCAAACTCCGCACGTTGCATACGTTTTTCAAATGCGCTCATATTGGGGAAGTGATGCAGCATCATCGACATGAACCACGAAAACCGTTCTACTTTCCATACACGTTTCAAGCAAATCTCGGAATAGCGGTCCAGATAAGCATCGTTGTTTCTCTTATAGTGTTCGACAAATGCACGCGAAAGAACGCGCACATCCGCAATTGCAAGGTTTAGCCCTTTTGCCCCTGTCGGCGGCACGATATGGGCCGCATCTCCTGCTAGATATAAATTGCCATAGCGCATGGGTTCGGCAACGAAACTGCGAAGCGGGGCAATGGATTTTTCAAAGCTATCACCTGTTTGCAAATCGGCTGCAATTTGCGGTCCCATACGAAGTGAAAATTCATCCCAAAAGCGCTGGTCTGACCAATCTTCGACCTTATCGTTCAGCGAACACTGAATGTAGTAACGGCTGCGGGTTTTCGAGCGCATTGAACTAAGCGCAAAACCCCGTTCATGGTTTGCATAAATCAGTTCTTCGGAGACAGGCGGCTTATCGACCAAGAGCCCGAGCCATCCAAAAGGATAAACCCGTTCGAAGGTCTTAAGCACATCATCCGGAATCGCGCTTTTGGAAACACCATGAAAGCCGTCGCATCCGGCAATGTGGTCACATTCGATTTCATAATTTTCGCCATTGGCACAATAGCGAACCTTAGGCGATGGAGACTTTACATCAAGCGGCACTACATCACTTGCAGAGAAAACAATTTCACCAGCTTGCTCAAGGCGGCGGGCAATGAGGTCAACCGTCAATTCGGTTTGACCATAGATCATCACATCCTTGCCTGTATGCCCTTTGATGTCTATACGGTGCCTATCGCCGTTAAAAGCCAGTTCAAATCCTGCATGAGGAATGCCTTCCTTATGCATGCGCGCACCAATACCGGCTTCGTCCAAAGCTTCGACCGAACCCCATTCCAGAACACCGGCACGAACACGTGCCTCAATATGCTCACGTGACTGACGATCAATCACGATGCTTGAAATACCCTCGTTATGAAGAAGCTGCGAAAGTAATAAGCCCGCAGGCCCGCTGCCAATGATACAAACTTGCGTTTTCTTTTTTTTCATAGCGGTCTTTCGTGTTGCCCCCTAGAGTTAGACAGTACTTCTGTGTCTTCTCAAGTGACAAAACCTACAAAAAATAGTACTATTCGATCATTATTTTCAACTTATTGGAATGTCGCAATCAAATGCAACCTATACCTACATATGCGCTATATGGAGAAAATTTAGAAAATAGCTACGATGACATTCTGCATTTCGAGCAGTTGCGTACCCGTAGTGCGAAGCATAATTGGTCAATCAAGGCACACAAGCATGATACGCTTTGGCAGCTATTTTACTTTGAGACACCGGGTACTATCATTCGCCTGAACGGCACTGAAATATTTACTTCACAGCCGATTTTCGTCGCTATTCCACCGCTCTGCGTTCACGCGTTCCAATTTCCTCAGAATGCGATTGGCGGCGCGATCAGCATACGCTTTCCTGTTTTGCATGGCATGCTTGAGGATCTGCCGGAAAGTAACTTTCTCACAAACCGGTGGTGCATATTAAAAAAAGAAAACCCGTCGTTCAGAGCTGCGAAAAAAGCTTACCAGAATCTGGTTGCGAACTTTTCGAACATGGATCAGCTACGCAATCAGGCTTTGAAGGCCGATATTATGGTTATACTGATTGCATTTATCCGGCAAACATTAGAGGCGAGAAGTCACGCAAGAGAGGTTACCTTCTCGCAGCGGGATGATCAGTTAAGGCAATTCTGCAAGCTGGTAGAAGACAATTTTCGTTCAAACTGGCCAACTGAACGATATGCTTCAGCGATCGATATATCGACTGTATCACTTAACCGAAAATGTCGTAATGTGCTGGGCTACTCTCCGCAAAGGTTTCTTGCCAAAAGACGCATACTGGAAGCCAAAAGATTATTGAAATTTAGCCGGCTATCTGTATCAGAAATCGCTGATGATCTCGGATATAGCGATACCTCTTACTTTTGCCGCTCATTCAAAAAAATGACTTCACTTACACCGGCAAAATACAGACGTGAATCGGCCGCCTAGATTTGTCTTTGTCAGTCTTGGGGCAACACGGCGGTCGCTTCAATTTCAACAAGTGCCGCATCTTCTACCAATGCAGAGACAACAACCATTGTCATTGAAGGAAAGTGCTTTCCAAGGACACGGCGATAAGCTTCACCCACTTCACGCTGACGTGCAACATATTCACTCTTGTCAACGACATACCAAGTCAAGCGAACAAGATCGGTAACTTTACCGCCGGCAGTTTCAAGCACATCCACGATATTGCGCAGCGCCTGCTCCATCTGACCAATAAAGTCGTCTGATTCGAACACTTGCTGAGCGTTCCAGCCAATCTGGCCGCCAATGTATAGCGTTTTACCGGATGCAACGATGCCGTTGGAATAACCCCGTGCCTTTTCCCAACCTTCTGGCTGTATGACTAGATGTGTCATGCATCATTTCCTTTTATATTTTTTTCCAGTGCGATGCGCATGGTATCAGGCCAAGCCGTGGGCCGCCCATTTTCATTCACATATACAATCGTTGATTTTGCAGAAAAGCGGTGTTCATCACCGCAATAAGCATCCACCGCTAGTTCGAAACTTGACCGTCCCACTCTTATTGAACTGAGTTGCAAATTTAAGTGATCACCGTGCCTGCTCGGTTTTAAAAACTTACATTGAATTTCCGCCGTCGGCACAGCTGCGTGAAGATGCATATCTTCAAATGGCGCTTTAACAACTTCAGCAAAAAATGCTTCAATGACGTCATTGATCATTTCAAAATAACGCGGATAAAATACGATCCCGGCCGGATCGCAGTGTTTGAAAAGCACCTTTTGCGGGAAATTGAATGTCATATCAAATGCCTAAATATTGCTCGGATATCTCTGGCGTAAGCGCTGTAAAATTACCGGTCCACACGGTTTTACCACGCTCTAAAATCACAGCACGGTCGGCAACATTAGCCAGCTCGGCAATTGTCTTATCAACGACTAGAATTGAAAGGCCCGTTTCCTTTTTCAGCTTTGATATGGCCGCCCATATTTCCTGACGCACCACCGGTGCTAGTCCTTCTGTCGCCTCATCCAGAATAAGCAGTTGCGGGTTGGTCATAAGCGCACGACTGATGGCAAGCATCTGCTGCTCACCGCCTGACAAAGAGTTTGCATATTGATTGCGACGTTCACCAAGTCTTGGAAACAGCTCGACAATACGCTCAAAAGTCCATTCGCCGCTGCGCGATGCAGCAATAAGATTTTCATAAACAGTCAGGTTTGAAAAGCAGCGCCTGCCTTCAGGGCACAGCCCTATACCCATACGCGCCACACGGTGAGCGGGTAATTTGCCGATATCTTTGTCGCTGAATTCAACCGTACCGCTGCTATTTTTGAGCAAACGGCAGATAACTTTTATTGTCGTTGATTTACCCATGCCGTTACGGCCCATGAGGGCAACAACTTCGCCATCCCCCACGTCCAGATTGACGCCAAACAGTGCTTGTGAGGCACCATAGGAAGCCTGTATTTCACTTACTTTAAGAAGTGCCATTACGCTGCCTCCTCGCCCAGATAAGCGCGGCGCACCTCATCATGATTACGAATATAATCAACGCTGCCCGTTGCGATCACTTTGCCGTAAACAAGAACGCTAATCCGGTCAGCAAGAGCAAACACGGCATCCATGTCATGCTCCACCAGAAGAATAGGCGCTTGGCCGCGTAGCTCATCCAGAAAGCTGGTTAGCATCTTTGACCCTTCAGCCCCCATACCAGCCATCGGCTCATCCATCAGGAATATTTTTGGTTCAAGCGTCAGCGCGACGGCCACCTCTAACTGCCTACGCTGGCCATGCGACAGCTCGGAAGTGACCTTATTCATATGCTGGCTCAAGCCAACGCGTTCGATCGCACTTTCCGCACGCTCACGCAACTCTGCGTCCTTCATAACCGGTTTGAAAAAGCGAAATGCTCCACCGCGTTTTCCGAGCGCGCCAAGCATAACATTTTCTAGGACAGTATAGGCCATAGCCAGCTCAGATATCTGGAACGTGCGTCCCAGCCCTAAATTTGCCCGCTCTGCGATAGACATGCGCGTTACGTCCATTCCAAGCAGATCGATCTTGCCGGTGTCAGGTTTCAGCTTGCCTGCGATTTGGGCGATTAGCGTTGACTTACCCGCACCGTTGGGCCCGATCAGAGCATGGATTTCTCCGGCACGGACATCCAGTGTCACATCATCGCTGGCTTTCAATGCACCAAACGATTTTGAAATGTTGAGAATATTGAGCACTGCATCAGACATGAGCACGCTCCTTTTTCGCAAGAGCGCCAATCAATCCGCCGCGCGCAAAAAGGACAACGCATAGCAAGATAATCCCAAGGTACACATGCCAAAAGTCTGATAGGCCGCCAAGCCAGTGCTCCAGAAGGATAAACAATGCCGCGCCAACAACAGGGCCGTACAGTCTTGCAACACCGCCCAAAATGATAAAAATCATGATCTCACCGCTTGTTTGCCAGCTAAACATTGTCGGGCTGACGAAGCGGTTAAGATCTGCAAATAGCGCTCCGGCGAGGCCCGTAATTGCGCCTGATATGGTGAAGGCAGCAAGTTGCAGCTTAAACGGGTTTAGTCCCACAGTATGAACACGCTGCGCGTTTTGCCGTGCGCCATTGAGAGCCAAACCAAAAGGCGAATGCGTCAAACGGCTAACGCCGTAAATAACAAGCATTAAAATCGCGAAGCAAATGCCAAAGAACTGGATAGGATCAAGCGTGTTCAAGCCAGGAAAACTATTGCGGACATAAATCGACAGACCGTCCTCGCCGCCATATGCAGGCCAGCTGATAGAAAAGTAGTAAAGCATCTGGCCAAACGCGAGCGTGACCATGATGAAATACACGCCGGATGTTCGCAGGCTCAACAGCCCGATAACAAAAGCGCAAAGACTGCTGGCCACGATTGCGACCAGCCAGATAACCGGCATCGAGTTTGTGCCCACTATCAAAAAAGGTGCTTCCATAAGCGGTGTGAAGGTCTGCGCATGGCTTGCAAGCACACCCATCGCGTAACCACCAAGTCCGAAAAATGCCGCATGTCCAAGACTGATTAAACCGCCTTGTCCCAGCGCCAAATTCAGGCCGACACCGGCTAGCGCTAAAATAACGGCCTTTGTTGTCAGTGTTATCAAAAAGGGTTCATCCATTACCCAAGCGACAAGTGCTGTGCCAAGAATGAGCAGGGCAACAATATAGTTGAAGAAACGCTCGCTGATCACTTACGCTCTCCCGAAAAGTCCGGTCGGTTTGAAAATCAAAACCGCAGCCATCAAAATATAAATAGACATAGACGCTAACGACGAGCCCACGGATGTTGCCGAGGATTGCTCCATAAAATTGGCAAAAAACAGCGGTAACATCACACGGCCAAGCGTATCGGTCAGACCAACAAGAATGGCCCCCACAAGCGCGCCTTTGATTGAGCCGATACCGCCGATAACGATAACAACGAAAGCAAGGATGAGCACAGGTTCGCCCATGCCAACTTGGACGGACTGAATTGCACCAACAAGTGCGCCCGACAAGCCCGCAAGCGCCGCCCCCAGAGCAAAGATAAGTGTGTAAAGTTTGGAGATATCGACACCCAATGCGCCGATCATTTCGCGATCGTTTTCACCGGCACGGATACGCATTCCAATACGGGTTTTGGAGATAAGCAGAAACAATCCTACCGCGACAATAATGCCCACCGAAATGATCATCAGACGATAGGAGGAATAAGCAATTCCTCCGGGCAAAGTCACTGTTCCTGACAGCGCTTCGGGCACGTCAAGGAAAAGCGGAAATGATCCGAAAAGCCAGCGTGTTGTTTCAGAAAAAATCAGGATCAGCGCAAATGTTGCCAGCACCTGATCAAGGTGATCGCGGTCATAAAGCCTGCGGATAACAACCAGTTCAATGATCGCACCAACAATTGCAGCGGCCGCCAGACTTGCGGCAAGCGCAAGCAGAAAAGAACCTGTTGATGCTGCCACGGCGGCCGCGGCGAACGCGCCAACCATATATAGCGAACCATGGGCAAGGTTGATCAATCCCATAACGCCGAAAATCAGCGTCAGGCCGGCAGCCATCAAAAACAGCATAACGCCGAATTGCAGGCCGTTTAAGATTTGCTCGATAATGAGAACGGTGGACATATTTTACGCCTGATGGATCAACCGGACGCGGTGCGCCCGATTGATCATTTTACCAATTACATGTCACACTCAGATGCAAATGCATCAGCATGATCCTCAAGTGCCGTTCCAATGATCTTATTGGTGTAAACGTCACCTTCTTTGATCACTTCGCGCACATAGATATCCTGAATTGGATGATGGTTATTGCCAAAGCTGAAATCGCCACGTGTTGATTTGAAATCAGCTTCTTTCAGCGCTGCGCGGAACGCATCAGCATCTTTCACATCAGCCTTTTCCATTGCACTTAAAAGAAGGTTTGCTGTGTCAAAACCTTGGGAAGCATAAAGAGACGGCAAGCGATCATATTCAGCCTGGAAGTTTTTCACGAACGCAGCATTGGTCTCGTTATCCAGATCCTTGCTCCACTGCGATGTATTTTTGACGCCAAGCGCCGCATCACCCACAGCTTGCAGAATGCCCTGATCAAACGAGAACGCCGGGCCCACCAGAGGGATATCCACCCCGGATCCTGCATATTGTTTCATGAATGAAATGCCCATGCCGCCTGGCAGGAAGAAGTAAACGCTGTCTGCGCCCGAAGCGCGAATTTGCGCGATTTCGGCGGCGTAGTCAGTTTGACCGAGTTTTGTAAACACCTCTCCGGCAAGCTCACCTTTATAAAAGCGCTTATAACCGTTGAGCGCATCCTGTCCTGCAGGATAGTTTGGCGCCATGATGAAAGAGTTTTTCAAACCTGCTTCACTTGCATATGCGCCTGCGGCTTCATGCAAATTGTCGTTCTGCCAAGCCACATTGAAGTAGTTCGGGCTACACCCTTTACCAGCAAGGGCAGACGGGCCTGCGTTCGGAGAAAGATAAAACTTACCCTGTGCAACGGCAGATGGCACCACAGCCATTGCCAGATTTGACCAGATAATACCGGTCATCACATCGACCTTTTCAGACTGGATCATTTTGTCGGCAAGCTGAACGGCAATATCCGGCTTTCGCTGATCATCTTCGATGACGACTTCCACATTTTCATTGCCGGATTCTTTAATCGCAAGCATGAAACCATCGCGCACATCAATACCAAGTCCGGCACCGCCGCCAGACAATGTTGTGATCATACCAACCTTTACTTTGCCATGACCTTCAGCAATCGCATTTGATGCCAAAGCGGCAGCAGAAACAGCGGCCAATAATAATGTTTTAATTTTCATTTCTCTCTCCCGGTTAATTAAGTCGCTTAAAAAGCTTTAAAAGTTAACGTCGTATAGGTGCGCTCGATACCTTTGATATCGAGCACATGGTCATTGATGAACTTGCCTATATCCTTGTCCTCCGCCAGATACATTTTCATCAAAAGATCGTAATCGCCGCTGGTTGAATAAAGCTCAGAGTGTATTTCACGCTTGGCAATTTCATCGGCAACTTCATAGCCCGTTCCGGGCTTACACCTGATTTGAACAAATACGCACTGCATGTTTTAAGTCTCCTTGAAGCGATAATTAGTGCTCTGCTTTTTTCAGCAGGAACCGCTGTATTTTTCCAGTCTGAGTCTTTGGCAGTTCGTTGCAAAACACAATAGATCGCGGGTACTTATATGGTGCAATTGTCTGTTTTACATGATCTTGCAGGTGCTTGATCTGCGCATCGTCAGGATTTTGCCCCGTATTCAGAACAATATGTGCCTGAACGATTGCACCTCTTGTTTCATCCGCAACACCGATAACAGCACATTCATTTACCGCAGGATGGCTAAGCAATGCTGCTTCCACCTCGGGACCGGCAATATTATATCCGCTTGAGATGATCATATCGTCATTGCGCGCGGCAAAGTGCAAATAGCCGTCGTCGTCCATCATGAAACTGTCGCCGGTAATATTCCAGCCGTTCTGGACATAGCTGCGCTGCCGGTCATCAGCCATATAGCGGCATCCCGTTGGTCCGCGCACGGCCAAGCGCCCAATAGTACCGGTTGGCACATCATTGCCCTCATCATCCACTATTTTTACCTGATAGCCGGTGACCGGCTTGCCGGTACACGCCGGACGATGATCATCAAAACGGTTGGATATAAAAATGTGCAACATCTCGGTCGCGCCGATACCGTCCAGCATTGGCTTTCCTGTTTTGGCAATCCAGTCTTCGTAGACCGGCGCTGGCAATGTCTCGCCGGCAGAGACTGCTGCACGCAAACTGGAAAGATCTGCTCCTTCGTCCATTGCAGCAAGCATTGCGCGATAAGCTGTTGGGGCAGTAAAACAGATCGTTGCTTTATATTTCTCAATGATCTCGATCATATTAGGCGGTGTGGCCGCTTCAAGAAGCGTTGCTGTCGCGCCAAACCGCAGCGGGAATATCGCAAGACCGCCAAGACCAAATGTAAAAGCAAGAGGCGGCGACCCAACGAACACATCATCAGCGGCAACGCCCAAAACCTCTTTGGCATAACCGTCGGCAATCATCAGCAAATCACGATGGAAATGCATGGTCGCTTTTGGTTTACCTGTCGTGCCGGAGGTAAAGCCGAGCAAAGCAACGTCATCACGGCCCGTTTTAACGGCATCAAATTTAACAGGTTTTTCAAGCGCGAGGCGATCAAGTTCGGCCTCATGATTTGATGTACCGTCAAAGCCAATGACGTGCTTTACGAATTCATTATTCTCTGAAAAGCTGGAGACCTCGTCCATCAAACGCGTATCACACAATATATGGCTAACCTCAGCCATCTGCACAATCGGTTCGAGTTCACCGGCGCGCAGCATAGGCATCGTGTTGATAACAACGGCACCGGCTTTTGTGGCAGCCAGCCAACACGCGACCATTGCTGGATTATTAGCAGATCGGATCATAACGCGGTTACCCGCTTTTAACCCGAAATCCTCCACCAGCACATGGGCGATCCGGTTCGTCCAGTCGGTCAGTTCTTTATAGGTCCGACGGCGTCCATTGCCGATCAAAGCAGTGTTATCACCAAAGCCTTGCTCAACCATCTTATCTGTCAGTTCGACACCGGCGTTGATATAATCAGGATATTCAAACCCGGTGAGCAGGAATTCCGGCCACTGGCTTTGTGGCGGAAGATTATCGCGTGCAAAACTATCGACATGGCTGGAAGGTCCGAGCATTAGTTTCCTCCCTGAAACTGTGAAAGTGCTTGGCGGGCAATGATGACTTTTTGAACGTCAGATGCCCCTTCATAAATTCTAAGCGCGCGAATTTCCCGATAAAGCTGTTCCACTTTCTGGCCGGACTTAACCCCGTCACCGCCATGAATTTGCACGGCCTGATCAATGATTTTTTGCGCTTGTTCCGTCGAAAACAGTTTTGCCATAGCCGCCTCGCGCGTGATGCGTGGTTGGCCGCTGTCCTTTGCCCAAGCGGCGCGGTAGATCAGCAGTGCACTGGCATCAATGTTAAGTGCCATGTCTGCGATATGGCCTTGCACCAATTGCATATCAAACAGCTTTTGCCCCTGAATTTCACGCGATTGAGCGCGGGCCAATGCTTCATCCAAAGCGCGGCGCGCAAAGCCAAGCGCAGCAGCTGCAACTGTTGGCCTGAAGACATCCAGAACAGACATGGCAATCTTGAAACCGTCGCCTGATTTGCCTAGCAATGATGAATTTGGAATACGGCAATTTTCAAAACGCAATGTCGCAAGAGGGTGAGGCGCGATGGTGTCCAAGCGCTCTGCAATGTTCAACCCTTTCGTGTCAGCAGGTACGACAAACGCAGATAGTCCTTTGGCACCCGGTGCTTCGCCGGTGCGCGCAAACACAGCATAAACATCTGCGATACCGCCATTGGATATCCAGGTTTTCTCACCGTTTAAAACGTAATGATCCACATCCATTGTTGCCGTCATTGTTGAATTGGCAACATCTGACCCTGACTGTGGCTCGGTGAGTGCGAACGCTGAAATTGCCTTGCCGGAACGTGTTAGAGGCAACCATTTTTGTTTTTGTTCCTGATTGCCAAAAAGCGAAATTGCACCGGTTCCCAAGCCCTGCATCGCAAATGAGAAATCCGCCAGTCCATCATAACGGGCCAAGGTTTCGCGGATCAAACACAATGCCCGCACATCAAGCGCGGAAGCCTCGTTTACAGGATCAACACCGGTGTAATTTGTCCATCCGGCCTTGCCCAGCACACGAACCAGATTGCGGCATGCAGCATCGGTATCAGCATGATCGATCGTGTTCAGATTTTCCGCAGCCCAAGCTTCCAGATCAACCGACAGCGCAGTGTGCTTTTCATCAAAAAACGGCCAATCAAGAAAACTGCGGTCTGCCATCAATTGCCCTCAAATATCGGTTTTTGCTTATTTGCGAATGCGTCAAATGCCCGTTTGAAATCTTCGGTCTGCATACATAGTGCCTGTGCTTGCGCTTCTGCTTCAATGGCTTGCTCAATCGACATGGACCATTCCTGCTGGAGCATAGTCTTGGTCATCATATGTGCGAAGTTCGGTCCTTCGATGATACGCTCGGCTAGTGCCAGCGCTTCGGCTTCAAGCTTGTCGGTGCTTGTCAATTTATTGTAAAAGCCCCAACGTTCGCCTTCATCAGCGCTCATTGAACGTCCTGTGTAGAAAAGTTCTGCGGCGCGGCCCTGACCGATAATACGCGGCAGAATTGCACAGGCACCCATGTCACAGCCTGCAAGACCAACACGTGCAAACAGGAATGCTGTCTTTGCCTCCGGCGTTGCGATACGCAAATCGGACGCCATCGCAATGATTGCGCCTGCCCCGACACAAACACCGTCAACAGCAGAAATGACAGGTTTACCGCAATTCAGAATCGCTTTGACGAGATCGCCGGTCATTCGCGTAAAGCGCAGCAATTCTTTTGCGCTCATCATTGTCAGCGGCCCTATGATCTCATGAACATCGCCGCCGGATGAAAAGTTTCTACCATTGGCACTAATGATAACAGCATCAACATTTTCGACATAATGAAGATCGCGGAACCAATCGCGCAATTCCGCATAGCTTTCGAATGTCAGCGGATTTTTGCGCTCCGGACGATTAAGCGAAATATGTGCAATCCGGTTTTCAACCCGGCAATTGAAGTGCGATACATCTGTTCTGCATTCGGTCATGATGCTTCACCCGCTTTATCGTTCATATTGGCCAATATTTGATCGAATGAACTGATCATATGATCTGCTTCGTCCAGCGACACATCGGACAAAAGGCTATCGATCCATCGCTCATGCGCCGCAGCTTGAAGGGCAAATTCTTCCTCCCCGCGTTTGGTCAGGCGTACTCTCAACGCGCGGCGATCTCCGGGCACCGGCGTTCTGATGATCAAGCCATCCTTGACAAGCCGGTCAACAATGCCTGTCACATTGCCGTTGGATACTTTCAGCAATCCGGAAAGCTCGCTCATGCGCAAGCCTTTCGGGAATTGGTAGAGCGCGGCCAAAACGTCAAATCTCGGCAAGGTTGAATCAAACTCAACGCGTAATTTTTCTCGCACATTGTTTTCAACACTGCGACTTATTTTCAACAGGCGCAGCCATAATCTCAAGCGTGTCTTGGTAGACATTGTTGCCGCTACTTCGGGGGCAGATATGGTCATATTTCACCCCCATTAACTGAAATAGCTTGTCCGTTCACGGAAGCAGCGCCAGCGCTTGCCAGCCACAATAAAGTATCAGCAACTTCGCGCGGCTGAATAAAACGCTTCATGGGATTGCCCGCTTTCAGACTATCTTCTGCCGATTGTCTGGACATACCGGTCTTTTCAATGATGTTTTCAACCGATGCTTCCAGCATTGGCGTTTCAACAAATCCCGGACAGACCGCATTGACCGTAATATTCTTCTTAGCCAGTTCCAACGATACTGCTCGCGTCAGTCCTAAAACGCCATGCTTGGCTGCGCAGTAACCAGACACATAGGGATAACCTTTTAAGCTTGCGGTTGAGGCAACGGCGAGCATACGGCCCCAGTTTTCTTGCATCATATCTGCAAGGCAAGCCTGCCAAATGTTGAAAACACCTGTGACATTAACATCAAGCATATTTGAAATATCTGCCTGCGACATGGCCGCGAAAGGTTTACTGACCGCAGCGCCGGCATTGGCAATGGCGATTGTGATCGGCCCGTTTTGCGCGCACAGCTCTTCAAGCGCACTGTCTACAGCGGCACGGTCTGTCACATCGGCAACCGCATAAGCCGCGCCGATTTTCGTACCCATTTTTTCAAGCGGCTCCTTGCGGCGACCTATGATGCTGACTTTGAAGCCTGCTTGTGAGAAGCACTCGGCAATAGCGGCTCCAACTCCGCTGCCTCCACCGGTAACAACAACATGTCTTGAAGGATCGCTCACGGTCGCTCCTCCGCCATCTGTGCTTCTTTATCGGCTAGACGCCAGGCTTGATCACGACCGGCCTCATATGGCTTTGGCCAAACTTCATGGCGGTCACCAAGCTTGGTAGCTTCGTGCAATGTCCAATAAGGATCGTTTAAATGTGGCCGTGCAAGACAAACCAAATCCGCCCTGCCTGCCATCAATATCGAATTAACGTGATCAGCTTCATAGATATTACCAACTGCCATTGTCGCAATACCGGCATCATTACGGATGCGGTCGGAGAAGGGCGTTTGAAACATTCTGCCGTAAACGGGTTTGGCCTCAATTGAGGTTTGCCCAGCAGACACATCAATAATATCAGCACCGCCGTTATGAAACATCTTCGCGATTTCCACGGCTTCTTCAGGTGTAACGCCATCATCGCCTGCCCAGTCATTGGCAGATATGCGCACAGACATTGGCTTGTTTTCCGGCCATGCAGCACGCATCGCATGAAAAACTTCCAAGGGGTAACGCATACGGTTCTCAAGGGAACCGCCATATTCATCCTTGCGGATATTGGAGAGCGGCGAAATAAAAGAAGATATCAAATAGCCATGCGCCGCATGAAGCTCAATCATATCAAAACCGGCGCGGTCTGCCATCTTGGCAGACGCAACAAACTGGTCGCGGATATCATCCATTTGTTCACGCGACAATTCTTGCGGCGTCGCATTTTTATCGGACCAGGCAATCGGCGACGCAGAGACCAACGGCCAGTTACCCTTCGCAAGTGGCAGGTCCATGCCTTCCCAACCAAGATTTGTTGATCCCTTGCGGCCTGAATGGCCAATCTGGCAACACACTTTGGCATCCGTTTCAGTATGGATGAAATGTGTTAAGCGCTGCCATGCCGCCTCATGTTCAGGCGTATAAAGGCCCGGACATCCCGGCGTGATACGGCCTTCAGCAGATACACAAGTCATTTCAGTATAAACCAGACCTGCACCGCCTTTCGCACGCTCACCATAATGAACCAGATGCCAATCCGTCGGCATTCCATCAACGGCCTTATACTGCGCCATAGGCGAAA
This sequence comes from Ahrensia marina, assembly GCF_001293565.1. Lineage (GTDB taxonomy): Bacteria > Pseudomonadota > Alphaproteobacteria > Rhizobiales > Rhizobiaceae > Ahrensia > Ahrensia marina. Next base: position 45,748 of record NZ_JXMU01000007.1, on the reverse strand, counting down.
CAACGATGCGGTTTTTAAGAGACATTTCGCGCAGTTTAAACGGTGTAAACATCGGCGCGCGCACCGGCGCACCTACATCTGCACCGGACTGCTGCTGAAACCATCTTTCTGCGGATTTCAGCCATTTGGGATCACGTGTACGCAGATTTTCGTGACTGATCCTTTGCGAACGTGTCAGCAAAGAATAGTTCAGCTGAACCGGATCAAGATGAAGATAGCGTTCCACATCTTCAAACCAGTGAACCGAGTTCCGGGCGGCAGACTGCAGGCGCAAGACCTCCAAGCGGCGCTCTTGTTCATAAGCTTCAAAAGCTTTGTCTAACGGCACATCGGAAGTAACATGCTTTGCCAGACTGATCGCACTTTCCAGCGCAAGTTTGGTGCCTGAACCGATAGAAAAATGAGCCGTTGCAGCCGCGTCACCCAAAAGAACGACATTCTTATGGCTCCACTTTTCGCATAGTACACGCGGGAATCGTATCCAGGCTGACCCGCGAATATGATTGGCATTGGTCATGAGCGAATGACCATCAAGATGATCCTTGAAGATGTCTTCACATATCGCGATGCTTTCTTGTTGGCTCAGCTCACCGAATCCATAGGCATCATAAGTTGCCTGACTGCACTCGACGATAAATGTCGCTGTTTTATCGTCGAATTGATAGGCGTGCGCCCAGACCCAACCTTTATCCGTTTCCTCGAAGATGAACGTAAATGCGTCATCAAATTTTTGATGCGTACCCAGCCAGACAAACTGGCATTGCAGCGTATCGACATCCGGCTCAAAGACCTCGGCAAATTCTTTGCGCGTTTTGGAGTTCAAACCATCGCAGGCAACAACAACATCGAATTCTTCGGCATAATGGGAAGCACTCTCAACTTCGGTTTCAAAGCGCAGATCAATGCCAAGCTCTAGCGCGCGCTCGTGCAGGATCATGAGCAAGCGTTTGCGCCCTATTCCGCAAAAGCCATGGCCGGAAGATACTGTCTTGCGCCCCTGATGAACCAACGCAACATCATCCCAATAGGCAAAGTGCTCTTTTATTGTAGCGGCACTTTTGGGATCATTTGCGTGTAAATTGCCCAGCGTTTCGTCAGAAAGAACGACGCCCCAGCCAAAAGTGTCGTCGGCTTTGTTGCGCTCAAAAACAACAATTTCAGCATCCGGCATGCGCAGCTTTGCTGAGATCGCAAAGTAAAGACCCGCAGGCCCTCCTCCCAAACAAGCAATACGCATAATGCCTCCCGACACGTTGACATTTTAGGGAGCTGTCTCCCAATTAAGGAAAGCGTAGACACAGATTTTTTATATTTCAAGCAAAAATATTTTAAGCTTGAAATATATGCCATCCACATTCATGATAAGCATTCGAACAGTGCGAGGATTTACAAATGTTGCATACCAGCTCGGAAGACCATCAAGTTGCCACACCTGAGAGCGCCCGCTCCAAACCTGCCTCACTGACATGGCAAGACCCGTTTTTGCTTGAGAACCAGCTGACCGACGAAGAACGTATGATCCGTGACACGGCAGCCAATTACTGTCAGAGCAAGCTTCTTCCGCGTGTTATCGAAGCAAACCGCGACGAAATTTTCCACCGCGAAATCATGAACGAAATGGGCGAATTGGGTCTGCTGGGCGCAACAATACCGGAAGAATTCGGCGGTGTCGGCGCAAACTATGTCTCTTACGGTTTGGTTGCGCGCGAAGTCGAGCGCGTTGACAGCGGCTACCGGTCGGCTATGTCTGTCCAGTCCTCGCTGGTCATGCATCCGATCTTTGCCTATGGCACGGATGAACAGCGCAACAAGTTTCTGCCGAAACTCGCATCAGGCGAAATGGTTGGCTGTTTTGGCTTGACGGAGCCCGATCACGGTTCTGATCCGGGCGGCATGTTAACCCGCGCCAAGCAAACGGATGGCGGCTATCTTCTCTCCGGTGCCAAAAACTGGATTACCAATTCGCCGATTGCTGATGTTTTTGTTGTTTGGGCCAAGTCCGACGCACATGATGGTAAGATCAAAGGCTTCATCCTCGAAAAAGGCATGAAGGGTCTGCTTGCGCCAAAAATTGAAGGCAAATTTTCACTGCGCGCTTCCATCACCGGCATGATCCAGATGGATGATGTGTTTGTACCTGAAGAAAACCTGCTGCCGCATGTGTCCGGTCTCGCCGGCCCGTTTGGCTGCCTGAACCGTGCGCGTTACGGCATTTCATGGGGCGCCATGGGCGCTGCGGAAGCCTGCTGGTATGCCGCGCGTGAATATACGATGGACAGGAAACAGTTCGGCAAGCCCCTTGCATCAAACCAGCTTATCCAGAAAAAGCTGGCAGACATGCAGACGGAAATTTCGCTAGGTTTGCAAGGCAGTCTACGTCTTGGCCGGATGTTTGATGATCACACGGCATCGTCTGAATTGATCAGCCTCATGAAACGCAACAATTGCGGCAAAGCGCTCGATATTGCCCGCGTTGCACGCGACATGCATGGCGGCAACGGAGTAAGCGACGAATATCCCGTTATCCGTCACGTCATGAACCTTGAAGCTGTTAATACATATGAAGGCACACATGACATACACGCTTTAATACTGGGTAGAGGACAAACCGGCATTCAAGCGTTCCAATAGGCTCGGTGATGAACAGCCCTGTTCAAATAAAATATGACGGCGCAGTCGCCGTCGTTCAAATTGACAACCCGCCAGTCAATGCTTTGTCGCAGAGTGTTCGCGCGGGCATCGTAGCGGCAGTCGAACAAACGGATACCAATACGGATATCCGTGCCATTATTCTTATTTGCAACGGCAGCACTTTCATGGCCGGTGCGGACGTAAAGGAATTCGGCAAGCCGCCCGTACCTCCGCTTCTGCCCGATGTCATCACAGCGCTTGAAGCGGCACAAAAGCCGTGGATCGCCGCTATTCATGGCACGGCGCTCGGCGGCGGTCTGGAAGTCGCTCTGGGGTGTCATTACCGCATAGCCGCAAATAGTACCAAGTTCGGTCTGCCGGAGGTAAATTTGGGGCTTATTCCGGGCGCTGGCGGCACAGTGCGCTTACCGCGCCTTGTGCCCATGGCCGAAGCCTTTTCAATGACCACATCAGGCAAACCAATCAGTGCCGCCGAGGCACATTCTATCGGGTTGGTTGATATGATTTCAGACGGTGACCTGCTTCGTGACGCGCTATCATTTGCTGAAACAATTATCGACCAACCCAAGCCGGATGCCCTATCAGCACGGCAGGTTAAAAACCCTTTTTCGGATGATGAGATCCAAGCGCAATTAAAAACGGTCAGTTCAAAAGCGCGTGGCCAGCTTTCTCCTAAAATTGCCGCTGAAACGCTTATTGCCAATCAGTCACTTGATGCAGAGGCCGGTCTTGCTCTTGAGCGTGACAACTTTTTAAGATTGAAGGATGATCCGCAATCAGAGGCATTACGCTATATTTTCTTCGCCGAAAGGTCGGTTTCCAAAATAGGTTCCATTAAAAATACAGTTGCCAATCCCGTTGAAAAAGTTGGCATCATTGGCGGCGGCACGATGGGTGCAGGCATTGCAGCCTCATGCTTACTCGCTGGCCTTAATGTCACGATGATTGAACGTGATGCGGCCTCGCTTGCGGCAGGCGTCAAACGCGTTGAGACTATTTTGCAGTCGAGCATGAAACGCGGATTAATCAGCCAAGCGCAATATGATACATTCAATTCTAATCTGTCAGGCAACACACAGTTTGAAGAACTTTCAGATGCAGACTTCGTTATTGAAGCCGTCTTTGAAGATATGGCTGTTAAAAAAGATGTCTTTGCCAAGCTTGACGCTGCCGTGAAACCTGATGCCATATTGGCAAGCAACACCTCTTATCTTGACATGAACGAACTTGCCGCCGCGACAGCACATCCAGAGCGCGTCATCGGGCTGCACTTCTTTTCACCGGCCCATATTATGAAACTGGTTGAAGTTATCCGCACAGACCAAGTTAGCGATATAGCGCTCGCAACAAGCATGGCTTTTGCCAAGAAGCTTCGCAAATTGGCTGTGCCTGCGGGTGTATGCGATGGCTTTATCGGAAACCGTATTATGTCGGCCTATCGCCGTGCCGCGGAATATATGCTGGAAGACGGAGCGCTGCCCCATGAAATTGACGCAGCGATGAAATCTTATGGCTTTGCAATGGGCCTATTCGAAATGCAGGACTTGGCAGGACTCGACATTGGCTATGCAATGCGCCGCCGCAAAGATGCGACACGCGATCCACACGAGCGCTATGTCGATATTGCTGACAAAATTTATAATATGGGTCGTTCGGGCCGTAAAACAGGAGCCGGTTTCTATCGCTATGAAGACGGCAAGACACCGCGACACGACCCTGAAATTGATGCTCTGATTATCGGCGAATCCGAACGCAAAGAAATTGATCGCAAACCCATGAGCCATGATGAGATCATGGCGGGCATCATCGGCGCCATGGCTCAAGAGGGACGCGATATATTGAATGAGAACATAGCCGCGTCACCGCAATCCATCGATGTTGTTATGGTCAATGGATACGGATTTCCAAGATGGCGCGGCGGCCCGATGTATCAAGCCGAGCAAAATGCATAATTCGTCATGTTTACGGTATAGCTAAACCAAAGGATCGTTGAATGTCTGCCTATATTCTGGACGCTGTGCGCACGCCTATCGGCCGTTATGGCGGTATGCTTTCATCGATTCGTGCTGATGATTTAGCCGCCCTGCCGATCAGCGCGCTTCTGGAACGTAATCCCAATGTGGACTGGTCAAAGCTTGATGATGTTATTCTGGGGGACGCTAATCAAGCCGGTGAAGACAACCGCAACGTCGCGCGAATGGCCGCCCTTCTTGGCGGCTTGCCGGTAGAAACAGCCGGATCGACAATAAACAGACTTTGCGGCTCCGGCATCGACGCTGTTGCAATGGCCGCACGGGCGATTAAGTCGGGCGATTATAGATTGGCGATTGCCGGCGGCGTTGAAAGCATGAGCCGCGCTCCTTTTGTGACACCCAAAGCGACCTCAGCCTTTTCCCGTATCAATGAAATCTTCGACACTACCATCGGGTGGCGCTTTGTGAATCCGAAAATGCAGGCCCAATTCGGTATCGATTCCATGCCGGAAACAGCAGACAATGTTGCCGAAGAATACGGGATCAGCAGGCAGGACCAAGATGCTTTCGCAGCACGCAGTCAGCAGCAATATCAGGCAGCCAAACAAGCTGGCCATTTCGCCGACGAAATCATTCCGGTTTCCATTCCACAACGCAAAGGCGACCCGATTATTTTTGATACCGACGAACATCCGCGTGCCGATACGGAGCCCGCTAAACTGGCAAAGCTTAAAGGTATCAATGGCGCGGATAAATCTGTCACAGCCGGCAATGCGTCCGGTGTCAATGACGGCGCGGCAGCATTGCTGATCGGCAATGAAGCCTTTGCCAATGACCATGAACCACTCGCCCGTATTGTTGCGACCGCTGTTGTCGGTGTAGCGCCGCGTATCATGGGGATCGGTCCGGTTCCGGCGACCCGCAAGGTCTTCGAACTTACCGGCTTAACAATTGAGCAGATGGATGTGATTGAAATCAACGAGGCTTTTGCCAGCCAAGGACTTGCATGTTTGCGTGAACTTGGATTGCCGGATGATGCGGCTCATGTAAATCCTAATGGCGGTGCCATTGCACTGGGCCATCCGCTTGGTATGTCCGGTGCGCGGCTGGTGATGGCGGCCGCTTATCAATTACGACGGATAAAAGGACGCTATGCGCTCTGCACAATGTGCATCGGTGTCGGGCAGGGCATTGCGATGATCTTAGAGCGCCCCTAGTGCAAAGCGCGATGCAAATCTAAACGGTTTTCTGATTTATAAGATTGTTCTAACCCGCCAAAGTTCGGGGAACAGCTCCACTTCAAGCATACGCTTCAAGTAGCTAACACCGCCCGTACCGCCTGTTCCACGCTTGAAGCCAATGACACGCTCCACCGTTGTCACGTGGTTGAAGCGCCAGCGTCTGAAATAGTCTTCAAGATCGACCAGTTTTTCGGCAAGTTCATAGAATTGCCAGTGTTTTTTCGGTGACTGATAAACAGTTTTCCACGCATCCTGCACCGTCTCATCAAAACCGTGTGTTTGTGATTTATCGCGTGTTAAACAGTCCTTGGAAATCTCAAAACCATTGCGTGCCAAAGCCGCTATTGCCTCATCATACAGGCTTGGCACAGCAAGTTCTGCCTTGAGCTTAGCAATGGTTTCGCTTTTATGTTTATGAGGGCTTAGCATCGCCGCATTACGGTTGCCAAGCGCGTATTCAATCAGACGGTATTGCCAGGATTGAAACCCCGATGATTGGCCAAGATCGTCACGAAATGCTGTATATTCGCTTGGCGTCATTGTGCGCAGCACATCCCACGCATTGTTGAGCTGTTCAAAAATCTTTGCTACCCGCGACAGCATTTTAAAGGCCATTGAAAATTCATCATCAATGATGGCTTTGCGCGCCGTTTGCAACTCATGCAAGATGAGATGCATCCAAAGCTCTGAAGTCTGATGCTGGATGATGAACAGCAATTCGTCATGGGTTTGTGTGAGCGGCTTTTGCGCTGCAAGCAGTGTATCAATGCCTAGGTAATCCGAATAGGACATACGCCCATCGAAATTCATTTGCGTGCCTTCCGCCGAAGGATCATACGGCTTTTGATCACTCATGTGACATCACCCTTTTTTTGAAAACGGGGCTGTTTCCATGTTTCGTTCTTCATGATGTCGGTCAAAATCTCGACCGCTCTCTTAACATCGCTTTCATCAAGATAAAGCGGGGTGAAACCAAAACGCATTGTGTCCGGCGCACGGAAATCACCGATTACACCTGCGTCTATCAAAGCCTGCATGGCAGGGTAGCCATGCTCAAATGCAAACGAGACTTGCGAACCACGCTCATCCGCATTGCGCGGACTTATAAGTTTGAGCTGAGGACAATTGGCTTCAACCTCGCGGATAAACAGTTCAGATAACGCAATCGACTTTGCCCGCACATCATGGATCGAAACATCGTCCCATACCGCCAGCGCGGTTTCCAATGCAGCAAGCTGCAAAATTGGCGGTGTGCCAACACGCATACGCTCAATGCCGCGCGCAGGCCGGTATTCCAAATCAAAAGCAAAGGGTTCTGCATGGCCAAGCCAGCCGGCCAAAGATGGTTCAGCGTCTTCTGCAATGTCGGGGCGCGTGTAGATAAAGCCAGGAGCGCCGGGGCCGCCATTTAGATATTTATATGTACAACCGACGGCAAATTCAGCGTTACATGCGGTCATATCAACCGGCACAGCACCGGCAGAATGCGCCAAATCCCAAATTGATATTGCGCCGACATCATGTGCTGCTTTTGTGAGTGCTTGCATGTCATGCATGCGTCCGGTTCGATAATCGACCTGTGTCAGCATCACAACGGCAACATCTTCCGTGATGTTTTCATATACATCTTCGGGCGCCACAACGCGCAGTTCGTGCCCTTGCTTTAATGTTCGCAATAGCCCGTCAGCGATGTAAAGATCACTTGGAAAGTTGCCATTGTCGGAAAGCACAATTTTACGCTCGAGCCGCATTGCCAAAGCAGCTGCCAATGCCTGATACACCTTGATTGAAAGCGTGTCGCCGACAACTGTGGTACCTGGAGCGCAGCCCAAAAGCTTGCCGATCTTGTCACCGACAATGCTCGGCTTTTTCATCCAGCCGGCATCATTCCAGCCCTTGATGAGCATTGCTCCCCACTCATCTTCGACAGTCTTATTTAACTGAGAAACAGCAGCTTTCGGCAGCGGACCCAAAGAATTGCCATCAAGATAAATGACACCATCAGGCAAATAAAACTGGTCTTTTTTCAAGATAAGCTCCCATCTATTATTATCTCGCGTGATCGCTATATCTGCTAAAAATTCGCAGTTCCAACGATACAAAACACCATTTTGTCATATCAGTTTTAATGTTGCTGCCAAGTAATTATCGACGCTAAAGGCGCAGTAAAATGACAGCAATGCACCGCACTGCCATCGTGGAAGCTGCGTCACTATTTATGGCCCGAGGCCGGGCGCAATACGCTAAAGATAACCGTTAGAAAAAAATCTTAACTGCGAAGAGGGCGCTTAAGTTTCAAGCGTGTATCGCTTAATGATAAAATCATTATCTTCAGGCAACCAGTTTGCCTGTTCGCATTCTTGCAACAACAGTTTTAGCTGTGTTTCGAGGAGCTTCTTGTGTTCTTTACTTGCCGCTTTATGCAGACGCAGGATGGCATCACCTAAATTCTGAGCCATCAGAAAATTGTCGCGGCAAGCACGCCGGATAGGGCTGAAGGCGGTATTGAAAATATCCGCAGCCTCGTAGCCATTGATCACAACCCTAAGGTTACCATTATCATCTACAAATTCATTATTGCGTAATTCTGACTTCACCATTTCGTTAAAGGCGGCCGTCATTTGGTCCACGCATGCAATGGCTGTGAAAGTGTCATTGACGCCGGGAGAAAGAGCGCGCAATGCAATCTCAATCAACATATTTATCGCATACTCAACATCGTCATTGGCGGCCCCGCGCGACTCTGCAATTGTCAGCATATTGAGAAAAGTCTCGCAAAACTTTTCTTCCTCAAAATCGACGCCGGAACGATCAAAATTACAGGAAGCAACTTTTTGCCCCTTCAAAAGAAAGTTTCCCGGCTTCTCCAGAATACGAAATTTCAAATCGTGTTCAACAGCCATCGAAAGCAAGGCATCTTCATCCATATTGGTCAGATAACCGGACTTGTGCACGTAAATATCGTAGTTTAGTTGCGGCAGTTCTTCGTCTTTCGATGACTCTTGATTCGGTTCCAGTGCGATCAACCTGTTTAATCGCCTTTCCAGTCCGTCTGAAATCTCTGCTATTTCCTCGTCGATTGTTACGCTACGCGACACCTCATGAACAAAGTAAATAAGTTGAAGAACAGTCAAAGCGCTCAACACAAAAGCAACAGCGATTGACAGTCCCGGCACAAAATCAGGACGGGTTTGATGCAAAACCGATAGTGAGAACAAAAACGTACCGCCAAGCATACCGGCTGTTACCTGGCTTACGCTGTCACGGGTAAAGCGCTGCAAAAGACGTGGCGCGATGTTTCCGGCCGCAAGTGTGAAAACCACAAGCATCAATGAATAAACAAGGCTTAGGGTGGTAATTGCGCCAGCAGCTATTGTTCCCAGAACCGACAAAGCCGTATCGTAATCTACGACAAGCACATTTATCTTTTTAAGATAAATGTCAGCGCGCAGCCATTCATCAACGAGAACAAATAAAACAGCAAACATCCACAGAACCAGGACGATACCACCCGGAACGGTGACGAGCCCGCGAATGGACGCAAGGCGCTGTTTGATGACTGGACTAATTAAACGCATAAAACTTCAATTATGCCGCCGGCGGGATAAGTCAATCGTGATATTTAAATAGAGCGCTCCGGCTAATACCGGAGCGCTCTAAAATTCATAGGCACGCATTACCTTCATTTACTAGCCACTATACGCATGAGTGCGACTATAGTGCCCAATAATTTTCTTCCGGCAAGCCTTCAGGAGCGGCTACTGCCTAGCCCGTCATGCTGACCCATTTACTGTCACGGCTGGATGATTTGACACAGGCATCGACAAAGCGAACACCCAATAGTCCGTCATCAACTGTCGGATACATCACCCCTTCAGGGCGTGCTGTGCCGTTCCGTTTCGCGATAATAGCCTCTGCAGCATCACTATAAATGTTTGCAAAGCCCTCCAGATATCCTTCCGGGTGTCCGGGCGGCACACGGCTCACACGTCCGGCGGCTTCACCTGCGCCTGCGCCGTTACGGGTGATCAAGCGTTTGGGTTCACCAAATGGTGTGTACCAAAGATAATTCGGATCTTCTTGCGCCCATTCCAGACCGCCCTTTTCGCCGTAGATACGAAGCCGAAGATTGTTTTCATTGCCAGGCGCAACCTGACTGCACCAGAGCATTCCGCGTGCGCCGCCTTTGTAACGTAGCATCACATGTGCATTATCATCAACCGGACGACCGTGGACAAAAGCCTGCAGATCCGCTGAAAGACTTTCCAGTTCAAGGCCAGAGACAAAGGCAGCAAGATTGAAGGCATGCGTTCCGATATCACCCGTGGAACCGCCTGCGCCGGAACGGCTTGGATCAGTTCGCCATTCGGCCTGTTTTATATCCTGATGTTCTGCCAGCCAGTCCTGTGCATATTCGACCTGAACAACGCGGATTTTACCAAGCAGTCCATCCTGAACCATTTCGCGTGCCTGACGCGTCATCGGATAGCCGGTATAATTATGCGTCAAAATAAACAATGCATCTGACGCCTTGGCCGCCTTCACCATTTTCACCGCATCAGCGACATTGGACGTAAGCGGTTTATCGCAAATGACATGAATTCCGCGCTTTAAAAACTCACGCGCCGCAGCGTAATGCACATGGTTTGGTGTCACGATGGCGACGGCTTCAATACCATCTTTCAAACGTGCTTCACGAATAGCCATCTGCTTGAAGTCATCATAAGTGCGGTCAGGTGCAAGACCTAATGCTGCTCCCGATGCCTGCGCTTTTTCCGGTGTTGACGACAGAGCGCCGGCGACCAGACGATATTTATCATCAATACGCGAGGCGATACGATGTACCCCGCCAATAAAGGCATCATTGCCGCCGCCCACCATGCCTAAGCGGATAGAGCCTGTGTGCTTTTCATCTTTACCTTGAATTGCCATGATCAGTTCCCCAGTCCCAGCATTGCTCGGTTCGCTGCGTCATCTGTTCCACCGTCGGCAAAATCATCAAACGCGCGTTCGGTAACACGGATAATATGGTCGCTCACAAATTGAGCACCTTCACGTGCGCCGTCTTCGGGATGTTTCAGACAGCATTCCCATTCAACCACAGCCCAACCGTCGAAATCATTCGCGGCCATTTTTGAGAAAATTGCACCAAAATCAACTTGTCCATCGCCAAGGCTTCTAAAGCGTCCGGCACGGTCTACCCAGCTTTGGAAACCGCCATAAACACCCTGCTTGCCAGTCGGATTAAACTCGGCATCCTTCACATGGAACATTTTGATGCGGTCTTTGTAGATATCGATATGATCGATATAATCCAAGCACTGTAAAACAAAATGCGACGGATCATAGAGCATGTTGCAACGCGCATGATTGTCCACGCGTTCCAAGAACATCTCAAAGGTCACACCATCATGTAAATCTTCGCCCGGGTGAATTTCATAGCAAACATCCACACCGCACGATTCCGCATGATCAAGGATCGGACGCCAACGTTTTGCCAGTTCATCAAATGCTGTTTCGACCAAGCCTGCAGGACGTTGCGGCCAAGGATAAATATAAGGCCAGGCAAGAGCGCCGGAGAAAGTCGCGTGCTGCGCAATACCCATATTCTTTGAGGCGGATATTGCCTTCATAACCTGATCAACAGCCCATTCCTGACGCGCTTTTGGATTACCTTGAACTTGCGGCGCGGCGAAACCATCAAACGCAGTATCATAGGCAGGGTGAACAGCGACCAGCTGTCCTTGCAGGTGCGTTGACAGCTCTGTCACCTCAACACCATTTTCCTTAGCCTTGCCTTTAAACTCGTCGCAATAGTCGCTCGATTGGGCAGCTTTATCCAAATCGAACAGGCGTGCATCCCAACTTGGAACCTGAACACCTTTGTAGCCGCAATCGGCCGCCCATTTGGTTATGGCATCCCAAGAATTAAACGGTGCTTCATCACCGGCAAATTGAGCGAGAAAAAGTGCGGGGCCTTTGATCGTCTTCATAAATATTCTCCCAGAGTAAAATACGGGGGCATGAAAAATGCCCCCGTAGTAGTAATCACTTAGAACGGTGAGTCAGGGAAATAGAACTGCTCAGCGTTATCTTTATCGATGAGGGTCGCACCAAGGATATAACGACCGGCAACAGGGCCATTAGATTTGAAAGCCGCGACCGTAACATCCATGGCAGTTGCGAGCATCGCCGGTGGATAAAGAACATCAATCGGCTGCAATTCGTTGCCGTCCATAATGCCTTTGATCGTTTCTTTCATGCCTGCGCCACCGACAACAAACATGCCATCGCCATCACGTCCGGCTTGTTTAAGCGCTGCAACAACGCCAATCGCGATGTCGTCATCCTGCGCCCATACAGCATCAATATCCGGGAAACGGCTCAGGAAGTCCTGCATGACTTCAAAGCCATCATCACGGTTCCAGTTTGCATGCTTGTGATCAAGCACATTGATGCCGGAACCTTCAATTTCAGCCATAAACGCATCGAAACGCTCATTATCGATTGTTGTCGGAATACCTCGAAGAATGACGATATTGTCGCCTTCTTTCAAACGGCTTTTCATATACTCAGCAGAAACACGTCCTAGCTCAGGGTTGTTACCGGCGACGTAAATGTCCTCGATACCCTCTTTGCTCAAACCACGGTCAACAACAGTGATAAGCGCACCGGATTCCTTAACATTGATAACCGGATCCGTTAGTGGATCGGATTCAAACGGCAACACAACAAGTGCGTCGATCTGGTTAACAGAAACCATATCTTCCAATGCACTGGCCTGCGCTGCAGGGTCTGGTGAGTTGACAAGAATAAGATCAACATCCGGATAAAGTTCTTCGAGGCGTTTTTCAGCCTGTTCGGCATGCCAGTTCATGCCTGCAGCCCAAGCATGAGTTGGTGTTGGATAAGATACACCTATTTTGATTTTTTCTTCTGCACTGGCTGCACCAGAGAACACCACTGCGGTGCCCAAGGCCAAAGCCATAATTGATTTTTTGAACATATTTTCCTCCTCATAAGTCCAAATCCGATGTGAACAACACATCTTTATTGCTGAACGGGACCCAACCCCTTCAGAGCAATTCTTTAAATTCCTAAACCTTCTTCTTGCTCCAGTCCGCACGCTGAAGCCAAACGGCGATAATGATGATCAAACCCTGCATCGTACCGTTGAGATAGTTTGAGATCACATCGGTAAAGTTGAGAATATTTCCGATAGTGGTCAAAATCAGCGCGCCCAGAATTGTGCCGCCGATACGGCCATAACCACCTTTAAGGACGGTGCCGCCGATAATAACAGCTGCAATTGCTTCCAGCTCCCACAACACCCCTGTTGAGGCAGAAGCAGAGCCAAGGCGTGGAACATAAATGATTGTAGCAAGCGCGACGCAAAAACCTTGAATTACATAGGTTGCTGTTTTAATACGGTCGACATTGACAGCAGAATACTTTGCCACGCTTTCATTGGAACCGATTGCTGTACAATAGCGACCAAATGCCGTGCGGTTCAAAATGACCCAGCCGGCGATCGATACGCCTATAAAGACCCATACAGGGATCGGAAGACCAAGAAAACTATCGTAATACACAGGGCGGTAAGTGCCACGCAGATCAAAGTTCAGCGACAGAGTTCCGCCATCTGCGAAGTAAGTCACAAGCGAGCGGTAAATACCCATCGTACCCAAGGTCACGATAAATGCTTCAATCTTGCCTTTTGTTGTGAGCGCGCCGTTTATCCATCCGGCCCCGATACCTAATATCAAGCTACAGCCGCAGCCGATCAGGACTGTGACGGCGCCTGCGCCGAAGGTGTCGACCAAATTATTCATGATGATAATCATCACGCCGGAAATAACGGCAGCCATCGAACCAACCGAAAGATCAATCCCCCCTGCTGTAATGACGAATGTCGCTCCCACCGCAATTATGCCGATAAATGCCGAGCGCGTGAGCAGGTTGGTAATATTGCCTTCACTAAGAAACGCCGAGTTGAGCGAATATCCGATGATACAAAGTATCAACAATGCGAGCGCCGGTCCCATCGCTTTTAAATCAATTGAAAATGCCCTTTTTCTTTCGGCACTTATTACTTCAGTATCGGACATTAACTTGCCTCCTTAAGGCCGGCTGCATAGCGCATAATTTCGTTTTCATTGATTTCTGTACCGGTCAATGCACCCATCATCCGGCCTTCCCGCATCACAAATACGCGGTGACATATGCCAATAATTTCCGGCATTTCCGATGAGATGACAACGACCGACACGCCTTCCGCTGCAAGGGCCGCAATGAAGTGGTAGATCTGCTGCTTCGTACCAACATCGATGCCGCGGGTCGGTTCATCCACAATAATGACGCGCGGATCCGTTTCCATCATCTTAGCAAGCAATAGCTTTTGCTGGTTGCCGCCGGACAAATCGCCGACACGAATGTCGGCATCACGTGTGCGAATATCGAAACGTCGAATTCCCCGCGCCAGTGCTTTTTCTTCCGCCTTTTGATCAATCATCATGTTCTTGATGAATTTGGGCAGTGAAAACAGGCTCATATTCGGCGCCATTTTTTGCAACAGCAAAAGCCCCTTTCCCTTTCTATCCTTCGTCAGATAAGAAAGCCCTGCATTGCGTGCCTGAGACACCGATTTAAAATTGACGACTTCATTATCGAATTTAATCGTGCCGGAATCCACAGGCACCACACCGCAAATCGCCTCAAACAATTCTGTGCGGCCGGACCCGACAAGGCCAGAGAACCCGAGTATCTCACCTTTTCGCAAGTCAAAACTGACATTCTTAACCTTGCCAGTACTTAGATTCTCTACACCCAAGATAACAGGCGCATCAACATCAACTTCGTTCATTGGCGGATACAAATCGGACAGTTCGCGGCCGACCATCATTTGCGCCATGTCATCCAACGAAAGCTCCGAGGTAGGCTTGGTGCCTATCCATTGTCCGTCACGCATAATAGTCACACGGTCGGAAATTTCTTTTACTTCGGCGAGTTTGTGCGAGACAAAGACGATGCCAACACCGCGCTTTTTCAATTGCTCAACCTGACGGAAAAACAATTTTGTTTCAGAAGGCGTCAGAACAGCCGTTGGCTCATCCATTATAAGAATGCGCGCGTTCCGGTTCATTGCTTTGGTGATCTCGACCATTTGCTTTTGTGCAATCGACAAATCCGAAATCCGCGCGGTCGGCGCGATGTCCAAACCAACCTGCTTTAAAAGCACCTCAACCTGACGGCGCATTGTCAGCCGATCCAAAAAGCCGCGTGACGTCAGCTCACGGCCAAGAAAAATATTCTCCTCGACAGTCATCTGTTCTGCAAGGTTAAGCTCCTGGTGGATCAGGACAATACCCAGATCCTCTGCCTCGCCGTTTGGAGGAAGATCAATCTGCTCACCATCTAATAAAATGTCACCCGATGTCGGCGGCTGGAATCCCGCCAGAATTTTCATAAGCGTCGACTTGCCTGCGCCATTTTCGCCAATGAGTGCATGGACTTCGCCCTCACATACATCAAAACTTACGCTGAAAAGTACAGGCACCGCACCGAAGGACTTACTGATCCTTCTTGCCGCCAGAACACACTTAGGCGCACTTGCGCTCTCTTCCATAACCCCTCCTCCCAAAGGCATCGGTATTTACCAACCAGCCATATGTAAACCTTTTCATTGCGGATGTAAACCTTTACATACAATTGTAAAATATAGTCATCAGTGGATAAAGAGCATTTTTTTACACCCGTATAAGACAATGGATTAATCTAAGCCGATCAGGCATAAGAATTCAGCGTCTGAAAAATGAAGGAACAGCGTTGGAAAGAATTTCCGCAAAACAGGCAACGATTGAAGATGTAGCCAAGCTGGCAGGCGTCTCGATTGCAACAGTTAGCCGTGCGTTGCACATGCCGGAAAAAGTATCCGAAAGCACCCGGAAAAAGGTTGCCGCGGCGATCGCACGTACGGGATACCGCGCCAACGCGATGGCGCAAAACCTACGTATGCAGCGTTCTAAAATGGTTATGGTGCTCGCACGGTCCATCTCTGATTCCAATTTTCCAGGTATTTTAACCGGACTGGAACGCGTGGCCAATGAACGCGGATACGGTCTGCTCATCGGTTCAACCGAAGGCAATGTTGAACTGGAAGAGAATTATACAAGATTTATGGCCTCCGGTATGGCTGACGGCCTGATATTGTTAACCGGCAGCATGCCCACAGGGTCATGGAGACAAGGTCCGGCGAACATGCTGCCGCCGATGGTCTCTGTCTCGCACCCGATTGATCATGCTGATGTAAGTTATGTTGGCGTGGATAATTTTAGCGCATCGAAGCTTGCTGTTGAATATTTGATTTCACTTGGACACAGACGTATAGCCTACATTTCAGGACCACAGGGAGATGCAATTTCCGAACTGCGCCATCAGGGTTATTGCGCCGCACTTGCCAATGCATTTGATGAAAGTTCGGTCTGGAAAGTTAGTGGAAGCGGCACCAGCGAAGGCGGGCGGGCCGCTATTGAGCGCCTGTTCATCAAAGACAGCTTGCCGACCGCATTTTTCTGCTACAATGACAATACGGCGATCGGTGCGATTAGCGCGATTCAGTCGCGCGGGCTTAGCGTACCAAAAGATTTTTCAGTCATCGGCTTTGATGACATTCCTTTTGCAAGCAATGTGACACCATCACTCACCACGATCCGGCAGCCACGCAGTCAAATTGGCGAGATGGCCATGAACCACTTGCTGGATAATTTGCCCGATAGAAGCATTCCCATCGAAAGCGCACTTCTGCATGGCGATCTTATCGTGCGCAGTTCCTGCGCAGCGCCCTCAACACAATTCTAAAAGCCGAATTGCCGGCTTTTTTCCAGGCTAGAACTAGTAAAGAACCGCAGGTAGCCAGTTGGCGATTGCCGGGACGAACCAGATAATCGTCATGCCCAGCAGTTGAAGGCCGATAAACGGCGCAACGCCCGCATAAATCATTCCGGTTGTAATTTCTTTTGGTGCAGCCCCGCGCAGGTAAAACAACGAAAAGCCAAATGGCGGCGTCAAGAATGACGTTTGCAAATTGATCGCAATCAAGATTGCGAGCCAATATGGATCATGTCCCATCAAGATAAGAGGCGGAACGATTAAAGGAAGCAGGATAACGGTGATTTCCACAAAATCAAGAAAGAAGCCGAGAACAAAGATCAGCACCATACAGAACAGCAACGCCCCTTGTGGCCCGCCGGGCATCAGGCTCAGAAATTCCTCCACCCGTTCTTCGCCGCCAAGTCCGATAAAGACCAGCGAGAAAATACTCGCTGTTAAAATAGTTGCAAAGATCATCGACGTCACCGTCATGGTCTGGGTCATTGCAGGCAGCAAAATTCCTGACCGCCAGGCACGGCCAAGCGCAGCGATTATTGCCGCCACCGCGATGATCGCGAGCAATGTATAGGTGCCGCCCAGTACGAAATCTGTCAGCACGAGATCACTTCGTTGAAAACGGACCGGTGCGACACCGGCCGCAATTCCCAATAGAAACAGTGCAGCAGCGCCGATCAATATTAACTTCACCGAGCCGCCGCTTCGATGCCCAGCCATGAGCAAAGCACCAATTGCGCCGACCGAGGCCGCTTCTGTTGGCGTTGCGACACCGCCAAGAATTGCGCCTAACACAGCGATAATGAGCAAAATCGGCGGCACAACAGCGGTAAAGATTGCTTTGCGTGATGGCTTCTCCATCAAATCTGTTGCCGCAGGAGCATCTGTGGGAATGAGCCAAGCGCGCAGCAAAATATAAATGATGTAAACCGAAACCAGCATCAGCCCCGGTAGCAAGGCGCCGGCGAAAATCTGGCCAACCGAAATCGTCTCAATATTAAATTTTCCCTGCTCGTACTGCGCCTGCTGAAAGGAGTTGGACATCACATCCGACAAGATAATGAGAAGGGTTGAAGGCGGGATAATCTGCCCGAGCGTACCGGATGTGCATACAATACCGGAGGCCAGCCGGGGGTTATATCCACTGCGCAACATGGTCGGCAATGCAATAAGGCCCATGGCGATAACCGTTGCGCCGACGATGCCCGTCGAAGCGGCAAGCATCGCCCCGACAATAACGACAGACAGGCCAAGCCCTCCGCGCAAACCGCCAAACAGACGGCCCATCGTTTCCAGCAGTTCTTCAGCAATTCTGCTTTTTTCAAGCACCACTCCCATGAAGACAAAAAGCGGAATCGCAATCAGCACACTATTCGTCAAAACGCCGAAAACACGCTGGCCTAGCGCGCCTAGCAGACTGATATCCATTGCGCCGGTCAACCAGCCAAGAAATGCGAATATGATGGCAATTCCTGAAATACTGAACGAGACAGGAAACCCCATCAGGATGCAGCCGATTAGGGCCGCAAACATGAGAATATCGAGAGGCAAAGTCACAAAGTTTCTCCTCTGCGACGCAGTATATTAGCCAGAAGGCACGATATGGATTGAATGATAAGCAAACCGCAGAAAGCCGGAATAAGCGATTTGAGCAGGAAGGAAGCCGGAATGCCGCCAACAGAAATGGGGCCCTCCAGTATTTTCCAAGAATTGGCGACCGACGGCCAAGACCAGTAAGCCAGCACGACCATTGACGGAATCAGCAAGACGAGATGCCCAAATATATCAATCGTCGCTTTTCGTTTTATGCTGGCATTTGCGTAAAAAATATCGACCCTAACATGGTCGTCAACCAGAAGCGTGTACCCTGCTCCCAACATGAAAAGTGTCGAATGGAGGTATAAAACACTTTCATTAATGGCGATACTGCTGAACCCAAAGACATACCGGAAGAGGACAATCGCGAATTGAATGAGAACCATCAGGATCGCAGCCCAACGAACGACAAGTCCCACATTGCGATTTATGGCATCCAGCCTTCCAATTAAGTTCTGCATTGTTTCTCCCAAGGCAAAACCGGCAGCAAAAGCTGCCGGCTATTATGTTGATCAGTACTTGAGTACGGATGCGCGCGCGTTCATTTGCCCGTTGTCGGCATAGACCATGTAGCGGCCCACTGAATCCCGATAAGCAACAAAGCTTTCAGCGATGCGCTTAACCAGTTCATCATCATCTTCGCGCAGATCAGAGATGACCTCCTCGGCGGCAGTGCCCATCGCCTCAATAATATCATTGGGAAGCTTTTTGACCTGAACACCCTCGTCATCAACCAGCTTCTTGAGAGCCAGCGCATGTTTGGTTGTGTATTCGGTCCACACCGGATTGTAGAGACTTTCACAGGCAAGGCTGACCGCCGCCTTTAAATCATCCGGAAGCTCACTGTAGACATTTGCATTTACAGCGCACTCTTCTGCGGACGAAGGTTCGCCAACACCTGGCCAGTAATAGTTTTTTGCAACCTGATGGAAACCAAGCGCACTATCAGACCAAGGGCCGATAAACTCACCGGCATCAAGTGCGCCTGACTGAAGCGCCTGAAACATATCGCGTCCGCCCATCGCTTGAACAGCCATGCCAAGCTTTGCGCACATCTCTGAAGCAAGGCCCGTTGTGCGGAACTTCAAACCTTTCAAATCTTCAACCGAGTTAATCTCGTTTTTAAACCAACCCTGCCACTGAGGACCGGAATTGCCACAAAGGAACGGCTTCAAATTAAAGCGGCCATACATTTCATCATACAGTTCCTGACCGCCGCCATGTGTGAGCCAGCCAACCTGCTCGTCAGCACGCAAACCAAAAGGCTGGGAACCAAACATCAAAATGCCTTTTGATTTTGAGCCCCAATAGGCTGGCACCGCATGATAAAGTTCGGCCGTTCCTTCACTCACGGCATCAAAGACGCCATTACCCGGCACCAGTTCGCCAGCAGCAAACAGTTTTACTTCAATGCGTCCGCCGGAAAGCGCTGTAATGCGGTCGGCAAGCATTTGCGCGGCAACGCCTGGACCGGGCAGGTTTTTCGGCCATGCCGTTACCATTTTCCACTGGCGAATATCCTGTGCAATAGCAGGGGTTGCAAGACTCATCGTTGAAGCTGCCGCTGCGCCTGCGAGCCCCGTTTTAATAAACTGTCTTCTTTCCATGATTTTACTCCTCCATTATCATTTAATTTTAGTCATATGCAGCGTCGACAATGATCTCGACTTTTAATTCGGGCCGCGCGAGCTTTGCTTCGCCGCATGCGCGTGCAGGTGCATGGCCCTCGGGCATCCAAGCATTCCACACTTCGTTCAAGCCGTTAAAATCACTCATGTCCGCAAGCCAGATCGTAGCACGAAGCATTTTTTCGCGAGACGAACCTGCTTGTTTCAAAAGTGCATCTACACGTGACAAACACTCTTTTGTCTGATCTTGAATCGTCGCGCCTTCTCCAACCTGTCCGGTCAGATAGGCAACGCCGTTATGCTTCACGATTTTTGAAGCTCTTACGCCGGTCTCTATTCGTTCGATCATGTTCTGCCCCTTGTTAATGATGTCATCAGCTAACCCTTAAACTTGATTGAAGTCCATCATCGCTCCAGCCTAAAGAATAGCTGGAAGGTTCAGTTCATGCTCACGCGCGCATTCAATCGCTTCCTCATATCCAGCATCGGCGTGACGCCAGACACCGGACGCCGGATCATTCCAAAGAACGCGCTCCAAGCGTTTTGCAGCCGCATCTGTTCCATCAGCACAAATCACCACGCCTGAATGCTGCGAAAAGCCCATGCCGACACCGCCGCCATGGTGAATGGAAACCCATGTTGCGCCCGATGCGGTGTTGACCAAAGCGTTTAAGAGCGGCCAGTCAGATACTGCGTCAGAGCCGTCCTTCATCGCTTCTGTTTCACGGTTTGGCGATGCGACCGAGCCGGAATCAAGGTGATCGCGGCCAATCACAACCGGCGCTTTAAGTTCGCCGGAAGCGACCATTTCATTGAATGCCAATCCGGCTTTATGCCTGTCACCCAGTCCGATCCAGCAAATACGCGCCGGCAAGCCCTGAAACTCGATCCGGTCACGTGCCATATCAAGCCAGTTATGCAGATGCGTGTTTTCCGGAAACAGCTCCTTCATTTTAGCATCAGTTTTATAGATATCTTCAGGATCGCCCGACAAGGCGCACCAACGAAACGGGCCAATACCCCGGCAGAACAATGGACGGATATAGGCTGGAACAAAGCCTGGAAATGCAAATGCGTTCTCCAAACCTTCATCTAATGCGACCTGCCTGATATTGTTTCCATAGTCGAGTGTCGGCACGCCGTCGTTCCAAAAATCGACCATCGCCTCAACATGTATCTTCATGCTCGCGCGGGCTGCTTTTTCGACAGCTTTCGGGTCACTTTCGCGTTTCTCGCGCCATTCAGCCATTGTCCAACCTTGCGGCAAATAGCCGTTGATCGGATCATGCGCGCTGGTTTGGTCTGTTACAATATCCGGACGGATGCCACGCTTATAAAGTTCAGGGAAAACATCGGCGGCGTTGCCCAATAAGGCCACAGATTTTGCTTCTCCCGCCTTTGTCCAGCGCTCGATCATCTCCAACGCTTCATCAAGACTTTCTGTTTTTTCGTCGATGTAACGGGTGCGAAGACGGAAATCGATGCTGTCAGGGTTGCATTCGACTGCCAAGCAGCAAGCGCCCGCCATAACAGCCGCTAGAGGCTGTGCACCGCCCATGCCGCCAAGACCGCCGGTCAAAATCCATTTGCCTTTAAGGTCGCCGTTATAATGCTGGCGTCCCGCCTCGGCAAAGGTCTCATATGTTCCCTGCACAATGCCTTGACTTCCGATGTAAATCCAAGAGCCGGCGGTCATCTGACCATACATAGCCAGACCTTTTTTATCGAGTTCGTTGAAATGATCCCAATTGGCCCAATGGGGTACCAAATTGGAATTGGCAATCAAGACGCGCGGCGCATCTGCATGTGTTTTCACAACAGCTACAGGCTTGCCAGACTGAACAAGCAATGTCTCGTCATCATTCAGCTTTTTGAGGCTATCGACAATAAGGTCGAAATCTTTCCATGTACGCGCGGCGCGGCCAATACCACCATAGACAACAAGCTCATGCGGGTTTTCGGCCACGTCAGGATGCAAATTGTTCATCAACATGCGCATCGGCGCTTCCGTGAGCCAGCTTTTGCAACTGATCTCACTGCCGGTCGACGGGAAAATGTCGCGTTGATTGTGTCTTGGATTTATCGGTGCGGTCATGCCTGTCCTCCCCGTGAAGGTGAAAATTTTTCAAGATTCTGTAAAATGTCGTCCAAATGGATGCGCAGCTGTTCAGCCTTATCGGCATCATAGTCGAAAGGTAATTTTTCGGCTTTTAAGTAATTAACTTGGGCCAGCTCCATCTGAATGGCGTGAAACCCCTCAGCCGGCTTTCCATAATGACGTGTTGTCCAACCACCTTTGAACCGGCCGTTCAGAACACTCGAATAGCCATCAGCATTGGCGCAAATATCGACGACTGTTTTCTCGATAGCCGGATCACACGTTACCCCGCCATTAGTACCAATATTCAAGTCGGGCAGCGTGCCCTCAAATAAAAACGGAATATTTGAGCGGATAGAATGACAATCATATAAAATCACGAAGCCATGCATGTCATGAACGCGCTGCAACTCGGCTTGAAGCGCCTCATGATACGGGGAGTGCCACGCTAATCTGCGCTCTTCGATTTCAGCAGCGGCAGGCTCCTTTTTCCATAAGGGCTCGCCATCGAAATCTGTCATAGGAACGAGGCCTGTCGTGTTTTGACCGGGATAAAGACTGACGCCGGAAGGATCGCGATTGGCATCCACAACATAGCGGTGAAACATTGCCCGTACTGCAGTCAAATCCGGTGTTAAGCCGTCATAAAGACGATGAATATGCCAGTCGGTATCTGCGAGTGTTTGGCCCCGCTCCGTAAGTTGGCCAAATATAGACTCTGGAACAAATGTCCCGGTGTGGGGCAGTCCCAAAACAATAGGACTGTTGCCGCGCTTGACTTCTACCGGTTTCATACGCGCACCTCATCAATAGAGGCCGTTAGTCCGGAAGCTTGAGACAATACCCCTGTTTTCACCAAATCTGCGGCTGCCTGCATATCGCCGGCCATAAAGCGGTCATCAGTAACTGCAGGAATATCAGCACGAATTCGCGCAATAACTTTTTGCAATTCGGGGCTGGTTTTCAGCGGTGCGCGAAACTCAATTCCCTGCGCTGCACAGAGCATCTCCACACCGATGATGACATTCAAATTGGCGTTCATGCGCAGCAAGCGCCGTGCGCCATGTGCTGCCATTGATACATGGTCTTCCTGATTGGCAGATGTCGGCGTTGAATCTGTCGAACAGGGATTAGCCAGATGCTTGTTTTCACTCATCAGTGCGGCGGTCGTCACTTCCGCGATCATGAAGCCTGAATTCAAACCCGGTTCCGGCGTTAAAAACGGCGGCAAGTCGTGCGACAGCGTCGGGTCTACCATAAGCGCGACACGGCGCTGTGCGATGGCTCCGATTTCAGAAATTGCCATTGCGATTTGGTCGGCAGCAAATGCTACCGGCTCCGCATGGAAATTACCGCCGGAAACAATCAGACCACTTTCAACCAAAACTAAAGGATTGTCCGACACCGCATTGGCTTCAATCTCTAAGGTGCGAGCAGCAAAATAGAGCAAGTCCAACGCCGCACCGGAGACCTGAGGCTGACACCGGATACAGTAAGGATCCTGCACACGTGTATCACCTTCACGGTGGCTCTCTCTTATTTGCGAACCCGTCATCAACTCACGCATTGCTGCAGCGACGCGAATTTGTCCGCGGTGGCCCCTTAGCGCATGAATTTCTTCCAAAAGCGGCGCTGTGGAACCCATGATCGCATCTGTAGAAAGTGATGCGGATACCAGACATTGCTGCAAATTATTACGCGCCTCGAACAACCCGACCAAGGCACACGCTGTTGAGAACTGCGTTCCGTTAATCAGGCCTAAGCCTTCTTTCGGCCCCAAAATATGCGGCGCTAAACCTGCTTTATTTAAAGCTTGTGCCGCTGACATTCGATCGCTTTGAAAATAAGCTTCACCTTCGCCCATCATGGCCGCTGCCATATGCGCCAAGGGTGCAAGATCACCGGACGCACCGACAGATCCCTGAACAGGCACAACGGGTGTGACACCTGTTTCAAGCATTTTCTCGATCATGGAAATGGTTTCCAGCGACACACCGGACGCGCCCCGCCCTAAAGAGAGGAGTTTTAAAACCATCATTAATCGGGTGGTAGAAATCTCCAATGGTTCGCCCACACCGCAGCAGTGTGACAGTACCAGATTACGCTGAAGCTGCGCCGTATCCTCGGGCTTTATTTTCATGCTGGCCAATTTGCCAAAGCCGGTATTCACGCCATAAACCGCTTCATCGTCCGCGGCGCATTTGGCTACCAATTCCGCAGCTTTTTCAATTGCCGGCCGCGCTGAAGCATCAAGCGTCACCGATAAACGGTTCGTCCAAATATTCTGCAATTGAGAAATTGTAACTGTTCCGGGCGTTACAACGAAACTCATAGTTTTCCTCCAAACATACGTTTGTAAAGCGGGTTAAATCCGATACGATATGATAGTTCGGCCGGCTGCCTGATATCCCAGATAGCAAGATCTGCTTTTGCTCCCGTCTTGATGATGCCTGCATCGTCAAGGTTCAGAGCCATGGCCGCATTGCGTGTAATACCCGCAAGGCTTTCTTCCGGTGTCATCCTGAACAATGTGCATGCCATATTCATCGTTAATAGCAGCGACGCTAATGGCGATGATCCGGGATTGCAGTCTGTGGCCAGGGCCATCGGCACATTATGCGTGCGAAATACAGCAATGGGCGGTGCCTGTGTTTCACGCAGGGTGTAATATGCACCCGGCAGGATCACCGCGACTGAGCCGCTTTGAGCCATCGCAGCCGCATCATCGTCATTGGCATATTCCAGATGGTCGGCCGACAACGCGCCGAACTCTGCCGCAAGCTGCGCACCGCCAAGATTGGACAATTGCTCGGCATGAAGCTTTACGCGAATGCCCAGTGATTTAGCTTTTTCAAACACGCGGCGTATTTGATCAGGTGAGAAGGCAATATTTTCACAAAAGCCGTCAACTGCATCGACCAGCCCTTCGGCATGCGCGGTTTCAAGTGCAGGGATACAAACCTCGTCGATATATGTGTCGGCGTTTCCCTTATACTCTGCCGGCACAGCGTGAGCGCCTAGAAAGCTGGTTTTCACGGTAATTTCACGATGACTTTCAATACTGCGTGCCACACGCAGCATTTTAAGCTCTGTCTCCAAATCCAAGCCATAGCCTGATTTGATTTCGACCGTTGTCACACCTTCGCTTATTAATGCGTCAATGCGCTTTAAAGCACCATCAAGCAATTCAGTTTCGCTTGCACTGCGTGTTGCTTTTACCGTCGAAACAATGCCGCCGCCCGCTCTTGCCACTTCTTCATAGGACGCACCGTTCAAGCGCATTTCGAATTCATTGGCACGATTGCCACCGTGCACAATATGCGTATGGCAATCGATTAGACCGGGCGTTACCAGCCGGCCTTCCAGATCAATTCTTTCGTGGCTTTCCGCTTCATCCGGCACATTATCGATTGAACCGATCCAGGCAATCGCCTGCCCCTTAACAAGAATTGCGCCATTTTCAATCAGTCCATACGGCGTGTCCTGATGCATGGTGGCAAGGGTAGCATTGGTCAGAAGCATAAAATTTACCGTTGTTAAGTGCACTCTAATATTTTATATGTCTGCACATAATAAACTGTCAAGGAGGAATTTATGACTGTCATTTGGGCTAAAACAGCTTTGCTGACGGATGGGTGGGCAGATGATGTTCGCGTTGAATTCGACACGAATGGCAAAATTACCTTCGTTAGAACCGATCAACCCGAAGAAGGCAAAAAAGTAGGTATTCTTCTTGCTGCCCCGCCGAATGTGCATAGCCATGCATTTCAGCGTGCAATGGCGGGTTTGACCGAACGGCGCGGCCCTGATCCTTCAGATTCGTTCTGGACATGGCGCCAATTGATGTTCCGCTTTCTTGACCGGCTAACGCCTGAACACGTCGAAGGAATTGCCGCCTTTGTGCAGATGGAAATGCTGGAGGCTGGTTACGCAACAAATGTAGAGTTCCACTATCTTCATCATCAGGCTGGCGGCGTACCTTATGCAAACCTCGCTGAGATGTCGGAGCGCATTGCGGCAGCGGCATCGCTTTCAGGTATCGGCCTGACATTGCTTCCGGTACATTACCAATATGGCGGCTGTGACCGGCGCGCGCTGGGCGCAGGCCAAATTCGTTTTGGCAACAATTTTGACCGTTTTGCAAAGCTGCATGAGCAGGCAAACAAGCTAATTCGCTCAATGCCAGCAGACAGCACACTTGGCCTTGCCCCCCATAGCCTGCGTGCTGTCGCGCCGGAAGATATTAAAAACGCCCTAAGGCTTGCGAACGGCAATCCCATCCATATGCACCTTGCAGAACAGATTCCTGAAGTGGAAGAAGTCGAGGCACATTATGGCGCGCGCCCTGTCGAGTGGTTTTTGGAAAATTGCGAACCCGATCCAAACTGGTGTCTCATTCACTGCACGCAAATGGAGCCGCATGAGACAACAGGACTTGCCAAATCCGGTGCGATAGCAGGCCTTTGCCCCATAACCGAATCCAGTCTCGGAGATGGTATTTTTGACGGGGCCAGATGGTTTAACGAGAACGGATCGATTGCTATCGGCTCTGATTCAAATATCCGCATATCGCTGAGCGAGGAACTTAGAACATTGGATTACTCACAGCGCTTGCGCGACAACACCCGCGCAGCGCTTGCAACACCCGCGCTTTCCACTGGACGCAGGCTGTTTGAAGCCGTCAATAATGGGGGCGCAGTTGCCGCAGGAAGAAAATGTGGCCATATCGCCGAGGGCTATCTCGCAGACATGATCGCGCTTGATAATGATAGTGTTCATCTGGCGGGAAAAAGCGGCGACACGATTCTTGATTCCTATATTTTTGCCAGTGATGATCATCTTGTAAAAGAAGTCTGGTCTGCGGGCCGCCATGTGGTAACAGATGGCGTTCACATAAAGCATGAAGAAATCACCAATCGCTATAAGGAAATCATGCGCCAGCTCGGAGACGCAATTTGACGGGAACTGCAATCAAAAACTGGCAATCTGTTCAGCAGGAAGTGCTTAACCGGATCAATTCCAGAGTATGGAAACCCGGTGAGCTCATTCCGAATGAGGCGGAACTTGCCAGTGAATTTGGTTGCGCGCGGGCGACCGTCAACCGTGCATTGCAAAACCTTGCCGATTCAGGATTGCTTGAACGGCGGCGCAAGGCAGGAACACGCGTAGCAACCCATCCGGTACGTAAAGCGACATTGGATATACCGGTGATACGCAATGAAATTACCGGCAAAGGCTATAGCTACCGCTACGCACTGATAAAAAGTGAAACTATTGTTCCGCCCAGCGATATGGTCGCCCGAATGCGGCTGAAGCCAAACGAAAAATGCCTGCACATTATTGGCCTTCATATGGCCCATGGCGAGCCTTATGTATTTGAAAATCGCTGGATCAATATCAATGTTGTTCCGGATGTTTTCGGCGTTGATTTTTCCGAACAAAGTCCGAATGAATGGCTCGTCGAGAACATTCCTTTTACATCAGGCGATATTGCATTTTCCGCTCTTACAGCAGGAACTTTCGAAGCCGGGATGCTTTCATGCAAACTCGGTGAAGGCTTGTTTGTTATCGACAGAAGCACATGGAAACATGAAGGCGCGATAACATCTGTGCGACTCGTATTCGCGCCCGGCTATCGAATACATACGGAAATTTGAAACAAGCCGGACCAATCTCTTGCGATATCCGCTTCAGCGCCAATCCAAAACCACCTTACCGGATTTACCGGACTTCATGGCGGCAAAACCCTGTTCAAAATCATCCACATGGAAACGGTGTGTTATTACACCCGACACATCCAGTCCGTTTTGAAGCATGGCGATCATCTTGTACCAAGTTTCAAAAATCTCACGGCCATAAACGCCCTTGATCGTGATCGCTTTAAAAACAATACGGCTCCAGTCCACAGGACTTTTACCGGGCGGGATACCCAACATCGCGATACGTCCGCCCATAACAAGCGCCTCGACCATTTGATCAAGCGCCCTCTGATTGCCGGACATTTCAAGGCCGACATCAAATCCTTGCGCCAGTTTCAATTTGGCTTTGATGTCGTTTAAATCTTCTTTTGCGACATTAATGGGATGCACATCGGCAACCTTCGCAGCCAGCGCCAAGCGCTCGGAATTTACGTCGGTAATCACCACATTGCGCGCGCCGACATGACGGGCAACAGCAGCGGCCATGATGCCGATTGGCCCTGCGCCTGTGATCAAAACATCCTCACCTACTAAGTCAAAACTGAGTGCGGTGTGAACAGCATTGCCGAGCGGGTCGAGAATAGCACCGATATCATCGCTTATCTCATCAGGTAAAGGCACCACATTAAAAGCAGGCAAGCGAAGATATTGTGCAAACGCGCCTTGCTCATTGACGCCAATGCCTTTTGTTTCCGGATCAAGATGAAATTTACCCGCGCGGCTTTGCCGTGAGTGCTTGCCGATCAAATGCCCTTCACCGCTGCATCTTTGTCCTATCTGAAGATCATCGACATCACGGCCAATTTCGACAATCTCACCGGCAAATTCGTGTCCGGTGATCAATGGTACTGGCACTGTTTTCTGTGCCCAGTCATCCCAGTTCCAGATGTGAATGTCGGTTCCGCAAATGCCGGTTTTATTGATTTTGATCAGAACGTCATCAGGACCGATTTCCGGCACAGGTGCTGTTTGCAGCCAAAGTCCTTCACGGGGTTCTGCTTTAACAAGCGCTTTCATTTCATTGGTCATCATGACAGCGCCCCAATAGCTTTGCCGGCAATTTCAAACGCATGAAGCGCCCGATCCAAATCATTGCGCGTAAGCGCTGCGTTCATCTGCGTGCGTATACGTGCCTGCTCGCGCGGAACAACAGGAAAGAAGAAACCGCTGACATAGACGCCCTCATCAAAAAGGCGCCTTGCCATATCTTGCGTCCGCTGTGCATCGCCAAGCATCACCGGAATAATCGGATGTTCGCCCGGCAAAAGATCAAACCCAAGGCGTGTAAGCCCGGAACGCCAATAGGCGGCATTTTCAAAAAGCTGTGCACGAAGGTCATCGCCATTTTGTACCAATCGCAAGGCTTCTATACCTGCCGCTACGATCGCTGGCGGCAAAGAGTTGGAGAACAAATAGGGGCGTGAGCGCTGCCGCAATAGATCAATAACCGGCTGAGGGCCTGCAATATATCCGCCAACCGCTCCGCCGAGCGCCTTGCCAAGCGTACCAGTTACAATATCAATATCGACACCGAAATGCGCTGGCGTTCCAGCACCTTTCGGTCCCATGAAACCTGTTGCATGACAATCGTCAACCATCACCAGTGCATCATATTTTTCAGCAAGCTTTTTGATCTCTGGCAGATTTGCCAAATATCCATCCATTGAGAAAACACCGTCGGTCGCGATCATTATAAAGCGGGCACCATCTGCTTTTGCAGCTTTCAGATTTTTCTCCAGATCATCCATATTAGAATTGGCATAGCGATAGCGCTTGGCTTTGCACAAACGAATGCCATCGATAATAGAAGCATGATTAAGCGCATCCGAAATGATCGCATCTTCCGGCCCTAAAAGCGGTTCAAACAGCCCGCCATTGGCGTCAAAACAGGCAGCAAACAATATGCTGTCATCTTGGTTCAGAAACTTCGCCAGTTGCGTTTCAAGTTCCCGGTGCAAATCCTGTGTGCCGCAAATGAACCGGACAGAAGCCATTCCGAAACCTTTCGGGTCCATAGCAGCTTTTGCAGCAGCGATCAGATCAGGATGGTCGGCGAGTCCCAGATAATTATTGGCGCAAAGATTGATGACCTTCCTGTCACCGACATTTATTTCGGCACCTTGAGGCGAGGTGATCAACCGCTCATGTTTCATCATGCCATCCGCATCAATTTGCGTAAGGGTCTCATTGATGTGCGTTAGAAATGCTTGCGTCATAACTACCTCCGTTTTCGGACCAGTAACGTAATGGATGTTCGTTCGAAACTGAATTTTTAATATAGCGCAAAAATATGCGTTACTTTAGTTCAACCTATGCATTTGAGCATATCTAACATGTAATCGGATTTTCTTGTTGGCGCTGGTTTTACGGCTCCCAGCGAATACCTATATGGCGCTCTACCGTAACAACCATGTTCGGGGCAGCTACATAAAATCTATGCGGCCGCGAACAATAAACAGGGCGGAGCCCTGAAAAATAAAGGATAAATTGATGTTGAAGAAGCTTGGAGCAGCGGCTGCAATCGCCGCTTTTATGGCAACGTCTGCAATTGCCGAGGAAGCCAAAACATTACGCGTTGGTATGTCTGGCGGGTATTTCCCGTTTACCTTTGTTCAAAAGGGTGAACTGCAAGGATTTGAAGTGGACGTAATGAACGCTGTGGGCAAAGAAGCCGGCCTAGAGATCGAATTTGAAACAATGTCGTTTTCCGGCCTGATCGGCGCTCTTGATGTTGGCCGCATTGATACAATTGCAAACCAGATTACGATTACACCGGAACGCGAAGAAAAGTTTGAATTCAGTCAAGCCTATGTGATTGATGGCGCGCAAGTTGTTGTCAAACGTGGCAATGACACAATCAACGGTGTTGACGATTTACGGGGTAAATCGGTCGCTGTTAATCTTGGCTCCAACTTTGAAGAACTGCTTAAAGAGCTTCCCTACGCAGACGAGATCGATATTCGCACCTACGAATCCAACATTGCGCAGGACGTTGCGCTTGGCCGTGTGGATGCTTTTGTGATGGATCGTGTGTCTTCCGCGCAGCTCATCAAGGAAAGTCCGTTGCCACTGGAACTCTCAGGCAAGCCATTTTCCGAACTGCGTAATGCTTTGCCATTTACCAGAACAGAACAAGGCAAAGAGTTTCACGATAAAGTTGATGCAGCACTGACAACTTTGCGTGATAATGGCACATTGACCGAAATTTCGATGAAATGGTTCGGCACGGACATTACACGCCTCGAAGAGTGATTGAATAATGCAGGGACTGGACCTTTACTACATGCTCGAACTGGTACCGGTGATTTTGGGCTATGTGCCCATTACCATCGGTATAGCTGCCGCCAGCATGGTGCTAGCTCTCGCGCTGGCTGTGCTACTGGCTGTCGAGCGCGTGGTTAAAGTTCCGGTCCTTGATTGGTTCGTGGTATTTTTCATCAGCTTCTTTCGCGGCACGCCTCTGCTGGTGCAATTGTTTTTGTTTTATTACGGCTTGCCGCAGGTCTTGTCATTTCTGACACAAATTAATGGTGTGACGGCTGCAATTTTGGGCCTTACCTTGCATTTTTCAGCCTATATGGCTGAGAGTATTCGTGCCGCCATTACCGGCGTCGACCGCAGCCAATGGGAAGCCGCGCACTCGGTGGGAATGACCCAAGCCCAAATGATGCGCCGGATTATCCTGCCGCAAGCAGCACGTGTCGCTTCACCTACCTTGGTCAATTATTTCATCGATATGATCAAAGGTACCTCTTTGGCATTTACATTGGGCGTAACAGAAATGATGGGTGCGGCGCAAAAAGAGGCTGCAAGCAGCTTTTTATATTTCGAAGCCTTCCTCGTCGTTGCCGTGATCTACTGGATCATGGTTGAGATTTTGAGCCAGGGCCAGAAACGGCTGGAGACCTCACTTAACAAGGCTTACGCACGATGATTAGCATTCGCGGACTGACAAAACGGTTTGATGCAACAACGGTGCTGAACGCTATTGATCTGGATATCGCAGATGGCGAACGCGTTGTGATCATCGGTCCGTCCGGCACCGGCAAGTCCACCTTACTGCGCTGTCTGAACTTTCTCGACCGGCCGCAAAGCGGTCAAATCCGCATAGGTGATCTTCATGTAAATGCTGAGAAAGCGACGAAAGCAGATATACTTTCCCTACAACGCAGTACGGCCTTCGTGTTTCAAAACTATGCGCTGTTTGCCAATAAAACCGCAAAAGAAAATATCATGGAAGCACTGGTGACAGTGCAGAAAATACCAGAAGCAGAAGCGGAGCAACGTGCGCTGTCAGTGCTGGCAGAAACCGGGCTTTCAGATAAAGCAGATAGCTATCCGACCTCTCTTTCAGGCGGGCAGCAACAGCGTGTCGGTATCGGCCGTGCTATGGCATTGCAATCAGATTTAATGCTGTTCGATGAGCCGACCTCCGCACTTGACCCTGAATGGGTTAGCGAAGTGCTTGACTTGATGCGCCGCGTTGCCGAACGCAAACAAACCATGCTTATCGTGACACATGAAATGCAGTTTGCAAAAGAAATTGCTGATCGTGTGGTGTTTATGGATGAAGGGCGTATTGTGGAGAGTGCACCGCCGGACGAATTATTTGGCGCGCCCAAAGATGAGCGTCTCAAAAGTTTCCTGCGACGTATAAACAAGTAGAATCTTCAGCCTGAAAGAACGACATATGCAAATCACGAAACTCGACCATGTTAACATTCGCACCACCCAGCTTGATGTGATGGTGAAATGGTATTGCGATGTGCTGGGCATGACAAGCGGTCCGAGGCCCAACTTCCCCTTCCCCGGCGCATGGATCTATGCGGGCGAAAACGCTGTTGTGCATTTAATCGGTGTCGAAAATGATGCTGGTGCAGGTTCAGAAAGCTTGCTCAAACTTGAACATTTTGCCTTGAGCGCAACGGGGCTTATCGCCTTTGAGGAAAAACTCAAATCACACGGCGTCGAGTATCGGCGGGGCGAGTTGGCAGAATTCAACATTGTGCAGATCAATATATACGATCCCGATGGCAATCACATACATGTTGATTTTCGCACAGACGAAGACGTTTAATCAAGCAATCGTATCCGACCTCCCAGCTTGTCTGCCTGAAAAAATACAGCCGCCCAGAAATGTGCCTTCCAGCGCATTATAGCCGTGGTAACCGCCACCGCCAAAACCGGCGACTTCGCCTGCCGCAAACAGGCCGGGGATTGGCTCGCCATTCTCGTTTAGCATCTGACTGTTCAGATCCGTCTTCAACCCGCCCAATGTTTTGCGTGTAATGATGTTCAGCTTTACGCCGATAAGTGGCCCATTTTGCGGATCAAGGATTTTATGGGGTTTTGCCGTGCGCTGAAATCTGTCGCCACGATATTTGCGCGCCGCATGGATCGCCATGATCTGTGCATCCTTGCTAAAACCATTATCGATCTGTCCGTCACGCGCTTTGATTTCCGCCTCAATCTTACCCAGTGCAAGAAGTTCATTGCCTTCCAGCTCATTCATTTTGGCGACCAGTTCGGCCAGGGTTTCAGCGACAACAAAATTCTCGCCATGCTCTTTAAAAGCCTCCACCGGCGGCGTCGCTTTCTTGTTCAAAATGCGTTGCTTGAGCACCTCTTTCCAGCTTTTTTGTTCAAAGTCAGGATTTTGCTCAGAACCGGAAAGGGCGAATTCTTTTTTGATAATCTTTTGCGTGGTGATGAACCATGAATAATCATAGCCCGTATCCAGAATTGCTTTGAGTGTGCCAAGACTATCAAATCCAGGCAAAGCCGGCGGTGCAAAACGATTGCCTTCCGCATCAAACCACATTGATGATGGTCCGGGCAAAATACGTATGCCGTGATTGGGCCAAATCGGGTTCCAGTTTTTCACGCCCTCGGTATAGTGCCACATGCGGTCATTGTTGATCAGGTGACCGCCGGCTTCTTGGCTTATACCAATCATGCGCCCGTCAACATGAGCAGGTACGCCGCACAACATATTGGTTGGTGCTGGGCCAAGTCTATCTGTTGGCCACGACTGACGCACGAGCTCGGCGTTGCCGCCTATACCGCCCGATGTCACAATAATTGATGCCGCACGCAGCTCGAAATCCGCGATGACATCCCGGTTTGTCGCCTCACCGCGCGAACTTTCATCAGGAGCCAGAATTTCACCGGCAACGCCTTTTACCACACCGTTCTCCATAATGATATTTGAGCAACGATGACGAAATTTCATCGTTATGCGACCTGCCTTTTCGTGTTCACGCACACGCCGTTCAAATGGCTCCTGTGTGCCCGGTCCAACACCCCAAGTTAAATGAAAGCGCGGCACCGAATTGCCGTGGCCTGTGGCAAATCCACCACCGCGCTCGGCCCACCCGACAATCGGAAACCAACGCATACCCATCGCATGCAACCAAGGACGCATTTCACCGGCAGCAAAATCGACATAGGCCTCTGCCCATTTTTTCGGCCAATAATCTTCTGGGCGGTCAAACTGGGCAGAGCCAAGCCAATCCTGCATGGCCAGTTCACGGCTGTCTTTGATGCCCATGCGTCGCTGTTCAGGCGTGTCAATGAGCATCAAACCACCCAGCGACCAAAAAGCCTGACCGCCGATAAAGTTTTCCGGCTCCTGATCAATGATGGTCACAGATTTACCGCGGTCGGCCAACTCTGCGGCGGCGACAAGGCCAGCCAGCCCTGCTCCGACAATTATGGCATCTGAATGTTCCATTGAGCAGCCTCCCAAACGCGTTAGTCCATGCGCCGATAAACAAAAATAACAGGCAGAATAATCAGATACATCGCGATGCCATAAACGGCCGAAGGTAATGCATAAGGGCTAAAACCTGAACCACCACCAACAATGATCGCCGCAATGGCAATACCCAAAGTGCCATTTTGAACGCCTGTCTCGATGGAAACGGTTTTGGCTTCGTGGCGGCTTCGCCCAAGTAGCCGGGGCACGAAATATCCAAGAGCTGTTAATACCATCAGTAATGTAACCAGCGCAGGGCCCAGCAATTGCGCATTTTCAACAAACAGCGTCCAATTGGCCGCAATCGCAGCAGCGATAATAATCACAAATAAGGCAATCGCGATTTTTGACAACACAGGTTCGCTGCGCATCATAGCGGCGGGAAATTTTGATTTAAGCATCATGCCGATCACGATTGGAACGACTGTCAAGGCGAACACTGTCATGGCCGCAAACACGATATTGATCTGCGGTGCGCTTTCGCCCATGAACCGGTTAAGCGCAATACCGAGGATGACCGGTACAGTAATCATGCTCGCAAGGCTGATCACCGCCGTAAGCGAAACTGACAATGCCACATCACCTTTGGCCATACGCGTAATGATATTGCTTGTAACGCCGCCGGGACAGGCCGCAAGTATCATAAAGCCGACGGCAATTTCGCCGCTTATCCCGAAGCCGATGACGAGAAAATATGTCGCAATCGGCAGCAAAACAATCTGGTTAAATGCACCAACCAGAAACGCAATTGGCTGCTTACCAACGCGGACAAAATCATCAACGGTCAAGCCGACACCGAGCGAGAACATGATAAATGCCAAACCTAAAGGCAGCACCACCGAAACAAGAATATCCATATAAGCCTCCCAGCATTCCGCCTCATAAATGCGGCGGAAGACCATTATGGATATGACTTCTGTTTTTCACAAACTAGAAATTTGTAGCTGTGGAAACATCATCGCCGTCCCCATCAAATATGCCAACTCGGTTATCGCGAACGTTGCAGGGCGTGCTTGAAACGGGCGCTTGCGCTTCATAGCTAAGAGCAAAAGAGAGCCTCTATGCAACGTTTTTCACTTCTTGATCTTGCGCCTATTTCAGAAGGCCATACCGCCGCCGATGCGCTGGCCAATACCATTGATTTGGCGCGCGCCGCCGAGCGGTTCGGCTATCATCGTTACTGGCTGGCTGAACATCACAATATGCCGGGCATTGCCAGCGCTGCTACAGCAGTTGTTATCGGCCATGTGGCCGCAGCAACCAAAACCATGCGCATTGGTGCCGGCGGCATCATGCTGCCCAATCATGCGCCGCTGATGGTGGCTGAACAATTTGGCACCCTTGCAACGCTTTATCCTGACCGGATTGATCTCGGGCTCGGACGCGCACCGGGGACTGATATGGCGACCGCCCGCGCGCTTCGGCGGCACATGGCACCTGAAGACACATTTCCTCAAGATGTGCAGGAATTGATCAGCTATTTTGACAACCCGCCTGAAGACGCACGCGTTCGCGCCATTCCCGGAGCGGGTACGAAAGTTCCCGTTTGGATACTTGGCTCGAGCTTGTTCGGTGCTCAATTGGCGGCCTATTTGGGACTGCCTTACGCTTTTGCATCCCATTTTGCACCTGCCATGCTGGAACAGGCATTGGCCATCTATCGCAACAATTTTCAGCCTTCGGAATATTTGCAAAAACCATATGCCATGATAGCCGCAGGTGTGTGTGGCGCGGAAACTGACGAAGAAGCAATGTTCCTGCGCTCGTCGCAATTGATCGCTTTTGCCCGGCTTCGCTCCGGCAAAGCCGGCAAGCTTCCGCGCCCGCTCGATGATATCGATACCGAAATTTCTGACGCCGTTCTAATGCAGGTTGAGCAAGCTTTATCTTTATCTGCGACCGGCTCGCCTGAAACTGTAAAGCGGGAACTGCAAGCAATCATCGAGAAACACCAACCCGATGAGCTAATGTTGACAGGCATGATACATGATCATCAAGCCCGCATCCGTTCGTTTGAAATTGCCGCAGATGCAATGAAAGACATAAACGCCATATCAAACCAACCAGCGCCATAAAGGCATCACAAATGAGCGCTTTAAGTTCGCTCCGGCGAGGCTGACAAGTTTACACCTTGCTCAAGCAACCGCGCATTTGCCTTTGGTACAACGCGCAGCAGCTTGCAATTACACGCCGGGTGCGTGTTATACACCAGCGAACCGCATAAAGGGCATTGTTACAATTCGATATCTATCGACACAAAGCGTTCACATAATTTGCCCGTAAATCAAAATATTACCGGAGGTCATTGTGCCAAAGAAGAAAAAAATTGTTGTCAAGATCGGGTCAAGTCTGCTGGCCAACAGCGACAAACTTACCCTGCGATATGCCTTTATGAATGGCATGATGAGCGATCTTGCGCAGTTACAAAAAGAGGGCCATGACATCATCTTAACATCGTCCGGTTCTGTCGCCTTGGGACTGAACATGATCGGCAAACGCCCCGAAGATGCAGGCATCACCGACAAGCAGGCGGCCGCTGCATGCGGGCAGCCATTATTGATGAACGCCTATCGGCAGGTCGCCTCAGAGCACGACATGGACGTTGCCCAAATGTTGGTAACGGCAGGTGACATGGAGGAACGCAGACGGTTTTTGAACATTAAGAACACCATGGTGCGTCTGCTTGAAAGCAGTATAATGCCTATCGTCAACGAAAATGATTCCATCGCCACGCATGATCTTCGCGTTGGCGACAATGACCGCCTGTCTGCAAAAATTGCCCAGATGATTGAAGCCGATTTATTAATTATTCTGACCAGTGTTGAAGGGCTTTACGATCGCGATCCTTCTGATCCGGATGCACAATTCATTGCAGAAGTGGAAGATGTCAGCCAGCATCTGGAATCAACCACAGGCATCAGTGCTTTGGGTAGCGGCGGTATGCTGACCAAAATGCAAGCGGCCAGTATGGCTCAACATGCGGGCGTAGAAACAATTATTGCAGACGGCATCATCGAGCGCCCGATTTCATCTGTTTTGAAAAACGAACGCCGCTATACCCGCTGCCTTGTCACCGGCGAAACCGCAACGCCTCTTAAAGTCTGGCTTAGCAACCGGCTGCAAGTATCCGGCACACTGGTCGTTTCAAAAGAAGTGGCCGCATTGCTTGCTGCCGGCGAGTGCGGCATTAGCAGAAACGACGTCATTTCAATTCAGGGCGAATTTACCAAAGGCGATGTGCTCCACGTCTATGATGAAGAAGGCACAGAAGTCGCCCGCGGCCTGACGAACTTTTCCTCCGAGGAAACAATGTTGATGGCCCGTCACATCGATATGCCTGTTGAAGATGTTATCGGCTATAAAACCAAGAGCGATATTATCGCCGCGGATAATATCTTAATTCTTGAAGAAAACCATCTGCCGCTTGATGCGCCGGAACATGACCCGAGAATAGTGGTTCCGGTATAAATTACGATGCGCCAATTAGAAGAAGCGTCATCTTGACGGCAGCAGGTAAGGGCCAGACATAAATGCCGGTCCTTACCCGCATTCTCTAAGCCATCGCAGCAAAAGCATGGCACCGAGAATGGATGGAAACAAAGACGCGGCGGCAACTCCGGCGATTATCAAAGGCAATGCCCAAAGTGCCTCGAAATTGTCGAGCTTGACCTCACCCTTCCGGCCGCGAAGATAGAGTATCTTATGATACGAGCCGACTTCGAAATTCCAATTGGGAGAAGATTGCCCTGCGCTGGCCTCTGTCAAAGAGGCATCTGCGAATTCATAAAGGAAAACCGGACTATAGATCATTTGACTGGCAGACCAAGGCGTGGAATCTTGCCGTTCATATACTCGGGTGACCTCGCCGACCGTGCGTTCTGCATTCTTGTAAAATAAAAGGACACCTGCGGTCAGATAGAGGCAGGCGCACAAGAATGCTATCGGTAGCAGGAACAATAGGAACCACATACGCCATGAAGCTTCACGTTTTCCATTACGCGTTCGCAACAACCAACAGTTCCAAGTTGGTATGAAGATAAACATGATAAGATACCTTCCGGCTGTGAAGAAATGCCACGCAGCAACTTGCCGAACAATTTAAATTAATTGGCAGAATCTTCTTGGTTTAGCGCTGCATTTTTGGCGGCAATTTTTGCGACACGACGAAAAAGGTAACCTGTTCCGAACAGGACAATTGCGATAAGTGCGGGCGTAATTATGCTCCACGAAACCCAATTTCTGTCGATGTAATTTTCTTCCGGGTTGCCTAAGAGATAGCGGACAGGGAATTGTTCATCTGTGGAAAGTTCTCGATAGAAAGCTTCCGAAACTCTGCGTTCGCGCTGAAATTGCTGACCATCAACAGCAAATTTGTAGGTCACGTAGTAATCGGTTCGCATCCTCGCATCCAAAACAGTGCCGCTACCACCGCCATAGGTGCGAACGGTGCGATAGGTATCCGTGCGCATGTCGACAATCGTTGCCTGACCATCGGCTCCGAAGATTACCATGCGAACCGCATCGACGCTGAGAAAAGCAAGCGCCAGGCACGAAAAAAGCGCCATAACGAAAAGGAAAGTGCTGAAATAACGCAGTATTTTGGCACCACCATCTGGGTGCATATTTTCAGCGGCATGTTGGATCGTTGTTTCAGGCATTATCAACTCCGGCCGTATGGGCTCTGGCGCGGAGCAAGTCTTGTCGAAGCTCTTTCCTGAAAACCTGTCCATCCAGATGCACAAATATTTTCATGTTTTGGTGCCTCACAGAGTTTTTCCGATCCCAGCCTGATAAGAAACTACAGCAACTGAAATCATTGCACATCGCACAAATGTCGCATGCGAGACCATCAATTTGGCCGTGAAATCACGGACATTTGTTATGGCAATCACGGTCAATATGCTTTTCCGTGTACCATCAGAACCTTGATCAGCTCAGCCTGCCGCGTCACGCCGGCTTTTTCAAATATGCTTGAAAGCTGCGTGCGTGCGGTATTGATCGAGATACCGCAGCGTTCGGCCGCTGCGGCACGTCCATCTCCTTTAAGCATTTCGAGCGCAAGCTTTGCCTCAGCGGGGGTGAAGCTGAATATCTTTTGTAATGCGTCAGCGTGCTGACGCCGGCGGAGGCCAGGATCGTCAATAAGCAGGATTGCGACAGGACGCGGTTCACCGGGCGCAACTCCCGCGATGCGGAAAGGGTTTATATCGATGACAATATTAGTGTCTGTGTGGTTTGGATTGAGTTCAATCCGTCGTCGAACTGGCGAACTAAACCGCATTTCGGAACAAGCGTTCACGGCTGCGGTCAGTGCGCAATCGGCATTTCGATTGTTAAGCTGGATGCGTCCCTTCACGACATTTACACCTGAGCGCGCCACAAAGAGCTGCTCAGCTGCATCGTCAGCAAAAAGAACGCGCCGCATGGCATCAACGATAATGGTGCCTGTTTGATGCGTCCCAAAGCCAGCATTCAGGGCTGCCTTCTCGAAGGCTATTCGCTGGAGCTTGCGCGCAATGTCAGCCGAACGGATCAAGTGCGGGATAAGAAGCATGAAGCGGCGTCTTGTATCGTTTTCGATCTCGTCGCGGCGGGAGGATGCTTGCAGAACAAAGCTGGCAAACCCACCGTTATCGGTGAACAGATTGGTGGCGATCCGCTCTGCACCCAAGCCAGTTTTGCACCAATAATCGTTGTAAAAACAGCTGGAAAAGAATTTTTTACGACCAGTATCGTCAAGACTGGTCACTTGTCCGACTGCTGTTTTTGCCGTTGCCTCAGCAGTAGGATCATGCTCCCACCAATAGTTTGCATAGTCTGAGACGATCTGCGGGTCCGCGCGCGGCGTCACGACCGACGAATAATTGATATGTGGATCAGTGGCGACGAGCGCGGCATTTTTCACGCCGGTATAATCGGCAATGGTGCATAGCAGTTCCGGCCAAATTTCAGCATCGAAAGCAGCATCGTAAATTTTTCCGACGATTTCAGTCGCGCTCGCCATCGCTTCCCCCCTTATTTGCCTAACAGCAGCGGGGCGCTGCGATTCTGTCATTATCGCCAACCTGAAGAGTATAGCTCTTCATAAGCGATTGCGGCCCTTGCCCTGACAGATCCCCGCGAGTTGGGAGTAACTTATTGTGACCGCTACCGCTTACCCCATGCAGGGTATCTCATGCCAAATAAGCGCAGCAGTTCGTTTTAGTATCGACTATACTGTCTCATCAATTCTCACACTATTGCCTAACCAGACGCGCTATCAGGCTCACGGCCTCATCGGGAGCCTGATGGAGAACAAGTTGACCGGCATTATCAATGGATAATATTTCAAGCCCGGCGCGCATTGATGCGATTTCAGACACCAAATCGAATGGCGTTACTGGATCCAGCATGCCGTGAACGAATGTTATGGTGCGCGGTGCGAGCTTGTTCAGCCACATAGACCAATCGGAAGCCGCTAAAGTGGCGTCGTATTCATAACTGCCGGTCCCTTGCTGAAAGGCTCGGCGGAAATCATTTAGAAAAAGCGTCCTAACGCTTGTAGAAGATAAGGCGTTCTTATCGACCGGCGCCGAAGCGTAGAGGTTATTAAACAAAACTTCAGACCGATTGTCGATCAACAGACCAAATGTTCCCCGTACAAGGAGGGAAAGCGCTTTTGGAAAATAACGCGCCGTATAGGCATAAAGGCGAGGCCATGCCGGCAGACGATGGATGTGATCGCGGTTTAGGAACGGAGGAAATCCGGCAATTGCAACGGCGCTGTGAACGCGATTTGGCAGCAATGCTGCCGTCGCGGCCGCATACACCGCCGCAGACATGTGCCCGACCGCAATCGTTTTTTCAACACCGAGTGCATCAAGCACGAATTCAAGATCCGACACGAATGCCTGCTCAAGCGAATGGGGTTTGTTTGCGTATGGCGTGGACATCGCAAATCCGGGGCGCCATGGACATATCAACTTGATTCTGTGCCGCTTCAGGGCCTCAATAACGGGAGGCGACATCACGGTTCCGGAAAACATGTTATGCAGAAAAATCACAGGGTGACCGGTTGGGTGGCCGTGAATATCCACCTGTATCTGCCGATTGCCTGGTAGCGTAAGAGAAAGGCTGCCCGCTGGTGTCGGATTGTCCGGCTGGCTGGGTGTCGCCGCTGTAATTTCCGGCGTGGTTAATGTAATCGCTGCAAACAGCCTAATAAGATCGAGCTGCGAGCCAACCCCGGTTTTTGCCAGAAGGGATTTGGCTTGCGTGCGGACTGTTTGAATCGAGCGCTGACGGCTGTGCGCGAGGTCGGACAAGCTCTGGCCTCTTACAAGCGTTTTTAGGACTGCCTGCTCGGAGTCCGACAGGCCAAACGCATCTGCCATTGCAGCGCCTGCTGCCTGTGACCATTCGAAGTCAATACGCATAAGCCGGGCGACAGCATTGCTGTCATGCCTCCGAATAGAAGAAAGTGCCCATAAACTGCGCTGGCCGTCTGATGCGTAGAAAGGAAATATACTGAAGCCGGTTTCTGAATCGGTACGCGCGATCTGTTTCAGACTTTCTCCTAACGCATATTCAGTATCCGCATCAGCGGGTGTTGAAAACACGCTTTCACCGATAGTGAAAAGAGGCTCATGTTCACCCTGAAATTGTATTGAAACGACAGTCCCGCTGCTGTCCAGCAGTACGACATCACCGGCGTCACGTATTGCTGGCGATCTGACATCGTCATTGCGCCAGAGCCGCATAAATGCATTTGCCGCCTTTTCGAAATGATACTCGGCATCAGTGACATCAAGTATCTGTTTTTTCTCAGCACCCGTGGAACGCTCTCGCGGCCGAGTCTCTATCGACATATCGTAGATCGCCGAAAGTTCATTGATGAAGTGTTCGACTTTGGCCGAGTTGGAAACCGTCTCCAGAGCGAGCGCGACGATCTGTTGTTTCTTTTCTGTCCACACGTGAATTACTCCGGCGCATGAAAACAGTCTGTGCGCCATGCTCATCAGCCGCATGCCAACTTACGCTTTAGGGCTGACGTATTACTTGTAGACAAGGCTTGTCCACCGCACAAGCAGAGCAGGCGTGGGTATTGTTTTATGCGCATGATATGGTAGCACAATCTTCAGCCCCTCTATTCAGGAACTGGCAGTATCAAGTCCGGTGCGCGCTCGATGAGCTGTGTGGTCATGCTTTCAAAGCCGTTATTTTTCATATGATAGAATGTCTTGGTAATATAGCCGCTTTCGCGGTCCACCCAATATTTGGCATGAACTTCCGTTACCGCTCCCCGCTGTGATAAATAATCGGCCTCAACGGTGTCGTGAACAACGCCGTCCAGCGTATCCTCGCCGCAGACTGCATTATTTGCAGTTTTGGCGTCCTCGCGTAGCCCGTCTTTCGCATTTGCCTGATTGTTCCCAGAGTCGAGCATGCGGAGTTCGGTCCAACTCTCTCCCTTGTCCTGCGAAGAGTACATGACATTGTCATGGGTCAACACCCAGGGTTGGCTCTTTGGAACGAGCATTTCAGTCATCCAATGGCCAGGTTCACTTTGATAAAAATAGTTGGTTGAAGTTTGGCCGCCCACAATCTCTTGGGTGACATGAATTTTGACTGGTTCATCACCATTGCCATGGATCAACAATCGGGTGAATCTGTCGCGGCAGTCATCCGCATACCCAAGTTGCGGAGTGAAGCACAAAAGCAAAAGCCCTGTCGGAAAGATAGCACGGGTCATTGAGGGTCTCTTTTCATATCGGTGGCAACGAAGTGTTTTTAGCAGCCATTTAACGTGCGAAAAGACGGACGGTGGCGCGTCGCAATTTCAGGCTGGTCTCTTCATACAGAAACTTGACAGAGCGCAAGTCACGACGCCCACCCTTTAGATCAATTGCGCGTGTGCAGTGCCCCGGATTTATCCGGCGGGCGATTTTAACGTCTTGGTGCCCGCCATTGGCGAAGCGCACATCGACATCGTAGAAGCGCACGGGATTTCGACTGACACACAGTCTGATTTGGCCAAACCGGCGCGGGCCGGGTTTATAGATAATGTCACGGTCCAGCCGG
The DNA here is from genome assembly GCF_001293565.1 of Ahrensia marina. Classification (GTDB taxonomy): domain Bacteria; phylum Pseudomonadota; class Alphaproteobacteria; order Rhizobiales; family Rhizobiaceae; genus Ahrensia; species Ahrensia marina. Next base: position 2,160 of record NZ_JXMU01000007.1, on the reverse strand, counting down.
TCGGTGACATTTTTCTTGCCGATCAGTTCCCATGCACCTGAGGGCGATGGAGCGGCCACGCCAATGAGTATTAACGTACTAAAAACGACAGCGAATTTCCGCATTTCATTCTCCTTGCCACTCTCAGGGCTCACCTGCTTCAGAAAATTACCCGCGCGATCGCAATTGTGCATGCGACGTTTGTGTGATGTTGGAGCGTTTTGATGATTAGACTAAGTCCCAGCCATTTGAACTGCAACGTTCCCATCATGAGCGCTTGCAAATGAGTGCTTCGCCTTTAGCGACGATATCCAGTGACAGCGATCTGAAAGAAAATCAGCTTAGTATCGCACAAACGTCGCATGATCAGCCGTCCGCTAGGCTGTATTCTCATGCCGAAAGCAGAAGGAACTGCGATGTTAAATAAACGGTCAATTTTCTCAATCGTCTCACTTTTTACTGCAGCAAATTTGCTCGCCATAGCACCGGTACAGGCCCAAAATCTGGGGCTAACGGCCGATCAACTCGTTGAGCAAATCACAGCTGCTTCCAATACAGCAGGAAATACGTTGCGTTTTGAGCAACACAGATGCGCGGGAAACCCTAAACCTGGTGATAATACACAGAAAGTCATCAGTTGCCTTTATCGCCTCGGAGAGCGGCGTACGCTGATCACCAACGCCGAGCCCGAAGGGTCGCTTTTGAATATTTCCACCCGGCCTTGGGATGGCGGCGAGGGCAGCTCAGGAGCTTTGATAATTTCCTGGATTGCTGCAACGATCAATGGCAACGAACCAGTAGACTGGGACGAGGCTGCCGATAGTCTGCTCAAAACCGCTGCTGCCGATGGCGTGGGCGGTGCCACTATGGGACGCGTCGATTTTACTGTGCTCGATTCAAATGGAAAACTGACCATTGGGGCCACGCCCAATAGCGCCGCTGCATCACAATAAGGGTGGAAAACAATGGACCTTTTTACAAGTTTTAACGGGCGCATTTCGCGCAAGGGCTTCTGGCTTGGTTTTCTGGCGATGGTTGCAGTGGCGGTCGTTGCCGGGTTGGTAATGTTGCAGATATCGCCCGTCGCTTCGGCGGGAATGAACGCGGCCGCGTCTGACGGCATCATGGTGATGCTTGTGCAAATCGCCATGGCCTTGGTTATCACCTATTTCTGGTCCGCCATTATTGTGAAGCGGCTTCACGATCGAGGCAAGTCAGCCATGCCATGGGCAATTGTGTTTGTGGCACCGGGTATTCTCTTGCAGATCATGAGTATTTTCGAGATCGGTTATTCGGCTGAAGAACTGGCTGGTACTCAGATCATGATTCCTGGCATTGGGGCGACGGTGGTGACGTTGGTGACTGTGGCCGTGGGTCTATGGATGATCGTCGAACTGGGGTTCCTCAAAGGCTCGCCGGGCGACAACGCCCACGGTCCCAGCCCGCTCAGCGAAACACCGGCCACGCAGGCAGTGTAAGCCTCCGGCACACCGTCTTTTTATGCCGGATCAAGCAAGGTGACGCCATTGGCGTCATCTACCCCATTGAGCGTTTTAGCCAGAGTGGTGAAATCGTGCGTAGGTAAACGCGGCGCTGAACTAAGCCTTTGTTGTCACTGTTGGCGTTCGTACGAAATAACTGAAGAAAATTGCCGCTATATCGCACAAATGTCGCATGCGTCGACGTGCCTGCTTTCCTAAACCTTGAAGCAATGATCAGGCCGCTTTGATTCTAGGCGGTGGTAAAGCTGTATCCGGAGTGCGCACATTGCAGAAAAGAGCCAACGAAAATGTAAACCGCCGGGTGAGGTCTGCTCGTCGGCCCGTTCACTCTGTCTTTTTGGTGCTGATGGCGACAACTGCACTGGTTGGTGTCTTGCCGCCGGTGTCGTTTGCGCAAGAAGTGATCGACGACACCACCGGCACCACTGGTAACGCCTCTGAAACTGTAAATGGCGGTGGTGGCGGTACGCAGGCAAGTCCGTGGAATATTGGCGACGACCTCTATGTCGGCGAATTTAGCACCGGCGCATTGACCATCGAAAATGGCGGTACGGTCAGCAATACGGCTGCTTATATCAGTGTCTTTTCGGGCGGCGCCGGAACGGTGACGGTGACCGGCTCTGGCTCCAATTGGACCAATACCAATGAGCTATATATCGGCAATGCCGACACTGGCACG
>NZ_JXMU01000065.1 GCF_001293565.1 Ahrensia marina | reverse complement strand
TCGCAGCACCAAGACCCAAAGCGTCCTGAACTGTGCCAAGAGCTTTTGTGTCTGAGCGCATTGTTGTCGCGATAGACCAATAAGCAGCGTTGTCACTGGCTTGAGAAACGGCTTTACCTGTAGAAATACGGGCCTGTGTTGTTTCAATAGCAGAATTTGTAGACTGCAGGGATTTAAGCGCAGTCATCGCTGCAGTGTTCGTCAAAATACTGGACATAAATTGTCCCTTTCAAAAGATACTCAAAGAAGGGACATGCCGGATATCCCGGTTCGATGGACAGGCATCATGCCATAGCCAACC
>NZ_JXMU01000064.1 GCF_001293565.1 Ahrensia marina | reverse complement strand
TAATCTGATCGAGAGCATCAATCCTGAATGGCACGAGCTATATAAAGGAATGGGTTGGTAGCAGTTCTGTTCGGATTTTGCTGCCCACCTTCACGGAATGGATCCTCGGCTCGGCGGCCGAGGATGACGACAGTGTGGGGCGAACACCGCGCCCGATCCCTGCCCTAGAGGGAGAGAAAGATTGCGCCAACTTATCCAACTCCCCAAAACCTGACCCCATAATCTTCCCCAAACAACGAGGACGATATGGACTGGC
>NZ_JXMU01000063.1 GCF_001293565.1 Ahrensia marina | reverse complement strand
CGACAACATGAATATAATCGCGCACACCTGTTCCATCGGGTGTGTCGTAATCATTGCCGAAGACAGACAGTTTTTCCCGTCGCCCGACGGCCGTCTGGCTAATGAAGGGCATCAAATTATTCGGGATATCAGACGGGTCTTCGCCAATCAGCCCTGAAAGATGCGCCCCTACCGGATTAAAGTACCGTAGAATGCAGATAGACCATTCAGGGTCTGATGCATAAAGTGCGCGAAGCATTTCTTCGACCATGAGCTTTGTCTGCCCGTAAACGCTGGCAGTCGACAAAGGGTGATCTTCCGGGATCGGTAATTGCTGAG
>NZ_JXMU01000062.1 GCF_001293565.1 Ahrensia marina | reverse complement strand
CGACAACATGAATATAATCGCGCACACCTGTGCCATCAGGTGTGTCGTAATCATTGCCAAAGACAGACAGTTTTTCACGCCGCCCGACAGCCGTCTGGCTGATGAAGGGCATTAAATTGTTCGGGGTATCGGATGGGTCTTCACCAATCAGTCCTGAAAGATGCGCGCCTACCGGATTAAAGTACCGTAGAATACAAATAGACCATTCAGGGTCTGAAGCATAAAGCGCGCGAAGCATTTCTTCGACCATGAGTTTTGTCTGACCATAAACACTGGCAGTCGACAAGGGGTGATCTTCCGGGATCGGTAATTGCTGAG
>NZ_JXMU01000061.1 GCF_001293565.1 Ahrensia marina | reverse complement strand
CAACGGCACGGAGTTCACCAGTATGGCCATTCTCAAATGGTCTCAGGAAACAAATGTTGAATGGCATTACATCCAGCCCGGCAAGCCAATGCAGAACGGTTTTGTCGAAAGCTTTAACGGCAGCTTCCGCGACGAGTGCCTCAATGAGACATTGTTTTCATCGCTCAGTCATGCCCGACATCACATCACCGAATGGAAGGAGGATTACAACCGGAACAGACCACATTCATCACTGGGCAATCTCACGCCCCAAGAATACGCGACGAAAATGACATTGCAAAAGCAGACCGCATAAGGTCAAAAACAAACCGACGGATTCTCCGATAAATTGGAGGG
>NZ_JXMU01000060.1 GCF_001293565.1 Ahrensia marina | reverse complement strand
CCCTCGATAAAAACAGGTTCTTGCTGGAAAAGCTGATTTAACCGGTCAAGCACTCCGGAGGACGAGTTGGAGAAATTATCCAGAATAACAGGTGTGTAACCGGCCTCTTTAAGCTCCACATAAGTATGTGAACCAATATAGCCGGCACCACCTGTTACAAGGATTTTTTTAGTCATCTTCAAGCGGTGCAATAATACCGCGTTTTGCCAAATCTGCGATGATGGCATCGGCAGATTGTTCAGCGGACAACTCGGTTGTATTTACGGTCATGTCTGCGTTCTCCGGCACTTCATAAGCAGAATCAATACCTGTGAAGTTTTTAATCTCACCGGCACGTGCCTTCTTGTAA
>NZ_JXMU01000059.1 GCF_001293565.1 Ahrensia marina | reverse complement strand
CGACAACATCACCTCCGATGCCTGCGATCAAACCAGCATCAAAGGCGGAAGCCAGATAGAGCGAAATGTTATCGCTAAGATCGACGGTAAGACGGACTCCAATACCGAGGCCTCTACAGTCACTAAACCAACACGTTCGCTCAAACCATCCAAACCCTTTGTTCTGAGTATCAGGGCAGGGACTCATCTAGTGCGTGAATGGAATAGACGAACCTATCAGGTGGAAGCACTGGAGAAAGGCTTTCAGCTGGATGGAAAGACATATCGGTCCTTGAGTGCGATTGCCAAAAAGATCACCGGTGCCCACTGGTCAGGACCACGTTTTTTTGGATTGGAAAGCTGATGAAAAAAGT
>NZ_JXMU01000058.1 GCF_001293565.1 Ahrensia marina | reverse complement strand
ACTTTTTTCATCAGCTTTCCAATCCAAAAAAGCGTGGGCCAGACCAGTGGGCACCGGTGATCTTCTTGGCAATGGCACTCAAGGACCGGTATGTCTTCCCATCCAGCCGAAAGCCCCTCTCCAGCGCTTCCACCTGATAGGTTCGTCCATTCCATTCACGCACCAGATGCGTCCCTGCCCTGACGCTCAGCACAGACGGTTTGGTTGATTTGGCTGTTCGGGTTGATTTAGTGACTGTAGAGGCATCGGTATTGGCGTCCGCCTTACCTCTGGCTTGCGCAATAGCAGATGGCTCCATTCGGGCCCTGCCCGTCATGCCGGCTTGATCGCAGGCATCGGAGGTGATGTTGTCG
>NZ_JXMU01000006.1 GCF_001293565.1 Ahrensia marina | reverse complement strand
TGACCATCGAAGATGGCGGGGCGGTCAGCAATGGCGATGGTGTCATCGGTAACGATTCGGATGGCGTGGGTGCGGTAACAGTAACCGGCTCCGGCTCCACTTGGGATAATACTTCCACCTTACGGGTCGGCAATGCCGGTACCGGCACATTGACGATTGCCGATGGCGGCGCGGTCAGTGTGAACTCGGGTACCGGCACGGTCATGATTGCCGATGACGCAGGCTCCGCCGGCGCGCTCAATATCGGGGACGGCGCCAGCGCCGGTATTCTCAATGCCGCCACTGTCGATGGCGGCTCCGGCGCCGCCACCCTCAATTTCAAGCACACCGACACGGATTATTTCTTCACCAATGATGGCACCAGCGCCGGCGCGGCCATCGATATCACCGGCACCGTGGCGGTCAATCACACGGCCACCGGCACGACGACGCTGACCGGGACCAACACCTATACCGGCAGCACCATTGTCAATTTCGGCACACTTGCCGTGGATGGCGGCTCCATCGCCCACACCTCCGCCGACCTGATCGTTGGTGGGTTCAGCAGCGACGATGGTACGCTGACGATTAAGAATGGCGGATCAGTCAGCAATAACGAAGCTGGCATCGGCTACGCCGCAGGCAGCGAGGGCGAGGTGAGTGTGACTGGCGCTGGCTCCAATTGGACCAATTCCGGGACTCTCTATGTCGGTCTCGCGGGTTCTGGCACCGTGACCATTGCTGATGGCGGCTCAGTGAGCAATACGGCCGGAACTGTCGGTTCTGCTTCAGGCGCGATCGGTACGGTGACAGTCACCGGAGCGGGTTCAAGTTGGTCGAGTTCAAGTGATCTATATGTCGGTGAAAGCGGCACCGGGACAATGAACGTCGAAGACGGCGCAACAGCATTTGTCGGCGATGATGTCGTGCTTGGCTTTAACGCGACCGGGAACGGTACTCTGACTGTAGACAGTGTCGGAAGCGAACTGGATATAACGAACGCCTTCGTGGTCGGGCGGGCCGGAATAGGCGCGTTGAAAGTGCAAAATGGCGGCACTTTGACTGGCAACTATAGTTATGTCGGCAATAGTTCCGGCGCTACGGGCACAGCAACAATTACTGGCAGCGGTTCTTCATGGTCTCTTACAGGCGATCTTTATATTGCGGAACAAGGCACGGGGACGATGACCATCGCTGATGGCGGTACGGTCTCGAATGCCGTGAGCTATATTGGTTACGACTCTGGTTCGGATGGTGCGGTGACGGTGACAGGCGCGGGGTCGACCTGGACGAATAACAGCACCCTTTATGTTGGCGAGGATGGCAACGGCACGCTGACAATATCCGACGGTGGTACTGTTTCGGCAGTTGGCGGCGTTGAGATAGCGTCAGCCAGTGGATCGAGTGTAATCAATATTGGTGCGGCAGAGGGCAATGCGGCTGTCGCAGCGGGCACGCTGGATACGTCTGCGATTGTCTTTGGCAGCGGTAATGGCGAACTTGTGTTCAATCATACCGACACGGCCTATGATTTCGATGCGGCGATTTTCGGTCTTGGATCGATAGAACATTTCGCCGGTGTCACGAACCTGACCGCCGATAATTCGGGATTTACCGGAGAGACCGTCGTTTCCGGCGGCAGCCTTTACGTAAATGACTCCATCGGCGGAACGGTCTATGTCGATGACGGTACGCTTGGCGGCAGCGGCACGACGGGAGCTCTGACGGTCAATTTCGGCGGCAATCTGGCACCGGGCAACTCAATCGGCACGTTGAATGTCGCATCGGCAATCTTCAATGCCGGATCGACTTACACTGTTGAACTCAACAACGGCGGTTTCGTTGCCGGAACCAACAACGACCTCCTGAATGCAACCGGGGTGGTGACAATCAACGGCGGCACGGTGAATGTTACGTCAGAAAACGGAACTGAAGACGGTTCGACCTATGCTACGCCGGGAACCTACACCATCATAACGGGGGGTAGCGTGACAGGAACATTCGACAATGTGAGTGACGATTATGTATTCCTCGATTTCACCGACAGCTATGATGCGACCAATGTCTATCTGACCTCTGAACAGGTTGTTTTCTTCTCGGACATTGCTGAAACGCCGAACCAGCAAGCCATTGCCAGCCCGCTGGAAGCCCTCGGTAGCGGCAACACAGTCTATGATGCATTGGTGGGGCTCGTCGGCGATGAGGACGATGCAAGGGCCGCGTTCGATAGTCTGACCGGTGAGATTTACGCCTCAGCGCAGACGGCACTTCTAGAAGACAGCCGGTTGCCTCGCGAGGCTGCAATGGAACGGATACGCCACGCTTTTGACGGCATTGGTACTGATAATAGCGCTCAGACCGAAGACCGGATTTCTGAGAGTTTCGGGCTATGGAGTCAAGGCTTTGGCGCTTGGAGCCAGTGGAAAAGTGACGGCAATGCTGCCACAATGGACCGTTCCATCGGCGGGCTTTTGGTAGGCGGTGATACGATGGCTTCTGATAATGTGCGTTTCGGCATGCTGGGTGGTTATTCACGCTCACATCTCAACCTCGATAACCGGTTGTCATCGGGCACAGCCGAAACCTATACGCTGGGTGTCTATGGCGGCGGAGAATGGGATGCCTTCAGTTTGAAGGGCGGTATTGCCCATAGTTGGCACAACCTCGATACATCGCGCTCTGTGGCTTTTAATGGGTTCTCTGACATACTTTCCGCCTCTTATAACGCCCGTACCCTGCAAGCTTGGGGCGAGTTAGCGGTGAGCTTCGATACAGATATCGCCCGTTTCGAGCCCTTTGCCAATCTTACTCATGTGAACCTCAATATTGATGGCTTTACCGAGACCGGCGGTGCGGCGGCACTCACGGCTGCACCTAATAACACCGATGCAACCTTCTTGACCGTTGGGCTGCGCGCTGAGACCGAGGTAAGCTTGGGCAGTGCAGATGTCACGCTGCGCGGCACGGTGGCTTGGCAGCATGCATTCAGTAATGTGCCCACTTCACAGATGAGTTTTGCTTCAGGCGACAGCCCTTTCACCATCGATGGCGTGCCGCTGGCGCAAGACAGTCTGGCCCTCGGCGCCGGGTTCGATGTGAACCTAACAGATAGCGCTAAGTTAGACTTTTCCTATGACGGCCGGTTTGGCTCTGACGTTCACGATCATTCAGCCACAGTGAGTCTGAACGTATTGTTCTGATCCCAACTGTTTTGGAAAAGCACTTCCCAAGGATACGGCGCGCCGTTAATCGGGCGATCCTAGCAGGTGAGAAAGACACAAACAAAGTGTTTGGGATCGTGGCGCACCCGTCGCGATTCGAACGCGAGACCTCTGCCTTCGGAGGGCAGCGCTCTATCCAGCTGAGCT
>NZ_JXMU01000057.1 GCF_001293565.1 Ahrensia marina | reverse complement strand
AGGCGCATACGGTGCGCGCTGCGATCAGCGGCCTGCGTAGAAAGGGTTTTGAAGTTTCACGGACGAAGGCGAAGAAAACTGGAGAGACGGTCTATGCGATTGTCGGTACCAAAAGCAGCGTAGCCGAGACTGAGGCATCGAACGCGCCAGCTGCGGAGATGGTTTGATGCTTGGGGTGGAAGAACAGCTCAACATTTGTGTGGGCGTCAACTTGGCCACGGGATCACGCCGCAAATCGCGTACCGTTGATCTAGCTGCAATAGAACGACTTAACCGCGAAGACAGTATCGAACTCTGGCAGCAGATGTTAGAGAAAGCGCCGCCTAAATACACGTCGCTGGAATTCATGCGCAAAGCGCTGGTCTATGAGGCGCAGGTCAAAGCGTTTGGCGGTCATTCAAACGCTG
>NZ_JXMU01000056.1 GCF_001293565.1 Ahrensia marina | reverse complement strand
AGGCGCATACGGTGCGCGCTGCGATCAGCGGACTGCGTAAAAAAGGGTTTGAGGTTTCACGAACGAAGGCGAAGAAAACTGGTGAAACGGTCTACGCAATTGTCGGTGGCAAAAACAACGTCTTAGCTGAGGCTCCGGGGCCAGAGCCAACTGTGGAGACAGCCTGATGCTTGAGGTGCAAGAAGCGCCCAACAGGCCTGCGGATAAGGTTTGTTCCACCGCATCACGCCGCAAGCCACGAACGGTCGATGTAGGAGCAATTGAACGGCTTGATCGAGACGGTTGCATAGAGCGCTGGTGGCAGGTGCTTGGAGTGGCACCGCCCAAATACACTTCGCTCGAACTTATGCGCAAAGTGATTGCGTATGAAGTGCAAGTCAAAGCGTTTGGCGGTCATTCAAACGCTG
>NZ_JXMU01000055.1 GCF_001293565.1 Ahrensia marina | reverse complement strand
GTCCTGGTTCGAATCCAGGTTCCCCAGCCAACCAGTTTTCTAGTTTCATGCCATCTCACATCTCTGCAAAATAGCCGCGACTATTCAATGGCTTGCGGAATCGTGAGGATAACCGAGACTGCTATTTTTGCCATTTGCTGCCCTCAAAACAGAGAACGTCTCTGTCGTCGTTTTTCGAGCTGACAGTTTGAGTATTGCGATGCAAAGCGCATCATTTTGACACCTGAATCGCGGCGACATATCGGCCTTCGATAAGTGCCATAAGGTCGTATAGCCGATATGTGATTGTGTCGGGAAGTTGATTTAAAGGCGCGCAACAATCTCGCGCTGGGTCTGCCAGTTTGATGGCAGCGGGTTCTTCTCAAGCCATTTGGATGTCAGACTAGCGGGCTGATCACCCATCATAATGAACTTGACAATATCCGGTGCGATGAATGCCAGATCAATGA
>NZ_JXMU01000054.1 GCF_001293565.1 Ahrensia marina | reverse complement strand
TCGCAGCACCAAGACCCAAAGCGTCCTGAACGGTGCTCAGCGCAGAGCTGTCAGAGCGCATTGTTGTCGCGATTGACCAGTAGGCAGCGTTATCACTTGCTTCAGCAACCTGTTTACCGGTTGAGATACGCCCCTGCGTTGTTTCAATTGATTTATTTGTTATTTGAAGAGACTTCAACGCGGTCATCGCTGCCGTGTTCGTCAAAATACTGGACATTGGTGTCCCCTTGTTTGTCACAATTTTGGGACATTCCGGATTGGCCGGCGCACCGAAGAGGCTTCATGCTCTATAGAATTATAGTCGGTGCCTGTGCGAGCGAATCATTGAACCGCTGTTAACCAAAGTTAATAAAGCATGGTTAACAAAAAGTAACCCCATAATCAGACAAAAAAAGGCCGCCCGATGGGCGGCCTTAATACTGTTGTAATCGTTCCGATTAACGGAAGAGAGACAGAATTGTCTGCGC
>NZ_JXMU01000053.1 GCF_001293565.1 Ahrensia marina | reverse complement strand
CGCAATTCCAAGAATTCATTTTCTCTCCCGCAAGGGGAGAGATACCAGCACACTTTGCAGCCTATTGTCTCGCTTTGCGCCAACCGGCGGCGCGGGCATCGGCTTCGCTGCAAAACCAGCGTTCGCCATAGCGAGTGCGAATTTTTGTTGCTGCATAATATTTTTGGCCCGGCACATGATAAATCCGCTCGCCGGAATTGATACTGACATTGCCTTTAATGACACAATCAGACCGGAACCCGTGCGCGGCGGCCATATCGCCAGCTTTATCTTTAAACTCCAGCGGCGCAAATGCCGCTGCGGCACCGCCGACAAAAGCCAGCGTAACCAACCCGCCTGCTTTGACCATGAATGACATGCGCGCCTCCTGTTTACGGACGGCAATGTATCAAGCGCACGTAAAGAAAACTTTTGGTCAAAAGCTCAAATGCAAGGGAATTAAGCCCCCTCTCTGTATTCCACTTTCACGGAATGGATCCTCGGCTCGGCGGCCG
>NZ_JXMU01000052.1 GCF_001293565.1 Ahrensia marina | reverse complement strand
ACGAGGACGATATGGACTGGCAGGCGGCGATTAACATCAACAGACAGGCATTGCTGCAAATCGTTGCGGCGCTGGTGGCGCTGGTTCAAACCGGCAGCATGTTGCCAAGCGTCGTGCGCCATCAAATCCTGCGTGTGCTTGGTCCTGCCGAAAGCGCCGCGCGGCGTTTGATTGTGCTGGCCGCACGGTTTCAGAAAGTCGCAAACCGCCCTTCTGCTTCTCCGGTTAGTCAAAACCTGCCGGACTTTGCGGCGTTCAACCGCGCAACGAAAATTCTGCGCTTTAAACTGTTTGATCCGCGCAAACGCTTTGACTGGCTTGATGATCAACCGGCAAACCAGATGCCAAAAGCCCTGCCGCGCATCAGCGTGATCGGTGTGTCGGACCCTGTGTTCGTAACGCCAAAGCAACCCCGCCAAGACAGCGCCGCCATCACTCTCCGCCTGCAAGCGCTACAAGACGCGCTTTCCGACCTGCCCAGAGAGGCAAAGCGTTTAAACCGCCAGATGCAAAAGCGGAAAACCGCCCCCGCTG
>NZ_JXMU01000051.1 GCF_001293565.1 Ahrensia marina | reverse complement strand
AATTGACTGTCGAGTTTACGGTGCTCGGCCGCAGCTTGGAGTATCCCGTGAAAAGGAGATATCGCAATGACGTCAGATGTCATGCCCATTGTCACCATATTTGAACGCTCGCCCGATGAAGGTAAGGGTCTCGCGCGCGACATGCGTGTGCGATGGGCGCTAGAAGAAGTCGGTCAGCCCTACGATGTCCGGCCGGTCTCTTTTGCAGCGATGAAGGAGCCCGCGCACAGGGTGCTGCACCCGTTCGGTCAGATACCGACCTATGAGGAAGGCGACCTCACGCTCTTTGAGACCGGTGCGATCGTGTTCCACATCGCCAGCAGGCACGCATGTCTGCTCCCGGAAGATGTGAATGCGCGGGCGCGCGCTATCAATTGGATGTTCGCTGCACTTAACACCATTGAGCCTACGATCGTCGAAAGGGAGGTCGTCCTCTATCTGGAACGGGAGGAAAGCTGGTTTAAGAAGCGCCTGGCGCTCGTTGAGGACCGTATTCGCGTCAAGTTGGCTGATCTGTCGCGCCGTCTCGGCGATGCCGAATGGCTCGACGTCGGGTTCAGTGCCGGCGATCTGATGACGGCCGATGTCTTGCGCAGGCTTGGTGGCTCGGGCTTGTTGGAAGAGTTTTCGAATTTGGCAGCTTTCGTCGCACGCGCCGAAGCGCGCCCGGCCTTCACTCGCGCGTTCGAAGCACTGCGAACCTTCTTCAACGAGAGTGACGCGGTATGACCGATCGAAAGCGTCGTCATTGTCAGACCAATCGATCCGGTCACAGCGGAACCAAACCCTTCGGGAGAATAGCCGATGAAAATCAATGGTAGCCGGGATTGCGGGAACTCGCCAAAGAACCGGATCGTGCAGGACATTGCTATCGCCATTGAGGCCGGAAATATGCCTGAAACCGGTATCGACGACAGCACCGTTTGGCATCGAGGCGATGGTCGAAAACTGAAAGGAGCGGCGTCGCATCGCAGCGCCTTGGACGAGGTCCTCCCTGCGGTGTCGATTACCGTGAACCACGCGATATCGCATGGAAAGGCGGGCGCTGCGAACGGTGTGTCGGTCCTTGCCGACGGACGCACACGTCGCTTTTGCCACGTTGTCGAATTCACAAGCCTGAAGGCCACGACGATCGCCGAAATCAACAGCTACTGATCTGGATATACGAAAGGAGAAACCAACATGGAACCAACAATCTATCTTTTTTTCAAAGGTAACTGTCTCGAGGCGATGACCCACTATGCCGACGTGCTCGGCGGTGAAGTTCAGGGCGTTTTCCGTAATGCTGACGCACCCGATCCGGAAAGCCGAATGCCCGGTAGTGACGATATGATCATGAACATGGCGATGAAGCTGGGCAATGCCACCGTAATGGCCTCCGACAATACAGAGGAGATGTATGATAAGCCGCAGGGTTTCCGCGTCTCGATCGCAGCAACATCGCGCGCGGAATTTGACCGCATGTATGAAGCGCTGGCCAAAGATGCTGCAAGCGTCGAAATGGAGCCGGACGAGACTTTTTGGGCCGAGCGTTTTGCTATGTTCACCGACCAATATGGCACGCCCTGGATGTTGAATTTTGACGGGAACAAAGCCCATGGAGACACACCATGACCGAGATTATCAACTGTTTGTGGTATGACTACGGCGAAGCGAAGAAGGCGGCAGAATTTTACGCTGCCACCTTTCCAGACAGCCATGTTGACCGCGTGAATTATGCGGCCTCCGATTATCCCGGTGGCAAGGAGGGTGACGAATTGACTGTCGAGTTTACGGTGC
>NZ_JXMU01000050.1 GCF_001293565.1 Ahrensia marina | reverse complement strand
GCGATGAATGCCAGATCAATGATCTGCAGCAACCGGCGTTTGGTGATGTTGTTTGATGCTGCGACTTGATCGAACGTCTGCCCAGCTTTTATCGCATCATAGTAGTGATGTGCGCGGGCAATGTTGTCGATCAAAATCTGATCAGGCTCTGCCATCGGTTTATTGCCGATCACCAGCTTGGTTTCGGAACCACGTTTGCGAAGCTGGAACGCAGCATGAAAGGTGCAGACTGCTGGGTTCATTTGATCGGTTGTGACTTCGAACAAGTGAGCGAGAGCATCGGCTTCCAGTTGCACGCTGATTGTTCCGGCAACGATGGTTGCTTGCTTGAGGCTTGAGAGTGTGGAGGCTAATTGCCCGCTTTTAATACTCGCGCTCAGCTCAGCGAGCTTTTGCTGGGCGCACTCAATCTGATCAGCATCCGGGTTTATGAAAAGGTCAGTCACTAGACGCGCTTCAAGATGCTCGGCTATCGATGTGGCAATCTGCTGCTCTAGCGCTTTAGCCGGTAGTCGCCAACCGCCTTTGGTTTTGCTAGTCTTTTGCGTGGCTATCAATCTGTTGGAGACATAGTAGCGATATCTCTTGCCCTGTTTGTTGGCATGGCTGGGTGTCAGATGATCACCTGTTTCATCAAGCAACTTACCGGACAACAGTGATATTGCTTTGCATGATTTGGTTCCCCTTTGTTTAGCAGCACCGCTTTTGAGTTGGGACTGAATCGCTTGCCATCTTTGCGGATCAATGATGGCTTCGTGCTGACCCTCGTGGATTTTGTCCTTATGCCGTATCTTTCCGGCATAGACCGGATTGGTCAGGATGTAATGTACTTGGCTTGATTGGAAGTTTATTGCTTTGCCGCGATTAGCGCCGTGCTTAGCAATGGACTGAAGACCTTGTTGATCTGCGTGTTTTATAACTGCATCAAGCGTTCCATGGCGCTGGTACAGATCATAGATAGCTCTGACCGTGGTTGCTTCTTTTTGATTGATCTTCAGTGTTCTGCCATCCGGTTCATAGCCAAGTGGTACGTTACCGCCCATCCATAGTCCCTTCTTCTTGGATGCGGCGACCTTGTCTCGGATGCGTTCGGCTGTGACCTCTCTTTCAAACTGTGCAAATGATAAAAGCACATTGAGTGTCAGTCTGCCCATGCTTGTGGCTGTGTTGAAGGATTGTGTCACAGAGACAAAACTCGCCTCTGCTGCATCCAGCCGATCAACCAGCTTGGCAAAGTCTGAGAGTGACCGTGTCAGCCGATCAATCTTGTAGACGACGATCTGATCGACCAGTCCGTCATCCACATCACGCATCAATTGCTTGAGACCATCCCTTTCCAGTGTGCCACCAGATATACCGCCATCATCATAATGATTGGGTAATAACACCCAGCCTTCATGCTTCTGGCTGGCTATAAAGGAAGCACAGGCTTCTCTTTGTGCATGCAGAGAGTTGAACTCTTGTTCAAGTCCCCCTTCCGATGACTTCCTTGTATAGATAGCGCATCTGACTTTTTTCATCAGCTTTCCAATCCAAAAAAACGTGGTCCTGACCAGTGGGCACCGGTGATCTTTTTGGCAATCGCACTCAAGGACCGATATGTCTTTCCATCCAGCTGAAAGCCTTTCTCCAGTGCTTCCACCTGATAGGTTCGTCTATTCCATTCACGCACTAGATGAGTCCCTGCCCTGATACTCAGAACAAAGGGTTTGGATGGTTTGAGCGAACGTGTTGGTTTAGTGACTGTAGAGGCCTCGGTATTGGAGTCCGTCTTACCGTCGATCTTAGCGATAACATTTCGCTCTATCTGGCTTCCGCCTTTGATGCTGGTTTGATCGCAGGCATCGGAGGTGATGTTGTCGAGCCGGATTGCCTGATGTGAATTTGGCGCAAGTCCTCCAGCCACGCCTTCCTCCGCACATGGGACTGAGATAGAGGCGGTACGTGCGCGGGCATCAAAGTTTGTATCAGCGTT
>NZ_JXMU01000049.1 GCF_001293565.1 Ahrensia marina | reverse complement strand
TGCGATTCAGTGAAAAGCAGACACGCTCTAAGCACTTTGTCCGATACGCAAAAAGGCATCCATTTGGATGCCTTTTTTATACTTGGTTTGTTTTAATCAAGCGCCGGTGTCAGGTGTCAGGCCCGCACCTTCAATGCCTGCTACTGCGGCGGTTTCATCATTGTCCGATGTATCACCGGTAATGCCCACCGCGCCGATAATCTCGCCGGTTTTTGTTTTCACCAGAACGCCGCCCGGAACAGCAACGATGCGTCCGCCTGATACGTTCGACAATCCTTCAAGGAAATGCGGACGCGTTTCGGCCTGAGCATTGAGCCAGCGTGAGCCGACACCTGCCGCGATGCACCCGAATGCCTTACCGGCAGCGATTTCCGGGCGTAAATGAGACGATCCGTCTTCGCGCTGCATGGCGATCATCGCACCGCCTGCATCCAGAACAACGACTGTGAGCGGCTTCAGGCCCAGTTCCTTGCCCTTTGCCAGAGCGTCACGGATGATTTTGTTTGCTTTTGAAAGTGTCAGTTTTGCCATTGCGGCCTCATCTATATGTTTCGTGTGAGCGATCTGCCTGTGATAAAGGGTAATATTAGCGTCGCGTCACGGGGTTTTGGTGGTGAAACAGTTTTTCCAAACCGGCGGGGTTAATTGCCCATTTGGTCGAGCTTGCGCTGCATTTCCGCAATCTGGTCTTTCATCCTCTTTAATTCGTCGTCACTTTCGGCTTTGGCCACGGGCGGGCTTTCCGGTTCGTCATTATCAGCGATAAATGGATTAAACATGCGCATGGCCTGCTGGTAAATTTCCATATTGCGCTGTGTTTGTTCCTTGATCATTTCCTGACTGGAGGTGATGACGTCTATCGGTGATTTGCCGACCATAGAGGTAAGCTGCTCGCGCATTTTGCTTTGTTCTTTTGCAAAGGCAGCCATGGAATGTTCCAGATAGCTTGGCACAACCATCTGCATCTGATCCCCGTAAAAGGAGATAAGCTGGCGCAGAACAGACACGGGAAGCATGGTCTGGCCGGTCTTGGCTTCCTGCTCGAAAATTATTTGCGTGAGTACAGAGTGCGTTATTTCTTCGCCTGATTTGGCATCCTGAACCGTGAACTGTTCATCATTCTTGACCATTGTCGCCAAATCTTCGAGCGTTACATAGGAGCTTGTACCCGTATTATAGAGTCGTCTGTTGGCGTATTTTTTAATGATCGTTGTATCGGTTTTCTTGGCCATTAGACCTCCTTTAACGCAGTACAAAATGCAGATCGCTGCGCATGAATGTAACGCAAATAAACTAACGCGGGAAATGTCAGTTTTCCAAGTCTTTTCTTGTCATGGAAATTTCAAAAAATACGCGCATTCATTCGTTTAACGGTGTAGCTTGATTTGAAACGGGTTTGACTTAGATAATCAAGCTTGCTTGAAATATTATTGTCCATAGCCGATTGGACTTAAAAATAGCTCCAGCAAAAATGCCAAGGAGTGTGAAAGGGAAAATTATGCAACCTATCGTTATAGCAAGTGCCGCACGCACACCTGTCGGATCTTTTCTGGGCGCTTTTGCCAATGTGCCAGCCCATGAGTTGGGAGCGGCGGCCATTAAGGGTGCGCTTGAACGGGCAGGTGTGGACCCTAAAGATGTTGATGAAGTCATCATGGGCCAGATTTTAACCGCCGGTGCCGGACAAAACCCTGCACGTATTGCGGCAATGGCCGCGGGTATTCCGCAAGAAGCCACAGCATGGGGATTGAACCAGCTTTGCGGTTCCGGCCTTCGTGCGGTTGCGATCGGTATGCAGCAGATTGCAACCGGTGATGCCGACATCATTGTTGCAGGCGGTCAGGAAAGCATGTCGATGGCCCCGCACTGCCAGCATTTGCGCGGCGGCGTGAAAATGGGCGACTACAAAATGGTCGACACGATGCTGAAAGACGGTTTGACCGATGCATTCAACGGCTATCACATGGGCAATACTGCGGAAAATGTTGCCAAGAAATGGCAGCTTTCACGTCTTGATCAGGACACTTTCGCGGCATCTTCGCAAAACAAGGCGGAGGCAGCGCGCAAAGCCGGTAAATTCAAAGACGAGATCGTGCCGTTCACGGTGAAGACCCGTAAGGGCGAAACAGTCGTGGAAGAAGACGAATACATCAAGGAAGGTGTCACTGTCGAAGGTATTTCAAAGCTGCGTCCTGCTTTTGACAAAGAAGGCACAGTCACTGCAGCGAACGCATCGGGCATCAATGATGGTGCGGCTGCAACGGTTCTGATGAGCCAGGCCGAAGCGGAAAAACGCGGCATCAAGCCGTTAGGCCGTATTGTATCTTGGGCAACTGCCGGTGTTGATCCGGCGATAATGGGTACCGGCCCGATCCCTGCGTCACGCAAGGCGCTTGAAAAAGCAGGATGGAGTGTTTCCGATCTTGATCTTGTTGAAGCCAATGAAGCTTTTGCCGCGCAGGCATGTGCAGTCAACAAAGACATGGGCTGGAGCGAAGACATTGTGAACGTCAATGGCGGTGCGATTGCGATCGGTCATCCGGTTGGCGCATCAGGTGCGCGTGTTCTCAATACGCTGCTATTCGAAATGCAGCGCCGTGATGCGAAAAAAGGTCTTGCGACTTTGTGTATTGGCGGCGGAATGGGTGTTGCCCTCTGTGTAGAGCGTGACTAACCTCAATAATATAAGGCGGCTTACCGGCTGCCTTTTTTAACGATAACAAAGTTGGAGGAGCAGACTATGGCACGAGTGGCACTCGTAACGGGCGGAACACGCGGTATCGGTGAGGCGATTTCCAAAGCATTGAAGGCCGAGGGCTATGATGTGGCGGCAACCTATGCCGGTAATGATGAAAAGGCAGCGGCCTTTACCGATGAAACCGGTATTAAAACCTATAAGTGGAACGTTGCCGACTATGCTGAATCCAAAGCCGGACTTGAAAAGGTTGAAGCGGAAGTCGGCCCGATTGATGTTGTCGTTGCCAATGCCGGCATTACCCGTGATGCGCCTTTCCATAAAATGTCGCCTGAGCAATGGAAAGAAGTTGTCGACACCAACCTGACGGGTGTGTTCAACACGGTTCATCCGGTCTGGCCGGGGATGCGCGAGCGCAAATTCGGCCGTGTCATTGTTATCTCTTCAATCAATGGTCAAAAGGGTCAGTTCGGGCAGGTAAACTATGCTGCGACAAAAGCTGGTGATCTGGGCATTATCAAATCCCTTGCACAGGAAGGTGCCCGCGCAGGCATTACGGCGAATGCGGTTTGTCCGGGCTATATCGGCACTGAAATGGTGCGTGCCATTCCCGAAGAAGTGCTGAACTCCAAAATCATTCCGCAAATTCCGGCGGGCCGTTTGGGAGAGCCTGAAGAAATTGCGCGTTGCGTCACGTTTCTGGCTTCGGAAAATTCCGGTTTTATCAACGGATCGACAATTTCCGCCAACGGTGCGCAGTTCTTCGTTTAATCAAAACTGCGCGTACCGTACAAATTTTACCATGAAGGCGGCCCGTAATTTACGGGCCGTTTTGTTAGGCGACCTCTTCTTTGGGCGGGTAAGCCGGCGCGTGAAGTCCAAGCTCTTTTGCTTTGCGGATATCGGCAAGAAGATCGCGATCGGCTGCCTGAAACAGTTGATCGGCATCATCAAGCACGAAATATATCGGCTGATGAATATCGATCCGGTAAGGTGTTCTCAGGATATCGATCACGTCAAAAGGTTTGCGGACGGCTGCATCGTCTGTGATGGAATAGATCAGCTCGGTCGGAGAGGACGCCAGCCCTGAACCCAGTGCCTTGATCTGTCCGTCTTGCCGGATCAATCCAAATTCAATGGTAGACCAGTAAAGACGTATCAGCCATGAATATTCCGTTTTGTCACATTCAAGGCCGGTCTTACCGATGGCTTCGGAAAACTTTGCAAAGCGCTCGTCCGTCAAAAGCGGCGTGTGACCGTAGATTTCATGGAAAATATCCGGCTCTTCAATATAATCGAAGTCTTCCCTGCTGCGGATAAATGACGCCGCCGGAAAGGTTTTTTCTGACAGCATTTTGAAAAACTGGGAAAACCCGATGAGGGCAGGGACGGGCTCAACGTTCCAGCCGGTCATGGCCTGTAATTTTTCAGAAACATCCACGCATTGCGGTACTCTGTCTTTGGGCAGGTTCAATTTCTCCTGACCTGCAAGATATTCTCTCGCGGCATATTTTTTGACGTTTTGTTCCTGCTGGGCAACAAGATCGCGCCATACGGCATCATCATCGCTGGTATAGTCTATGCGGCCGTCAGGCCCTGCAATCTTGGCAACGTATTTTGTTGATTTTGGCATGTTCTTCCTCCCATGTTAGAAGTTAGAATTGCATGGAAATGCGATAGATTATGTTCTATTTCGTTGATTGAGGTCACAATTCAGGCAAAATATTTCTAGTTTCTGTAAATATAGGCAAATCATGCTCGATAATTTTGAAAGACTGATTTTAAAGTTCCTGCAACAAAACGGGCGTGCCAGCACGCAGGAACTCTCCGATGCGGTGGGTCTGTCGCCTTCACCGTGCTGGCGGCGGATGAAAAAGCTTGAAGATGAAGGCTATATTACGCGCTATGCTGCGATTGTGGATGGTAAGAAACTCGGTCTCCACGCGCTTGCCTATGTGCATGTATCCTTGATGGACCATAGCGAGACATCAATTGACCTGTTTCATAGTTTTATCGAAACAGCGGAGGAGGTGATCGAGTGTGCATCGATTACCGGCGAGTTTGATTTTGTGCTCAAAGTGGCGGCTACAGATCCTGAAGATCTTGAACGCTTTATCATGAAGCGCATCAACCGGCTCGGCGTGGTGCGTACCACAACCACAAACTTCATTTTGCGCCAAAGCAAAGTTGCCGGTGCGCTGCCGGTCGCGCTCTAGAGCATGTCAGGAACAGTGGGAACCGGTTTTCCGCCCGGACATGCG
>NZ_JXMU01000005.1 GCF_001293565.1 Ahrensia marina | reverse complement strand
GCGGATAAAGCGCATAGGATTGAAACACCATGGCAAGGCCGCGCTTGGCTGGCGGGATATTAGTTGCATCCGTGCCATTGATCTCGATCGTGCCGTCTGTGACATCCTCAAGCCCTGCAATCAGGCGCAAAAGCGTGGACTTGCCGCAGCCGGACGGGCCGACAAAAACAACGAACTCGCCATCATTGATTTCAAGGTTGAGCGGTGGAATGACCTGCGTTTCACCAAAGCTTTTCGTGACGTCTTTGAGTATAATGCTTCCCATGATTATCTACCTATTTCACCGCGCCAAATGTCAGGCCGCGCACTAATTGTTTCTGGCTGAACCAGCCCATGATGAGAATTGGCGCAATCGCCATGGTCGATGCTGCGGACAGCTTTGCGTAAAACAAACCTTCTGGGCTCGAATAGCTGGCGATAAAGGCTGTCAGTGGCGCTGCATTGATCGTTGTCAGATTGAGCGTCCAGAACGCTTCATTCCACGCCAAAATAATGTTGAGCAGCATCGTGGACGCTATTCCCGGCAGCGCCATTGGCGTTAACACATAAAGAATTTCGGATTTAAGACTCGCCCCATCCATGCGCGCGGCCTCCAGAATATCGACCGGAATCTCTTTGAAATATGTGTAAAGCATCCAGATAATGATCGGCAGGTTCATCAGCATCAGCACCGCAATAAGAAGAATATGCGTGTCGAACAGACCGCTATTGCGCGCCAGAATGTAGATCGGAAACAATACGCCAACCGCAGGCATCATTTTGGTGGACAGCATCCACATCATGATATCTTTCGTGCGTTTTCCCGGCTGGAAAGCCATCGACCAAGCCGAAGGAATGGCAATCAGCAAGCCGATGACAGTTGAGCCGACCGCCAGAATGATGGAGTTCCAAAGGAACTTGCCATAATTGGACCGCTCCTGAACAACTTCGTAATTCTCCAGCGTCCAGTTAAAAAACAGCAGACTTGGCGGATCGGCAATCGCTTCAGCCTCTGTCTTGAAACTGGTCAAGATTGTCCAGAGAATCGGAAAGAAGATCAGCAATCCAATCGTCCATGCGACAATGGTGGTGACGATTTGGCGTCGGTTAGAGACAGCACGTGCCATGATACATTCCCCCTAATTGTCCAGATTTTTGCCGACGATCCGCATCAGGAAGATCGCAACAATATTCGCAAGAATGACCGCAACGATGCCGCCCGCAGAACCAAGCCCGATATTCTGACTTTCAAGCACCCGCTGATAAACGAGATAGGTGAGCGTGCGGGTTCCGAAAGCGCCGTTTGTCGTAACGAAGATTTCGGCAAAGATCGAAAGCAGGAAGATTGTCTGAATAAGGACAACAACCGTGATCGCTCGGGCCAGATGCGGCAGCGTGATATAGCCAAAACGGCTGAAAAATCCCGCGCCATCCATTTCCGCAGCTTCCATCTGTTCGCTGTCCAGCGATTGTATAGCTGTGAGCAGAATTAATGTTGCAAAAGGCAGCCACTGCCAACTCACAATCCAGATAATCGAAAATATTGGTGCTTGGCTCAGCCAGTCCACCGGCGTTCCGCCAAAGAACTTCCATAGATAGGCGAAAAGACCGTTCACAGGGTTCATGAACATGTTCTTCCACACCAGCGCCGAAACAGTTGGCATGACGAAGAACGGTGCAATCACCAGAATGCGGACAATACCCTGTCCCCAAATTGGCTGATCGAGCAGCATGGCCAGCAATACGCCGCCAATGACCGTAATGGCCAGAATACCGCCCACCATGATCAGCGTTGTGACAACACTGTCGGTAAAAGAGCCGGAACTTAAAAACCGTGCGTAATTTTCAAAACCATCTGCCCATTCATAGACACCGCGCAAAGGCCGGTAGTCGAGAAATGAGAAATATATCGTCATACACAGAGGTACGAGCATCCAGACGAGCAAGAGAAAAATCGCCGGCGTGTTCATCAGTCTTGCAGCGGATCGCGAATGTTGTGTCGCCATGACTTACCCTCCCAAGTATGCCGGTAATATTTTCAGATCGGCAAATAGGTATTGAACGTAATGGAAATTTCTAAGCTTATCCAAGAATCCCGGGCACGATCGTTTGCACCCGGGTTTCCTGGGAGAGAATTACAAGCTTATTTGTAGCCAGCCGCTTCCATTTCGTCATTGGTAAGCGCCTGCGCTTTGGCAAGGGCTTCATCGGCGGACTGCTGGCCTGCCAATGCTGCTGAGAACTCCTGACCGACCTGCGTTGCGATACCGGCAAATTCAGGGATCGCAGCAAACTGCACACCGACATAAGGAACCGGATCGACTGTCGGGTTTGTCGGATCAGCCGAGTTGATCGACTCAAGCGTCATTTTTGCAAATGGCACTTTTTGATATTCAGGATTCTCGTAAAGCGATGTACGGCTGCCGGGCGGCACATTGGCCCAGCCTTCTTTCTCCGCAACGAGCTCCAAATAATCCTTGGACGTCGCCCATTCGATAAACTCTTTGGCAGCGGCTTCTTTTTGAGTACCGGCAGGGATAGCCAGCGCCCAAGCCCAAAGCCAGTTACCGCGCTTGCCAAGCCCTGTATCAGGCGCAAGAGCAAAGCCGACCTTGTCCGCAACGGTGGAATCGTTCGGATTTGTTACGAAAGATGCTGCAACAGTCGCATCGATCCACATACCGCATTTGCCTTGCTGGAAGAGCGCGAGATTTTCATTAAAGCCGTTATTTGCCGCTCCTGGAGGGCCTGCTTCATTCATCAAGTCAATGTAGAAATTGAGCGTTTTCTTCCATGCGTCTGAGTCAAACTGTGCATTCCACTCTTCATCAAACCAGCGCGCGCCAAAAGCATTCGCCGTGGCCGTCAGGAATGCCATGTTCTCGCCCCATCCCGCTTTACCGCGCAGACAGATGCCATAAATCTCATTGTCTTTATCGGTCATTTTGCGCGCGGCATCGGCAACAAATTCCCATGTCGGCGCATCAGGCATTTCAAGGCCGGCTTTTTCCATCAGATCCGTGCGATACATGATCATGGAGCTTTCGCCATAAAATGGCGCGGCATAAAGCGTACCGTCTACAGACAGACCACCACGCATTGCCGGTAGAATATCATCAACATCATAGTCCGCTGACAGATCATCAAGCGCAACAAGCCAGCCGTTTTTACCCCAGATCGGTGTTTCGTACATACCGATCGTTGTGATGTCGAACTGGCCGCCTTTTGTTGAAATGTCGGTGGTCACGCGCTGGCGCAACACATTTTCTTCCAGTGTGACCCACTCAACTGTGTGTCCTGTTTTTTCAGTAAAATCGTCGGTCAGACCCTGCATGCGGATCATGTCGCCATTGTTAACAGTCGCAATTGTCAAAGATTCGGCATGAGCGCCGGTAGCCGCAACGAGCATGATTGCTGTCGTCGCGCCAAGCATTTTCTTGGAAAGCATCCTATTTCCTCCCGTGGTAATGGATGCTCGTACCTAATTACAAAAACTACGCGCGGTCAATAGTTTTTTTACGCGCGTAAATATTTGCCGCTCACGCAGAGTCGCGCATTACGAGTTTCCCTTCAAATAATGTGTCTTTGTGCGCGCTGTCGCTTGTCTCGCTGGCAATAAGGTCAAACAGCATCCGGACACTCTTTTCCGAGATAGCGGCATAATCCTGTGACACGGTCGTCAACGAGGGGCATGTAAATTTGGAAAAGGGATGATTGTCATGACCGGCAACGCGCAAATGGCAATTCTCTTTCAGGCCGACCCGCACACCTTTTTGGTAACATGCCGCTAAAAACCCGATGGCAAGCCGGTCATTGCTGCACAGCACAGTCGAGGTTTCAAACCTGTCATTGTTCAGCGCTTCAAGTCCGCCGCGGTGGCCGATCTCTTCAAAGTCCCAGCCCACCCCGTCAACCTGCACGATTTTCGGCTGATGGCCCAAACGTTTCATTGCTTCAATATAGGCCTGTCTGCGCTTTCGCGCATTCGGATTGGTCGGCGTTTTCATCTCGAAAAAGCACGGGGCGTCGCCCGAACGGTTCAGATACTCCACCATCATTGATGTAAACTGCATATTGTCGGAGCCGATAAAGACCTGCCCCACATCTTCCAGCTTGCTGTCGAACAGCACAGTTGGCACATCTTTGCAGAAACGCTCGATAAACGCTTTGTCAGATATGCGTCCCAAAGGCGCGATCAGCACACCCGCCGGCTTCATGGAACGTAAGGTTTCCAGAATATCGTTTTCCTGTTCCTGACGTCCGTGGGAACTGAAAAGGGATGGCGAATACCCTTCCTCGATACAGCGCGTTTCAATATTACGTGCTATCTCGGCAAAAAACGGGTCTGCCAGATAGGGCACAACAATACCGATGGTCTTGGTGAGTTGCCGGTTCTGGTTCACCGCATAAATATTCGGGCGATAGTCAAACCGCTCCAGCGCTTCTTCTATCCTAGTGCGCGTCGATGGACGCACACTCTGAGGATCATTGAAAAACTTTGAGATTGTCGGCCGCGAGAGCCCGCTGACCGCCGCGAACTCTTCCATATTTTTGATCTTAGTCACAGTCATCGCCGCTTCCCAAGGTTACGCGTGTAAATTTTGTAACTTACAATGGAAACAAATAGGCAAACTTGTCAATTACGCCGCAGAACGAATAATTTTTACCGCGGCCGGATACCGTTCAGAACAATTGACAAAACAGCCTGAGCAGACTGCTCGTAAAAACCGGGCTTGCTGGCCTGACTGCCGAGCAATGCGCTCACTTGCACATCGAAATCCGCATAATGCTGGGTCGTCGCCCAAATAAGGAAAATCAGGTGATAAGGGTCGATGGGCGCAAGCTTGCCTTCATCAATCCAGCCATGGATTACTTTGGCTTTTTCATCAACGAGCGACTTAAGTGTCGTCTCAAGGAAACCCTTGATCAGCGGTGCGCCGCGCTGAATCTCATTGGCAAAAAGCCGCGATGCTTCCGGATTTTCGTGAGACGCTTTTAATTTAAGCGTAATGTAGCGGCGCAATTGCTCGATTGGATCGCCGTCGCCGTCAATATCGCGGAACGGATCAAGCCAGTTGACGACAATCTGCTCAAGCGCTGTGCGGTAAACATCTTCCTTCGACGGGAAATAATAAAGCAGGTTGGTCTTCGACATACCGGCCTTTTCCGCAATCCGGTCCAGCGTCGCCCCGCGGTATCCGTCTGTGGAAAATACCTGCAAGGCAGCATCCAGAATAAGGGCCCGATTCTCGGTTTGAATCCGGCTGCGCTTTTTTTTGGGTCGCTTTTTGTCAGCCTCAACATTCACATTTTCTTTGCCAGCCAACACAGCCTCCAAAAAGTTCTCATAAACACGCTTGACCAATCGTGATTGCTCTCATAGCCTTCAAATTTGACCAACCAGTCAAGTTTTATTTGAACGACCTATGAGGTAAATATGGTGTCTCCAGGCGAAAATCTACGTATAAATGGTGACAGGCTGTGGGATTCTATACACGAAATTGCTGAAATCGGCCCCGGCATCGCCGGAGGTTCCAATCGCCAGACCGTCACCGATGAAGATGCGCAGGGACGCGCGCTGTTTCAAAAATGGTGTGAAGATGCCGGTTTGACCATGGGCGTTGATGAAATGGGCACCATGTTTATGACCCGCCCAGGCACTGATCCCGATGCCCTTCCGGTCTATGTCGGCTCCCACCTTGATACCCAGCCGACAGGCGGTCGCTATGACGGCGTTTTAGGCGTGCTTGCCGGATTGGAAATCGTGCGCACTTTGAACGACCTCGATATCAAGACAAAACACCCCATCGTTGTCACCAACTGGACCAATGAAGAAGGCACCCGCTTTGCACCTGCTATGATGGCATCGGGCGTCTTTGCCGAGCAATTCACCAAAGAATGGGCTTACGCAAAAACAGATGCGGAGGGCAAAACCTTCGGCGAAGAATTAGAGCGCATTGGCTGGAAGGGCGACGAGAAAGTCGGCAGCCGCAAAATGCACGCTTTCCTTGAACTGCATATCGAGCAGGGGCCGATACTGGAAGCCGAAGAAAAAGATATCGGTGTTGTCACGCACGGGCAGGGCCTGTCGTGGACGCAAGTGACAATTACCGGCAAGGAAAGCCATACCGGCTCGACGCCAATGCCGATGCGTAAAAACGCAGGCCTTGGCATGGCGCGTGTTCTGCAATTGGTCGACGAGATCGCATGGTCGCATAAACCAAGTGCGGTCGGTGCAGCCGGTCATATCGATATTTATCCCAACTCGCGCAATGTCATTCCCGGCAAGGCTGTTTTCACCGTTGATTTCCGCTCACCTGACCTGAGCGTTATTCAGGATATGGAAGCGCGGCTTGAAAAAGGCGCTAAAGAAATTTGCGATGAAATGGAACTGGAGATCGAATTAGAGAAAGTCGGCGGGTTTGATCCGGTGACTTTTGATGAAAAGCTGGTGACCTCCATTCGCGATGCGGCAGAACGCCTTGGTTATTCGCATATGAATATTATTTCGGGCGCGGGCCATGATGCCTGCTGGATTAACCGCATGGCACCCACCGCTATGGTGATGTGCCCCTGCGTTGACGGGCTGTCACACAATGAGGCCGAAGAAATCTCAAAAGAATGGTCCACCGCCGGCGCCGAAGTGCTGTTCCATGCGGTTGTCGAAGCAGCGGAGATTATGGGGTAAGTGGCAAATGGATTGCAAAGATAGCCTGTATTATATCTATGAAACCGAAAACAATAATGAGTTCGACATAAAAGAAGTCAAGCGCGTATTTATGGATATAGATCTTTCTTATGGGCGCTCCAAAAACCAAATTGGTTGGGTAAGACGTCAAAATTTTTGGTGGCGAGTTTACGATAAACTTACACTAACATCTTTTTTGAATTCGATAATTTGCAAAGGGGGCTTCATCACAGCTCCCGATGGAAGCGATGTAGCATACAACCCTATTGAGGTGTTGCGTCCATATTTGTTCAGCTGGGATAAAGGTGGGCCACTATATCGCAATGATAATTAGAAAATAGTACAATCTATGTGATTCAGAACAAGGATTTCCTATGACCACCACCATCATTAAAAACGGAACCATCGTCACTGCAGATCTGACCTATAAGGCCGATGTGAAGGTGGAGAACGGCATCATAACCGAGATCGGGCCGGATCTTTCGGGCGGTGATGAACTGGATGCGACAGATTGCTATGTGATGCCGGGCGGCATCGACCCGCATGTGCATTTGGAAATGCCGTTCATGGGTACTTATTCCACCGATGATTTTGAAAGCGGCACGCGGGCCGGTCTTGCCGGTGGCACTACAATGGTGATTGATTTCTGCCTGCCGTCACCGGGCCAGTCACTGCTTGAAGCCATTCAGATGTGGGACAACAAATCGACCCGCGCCAATTGCGATTATTCTTTCCACATGGCGATCACATGGTGGGGTGAGCAGGTTTTCAACGAGATGGAAACCGTTGTCAAAGACAAAGGCATCAACACTTTCAAGCATTTCCTTGCCTATAAGGGCGCATTGATGGTCAATGATGATGAACTTTACGCGTCCTTCCAGCGCTGTGCGGCGCTGGGCGCAACGCCGATGGTACATGCGGAAAACGGCGATGTTATAGCCGAACTTTCCGCCAAATTGCTGGCCGAAGGCAATAATGGTCCCGAAGCACATGCCTATTCCCGTCCGAGCCAGGTTGAAGGCGAAGCCACCAACCGCGCCATCATGATTGCCGATATGGCCGGTGCGCCGCTTTATGTGGTGCATACATCATGTGAGGAAAGCCATGAGGCCATCCGCCGTGCGCGCCAAAACGGCAAGCGCGTCTGGGGCGAGCCGCTGATCCAGCATTTGACACTGGACGAGTCCGAATATTTCAATGAGGATTGGGACCATGCCGCGCGCCGCGTAATGAGCCCGCCTTTCCGCAACAAACAACATCAGGATTCTTTGTGGGCCGGACTTCAAGCCGGGTCGCTGTCAGTTGTGGCAACGGATCACTGTGCATTTACCACTGAGCAAAAACGTTTCGGTGTTGGCGATTTTACCAAAATTCCGAACGGCACCGGCGGGCTTGAAGACCGTATGCCGATGCTTTGGACCTATGGCGTTTCAACCGGCCGCCTGACCATGAATGAATTTGTGGCCGTGACATCGACCAATGTCGCCAAAATCATGAACATGTATCCGAAGAAAGGTGCTGTTCTTGTCGGCTCTGACGCCGATCTGGTGGTGTGGGACCCGAACAAGGAAAAAACAATTACCGCCGGAAGCCAGCAATCGGCAATTGACTATAATGTGTTTGAAGGCAAAAAAGTCAAAGGCTTGCCGCGCTTCACACTGACACGCGGTCAGCTGGCCGTTAATGACGGTGCGGTTCAAACCGAGGAAGGCCACGGCAAGTTTGTCAAACGCGCACCCAATGCGCCCGTCAACGCCGCCCTTTCCAAATGGAAAGAACTGAGCGCGCCATCACCGGTCAAACGCAGCGGTATTCCAGCGACAGGGGTTTAAGTGTCTAATACGGTCATTTCCACTAAAAATCTGGACCTTGTTTTTCAGACGGCTGACAGCCCCGTTCACGCGTTGTCAGACATCAACCTTGATATTGAAAAAGGCGAATTTGTTTCACTGATCGGCCCGTCCGGTTGCGGCAAGACCACGCTGCTGCGTGTGATTGCCGATCTGGAACAACCGACAGGCGGTGAAATTACCGTCAACGGCATGACACCCGAGCAGGCACGCTTGGCACGTGCCTATGGTTACGTGTTTCAGGCCGCCGCTCTTTATCCCTGGCGCACCATCGAACAGAACATCGCCCTGCCGCTGGAAGTCATGGGTATTGCCAAGGCCGAACAGCAGAAACGCATCGCCGAAAATCTGGCGCTTGTCGATCTTGCCGGTTTTGAGAAAAAACATCCTTGGCAATTATCCGGCGGTATGCAGCAACGCGCGTCAATCGCCCGTGCGCTGGCCGTGGAACCGGACATGCTTTTGATGGACGAGCCTTTTGGCGCGCTTGATGAAATTGTGCGCGACCATTTGAACGAGCAGCTCAACAAGCTTTGGCACCGGACGCAGAAAACGGTTGTCTTTGTTACGCACTCCATTCCCGAAGCGGTTTATCTTTCAACCAAAATAGTGGTGATGAGCCCGCGGCCGGGTAAGATCTATGATATTATCGACTGTGATCTCGGCGACGAGCGGCCGCTCGATATTCGCGAAAGCGAGAAGTTTTTAAAAATCGCCCACCGCGTGCGCGAAGGTCTAAAAGCGGGCCATGCCTATGATTAAAGACCGCGCACTACCCGTTCTAACAGTTGTCGCAATGATTATTGCGGTTTGGTATGCCGGTGCGGCTCTTTTAAATCTCAAATTTGAATATGATCAGGCCGAGCGCATCGGCAAGGAAATGTCGTTTACCGAGGCACTGCCCAAGACCATGGCGCAGGAACGGCCCGTTTTGCCTGCACCGCATCAGGTCGCGGTCGAAATCTGGCAGACCACGGTCGAGAAAAAAGTAACCTCCAAGCGCAGCCTTATCTATCATGCGTGGATAACCTTGTCCGCCACACTGCTCGGCTTTGTATTTGGTACCGTGCTCGGCATATTATTGGCCGTCGGCATCATACATTCGCGGGTGTTGGATAAATCTCTCATGCCATGGATCATCACCTCGCAAACGATCCCCATTCTTGCTATAGCGCCGATGATCATCGTGGTGCTGAACTCCATTGGCATTACCGGTCTGGTGCCAAAAGCGATCATCTCGACCTATCTGTCCTTTTTCCCCGTCGCTGTCGGCATGGTCAAAGGCTTGGGCTCGCCGGACGCCATCAATATGGATTTGATGCGTACATTTAACGCCAGCCGTTCGCAGATATTCTGGAAATTGCGCTGGCCGACTGCCGTGCCTTATCTTTTCACATCCATGAAGATCGCAATCGCTGCATCGCTTGTCGGCGCCATTGTCGGCGAATTACCAACCGGCGCAGTTGCCGGTTTGGGTGCGCGCCTTCTGGCCGGTTCTTATTACGGCCAAACCGTACAAATCTGGTCGGCGCTTATCGTGGCAGCCATTCTGGCCGGATCGCTGGTTGCGATTGTCGGCTTGGTTGGTAGCTGGCTTAACCGCCGCATGGGTTTGAGGGAGGCATAAATGGAAAACGCAACGCTCCTGATCATATGCCTGATTTTCTGGCTGGCAGCATGGTTCATCAATACGCGCCTTGCCCAGATTTCTTCAACCAACAAAACATGGATGACGCTTGTCAATCTAGCGATACCTGTCCTGTTCGGCATTGCCTTGCTGGTGCTTTGGGAAGGGATAACGCGCGGTTTCGGCGTGCCAACAGTGTTGCTGCCACCGCCTTCCATGATCTGGGAACGTATTGCGCGTTCCGGTTCGATTCTCTGGGCGGACTTTAAACAAACCTATCTTAAAGCGGTCATTGCCGGATATATTCTGGGTTGCGGGCTGGGCTTTTTGATCGCAATTCTTGTTGACCGGTCTCCGTTTTGGAAAGCCGGTATTATGCCGATCGGCAATCTTGTCTCGGCGCTGCCCATTATCGGCATCGCACCGATCATGGTTATGTGGTTCGGTTTTGACTGGCAGTCAAAGGCCGCTGTCGTCGTCGTCATGACGTTTTTTCCCATGCTGGTGAACACCGTTGCCGGTCTTAATGCTGCCGGACATATGGAGCGCGATTTGATGCGTACCTATGCTTCGACAAAATGGCAGATGTTGTTCAAGCTCAGATTACCGGCAGCAATGCCATTCATCTTCAATGCGCTGAAAATCAATTCGACACTGGCGCTGATTGGCGCCATCGTTGCTGAATTTTTCGGCACCCCCGTTGTCGGCATGGGCTTTCGCATATCAGCGGAAATAGGGCGATTGAATGTTGATATGGTTTGGGCCACTATTTTTGTTGCGGCGCTGGCCGGCTCTATTTCCTACGGGCTGATCGCGCTGCTGGAACGCTCCATTACATTTTGGCACCCTTCCAATCGAGGGCGCTAAGAAACGGGAAAGACAAAGAGAGCGAAAAGCTCCGTTCAAATACCAAGTGCAACCGAGGAGACGAAAATGAAGAAACTTATCGCATTAACAGCAGGGGCTGCATTCGCGCTTTCTGCAACAACGGCACTGGCAGCCGACAAGCTGACACTTCAGCTCAAATGGGTAACGCAGGCACAATTTGGTGGCTACTATGTTGCCAAGGACAAAGGCTTTTATGAGGAAGCCGATCTGGATGTTGAAATCAAACCGGGCGGCCCGGACATTGCACCGCCGCAAGTCATTGCAGGTGGCGGCGCCGATGTTGTCGTTGAATGGATGCCGGCTGCGCTTGCCGCACGTGAAAAAGGCGTTGCGCTGGTCAATATCGCCCAGCCGTTCAAACGCTCCGGCATGATGCTGACCTGCCGCAAAGACACCGGCATTGAAAAACCGGAAGACTTCAAAGGCAAAACGCTCGGCGTATGGTTCTCCGGCAACGAGTTTCCATTCCTGTCATGGATGAGCAAACTGGGCATGTCGACAGAAGGCGGCGAAGATGGCGTGACCGTTCTAAAGCAGGGCTTCAACGTTGACCCGCTTATTCAGAAACAAGCCGATTGCGTTTCCACCATGACCTATAATGAATACTGGCAGGTCATCGACGCCGGTTTCAGCCCTGACGATCTGGTGGTTTTCAACTACACAGACCAGGGCGTTGCCACGCTGGAAGACGGACTTTACACATTGGAAGAAAACCTTGCCGATCCTGAAATGGTCGACAAGCTTGCACGTTTTGTTGCCGCCTCCATGAAGGGCTGGGAATATGCGCGTGAAAATCCTGAAGAAGCCGCCGATATCGTTCTGGAAAATGACGCATCCGGTGCGCAGACAGAAAAACATCAGCGCCGCATGATGGAAGAAATCAACAAATTGACCGAAGGTTCAGACGGCACGCTGGATGTTTCAGCCGCTGAAACAACGGTTGAATCGCTGCTTTCAGGCGGCGAAGCACCCGTTATTACCGAAGCGCCGGAGGGTGCATGGACGGACGTCGTGACCAAAAAAGCAATGTCTATGTCTGAATAATACATAAAATACAACGACATAAGAAGGCCGCAGCGATGCGGCCTTTTTTTATTTCTCCGTTTTAAGAAAAAATTTGACCTTTTGATAAAATTTTGTACGCTTCTTATATCGCGCAAACTTGAATCCAAGTCGGAGCATACAAATGGCCACATCAAACGCCTCAATAGATATTAAGGCCGGACGGTTATCGCCGGATCAATATTCGAAAAATTTCGAAGACATTCATGCTCCGCTGACAAGACATGAAGCAATTGTCGAAGCTGATCGTTGTTACTTCTGTTACGATGCGCCCTGCATGACCGCATGCCCGACAAGCATCGATATTCCAATGTTTATCCGTGAGATCGCTACCGGCAATCCGAACGGCTCGGCCAAAACGATTTTCGAGCAGAACATTATGGGCGGCATGTGCGCGCGGGTCTGTCCAACCGAAACATTGTGCGAAGAGGTTTGCGTGCGTGAAACAGCAGAAGGCAAACCGGTCAAAATCGGACTTCTTCAACGCTATGCAACAGATCACTATATGGCCGATATCGGCTCCCAGCCTTTTGAGCGCGCAGCATCAACCGGCAAGAAAATCGCAATTGTCGGTGCCGGACCGGCAGGTCTGTCCTGCGCGCACCGCTCGGCAATGCATGGTCATGACGTCACGGTTTTTGAAGCCCGTGAAAAGGCCGGCGGCCTGAACGAATTTGGCATTGCCGCTTACAAATCTACTGATGATTTTGCGGCAGCCGAAGTTGACTTCATCACATCCATTGGCGGTATCGAGATTAAATACGGCACGGCGCTTGGCAAGGATGTGCTGCTCGAAGATTTAATTGAGACATATGACGCTGTGTTTATCGGGGCAGGGCTGCCTTATGTGAACGATTTGTCGATTGACGGCGATGATGCGGACAACTGTATCGATGCGGTGAAATATATCGCAGAATTGCGCCAGTCTGACGATTTGTCGAAACTGCCTGTCGGACGCGATGTTGTGGTAATCGGCGGCGGCATGACAGCCATCGATATCGCAACGCAAATAAAACTTCTTGGCGCGGAAAATGTCACCATCTGCTATCGCCGCAGCGCCGACGCAATGGGGGCAAGTGCCTATGAACAGGAAGTGGCTCAAACCAACGGCGTCACAATCCGCCATTGGCTGCAACCCAAGGCGCTTCATGTGGACGGCAATATGGTGAACGCGATCGAACTTGAATATACATCCGGCACAAACGGTTCATTGAGCGGCACCGGTGAAACCATCACACTCAAGGCAGATCAGGTTTTCAAAGCCATTGGCCAAACGCCGGACGATACGCCCTTCACCAAAACCGGCATTGAGCTTGTCAAAGGCCGCATTGGCGTTGATGAAAACCGCAAAACCAGTCACGCGAAAGTCTGGGCGGGCGGCGACTGTGTCGCTGGCGGTGAGGATTTAACTGTTGCCTCGGTTGAAGACGGCAAAATTGCCGCTGAACACATTCACAAAACACTGATGGGCTAAGGGAGATACGTCTATGGCAGACCTGACAAGCAATTTTGTTGGTATTAAATCACCGAACCCGTTTTGGCTGGCCTCGGCGCCGCCAACCGATAAAAAATACAATGTCGAGCGTGCTTTTGAAGCAGGCTGGGGCGGCGTTGTCTGGAAGACACTGGGTGAAGCCGGCCCACCTGTCGTCAATGTGAACGGCCCACGCTACGGCGCGATCTGGGGCGCGGACCGCCGTTTGGCCGGTCTGAACAATATCGAGTTGATTACCGACCGTGATCTGGAAATCAACCTTCAGGAAATGAAAGAGGTCAAGCAGAATTGGCCCGACCGCGCACTCGTCGCGTCACTGATGGTTCCATGCGAGGAAGAGCCGTGGAAACGTATTCTCGACCGTGTTCTTGAAACCGGCTGTGATGGCGTTGAGCTGAATTTCGGCTGCCCGCACGGCATGAGCGAGCGCGGCATGGGCGCAGCGGTCGGTCAGGTTCCCGAATATATCCAGATGGTCGTCGAATGGTGTAAAAAACATTCAAACCTGCCCGTTATCACCAAGCTGACGCCCAACATTACCGATGTGCGTTATCCGGCACGGGCGGCAAAAAATGGCGGCACTGATGCCGTATCTCTCATCAACACAATCAATTCCATTGTATCGATTGATTTGGATCAGATGGCGCCAATACCGACCATTGACGGCAAAGGCACGCATGGCGGCTATTGCGGCCCGGCGGTTAAACCCATTGCACTTAACATGGTGGGCGAAATTGCGCGTGACAAGGAAACAGCAGGTCTGCCGATTTCCGGTATTGGCGGCATAACGACATGGCGTGATGCGGCCGAATATATCGCACTTGGTTGCGGCAATGTGCAGGTCTGTACAGCGGCAATGACCTATGGCTTTAAAATCGTTCAGGAAATGATCGAAGGCCTGTCCAATTACATGGACGAAAAAGGTTATAAATCCATCGAAGATTTCCGCGGCATGGCTGTACCGAACGTCACCGACTGGCA
The DNA here is from genome assembly GCF_001293565.1 of Ahrensia marina. Taxonomy (GTDB): domain Bacteria; phylum Pseudomonadota; class Alphaproteobacteria; order Rhizobiales; family Rhizobiaceae; genus Ahrensia; species Ahrensia marina. The sequence goes on along the minus strand of NZ_JXMU01000005.1, from coordinate 190,173 downwards.
ATATCTAAATCTCAACTATGTCACCAAAGCCAAGATCAATCAGGATTTGTGCATCTCGTGTGGCCGTTGCCATATTGCCTGCGAAGACACGTCCCACCAGGCGATCACAAACATGGTTGACGGCGTTCGTAAGTTTGAAGTGATCGATGAGGAATGCGTCGGCTGTAATTTATGTGTGAATGTCTGTCCGGTCGATAATTGTATTACAATGGAAGAAATGACGGCCGGCAGTGATCCGCGCACGCAAAAACCGATTGACCGGGAATATGCCAATTGGACAACCCATCCCAACAATCCGATGGCTGCTGTCGAACCGGCTGAATAATTCAAACGTCAATAATTTTTAGGGCCGCCGGTGCATTGCGCCGGCGGCTTTTTCATTGTCAGGAAGCTATCGCCAAAAGCTTCTGACCGCGTTAGGATAGAGCGTTAAAAATCGGAATATTATGGCAATCGAAGACACAACAAAGGACTGGGCGGATCGTTTCGCGCCGGACATAACAACCCTCGAAGGCATTGCACATCTCGCCTATGCAGCGTTACCGCAGGAGTTTCGCACTTTAACGGCCAATGTACCAATCCACATTTCAGAGTTTCCAAGCGAAGACATAACCGATGATCTTGGCCTTGAATCACCGTTTGATATTCTGGGTCTGTTTGAGGGTGAGGGCGCAAGCGGGAAATGGACACCGGGCAAAAAAAGCAGTGGCAATAAGTTAACGCTCTTTCGCCGCGCGATTTTGGATTATTGGTGTGAAAACGATGAGACACTGCACGATATTATCACGCATATCATTATCAACGAGCTTGGCATGCATTATGGCCTGAGCGAAATTCAGATTGCTGATATAGAAAACGCACTTGATTAACGGGCAAGCGACAATGCTGCCCCGTTTATCTCACGCAATAATTTGCGCCGCATCGCTGCTTCATAATCGGCAAAATTCTCTGCAACTTCGACAAATGCGCCCGGCCCGTAAATGACTTCTTCACGATAATAAGCAACAGGATCAGGATCGGCCCCGTCAATCACCAGTCCATTGACCTGAACGCCTTCAAAAGCAAAGTTTTTATACGCCAGTTCAGGCGCATAGCCTTCATTGTTCACCCCATCGCCGGAAACATCGACAATTTGTCGTGCGCAGATAAGCGGCGCGCGCTTTAGATTGATCGCGGCATAACCAAGAGCAAATCCAAGCGCGGTGGGAAAATCTGAAAAGCCACGCGGGTGACCGGCTATCCGGTTACCTGCGGCAAATATTGCTGCGTCATCGCCCAGAAATGTCCAGGGGACAATATCCACATGCGCGCGGCGGCCGCTCCATTCAAAAGCGAAAAGCTGTATTCCGCCGCTAAGCCTGATCGCTTCACGCACATCCGAATGCGTTAGCGCACGCTGAAGCCCGGTCATTTGCAGCTCATATTCCTCACGGCTGACGCTTGAGGAAACATCAATAGCCAGAACGAGTGACATCGCGCAGCGCGGTTGTGCAGCGGCCGAAAATTGGGCCGCCGCAAAAAAGATAAGTCCGGCAAATATCCTTGGAAGGATCAAAGAGCGCCCAGTTTCACGTCAGGCGTGTAATCCTGATCCGGCACATCTTTGGTTACCGCTTGGGCGCAGCGCATAACACCTTTTGTGGCATCAAAGGCATAAGACGGGCTGCCATAAAGCGTCCAGCCTTTTGAAACAGCTTCGGTTACCCTGTGGCAAAATTCGGAAGTGTCGTCATTGGTAATCAGACGGTAAGCAATCATATTATTTTCCTGTTTTAATTCTCACGGCCGTCAATGGCCAAGCGATGCGCGTGCAATAGCGGCTTTTGCCAAAAGTGCTTCTGCCTGAACCAAGTGCAACCGCTCCACCATTTTTCCATTTAAGGATATGACACCTTTACTCTGGTTTTCCGGCAAACGAAATGCGCTCACGATTGCATCAGCCTCTATCAGTTCGGACTCATTGGGCATGAATGCAAGATTGGTCGCTTGAATTTGTGACGGATGAATGAGCGACTTGCCGTCAAACCCCATCTCGACAGCGGAAAAACATTCAGCGTTAAAGCCGTCAGTGTCACGAAAATCATTATAGACGCTGTCAATGACGTCAATCGCACCCGCCCGAGCAGCAAGCAAAATCTGCATCAGCCATGAATGGGCATGCTGGCGTGCATTTTCAGCATTAAGCTGCGTCTCGGTGATCAAATCATTCATGCCGACGATAAAGCAGCTAAGCCGTCCGCCGGATGCATCTGATACATCTGCAATATCGCCAATGTTCAATATGCTTTTAGCCGTTTCGATCATCGCAAATATCTGCAGATCTTCGGGCGCATCCGTTTCATCGAGCGCATCGCTGAGTTCAAGCACATCGCGTGACAAATTGACCTTCGGCAACACAATGGCATCGGGTTGGCACGCACGGGCACACATCAGATCCTCGGTGCCGAACTCTGTTGAAAGCGCATTGATCCGGATCGCACGCTCCGCGCGGGCATGAGGGTGACGGTCAAAATGCTTTCGCAAATTTTCCCGCGCCTGCGCCTTTCCTTCCGGTGCGACAGCGTCTTCTAGGTCATAGATGAGACAATCGGCATCCAAACTCTGGGATTTCTCTAGTGCCCGCTCATTGTCCGCAGGCACATAAAGTACCGAGCGGCGCAGTTTAACGGGTCTTGATGTATTGCGCATAACGAGCTCCTTGGCTCTTACAAATAGCTTTTTTCTCAATCATTCAAGGTTTTGCTCAATTGATGCGACAGAAGGCTTCATTTCTATGCATGACTTTGATAAACCGCATTCAACTTTTACAACATGGAAAGAACGTCATGGATAAGTTCAATAAGCTCTCAGGCGTTGCCGCACCTCTACCGATAATCAATATCGACACCGATATGATTATCCCAAAGGACTACCTTAAAACAATCAAGCGTACCGGTCTTGGCGAAGGCCTGTTTGCAGAAATGCGCTTTAACGAAGACGGCTCTCCCAAAGAAGATTTTGTTTTAAACAAGCCTGCTTACAAGGATGCAAAAATCCTGATTGCCGGTGACAATTTCGGCTGCGGCTCGTCACGTGAACATGCGCCTTGGGCGCTTCTAGACTACGGTATCCGCTGCATCATTTCGACCAGCTTTGCCGATATTTTCTATAACAACTGCTTCAAGAACGGCGTTTTGCCGATCGTTGTCAGTCCTGAAAATCTCGAAAAACTTCTGGATGACGCTTCACGCGGCTCCAACGCTGTTATTTCAATTGATCTGGAAGCGCAGGAAATTAAAGGCCCTGACGGCGGTACGATCAATTTTGATATCGATGCACACCGTAAGCACTGCATGCTCAACGGTCTGGATGATATCGGCCTGACATTGGAAAAAGCATCATCCATTGATGCTTATGAAAGCAATGCGGCGGCAAACCGCCCTTGGGCATAACATTTTATGACCCGCAAACTCATTTCAACCGGTTCGCCTTTTGAAGAGATTGCGGGTTATTCACGGGCACTCGTGCAAGGCGACTGGTGCTTTGTTTCAGGCACGACAGGCTACGATTACAAAACAATGATCATGCCCGATAGTGTGGAAGAGCAAACCCGCAATGCGCTTCTTACGGTCGAAAGAACACTTGAGCAGGCCGGGTTTACTTTAGACGACATCGTCCGGATGCAATATACAGTCACCGATGCGGCATATGCTGACTTGGCGTTTCCGGTTCTCGGACAATGGTTTAAAACCATCAGACCCGCCGCGACTATGGTTGTCGCGGGCCTCATAAAACCCGAAATGAAAATCGAAATTGAAGCGACCGCCCTGCGCGGTTAGCAAAAGCAATTGAACTTGAGCCCGATACTCCGTAAAAGCAGGCAAATTAACCTCTAAAGACGGATGTGCTTGATGACTGAACGCTCGATTTTCCTTTTGCCTGGTGATGGTATTGGCCCTGAAATTATGTCCGAGGTCAAAACGCTGATCTCGCACATGAATGACAAAGAAGGTGCCAATTTTAAAACCGATGAAGGTCTGGTTGGCGGTTCGGCCTATGACGCCCATGGCGAAGCGATTTCAGATAGCGATATGGAAAAAGCGCTGGCTGCCGATGCCGTTCTTTTCGGCGCTGTAGGCGGCCCTAAATGGGATGACGTGCCTTATGAAGCCCGTCCCGAAGCCGGATTGTTGCGCCTTCGCAAAGACATGGCGCTTTTTGCAAATCTGCGCCCGGCAATTTGTTATCCGGCCTTGTCCAACTCATCATCACTGCGCCCGGAAGTTGTCGAAGGTCTTGATATTCTCATCGTCCGCGAATTGACCGGCGGCGTATATTTCGGCGAGCCCAAAACAATTACCGATCTTGGCAACGGCCAGAAACGCGCTGTCGATACGCAGGTTTATGAAACCTATGAAATTGAACGAATTGCCGGTGTGGCCTTTGAAATGGCCCGTGCGCGCGGCAACAAAGTGTGCTCGATGGAAAAACGCAATGTCATGAAGTCCGGCGTGCTTTGGAACGAAGTCGTTACAGCGACACACAAAGCAAAATATGATGATGTCGAACTTTCGCACATGCTGGCTGATGCCGGCGGTATGCAATTGGTGCGCTGGCCGAAACAGTTTGATGTTATCGTATGCGACAACCTGTTTGGTGACATGCTTTCCGATGTTGCTGCCATGCTGACCGGTTCGCTGGGCATGTTGCCGTCGGCATCATTGGGCGCACCGGATGAAAAAACCGGTGCCCGTAAGGCACTTTACGAACCGGTTCATGGTTCAGCACCCGATATTGCTGGTAAAGGTATCGCCAACCCGATCGCAATGTTTGCGTCATTTGCAATGTGCCTGCGTTATTCATTCAACATGATTGCTGAATCCGAACGCCTGGAAAAAGCAATTGCAACCGTTCTTGATAGCGGTGTCCGCACCGGCGACATTATGAGTGAGGGCTGCACACAGATTACAACCAGCGAGATGGGCAAAGCTATCCGCGAAGCCTACAGCGCTGCTTAATATCGCAAGAAATACAAAAAACTGACGCGGGACACTGCGTCAGTACCATTTGAAAAGCGCAGACAATTGACATTTGCGTTACAGTGCATCAAAAGAACGCCATCATGCTTAAAACGATCCCTACGAAAACGAAGACCGTTTAACTCACTCCGCCCTCACTCTCCCCGTGGGCGGGAAGAGTGACGCTTTGACCGCAACCGGGGGAGAGACAGGAAAAAAGCAATGAGCTTCAAAATCGCTATCGCCGGTGCAACTGGAAATGTTGGACGCGAAATGATGGAAATCCTTCACGAGCGTGGCTTTCCAGCTTCAACAGTTGTTCCGTTGGCATCACGCCGTTCTTTGGGCCAAGAGGTCTCTTACGGTGACAAAACGCTAAAGGTTCAGGCGCTGGAAAATTACGATTTTTCAGACACGGACATCTGCCTTATGTCTGCAGGCGGATCCATTTCAAAAGAATGGTCTCCGAAAATCGGCAAGCAGGGCTGTGTTGTCATCGATAACTCCTCAGCTTTCCGCTATGATTCCGATGTGCCGTTAATCGTTCCGGAAGTAAATCCTGATGCGATTGTGGATTTTTCCAAAAAGAACATCATTGCTAACCCGAACTGCTCGACTGCCCAACTCGTGGTTGCACTCAAGCCGCTGCACGATGCGGCAAAGATCAAACGTGTTGTCGTCTCGACATATCAATCCGTCTCCGGTGCCGGTAAGGATGCGATGGACGAGTTGTTTGCGCAGACCCGCTCGGTTTATGTTGGCGACACTTTTGATGAGAGCAAAAAATTCACAAAGCGCATCGCATTTAATGTGATCCCGCATATCGACGTGTTCATGGAAGACGGCTCCACCAAAGAAGAGTGGAAGGTAACAGCCGAAACCAAGAAAATGCTCGATCCGAAAATTAAGGTGACATGCACAGCCGTGCGCGTGCCAGTTTTCATCAGCCACGCTGAAGCTGTCAATATCGAATTTGAAAATGAGATCACTGCCGATCAGGCGCGTGAAATCCTGCGCGAAGCACCAGGCTGCCTTGTCGTCGATAATCCTTCGGAAAATGCTTATGTCACGCCGATTGAGGCAGCGGGCGAAGATGCAACCTATATCAGCCGTATCCGCGAGGACTCAACTCTGGATAACGGTTTGAATATGTGGGTTGTTTCAGACAATTTACGCAAAGGCGCGGCGCTGAATACGGTGCAGATTGCCGAGGTTCTTGTGAACCGCAAATTGATCACACCGAAGGCACAAGCCGCCGCTTGATCTTAAAAAAATCCATTTATGAAAAAGGCCGGTCGCATCAGCGCCGGCCTTTTTTGTGATACTTACTCTGCCGCTTTGGGGTACGGCGTGACAGTGGAAGGTGTCTCGTCGATATATTCTTCATCGATCTCCGGTTGGTTGGGATCAACCTGCGCCACCGGTTCATCAGCCAATTTGCCTGATGGTTCAGTTTTCTTCACTTTTCCGCGCAAACGTCGCCAGAAATTACCAAGCAAACTACCCGCTTCTATCGAAGCATTGTCGCGTGTAAACAGCATCAATGCCGCTGGCGTTACCACCAGTGTCAGAAGCGTTGAGAACGCCAGTCCAAAAACAATCGCGCTGGATAAAGAAATCCACCACTGTGTTGATGGAGCACCATAAGTCACCTCTTGGCTGAGCAATGCCAGGTTTGCGCCAAAGGCAATCGGCAACACGCCCAAAATCGCGGTGACCGCTGTCAGCATTACGGGACGCACACGTTCGCGGCACGTCTCCAGCACGGCTTCTGTTTTATCCATGCCCTGCCTACGCAGATAAGAATAGGTGTCGATCAGAACAATATTGTTGTTCACCACAACGCCGGCCAGAGCGATCGTGCCAACCGCAGTCATAATGATGGAGAACGGCATACCCATGATGAGCAAGCCCAGCAGCACGCCAACCGTGGACATCACCACAGCAGACAGAACCAGAGCAACATAGGTAAAGCGGTTGAACTGTGCCAATAGCAGCGCAAAAATCAGGAAGATAGCAACGCCAAATGCCTTGCCCAGAAACGCAGAAGCTTCGGCGCTTTCCTGATCGGAACCAACCATTTCCCATTGAATATTGGCAGGAAGATCGAGCGTTCTCATATGCTCGGCCACCTGCGCCTGGAACACGGCATCCTGCGCACCTTCTGCAAGGTTCGCAGAAATTGTGAGTGTGCGCGAACCATCGATACGGGTCAATGTACCAAGCGAACGGGCTGGTTCGCGTGTTACAAAGTTCGATATCGGTACAGCACCTGAAGGTGTTTGAATCCTGAGCTGGTCAAGCATTGAAAGTGTGCGGCGATCTTCCGGTAGACGCAAACGAATATCAACCGCATCATCTGCGCCGGCAGGGCGGTAATCAGAAAGCACCAATCCTGTTGTCACCAACTGAACCACCGTGCCAATTGAGTTCGGTCCGACACCAAATTTTGCAGCTTCCGTGCGGTCGACCTTCAGCTCCCAGTCAACACTCAAAGGCGGCAAGCCTGTTGAGAGATCGCGCACTTCAGGAATAGTCTCAAGATATTCGCCGACTTGTCGCGCAACTTCATCCATGCCGGTCGGATCATCAGCGGAAAGCTGAACCTGGATCGGCTTACCTTGCGGTGGGCCTGCATCCGGAACAGAAATTTCGATTTCAACGCCTGCAAAACCGGAAAGCGCACTGCGCAAATCGGCCAGAATTTCAGAGGCCGGCTTGCGTTCGCGCCAATCAACAAACTCATATTGAATCGTGCCAATTGTATCTTCGCCGCCGCCACCGCCGCCAAAGGATGCGCCGCCGCCTGACTTGCCGACACGTGTATAAACAGTGTCGATACCGGGCCAGTTCAACAAACGCTGCTCGGCAACGCGAACCGCATCGTCTTTTTCCTCAAGCGACAGATTGCCTTGTGCTTTAACGTATAGCAGCCCGTATTGAGGTTCGACATTCGGGAAGAATTCCACACCATTATTGTTTTGCGTAAAGCTTGTAACAATACCAACCATCAACGCAACAACGATCAGCAATACAGCAATAGGATACCGTACTGTCTTCTTGATGACGGCCATGTATATGCCATCAGGCTTTTTAGGCTCGACACGTGCCTTGCCAAAGATAGATCCTAGCGTTGGCGCAAACAACAATGCATAGATTGTTGATGCGGATAGCGTCGCGATCAGCGTGATCGGCATATAGCTCATAAACTCGCCGACAATCCCGGGCCAGAACAGAAGCGGTGAGAAGGCTGCAATACGTGTAAGCGTTGAGATGACAACCGGGCCGAACATGCGGCGCGCACCTTCAGCAAATGCCGGTGCTGCCGGCATGCCTTCAGCCATACGCCTTTCAGCATATTCGGTCACAATGATAGCATCATCGACAAGCATGCCAACGGCCAAAATCAGACTGAACAGAACAACAATGTTAACCGTCAGGCCTGCCATTGACAGGAACATGATTCCCATAAGGAACGATGTTGGAATTGCCAGACCGATTAGCAGTGAAGACCGGAAACCGAGATAGAAAAGAATAACGATGAAAACCAGTATCACCGCTGTCAAAACCGAATTCTGCAAATCTTCCAGCATTGTGCGGATATCGGTCGATTTGTCCTGACTGAATGACACATCGATACCGGTTGGCAGTTCTGCTTTAAACGCCTCCGAAGTCGCCTTCACAAGATCAACTGTTTCGATAAGGTTGGCACCTGCCCGTTTGGAAACCTCAATCGCAATTGCCGGTTTACCGTTAAGACGGGCAATTGTTTCCGCATCTTCAAAAGTCGAGCGGATTGTCGCCAGATCACGGGCGCGCACGACAGCATTGCCATTAACTGCGATAGGCAGATTGGCAATATCTTCAACCGTCTCGATGAGAGCAGGAACCTTGACCGCATATTTACCCTGATCACCTTCCAGTGTTCCGGCGGCAACCAGCTGATTGTTTCCCTGTACACCAGCGATCAGATTATCAAGCTGGAGATTGTAGGAACTCAGCTTGATCGGGTCCATGATCACTTCAACAAGTTCATCACGCGACCCTTGCAAATTCGCTTCCAGAACACCTTCCGCTTCTTCAATACGCTCCTGAAGCGCTTTGGCGCTGCGTGTCAAAACCCGTTCCGGAACATCGCCGGAAAGTGTCACAACGAGAACCGGAAACTCCGAAATATTAACCTCGGAAACAGTCGGCTCATCCGTTCCGGTTGGGAAATCGCGTTTGGCCTGATCTGTTTTCGTGCGCACATCATCAAGGGCTGTTGACAGATCAGCACTCGGATCAAACTCAATCACCACATTACCGCCGCCCTGATAGGCAGACGCAGACATCTTATCGATGCCTTTGATATTTTTAAGTTGTGTTTCCAGCGGGCGGATCAGCAGACGTTCGGCATCTTCCGGCGACACGCCCTGCAAGCTTAGACCGACATAGATAACCGGTATCTGTACGTCAGGCTCGGCTTCTTTGGGAATACTGATATATGAAAGCGCTCCGGCAACCAGAAAGAACAAAAGCGCCATGATCGTCAGGCGCGCATTCTTTACTGCTATTTCAAGAAAACCCATTACTGACTCTCAATCTGGCTTCGCGCCTCTTCGATCAACCTATCAATTTGTTCCGGGTCAGCTTCAACCGCCTGAACTTTTTGCCCTTCCGAAACAAGGTTTTGCCCTTGAACAATGATGCGCGCTTTATCCGGTATACCGCCAAGGATGAGTCCGCCTGTGGAGTCATCGACAATATCTATCGGATAGAAAACAACACTGTCTTCCTCATCAACCGCGCGCACACCAAGTTCGCCCGTATCATTGAGAGTGACAACAGACCGCGGAACAGGCTTGGCAGAAACCGCCTCGCCCCGCAGAATAACTTCTGACGTCATTCCTGCCGGAATGCTCATTTCGGGGTTGGGCGCTTCAATTTCAACTGTGTAGGTGCGTGTTGTGTCTTGAGCCACACGGCTGATGTAGCGGATTTTACCGGAAACAATTTCACCTGTTACCAATCGCAATGACGCGTCATTGCCAACTTTTACAATCGGCAAATCACTTTCATTGACTTCACCCACACCGATGATCGGATCCAAAGCAACAATCGTAGCAACCGGTGTTCCGGGTTGAACGGATGTACCTGCTTCCACTTTCAAATCATCAATCACGCCGCCAAACGGCGCTTTGATTTCAAGCAGGCTCATTTCCACTTTGGCTTTTTCCAAAGCGCTTTCCGCTGAGCGCAATGCCGACATTGCCTGATCCAATTGGATTTTAGGCAATGTACCGCGCTCAACAAGAGTGCGCTTGGCATCTGCATCGATTTTTGCCTGTTCAAGACTTTGCTCGGCGCTTGCCAGCGCTTCCTGACGACCTTCAGAGGCCAGTGTCAAAATTACCTGGTCTTTTTTAACGACATCGCCTTGCGACACTTTCAGCTCGTCAATGGCAGCCGATGTGCGAGCCGAAACTTCCGTAGATTTATCAGCTTGTGTAATACCTGATATGCGGACTGAGCGCGCATGTTCGATGGAAGGAACCTGCGCCACGCCAACAGCTTGCAACGCGCGTTCTTCGGTTTTCGCCGCTGCTTCCTGCCGCTCGACGACAGTATTCGGCTTGTCGTCTTCAGTAGAAGCGCTACCCACAAAAGAAAAATCTCCTGTCAGCACCCAAGCGGCGGCCAACAGCAATACAACCATTGCCGCAAATTGATGAAGTTTCATCGTCTTTTCCGTAACTTTCTACGTATATAACTAGACGTGTTCCTAAACCCTAGTTTTCATGTCTTAGCAATACTTCGCCAAACACTTGAGTTAACCTAATGTTTCAAACGGGAACCGTTTTTCTTCTAAGATACTGATTTCACAACTTTTACAGCAATGTCAGTAGTATCAAGATTGACAAAATACCAAAAAATGTCATAGTGTCAATATAATGCTAGATTTCTGCGACAATAAGCGCGGCCTGATTCTCAAATCAGCGCTGACCGTGTTCCTCAATTACGGGTTTAAAAAAACCTCGATGGACGACATCGCGCGTGAAGCGAAAATGTCGCGCCCCGCGCTTTATCAGGTTTTCAAGAACAAATCCGACATTTTTCGGGCTATCAGCCTTCAGATGATGGAGAACGCAGCAATTTCAGCCGAAAACGCATTTAGGACAAATACCAGCCTACGAAATCAGCTATTTGCCTGCATTGATAACTCCATTCTCCAGATACACCGTTTTGTTGATGAAACGCCGCACGGCGTTGAGCTAACCGGCGTTAATCAGGAGCTTGCCCAAGATATTGAGGTCGAATGGAAAGCAAGGATGGTGACGATCATCACCAACGGTATTGAAAGCGCGGTCAAACGCGGAGATGCAGATCTAGAGCGATTTTCCACGCCGCCCATTAGCCCGCAATCGATAGCCCAAATTATAATGCACAGCATGGAAGGTATGCGTAATACCTATTTATGCGGCCAGCCTATCGATCATTATGTCGAAACACTTATTGATTTTGTCGCCCAAGCAATAAGTTCAGACACGCAAGCGGGAAAACAAAGCTAGTCCAGTTTCGGCTTAATCTTGTGTAGCCTCTCACTGAGCCTGCGCCCAACCGTCTTCTTCTTATCTATGGGGAACACGCGCTGCTCTAATTCTTCCGACAGGTCCAAAGTCGGTCTTTCACCGATCGCATCAAAATGCTCGTCCAGAAAATCCTGTCCCGCAGCATAACCCAAATCATGCAAATTCTCTAAAAACCGCCATTCAGCATTGAGTTTGGTTGCAGCCGACAGATCGGCCAAAGCTTCGTCCGCACAAACACGGTGCATCCGGATAGACGAATAAGTTGTTCCGTCCAAACGTCCTTCACGCTTTAGACGCCGGACAAATTCAATGGCTCTGAATTCGCGCAGCAATCCGGCATTGAAGGTGATTTCATTCATGCGATCCTGAATTTCCTGCGCTGATTTAGGCGTGTGGCGCCGCTCAACCGGATTGATCTGAACAAGCAATGTGTCTTCTGTGTCGGTGGAATAAAAGAACGGATATAAGGCCGGATTACCGCCAAACCCGCCATCCCAGTAAGGCACGCCTTCAATTTCAACAGCTTTGTACATTGTGGGCAGGCACGCCGATGCCATCACAGCATCTGCTGTTAGATCATCACCGGAAAAAACACGAACCTTACCGGTCCACACATTGGTTGCCGACACAAAGGTTTTAAAGCTTTTGCAGTTTGAAACATCATCAAAATCAATGACACTTTCAACGACATCGCGCAGCGGATTAATATCAAGCGGGTTGGTATCATAGGGCGAAAAGACGCGGCTAAACAGATCAGCCGCCCAGTATGAAGGCGAATACTGGAAGCTATATTTGCCGAAAAACACATCAAGCGGATTGCGGCGAATGGGCGAAAAGCGGCCCTTTTCGCCGACAGCTATCCAAAATTCCCGCAATTTTTGGCGCGCGCCATCACGCCCGCCCTGTGCCATGCCTGCTGCCATTGCAACCGCGTTCATTGCGCCAGCGCTGGTGCCCGAAACACCATCAAATTCCAAGCGGCCGTCTTCAAGCAGTGCATCAAGAACACCCCAGGTAAACGCGCCGTGAGACCCGCCGCCCTGAAGTGCAAGATTGATTGTTTTGGTTTTAACGCTCTTACTCAAAGCGCCGTCCATCCTCCGTCAATGGAGATTGTTGTGCCGGTAATTTGAGACGCATTGTCAGAACATAAAAACACCGCCGTACCGCCAAGCTGGTCAACGGTCGCAAATTCCCGCGTTGGCTGACGCGTCAACATGACTTTGTCCAGCACCTCTTCACGGCTCATTTTATGCGCTTTCATCTGGTCTTCAATCTGGCCCTCCACCAACGGTGTTAACACGTAACCGGGACAAATCGCATTACATGTCGCGTTCATTTTGGCTTCAGCCATTTCAAGCGCTGTGGTTTTTGACAGCCCGACAATGCCGTGTTTTGCCGCGATGTAAGCAGATTTAAAAGGTGACGCGGTCAGACCATGTGCCGATGCAATATTGATGATCCGGCCCCAGCCTGATTTTTTCATCATCGGCAGGGCAGCAGCAGTTGTATGAAAGGCCGATGAAAGATTGATGGCAATAATCGCATCCCATTTATCGGCAGGAAAATCTTCGATCGGCGCGACATGCTGGATGCCGGCATTATTGATTAGAATATCAACTGTACCAAACTCTTCGGCAGCTTTTTCAACCAGCGAACGTGACTGATCGCCTTTGGACAGGTCCGCTGAAATATAAATGGTCTTATTGCCTGCCGCCTTTGAAATTGATTCCGCAAGGGCGTGATCGTCTTTATTATCCGTGTAGGAATTAAGCACGACATTATGCCCTTCCATCGCCAGCGAGCGGGCGATGCCAAGACCGATGCCGGAATTGGATCCTGTGACAATTGCAGTTTTTACATCGGTCATCATAGTTTCCTCTTAATATGCACTGTGTTATTGCGCCGCAACATAAGCGTAATTATGTCACATGTCAGGTGACAATTCTGTGTTCAATGATAAGACAGGCAAAAATGTTCCAGAGAGGCAAAACATGACATTGCACATTTATGGATATGCAGGCTGCTCGACAGTGAAAAAGGCCGTCAACTGGGCTGAGGCGGAGAACATACCGCTGGAATACAAGCACTTTACCAAAGTGGATGATTTGGAAGAATCTCTACGCCAATGGGTATCATTGGCAGGCATAGACACTGTGTTTAATCATAAGGCGCAAACTTTTAAAAAGCTGGATGAAGCAGAGCGCGATGCCATTACACAAAACGAGGACAGCATGATAAACGCAATGGCGAACGAGCCGCGCTTTATCAAACGTCCCGTGGGAACAGACGGCAAGACTGCGCTGACAGGCTTTGACGAGGCCGCATGGCAGCAGGCATTTGGCGAAAGCAAGAATTGACCGATTATTTGTCATAGACGAGATAAACGCATGACCCGAAACAGTCCGAATTACATCAGTGCGCCCTTTGACCGCCACGAAACAGTCGGCGTTAATGTCGGCGGTGTGAAAGTCGGCGGCGGCGGTGATGTTGTGGTCCAATCCATGACCAACACGGATACCGCCGATATTGATGCGACAGTGGCGCAGGTCGCGGCACTGCACAAAGCCGGCTCGGAAATTGTGCGCATTACGGTCGACAAAGATGAGGCCGCCGCCGCTGTACCAAAAATACGCGAACGGCTTGAACGCCTCGGGCTTAATATTCCTTTAGTCGGTGATTTTCATTATATTGGCCACAAGTTGCTTTCAGACCATCCGGCCTGCGCGGAAGCGCTGGCAAAATATCGCATTAATCCGGGCAATGTTGGCTTTCGCGAAAAACGCGACAAGCAGTTCACTGACATTATCGAAATTGCCAACCGTTATGAAAAACCGGTGCGTATCGGCGTTAATTGGGGATCCCTTGATCAGGAACTACTGACACGTCTTATGGACAAGAACCAAGAGGACGGGTTTCCCATGACCGCACAGCAAGTGATGCGTGAAGCCATCGTCCAGTCTGCGCTGATTTCTGCCGAACTGGCAGAACAGGTTGGTATGCCGCGCGAACGCATCATTTTATCGGCGAAGGTAAGTCAGGTGCAGGACCTGATTGCCGTTTATACGGACCTTGCGAAACGATCAAACCACGCCCTTCATTTGGGTTTGACCGAAGCGGGTATGGGCTCGAAAGGTATCGTTGCCTCATCGGCAGCGCTCGGCATTTTGTTGCAGCAGGGCATTGGCGACACAATCCGCATATCATTGACACCGGAACCGGGCGGTGACCGCACCCGCGAAGTTCAGGTTGCACAGGAACTGCTGCAAACAATGGGCTTTCGCCAATTCATACCGGTTGTTGCGGCGTGCCCGGGATGTGGACGCACAACATCCACCGGTTTTCAGGAACTGGCTAAAAAAATCGAAGGCGATTTACGCAAGAACATGCCCGTCTGGCGCACAAAATACCCCGGTGTTGAAGCGCTTAAAGTCGCGGTCATGGGCTGTATCGTCAATGGTCCGGGCGAATCCAAACATGCCGATATCGGCATTTCTCTGCCTGGAACTGGTGAAAGCCCTGCAGCACCTGTTTTTGTGGACGGCAAAAAGACAGCGACATTGCGCGGCGACAATATTGCCGGTGACTTCGAAGCGATGGTGGCCGATTATATCGAAGCCCGTTTCGGCAAAGAAGGCGATAAACGCGGTGCCGCTTAAGCAGGCGGCATTTCTCGCGGTTGCCGCATGGCTGACAATGACGCCTGCCCTAATGAGTTCTACTCTTGGGCAAACACTTTCAAAGGACAGCGGGGAAGACATTTCCGTCGAACGCATTTGTCAGTTGATTGCCCGTGAAGCATCAGTCAACGGACTGCCGCAGGCTTTCTTCGCCAGATTGATCTGGAAAGAAAGCCGGTTTGACGCAAATGCAATTTCGCCGGTCGGTGCGCAGGGAATTGCGCAATTTATGCCTGAAACGGCCAAGCTGCGTAATCTGGATGATCCTTTTGATCCGGAAAAAGCAATTCCGGCCTCCGCTCTGTATCTTGCGAAATTACGTGTACAATTCGGCAATCTCGGCTTGGCGGCGGCAGCTTATAATTCAGGCGAAACACGCGTTGCCAAATGGCTTTCGCGAGGCGGCAATTTGCCGATAGAAACTGAAAATTATGTGCTGGATATCACCGGCGAGCCTGCAGACATTTTCTTTGACCGGCGCCGCCAGATAAAAAACCGGCCGCTTGAAGAAAAGATTGGGTTTTATAAAGCCTGTCTGCGCTTGCCTATAATTGAAACCGGTGCGGGCTTGCTTGCCGCTAAATTTACCATGCCGTGGGCGATACAAGTCGCCGGCAATTTCAAACGTGAAATAGCCGAACGCAGCTGGAGTCGTATTAAGGCGCGAAACGGCAATATTTTGATGGGTATGCCCCTGTCGATCAGCCGGACAAGATCGCCGATGGGACAGCGCGGCATTTATACAGTTCGGCTGGGGGCGCCATCACGCCAGAAAGCCAATGCGGTTTGCGGCCGTCTGCGCAGCAATGGAACACCCTGTATTGTAAAGAAAAACTAGGACTGCCGTTTGGCAACAAAATGTGTCGCCGCCCGAATAATATCGGCCTTTCGCCCATATTGCGCTAAAAGGGCCTCGGCTTCCCCGACATATTGGTTCAAACGCTCACGCGCCCATTCGACACCGTGAATCGCTATCAGCGTGCTCTTTCCGGCTTCAGCATCTTTTCGCGTTGCTTTGCCCATCGCAGCAGCATCTGATGTCACATCAAGCAAATCATCCGCCAACTGAAAGGCAAGCCCGACCAGCTCGCCATATCGGCGAATATTTTGTCGCTCTTTATGATTGCTACCGGCAATTATGGCGCCGGCTTCACAGGAATAACGAATGAGTGCGCCGGTTTTCATCGCGTGAATCCGGCTAATTAATTCTTCAGCCGCCTCCTTGTTCTCATTATCAAGATCAAGCTGCTGGCCGCCAACCATACCGCCCACGCCGGAATCTCGCGCGAGTGCGCGCACCAGCTCGATTTGAACCTGCGCAGAAAGGCCGCTTTCTTCATGTGCGGTAAGATCAAACGCCAAGGTCAACAAAGCATCGCCTGCCAAAATTGCCGTCGCTTCATCATAGGCAATATGGACCGTGGGTTGGCCACGTCTTAAATCATCATCATCCATAGCTGGCAAATCATCATGAACCAGAGAATATGAATGCAGACATTCAAGTCCGGCAGCCGGAAATAGAGCCAGCTCTTCATCGGCGCCGAGCATCTTTGCAATTTCAATGACAAAAAAAGGCCGGATACGCTTACCGCCGTTAAGAACACCATGACGCATCGCGTTTACAAGTTTTTCAGGCCGGTCTATTTCGCCATTTTTAGCATCGGCATTTAGATAGGTAGCCAGAAAGTCGTCCATTTGTTTGGCGCGCGATTTAAGTATCTCTACAAATTGCGTTTGGTTGAATTGAGCCACAAACTTGCCTCACTGTTTAGCCGTCTGCTTGATCGGTCATTTTATATGTGATTATTCAATTGCCTATGGATTGAGAAAAGTTCAACCATTATCCGCGCAAAACAGAGCCAGCACCCAGAGGAACATCGCAGTATTTTGGCCAGTAAACCCAAAAGAAAATCAGGTAAGAAGACCGTGCGAACACAAAAGCCGAAAATTCTGCGGCCAACATTGCGTCAGCGGGTAGCCGGCCTGTTCAAATGGACAGTGCTGGCAATCCTGGCAATTATATTGCTTCCTTTTGCTTTAACGGTGCTCTATCGCTGGGAGGCCGTTCATCCGACATCTACATTGATGCTTTCACGCCACCTTGCCTTTCAACCTGTTGACCGGCGCTGGATTGACTTAAGCGATATGGCTCCGGTTGCCTATCAAGCGGTTCTGGTCTCGGAAGATGGCCAGTTTTGTGCACATAACGGCATTGACTGGAACGCATTAAACCTCGTCATTTCCGATGCAATTGACGGTGAAAAAACCCGCGGTGCCTCAACCATCACCATGCAGACCGCCAAAAATCTCTTTTTATGGGGCGGGCGTTCCTATTTACGTAAAGTTCTGGAAATTCCATTGGCGCTTTGGATTGATCTTGTTTTGCCCAAAAAGCGTATCATGGAAATTTATCTCAATATTGCTGAATGGGATGAAAATGGCGTGTTTGGCATCGAAGCAGGTAGCCAAAGCCATTTCGGCGTATCTGCTGCGGATTTATCGCGCAAACAAGCAGCCTATATGGCAGTCACCCTGCCCAACCCGATTATGCGCGAACCCAGCAATCCTACACAGGGTCTGCGGCGTTTAGCCTCTGTAAATATCAAACGGGCGCAAAATTCCGGGGCCTATATTAAGTGCCTTGAATAGAATCTGCATAAAATTTCGGTGGATGGCTTCTCAAACAGGCTTGCAGGGTGTATAGCGCGCCAATCAATTCTAGCGCGGAACGGTTTTTACGGCCCGGCCCAATCACCGGCGACGTTACTGCGCATCGACTTTGGAGTATAAAATGGCTGTTCCTAAGAGCAAGATCTCACGCTCTAAGCGTGGTATGCGCCGTTCAACAGACGCGCTTAAAAACCCGACATATGTTGAAGACAAGTCTTCAGGCGAACTTCGCCGCCCACACCATATCGACCTGAAAACCGGTATGTACCGTGGCCGCCAGGTTCTGGAAGCTAAAGAATCTTAAGTTAAAACTTAAGTACACACATTAAAAAACCCGCCAGCATCACTGCGGCGGGTTTTTGTCGTTCTCATAAAGAATGTTGAAAGCTGGCCCATAGGAGCCAGCCTCAATCAGTACGGTGATTAACCGTCGATCTGTTTTGCCATGATTGCAATAGCTTGCTGATAAACACCGGCAGCGTTCCAGCCTTGGATCGCGCGGAAATTGCGCTCACCTTTCTGATAGCCGCCGCCCTTGCGCCAGCCATGGGCACGCAGGAAATTCGCTGTCGATGCCAAGGCATCATATTTATTGTTCAGATCAAGACGGCCGTTACCGTCACCATCAACGCCATATTTAAGAACATTGCCTGCTAGAAATTGTGTATGACCCAGTTCAGCATGGGCCGCACCACGGGTACTGGCACTGATTACGCCGCGATCCACCAATTTCAGCGCCGCAAGCAAATGTCCTGTGAAAAATTCCGAGCGGCGGCAATCGTAAGCCAGGGTCGCAGCAGCAGAAATCATATTTGTATTGCCGGTAAAACGGCCAAACCCTGTTTCCATACCGTGAATAGCGAGAAGCGGTCCGGCCGGAACACCATATCTTGCTTCTATATTAGCAAAGAACCTCGCATCAGCATTTTTCTTCTTTTTGCCTTGCGCTACGATTGTGCTGGCACCGCGTACCTGCATGAACTTTTTCAAAGAATATTTGAATGACTTCTGGTTGCGGTCCGCCGCGATTGTCTTGGTCGCATATTGTGCGCCAGCAAGCGCCTGAAGCCCGCGATTTTTAATTCCTTTGGCCGCAGCTTCTTCTGCAAAAGCCTGTTTCCAGCTGTTGAAACCCGAAGCGTTATTGCCGCATTTCGCAGCCATAGCCGGCGTTGTCAAAACAATAGGTGTAACTGCGGCAATAGGTGCTGCAAGCATTGCCGTTGTTGCCATCGTGCACGCAAATGCGCGAACCTTTTTCATAGACATTCAAATCTCCAAATTTTGCAATTGCGATCACGCGCAAACATTACTAATTCCGGTTCCATATGCCGCAATTATAGTTAATTGTCAGCTAACTTTAAGAACCACAAACTCGGACTTTATGCCCTCGATCCGAATATTGCCGACCCGACGCGCACTAATGTTGCGCCAAATTCAATGCCTGTTTCAAAATCGCCGGACATTCCCATTGACAGTTTATCAAGCTTATTCTCCCGCGCGAGCTTTCGCAATAATGCAAAATGCGGGCCCGGATTCTCGTCGGCAGGCGGAATGCACATCAAGCCGACAACATTGAGTTGCAAATCATCACGGCAAAAAGAAACAAACGGACCTGTTTGCTGCGGTGCTATGCCGGCTTTCTGTTCTTCCATGCCCGTATTGACCTGAATATAAACATCCAGCTGCCGGTCTTGCTTGCGCATCTCGCCTGCTAAAGCATTGGCAATCTTCTCGCGGTCAACGGTTTCAATCACATCAAACAGAGCAACCGCCTCGCCAGCCTTGTTGCTTTGCAGCGGTCCAATCAAATGAAGTTCAATATCGCTGTATTTTTCTTTAAGCGCGGGCCATTTTTTCTGGCTTTCCTGAATACGGTTCTCACCAAAAATCCGGTGCCCCGTTTCAATGACCGGCTCGATATCATCTTCAAAATAAGTTTTTGATACAGCCACCAATTGCACTGCATCACTTTGCCGCCCTGCAGACTTGGCAGCCGCATCAATTTGCGCGCAGACATCTTTATATCTTGAAACTGTATTCGCCTTCGTCACTTCTGGTTTTCCCATTCACTTAGAGCGTTTTCAGACAAAGCAGACAGCACTTCGCCCAAGCTAACGCGCAAATAAACCTAGAGTGTTACCGCCATTAAAAAATTGCGAAACTGCTCTAGCATCGACACACCTGTTGACCCTTATACGATTTGACGGCAAGAGAGCAAAAACCTTTTCATTCACGGCAAATGTCAGCATTTGTGCAAAGAGACGAGAACAATGGCGACCGAAAGATATAATCCCCGTAAAGCTGAAGCAAAATGGCAAAAGGCATGGGATGACGCCAAGCTCTTTGAGGCGGCCGACAATCCCGACGGCGAAACATATTATGTGCTTGAAATGTTTCCCTACCCGTCAGGACGCATTCACATGGGCCATGTGCGTAACTACACAATGGGCGATGTTGTCGCACGCTATAAACGCGCCAAGGGTTTCAATGTTCTGCACCCGATGGGTTGGGATGCTTTTGGCATGCCTGCAGAAAACGCGGCGATGCAAAACAAGGTTCATCCGAAAGAATGGACTTATGAAAACATTGCGACCATGCGCGGCCAGCTTAAAACAATGGGCCTGTCATTGGATTGGTCACGGGAATTTGCAACATGTGATGTCGATTACTACCATCGCCAGCAAATTTTGTTTCAGGATTTTCTTAAAGAGGGCCTTATTGGCCGTAAAACCTCAAAAGTAAACTGGGATCCGGTCGACAACACCGTCCTTGCCAATGAACAGGTCATTGACGGGCGCGGCTGGCGCTCCGGCGCATTGGTCGAGCAACGCGAGTTGGCACAATGGGTGTTCAAGATTACAGATTATAGCGAAGAGCTATTAAGCGCGCTTGATGAGCTTGATCAATGGCCGGAAAAAGTGCGCACGATGCAGCGCAACTGGATTGGCAAATCGCATGGCCTGCAACTGCGCTTTGATTTGACTGAGGCACTCGATAATATTGAACAAATTGAAGTTTACACCACACGGCCCGACACATTGGCCGGTGCGAGTTTTATTGCGATTGCACCCGAACATGAAATTGCCAAGCAATTGGCAAAAAGCAACCCTGATCTTGCTGAATTCAATGTCGACGTCCGCCGGGCCGGTACGTCAGAAGAAGCCTTGGAAAAGGCAGAAAAGCGCGGCTTTGATACAGGCCTCACGGTTAAACATCCGCTCTATGAAGGCGAAACACTACCGGTTTGGGTCGCAAACTTTATTGTGACTGATTATGGCACAGGCGCCGTTTTCGGCTGTCCTGCTCATGACCAACGCGATTTGGATTTTGCGCGTAAATACGATCTTGACGTCAAAAACAGTTTCTTTGCGATCGATGATGACACGCCCGTTGCCAATGAAGCTTTAACACCAATGAAGAGCGAGAAAGTGCGGTGGGTTGAGCAACCTGCCGGACTTGGTATTGCAACCGGTGAAGAGGCCATCAAGGAAACAATCAAATGGGCCGAGGAAAAAGGTATCGGTGAAGGCCGCGTACAATTCCGCTTGCGCGACTGGGGCATATCACGCCAGCGTTATTGGGGCTGCCCTATCCCCATCATACATTGTGATGATTGCGGTACTGTGCCAGTTCCAAAAGAAGATTTGCCGGTTAAGCTTCCAGACGACATTGATTTTGATACGCCTGGAAACCCGCTTGCCAGACATCAGGGTTTTCTGGATGTGAATTGCCCTTCATGCGGCAAACCCGCAAGACGTGAAACCGATACGATGGATACATTTGTCGACTCATCATGGTATTTCGCACGCTTTACCGCGCCGGATGCAGAAAGCCCGACAATACCTGAGATTGCTGATAAATGGCTACCGGTCGATCAATATATTGGCGGTATTGAGCACGCTATTTTGCATCTGCTTTACTCGCGCTTTTTCACACGTGCCATGAAGAAGGTTGGCCATCTGAACATTGATGAGCCCTTCAAAGGGCTTTTCACTCAGGGCATGGTTGTTCATGAAACCTATAAGGACGATAAGGGGTGGGTGACACCGGCGGAAATTCGTATCGAGGACAATGACGGCGTGCGCCGGGCTGTTCATTTGGAATCCGGCAAACAAGTTGAAATTGGCTCGATAGAAAAAATGTCGAAGTCCAAGAAAAACGTTGTCGATCCCGACGATATTATTGCGTCCTATGGCGCTGACACAGCCCGCTGGTTCATGTTGTCGGATTCGCCGCCCGAGCGTGATGTTATCTGGACTGAGTCCGGCGTGGAAGGTGCGCATCGCCTGTTACAACGCGTATGGCGTTTGATTGTTGATGCTGCCGATGCTTTGAAACAGGCTGATGCAAGTATCGGCACGAGCGGGTCGGCGCTAGCCATATCCAAAGCAGCGCATAAAACGCTTGAAGCGGTTGGCAGCGATATTGAAAAACTGGCTTTCAACAAAGCGGTTGCCAGACTCTATGAGTTGACCAACCAGTTGGCCAATCCGCTAACAGAAATAGCAAAAGGCAATGCAGAGCCCGAGCTAGTAGCCGCTGTCAAAGATGCTGTGCAGATTTATCTGGCCATGATCGCGCCAATGATGCCGCATTTGGCAGAGGAAATTTGGGCCAAACTTGGAAACGAAACCCTGATAGCTGATTTGATATGGCCGGAATTTGAGCCGTCTCTTGTTGTTGATGATGAAATAATGCTTCCTGTTCAAATGAACGGTAAAAAGCGCGGCGAAGTTACAGTTGCAAAAACCGCCTCTAAAGATGAAATCGAACAACTCGTGCTTGGTTTGGATTTCGTACAAAGCCAACTGGGCGGCAATGCGCCGAAGAAAGTTATTGTGGTTCCGAATCGAATTGTTAACATCGTCATATAAGCCCGAGCTGAGGACACATTTATGCATAGCCGCCGCGTCATTTTAGGCCTTACAGCAACATTATTGATTCTGGCTTCCGGTTGCACGGTCAGGCCGTTGCATTCGAGCGCCGGTCTGAATACCGGCTTGACCAAAAGTGTTTCTATCCAAAGTGTCGACACCCGTGTCGAGCAACAGGTTCGTAACCGTTTATTGTTCTTGTTAAACGGCGGCGAGCGCCAGCCTGCCGCACCGGACTATATTGCACAGCTCACCGTTTCCTCTTCCACATCCGGGATTTTGAAAACGCGCAACACGAACGATGATTCCGATAATTCGGCATCCCGCGTAACTTTGCGCGGTGTACTGAGCCTTTCTTCAAGTAACGGGGAAATTATCGGCACCTATAGGCGTTCAGCCATTGCTCTTTTTGATAGAAGCACCCAGCAATTTGCAAACGCGCGCGCAGAGATTGATGCACAGAACCGTGCTGCCGACGAGCTAGCAGAAACATTCCGTGCCATTCTTCTTACTAAAATTCCGACGGGCAATTAACAATGGCACAGCTAAAAGCTGGTGAGGTTGATCGCTATCTACAAAAGCCGGATTTAAGTAAAACTGTTCATCTTGTTTATGGACCCGACCGCGGATTGGTTGCCGAGCGCAGTAAACTTTTGGCACAAAAATCAGGTGTCGATCTTGATGATCCGTTTTCGACAATCAGACTGGATATGGACTCGCTGAGCGCCGATCCGGATAGGCTTATGAATGAAGCCTATACGATTTCCATGTTTGGTGGCTCTAGATTAATCTGGTTGCGCGGCGTTACCAATGATCCGTCACTCGTGAAACAATTGGAACGGTTGCTCAACGATCCGCCGCAATCCTGTCTTTGCCTCTTGGAGGCCGGCGATCTTAAAAAAGGCAGCAAGATCCGCGATCTCGTTGAACGGGGAAAATCCGGACAGGCAATCCCCTGTTACAGTGACAGCAGTAGAAATATCGCTTCGCTCGTCGATGAGGTTTTACAGGCTAACAATTTAACAATCGGCCTGGATGCGAGGCAGTTTCTGTTATCGCAGCTCGGTGCAGACCGTATGGCTTCGCGCGCTGAGCTCGATAAGCTTTGCCTTTATGCTTATGGAAAATCTGAAATCCATCTTGAAGATATTCAGGCCGTTTTGGGTGACGCATCGGCGATCAGTTTTGACGCGGTCACTGATGCGGTGCTTACCGGTAATTTAAAGCAGTTTGATTTGGCACTGACGAAGTTTTCTTCATCCGGAGGTTCTAATTTTCAACTGTTCGCAGCCATGATGCGGCAGTTTCAGATGCTGGATAAGATGCGCAGCGAAATGGATGCAAGCGGCAAAAGTGCAAGTGTTGTTGTTGCCAGCGCAAGGCCGCCAGTATTTTTTGCTCGCAAAGCAGCCACGGAAGCGGCACTGAACAAATGGACAAGCAAGGCGATTCGTGCAGCCCACGACCGTCTGCAAACCGCATTATTGGAATCGCGCAAGAACAGTCAGATCGACATCAATATCGCGCATATCGCTTTATTGGGATTAACCGTGCAATCTGCACGCCGGCGTTAATCGCAATGCATTGACTAATAAGATTTTAGCCGGCGAAGGTTCACGCCTGGCGTTGCAATAAACGGCACAGCGCATCCAGCTGCTCTAGATCCTTATAGCTGATCTTAACCTGCCCGCCCTTAGCTTTATGAGCAATCTCAACACGGTAGCCAGTTGTATCACTAAGCATCTTCTCAAGAGCCAGTGTGTCGGCGTCTTTTTCCTGCTCGGTAGCAGTAGACTTCGGTTTTTTGGATCCATTGCCGGAATCATTGGCAAGCATTTCAGCCTGACGCACAGAAAGCCCTTCCTGTACGATTCGTTTCGCAAGCGAATCGGGATCGGAGGCCGTAACAACGGTACGCGCATGGCCCGCCGAAAGTGTTCCTTCGCTAACCATCGACTGAACGCCTTTAGGTAATTTCAGCAAGCGCAAAGTATTGGCAACATGGCTTCGGCTTTTACCGATAACATCGCCGAGATCGGCTTGCGTATAGCCGTGCTCGTCCATCAATTGCTGATATCCCAACGCTTCCTCAATTGCGTTAAGATCAGAACGTTGCACATTTTCGATAATCGCAAGTTCAAGCGCTGCTTTGTCATCAACATCGCGTATGATGACAGGAACTTCTGTCAGCCCTGCACGCTGTGAAGCACGCCAGCGCCGTTCACCGGCAATAATTTCATGACGTCCATTGCTATCGGTTTTAACCGGCCGAACAACAATCGGCTGGATAACGCCGTGCTCTTTGATTGAGTGTGCAAGCTCGTCAATTTCGCTATCTGAAAAGAAACGGCGTGGGTTGTTCTCGCTTTGAACAATAAGCTCAATTGGCAGCAAACGATCACTGGCGATCGTTTGAGCAGATTGTGACTCAGCTGGCTGGTCCATTTCACCGATAAGTGCTGCTAAACCGCGCCCCAGCCTTTTTCGCGAATTATCGTCTGCCATATTCTCGTTCCAGTATCTTAATGAGTCGAAGTTATTGTTATATTGTTTCGGATTAGAATCGTTTAGGCCGCTTTACTCTGACGTTCTCTTTGAATGACTTCAGAGGCCAAATTGAGATAGGCCTGACTGCCACTACAGGCAAGATCATACAAAATCGCCGGCTTGCCATATGATGGCGCTTCGGACAACCGGACATTACGCGGTATAACAGTCTTGTAGACTTTAGCGCCCATATGCGCCCGGACATCATCAACAACCTGATTGGCCAAATTATTACGGCCGTCATACATCGTCATCACGATACCCTGTATCGCCAGTTCCTTGTTCACCGATGCCCGAACCTGCTCGACAGTTTTAAGAAGCTGGCTCAAGCCCTCAAGCGCGAAAAATTCGCATTGTAGCGGAACGAGCAAAGAATCAGCTGCGGCCATCGCATTAAGGGTGAGAAGATTGAGCGATGGCGGACAATCAATGATTACGTAACTAAAACGCCCCTCATCCGCGCGCAGAGCATTTTTCAATCTGAACACGCGGTCAGCTTCCGAAGCGATCTCCATCTCCACCCCGAGCAAATCCATCGTCGAAGGTACAATGGAAAGATTTGGGACCGCTGTTTGAATTGTTGCTTCGCCAATAGAAGCTTCGCCAAGCAGAATTTCATAGGACGAAACTTCACGGTCGTCGCGCTCGATACCCAAGCCGGTGCTGGCATTGCCCTGCGGATCAACGTCAACAACCAGAACATTTTCACCGATCGCAGCCAGCGCAGTCGCCAGATTAATCGCAGTGGTTGTTTTGCCCACTCCGCCCTTTTGGTTAGCAATAGTGATAATCCGCGTGGATTGACCCATGATTTGAACTCCGCCAAAAACCGCTATTTGCGTTTTAGATTTCCAATCTCGAGAATGACCGATTCCGTATCAATTCTGCTTCTATGTATTACCAGATCGAAGTCCCAATTGGCATGACTTTCTTCCAACTCTTCGCGGTATCCACGTCCTTTATGGAAAAGGCCCACGGCACCATTTGATAAATGACAGTGCGTTAGCTCAAACAGCTTTGGAAGCGCGGCAAGTGCACGCGCTGTAACATATTGCGGTGTCGGAAGCGAAGACAGCGCATCTTCAATTCGTTTTGCATGAATATTGGCATTACGCGCGCATTGTGCTTTTGCCGCCATAAGAAACGCTGTCTTTTTGCGGTTGCTTTCAACAAGATCGACGCGGCTATCCTTATTGTCATCGAGCATGCACGCCAGAACAATACCAGGGAACCCGCCTCCCGAACCAATATCTATCAAGTGCCGCATATCAGGCTTAATAAGCAAAAGTTGCGCACTGTCCTCAATATGCCGCTGCCAGACCTCGCCTTTGGTAGACTCAGCAATAAGGTTGATACGTTTCGACCATTGTTCAAACAAGGCCTCAAATTTAATCAGACGCTCCAACGTTTCACGTGAAACATTCAAATCGCCATTTAACAGTGTTTGGCTCATATCAGGCAGCTGATCTTTGCTGTTTGCGCACTTGTGCAATAATCAACGCAATACCGGCAGGCGTCATACCTTCAATACGCTGGGCCTCAGCAATACTTTTCGGTTGGCGTGCGTTCAGCTTATTGCGCAATTCATTGGAAAGTCCCGCAATCTTATCGAATTCAGTATCTTCCGGTATAAGAAGGTTCTCATCGCGGAGTACAGATTCGATGTCCGCTTTCTGCCGGTCCATATAAACTGCATAATGCGCTTCGATAGCGAGCCTGTTTAAACTGTCACTGTCAAATTGTTTGAGGTCCGGCCATACGCGAATTAAGTCCGATAGTTCTATCGATGCATAGGATAAAAGATCATAACCACTGCGACGGACACCATCCATATTCAAAGATATGCCATGCTTTGCCGCTTCCTGCGGTGTAAGCGTCTGGCTCTTTAAATAATCCCGTGCTGCGTTCAAGCGGCCATTAACGTCATTGTAATGAGCAGCGCGATCAGGCGAGGCCAAACCAAGCTCTATAGCCAGCGGTGATAAACGCATGTCCGCATTATCAATGCGCAGAGACAAACGATATTCGGCGCGGGACGTAAACATACGGTATGGCTCGCTAACACCGCGCGACGTCAGATCATCAATCATAACGCCAATATAAGACGATGTGCGGCTAAAATGCACCGGTGCCTTCTGCCCTACAAAATGCGCTGCATTAATGCCGGCAACCAAGCCTTGCGCCGCAGCCTCTTCATAACCCGTCGTACCGTTGATTTGTCCGGCGAGATAAAGCCCCGCCGTCCCTATCAGATTGAGCGACTGGTCCAGTGCCTTCGGATCAACATGATCATACTCGATGGCATAGCCAGGCTGTAAAATTTGAGCATTCTCAAGACCTGAAATAGTCTTCATCATTGCCCACTGCACATCTTCGGGCAGAGAGGTCGAAATACCATTTGGATAAACCGTGTGATCATCCAAACCTTCTGGTTCAAGAAAAATCTGGTGGCCGTCACGATCACCAAATTTCACAATCTTATCTTCCACAGACGGACAGTAGCGCGGGCCGGTACCACTAATATTACCGGAATACATTGCCGAACGTTTGAGGTTCTCACGAATGAGATTATGTGTAGCAGGCGTGGTACGTGTAATTCCGCAATCAATCTGCGGCACACGAATTTCATTTGTCATCGTTGAGAACGGAACAAGTTCCTCATCGGCGCTTTGTTTTTCCAGAATGTCCCAATTAATAGTGCGACCATCAAGGCGCGGCGGTGTCCCCGTTTTTAAACGGCCGAGTGGAACATTAAGGCCAGCAAGTCTGTCAGCAAGCAAGGTACTTGCCTTCTCACCCATGCGGCCTGCGGGAAACCTTTTATCACCGATATGAATAAGACCGCGCAGAAATGTGCCGGTTGTCAAAACAACAGCGCCGCATTTAATTGCAGTACCGTCGGTTAAAGTAATGCCGTTGATTGCGCCTGAACTGTCTTGCGACAGATCTATGACTTCGCCTTCCAGGATCGACAGGCCTTCAACGGATTTGATTTCAGCCTGCATGGCTTCCCGGTAAAGCTTACGATCAGACTGCGTGCGAGGTCCGCGTACTGCCGGACCTTTGCGCCGATTTAGCATTCTGAATTGAATACCGGACCGGTCAGCAACACGTGCCATTAAACCGTCGAGCGCATCAATTTCACGAACAAGGTGGCCTTTTCCCAGTCCCCCGATAGCAGGGTTACAGGACATAACACCAATCGTATCAATAGAATGAGTGGCCAAAGCCGTTTTAGCGCCCAGAGCTGCGCTGGCACGAGCCGCTTCGCAGCCTGCATGGCCACCGCCAATGACAATAACATCGTAATGCATAAATTTACCGTTCGTTTGGAATGGCTGTTGAATGACTCTAATAAACTCTCAGGTCAAGGCACTAATGTTTCACGTGAAACAAATAAAAATCTGAATGCAAAATGTTTCACGTGAGTCACTGCACCCCCAATGTTTCACGTGAATCATTTACCAATGCAAAATGACGAGAATATGCGCCCTAGAACATCTTCTGTATCATATTGTCCGGTAATTCGGCCAAGGCTATACGCAGCAGCACGCAGATGCTCGGCGCGCAACTCAAGTGCGTCTTCACTTTCGATAGCCAGTTTTATATCTTTCAAACATTGATGCAAATGATCGATGTAACGAGACTTAATAGCAGAACCGGCACGCGAACGATCCAGTTCCTCTTTG
Organism: Ahrensia marina; assembly: GCF_001293565.1. Classification (GTDB taxonomy): domain Bacteria; phylum Pseudomonadota; class Alphaproteobacteria; order Rhizobiales; family Rhizobiaceae; genus Ahrensia; species Ahrensia marina. The sequence goes on along the minus strand of NZ_JXMU01000005.1, from coordinate 161,141 downwards.
ATTCTTAAAGACAACATGTCCAGTATTCGTAATAGAGAAGCAGAATCATTGACGCTGACATGAATGGCCTCTTCATCGGTAGGCGTCAATTTTCCCAGATCAGCTTTAGAGCGAATAGTAATGACGTTAGAATTTTTTCCGATCAGATCATGATCCCAATTATCATCATCACTTAAATATAAAACGAGATCAGCTTGCTCCGCTGAAACAATTGAACGCCGAATACCCTCCGCTTCCACAGCGCCGGCTTGTTCACGAATACCGGCAGTATCGCTCAGCAATACAAGGTAACCTGCAATATCCATGCGAACTTCAACGACGTCGCGTGTCGTACCTGCCTCACTCGATACAATAGCTCGATCGCTCCCGGCCAAAGCATTAAGTAAGCTGGATTTGCCGACATTAGGCTTCCCGACAAGGCTAATCTTAAACCCGTCGCGAATGCGCTCAGAACGGTCATACCCTTCAAGGTGATGTGAAATGGAGCGTTGAAGCGCAGCCATATCCTGCCAGACTTGATCAGCAACCGACCCGGGCACATCATCTTCATCCGCAAAATCAATATCAGCTTCAATCATAGCGCGGGCGTTTAGCAGCTGATCCTGCCATCCTTTATAAAGCTCTTTTAAACCGCCGGTAGCGAGATATTGTGCCACTTTTCTTTGCGCTGTTGTTTCCGCATCAATAAGATCGGCTAGACCTTCCGCTTCGGTCAGGTCAATTTTTCCATTGGTAAAAGCACGCCTGGCAAATTCACCTGCTTCGGCATGGCGAACACCATCATAGGCTGAGAGAACATCCAGAATACCGGCAACAACAGCCCTACTGCCATGTGTTTGCAGTTCAACAACATCTTCGCCGGTAAAACTATGCGGAGAGGGAAACCAAAGCACCAATCCTTCATCAATCACTGAACCATCTGGATCATAAAAGGTTTGAAGAGAAGCTTGCCGCGGCTTTGTAATCTGCGCGCCGAGTGCAGTGACAGCTTTAGATGCTTTTGGGCCGGATATACGAATAATTGCGACACCGGAAGGAAGGCTTCCAGAAGAAAGAGCAACAATTGTATCCATTTGTTGCTCCTTTCAGTTGGTTACGGAGTCGAATCAATTGACTCAAATATAATTCAGGTAATATTCGTTTCTAATCCGAATCGACCTATGCGTTCATTGAATCAAAGAACTCTGCATTGTTCTTTGTCTGCTTGAGTTTATCGATAAGAAACTCAACTGCATCTGTCGTACCCATTGGTGCGAGAATGCGGCGCAATACGAAAATCTTCTGCAAATCTTTGCGGTCGATCAACAGATCTTCCTTACGTGTACCCGACTTAAGAATATCCATAGCCGGGAATGTGCGTTTATCAGCCACTTTGCGGTCAAGTACGATTTCAGAGTTGCCCGTGCCTTTGAATTCTTCGAAGATAACTTCATCCATACGGCTACCCGTATCAATCAAGGCTGTAGCGATAATTGTCAAAGAGCCGCCTTCTTCAATATTACGCGCAGCACCGAAGAAACGTTTAGGACGCTGAAGCGCATTCGCATCAACACCGCCCGTCAAAACTTTACCCGATGACGGCACAGTCGTGTTGTAAGCGCGGCCAAGTCGGGTGATCGAATCCAGCAGGATGACAACATCGCGGCCGTGTTCAACAAGACGCTTTGCCTTCTCGATAACCATTTCAGCAACCTGAACGTGGCGCGACGCCGGTTCATCGAACGTCGATGATACCACTTCGCCATTCACAGAGCGCTGCATGTCCGTCACTTCTTCCGGACGTTCATCGATCAGCAATACGATCAGATAACATTCAGGATGGTTAGCCGTGATCGCATGGGCAATATTTTGCAAGAGAACTGTCTTACCGGTACGCGGCGGCGCCACAATCAAACCGCGCTGTCCCTTACCCAGAGGCGCTACCAAATCAATAACCCGCGAAGACAAATCTTTTGATTCGCTGTTTTCAACTTCCATCTTGAAACGCTCATCAGGATAAAGCGGCGTCAAATTATCAAAATGGCTTTTGTGGCGAATTTTTTCCGGGTCGTCAAAATTGATTGTGTTGACTTTAAGCAGAGCAAAATAACGTTCGCCGTCTTTCGGTCCGCGAATAAAGCCTTGAACCGTATCACCTGTTTTCAGTGAAAATTTCCGAATCTGGGACGGGGAAATATAAATATCGTCCGGACCAGGAAGGTAATTGGCACTGGCTGAACGCAAAAAGCCGAATCCATCCTGCAAGATTTCAACAACGCCTTCTCCGATGATTTCCACATCATCAAATGACAGTTGCTTCAAAATCGCAAACATCAATTCCTGTTTACGAAGCGCGCTCGCGTTTTCAACTTCGAGCGATTCAGCAAATTCTACAAGTTCAGGAGCTGACTTTTCCTGAAGTTCACGCAAAGACATTTGGTCCATGGGACACCATATAGTTAAAAAAGAAGAATAGTCGGAAAAAGGAGGGATCGGGTTCCGAATTTTTCCATCAAATACAGCCGAATTGTGAAAATTTCAAGTCCGAACGACAATTGTCGCTCTTAAACCGAAAATGATGACACTTAAAACGGCTTTACCACAACCATGATCACGATGATGATCATTAAAATAGTCGGTATTTCATTGTAAAAACGCCACTGGCGGGCCGATTTATTATTTTCGTCGGATGCAAACTTTTTCATTGCAGCCGCATAGTAAAAATGAACGGCCGTCAAACCAATAACAGCGGCAAACTTAACGTGAAACCAGATATCGGAAAAATATCCGGCATCGATGGCAAGCCATAGGCCCAATATCCAGGCCAGTATCATGGCCGGCGTCATAATGATTTTCATCAAGCGCTTTTCCATGAGCTTAAAAGTTTCAGATTGTACCGATCCTTTTTCCGCATCGGCGTGATAGACAAACAGCCGGGGCAGATAAACAAGTCCCGCCATCCATGAAATAATTGCAATCACATGCAGTGCTTTTAGCCAAAGATAACGATCCGCCGGTCCTGCAAGCCATAATAGAAACCCGGCAATAGCAAAAACAGCAATGGCGATAGACGCTCTAATTGCTGCCTTTTTCCCGGATTGTTTCGAAGACGAATCGATAGAAGCCACTTTTAAATTTCTCCGCGGACATAACGGACCAGAAAATCCATGTTCTCCGGTGTAGCATCCGGTGTAATACCGTGTCCAAGGTTGAACACCAAAGGCCCATTGCCAAGAACATCCATAATGCGGTCTACACCTTCCTTAATCGCTGCCTGACCGGCAACAACACGCTGAGGATCAAGATTGCCCTGTACCGGACCCTCTTTTTGCAATTCTGCGGCAAATTCAAGCGGGACGCTCCAATCAAGCGCCACCATATCAACGCCAGTCTTTTCCTTATAACCGCGATAAAAATGCCCCGCGCCTTTGGGAAAAGCGATAATCTTGGCATTTAGCCGGGCAGAACGCACTTTTTCGACAATCCGCTTCACCGGCTGCACACAATTGGCTTCAAAGGCAAATTCGTCCAATACGCCCGACCAGCTATCAAATATCTTTACTGCATCAGCGCCCGCATCCAATTGGCCGATAAGATATTCGGCAGAAGCATCTGCGATTATATCAAGAAGCTTCGCCAGTTCATCCGGCTTCTGATACATAAATAAACGTGATGGTGCCTGATCGCTCGTTCCACGCCCCGCAATCATATAGGTTGCAACGGTCCAGGGAGCCCCGCAAAAACCAAATAAAGCTGTCTCATCCGGTAAATCTGAGCGTAATCTCTTCACCGCTTCAAAAACCGGAGACAGATGTGAAAGAACATTATTCGGTGTCAGCGCATCAACATCGCCTTCACCAAGCGGTGTCATACGCGGACCTTCACCGGTGACAAAATGAACATCACGGCCAAGCGCGTCCGGCATCACCAGAATATCGCTGAATAAAATAGCGGCATCAAAATTATAGCGTCTAATTGGTTGCAGCGTTGCTTCGACAGCCATGTCCGGCGTGTAGCAAAAATCGAGAAAGCTCTTGGCTGATTTTCGAAGCTCCCGATACTCAGGCAGATAACGTCCTGCTTGTCTCATAACCCAGATTGGGGGAGGCGCTATATGTGCTCCACTGATCACATCGATGATTTTACGGTTCGACATGATTTACTCACTTTCATTGATCCCTCTTTAAAGAAGAAATCATTTTTTAGAATCTACTCTTATTTAGAGTCTGTGAATTGTGGGAGAAACACAGTTACTCACAGCCAAAGGCTGTTTTTCCTCTTGTTTAAAATAATATACACAATCAACAAGGGTTTTATCGGTCAAAATTGACGCAGTTAAAAATCTTCATACTTTCCAAGAATTTGCTGACAGAAATTTGTATCAATCGCACCGGTAAAGTTTGTGCATAGAGTGTGGAAAAATCTGTATTGAGTCTGAATTACAAACACGTTTTGGAAATACGAACATAAGTGTGAATTGGGATAAAAACGACTTAGTTCACAGGTGAAAAATGCAAGGGATGATTCGCTAATTTTTTCACACACCTTTATCCACACGGCAGTTTCGCAGATAAATGCAAAATTCTCTGTTGAGAGCAAATCATGACACCACTAGATGTTGTAGTCTGCATATAAAGGAAGGTAATCGATATGGCACTCATTCTGGCGTCAACCAGCCCTTTTCGAAAAATGCTATTTGAAAATGCAGGTCTTATATTTGAAACCGAAGCGCCGGCTATTGATGAGCGGGCCATAGAAGCAACGCTGGAGGGCAGCGGTGCGAATGCTTCGGATGTTGCAGAGATATTAGCCGAATCAAAAGCCAGAAATATTGCCGAAAAGAATCCGGCTAAGTTGGTTATTGGCGGTGACCAAACCCTATCGCTTGAACACAGGCAGTTTCATAAACCCAATAATATGGAAGAAGCGCGCCAACATCTTCTCGATTTGAGCGGAAAAACCCATCAGCTAAACAGTGCGATCGTCATTGTACGCGATGATGAAGTGATTTGGCGCCATGTATCTGTGGCCCATATGCATATGCGTAAGCTGGATCCTGCCTTTATTGGTCGCCATCTGGCGGAGGTTGGCGATATAGCTTTAAAAAGTGTCGGCTCGTATCAGATTGAAGGGCGGGGCATTCAGCTGTTTGAAAAAATCGAAGGCGATTATTTTACAATTGTCGGCGTGCCCATGATCCCGCTGTTGGCAAAACTGCGCGAACTTGGAGAAATTGATGGCTGAAATAAAAAAGGCCTTCGTTTGCGGCGACCCGATTAAACATTCGCGGTCTCCCCTTATTCACGGGCATTGGCTTGATCAATACAATATTAAAGGCAGCTATGAAGCTGTCGCGGTATCACCTGATGAATTGCCGCAATTTATGCGCCGGATGATTGAAGATGACTGGGCTGGCGGAAATTTCACAATTCCGCACAAGCAAGCCGTATTTGAGCGACTTGATAATGTGGACGATGCAGCGTGCGCGATCGGTGCGGTTAATACCGTATGGATTGAATCCGGCAAACTATGCGGCGGTAACACCGATGCCTATGGTTTCGCGGCTAATCTTGATGCGCAGGTGCCACTTTGGCGCAGCGCGCAAACAGCCATGGTTTTTGGAGCCGGCGGCGCTGCAAGGGCGGTTGTTTTCGCGCTGTTAACAGCCGGTATTGGTAAAATTTTCCTTGTCAACCGCACGCTTGAACGTGCTGAAGAACTGGCAAATAGTTTCGGCATTGCGGTTAATGCGATGAATTGGGATGATGCTGCCGCAAAACTTCCCGAAGCCGATCTTCTAATCAATACGACATCACTTGGCATGGACGGGCAGCCAGCCTTCCCTCTCGAATTATCGAACGCGCGTATTGATGCGATTGCATCCGACATTGTTTATGTGCCGCTCGAAACCCCGTTTTTGGCGATGGCTAAAATGCGCGGCCTTCAAACATCTGACGGTTTGGGCATGTTATTGCATCAGGCAACGCCGGGTTTTGAAAAATGGTTTGGATTAAAACCGCAAGTCGATGAGGTTTTACGCCAGCGGATCATTGACGATTTAAATGGCGGGACCAAGCAATGATAGTCATCGGATTGACCGGCTCGATCGGCATGGGTAAATCCACCACTGCCAAAATGTTTATGGATGAAAACATCGCCGTTCATGATGCGGATGCGGTGGTTCACAATCTTTATCGTGCCGGACCATTGGTTGAGGAAATCGAAGAACGGTTTCCGGGCACAAAAAAAGAAGGCTCTATCGACCGGAAAAAACTCGGCGAATATGTTCTCAATGACAAAGCCGCGATGAAAGAGCTTGAAGCGCTTGTTCATCCCTATGTCCGGCACGCGGAAGAAAAATTCATCGACGATAACCGTAATAAGAATGCGAAATTAGTCGTGCTTGATATACCGTTGCTTTTCGAAACAGGCGGCGACAAGCGTGTCGATAAAATTGTTGTGGTGACAGCGCCTTATGAAGTTCAAAGAGAACGGGTGTTATCACGTCCTGATATGAGCGAGGAAAAGTTTCAGCAGATTTTGCAAAAACAAATGTCTGACGCAGAAAAGCGGTCCTGCGCTGATTTTCTCATTGACACATCTTTGGGTATGGACGCTGCCAGAGAGCAGGTTCAGCAAATTATTAGCCAGCTATTAAAAAACTAAGTTTTGCATAGGCACAAGCCGCTCTTGCTATCGCGCCTTTCGGAATTCACATTGGGCCAAAGGAAATCATATGCGCGAAATTATATTCGATACAGAAACCACCGGCCTCGATAACCGTGATGACAGGATTATCGAAATTGGTGCTGTTGAGCTTGAAAACCGGTTTATTACCGGTCGCAATTTTCATGTCTTTATTAATCCGCAGGGAAAAGAAGTTCATCCCGATGCCTTGAAAGTGCATGGCATAACCAATGAATTTCTTCTCGATAAGCCTGAATTTGCAGGCATTATTGACGACTGGTTGGAATTTACACGGGGCGCGAAGCTTATCGCCCATAATGCGAAATTCGATGTCGGATTTTTCAATGCGGAATTTGCACGCGTCGGTTTTCCGGAAATTGATCCGAACCGCGTCATCGATAGTCTGGTTTTAGCACGCCGCCGCCATCCGATGGGGCCAAACTCGCTGGATGCTTTATGTAAGCGTTACGGCATTGATAATTCCAAACGTGAAAAGCACGGCGCTTTACTCGACAGTGAACTTCTTGCGGAAGTTTACATCGAATTGGTGGGCGGAAAGCAGGCCGCGCTGACACTTGATTCGAGCGAAGATGATTCCCAAAAAGACGGGGAAGAAAACGATCTGCCGGAAATTGAAATTCAGGCGCGTCCCCGCAAACTGGCATCGCGTTTGACGGCCGATGATATTAAAGCCCATCAGACGATTGTTGATGCAATTGGTGAAAAAGCGATCTGGTTAGCCAAGTAAATTTTGCTGTTGAATCCGGCAAATGATTCTAAATGGTACAAAAAAGCCCGCTTGATGCGGGCTTTGTCGTAAGATTGGATATGTTTAGTTCGGTTGAACCTGAGACTTTGCTTTTTCTTCAGCAATACGCTGCTGGAACATTTTAGAAAAATCAATCGGATCAATCATCAATGGCGGGAAGCCACCATTGCGTGTGCATTCCGCAACGATCTGGCGCGCGAACGGGAAGATCAAGCGCGGGCATTCAACAAACAGCAACGGCATGACATGCTCTTGCGGGAAACCGACAATTCTGAATACGCCGCCATAAACAAGCTCGACATTAAACAATACGTCATCGCCATCTTTCGCAATGGCTGTCAGGGTAAGATTGACATCGTAATCTGTCTCGGCAAGCGGGTTTGCATTGACGTTAACATTGATATTGATGGCAGGTGCTTTTTCGCGCGGGCGCAATGAAAGCGGCGCACCTGGGCTTTCGAATGACAAATCTTTTACATATTGCGTTAAAACACTGAGTTGTGGTGCTTCGCCATTGCCGGCAGCTGCGCCCTCAGTACCTGTAGATTTTGGATCTTTAGCCATTAAGTCAGAACCTGTTGAGTTAATCTTATAAAAGTTGGCTCGAACTAACACGCTCCCAAGTTGATGACAAGCAAAACACAGGCGTAGGTATAACCAAGCCTAATTCACTTGTCATACCATGGACTGTCAGCGTCCGGTTCTCTTTTAAAATCGGCATCATCAAGATCAATTGTCGGACCGTCAGTATCACCGCCGCCGCTCGGATTTTGATTTCGGCTACCGCCTACATTGACAATATTGATGCGGCTTTTGGCAAATTGCCAAACAGCATCGCGAATGGGCGGCACGAACAGCAAAAAGCCGCAAGTGTCTGTTACAAAGCCCGGCGTGAGCAACAAAATACCGGCTATCGCGATCATAACGCCGTGAACGAGCTCGCGTGCGGGCATTTTGCCGCCGTCAATATCGCTCTGGATTTTTCTGATCAGCCCAAAGCCCTGAACGCGCAATAAGATTGTTCCGATAATGGCGGTGACAACAATCATGCCAAGTGTCGGAAAAACGCCAATTTGCCCGCCGATAACCACAAATGTGGCGATTTCGAGCATTGGTATTATCAAAAGCATAAAGGGTATGAGCGAAAAAGGCACAATTTTCTCCGAATGAGTGCTAAAGGCTAGCTTTTATATAGGTATTTACGCCATAAATTTGAATGATGACTAGCTCACGTCTATATCAGAATATATGTGCAGCTGACGAATCTCACTAAACAAGGTGTTTTATGGAAAGTTCAAACTTAGTTACCCTCATTTTTGTCGTTGCAGCAGTGTTTGTATTTATGCAGCTGCGTAGCGTTTTGGGAAAACGCACAGGTCATGAACGCCCGCCATTTGACCCCAATAAAGGCAGACAGGAAGCGCCGGAAAATGATGGCGACAATGTCATTACGCTGCCAAACCGCAAAGACAATGCGAGCGATCCTTATAAGCAGATTGACGAGATTGCCGAGCCTTCAAGCGAGTTAAATAAAAACCTGCGCAAGATTAAAGACGCGGCACCTGTTTTCGAGCCCAAAGAGTTTCTTAAAGGTGCCGGCATGGCTTACGAAATGATTGTCATGTCCTTTGCCGATGGTGACAAGAAAACCTTGAGAAACCTGCTTTCAAAAGAAGTTTATGACGGTTTTGCCGCAGCTTTGGATGAACGTGCAAAAGCAGGCGAAACGGTTCAGGCGAATTTTGTCGGCATTGAAACCATCAAGCTTACCGATGCTGAACTGCGCGGCCATGATGCGCATTTAACCGTATCGGTCGTCAGTCAGATGATTTCAGCTACACGTGACAAGGATGGCGAAATTGTTGATGGCGATGTTGATACCGTGGTCGAGGTGAAAGATATTTGGACTTTCGCCCGCGATACGCGTCAAAGAGATCCAAACTGGAAACTGGTTGCCACCGAAGCTGAAGACTAAGTCCAGCAAAATCCCAGCAAAACCAATGTGGTCACTTCAATCAACATCGTATAGCGCGCTATCGGGATGGAAGAATGATGATCACGGTGCTGCCTTGGCCGCATTTCGTCGGCAATCTCTCAAGCCGGCGGATGTGAGCTATAAAACAGGAAAAATCGGTATTCCGCCCGATGCTTTAGATCCCCTGATTGCTTTGTCGCAAAAAGAGGATGCAATTAAAAACCCGCGCTTGTTTTTCGAAGACAATTTTTCAGTTTTCAGGCTTGTATCAACCGATGGAAAGCGTGGCCAAGTGACAGGCTTTTATGAGCCGGAAGTTCAGGCTCAACACTTTAAAGATTCAGAATTTTCTGTGCCGCTCTTGCGCCGGCCTGATAATTTGATTGCTTTAAATGATTATAACAGACCTGCCACGATAAGCGCGGATTATCGTTTCGGACGGCGTGATGAAAAAGGAAACATCGTTGAATATCATGATCGCGCAGTCATCAACCGCGGTGCTATCGACCATGATGCACTTGCCATTGCATGGGTAAAAGACCCCGTTGATGCGTTCTTCATTCATGTTCAGGGCGCGGCCTGTTTGAAAATGACCAATGGAAACACGCTGCGCATTACTTATGACGGCAAGTCGGGTCACCCTTTCACGGCAATAGGCAAATTATTGGTTGAGCGCGGCGAAATACCGAAAGACCGGATTTCCATGCAATCCATTCGTGTCTGGCTTTCGCAAAATCCGGACAAAGCACTGGCATTAATGGAAGAAAACCGGTCATATATTTTCTTTAAAGAAACCACTGCTGCCAAAGAAGAAATGGGTCCTGTTGCCGCTGCCAAAGTACCGTTAACGGCTGAGCGCTCGCTTGCTGTTGACCGTCTTATTCATACTTTTGGAACGCCGGTTTTTGTACAGGCTGACAGTGTGAACGGATCACCGTTTGAGCATCTGATGATTGCACAAGAGACCGGCACTGCCATCGTTGGACCTTCGCGCGGAGATATATTTTTCGGCACTGGGGATTTTGCGGGGCAAAAAGCAGGTGCGGTTAACTCGGCTTGCGATTTTACAATTCTGGTTCCGCGTGGCATTGGCTTTGATGAACCGGAGGTTCTATTGCCATGACACGCAAAAAAAATGCAGAGGTAAGAGAACTTAAGCCTGACGAGAAAGTTCTTTGGAACCGCGTGACGCGCACCGTCGCCCCGATGCGGAAATCAGCGCAGCCCAGATCAAAAGAGTCTGAAAGTTTTAGTGAACATATGGCCGAGTTCATGCCGGCGTCAAAAAGGTCCGCGCCGTTAAAAGACACCGAATTGCGCCGTGCAAAGGCCGCCGCCCGATCAGCACACGCAAAACCCGCGTCAGCAGATAAGAAACAAAAGATTACAGCTTCGCCCGCGCCGATTGCAGCGCATATTGATAAGCCTGTTTATCGCAAGATTGCCAAGGGGCGTTTGCCCATCGATAGCCAAGTTGATTTGCACGACATGACACAGGATCAGGCCGTTCATCGCTTGCAGATTTTTTTAAACCAAGCCCGTAATCTCGGCCATAGACATGTTCTGGTGATTACCGGCAAAGGCGGCTCTCCCACCAGCGAAGGTGTTTTGCGCCGCATGTTGCCAATCTGGCTTAACACACCGGCTTTTTCTTCAATCGTAAACGGATATCAGGCGGCCAGCCGCGGTCATGGCGGCGATGGCGCGTTTTATGTCCGGTTGAGACGCTTGCGGTAAGGATGATATTATGACGCCGTTTGGTGAAAGAGTTCGTGAACTGCGCAATGAGCGCGGTATGACACAAAAGGAAATGGCCAAAAAGCTGAATGTGTCAGCAGCCTATCTTTCCGCATTGGAGCATGGAAAACGTGGCACACCGCGCTGGATACTGGTTCAGCAGATCATCGCATGCCTGAACATTATCTGGGATGATGCCGATGAATTGCAGACTTTGGCGTTGCGCTCCGCGCCGCGCGTGACAATTGATACGGCGGATTTGTCACCGCGGGCAACGGAACTTGCCAATCTTCTGGCATCGGGAATAGATGTGTTGTCCGATGAGGCATTGGAGGATTTGCGGATCAGACTTGATGCGGCCATTCGCAACAGCGAAAAAGTACCCAAATATCTACCCAGAGAATGACAGTCTTTTATAGAAGAGTGCGTAGCTCTTCCACACGGTCATTGATCAGCCAGCCATAGTAATTTTCCTGCGGCAAATCGGGATCTTCGCCGCGGGCCTTCAGCTTTTTATTTTTCCGTGCAAGCGCCTGTGCCCGCGCAGTTGGGTTGCCCGTATTATACAAGGTGGCCGTAATTCCCGGATTGTCTGAAATGTCGAAGTCCGCGTAACGCTTGTAAGCGTCAATGGAAGATTTCAAAGTTGCCGCGATGTAAGGCAGAGTTTTCTTAGGGTCCATGATCGTCTCATAGACATCTTTGCCCTTGGAAGCGTCAATTTTGCGCGCGCCGGTCACTTTCGACACAGTGTCTGTCATCATGAGTGCGGTCAGTGGATTAAGCTGGCCGATACCAAAGGTTTGTCCGGCATAAAATGGTTGAAAAAACACAGCGCTGAACCGGTTGCGCGGAAATTTCTCGCCGTCAACGGTTTTACCGCTGAAACTGGAATTCCAGACATTTTCGCGGCAAGTCCACAGCTCGAGACTGCCCTTCATATTATTGCACCGGTCAAATTGTGGCCGCTTGACAAAGTCGGTAACGCTCTCGCCATTATACTCAAATTTTATATCGGATTTCAGATATGAAATCGCTTTGATATAGTAACTTTGAGCGCGGTCCATCGCATCGACATTATATGTATGTTCGCCGACGATCGCGCCGATCATATGAATGGGATCAATGGCGAATTTGCTCGAAACTGATTTAATATCGGAAATTAATCCGCGGTCATTTTTAAGAAGACGAAGAACTTTTTGATACTTGCCGTCAAAGGTTTTGTTTAATGCCTTTGTCCGGTTTTTAGATGATCCGGGAATAGCCGGCTGTTCTACGTTCACATTTCCGCTCGGTACAGTCGTCAACGCCAAAGCAGAGGAGGGAAAAAATAACGATACAGCGCAAAGAGCGCTGACGGTCACATTTGAGAATCTATTCATATGAAGTCTCATCATGATACCTTGGGTTAATTTTCCACCAGTTAAATAGAAAAAGGGCACTTCGATGTCGAGTGCCCTTTTCCCTTTAAGCATCAGCGTGTGATATTGGTCACAGAATGAACCGTGATAAATCGGCGTCTCTGGCAAGCTCACCAACGCTTTGGCGCACATAGTCAGCGTCGATCGTAAAGCTGGATCCGGACTTGTCAGGTGCTTCATAGGAAATTTCATCCAGCACACGTTCCATCACCGTTTGCAGACGTCGTGCGCCAATGTTCTCAACCGTGGAGTTCAAATCAACAGCAATATCGGCAAGAGCATCGATAGCATCATCGGTAAACTCTAACGTTACGTCTTCTGTCGCCATCAATGCGATATATTGCTTGATCAGGCTCGCATCGGTTTCGGTAAGAATGCGCTTGAAATCCTCTTTTGTCAGCGCACGCAATTCAACGCGTATAGGCAGCCGTCCCTGTAATTCGGGTAACAGGTCAGAAGGTTTGGCAACGTGGAAAGCACCCGATGCAATAAACAGTATATGGTCTGTTTTCACCGGACCATGCTTTGTTGCAACAGTCGTGCCTTCAACCAATGGCAGTAAATCGCGCTGGACACCTTCGCGGCTTACTCCGGCACCGGACCGTTCATTACCGGCAGCAATTTTGTCGATTTCATCGAGAAATACGATACCGTCATTTTCGACGGACTTGATTGCCTCTTCAACGAGCTTTTCTTCATCAAGCAGTTTATCCGACTCATCATTGACGAGGTGCTTGTAGCTGTCGCGCACAGTCGTTTTTATCTTCTTTGTGCGCCCGCCAAAGGCTTTTCCCATCAGGTCGCCAATATTGATCATTCCGATATTGGCGCCCGGCATACCCGGAATTTCAAAGCCGCCGGGCGTGGCTGTATCCGCGACTTCCACTTCGATTTCTTTGTCATCAAGCGAGCCTTCGCGCAGTTTTTTGCGGAAGCTGTCGCGCGTAGCCGGGCTTGAAGTCGAGCCGACAAGCGCATCAAGCACGCGCTCTTCAGCATTCAAGTGCGCTTTGGCGTTAACTTCGGCGCGTTTTTTCTCGCGCACCAATCCGATACCGATTTCGACAAGATCACGGATGATTTGTTCTACATCACGGCCCACATAACCGACCTCGGTAAATTTGGTGGCTTCAATTTTGACAAATGGCGCACCGACAAGCTTGGCCAAACGGCGTGAGATTTCTGTTTTACCCACACCGGTCGGTCCGATCATAAGAATGTTTTTAGGCATAACCTCTTCGCGCAGATCACCATCCAGTTGCAGACGGCGCCAACGGTTACGCAAGGCAATTGCGACCGCGCGTTTGGCATCTTTTTGGCCGATAATGTGGCGATCAAGTTCTGAAACCGTTTCGCGTGGAGAATATACACTCATAAAATTTACACTCTGATTGGTGGTAGTTTATTGATCAACGATGTGGGGAGCGTTGGCCTTACAATCAAGGCGCGGATACGTTGCCAGCCCGCACCGAACATGATGACAAGCAAACCGATCACCAGCAATATTAGCGCCAAGGGCGGCAGGCCTGTTGAGTTCGCCGTTGTTTCTATCATGTAATAAACACCAAGCGAGCCAAAATAGGCCAGCGTTGGAATAAGCAGTGAGCGCCGGTCAATGGCCAAGGCCACATAGACAAACACACTGATCAAAAGGCCCAACATGATTGATGCTGTCATACCGGGCTCGATTTTACCCAGCACAACATCCTGACCGGTGGCCAGAATAAACAGCGGATGCACAAGCAAAGGCGCGGAAATTACATGCAGCCAGAACGCGCAATCCGACCAAACCGTTGAACGTTCGCGGTCTCGCAAGTCAAAATAAACCGCAGTGCAAAACACGATAATGCCGCAGATGAGCGGCATCATCAGTGCCCGTTCTAAAATCAAAGGTATCTGTTCAATGGTCGGCAGTTGGACACGGCCGTCTGTGACACCGTCGTAAAAGTATAGAAAAGTCCAAAGAAATGCGAGGCCGGTAAGGCTGATCGCAATCGCAGCCGACATGATCGGAACCCGAAAACGCCAGAAATAAAGAACAGAGATTACTGCAATGCCGCCAAAGAATGCGCTGCCATAAGAGCCGATCGTGGGCCGCAATCCAAAAGCCAGTTGCGGATTATCAGCAAGCTTTGCCAGATCAAGCACATCCCAGATATAAAGTCCTATTATTGCCGATGTATAGCCCAAAAACCCGAGGCCAAGCACGGTCGATGATAGCTTCATCCGGAATTGGCGAGTGACGAATTCGGCAACCAGCCACAGCAAAACGGCCATCAGCGCGGCGCGGATCATCTGATTGTTGCCAAGCCATGTTTGCAAGACGAAGCCGACGCCGGAAAACAGCATCAAGATACCAACGGTAACGAATAAATCATTCCCGCCGCCAACAAGCCGCAGATCTTCGTCGGCACCGGCAACCGGCGTCTCTCCTGTCCCCTCGTTCGAGGGATCGTCTTCGCTTTCAAGCGCCAAAGAGATAAGATCAGCTTGTTGCGCCGTGTTAATAATGCCGCGCTTCACCGCCGTATCAAGATGGGTTTGTGTCAGCATTTATTGTCTTTCATGACGCATGAGATAGGTTTCACCGGTTTTACCCAATAGCGAGTTTATGGGTCGAAATCCGGCTTTTTCATAGGCGCGAATAGCACGTTTATTGTCCAATGACGGGTCAATAAGAATCTCGTTAAACCCGTTGTCACGCAGTTCAGCGATAAAAGCTATGAGCACCTTCGTGCCTATCCCTTTTGATAAGTTCGGTAAATCGGCAATACCCATATCAACACCGATACTCTGCGGTGGGACAAGTTTTATCCATGGTGTTTGTGAAAGCCAAGGCTCAACCAGATTGTCGCCAATGATCCAATACTGAATATATCCGCTGTCTTTTCCATCAAGCTGGAAGATAAACGGACGTGTCGTATCGGTGCCGTCAATCATTTCCTTTATAAAGCCGATTTCTTCTTCCATCTCGCCCCACCATTCCTGCCAATGCGGCTGCGCCATTCACCCGCGCAGCATCGTCAAATCATGATGCGTGACGGGCCGGAAATTGATGTCGGGATCAGGTTTCTGCATCCAGACTTTCCAGCACCAGACCATCATTGGTGTAGACGCAAATTTCCGCCGCAATTTTCATTGCCCGTTTCGCAACTTCTTCAGCATCGTGATCGGTATCATGCAGTGCCCGGGCTGCGGCCAAAGCATAATTGCCCCCTGAACCGATGGCCATCACACCATGTTCCGGCTCCAGCACATCGCCGTTTCCGGTGACACATAATGTGGCAGACTTGTCAGCGACAATCATCATCGCCTCAAGATTGCGCAGATATTTGTCTGTCCGCCAGTCCTTGGCAAGCTCGACGGCAGCGCGCATAAGCTGGTCGGGATATTGTTCGAGCTTGCGCTCTAACCGGTCAAGCAATGTAAAGGCATCGGCGGTAGCGCCTGCAAATCCGGCGATGACATTGCCGTCTTTACCGATACGCCTTACCTTGCGGGCGTTTCCCTTCATTACGGTTTGACCCAAACTGACTTGTCCGTCACCGGCGACGACGACTTTGCCTTCTTTTCGTACTGCGACGATTGTTGTCATTATCTATTCCTCAATCGAAATTGTGTTAGCCGATATGTAATGACTGTAAAAATGATTGCAAATCAGAGCGCTGGTATTTGCTGTAAAGCCTTGGTAAGAGCGTTTTGTAACAGATTAGGACTGCCAATATGAGTGCGCGCATAGCAAAAATCAGCCGCAAGACAAATGAAACTGATATTTCTGTTTCTGTCGATCTTGACGGTACGGGAAAAAACACGATTGAAACCGGCGTTGGTTTCTTTGATCATATGCTTGAGCAACTATCGCGACATTCACTGGTTGATATGAATGTGAGCGCCAAAGGCGATCTGCATATCGATGATCACCACACTGTTGAAGATTGCGGTATTGCTCTGGGTCAGGCGGTCAACAAAGCGCTTGGCGACCGCCGCGGTGTTACCCGTTATGCTTCCTTGGATCTGGCGATGGATGAAGCGCTGACTTCTGCGGCAATTGATGTATCCGGCCGGCCTTTTCTTGTCTGGAACGTTGAATTTACCGCATCAAAAATCGGCACATTCGATACCGAATTGGTGCGTGAATTTTTTCAGGCCTTTTCACAACATGCCGGTATTACGCTGCATATAAGAAACCATTATGCGGCAAACAGTCACCACATCGCCGAAACATGTTTCAAAGCGGTGGCGCGTGTATTGCGTACAGCCTTGGAAATTGATCCGCGTCAGGCTGATGCCATACCGTCTACAAAAGGCACGTTAAACGGCTAAGTTGAAATGGACATGAAATGACGAGTTTCGTTGTTCTGCATAATGATGGTGCGCCTGTACGTTTTTCGGAACGTACAGAGTTTGTGCACGATCATTTTTCCATTCTCGCACTTGCCTTTCCGTTTTTCTGGTTGCTTTGGCACCGGCTTTGGTTTGCGGCCATCATATTCATATGTGTGTTGACGGCACTCGCCTTAATTGCGGGCGAACATTCATTTACTTTGGTACCGCTTAACATTCTTGCTGGTCTCTTTGTCGCCTTGGAAGGAACGGGCTGGCGCATTGGCGCTCTTATACGCAAAGGGTATCGGCAGGTGGGTGTCATAGATGCAGAGAGCCGGGAAGAAGCCGAGCTGAAATTTGCATTGCGGCAGTCTCCAAAAGATGAAACGCCACTTGTCTATAAAAGCACACGCCCATATGAAGCACCGAAAAACGCGCAAGACGCGAATGATCTGATATTTGGATTTAGCGGGAAAAAATGATGCAGGTTGCGATCATTGATTACGGGTCGGGCAATTTACGCTCTGCGACCAAAAGTTTTGAGCGCGCAGCGCGCGAAGCGCAAATCGACGCCGATATCATTTTGACCAATGATGCCGATATCGTTGCCACGGCTGACCGGATTGTTCTGCCGGGCGTTGGTGCTTATGCCGACTGTGCGGCAGGCCTGGCCGCTGTGCCCGGTATGCGCGATGCGATAGACACAGCCGTCATCCACAAAGCGCGTCCATTCTTCGGCATCTGCGTGGGTATGCAGTTAATGGCCACACGGGGCTTGGAGAAAACAACAACATCGGGTTTTGATTGGATCAAAGGCGATGTCAAAGAAATGACACCGGACAAACCCGATTTACGCATTCCCCAAATCGGCTGGAATACGATCACTCTTACAAGTAAGCATCCGCTGTTTGAGGGTATCCATACCGGCGCCGATGGTCTTCATGCTTATTTTGTGCACTCATACCATTTAGCGGCTGATAATAAGGAAGATGTCGTTGCAACGGCTGACTATGGCGGTCCGATAACAGCCGCCGTTGTGCGCGACAATATGTTCGGTACTCAGTTTCACCCTGAAAAAAGCCAGCTTTTGGGGCTGGCTTTGATCGCTAATTTTTTAAAATGGAAGCCTTGATATATGGCCCGTAAAATTCTTTTCCCGGCGATCGATTTAAAAGACGGACAATGCGTCCGACTCAAGCTTGGCGATATGGATCAGGCAACGATCTATAATGACAGTCCGGCGGCGCAGGCTGCCGAATTTGAAAATGCGGGTTTTGAATGGCTGCATGTTGTTGATCTCAATGGTGCCTTTGAAGGCCAGAGCGTTAATGGCGCGGCCGTTGAAGAAATTTTAAAGGCAACAAAAAATCCGGTTCAGCTTGGCGGCGGTATTCGCAATCTTGATCATATTGAGAGCTGGCTATCCAAAGGCCTGTCGCGGGTTATTTTGGGAACCGTCGCGGTTCGTGATCCTGATCTGGTGGTCGAAGCCTGCAAAAAGTTTCCCGGTAAAATTGCCGTTGGTATTGATGCCAAGGGCGGCAAGGTCGCCGTTGAAGGCTGGGCCGAAGCATACGAACTTGGCATAATGGAAATGGCCGAACGCTTCGAAGGTGCAGGCGTTGCAGCCATTATCTATACAGATATTGACCGCGATGGTGTGCTGACCGGCATCAATTGGGAATCAACCATTGCCCTTGCCGATCACGTTTCAATTCCGGTGATCGCATCAGGCGGCTTGGCATCCATGGCTGATATTGTGCGCATGACTATGCCCGATGCGCAAAAGCTGGAAGGGGCGATTTCCGGACGTGCACTTTATGACGGCCGCATTGATCCGGCTGAAGCGCTTCGTGTTTTGCGCGGTGAAGGCAGAGGGTCGGAAGTTTGAATGGTATTTTTATTGTGATTTATCGTTGGTTTATAAATTAGTTAGTAAATTGAATCACTTAGCTTTGTAATTAAAGCATTGATAACACTTGACATTTTTGATTTGTAAGTGTATCTTTTCACCAAATGGATTGGGGTTTCCCGGTCGGCGCTTGGCTCTGGAGTATCCGGAGCCTTTCGCTTTTATGGCGTATATATGCCGCGAGATGGAAAAGAGAACTTTTTACTTTTGAAGATTTTTGAGGCTACGATTTCAAATGCCCTGTTAGCTTGATGGGGTCTGGATATACTTAGTCCTAGAGGGCGTGCTGTGAGATCAGCGATTTGCATACCAGTTGAATTGGATTTTTTGTCACTAAAGTGAATTTCAAAAGATTCGAATTTAACGCCTATATCATTCACACCTCCTACAATACGACGAAATTCTAATTCCAGCTCAGTATCTTCTTTTGCTCCTCGTTTTTCAAAAATGAAATGCGTTCGCATCTGCTCTTGTTTTCTTCGTTTTAAAAACAGATAAGCTTGCTGTAAGGTTATTTTCAGGGATAAAGAGTATGGATTTTCAGGGAAAAAATCACTGGTAAGTTCATTTTTTAATATTACGACCCCAAATATTTTAAACGAACTTTTTTCCAAGCATATTGAGAGATCATTTAGAAACCGAGAGCGGATATTAGCATTAGTTAGAATTTTAAAGGGGCCATTTTGTTTTCGAATATCGTGTTCATGTAAAACAATTGCATCATGCCCAAAATAGTCAAATTTCAATCTCTGAAAGTTTGGAACTACAGATCGACAGTATGTACTTTTTTTGAACATGCATAATGATAGTGCAAAAACTGGATATTGAGGATCAATAGAGGTGAGTGAGTGATCGCCGCTTTCGTCCGCATAAAAGATGTAGTCGCTATCGTGAGTATCGTGCACAACTCAAAATATTAACGACTAAGAACAAAAAGGCAAATATGAAGATGAGCCTCAAATCCCGCATAATTCCATGCCTTGATGTAAAGGACGGGCGTGTCGTTAAAGGGGTCAACTTCGTTGATCTGATAGACGCAGGCGATCCGGTTGAGGCAGCCAAAGCCTATGATGCCGCCGGTGCGGACGAGCTTTGCTTTCTCGACATCACTGCGTCATCTGACAATCGGGAAACCATTTACGACGTTGTTTCACGCACAGCCGAGCAGTGCTTTATGCCGCTGACCGTTGGAGGCGGTGTGCGGGCGGTTGAAGATGTGCGCAAACTACTTTTGGCCGGCGCTGATAAAGTATCTATCAACACAGCCGCAGTGAACCGGCCTGAACTGGTTGCCGAAGCTGCGGATAAATTCGGCAATCAGTGCATCGTCGTGGCGATTGATGCCAAAGCGGTTCACAGTGAAGGCGAAGAGCCGCGCTGGGAAATTTTCACCCACGGGGGACGCACAGCCACCGGCATCGATGCGGTTGAATTTGCGCGCAAGGTAACAGAATTGGGCGCAGGCGAAATCCTGCTCACTTCGATGGATCGTGACGGCACCAAAATCGGATATAATTTGCCGCTCACGCGTGCGGTCGCCGATGCTGTTCGCGTGCCGGTGATTGCATCGGGCGGTGTTGGCGAATTGCAGCATCTTGTCGATGGTGTGCGCGAAGGCCATGCCACTGGCGTTCTTGCCGCATCCATTTTCCATTTCGGGACATACACCATTCAGGAAGCCAAACAATTTATGGCGAATGCGGGTGTAAATGTCCGGCTTGATCCGGTGGTGTCATCATGAGCACATTCTCATTACAGGACTTAGAGGAAATTATTTCTTCGCGCGCCGATGTAAAAGACGGTTCTTCATGGACGGCCAAGCTGGTTTCGGGCGGCGTTGAAAAAGCGTCCAAGAAACTGGGTGAAGAAGCATTTGAAACCGTAATCGCCGCTTTGAAAGAGACAGACGAAGCGCTGGTCGGCGAAAGTGCTGATTTGCTTTATCATTTATTGGTTGTGCTTCACGTTCGAGGCGTTAAAATCGACACTGTCCTTGAAGAATTGGCAAGGCGAACGCAGCAAAGCGGAATCGCGGAAAAGGCATCCCGATCGCAATAATGGCGCCTCGTCAGAGACTGGTAAAAATATGGACCAGACGGTCGGAAAATTAAGTGCCGAATTACAGCGTGCACATGATGAAGAGGTGATTGACCAGCTTACGGGTGAAGACTGGTCGCCTTATCGATTGTTTTCTGCAGAACAATGGGCTGGCTTTCGCGCGGACACAAAGCTGACTTTAAGCGAAGATGAAATCCGCCGTCTGCGCTCTCTCAATGATCCGGTCGATCTTGAAGAAGTACGACGGATTTATCTGTCTTTGTCGCGTTTGCTTTATGCCCATGTTGAAGCTTCCCAATCCATATTTGAGCAGCGAAAGCGCTTTCTCAATGTCTCGAATGTGAACAAAACCCCTTTCATTATCGGCATTGCGGGTTCTGTTGCCGTTGGTAAATCAACAACGGCACGTGTTCTAAAGGAGCTTTTGAGCCGCTGGCCGAACAGCCCGAAGGTTGATCTGGTGACAACGGACGGGTTCTTAATGTCCAATGCTATGTTGCGTGAGCGCGGCTTGATGGAGCGCAAGGGCTTTCCGGAAAGCTATGATGTTGGCGCTTTGCTACGTTTTCTTTCGGCAATCAAAGCAGGTACGCCCAATGTTGAAGCACCGCTTTATTCCCACTTTGTTTATGATGTGATCGACGATGAAAAACAGGTTATCAATCAGCCCGATATTCTGATTTTCGAAGGCATCAATGTTTTGCAGGTTAATCCACTGCCTGCCGACGGGCGGGCGGTGCCGTTCGTATCTGATTTTTTTGATTTTTCGATCTATATTGATGCCGACGATGAATTGATTCACCGCTGGTATGTGGATCGTTTCATGCGGCTTCGTGACACCGCTTTTCAGGACCCTGAATCATTCTTCCACCGCTATTCCAAAATGTCTGTTGATGGAGCAAGGGCCATTGCGGAAGGTCTTTGGCAAAATATCAACCTGCGCAATTTGCGCGAGAATATTTTACCGACACGCCCCCGCGCTGATTTGATCCTGCGTAAAGGATCGGACCATCTCATTGAATCCGTGCTGTTGCGAAAGCTGTAAATTACAATGACGTAACACGTCTTAATGTTAAATTGATGCGGCCGCCATTTTTGAGCAATGGCGATGTGTTCGGGTAAATCTTATCAACGCCGTGATAATTCAGCCGTCCCTCGCCGCCCAAAATGATAACATCACCGGAAGAAAGCCGGATTGATTTTGTCGGTCCGCCGCGGCTTGATCCGCCGATGCGAAACAGGCAGTCATCGCCCAGCGAGACGGAAAGAACCGGCGCATCGAAGTTGGCTTCATCTTTGTCCTGATGCAAACCCATCTTTGCGCCTTGCTCATAAAAATTGATGAGACATGCTTCGGGCGGGTGCGGATAGCTGGAATGTTCCTCCCAAAGAGCCAATAGCCTGTCAGGTATTGCCGGCCAAGATTTACCGGTAAAAGGATGGGTGTCCTGGTAACGATAGCCGTTTTCCTTGTCGGTTACCCACCCCAAGCTGCCGCAATTCGTCATGCGTACACTCATGGGCTTGCCTGTTTTTGGCATGCGCGGCGTATAAAGCGGTGCTTCGGCGACGATTGCGCGAATGTCTTCTAGGAGTGCGTTTTGCTCTTCAGCACTCAGACACATGGGAAGATGAATAATACCATCAGGGAGCGGCGGCTGCATTTATTCTCCAGTGTCGCGGGTCTGTGGACGGACGGTAACATTCATCAGCTTATAATCAGCAGCTAATGTATGTCACCGCGCCGCTTTTTGACAGGTGGTAGTACTAGACGGCACCGCCGCTAATTTTAAATTCTGTCTGGATGCCCATATCGGGCAGCGAATCTGTCAAATTTGCTTTGGCAATTTCCCATCCGAATTTAAGTGAAGAGTCCGATGCCTTCCACAGTGAAACAGCATCCGGTTTGAACTTGAGCAATATTAAATCGTCATCGTCCTTGCCGTCTTTAAACCAAGCGGCAACAACTGGAGACCAGAAACGCTCGACAATGTCTCGATCCATGGTTGCTTCCAGCGTACCGGAAACACAGGCGTAAAATCCGTCATTTGAATTAACGGCGCACATTTGTGCAGATTTGGCGCTGGCAACTGATTTGGCCAGATCAGTTTCCTTATTTGTGAAAAACCAGATTGTTTTGGTGTCTGCTGCTGCCATCGGGGCCATAGGCTGCATATGTTGCCCGGCCGTATCAACGCCCAGCATAACCGAGTGAAGATCATCAATCTCTTCCCAAAATGCGGCTTCCGGATCGGCTTTTGTCTTTTCAATATCTGACATGATTGTTCTCCTGTTATCTAAACAGAGAACAATCGCTGAGAACTTTTGTTCCTATCAAATCACCGCTTATTCGTCAGTTGATACCGCACCGCGGTTTTTCTTGATTTGGCTGCGCCCTGCCTTGGCTTTCAGCCTTCTTTCCACCGATCCGCGCGTGGGCCTCGTTTTCTTTCGCGGCGGCGGCGGTGGTTCAAGCGCTTTTAATACAAGTTCTTTGAGCCGTTCGCGCGCATCTTCGCGGTTGCGATCCTGAGAGCGGAACTTCGATGCCTCGATAAGAATTTCGCCGTTCTTGGTTGCCTTGCTTCCGGCAATTTTCAGCAATTGCTTATATTGGCGATCGGTAAAAAGATTTTGCACGGCGACCGCGTTGAACCGCAATTGAACGGCGGTTGCGACCTTATTGACATTTTGCCCGCCGGGACCGCCAGCAAGAACAAAACTCTCCGTCATGGACCAGCCGGGCAAGATCTTGTTGGGTTTTACTTCAAGATCACTGACACTCATTTCAGGTCGCTGTCAGCTTCCAGCCATGTCGTGATTTGATCAAGCGGCTTGCGCTGGATATCCGGAACGCGGGTTTTTTCAGCCGGATAGCCGACGACCAGCAATATCACCGGCTTTTCATTATCCGGTCTTTTGCACACTTTGGACAGAAAGCTCATGGGAGCGGGCGTGTGAGTTAATGTTGCCAAACCGGATTGGTGAAGTGCAGCAATTAAAAACCCTGTGGCGATACCAACAGATTCCGGCACATAGTAGTTTTTTACGCGGTTACCTTCGTCGTCAACTGAATAACGTTCGGCAAAAATAGCGATCAGCCAGGGTGCGATTTCTAGGAACGGCTTGTTGTCGTCGGTGCCTAAATGCGCAAGGGCACTTAACCACTCTTCTCCGGCGCGGCCTGCATAAAATGCACGTTCTTCCTCTTCGGCCGCTTCGCGAATAGCGCTTTTGATCTTGGGATCATTGATTGCCACAAAATGCCATGGCTGCTGATTGGCCCCTGAAGGTGCCGTGCCTGCCGCGCGAATACAATTTTCAATGATCTCACGATCAACGGTTGCCGGTGCATAATCGCGAACAGTTCTGCGGCGCGCCAAATCTTTCGCGAAAGCTGCGCTGCGCGCGCGCATCTCTTCTTCATCAAGCGATGAAAATTGAAGGTCTATGGTGAGCAGTTTTTCCGACATGCTTTTATATTGCGCAGGCAATGATAAAACACAAGAAAGACGGCGCATCGCTGCACCGTCTTGTAGTTTAGCAAATTAGGTCCGGTTATTCTGCGGCTTGGAGAAATCGAGGCGCTGCATCATTGACCTCAAGATCTACATGGTCGGAGAACTTCTCGAAATTTTCGCGGAACATGTGAGCAAGTTTTGCAGCCTGTTCATCATAAGCCTGTTTATCGGCCCATGTTTCGCGCGGGTTCAGGATTTTGCTGTCCACACCAGCGACATTGACAGGCACCGCAAAACCAAAGTTCTGGTCAATCCGCATCTCAGCTCCGTCCAGATCGCCATTCAGAGCGGCAGCCAACAAGGCGCGGGTTGCCTTAATCGGCATACGGTTACCAATACCGTAAGCGCCGCCAGTCCAGCCGGTATTGACCAGCCAGCAATTAACGCCGTTCTCGGCAATGAGCTCACGCAGCAAATTGCCATAGGCTGATGGATGGCGCGGCATGAACGGTGCACCGAAACATGTCGAAAATGTTGCTTCGGGTTCTGTCACACCTTTCTCGGTACCGGCAACTTTAGCTGTGTAACCGGAAAGGAAATGATACATCGCTTGCGCCGGTGTCAGCTTGGCAATGGGCGGCATAACGCCAAAAGCATCGGCTGTCAGCATGATGATGTTTTTTGGGTTGCCCGCCTTGCCGCTTTCGCTTGCATTGGGAATGAAGTGAAGCGGGTAGGCAATACGCGAATTTTCAGCAAGCGAACTGTCGTCGAAATCCGGAACGCGGTTCTCATCAAGAACAACATTTTCCATAACAGTGCCGAAACGACGTGTTGTAGAGAAAATTTCCGGCTCGGCCTCTTCGGAAAGACGAATGGCTTTTGCATAGCACCCGCCTTCAAAATTGAAGATGCCGTTCGGCCCCCAACCATGTTCATCATCACCGATTAATGTGCGTGCTGGATCGGCCGAAAGCGTCGTTTTACCGGTACCGGAAAGACCGAAAAAGACAGCCGCGTCACCTTCCTTAGAAACATTGGCGGAGCAATGCATCGGCATAACGCCTTTTGCAGGCAGCAGGTAGTTTAGCGCGGTAAATACTGATTTTTTCATTTCACCGGCATAGGAAGTGCCGCCGATCAGAACGATCATACGCGTTAAATCAATGGCGATCACGGTTTCAGAGCGGCAGCCGTGTTTTTCAGGGTCAGCCTTAAATGACGGCAGATTGATAATCGTCATTTGTGAAACATATTCCGGCAGCGATTTGCGGTCCGGACGAATCAGTAGATTGCGGATGAACAGCGAGTGCCATGCCTGTTCGGTAATAACACGTGCTTTGATATTATGATCATCATCCGCGCCGCCGATAAGGTCCTGCACAAAAAGCTCCGCATCCTGTGTATGCGCAAGCATGTCATTGTAAAGCGTATTGAACGCCTCAGGTGTCATTGGCTTGTTGTTGTCCCACCAAATGGAGTCATCAACGATGCCGTCTTTAACAACGAATTTGTCCTTGGCTGAACGGCCGGTATGTTCACCGGTTTTGGCAACAAGCGCGCCATGTGCCGATATTTCAGCTTCGCCGCGGCGGATAGCATACTCATAAAGCGCAGCTTCAGTCAGGTTATAATAGGATACAGAAGCGCCTGTAATTCCATTTTCCTTCACGCTGTGGCTTTTATTGAATATGCCATGAGTTTTCATAATTGCACCGATTAATTTGTCGTTTCAAACACGCTTTCTAAAACAAAGCGAAGCGCTGCGCATTATTGCGGAGCGATTTGACGTTCCAAACAGAATTGCCAAATTATCTCAAATGTTTAATCGTTTTAAAAATTTAAAAATCGTTTCAATCGTTTAAAATCTGTTGAAATTGCCGTTGCGTTAAGCATGTTTCTTAAGGGAAGCCGGATTTTGCCTGTGTCAGACATAGTGACGCGCGTGATAAGGTAATTCACAATGAAAGGTTGTATTGCATGACATCGATTTTTATGTGTGCCACAATTTGAACGGAGTTTGAGCGTTTTACCCACCCAGTGACTAATTCATTGAGTGAAGGGATAACGCTCCATGGTTGGGGAGAACTATCCAGTGCAGACGATCGCGTTGGTCGATGATGACCGCAATATTTTAACGTCCGTTTCCATCGCCTTGGAAGCTGAAAGCTATCGCGTGGAAACCTATACCGATGGTGCGTCAGCGCTAGAGGGTATTTTGGCAAAGCCGCCGAATCTGGCGATATTTGATATCAAGATGCCGCGTATGGACGGTATGGAACTGCTGCGCCGCTTGCGTCAGAAGTCCGATATACCTGTCATTTTTCTGACCTCGAAAGATGATGAGATCGACGAGCTGTTTGGTCTGAAGATGGGCGCGGACGATTTTATAACAAAACCGTTTTCACAGCGTCTGCTAATCGAACGTGTTAAAGCCATCCTTCGCAGATCGGCGGCGCGCGAAGTTCAGCTTAAGCCCGGCGAATCAGGAGGCGCGCAAAGTCTGGTGCGCGGGCATCTGGTGCTGGATCAGGAACGCCATACCTGCGAATGGAAAGACAAGCCGGTTACATTAACTGTGACGGAGTTTCTGATTTTGTTTGCCTTGGCCCAGCGCCCCGGTGTTGTTAAAAGCCGTGATGCGTTGATGGATGCGGCCTATGATGATCAGGTTTACGTTGATGACCGGACCATAGACAGCCATATAAAGCGTCTGCGCAAAAAATTTAAACAGGTAGACGATGACTTCGAAATGATTGAGACGCTCTATGGCGTCGGCTATCGTTTTCGGGAAATGGCTGCCTGACCGGCTGATCGCCTCTCATTAAGAGGTTGATCTTGGAGAATGGATGTCTGTTGACACAGATCACATTCAGACAGTGAAGAAACGCAGCGGTGCAAGGCCGCTGCGCCGTTTTTTTGCACCCATATTGCGGCCTATGCGCCGTATCTTCGGCCATTTGTTTTTTTCCAGCATAACCCGCCGTATCTTAATTTTGAATCTGGCGGCATTGGCCTTGCTGATGTCGGGTATCTTATACCTCAACCAGTTTCGGGATGGTTTGATTGATGCGCGCGTTGAAAGCCTGATGACGCAGGGCGAAATCATCTCCGGCGCTATTGCCGCATCGGCAAGCGTTGAAACCAATGCCATTCTGATTGATCCGGAAAAATTGCTGGAGCTGGAAGCAGGCGAAAGTATTGTGCCGAAAGTTGACGGCCTTGATAATCTTGATTTCCCTATCAACCCGGAGCGTGTTGCCCCTGTCCTGCGCAGACTGATCTCGCCGACGCGTACTCGTGCACGTATTTACGATCGCGATGCCAATCTGATTTTGGACTCACGCCATCTATATTCCCGCGGACAAATTCTGCGCTACGAGCTTGACCCGATCGATATGCCGGAACTGTCATTGTTTGACAGGGTGAAAAACTACTTCGAAAACTTTTTTGTCCGTCGCGATTTACCGGTCTACCGCGAGCAGCCGGGCGGTACAGGTGCCTTATATCCGGAAGTCATGGGTGCACTAACCGGCGGGCGCAGCCAGATTGTTCGCGTATCCGAACAAGGTGAAATGATTGTTTCAGTTGCGGTGCCGGTCCAGCGCTTTCGCGCTGTTCTTGGTGTCCTTCAATTGTCCACGCAGGGCGGTGACATTGATAAGATCGTAGCGGCAGAGCGCACCGCCATGTTCCGTGTTTTTGTCGTGGCTGTGATGGTGAACATTATTTTATCGATGCTTCTGGCCAGTACAATTGCCAATCCGCTGCGCCGTTTGTCCGCCGGTGCTGTGCGTGTGCGTAAATCCATCAAGGCGCGTGAAGAAATTCCGGATTTCTCCGATCGTCAGGATGAGATCGGCAATTTATCGGTTGCATTGCGCGACATGACGCAATCACTTTACGGCAGGATCGACGCCATCGAGAGTTTCGCGGCAGATGTCAGCCACGAACTTAAAAATCCGTTGACCTCATTGCGCAGTGCCGTGGAAACACTGCCTATGGTGAAAAATGACGCGATGCGCGACCGCCTTCTGGACGTTATTGAACATGATGTGCGCCGGCTTGATCGGCTGATCACCGACATTTCAAATGCATCGCGCCTTGATGCCGAACTTGTTCGTGAAGATGCCCAGCCTGTCGATCTTGAGCAACTGCTTAAAAATATGGTGTCCATATTCGATCAGGGACACTTGGGCGAAATGAATGTTGATCTGAAGATTGCCAAACTCCCGACCGGAACTGACAGCTATACGGTCCCGGGCAATGAATCGCGTCTTGGTCAGGTTATTACGAATCTGATTGAAAATGCGCGCAGCTTTATTCCTGAGGTTGGCGGGGAAATCAGAGTATTTCTGACGCATAAAAAAGACCATATCGAAGTGCGTGTTGAAGACAATGGGCCGGGTATAAGAGCTGAAAATACCGAAACGATTTTCAAACGCTTCTATACCGATCGACCGGGCGCGGATGAATTTGGCAAAAATTCCGGGCTTGGCTTATCCATTTCCCGTCAGATCGCTGAGGCGCATGGCGGCACATTGATTGCTGAGAATATTCAACCGGACACCGGTAAAGACGGGACCGCCGGTGCCCGTTTTATTCTTTGTCTGCCGTGTGAATAGCCCCGCAATGACAGGGTTACCAAAGAACATTCATGCCAGTCTGATTGAAATTGAAGCAAAGGGCGTTCTGATAATGGGGCCTTCTGGGTCTGGAAAAACGTCGCTTATGCTGCATCTATACCGCCGCTGCCGCGCTGCGGACTTATCGGCTCATATTATCAGCGATGATCAAACGCTTTTGGAAGAGGAACAGGGGCAATTAATCGGCTATGTACCGCCTGCACTTAGGGGTAAAATTGAAATCCGCGGGTTTGGTATAGTCGAGCGAGAGCAGGTTTTTCACAGCGCCGAGATCGTGCTTTGCATTCAGCTTGGCGAGGAAAAGGATGTAGTGCGCTACTGGGACGCGCAATATGAAAAGATCGGTGATTATGAATTGAAGAAGCTTCATCTTTCGACCGCAAATTTGGATGCCGCGGCCAATGCCGTTTTTGCCGCGCTCGATATTCCTCTATGGGTTTAACGTTAACGGCGGATAAGACTTGTCATTTTCGAAATTTACTGCTCAACATACTGGATGTAAAAATTCCGGCTGATGATGGGCCGATGACGGGAAATCACGATCAATGATCGGTATTGTTTTAGTATCGCACGGCGAGATTGCGGCTGCATTTAAAAAGGCTGTCGAGCATGTCGTTGGGGCTCAGGAACAATTTGAAACAATCTGCATCGAAGCGGACGACGATATGGAGCAACGTCGCAGTGACATAATCGCTGCGATTGAAGCAGTTGATAGCGGTGGCGGCGTGGTGGTTGTAACCGATATGTTTGGTGGTACGCCGTCCAATCTGGCCATCTCGTTGATGGAGCCGGGTAAGGTTGAAATTATCGCAGGCATGAACCTGCCAATGCTTATCAAACTGGCAAAAGTGCGTGAAACAAAAGAGATCGACGTCGTTATTTCCTGCGCCAGCGAGGCGGGGAAAAAGTATATCAATGTCGCCAGCCAGGTTCTGGCGGGAAAATAGATGTCTGCACCGATAAGCAAAACACTCACAATACAAAATAAAAAAGGGCTACATGCCCGCGCATCGGCCAGATTTGTCCAGACAGTGGAAGAATTCGACGTCAAGGTGATCGTTTCAAAGGATGACACTAATGTCGGCGGTACGTCGATTATGGGATTGATGATGCTCGCGGCCAGTCAGGGAAGCCAGATTGAGGTTTCAACCGCAGGGCCAGACGCAAAACAGGCCATGTCAGCCATCGAGGCGCTTATTGCCGATAAATTCGGCGAAAATGACTAACCATATCGAGACATAAACATTTCTTTATGTCGCCGTTGTACTTGATTGATGTCTCTGATAAAGAGGCGTCAAAACATACATACATTTCTCACATAATTTCGGAGACGGACCTCATGGCCGAGCACGATTACATCGTAAAAGATATCAACCTGGCTGATTTTGGCCGCAAAGAGCTGGACATTGCTGAAACTGAAATGCCGGGTCTTATGGCGCTGCGTGAAGAATTTGGCGATTCCAAACCGCTTAAAGGCGCACGTATCGTCGGTTCGCTTCATATGACAATCCAGACTGCAGTGTTGATTGAAACACTGACTGCATTGGGTGCCGATGTGCGCTGGGCTTCATGTAATATTTTCTCCACTCAGGATCATGCTGCGGCCGCGATTGCCGCCTCCGGCGTTCCTGTTTTTGCGATCAAAGGCCAAACTTTGGTTGAACACTGGGATTATCTGGACCGTTCTTTCATGTTCCCTGAGGGTGCAAATCTGATTCTCGACGATGGCGGCGATGCGACACTGTATATTTTGCTCGGCGCGCGCGTTGAGGCCGGAGAAACAGATCTGATCGAAACACCGACTTCTGAAGAAGAAGAGGCGATTTTTGCGCAAATCAAAAAACGCATGGCTGAAACTCCGGGCTTCTTCACCAAAACACGCGAAGAAATTAAAGGTGTGTCGGAAGAAACAACAACCGGTGTGCACCGTCTTTACGAACTTCATAAGAAAGGCCAGTTGCCTTTCCCTGCCATCAACGTGAACGATTCTGTTACCAAATCAAAATTTGATAACAAATATGGCTGTAAGGAATCACTGGTCGACGGCATCCGCCGTGCAACCGATACGATGATGGCCGGTAAAACAGCCGTTGTGTGCGGCTATGGCGATGTTGGCAAAGGCTCTGCTGCATCATTGAGCGGCGCTGGTGCGCGCGTTAAAGTGACAGAAGTTGACCCGATTTGCGCATTGCAGGCGGCAATGGACGGCTATGAGGTCACAACACTCGAAGACAGCGTAAAAGACGCTGATATCTTCATCACAACAACAGGCAATAAAGACATTATCCGCATCGAACATATGCGTGAAATGAAAGATATGGCCATCGTTGGCAATATTGGTCACTTTGATAATGAAATTCAGGTCGCCAATCTGAAAAATCTGAAAATGACAAACATCAAGGATCAGGTTGATATGTACGAAATGCCTTCGGGCAACCGTATGATCCTCTTGTCTCAGGGCCGTTTGCTTAACCTTGGCAACGCAACAGGTCACCCGTCATTCGTAATGTCTGCTTCATTTACCAACCAGGTGCTGGCGCAGATCGAGCTTTGGACCAATGGCGAAAAGTATAAAAACGAAGTCTACATTTTGCCGAAACATCTGGACGAAAAAGTAGCCCGTCTGCACTTGACGAAAATCGGCGCAAAATTGACCGAACTGTCGAAAGAACAGGCCGATTATATTGGCGTTACCCCTGAAGGCCCGTACAAGCCGGAACACTACCGCTATTAAGAGGATTTTTGCCCTGATCTAAGGGCATTAAATCCACCGCAAAAACACCTGAAAACAGGCCGGTTTGCACATGCAGACCGGTCTTTTTTAAAACGACTCTTTTCGTGGATTCCCCAGATGGCTATGTTGATGTGATTCGAGTATTTTGTGTCTGCGTAATTTCGTTTAAAAAATGCATTAAAAACAGTGGTTTCACGGGTTTTTTCCTGTGCGCTGGGGGATTCGCTGGATGATCGTGACATTTAAAAAGAGGCCGCTGATTCGTTTTTCGCTGAAATTAAGAGCATCTGTATCCAAGCTAGGCCCTATTTTTAAACCTGTACCCCTTTCACTTCTTTCCTTGTTCACAACCAGTGCTTTTGCGCAGCCGACAGATGCGATTGACGGTGTTGAGCCACAGGCGGAGTTGTTTGGCATTCCGCTTCATATTCTAGAGATAACCCAGTTTTCGATGCTGGCGGGCGCTTTGATTGCTGCACTAGCTTCAGCCCTTTGGCTGATTAGAGAAAGAGGCCGCACGGTCAATCAGAACTCGGCACTGCGCGCCAAAGTCGGCAATCTGACAGCACGCCTAAACCAGTTGGAGGCCCTTGCTGCCGCTGAAGGCCAGCAGGCAATTATCTGGTCAAATGATGAGAGCAAACCGACAATTGTTGGCAGTTTGAACGCTGATTCCGGCGCGCCGACATCCCGTGCCCATGTTCTGGCTTTCGGGCGTTGGCTGGAATCACGCTCGGCGACAATTCTTGAACATTCCATTGAGGATTTGCGCCAGAACGCAAAATCGTTCTGTGAAATTATTCAAACAAATAACGGCACACCGATTGAGGCGAGCGGGCGGACATCGGGCAGCAGCGCAATTGTACGATTTTCCGACCTTTCAAGAGAGCGCAAGGCAAACGCGCAACTGTCTATTTCCCACGAACGTGTCATCAACACGCTGGAGACGTTTCAAAAGCTCATGGATGAGTTAAACATGCCGATCTGGTTGCGTGACCAGCAAGGCAAGCTGGCATGGGTGAATGAGTCTTATGCAAGGTCAGTTGATTGTTCAGACAGTGCAGCGGTTGTGAGCAGTAAGGCTGAATTATTTGGCACACAGGCGCTTAAAGCAATTGCAGATGCGCGGCTAAGCGAGCAAAAATTTGAAGGGCCTGTCAGCACAGTCGTTTCCGGCGACCGCATGGTTTTCGATGTGCTTGAAACAAGCGGAAGTTATGGCAGCGCAGGCATTGGCGTTGACAAGACGGATGCTGAAGCGGCCCGAAACGAACTTAAAAAAACCATCCGCAGTCACGAAGAAACATTGGATGAGCTGACGACTGCTGTAGCGATGTTTGATGAAAGTCAAAAACTGCGCTTCCACAATCTTGCTTTTGAAAATCTGTGGGGGCTGGATAGCGCGTTCCTTGAAAAAGCGCCTAATATTACAATGTTCCTCGATCGAATGCGGACCGAAGGAAAGCTGCCGGAGCAACCCGAATGGCGGCGCTGGAAGGACGAACTACTTAGTGCGTTCCGCGCAACCGAGCCGATGGAGGATTGGTGGCACCTGACGGACGGACGCACAGTGCGCGTGATCGCCAACCCGCATCCCAAAGGTGGTTTAACATGGGTCTTTGAAAATCTGACAGAGCGCATGGACCTTGAAAGCCGGTTCAAAACGATGGTTCGGGTTCAGGGGGATACGCTCAATCATTTGGCGGAAGGCGTGGCAGTGTTTAAAGGAGATGGCCGTTTACAGCTTGCCAACCCGATTTTCCGCGATCTTTGGTCTCTGGGCGATTTTGATGATGAAAATCCGCCGCATATTGGTGATATTGCCCGCCAAATTGCCGAGCGCGGTGATGATGCATCAGCTTGGGAAGGCTTTGCGGGCAGCGTAACCGGATTTGAAGAGGACCGTGCCAGTGATGTCGGCCGTGTCAATGTCGGCGATAAAACATTGTCGTGGATGATTGTGCCGTTACCGAACGGTCAGACAATGATCACTTTCCTTGATATTACCGCGGCCGACCAGATTGAAAAAGCGCTGCGGGAACGCAACGAAGCGCTGGAGCGTACGGCTCATTTGAAAAACCGGTTTATTCAACATGTTTCTTACGAATTGCGCTCACCGCTGACCAGTATCATGGGCTTTACCGACCTCATCGCCATGGAACATATCGGTACATTGAATGAAAAACAGCGCGAATATATCGGCCATATCGAGCAGTCCTCGCAGGCGCTACTCAACACAACAGATGATATTCTGGATCTGGCGAGTGTCGACGCGGGCTTCATTGAGCTCAGTTTTGAAAAGGTCGCCGTTGCGCCGGTCATGCGCGAGGTTGCAGCTTCACTTCAAGACAGGTTCGAAGCACATAAAATTGAACTCGTGCTTCGCATTTCACCGGACGCCGATACAATTGTGGCTGATGCTGAACGCTTGAAACAAGTGATGTCGAATGTGCTGATCAATGCGGCGGATTTTGCCCCCGAAGGATCAACGGTTACTTTCACCTGCGAAAAAACAGAAACGGGCGTGGTGTTTAAAGTACGCGATAAAGGGCCGGGTATCGAAGCTGAAGCGTTGAAAACCGTTTTCGAGCGTTTCCACACAGAAAGTGGGGGCCGCAATCGCGGGGCCGGTCTCGGGCTTGCGATTGTGAAAAGCTTTGTCGACTTGCATGAAGGTGAGGTCTCGATTGAATCTTCTCCTTCACGTGGCACAGAAGTTATTTTGAAGTTCCCCGATGTACCGCCGCGGGTGAGTGTGGCAGCTGAATAAGTGATTGAGCTTAAATTTAACAATGAAGATGAGCTGAGCCGCTTTGCGCAGGACTTCGCGCTGATTTTAAAAGCAGGGGATTGTATCGCACTGGAAGGCGATTTGGGTGCGGGGAAAACCACATTTGCCCGCGCCGTTATTCGGGCAGCCTATGGTGATTTTGACAAAAAAATAGAAGTTCCAAGCCCGACTTTCACGCTTGTGCAACTTTATGACACGTCACCGGCAATTGCTCATTTCGATCTTTATCGCATTGCGGATGCCGAAGAGCTGGATGAGCTGGGCTTGGAACCTGCTTTGGAGGCCGGTGCAGCCCTCATCGAATGGCCGTCCAAAGCGGCCGAAGCGCTCCCGCCTGATTTGGTGGTTATCCGGCTAACAGAAGATAGTAACAAGCCGGATGCACGTCTTATGACGATTGGAGGCAATGAGGATTTTTTGAAGCGTTTAAAGCGCTCAATGCGTATTCGAGCGTTTTTAGCCGACAATGGATTTGGGCAGGCTGACCGCTCGTCATTTCCAGGTGATGCGTCCGCACGCAATTATGAATTTATCCATATTGATGATGAAGAACGTCCGCTCATTTTGATGGATGCGCCCAAACTGCCGCAAGAGCCTGCGCTGTTTGATGGTTTGACATATAAGCAAATTGTGCATCTTTCCGAGGAAGTCAGTGCGTTCGTTGCGGTCAGCGAGATGTTGCGGGAGCAAGGTTTCACGGCACCTGAAATTTATGCGCAGGACTTGCCCCAAGGTTTGCTGCTGATTGAGCATTTAGGCGAGGGAAAAATTGTAACGGATGATAATACGCCGATAAAAGACCGTTATCTTGCTGCTGTAGAAGTTCTGGCAGACATCCATGGGAAGAGATGGAACAATGTTTGGACGTTTCCGGACGGGCAGACCCACACAATACCGCGTTATGACGAGCGCGCTATGAGAACAGGTCTTTCACTGCTCCCTGATTGGTGGGGTAAAGAGAACGATCTTTCTGAAACGCTGCGCGATGAGCTTTTTACACTTTGGACGCCCATCTTTAGGCGGTTTCAATCAGGCTATAACGATCTGATCATTCGTGATTTTCACTCGCCCAATATTATCTGGCGCGGTGATAAAACCGGCAATGATAGAATAGGCATTATCGACCATCAGGATGCGCTTATTGGTCCAGGCGCCTATGATGTTGCATCACTCATGCAGGATGCACGCACGATTGTACCGTCAAAATTACAAGCCGAGATTCTCAATACCTATTGCGCGCGAAGACGTCGTCACCAGCAAGGATTTAACGAAGAGCAATCACGGCTGGATATTGCCACGCTTTGTGCTTTCAGAAGTTCGCGGCTGCTTGGATTATGGGTGCGTCTTGATGTTCGCGATAGCAAGCACAGATTTCGTCAATACGAAGCGCCAACCCGTGCCTATCTGGCGCAATCTCTGTCCCACCCGCAGCTTGGCAAACTGCGGCAATGGTATGTGAAAGCGGGCGTTATTGATGAATGAGCAAAAAATAGATACCGCGATGGTGCTTGCTGCCGGATTTGGCAAACGCTTGCGCCCCATAACGGATAAAATACCAAAGCCCTTGGTTGAGGTTGGCGGCAGAACAATGCTTGACCGTGCTCTTGATACATTGGTGGAAAGCAAAATTTCGAGAGCTGTTATCAATGTCCATTATCTGGGTGAACAAATTACGACTCATTGCAAAACGCGGGATGACATAAAGTGCATCATCAGTGACGAGAGCGATGCGATACTGGAAACAGGCGGCGGCACGGTGCGCGCACTCCCGCTGCTTGGAAACCGGCCGTTTGCTTTGCTTAACGCTGATACATTCTGGATTGACCATGGCACGCCAACTTTGCAGCGGATGATTGATGCATTTGATGAAAGCACAATGGATATCCTGCTTTTGTTATGCCGCGCTGCCGATGCAACCGGCCATTCTGGCGGCTATGATTTTACCATGGCGAGCGACGGTAAATTGGCGCGCGCGAAAAACAGTGATGGCGATGGTTATATTTATGCCGGCGCGGCAATATATAACCCGTCTGTCTTTGATCCAGGTCGGAAAGAGCCGCATTCGCTCAATGTTTATTTTGATCAGGCGATTGCGCGGGATCGTTTATCCGGCATTATTCTGGAAGATGGTCATTGGATAACTGTTGGCACGCCGCAAGGGCTCGCGGAAGCGGAAGCCAAGCTGCGCGAATTGGGTTAAGCTGACGAAGCACAATCACGGCCGGCATGTCATAGCGGTCAAAAAAGAGCGGTGATTTGGAAAAGCACATCGAGCCACGCGTTTATACGATTGAACCTGGACAACCGTTTCTGGCAACGCTGGCAAAGGCGCTGTGTGAAGGCGATCTTGTGCCAGGTTTTTCCTATGACGGTGACCCGCTGTCGCTGTCGAAAGTCACGATCTACGTGCCGACGCGGCGTGCTGCACGTGAGCTTAGATCCGCATTTCTTGATCAATTGGGCGCGCGAAGCGTCCTTTTGCCCGCAATCAAACAATTGGGCGAGTTTGATGAAGACGAGGCACTTTTTAGCGGCCATGCTGATGGAGCGTTAAGTCTGGCGCCGCCTATTGATAGTCTTCACCGACAGCTTCTTCTGGGCGGGTTGATTGCCGATTGGAACAAGCATCTGACGGAGGCCCTGCGCAATCTTTATCCCAATGAGGATATTCTGACGCCGGCATCGACATCGGACGCCTTCTGGATGGCGCAGGCACTGGCGGAATTACTGGATCAATTGCAAACCGAAGATTTGGATTTTCATTCGATAGACGCTGCCGCTGCTGAACTGGACCTGCCGGGCTGGTGGAACGTTACGCACGCTTTTCTGCAAATCATTGCCAGCGAATGGCCGCAAAAACTGGAAGAATTGCGCCGGATTGACCCGGCAATTCACCGTAACATGATGTTACGCGGTGAAGCGACCCGTCTCACATCGAAACAGCCCGTCGACCCTGTCATTGTTGCCGGTTCCACAGGCACAATCCCTGCAACCGCTGATCTGATTGCGGCGATTGCCAAACTGCCCGCCGGTGCAGTTGTTTTGCCGGGTTATGATTTGAATATGAGCGCTGAAACAAAAGCCGCGCTGGAAGATGCCGATGATCTGGCATCGGCCATAGGCCATCCGCAATATGGTATGCATCACTTGGTTTTGAAAATGGGCGCGCAAGGTCTGGTTTCAAAAATTGGGTCAGACAGCACCTCGGATTTGGCAGAGCGTCAGAAATGGATTGGTGCTGCGCTGGAACCGGCACCGCGCACGGCAACGTGGCTGGACACCCGAAAAAACCTTGCGGATTCAGCTTTCGCGAATGTGGAAATACTGGTTGCGGAAAATGAACGTCAGGAAGCCGCCGCCATTGCCGCTGCATTGCGCGATGCCATTGCCGATCCAGCTGTTAATGCTGCATTGGTTACTCCGCACAGAACGCTTGCGCGCCGGGTTGTGACAGAACTGGAGCGTTATGGCATCGAAGCGGACGATTCCGGTGGACATGCCTTTGATACGACTCCTCATGGCAGTTTGCTCGGTTTTGTTTTTAAATGCGTATTTGATGCGGGCGATCCGGCTGATTTGCTGGCGCTTTTAAAGAACCCGCTCGTTCGTCTTGGATTGAAAAGCGATGATTACCAGAAATCAGTAAACCGTCTTGAACAGATGGTTCTGCGCGGCGGGGTTGGCCGTTTTGATTGCGGCACCTTTGAAGCGTTTTCAAAGGCGCAGATCGCTGCTCGGAACAAAGAAGGTGCTTATGCGCCTGCATGGCTGCGAAGGCTTGAGGAAGACCAGCGTGCGCAAATTGAAGCCGATATCGTTTCGTTTGCGGCGCGCATTGAGGCGGCATATGCGCCATTGTGTGCATTGGTAGAGCGCGGCGATGATGTCGCGTTAGAAACAATGTTGGCTGCCACAATTACGGTGCTTGAGACACTTACTAAAGATGAAGAGGGCAATCATCAGGCACTTTATGCCGGTGAAGCAGGCACCATGCTGCGAAAGCTTTTAACCTCGTTTTTCGGCAGTGAACTCGAGATGAAGTTTTCACCTGAGCAATGGCCGGAAATAGTTCGTGCCGTCACCAGTTCAATGTCTGTAAAGCCGGTTGCCAATGGTCATCCCCGCGTGTCGATTTGGGGAACACTGGAAGCAAGGCTGCAAACGGTCGATTTTCTGGTCATGGGCGGACTCAATGAAACGGTTTGGCCGCAGCAGACTTCCAATGATGCTTTTTTAACGCGCGGCATGAAGCTGCGCATGAAAATGCAGCCGCCTGAACGGCGCATCGGTTTGTCGGCGCATGATTTTTATATGGGCATGGGGCAAAAGCGCGTTTTGCTTACCCGCGCATTAAGAATGGATAATGCGCCCACTGTTGCCTCGCGGTGGCTTCAGCGCCTTGAAACTTTAGCCGGCGAAGATGCTGTTGAAGAGATGCACAAACGTGGGCAATTTTATGCTGATATTGTTCAGGCTTTGGAGAAAACTGACGACATAAATCTGGAAGCCAGACCGGAACCCAAGCCACCTGTCCATGCGCGGCCGAAATATTTCTCTGTAACCGAGATTGAGCGACTGCGGCGTGATCCCTATGCCATTTATGCCAAGCGGATTTTAGGCCTGCAGCCGCTGGAGGAACTGGTTCGTGAACCGGATGCGGCAACGCGCGGTACGCTTTTCCATGCGATTTTGGAAGAATCAACGAAAGCGAACATCAATTACACCAAGCCGGACGCAATCGATAAATTACGCGAGATCGCGGACCGGATTTTTGCCGAATTTTCGTTGCCGCCTGACGTTGAAGTTTTGTGGCGAACACGATTTGACGCGGCAATCCCTGAAATTGTAAATTGGGAAAGAACCCGCGATGAGGAAGGGGTCAAGCGCCATGCCGAGTTAAAATCGGATAGACTTTCGGTCGATTCGACGGGTGTCACCTTGCGCGGTATTGCCGACCGTCTGGACGTCAATAAGGACGGAACTGTCGACATTATTGACTTTAAAACGGGGGGTGTTCCCAGCGTTGATCAGGTTCACGCCATGCTTGCCCCACAGATGCCGCTTGAAGCGGCGCTCTTAAAGCGTGGGGCGTTTAAACAGCTTGATAAAACCGATGCAGCTGCTCTGCTTTATGTCACGCTTGGCGCCAAAGGTGACGTTAAGCGCAATGATGTACGCGGTTCGGGCAACAAGCGCAAAGAGGCCGATTTATTGGCTGACAAAGCATGGGAAAAACTTGTTCAGTTGTTGAGTTTCTTTGCCGACGAAGAAAACGGCTATATTTCACGGGCAATTCCCGCAAAACAACATGATTATAGTGGCGAATATGATCATTTGGCACGCGTTTTAGAATGGTCCGCAGGCACGGATAATGAAAACGGGTCCGAATCGATATGAGTATAAGCGATGATTTAAAGCCAAAACCGGACCAGATTACAATCAAGCGGCAGGCAGTGGCCGCCAGCCCGGAGGTATCGGCCTGGGTGTCTGCAAATGCGGGTTCGGGTAAAACCTATGTTCTGTCCACCCGCGTTATTAGGCTTTTGCTAACAAATGTTGATCCGGCAAAAATTCTTTGTTTGACCTATACAAAAACCGCTGCCGCCGAGATGAAAAACCGCGTGTTTTCCCGTCTTGGCGCGTGGACAACCATGCCTGATGCCGATCTTGCAAAGGAACTGATTGCGATCACAAACAGAAACTGCACGGACGCGGAAATAAGGTTTGCGCGAACTCTGTTCGCCAAAGCGTTGGAAACACCGGGCGGACTTAAAATTCAAACTATCCATGCGTTTTGCGAGGCGTTGCTTCACCGGTTTCCACTGGAGGCCAACATTGCCGGTCACTTTGAACTGATCGATGATGTTGAAGCAGATTTGTTGATGGCAGAGGCGCGGCGAAAACTGCTGACAGAACACGGCGATGGGGCTGTTTTAAATGTTCTTGAGCGCTCCGGTGAATCCGGCTTTGAAGAATTGCTTTCTGAAATCGTCAATAACCGGCAAAAACTGGCTAACTTAATCGATAATCTTGGCGAACCATCTGAGTGGCGTCAGGCTTATTTGTCGGCAAATGAATTTGAAAGCGACTGCACTGTTGAGCGTTTAAAAACAAAAATTTGGCCGCTGCCGGGCTTAACGCAGGAATATTGCCGCAACACGTTTTCTGTTTTTCCGTCTACTGGTGCCAAAACTGCGCGTGATTTGCTCGAAAAGCTGACGACTTGGTATAGCGATGAAAGTATAAGCCCATCATTTGACGCGCTTTGCGAACTGTTTCTTACAAAGAAAAATGAAATTCGCACGACGAAGAACTATGCTTCTGCAAAAGCGGCGGCGGTCGCGCCGGATTTAGAGGCCCGCTTTATCGATGCAGCGCAACACGTCCAATCACTTGTCTTGCAGATCAATCTACTCGATGAAATCGAACGGACCATGGATGCGTTAAGCGTTGCTGACAGGCTTTTGTCCCTATACGGCAATATGAAAAGGCGGCGCGGTCTGCTTGATTTTGACGATCTGATCGAGCGCACTGAATTAATGCTCCTGAAGGAAAACGTCGCTGACTGGGTGCGTTACAAGCTTGATCAGGGGATTGATCATATTCTGGTCGATGAAGCGCAAGACACGAGCCCCCCCCAATGGCGCGTGATCAAAACCCTAGCCGATGAATTCTTTGCCGGCGAATCATCATCAAGCAGCAGGCGAACGGTTTTTGCCGTGGGCGATGAGAAACAGTCAATTTATTCATTTCAGGGCGCTGATCCGAAGGGCTTCGATGATGCGCGAAGCCATTTTGCCGTAAAAATTGATGCCGTTGACCGAAAATTTGAACCGGTTGATCTTGAGGCGTCGTTTCGCTCTACCGGAGACATTTTAGACGCTGTCGATCATGTCTTTTCCTATGCGGATCATAAACGCGGGCTGGCGGCTCATGGCGGTGATGTGCAAAAACACCGGTCCTTGCGTGAAAACCAACCGGGCTCCGTGGAAGTCTGGGATTTTGAGCGCGCCGAAAAACAGGAACAGGAGGAGGACTGGCGCAAACCTTTCGATTTTGCCGCCCAGCCTGCCATTATCGTCGCTTCGCGCATCGCTGACCGGATAAAGAGCTGGCTTGATGGAGGCGCGTGTCTTGAGGCAACGGGCCAGAAGATCAAGGCGGGCGACGTTCTTGTTCTTGTCAGAAAACGCGACGCATTTGTTCATGCTCTATCACGCGCATTAAAACAGCGTCATATTCCGGTCGCCGGGGCCGACCGGCTAGGCATGACCAGCCATATCGCTGTTTTGGATTTAATGGCGCTTGGCCGTGTCATGATCAATCAGAACGATGATTTGTCACTGGCAGCACTGCTACGCAGTCCCATGTTCGGCTTAAGCGATGATGATCTGTTTGAGCTGAGCTATGATCGTGAGAGTACATTGTTTGACACAATGGTACTTTATGCTGGCGAGGATGAAAGAGTTTCACAGATTGTTTCGCTATTGAAACGATGGATCAGGCTTGCGGTCCATAAGCCGGTTTTCGAATTTTATAGCCATGTCTTAATAACCGAGGGAATGCGGTCAAAACTGATTGCGCGGCTGGGATCGGAAACAGGAGAAATGCTGGACGAGTTTTTGAACTATGCGATCGCACAAGAACGTACCGGCCCCGCTTCTCTTGAAACATTTTTGAATACGCTGGAACATTTCAGTCCCGAAATAAAACGGGAAATGGAAGGGGAAAGTGATCAGGTTCGCATCATGACCGTGCATGGTGCCAAAGGACTTGAAGCACCGATTGTTTTCCTGATTGACCCTGGAAGTCCGGCATATGGCAGTCATTCAACGCCCGTTCTTTTGCCCTATGATTTAAAAGCCGGGCTGGCTCATCCGGTAAAAGGCGTTCTGGTCGGAGGCACCGGCGCGGCTCGCTCGGCTGTTGCTGAAGAAATTATTCGGGGTTTGAAGCAAAGCGCAGAAGAGGAATATAGACGCTTGCTCTATGTGGGCATGACACGGGCTGCCGATCAACTCATTGTTGCCGGTTATGCCGGACAAAATGGCGGTAAAGAGGGAACGTGGCTTTCAATGGTGAAAACAGCATTGGAGCCGTTGAGCAAAGTGGTGCCTTATACGGGATTTGAAGCATTGCGTTACCCGGCAAATCAGACTTTGCCGCCCTATTCCGAGCAGATTTCAGATAATGATGAGACGTCAAAGGTTTTAACAGTGCCCGCCTGTTTTGATACACCTGTCCCCAAAGAGCCGCCTGCCCCGCGTCCGTTAATACCGTCAGGTGTTACAGGTTTTTCCGTGGAAGCTGACAGGCAGGAAAGCGAGGCAGAGCAACCCGCGTCACTGCTTGATGACTATCGGTCACAGGGTGAAAAGCTTGCCATGCCGCCAAACCTTGCTGCCAAACGCGGCAGTGTCATTCATAAATTGCTGCAATATTTGCCCGATATCCCCAATGATGAACGCGCAGAAAAGGCGCGGCAGTTCTGCCGCCAAATTGAAACGCGCTGGAGCGATGCAGATATAGATCTCATAGTTTCACAAACCCTCCGTGTGATTGGTGAAGAAGCGTATGCGCCGTTTTTCTCTGATCACGGCACTGCTGAAGTGTCGGTGATGGGCACAGTGGATATTGGCGGTGAAGAACATGCCGTGTCAGGTGTGATCGACAGGCTTACAGTGGTGGGCGATAAAGTTTGCATCATCGATTATAAAACAAATGCCAAACCGCCTTCAACGCTGGACGAAGTACCGCTCATCTATTTGCGTCAAATGGCGCTTTATCACGCGCTGGTCGCACCGCTTTACCCTCAAAAACAGGTCAAGGCGGCTCTTTTGTTTACCAGCACCCCTCAGCTTATCGAAATTGATCATGATCTATTGGCCAAAACACTTGATAATATGGCGGCGCACAACACATTTAATTGAGAACGAATAACTTGAATCTCAATTCAATAGCGCCCACATTGCAGACCAAGAATCAACTCGGAGAAAATCCATGGCGACTGTAAAATCTGATACTGCAAGCTTCCAGAACGATGTTCTAAGCGCTGACGTTCCTGTTGTTGTAGACTTCTGGGCCGAATGGTGCGGACCTTGTAAGATGATTGCACCTGCGCTGGAAGAAATTTCGGCAGAAATGGACGGTCAGGTAAAGATCGTTAAATTGAATATTGATGAAAATCCGGAAATTGCAGCGCAATATGGCGTCCGCTCTATTCCAACGCTTTACATGTTTAAAGGCGGCGAAATTGCGGACCAGATGATCGGCGCATCGCCAAAAGGAAAATTGTCAGACTGGATTAAAAACGCAGCTGCGTAATCCAGAACAAACTGAATTATAAACCGGCGCTGAAAAGTGCCGGTTTTTTCATGCCGTTTTTAGACAGGCGGCGTTAGATTATCGCGTAAAACATCGCCGGCCAGATATAGCGACCCGCAAATCAAAATACGCGGTGCCGGTTCTGAAGGGTCAAGTTGTGAAGACAAGCGCTTGATCGCTTCCTGCACGTTTGCGCTAACCTCGGCGATCAGGCCGGCTTCATGCGCTTGATCTGCAAGTATAACCGGGTCCACTCCTGCATCGCTGGATGGTACGGGCACTGTGAAAACCTGACGCACCAGCCCGTTAAATGGCTTGAAATACCCAACCGCATCTTTTGTATTGATCATGCCGCAGATCATATAGATAGGCCGCTCAATGGCCTCTTCGCGCGCGGCCAGATATTCAGCGCAGGCGATTGCCGCATCAGGATTGTGCCCGCCATCCAGCCAGAATTCGGCAGCATTTGGCGCAAGTTCAGTCAAGGGGCCACTGGCCAGCGATTGCATTCGGGCAGGCCAGGAAACAGCGTTCATGGCGGCTTCTAACTCATTGTCCGAAGGTGCAAAACCGGCTGCACACACGGCCATAATGGCAGCGGCGGCATTGGCAAGCTGGTGGCGGCCGGGCAAAGCAGGAAGCGGTAAATCTGAAAGCCCAACATCGCTTTGAAAGACAAGCCGTCCATGTTCTTCATAGGCATGAAAATCCTGTCCGTAAATTTTGGTCGGCGCATCAAGCCTATAGGCCATGTCTTCAAGCGTGTCGCGCGCACCTGCGTTTGGCTGTGCGCCGATAATAAGCGGGA
This sequence comes from Ahrensia marina, assembly GCF_001293565.1. Classification (GTDB taxonomy): domain Bacteria; phylum Pseudomonadota; class Alphaproteobacteria; order Rhizobiales; family Rhizobiaceae; genus Ahrensia; species Ahrensia marina. Next base: position 116,513 of record NZ_JXMU01000005.1, on the reverse strand, counting down.
CATTTTTCTTGATGATACCGCCTTTTTCGGTGGCGATCTTTTCAATTGTATCGCCAAGATAGGCAACATGATCGAGACCGATCGGCATGATAACAGTCGCAGCAGGATGTTCGATTATATTGGTCGCGTCGGCACGCCCACCAAGCCCGACCTCAACAATGGCAATATCGGCAGGATGTTCGGCAAACAGCACAAACATGACCGCTGTGAGAATCTCAAACACCGTAATATGTTCACCATTATTGGCAGCCGCCACCCGTTTGATAGCATCGGTCAGCGTCGCATCATCTACGAGTTTGCCGGCTAAGCGGTAACGCTCATGCCAACGGACAAGATGGGGTGAGGTGTGCACATGCACCGATTTTCCATGTGCTTCCAGAATCGCACGGCAAAAAGCCGCGCAGGATCCTTTTCCGTTCGTGCCGGCAATATGAATGACAGGCGGCAGATTTTTTTGCGGATTGCCAAGACGGTCCATAAGCCGTTTGATCCGCCCTAAAGACAGATCAAAGCCTTTGGGGTGCAGCGCCATAAGCTTGTCTATTTCATCAGCAGCCATATTGCTGTCCGCAAAATGCTGTGAATGTTCTTCGAAGTGAGACGTCATGGCTGAAGCGCCTTTATTGCGGGTTCGGCTTTAGCCTTCCGCAGGTTTGTCTGAATCGCTTTTTGTCTCTGCTGTCTTGTCTTCCGTGTTTGCACTATCGGCATCGTCAGAAATATCGACGCTATCGTCAGAAGGCGATTCAGATGTTGCAGGCAGCGGGGCTTTCGTGAAGAGGCGCAACAGACGCGCAATCGTCGGACGCAGTTCTTGGCGCGGTACAACCATATCAACCATGCCGTGCTCCAATAGATATTCGGCAGTCTGGAAACCTTCAGGCAATTTTTCGCGGATGGTTTGCTCGATCACGCGCGCACCGGCAAAGCCGATAACGGAGCCGGGTTCGGCAATATGGACATCGCCGAGCATAGCGTAGGATGCTGACACACCGCCTGTTGTCGGATTGGTCAAAACAACAATATAAGGCAGGCCCGCTTCTTTAAGCATCTCAACCGCAACGGTTGTGCGCGGCAATTGCATCAGGGACAAAATACCCTCCTGCATACGCGCACCGCCGGATGCCGCAAACAAAATCAACGGGCAGTTTTTCTCAATCGCAGTTTCAAAACCTTTGATAATCGCATCACCGGCAGCCATGCCGAGCGATCCGCCCATAAATGTAAAGTCGTGAAGTGTGGTCACGACCTCCATGCCTTCCAGTTTACCGGTGGCATTAATGATAGAGTCTTCAAGGTTCGTTTTAGCTTTGTTTTCTTTCAAGCGGTCAACATACCGCTTTTGATCGCGAAACTTCAGCGGGTCCTGTGGGACTTGCGGATTTTCCAGAATTTCGAATTCACCGTCATCATAAAAATGTTTCATGCGCACTTTGGCAGAAATTTTCATGTGATAGCCGGAATTAGGTATCACAAACTGGTTTTCTTCCACATCACGGTGAAACACCATTTCACCGGACTCAGGACATTTTATCCAAAGGTTTTCCGGTGAATCGCGCCGACCCAACATATCGTTAAGACGGGGGCGCACATAGTTTGTGATCCAGTTCATGGACTATCTCTCTTCAGTTCAGCACATATTCGCGATCAGTTTAGATCGTGTATGTGGCTTTTTTATTCCGCAGCTTCAAGTCGCGCCGAAGCACAACCTTGTGCCAGACCTCGTACAAGCGTTGCGACGGCATCGACAGTATCTTTTGTCGCTTCGCCATTTTTATCCAATGTGTTTTCTACGGCTTTAACAATCGCCGTTCCAACAACCACACCGTCCGCATCACGTCCGATGATCCGCGCCTGCTCGGCTGTTTTGACACCGAAACCGACACAAACCGGCAAAGGAGTGTGATTTTTGATGCGTGCGACAGCCTCACCAACTGCTTGTGTGGAAGCAATGGCGCCACCGGTAATGCCGTTCATTGAAACGTAATAGACGAAACCGGAGGTGTTTTCCAAAACTTTCGGTAGGCGCTTGTCATCGGTGGTCGGCGTTGCCAGACGAATAAAGCTTATTCCATTATCAAGCGCGGGAAGGCAAAGTTCTTCATCCATTTCCGGCGGCAGATCAACAATGATCAGGCCATCAATGCCGGCTGCTTTGGCATCGTTCAAAAAGCGGTCAACACCATAAATATAGATCGGATTATAGTAGCCCATCAGAACGATAGGCGTATCCTGATTTTCGTCGCGAAATTTGCGGGCCATGCTTATTGTCTTGGTCAGATTTTGTCCGCCTTGCAAAGCGCGAAGACCGGCAGCCTGAATGGCAGGGCCGTCAGCCATCGGATCTGAAAACGGCATGCCAAGCTCGATGATGTCGGAGCCTGCTTTTGGTAGTGATTTCATGATCGCAAGTGACGTATCAAAATCAGGGTCGCCGCCCATAAAGTAAGTAACAAGCGCCGGACGGTTTTCGTCTTTTAACCGGCTAAATAATGTGTCGAAACGTTTACTCATTTAAAGCTCCACACCCAATGCCTTGCCGACGGTAAAGACATCTTTGTCACCGCGCCCGCATAGGTTCATGACAATAATCTGGTCTTTACGCATTTTCGGTGCCCGTTTGATAATTTCAGCCAATGCATGGCTCGGCTCCAGCGCCGGAATAATGCCTTCAACTTTACAAAGAAGTTGAAATGCTTCCAGAGCCTCCGTATCCATAATCGGCACATAGTTCACACGGCCGGAATCTTTTAGCCATGAATGTTCAGGGCCAATACCCGGATAATCAAGTCCCGCCGATATTGAGTGACCTTCATCGATCTGGCCGTCGGAATCTTGTAATAAATATGTCCGGTTGCCGTGTAAAACACCGGGCGAACCTGCCGACAGGGAGGCGCAATGCTCGTCCCCGTCAAGGCCCTTACCGCCGGCTTCCACGCCGACAATTTCAACATCCTTATCGTCAAGGAACGGGTGGAAAAGCCCGATAGCGTTTGATCCGCCGCCGACAGCCGCACAGATCATATCCGGCAAACGGCCTTCAAGCTCCATCATTTGTTCACGCGCCTCATTACCGATTACGGATTGGAATTCGCGTACCATTTCCGGATATGGATGAGGACCGGCAGCTGTACCGATCAGATAATAGGTTGTCTCAACATTTGTGACCCAATCACGAAGCGCTTCATTCATCGCGTCTTTCAGTGTGCCATTGCCTGCCGAAACGCCCGTAATGTCTGCGCCGAGCAGTTTCATGCGGAAAACATTGGGCGCCTGACGGTCAATATCCTTGGCTCCCATATAAACATGGCAAGGCAAGCCAAACCGTGCCGCGACAGTGGCTGACGCCACGCCGTGCTGGCCGGCACCGGTCTCAGCGATAATGCGGGTTTTGCCCATACGTTTTGCGAGCAAAATTTGGCCGAGACAATTATTGATCTTGTGCGAGCCGGTGTGATTAAGCTCATCGCGCTTGAAGTAAATTTTAGCGCCGCCAAGATGCTCAGTCAGGCGTTCGGCAAAATACATCGGCGACGGGCGTCCGGTGTAATGCTTGTTCAAATGCTCAAGCTCGGCCTGAAACTCTGGATCAGTTTTTGCCTTCTGCCACTCTTCGTCTAATTCAAGAATGAGAGGCATTAATGTTTCAGCGACAAACCGGCCGCCAAAAATACCGAACATACCTTGATCATCAGGGCCGGTGCGAAATGAATTAGGCTCCACTGGCTTAGTCATTGCTCTCTCTCTTTTTCGCGTTTGCGATTGCCTCGAAAAACGATGCGATTAAAATAGTGCTTTTCACGCCCGGTTCACTTTCAACACCGGACGATACATCAAGGCCTGACGGGCTTGAATGGGCAATGGCATCACCGACATTGCCGGCATTTAGACCACCCGAAAGCATGTAATCAACCGATGGGTCAAGGCCCTTGAGTAGTGTCCAGTCAAAGCTGACACCATTACCGCCCGGAAGCTCGGAATTTTTGGGTGCTTTGGCGTCGAAAAGCAATCTGTCTGCAACACCGATATAGGGCGTAATTTTTGCCAGATCATCCTGTGTTGATATGGAAAAGGCTTTCATGACGGGTAAGCCGTAGCGTTGCTTTACTTTCGTAACCCGTTCAGGGCTTTCCGACCCGTGCAATTGTAGCAGATCCGGCTTCATGATATGGACGATATTGTCAAGATAAGCATCATCTGCATTGACGGTAACGGCCACGGACTTCAAGCCTTTGGCTTGCGCTCGCCCTCCAAGTTCTGCCGCTGTTTCAACGGCAACATGACGGGGGCTTTTTTCAAAAAAAATAAAGCCGACATGGCTCGCCCCGCCTGCAATAACTGCATCGGTGGTTTCTATTGTTGAAAGGCCGCAGATTTTAATATCCATTGTTACCGGATATAGTGGAGTTTACGCAGAGTCGAGAGGGCATTCAGCGAACGGCGCAAAAAGTGCATCGCGGATGTGCAGCTATACGCGTTTGAATGACGCTAAAACTCAATCGCCTGCAATTTGTTGCCATTGCGTTTGAGCCAGGATTTGCATTTATCCGTATCTGGACATAGCGACGTACATAGCGCCCAGAACCGCGCAGAGTGGTTCATTTCCTGAAGATGCGCCACTTCATGCGCAACCAGATAATTGATCACGCTGGGAGGGGCCATCATGATACGCCAGGAAAAAGACAGTTTTCCATCCGAGGTACACGACCCCCAACGGCTGATTGTGTCACGGAAGGTGATGGATTTGGCTTTGCGGCCGACAGTTTTGGTGTGATGGGCAACCAGCGCTTCAATTTCGCGTTTTGCTTCCTTCTTCAAGAAGTCCGATACACGGCGTGCAACGAATTTTTCATCACCAAAGACAACCAGTTGCGGTTCTTCTGTTTCATTTATCTTGATATGTGTCACACCGCGCCCGTCTTGACGGACCACTAGGTGATTGACGCCCTGAATCGGGATTTTTATGCCTGCCCGTACTTTGGGTTGATCCGGAACAAGATCGAGTTTCGAGATTAGCCAGCCGCGGTTTCTTTCCAGAAACGCATCGACCTCGCGGGTGGGAAGTTTTGGCGGTACAGTAAGCTTGAGCCCGCGTCCGCCCGGTGCAATGCGCAGTGTCAGGCGTTTGGCGCGGATATTTTCAGAAATGGTCAAGGGTAGAGACCGGCCAGCGACTTCAAACACACGCTTTTCGACGGATGGCTTATCTTGCCGGTTTCTCAATAATTTCAACATTGTCTGATAATAGCTGATTCTCTGAATTATCACTCAAAAAAAGCGCCGAACCATTCGCAGGTTCGGCGCTTACTGAATAGAGCGCTAGGGGGAGGAAACGCTCTTGCACTCAGTTAATCTTCGTCTTTAATACGCGGCACGGATTTACCTTTTTTCGACGGTTTGTCGCTGTCGCGTTTGGCCATGAAGCGGTCAAACTCTTCTTGGTCTTTTGCACGGCGTAGTTCGCGTGAATATTCGTCGAATTCCGCACGCATTTCATCAAGTTTCATGCGCTCTTCATGCAAACGTTCAAGTTCGCTGTCGCGCCAATCGTCAAAGGCGACATTACCGGTGCGCGCAGCGCCAGTTTTGCTGCGAAATTGTGCGGCAAAATTGTCAGTGCTTTTGTTGATATCACGTTTGAACGTGTCCAAACGTTCTCCGTAAATAATATAGGCGAGCATCGCCAAACCCAGTGGCCAGAACACCATAAAGCCAAGGACCATCAATGCGATTGTCGCAGGCGTCCATGCCGGGCGAATAAGTGCAGACTGTGTCATAAATCATCCCTTAGAAAATGTAGCAGCACCGATTGCTGCCTTGATTTTGAAATGGGAATTTCAGTTCCATAATTCAAGAAATTTTGACAAAAATCGTCACATCCCTAGACAGAACAACGTTATTTCAACGCTTTAGACCCAGCATGAAATAAGCAAACAAACCGGCCACAAGCCCCCAAAATGCCGCGCCCACACCAATAAATGAAATGCCTGATGCTGTGACAGCAAACGTGGTCATGGCGGCAATACGCTCCTTATCATGACTCATTGCAATCATCAGCGCATTGGCCAGTGGCGCCAGCAAGGCAAGGCCGGTTGCCAGCATAACGAGCGCAGCAGGCATGATGGTAATTAGTGTAACCAGCGATGCGCCGAACAATGCAATCAGGAAATAGCAGGCAAAATACCAGATGCCGACCTGCCACCGCTCAGCCGGATCAGGATGGCTTTCTTCGCCGGTACATATGGCGGCGGTAATGGCTGACAGATTGGTTGTGCTGGCACCAAAGGGTGCGCTGATGATGGAAACCAAGCCGGTCAAAGCAATCGGTTGACCCACCGGCGGATTATAACCGCTGGCACGCAAAACAGCCAGGCCCGGTAAATTTTGCGATGCCATCGTGACCAGATAAAGCGGCAGTGCCAGCCCGAAGAATGCCGGAATCGTAAAGGAAGGCATCACCAGTTCAATGGTTGAAAATTCAAGGTTGAATGTGCCTGTCGTTTGTCCTGAATAAAATGACCATCCGATACCGGCGGCCAGTACGGCAACAACAGCAAGGGACGGATTCCATGCGCGTATCATAAAAAAGAGAATGGCAAGCGGCAGCACGAGCTGTGGGTTTAAATTTGCCGCACGGGCGCCCTCAAGAACAAATGGCAACATGACTCCGGCTAACATTCCCGCCGAAAGGCCTGACGGGATGCTCTCTACAAGCTTGGAAATAGGTCTGAAGAGACCCGTAATAACCAGCATGGCCCCTGTAATAATGAACGCACCCACACCTTGAGACATATCAAAGCCGGTACTGGCGCCAACCAAAGCCAACCCGGCCGCTGACCATGCAGTGACAATGGGCATTTTGTAACGCCAGCTTAAAAACAATGATTCCAGCGCGATTGCCAGACTAATCGCTGTCACCCAGCTTGCTGTCTGCGATGGCGTGGCATCAAGGGCGATAGCAGCCGCCAACACAAGTGCGACTGTGCCGCCAAAACCGATGATTGAAGCAACAACCGCTGCCGAGAAAGATGAAAATTTGAGCTGCACTTACATACCGATCTGTAAAATCATGTCGTCGAGCACATTTTTCATCAGTGCAATATCCTGTGTGCGTGAAAGTCTGTGGTCCCCGTCAGCAATATATGTGATGGAAGCATCGTCTTTTGACATCAGTTCATAAAGGCGCTGAGCGTGTTGCCATGGCACATCGGGATCCTGCTTGCCTTGAATAATGTGAACCGGACAATGCGTGTCAATCGTACTGCCCATCACGCGGTTGGCGCGGCCATCGTCAAAAAGTGCTTTGGTAAAGACATTAGGATCCGGGCCATAAGGTGTCGGCTCTTCATAAAAGCCCTTTGTCGCCAGATCACTTTTTTGCGCATCACTAAGCTGCGGCTCCATCAGTTCTACTGTAAAATCAGGCGCAGGCGCGAGCAATAATAGCCCGGCAATCCGATCGCTCTGCCCCTTTTTAGCTAGTTCCTGCACCATTCTGATAGCAATCCACGCGCCCATTGATGACCCAACAAGAATTTGCGGACCGGATGTCAGCCGCTCAAAGACACCAAGTGATTGTTGCAGCCACTTTGAAATGGTGCCTTCAATAAACTCGCCGCCTGATTGCCCGTGGCCGGAATAATCATGGCGTGTGCAGGAAAGTCCGCGGTCTTTTGCATAGGTTTCAAGCTCAATAGCCTTGGTGCCTTCCATGTCCGAACGGTAACCGCCAAGCCACATTAGCCCGGAAGAACGCTGGCCGTTGATGTGGTTCGTCGCAATTTCAATATCATCAACGTTGATCAGTTTCATATCAATAAGCACCTTTTAATAAGCATTTAAGTGTTTAAATAGAGAAATGAACGCGTAACAAGGTCGATACATGATTTGAAGGTGATTTTTGTATTGAACTGTGTTATGCAACCTTCGCTTGACTAGCGTGTTTATGCAGTTAGTGAAGCTTAACCATTCCGACAAATTTGTCCAAGGAGACTACGACCATTCGCCGTCCATTCAGAGCCCAGCCCTCTCAAAAACAAGGCCCAACCGCGAACGAAGATATTCAGGCACATGAAGTGCAACTCATTAACGCTGAAGGTGAAAATGTAGGTCCGACATCTACTGACGCCGCGCGAAACATGGCTGCTGAAGCCGGTTTAGACCTTGTTCTTATTTCTCCAAATGCAAAACCTCCGGTTGCCAAGATTCTTGATCTGGGCAAGCTGAAATATGAGCAGCAGAAGAAAGCCAATGCTGCGCGCAAGAAGCAAAAGACCGTTGAGGTCAAAGAAGTAAAAATGCGTCCGAACATCGATACGCATGATTATCAGGTGAAGATGAAAGCCGTTCACCGTTTCTTTGATGCGGGTGATAAGGTTAAGGTCACACTACGTTTTCGTGGACGTGAAATGGCGCACCAACAGCTTGGCATGGAGCTTTTAAAGCGCGTCAAGGAAGAGGTAGCCGATATTTCCAAAGTCGAAGCCGAGCCGAAACTTGAAGGCCGTCAGATGATGATGGTTCTGGCGCCGCGTTGATTTTGCAATAGTGATTTTAATGCAAACCCCGCCAAATATGGCGGGGTTTTTTATTGCTGTTCTAGCGGCCAAGCGTTGCGAAGGCGTAATCGGTATAACCTTCTTCATCGCCGCCGTAGAATGTCTCTTGATTGGCTTCGGTTAATGCCACGCCAGATGCCAAGCGTATAGGCAAATCGGGATTGGAGATAAAATCACGGCCGAATGCGACTGCATGCGCATGTCCGTCTTTAATCGCTTTGGTTGCGCTGTCGACATCATAGCCGCCATTTGCAATGTAAAAGCCGGTCCAAGCCTTACGCACCTGCTGTATCAATTGCGCCTTTTCATCGGTGCCATCATTGCCTGGAAACCCTTCAATACTGTGCAAATAAGCAATATTGCGCTTATCAAGTTCAGCATGGAAAGCTTCGTAAAGTGCTTTGGGATCATCCTCCGGCACATCGTTGGCTTCACCAAGCGGTGATGTGCGTATGCCAACGCGGTCTGCGCCGATTTCGTAAATAATCGCATCCAGCGCCTGCAATGGGAACCGCATGCGGTTTTCAATTGATCCGCCAAATTCATCATCGCGGTCATTGGACCCGCTGTGCAGAAACTGGTTGAGCAAGTAGCCATTGGCAGCATGAAGTTCCACACCGTCAAAACCAGCATCTAATGCAGAGCGTGCCGCTTTAGCGTAATCTTTCACGAGAGCAGCAATCTCCTCCTTGCTCAGTGCGCGCGGCTCTGATGTCGGCTCAAATCCGATTTCAGTAAATGTCTGCGCATCAGCTCTTTTGGCGCTCGGCGCAACAGGTGCTTCACCTTTTGGTTCAATAGATGAATGGCGGATGCGGCCGACATGCCATAGCTGAAGGAATATGCGCCCGCCCGCCGCATGCACAGCCCGCGTAATGGCTTTCCAGCCTTCGACATGTTCGGCTTCATGAATGCCGGGCGTCTTGATATAGCCCTTGCCCAGCGGATGAACCTGCGTTGCTTCGGTAATAATCAGGCCCGCACTTGCGCGCTGCGCATAATACACTGCAGCCTTTTCCCACGGAGTACCGTCATCACTAGCACGGTTTCGGGTAAGCGGCGCCATAAACACGCGGTTTGGAACGGTAATTGCCCCTAGTTTCGCGGGCGTGAAGAGTGAAATTTCCTGTTTCATTGGACATCCTTTCTTTGCCAGCCTAAATGTGAAGCCGCATTCAAAAGTTCCAGTGAACAGTCCGTTTGCAATTATGACGGTGTGCCGTGTTTGCCAAAAATGAAGAATCACGCAAATCGCCATTCTAAGAGGTTGCAAATGGCGGCTTTTGAGTCTATCTAGCGCCGTCCCGAACAGTCCGGCAGGGCATGCCGTGTCTGTTCATGAACGCTAAAATCTCACATTTTCGATTTCATCGTCGAAAGCTTTTTTGAACAAAAGCACGTGTGAGCAACATATAATGGAGAGCAAAATGCCCAAGATGAAGACGAAAGCTTCAGTCAAGAAGCGTTTCAAAATGACTGCCACCGGCAAAATCAAATGCGGTCAGGCAGGTAAGCGCCACATGATGATCCGTCGCTCGAACAAGTTCATCCGCAATGCACGCGGCATGGCTGTTATTTCGGAGCCGGATACAAAAATCATCAAGAAAATGGCCCCTTACGGCCTTTAATCGCTTTGGCTTTGAGATTTCAAAGCAGTTCATTTTGAAGGAATAAAATTATGGCACGTGTAAAACGCGGCGTTACAGCCCACGCAAAACACAAAAAAGTAATGAAAGCCGCTAAAGGCTTTATGGGCAGCCGCAAGAATACGATTCGTATTGCCAAGCAGGCTGTTGAAAAAGCGGATCAATACGCTTACCGCGACCGTAAAGTCCGCAAGCGTAATTTCCGTTCGCTCTGGATTCAGCGTATTAACGCTGCCGTGCGCGAACATGGTTTGACTTACGGCCGTTTCATAGACGGTTTGTCAAAAGCTGGTATCGAGCTTGACCGTAAAGTAATGTCTGACATGGCGATTCATGAGCCGGAAGCATTTGCAAAGCTCGTTGATCAATCAAAAGCAAACCTCAGCTATTTGAAAGACACAACACCAAACGCTTTTGAAAGCGCTGTCCGCTAAACCGACGCGCTCTCAATAATACGGAATTGAGAACCCGCGCTGGCTGGACCAGACGCGGGTTTTGTTTTTTAGATAAGAAATAATGGCACGCTTGATTAACATTGACAGTATTCTCGGCCAGATACCGGCCGGCGAAAAAGAGCGCTTGAGAAGCGTGTCTGTCGATGGCGCGCGCTATTGGATCAAGCGCTACGATTGTGAAGATCGCCCGGGCTATAAGCTGTTGCATAAGGTGATAAGCGTTCTGCCGATACCGGCTTGGTCCAAGCAATCAGAACCGGTCGATGCTGCTGGCGCTGTTGCGCGCGAACTGCGAAAAATCGATGCTTTTCGTGCAATCGGATTTAAAACCGCCAAAACTGTTTATTCAGACGAAGTCATGGTGATTGCCAAGGATGCGGGCGTCGGGCTTGATCATGAGATGAAGGCTCTGCGCGAAGCGGGAAACAAAGTTGCCCATGATGAGATTCTTTGCGAAGCCGCTTATGTACTCGGGTTGGTTCACGCTGCTGGTCTGGTCCATGGTCGTCCCCATATCCGCGATATGTTCAGGCGCGGCCGGAAAATAGGATTTCTGGATTTCGAGGAAGAGCCGGAAACGGTGATGCCTATTGCCTTTGCTCAGGCGCGGGACTGCTGGCTGTTTTTTCTCTTTGCTGCCGATCTTGCCCTTCTGCCGGGAACCGGACAAAAAGCGTGGCAACGCTACACAGAAAATGCGCCCGCTGATTTACTTTTGGCGTTGAGGGAAATATTTGCTTTTTGGCACCGCGTCATTTGGCCTTTGAAACTGTTGCGCTTAACAGGCTTCAGCTCGGATCTGCGGCGCATCGTCAAAGCAGATGAAATTTTAGAAAATGCGTTCCGCAAAAACTAACGGAAAAAATAATGACCGACACGATGCAAGACATTGAAAAACTCGAAGCTGGCTTGATGGCCGACATTGCCGGTGCTGCCGATGAAGATGCGATCGAAGCGGTACGTGTAGGCGCTATCGGCAAAAAAGGTTCCGTTTCCGATCTGATGAAGTCGCTTGGCAAGATGAGCGCTGATGAACGTCAGGTCATGGGTCCGGCTCTCAACGGTTTAAAGGTCCGCATAACCGATGCGATCAATGCGCGTAAATCAGTGTTGAGGACAGAGGCAATCAATGCGCGTCTTGCAACTGAAAAAGTGGATGTGACACTGCCTGTCCGTCCTTCGCCCGCACAAGCAGGACGCATTCATCCGATCACACAAGTCACCGACGAAATCACGGCCATCTTTGCAGATATGGGCTTTTCTGTTGCTGAAGGACCGGATATCGAGACTGATTATTACAATTTCACGGCACTAAACTTCCCCGAAGGTCATCCGGCGCGTGAAATGCATGATACATTTTTCTTTCCGCCGGACGCTGGTGGCGAACGCAAGGTATTGCGAACCCATACGTCACCTGTTCAAATCCATACGATGGAAACGCAGGAACCGCCGATCCGTATCATTATTCCCGGTAAAACATATCGTCAGGACAGCGATCCGACGCATACGCCAATGTTCCATCAGCTAGAAGGGCTGGTCGTTGATAAGTCGGCTAATCTTGCGAATTTGAAATGGACTTTGGAAGAGTTCTGCAAGGCCTTTTTCGAGGTGCCGTCGCTCAATATGCGTTTCCGCCCGTCCTATTTCCCGTTTACCGAGCCGAGCTTGGAGGTCGACATTCAGTGTGACCGCTCGAAACCGGGCGAAGTGCGCTTTGGCGAAGGCGATGACTGGATGGAAATTTTGGGTTGCGGCATGGTTAATCCGAATGTGCTGCGCGCTGGTGGTCTTGATCCTGATGTCTATCAGGGATTTGCCTGGGGCATCGGTATCGACCGCATTGCGATGCTCAAATACGGAATGCCGGATCTTCGTGCTTTCTTTGATGCTGATGTGCGTTGGATGGATCACTATGGCTTCCGTCCGCTGGACATGCCGACGCTTTTTGCCGGATTGAGCTAATGCCTGAAACAAACGAGCAGGTTTGCTTCGCTTTTGGCGACAGTCCTGAAATGGCTGACGCGCTTCTGGCGCTCGTCATCAAAGGGGAAAAAACAGCAACATGCGGTGATGCGCGCGATTTTGAGGCTGGTGGTGAAACACTGCCGCAAGTGGGCCGACGTGATGTGGTGCTCAATGGTCGCGGCCAAAAGGCTGCAATCATTGAGACAGTAGAAGTTACGCGAAAACGGTTTGACGAAATCGATGAGCAGTTTGCTTATGATGAAGGTGAAGGTTTGCGTAATTTAGACGACTGGCGTGAAAGTCATCAGGCATATTTTGAGCGCAACGGACATTTTTCACCGGATATGATGCTGATTTGCGAACGGTTCCGCCTTGTCGAGGTACTCTCGCCTGAAAACACGGAAGTGGATTGAGCGGATGCCGATTTATTCCGATGCGGCTCTACTAACGGGCAATTTTGCACATATGGCAGCCGAATTGAAAGCAGGCAAGCGCAATGCGCCGTCACTCGACGAATGGAAGAAGACGGCTTGCGATAATGATGCTGAAGCAGCCGCGCAATCTGTTGCAAAACAGATTTTTGAACTGCAATCCAAAATTGACAAAGAAAAAGAGCAGCTTGAAATCGTAACAATAAGCGGTGCGGGTCTTATGCTGGTCATGGGACTGTTTGCGGGCGAAGGCGATATCTTGCGTGTTGAGGGGTTGCTTGTCTCGAACAAGCAGCCTGCGGCAGTAATCATTCACGCCAGCCAGTTGGCATTGACAATTACAAAGAAAAGTTCGGCTGATGCAAAGCCGGAAGAAGATGCAACCCAAATCGGGTTCGTGATCTTTGACCAGCTTGAAAAACGGGCCAAGGAAAAGCCGCAAGCTGATTCAGAACAAAAACCGGCGGCGAAAGCCAAAACAACCAGAACAAAGCGAAAGACCTGAGATCATGAAGTTCACACTCTCTTGGCTCAAAGACCATTTGGATACCGATGCCACTCTTGACGAAATCGTTGAGCGCCTAACATCGCTTGGGCTCGAAGTTGAGGAGGTTGACGATAAATCACAGTTCGCTCCCTTTACGATCGCAAAGGTTTTGACCGCCGAAAAACATCCTGATGCTGACAAGCTTCGTGTTCTTTCTGTCGATACGGGTGACGGGAAGCCGGTGCAGGTCGTGTGCGGTGCGCCCAATGCGCGTGCCGGAATGATCGGTGCGTTTGCGGGGCCAGGCACCTATGTTCCGGGTATTGATACGACACTTTCTGTCGGCAATATCCGCGGTGTCGAAAGCTTCGGTATGATGTGTTCGGAGCGTGAGCTTGAAATGTCTGATAGCCATGACGGCATCATTGATCTGCCCGATGATGCGCCCGTTGGTACAGGCTTTGCCAGCTATGCGAAACTGGATGATCCGGTCATTGATATTGGCCTGACACCGAACCGCCCTGATTGCACGGGTGTTTATGGTATTGCACGCGATCTCGCCGCTTCGGGAATGGGTACTTTAAAAGACGGATCCGTTGAAAAAATCGCTGGTGATGACGCGTGTCCTGTCGCTGTAAAAATTGAAGAGCCGGAACTTTGCCCTGGTTTTGCATTGCGTTTGGTCAGGGGCGTTAAAAACGGCCCTTCGCCGAAATGGCTGCAACAGCGCCTCATCGCGATTGGTCTGCGCCCGATTAACGCTCTGGTTGATATTACCAATTACATCACATTTGATCGCGGCCGCCCGCTGCATGTTTTTGATGCGGCTAAAGTGTCTGGCGATCTTGTGGTCCGTCTGGCAAAAGATGGTGAAAAAATTCTCGGTCTCGACGGCAAGGAATATAATCTAAGTCCCGAACACTTGATTATTGCTGATGATAAGGGGCCTGAATCGATCGCCGGTATTATGGGCGGTGAGGAATCGGGCTGTGATGAAAACACAACCGATGTGCTGATCGAGTCGGCGCTTTGGCACGATATCAATATCGCGAAAACCGGTCGCTCTCTGGGTATTATCACCGATGCACGCTACCGCTTTGAGCGCGGCGTTGACCCTGAATTTATGGCAGATGGTGTTGAGCTGGCCACAAAACTTGTGACCGAATTCTGTGGCGGAACACCGGGCAAAACACAGGTTACCGGCTATCAGGATTATGTGGCTAAGGAAATTACTTTCCCGTTCTCGGAAGTTGAGCGTTTGATCGGGATTCCGGTGGAAGCAGAGCAGGCAACCGGCATTCTGGAAAATCTTGGCTTTACGGTAAAGGCAAATAGCGACAGTGCCATTGTCAGCGTGCCGTCCTGGCGCCCTGATATTGATGGCAAGGCAGATCTTGTCGAAGAGGTCATGCGAGTTTATGGCGTTAACAATATTGAGCCCCAGCCTCTGCCGCAGATGAACCATGTCGGCGGCAGGATTCTAACCACTTTGCAAATCCGTACCCGTCAGGCCAAGCGCGCTTTGGCATCGCGCGGCATGTTGGAAGCGGTTAATTGGTCTTTCATTTCTGAAGAGCAAGCCAAAGCCTTTGGCGGCGGCGATGAAATGCTCAAGCTGACAAACCCGATTTCCAGTGACATGAGCGATATGCGTCCGAGCCTGTTGCCCGGCTTGGTCGCTGCGGCAGGGCGCAATGCTGACCGCGGCATTGGAGATGTGGCAATCTTTGAAGTATCCGGCATTTACGAAAACGATACACCGGAAGGTCAACGCCGCGTTGCTTCGGGTGTCCGCAAAGGCACAGCGGGTCTGACGGGGTCAGGGCGCGATTGGGCAGGCAACGGCCAGAATGTCGGTGTGTTTGATGCGAAAGCCGATGCTTTTGCGGCGCTTGAAGCGTGTGGCCTGGCGACGGCTAATTTGCAGATCGTTGCCGAAGCGCCTGATTATTTTCATCCGGGCCGTTCAGGGGTCATTAAACTGGGACCGAAAGTGGTACTCGGTCATTTTGGCGAGTTCCATCCCAATGTTCTGGAACTGCTTGATGTTAAAGGTCCGATCTGCGGCTTTGAAATTTACATTGATGCGTTGCCGGAGCCGAAGAAAAAAGCAACCAAGACCAAACCGGCCATGGTGCTTTCGCCATTCCAGATGCTGACACGCGATTTTGCATTCGTTGTCGACACTGATGTGACCACCGCTGTGATTTTGCGGGCGGCGCAGGGTGCTGACAAGCAATTGATCACGGGCGTTAAAGTCTTTGACCTGTTTGAAGGTCCGTCTTTGGGTGAAGGTAAGAAGTCGGTTGCCTTGGAAGTCACAATTCAGCCAACCGACCGCACGCTTACAGATGAAGATCTGGAAGCGTTGCAGACAAAGATTGTAGGGAAAGTTGAAAAGGCGACCGGCGGAAGTCTGAGAGCTTAGCTGGCTATCGATTTGGCAACCCGCTCTGAGCGGTAAAATATATGGCGGCCGATTGTTTTGATCGGCCGTAATTTTTTACCCCATGCCGGAGACACAGCTGTCGTGTGATAATGTGTGATCTGTGATTTTTCAGTTTGCGCGCGGTCTCTGAAATTCGGTGTGAGCCCATCGGCATAAACACCATATTTCACAGCCCCTTTTGCCATGATAAGCGCGGCTTGATAGGCCTCGCTTTCCTTTGGCTGATCATCAATGCGGTCGCAGGCAAAAGAAAACTGGCAGCGGTTGGTCATATGTGCGTTTTCATAGATCACGCCGCATACTGAATCCGGATAAGCTTCGCTTTTTACCCGGTTCAAAATAACTTGGGCAACGGCTTTTTGACCATTGATTATTTCGCCCCGCGCTTCATGGTAAAGCGCATTTGCCATACATAATGTATCAAGGCCTTGTCCTGTCTGCTTGGCAATATTTTCAGGAAACTTTATCGCCGTTTGCGCGTTACCCGCAATGAGATGAGCTATCGATGTTACAGGGTGAATGTGGGCGGCAAGGTTTGCTGCTTGCGCTTGCCCGATTATGAGCGTTGAGAGAGCGGCAAACAATATTGTTCGCGTAACAGCGCGGGAACTGATTTTCATAATTGTTGTCTTTTCTTGAAGGCACTTAGTTTTGCAGCGCGTGTGCTTTAAAAATGCGGCCCATCAAGGGAGCGTAAGCGGCCATAATAAGAGTTTTTCGTGATAGATTGTGGCAGAGCGTTCGTTTCCGGCGCTTGGCAAGTCTTTTGTGTTGCTGACCGCTATTGACCTCGTTGAAACAATCTCGCATCCAATGAAGGCCCTTTACCGGTGAACAAAGAAGTTCCAGAAAGTAGCTGCGAGTAAATTTATGAATCTCATTTTGAACAGCGATAGCTATAAATATTCGCACTTTGCGCAATACCCGCCGGAAACTGATGCAATATCAGCTTACATTGAAGCTCGTCGCGGCGGAAAATATGAGCAAACATTGTTCTTCGGGCTGCAAATGTATTTGAAAGAGTATCTTTCAAAGCCCATTTCGATGGCAGATGTTGACGAGGCCGACGAGATTATCACAGCGCATGGCTTGCCCTTTCACCGTGAAGGCTGGGAAAAAATTGTCACAGACCATAACGGTTTTCTACCGGTGATGATCGAAGCCCTGCCGGAAGGGATGATTGTGCCGGTTGGCACACCGCTCACGCAAATACGCAATACCCATCCGGACTTCTTCTGGTTGCCGACTTTTCTGGAAACCTCATTGCTGCGCGCTGTGTGGTACCCGACCACTGTCGCGACAGTGTCGTGGTATGTCCGCCAGATGATCGCCGATGCGCTTGAAAAAACATGCGAGACTCCCGGCGAAATTTTGCCGTTCCGTTTGCATGATTTTGGTGCGCGCGGCGCAACGTCTTTTGAGCAGGCCGGACTTGGCGGTGTTGCCCATTTGGTATCATTCATGGGTACAGATACGGTCAGCGGCCTTGTTGCTGCGCGTAAATATTATTCCGAGCCGATGGCGGGATTCTCAATTCCGGCGGCCGAACACTCAACCATGACCTCATGGGGCGAGGAACGCGAGACCGAGGCCTACAAGAATATGCTCGATCAGTTCGGCGGCGACGGAAAACTGGTCGCAGTCGTATCCGACAGCTACGACCTCTTCCGCGCGGTGCGCACAATCTGGGGTGGAGAGCTTAAAGAGCAGGTCGAGACAATGGGCGGCACTTTGGTTGTCCGTCCTGACTCCGGTGACGCAACACGTGTGCCAATCGATACGATTGAAATGTTGGGCGAAATTTTCGGCTATTCGGTCAATGAAAAAGGTTTCAAGGTGCTGGCTCCGTGCGTTCGCGTCATTCAAGGTGATGGCATCACGCCGAAAACAATCCGTGTGTTGTTGGATGCAATGATTGAACGTGGTTGGTCCGCAGAAAATCTTGCCTTTGGTATGGGTGCCGGGCTTTTGCAGAAGGTGAACCGTGATACATTACGTTTTGCGATGAAAGCCAATGCCCGCTTGGATGCAAATGGAGATTGGCATGGTATTCATAAAGACCCGAAAACGGACCCTGGCAAAGCGTCCAAACGCTACCGGCAAGCGGTCATTATGCAAAATGGCGCACCATCTGCCGTGCCGTTAAAAGATATCGGAGATGAGCAAAACCTTCTGCAACCGGTTTGGGAAAATGGCAAGCTTCTCAAAGACTGGACACTGGCTGACATTCGCCAGCGCGCAAATGGATAAGCGCTTTTATAAAAACGCAAGATAAGTCACGAAAATCAGTAAACTAAGGGTGGACAGCATGTTTAATTGGGGAATTTTATCGTCGGCGAAAATTGCGCGGGAGCAGTTGATTCCTGCCATTATGCAGTCTGAAACCGGCAATGTATCTGCCATTGCAAGCCGTGATCTGACCCGCGCGCAAGATGTTGCAGGCCGCTTTGGCATCCCCCATGCTTTTGCATCATATGACGAGATGCTGGCCAGCGATAAAGTCGATGGCATCTATATACCCTTGCCGACCTCGCAGCATATCGAGTGGTCAATTAAAGCGGCAAAGGCCGGCAAGCATGTTCTTTGTGAAAAACCGATTTCGCTCAAAGCTGAAGAAATCAACGCGCTAGTTGAGGTTCAAAAAGAGACCGGCGTTTTGATCGCCGAGGCCTTTATGGTTTATTACCACCCGCAATGGCTGAAAGTTCAGTCGCTAATCAAAGAAGGAGCGATCGGCACATTAAAACATGTGCAGGGTGCCTTTTCATATTATAACCGCGATGGCGACAATATGCGCAACAAGCCGGAGCTTGGCGGCGGTGCCCTGCCTGATATTGGGGTTTATCCGACAATTGTAACCCGCATGGTGACAGGTCAGGAACCATTATCAGTCATGGCAAAAGTTGAACGCGATTCCGACTTCGGTACGGATATCTATTCGACTATGGCAGTCGAATTTGCAAATTTCGATATGTCATTTTACGTGTCGACCCAAATGGCTTTGCGCCAAAATATGGTCTTCCACGGTGATGAAGGTTTTATTGAAGTGCACACGCCGTTTAATGCCGGCCTTTATGGCTTTGACGAAGTGACACTGCACAACCAGAAGCACACCGAGGTTCAGTCATTCCGCTTTGGCGGCGTGAATCAATATACGCTTCAGGTCGATAATTTTGTGCGCAAATCACGCGGTGAGGATGTGCGAATTTTTGATCTCCAAAACTCGATTAACAATCAGAAATTGATCGATGCAATCTTTAAATCCGGTGAAAGCGGTTCGCGGGAAAGCGTTTAATCTTTGCGGTTAAACACGAAACGCGAATAGCCGAAATATGAGAAAAAAGCGACGACTATCACGGCGATAAATGTCGCTAAAAATGGCGAAAAGCCTGGGATTATGAGCAAAAGCGCAACGTAGATGATATAATTGAGCAATGCGCCGACAGCGCCAACAGATAAATAACGCGCAAATTCTTCGCGCAGGCTGCGCCCACTTTGACCGAACGTAAATGTGCGGTTGATGGTGAAATTGGATATCATCGCACAAATGATTGACAATATGCGGGCTGTAAGCGGCCCGAGTGGTGTTAGCTGCAACAACAAAAAAAGCACAACAACGTCGATCACGAACCCACTGCCGCCTGCAACAGCAAAAGCAAATATTTTACCGGTTTTGGATTGCGCTACTAATTGCATGATCAGGCTACAGCGCTGGCTTGTTGCTCATGATGAATGTCTTCAACATAATAAATATCACGTCCGATATCATCGCATTTAAAATCGGTGGGAATTGGAAATGCCGCGCGCAGGAATGATTGCTTGTACGGGAAGAAATTAAAATGCGGATTGAATGAATATTTATATTCACGTTCGCGCGGTACAACGATGATCACACGTTTGGCCGCAACGCGCCGGAGCTCTGTGAGAGATTTGCGAAAGTCCAGAACATGTTCAAGCACATGCGTACAAACCACCGTATCAAATTCATTGTCTTTAAACGGTAGATTCTCAATACGGGCAGCAAAATACTCAATGCCGGATAATTTTGATGCATCATCAATGACAAAATCAACGCCGGCTAGTCTTTGCAGATCGCTGTTGCCGTTGCGAATATGGTTCAGCAATACGCCTGTACCGCAGCCGATATCGGCAACAGAATGACCGGTAACATCTTTCACAATCCGGTCTATACATGCCTGCGAATTGTCAGTCCCCTCATGCACACGCGGATGATCGCGGTAAAGCTGCGTATATTCTTCATCGGTTAGAAATGCCGCCCGTTCGCGAAACCGGGCCAGATCATCAATGTGCTTGCCCCATGCCAGTTTCATCAAACTACGAAAGAAACCTGAATCGCGCACGATTGGCGGGATTAGTTCTTCAATTGCAAAACGAACCCAGTTTGTTGTTTCGCGGTTCATCTAGGCATCCTCGCCTATATCAACAGAAGGCGCTTTGATGGCTGGCAGTGCGCGTGTTTTGCGCCTTACATGCCGTCCCCGGTCTGGGCGCATTTCGCCGCGGTGTGGCACTTGATTGAGATAAACCATTCGTTTGTTTTCAGCGCGCCCGGCGGCAACAGAACTAAGTACCAGCCCGGTCATAAGCGATAAGGTGGATAAAAGTAAAAGACCGATAGCGCCGACCCAGGTTGGCATACGTGTAACAAGGCCGGTGGTGAAATATTCGACAAGAGGTGCAATCATTGAAACGAGACTTGCACATAACAATACAGCGCTGATTAATCCGAAGAAGCGCAAGGGCTGTGTCGCTTTCATCAGGCGGGCAAACATGAAGAGGATTTTCGCACCGTCCTTGAATGTTGAAAGTTTGGAAGCTGATCCTTCAGGGCGGCGCCCATAATCAAGTTCAATTTCCGCAACAGGTAATTTTAACTGACCGGCATGAACCGACATTTCGGTTTCGATTTCAAAACCGCCTGATACAGCAGGAAAGCTTTTCACATAGCGTCGTGTAAAAGCGCGGTAGCCTGATAGAATATCGGAAAAATCATTGCCGAAAATCGCGCGGTATATTTTGTTAAACAGCGTATTGCCAAAAGCATGTCCTGCGCGTCCTGCATCTGACTTGACACCGGCGCGGGTGCCGACGACCATGTCAGCGCGTTCCGATATCAATGTATTGATGAGTTCAGGCGCTTCTTCAGGCATATAAGTGCCGTCACCATCGGCCATGATGTAAATATCGGCCTCGATATCTGCGAACATACGGCGCACAACATGGCCTTTGCCTTGCCGGCGTTCCGGAACGACAACCGCGCCTGCAAGTTGTGCGCGGATAGCGGTTTCGTCGCTCGAATTATTGTCATAAACATAAATCGTTGCATCAGGCAGTGTTTCTTTGAAACGCTTGACGACATCAGTGATCGTCGCGCCTTCATTAAAGCATGGCAATAATATAGCGATGTCATATGCCGACCACAAATTGGCAGGATCGGTCGGCAAGAAGTCATTTTTACGTTTTTTCATACTCATCATCATGCCCCGGTGTCGGCTATTGTTGCAGCGTTTCGCTCACCTTTACTTTTTCTTGATCTGGTTAAGTTTAAGTTGCGGAAAGACAAGAAATTGAGTGTTTCAGGCAGACATGGCTATAAATATGCAGAACGGCACTGTACCAAATAGTCAGGAAGCCTTGCCACGTGACTCTTTTAACAAATCAGCCCTTTATGCGCTCATTGCCGTGCTTGCTGTCTATGCGCTGGCAATTTTAGGCGGCAATGATGCCAGTGGCATCAAGAACTCCGATGATATGATGCGGCTGGTGACATTGCGTGATTTGCTGGCGGGGCAAAGCTGGTTTGATCCGTTCCAATACAGATTAGGTCTTGATGGCGGCACACTCATGCACTGGTCACGATTGGTCGACGGGCCACTATGGCTAATCTACTCAACTGTGGAAATGCTTACCGGTGATAGTCTTGCCGCAGAACAGATCACTGCCTTTATCTGGCCGGCGCTGACCCTTTTTACGGCTGTTTTCGCGGTAAATATTGCATGTGCGCGCATGGGATATGTTGCTGCGCAAATACCGGCCACAATATTTGGTGCGGCAGCCTTTATGACTTCAGGGATTTTTTCGCCGGGTGCTTTAGACCACCATAATATACAGGTAGCGCTGTGCATGTTGCTGGTAGCCATGCTTGTGCCAGGCCGCTTTGAAGTCAGAGCACATGCTTTGGCTGGCCTGATAGCCGTTTTGATGCTGGCAATCGGTGTCGAGACCTTGCCTTATGTGACAATTGCAGGTGTTTGGGTAACGGTCGCTTTTCTGACGGGTGTCATCCATGCGCGGTCGGCATTTATGTTCGGTTTCTGGCTTGGTGTGTCTGCATTGCTGGTATATCTGGCGACAGTTCAGCCTAAGGACTATGGTGCGGTTTATTGTGATGCTTATTCGGCATTTCATATCGGCATGTGCAGTGTTGGCGGCTTTGCACTGGCTATCGCCGCTCATTTTTCGGCAACGACTAAATCACGCCTTTTTGTGCTCGGCTTGGCCGCAGGTGCGGCTATTGTTTTAATGCTTGTGGCCTTTCCTCAATGTCTTTCCAACCCGCTTGCATCGCTCGATCCGAAATTGAAAATATTCTGGCTGGACGGTGTTGTTGAAACCCGTTCGGTGTTTGATCTTTGGGCCGCAGACCCCTACCAGCTTTTTGGCCTCCTCGGCATGGCCGTTTGCGGCATGCTGGCCTCCCTATGGCTGGTTTTTAAATCTGAAGAAAAAGCCATGCGCTGGTTTGGCGTGTTGTCGCTTATGCTGATCACTATGGCGATTGCAGTCACGCTGTGGCAGCAACGTGGAACACTGTTTGCTTCGGCGCTTGCCGTATTACCGCTTTCATTTGTTTTCACACGATTACGGTCGCAATATCTTCATACAAATGCTGTTCGCGATCTTTTGAAAATGACCGCTATGGGGCTGGTCTCCCTTAACATATTCTGGTGGGTGGCAGGCGCGCAGGCTTCTGTCATCTTTGCCGGTGAGCAAACGCTTCAGGAGCAGGCAAGAAATGTCTCCGCGCGGGATTATTGCTTTTCCGAAGATGTATTTGCGCCTCTTGCCAAGGAGCCAAGAGGTGTTGTGTTGGGTGCGACTGATATCGGTGCGAATATTCTAAAGCTTACAAATCACCGTGCCTTGGCCGGACCATATCACCGTAATTCGGACGGCAATCTTCAAATGATTGAAACAATGCTGGCTGCACCTGATGGTGCTCATGTTTTAATTGATGAGGCAGGTGTCACCCTGATCGCAGATTGCATTAACAGCGCAGATGCCAATGATTTTAAAAAAGCTGCGCCAAACGGGCTACAGGCAAAATTACATCAGGGCGAAGTGCCGTCATGGCTGGAAAAAGTTCCGGAAACAGCAGACACGCCATTGGTCGTTTATCGCGTCAAACCGAAATTGTGATGTTCATGTGATTGACGTTAACGGGTTTCAAGGTAGCCTTATGCCAACTGATTTGCCGGTAATTGGAAGCAGATAATGACAAGACAGTTTGCAAAAACGCGCAGTACAATCAAACAAGTGGCATCATTGATTGGTGTGGCGGGACTTGTATTGACGATCAGCGCGCCTGTTGCAAACGCGCAGACACCTGCAAAAGAACTGTTCGGCCACACGCCGCTTCCATCGGTTAACCCTGCTGAAGTTCACGGCTTTTATTCCAAGGGCTGCATATCCGGAGCCGTTGCCATGCCGACAGACGGGCCGACATGGCAGGCGATGCGTCTGGAAAGAAACCGGCGCTGGGGTCATCCTGATCTGATTGCATTGGTGCAAAAGCTTTCCCGTGACGCTGTTGCAGATGGTTGGCCGGGACTTCTGGTGGGAGATATTTCGCAGCCGCGTGGCGGACCGATGCTGACAGGGCATGCTTCGCATCAGGTTGGCCTTGACGCCGATATTTGGCTGACCAAAATGCCGAACCGAAAATTAACGCGCCAGGAGCGCCGCGATACCAGTGCTATTTCCGTTTTGAAAAAGGGCACACTTCATGTTGATCCAAATATCTGGACACCGGAACATGGAAAACTGATTGCGCGTGCAGCGCGATTTAATGATGTGGAACGTCTGTTCGTTCATCCGGGCATTAAAAAAGCAATGTGTGATGCATATGGCGGTTCGGCTCAAAATGCCTCATGGCTGGGTAAAGTGCGCCCCTATTATGGGCATCATTATCATTTTCATATTCGCATGAAATGCCCGCAAGGCTCGACGAACTGCCGTAAGCAAAACGCGGTTCCCGCAGGGTCGGGATGTGATGCGTCACTTGATTGGTGGTTTACAAAAGAGCCATGGACACCCAAGCCACCCAAGAAGGGCGCTAAACCCGTTAAAAAGCGCGTGGTGACCTTATCGGATCTTCCCAACAGCTGTTCAGCAGTATTGCGCGAACCAGAGCCTGCCAGCGAGCAATTGGTCACGCTGGATGCAAATTATGATCCAACTGCAGCATTGGCGTCCGCGCGCGCATCATCGGCACCAATTGCAGGAAATGCTCGAAGAAATGCCGTTGAGTGGCCAATTCCTGGCTCCCGGCCTTATTAAAATGACAGTCATATAGTTCTGAAGCTTCCATGCTATGGAAAATTGTTCTATAGCGATTTCAAACGATTTAAAGAAAAGTCGATTGATGGATAACCGAGAAGAAGCACAAAAGCCTGTTCTGGCGCTGATTGCCCATGATCAGAAAAAAGACGATCTTGTCGATTTTGTGGGCAGGCATATTTCGCATTTTTCGGAGTGCCGGATATTCACAACGGGTACAACCGGTTCTCGTATAATCGCAGAACATAAAGATCTTGATTTGATGCCGCTTAAAAGCGGGCCGCTTGGCGGAGACCAGCAAATCGGGGGAATGATTGCCGAGGGAAATGTCGATGGGCTGATCTTCTTTGTCGATCCGCTGACACCTATGCCTCATGACGTTGATGTAAAGGCGCTTATGCGGCTTGCAATTGTTTATGATATTCCCATGGCGCTGAACCGGTCTACCGCCGAAATTTTACTGACGAACTTTGCCGAACAGGCAGATGGAGAATTAGATGCCTAGTCATTCGCATGTTTCACCAACAGCGCTTCCTTTTCCGATTTTGATTGCAGATATTGGCGGTACCAACGCCCGTTTTTCGATTGTTGTTGATTCTTATGCAGAGCCGAAAACATTCGAGCCGATTAAGACCAAAGATTACCCGTCTCTGGATGCGGCCATCCAAAGTCACGTTCTTGATCGTACATCGCTGTTACCCCGCGCGGCGGTTCTGGCGGTGGCTGGACCAACAGACGGTGATGAAATTGACCTGACCAACAATCACTGGGTCGTGAAACCCGAACAGATGATCGAGCAATTTGGCCTTCAGAACATTATTGTTCTGAATGATTATGAAGCGCAGGCACTGGCGATCGTTGCGCTTGAAGACGAGCACTTGAAAAAACTGGGCAATGGCGAAAAAGCCGAGCGCAGCAATTGCGTCATTTTGGGCCCAGGTACCGGTTTGGGTATGGCCGGTTTGATTCATGCTGCAAATACTTGGATACCGGTTGCCGGTGAGGGTGGACATATTGATCTTGGGCCGCAGACGGACCGTGATCTTGAAATTTTCCCGCATTTGGAGCGCATTGGCGGCCGCGTGACCGGCGAGCAAATTCTATGTGGCCGCGGTCTGGTCAATCTTTATCAGGCTGTTGCAAAGGCAAATGGGAAAGAGCCGCAGTTTACCACGCCTGAAGACGTAACTGCTGCTGCAAAAGACAAATCTGATCCGGTAGCCGTGGAAACAATTTCCCTGTTCAGTGAATATCTGGGCCGCGTGGCCGGTGATTTGGCGCTTATTTTTATGGCCAAGGGCGGGGTTTATTTGACTGGCGGTATTACTCAGAAGATTCTATCAATTTTTGATGAGGAACGGTTCAGGGCTGCCTTTGAAAACAAGGCACCGCATTCTGAAATTATCAGCGCAATGCCAACCTTTGCCATTTTGCACGAACAGGCACCGCTTGCCGGACTGACAGCTTATGCGCGTACACCTGTGCGTTTTGGTGTGTCATTGGACCGTCGTCATTGGTGTGCTGAATAGGTCAATATATGCTGTTTTTTTGATGCCGGTTCCGTTATACCCGCCTCAATATCAGCAAGAGAAGCAGCATTTTGACCAAGGTTACATCGGCAAACAAACAAGCCATTGACGGCGGCGATTTATTAAGTGTGCTGAAGCGCATCTATGATGAAAACGGGCGTCAATATTTCAAAGCCTACGCTTTTGTTGTGCTCTGCCTGTTGGTTATTTCAGCCACGACAGCATTTTCCGCATGGATTATGCGCGACGTCATTGATGAAATATTCTACAACCAACGCAAAGATCTGATTGCGCTGATTTCTTTTGCTATTATGGGCGCTTTTACATTGCGTGCGCTGGCCATGTATTTTCAGGCCACGACCATGAAGCGCATCGGCAATGATCTGGTTGCCCGATATCAAAAGCGCGTTTTTTCCAAATTAATGTCCACCGGCGTTGATTTTTTCACAGACAACCGGTCGGGCCGTCTGGCGGCAATGATTTCGGCGAATATTGAAGGCATTCGTGAAGTACTATCGCTGACGATCACATCGTTGGCACGTGATTTTGTCACTCTGGTCGGGTTAGTCATTGTGATGTTTCTTCAGGATGCAACCTTGTCACTGGTTACTTTCATCATCGGTCCGCTTTTGATTTTCGGTGTGGCCTATATCTCCAAGCGTATCCGCTCGGTAACCCGTGAAACGGTCCATTTGAACGCACGTGTGATCGGTACAATGCAGGAAGCGATGCAGGGTATCACCGTGATCAAAGCGTTCACGATGGAAGAACAACTCAGCAAAAAGATAGAAAACACCATTGAACATGCGAAAAACCGCAATAACAAACTGGCCGTAATTTCTGAACGTGTAACACCGATAACAGAAATAATTGCAGGATTTGCCGTTGCAGGCGCTATCGCCTATGGCGGTTACCGCGCCATCAATGACGCGCAGCCGCCCGGCGCGATGTTCGCATTTATTACCGCATTATTGTTCGCCTATGATCCGGCAAAACGTCTGGCGCGGTTGAAAGTGAATCTGGAAAAAGCGGTCGTTAATGCCCGCATGATTTATGAAATCCTCGACATGGAAGACAAACAGCGCGACGCGTCCGTCGCCGTTGAGTTGGCCGTTGATGGTGGTGAGATCGAGTTCGACAATGTCGATTTTGATTACGGCGATGGCAGCTATGTCCTGCGCGGTTTAAGTTTTAAGGCGGAAAGCCGTAAAACCACTGCATTGGTAGGACCATCAGGATCTGGTAAATCAACGGTAATTTCCCTGATACAGCGATTTTATGATCCAGCCAGTGGCAATATCCTGATTGACGGTCAAAATATTGGCGGCGTGACCAAAAGTTCACTGCGCCAGCAAATCGCCTTTGTCTCGCAGCAAGCCTATCTGTTTGAAGGCTCGATTATGGACAATATCCGCTATGGTCGCCCCGATGCGACCGACGCGGAAATAATTCAAGCCGCAGAACTGGCCAATGCCCACCAATTTATTCTCCAGCAGGCCGATGGCTATGATACGCCGGTTGGCGAGAACGGCGTGACTTTGTCCGGCGGACAGCGTCAGCGTGTTTCAATTGCACGGGCGATCGTGCGCAATGCGCCGATATTGTTGCTGGATGAAGCAACATCGGCACTCGACAACGAGTCGGAGCGTTTGGTTCAAGAGGCGCTTGAAAAGGTGATGAAGGGCCGCACAACAATTGTGGTTGCGCACCGGCTTTCAACCATCATTAATGCTGACAAAATTATTGTTATCAATGACGGACAGGTCGTTGAGACCGGAACACATGAATCATTGTCGAAAAAGCGCGGCGGCATGTATGCCCGTCTCAATCAACTTGGCAAAGGCGGCAAGGCCGCTCTGGATATAGAATAGGTGCAGCATGACACAAACCGTAAAAATTGCAGTTGTTGGCGCATCCGGTCGCATGGGCCGTGCGCTGATCAGCGCCGTGTCGCAAAATCCAAAAACCGTGCTTGTCGGTGCTTTGGAGCGTGAGGGTGCCGATACAATCGGTGTGGACGCGCATACGCTAATTGGTGAGACGGCTAACGAGATTGAAGTTACGGCTGATAAAGATCAGGCATTGGCTAATGCCGATGTTATCATCGATTTCACTGCACCGGCGGCTACATTGGCATTTGCAGATTATGCTGCCCAAAAAGGTATCGCGCATATTGTCGGTACGACAGGTATGTCAGCAGATGATGATACCAAACTGGCAGGTTTTGCCGAAAAGACCACCATCATGAAATCCGGCAATATGTCGATGGGGGTCATTATGTTGTCGGTTCTCGTCGAGCGTGCGGCAAAAGCACTGGCGGCGCAGGATTGGGATATCGAAGTGCTGGAAATGCACCATAAGCATAAAGTTGATGCACCATCAGGCACTGCCTTACTTCTAGGTGACGCGGCAGCGGCAGGTCGCGGGATTGATTTGGCAGATAAGTCTGTGCGTGTGCGCGACGGCCATACCGGCGCGCGCGAAGAAGGTTCAATCGGCTTTGCAACATTACGTGGCGGATCGGTGGTTGGTGACCATTCTGTCCTGTTTGCCGGCAACGGTGAAAGCATTACGCTGTCGCACCGTGCAGAAGACCGCGGTATTTTTGCGCGCGGCGCAGTCAATGCAGCCATATGGTCTGTGAGCCAAAAGCCGGGACTTTACTCAATGCGTGACGTTCTCGGATTGAACGACTAGAGATAAACAACACACTTACAAAATGGAGCTTTCCTATGTCCGGTAAACTCATTCTTGTCCGTCATGGACAAAGCGAATGGAACAAACTCAACCTTTTCACCGGTTGGAAAGATCCTGATTTGACCGCGCAGGGCGTTGAAGAAGCAAAAGAAGCCGGCCGTGTGCTTTCTGAAAAAGGTTTCAAATTCGACATTGCTTTTACATCCGTTTTGCAACGCGCGGAAAAAACCTGCCAGATGATTCTGGATGGTGTTGGTCAGTCCGACTTGGAAACAATCCACGATCAGGCGCTGAACGAGCGCAATTATGGTGATCTGGCCGGTTTGAACAAAGATGATGCGCGCGAAAAATGGGGTGAAGAACAGGTTCATATCTGGCGCCGCTCTTATGATACGCCGCCGCCGGGTGAAGAAGGTGAAAGCCTGCGCGATACCGGCGCGCGCGTTTGGCCTTATTTTATGACGGATATTCTACCACGTGTTCTGCGCGGTGAAACAGTGCTTGTTGCCGCGCATGGTAACTCCTTGCGGTCACTCATCATGGTGCTTGACCGTATGGACAAAGAAAGCATTTTGAAGCTCAATTTAGGCACAGGTGTACCGATTGTTTATGAGCTGAATGCGGATTCAACGGTGAAATCCAAAGAAGTTCTGGGCGATATGTCTGGCGCGCATTAGAGCATGTCAGGAATTGGAAACCTGCCCCGCTTCCCAGCCAAGCATGGCGCGTTTGCGGGTCAGTCCCCAGTGATAGCCGGTCAGCGCGCCTGATTTACCCATGGCGCGGTGGCAAGGCACCACGAATGAAATCGGGTTCGCACCGACTGCCGCACCGACAGCGCGCGATGCTTTTGGCCGGCCGATATCCTGCGCAATCTGGCTATAGGGCATTGCGCGTCCCATCGGTATTTTGAGCAATGCTTCCCAAACGTCAACCTGAAAATCAGTGCCGATAAGCACGACCCTCAAAGGCTGATTATCGTTCCATTGTGTCGGGTCAAACACACGTTGGGCATAAGGTTTTGTAGCGTCCAAATCTTCTTCAAAACGCGCAAATGGCCAGCGTTGCGCCATATCGTCAAAGGTTGCACGCTCATCGCCAATATCGCAAAAGGCCAGTCCAGCCAGACCGCGCGATGTCGTCATAATAAGGGCAAGTCCAAATGGTGACGCATGAAACCCGTAGTGGATAGTGAGCCCGGCACCGCCTGATTTGATCTCTCCAGGTGACATGGATTCATGGGTTACAAACAAATCATGCAACCGGCTCGGACCGGACAAGCCGAGTTCATAGGCCGTATCAAGAAGCGGCAGATCAGCAGCCAGCAGGCGGCGTGCATGATCAATAGTGACCGCCTGCAAAAAACCTTTTGGCGATAAGCCAGCCCATCGCGTGAAAAGTTTTTG
Source organism: Ahrensia marina (assembly GCF_001293565.1). Lineage (GTDB taxonomy): Bacteria > Pseudomonadota > Alphaproteobacteria > Rhizobiales > Rhizobiaceae > Ahrensia > Ahrensia marina. Next base: position 86,310 of record NZ_JXMU01000005.1, on the reverse strand, counting down.
CAGCGCAGTTGGCTCCATCGAAACATTGTGAGCCAGTTCATCAAGCGAAGGTTGTTCGCGGTAATTTTCGCTTATCAGCGATATTACGCGCGCAATTTTTTCATAATCGCTATCACGCTTAACTTCTTGTGTGAGCGAAATTTCTGCTGCGTGTGACATGGCTTATCTCCGGACTACTGATACTTTATTCCAGCACTTTGATTATCCAAGAGCCACCCGAATCTTGACATTAATTACGCTTCTTTCTTCCCAAGTTCATCGCGCACATTTTCATTGAGCAGATCTTCGCGCCCCGCATTATTGCGCTCCTCATCAACGCGCTCGATGATGCTTTCGTCAGGACGCACATCTTTGGCGTGATCATCCTCAAGCTGCTCTGCCTGTGTTGATTTGGCCGGTTTCGGCGATTTTTGAAGCGTTTGCACCGATGAATCATCTTGATGAATAATGCGGAAAATCGGCTCGGGTAGTGCAAAGCCGTTTCTTTCGAGCGCCAGCTTGGTGAGCCGCATTGTTTCAGACTGGGCTTTGGTAAAGCTTGTTTTTGTTTGATCCACCCATCCGGTGAACACCAAAACAACATTTGAATCACCAATGCTACCGATCCATGCGTCTGGCGCAGGTTCTTTTAATATAAAATCCTGTGCGATTGCCGCGTTCAGGCCCGTCTCTAATGCTTTGTCGAGATTGCTTTCGCTGGCAACACCGATTTCAAATGAAAAACGCCGATGCGGATTACGGCTGAAATTCGTGATATTGCTTTTAAACACTGTGGAGTTGGGAATCCGGATATGGTTTCCGGAAGCGTCCATTAAAATAGTAGCGCGCGAGGTAAGGCTGATAACGAAGCCTTCAAAACCTTCAATGGAAATAAAGTCGCGCGGCCTAAACGGCTGACGGATGGAAAGCAAAATTGAAGCAATATAGTTTTCAACTGTGTCACGAACGGCAAAGCCGATGGCAAGACCGACAATACCGGCTGCACCGAGTATTGTCCCCAGCAATGCGGTGGCGCCTAAAATATCAAGTGCCAGCACGATACCGACAACAAAAAACACCAATCGGACGATCTGGCGGAGCAAATCAGCGATGAACTGGTTTGGGCTGATACGGTCCCAAGGCCAGGGGCGTGAAGCAACAAAAAGACCGATCAAAAAAACGATGCCGCCGGCGATCAATGCAACGCTGAACAATGGCACAAAAGCGATGGACTGCCAGAAGCGGTTATTGAGCCGCTCCCACACAGGGACAAGCCGCTCGCGCAGTGATGTCACCTCGGTGATTTCATTGCGCACGGTCACAACACCTTCAACGCGCTTGGCAACATCGATTGCTTGTTCGGCAAGGCTTGCTTCCGTGACTTCGCCGCGCAGTGTCACAACGCCTGAATGGACGGTAACATAAACACGGTTCATGCCGTCAAGTTCGGCTAAAATACGTTCAATGCGCAGGTCGATATCAATATCTTCAACCACAGATGTGTCAGCATTGATGATCGCTTCATCGGTCGTTTGCTGCGACGCGGTATCAGACTGGGCTACGGCACCAAAGCACAGGACCAACCATAGCGTAAAAGTGCAAATTATATTTGAAATCAGTCGCATCATCCTCTCCGCATTACGCGGGGAGATTGGCCTCATTTTTTGGCTTTCGCAAGAGCTTCGGAAAATGCGCGCGCAAAGCTTTCACGGTCATCCGGATTGAGAAATGCGCCGATCGTTGACTGATAGCCTTCACCGGTAATACGCATCGAGGTAATGCCTATTTCCTTGTTGCGCTCGACATGAAATTTGGCCCAGAACGGATTATAGACATGTTCGCGCCGACACCCGTTCGGGGCAATTTTTCTGACCTCTAAAGCAGAACGCCGCACAGTAATTTCCTCGCGGGCCTGTCCGGCGCGATAGCTTAATTTGAAAGCAAAGTATAAAAGCGCTACGTCAAAAAAGAAGAAAATAGTGACCGGCCAGGCGCCCAGATGATAGTAAAAATACGCGTTGGAAACACATATGGCGGCAACGATCGCCATCATAATCGCAAAGCCCGCAGGTGACAGAGACCTGTAGGGCATGAGCTGCGCTGCAAAAATCGGGTTTGCATCGCTGCCATCGCCGCTTATGTCAAAATCAGTGTTACTCATAAAATCAGGATATAGGACGCGATGACGACCGGAAAAGGAAAAATTGCCGCATCAGTTGCAACGAAAAAAAAGTCGCCAGCAACAGGCAAAAAAAAGCGTCTGCCGCGCACGAAATATAACCAGCAGGAACTGCATGAAATATTCCGCCGATTTTCCATCCAGCGGCCTGAACCTAAAGGTGAATTGCTTCACGTGAATCCTTTTACGCTGGTGGTCGCGGTCGCGCTTTCCGCGCAGGCCACAGATGCCGGTGTAAACAAAGCAACGCGAGAATTATTTAAAGTCGCCGATACCCCGGAAAAAATGCTGGCGCTGGGTGAGGAAAAAGTCGGCAACTATATCCGCACCATTGGTCTTTGGCGCAACAAGGCCAAAAATGTGATCCTGCTGTCGCAAAAGCTCATTGATGACTTCGGTTCGGTCGTGCCTAAAACCCGTGAAGAACTGGTGACTTTACCCGGTGTCGGCCGAAAGACCGCCAATGTGGTCATGTCGATGGCATTTGGTATTCCGACAATGGCGGTGGATACGCATATATTGCGCATAGGAAAGCGTATTGGCTTGGCGCCTGCCGATACGCCTGACGATGTGGAAGCGATATTGATGCGGATTATTCCGAAGGAATATCTTTTCCATGCGCATCATTGGCTGATCTTGCATGGGCGTTATTGTTGCAAGGCGCGCAAGCCCGAATGCGAAAAATGCGTCATCGCCGATATTTGTAAGTCAAAAGAAAAGACCTGCGATATACCGGCGCCTCTTGTCGAGTTACCGCAACAAATTATTGCGTGATCTGCGCTTTGGATGCGATTGCCTTGTGCAGATGAACCATCAAGGCAGCGCCAAATAACGGTGTCAGCAAATTGACAATGGGGATGGCCAGAAAGCAGGCAATCATCAAGCCGCCCATGATAATTGTTCCCGAATAGCGTGAACGCAGCATGCGCACTGTTTCAACATCATGGTGGCGCATGGCAGCAAACTCAAAATATTCTCGCCCGAGCAGATAGCCGTTAACGGCGAAAAAGGCGATCAGATTGACCCCCGGTACGAGCAGCAGCATCAGGGCGAACATATTGCCAAGGATCACAATGCCAAAGAACTTAACCGACATGATGATCGAACGCCCAAGCGGCATGGCGGTTCCGGCTTTGTCGTTCGGATAATCTTGGCTTTCGACATGTTCTGCCACATCATCAAGAAATAATCCGGCAATCACGGCACTGACAGGGCCGATAAGAAACGCCAGTCCGACGGCAAGACCAAGACCGGCGAAGATAGCAGCAAACAGACCCATCGTGCCTGTCCAATCTGGCAGGCTAAAACTTGCGAACCATTCGCTGATGAAAGGCACGGCAAAAGTTTCCAGGCCCGCTGTTACCAGATTCCAGATAATGATAAGCGCGAGAATTGTCAGGCCCAGCGTTTTCCAGAACACTTGGCGCATTTTCGGGTCAAGAATTTCTCCGACCGCTTTTTGGGCAGATACGATTAGCATAAAGACGAAATGGGTGTTGGAATATTCAATTGCAAGAATATACCGGGCAACAATGTCAGGATTTTAGAACAGGGCTTTTATAATTTGTCGCTCCACGCTAAAGCCATCAAAACATTAATGAAGAGCAATATTTATGGCTAACTATGACGTTCTATGTATTGGCAATGCCATTGTTGATATTATCGCGCGCGCTGAAGAAGATTTTCTCAAAGACAATGACATTATCAAAGGGGCAATGAACCTGATTGATGCTGATCGGGCCGAATTGCTTTATGAACGGATGGGACCGGCCATAGAGTCGTCAGGTGGTAGTGCGGGCAATACTGCAGCAGGCATTGCGAATTTTGGTTCAAGTGCGGCCTATTTTGGCAAAGTCGCCGACGATCATTTGGGCAAAATTTTCCGCCATGACATTCGCGCTCAAGGCGTGGCGTTTGATACAGAGCCTCTTGCAGATACACCGCCAACGGCACGATCAATGATATTTGTAACGCCAGATGGCGAGCGTTCAATGAACACCTATTTGGGGGCGTGTGTTGAACTCAGCCCTGAAGATGTCGAAGAAGACAAAGCGGGTAATTCCGGCGTTGTTTATTTTGAAGGCTATTTATGGGATCCGCCGCGCGCGAAGAACGCGATCAGAAAGTCGGCAGAAATAGCCCATTCAAATGGCAAAAAGGTTGCCATGAGCCTGTCTGATCCTTTTTGCGTCGACCGGTACCGGGAAGAGTTTTTGGAGCTGATGCGGTCAGGCACCGTCGATATCATCTTCGCTAATGGTGAAGAGCTTAAATCACTATATCAGACGGCTGATTTTGAAACCGCGTTAACTGCGCTGCGTGATGATTGCGATCTTGCCGCTATCACAAAGGGTGCTGACGGTTCTGTGATAATCAGCGGCGATGATACATATGATATTCAGGCCATCGAGATTAACGAATTAGTGGATACAACAGGCGCTGGCGATCTTTATGCGGCCGGGTTCCTGCACGGCTATTCGCAAAACCTTGATTTGGATATTTGCGGAAATCTCGGATCGCTCGCGGCAGGTATTATCATTCAGCAGATTGGTCCGCGTCCGCAAGTTTCTCTAAAACAAGCGGGCATTGATGCAGGATTGCTCAAAGCCTGATCACATAATGTCATCCGGGTCACGGCCCGGACGGCTTTTATAGGTCGGGAACGTCCAGCCAAAGCGTAATGCACCGCCGCGGATGATAAATGTCACCAAAAAGCCGGCACTGGCAGCGATGACCAGCGGCATTCCGACAACGGTCGCAAGTGTGTATGTGGCTGCACCGGCAAGAACCGCGGCAATGTAAACTTCCGGACGCAGAAGAACAGATGGTTCGCCGGCTAATACATCGCGCAAAATACCGCCAAAAGTTGCGGTTAGAATCCCCATGATAATGGCGATGCTAATGGAATCTGTTGCAGAATAGCCTTTTGAGGCGCCCATAACCGCATAGGCGGATATGCCGATAGCATCCAGCCAGAGCAGAAGCTTATAGCGGCTTTCAAACAAATGCGCCGTAAAATAGACTAAAATGGCAATACCCGTGCTTACGAGAATATAAGCAGGATTTAGCACCCAAAAAACAGGTGTTTGCCCAAGAACGAGATCGCGTAAAGTACCGCCGCCAATGCCTGTGATAGAGGCAAAAAACAAGAAGCCAATTATGTCGAGTTGCTTGCGGGATGCGGCAAGAGCGCCGGTGGCTGCAAAAACAGCAACACCGGCATAATCAAGAAACGGTAAAACTTCCAACGACTAGCTGTCGCTTTGGTCAGAATTATCTTCGGCAGGTGTTTCTGCCGCCGGTGTTTTAGCGCCGCCTTTGGCAACACCAACCATCGCCGGACGCAAGACACGCTCGCCAATTTGGTAGCCGGATTGTACAACCTGAACAACGGTATTGTTCGGCACTTCAGGGTTTGGCACCTCGAACATGGCCTGATGGAAGTTCGGGTCAAATTTCTGACCTTCCGGATCAAGCTTCTTCACGCCGTGGCGTTCCATCGTGCTGAGCATGGATTTTTCGGTCAGTTCAACGCCTTCCAGCAGGCTTTTGAATTCATCAGAACCATTTGCGCGTTTCTCGTCAGATACAGCCTCAACTGCACGGCGCAAATTGTCCGAGACGCCAAGCATATCACGGGCAAAGTTTGCAACCGCAAAAGTCTTTGCATCCGATACTTCGCGCTTTGTCCGGTTGCGCAGGTTCTCCATATCGGCGGCAAGGCGCAGCATACGGTCTTTCAGTTCCGCATTTTCTGCTGTCAGTGCCTCAACCGGATCAACTTGCGGCTCGGTATCCATATCAGGATCTTCACCGATCCAGTTGCCTTCATCATCGAACTCATTGGGGTCGAGTTCGGCATAATCATCCGCATTTTCGGCAGCGGCGCGGCGGTTTGCCTTCCGGTCGGCTTTCAAAAGCTCGTCAGCTGCCTTGCGCAGACGTTCGCGGGCGCTTGGGCTCATGCCATCTTGTGGCGTGTTTGTTTCGTCGGCCATGGTCAATATCCATTGGAATTAAGTGTCATTCTATGCGTCAGTGCATATCGAGTGTGTGGAGCCAAAAATCAAGCCCGAACACGCGAATCATTGCCGTTCGATCATTTTGGAAATCAGCTGCGCTGTATAATCCACCATCGGCACGATACGGGCATAGTTTAATCGAGTCGGACCGATTACGCCAAGGGCACCGATAACTTTTTGATTTGAATCGCGGTAAGGGGCCACAACCAGCGATGAGCCGGACAGCGAAAACAAGCGGTTTTCAGAGCCAATGAAAATACGGACACCTGAACCTGTTTCCGCCATTTCGAGCAAATGAATAATCTCTTCCTTGCGCTCAAGGTCATCGAGCAAAAGCTTGACGCGCTCGACATCTGCCGCATCATCCAGATTTTCAAGCAAATTTGATCTGCCGCGCACAATAAGCTGCGAAGGCGCGCCTTTATTATCGCCTGCCCATATGGCAAGTCCCCGATCCACAAGATCGGCGCTCAACGTATCTAGTTCCTTGCGGACATCATCACGGCGTAGATCGATTTGCAGTTTTGCTTCCTTAAGTGTTTGACCGCGCACATGGTGGTTAAGGAAATTGGCCGCTTCTGCCAGTTGCGATGTCATGACACCGCGCGGCAGCTCCAATACGCGGTTTTCAACTTCACCGGATTCCCAAACGATTACCGCGAGCGCTTTTGTCTCCTCAAGGCGCACAAACTCGATATGTTTCATCGCTTCTTCACGTTTGGCCGCAACAACAAGCCCTGCCCCTTTGGAAATATGGGAGAGCATCGTGCTGGCACCGGTTAGAAGCGCATCCGTTGCCTGATCAGGAATATCGCCCTGAAGCTGCCTTTCAATGAGCTTGCGTTCATCTTCCGATGCAGTCCCGCTTTCCATAAAGGCATCGACAAAAAACCGAAGTCCCTGTTCTGTCGGCAAGCGTCCGGCAGAGATATGGGGCGAATAGATAAGGCCCAACTGCTCGAGATCACTCATAACATTGCGCACAGAGGCCGGCGAAAGGCTATTGGGCAGAAGTTTTGACAGATTGCGCGAACCGAGTGGTTCACCGGCGTCCAGGTAACTTTCAACAATGCGTTTGAATATATCGCGTGAACGGTCATCCAGATTGTCAATTAAGTCTTGCGGGCGGTGAGGCATGGTTCTCATTTGTTGATCAGTAACTACCATCTATATAGAGCTTGCATTGTGGCAAGTAAAAGGGTTTGCGACTCTATGATTGTGTTTGTGTTTGCATTAAAAGCCACAAGCATAGCTAATTACGAAAGAGGTCCATCATGAATCGCCCTTCGGGAAGAACACCAGAGCAAATGCGCGAAGTCAGTTTTGAACGGGGGTTTTCAAAACATGCGGAAGGCTCTTGCCTTGTAAAATTCGGCGACACCCATGTGCTTTGTACGGCAAGTCTGGAAGAACGTGTTCCAGGCTGGATGCGTAATTCCGGTAAAGGTTGGGTTACGGCTGAATATGGTATGTTGCCGCGTGCCACAGGTGACCGTATGCGCCGCGAGGCTGCATCCGGCAAACAAGGCGGACGCACACAGGAAATCCAGCGCCTGATTGGCCGCTCCATGCGCGCGATTGTTGACCTTGAAGCGCTGGGCGAACGCCAGATCACGATTGACTGCGATGTTATTCAGGCCGATGGCGGCACACGTACGGCGGCAATCACCGGCGGTTTTGTTGCACTTTATGATTGTCTTGACTGGATGCATTCGCGCCAGATGGCTTCAAAAAACCGCGTTATCAAAGATCACATTGCGGCAATATCATGCGGTATATACGCAGGCGAAGCGGTCACCGATTTGGATTACGCAGAAGATTCCAACGCTGAAACGGATGCGAATTTTGTGATGACCGGCTCCGGCGGCATTGTCGAAATTCAGGGAACTGCAGAAGGCGCGCCGTTTACCCGTGAAGAATTTGATAAGCTCTATAATAATGCGGACAGCGCAATCCAGCAATTGGTAGCTCTTCAGAAGCAGGCTTTGGGAATCGAGTAATGAGCCGGCGTTTGGAAAAGGGTAAACTGGTTATTGCCACGCATAATGCCGGTAAGCTGAAAGAGATCCGTGAATTGATCGAGCCTTTCGGCTTTGAAGTCACATCAGCCGGTGAACTTGGCCTGCCTGAACCGGAAGAAGACGGAACCACATTCGAGCATAATGCGCGTATAAAGGCGATTGCCGCTATGGAGGCAACCGGCTTTCCGGCATTGTCAGACGATAGCGGCCTATGTGTTGATGCGCTGGACGGTGAGCCGGGCGTTTATACCGCTGACTGGGCTGAACTACCCGATGGGTCACGTGACTTTGACATGGCGATGCGTAATGTCGAAGAAAAGCTGCAAGCCAAGGGCGCTGATACGCGGGAAAAGAGAACCGGCTCTTTTAATGCAACGCTCTGTCTTGCTTGGCCAGATGGCCATTGCGAGTTTTATAAGGGTGTTGCGCAGGGTCATCTTGTTTGGCCGCCACGCGGTGATATTGGGTTTGGCTATGATCCGGTTTTTGTCCCCAATGGCCATGAGCGCACATTCGGTGAAATGACATCGCAGGAAAAACATGGCTGGCAGCCCGGTCAGCCGGATGCGTTGTCGCACCGCGCGCGGGCATTCCAGATTTTTGCAAGAGAAGCCCTTGGTGTCGAATAACATCAATGGTGATGACGGAACGCCGGGTTTCGGCGTTTATTTGCATTGGCCGTTTTGCGCGGCCAAATGCCCCTATTGTGACTTTAACAGCCATGTGCGCCATAAACCTGTCGACCAACGCGAATATGTGACGGGTTTCTTAAGTGAAATGGCGGCAATGCGCCAAGAAACGGGGCCACGCACTGTCACCAGTGTCTTTATTGGCGGTGGCACGCCCTCGCTTATGGAGCCGCAAACTGTCGAAGCTTCGTTGAACGGTATTGCCAAATATTGGGGTTTGCCGGAAGGCATAGAGATTACGATGGAGGCCAACCCTTCGTCGGTCGAGGCGAACCGTTTTCGCGCCTATCGCAAAGCAGGGATCAACCGTGTTTCACTCGGTGTGCAATCACTCAATGATGCGGATTTGAAGTTTTTGGGCCGCTTGCACAATGTTGAAGAAGCAAAGATCGCGATTGGCTTGGCGCGGGATATTTTCCCGCGTCTTTCTTTTGATTTGATCTATGCAAGACCAAAACAAACATTGGATGCTTGGGAGGCCGAGTTGAAACAGGCTATTTCCTATGCGGCCGACCATTTGTCACTCTATCAACTGACAATTGAGGACGATACGCCTTTTCAAGCGCTTCACCGTGCGGGCAAGCTTATCATTCCGTCAGATGATCTGGCGGCCGACCTTTATGATGTAACAGAGCGTGTTACACGCGATGCCGGTCTGCTTAACTATGAAATATCAAATTATGCGGTCCCTGGTGCAGAATCGCGCCATAATCTGACCTATTGGCGCTATGGGGATTATGTCGGCATTGGCCCGGGCGCACATGGCCGCTTTACAGGCGATGATGGTTTCAAACATGTGACCATAACCGAGCGCATGCCGGAGCAATGGTTGGACAAAACACGGCAAACCGGCCATGCGATCGTCGAGCGCGAAAAGTTGGACAGACACCAGCAAGGTGACGAGTTGCTGCTTATGGGATTGCGGCTTGTCGAGGGTTTGGATGTTCCACGCTTTGAAGAATTAAGCGGCAGAACGTTAAATCAGGAAGCGCTCAATAATCTCGCAATGGATGGTTTGATAGAGCCGGTATCCAACACGCGCTTGCGGGCAACGCAATCCGGGCGCATGGTGCTCAATAGTGTTGTTGCGAGTTTGGCAGGTTAATGGCAGATCGTTCCTTTATCATTTCAGGCCATGAAATCAGTGCGCCGCCATTGGAGGCAGCCCTTTATCTGGTGTCTACGCCAATCGGGAACTTAGGCGATATGACAATCCGCGGGCTGGAAACGCTTGCTGCATGTGATGTTCTTGCCTGCGAAGACACCCGCATCACGCGGCGATTGCTGGATCGTTACGGTATCGTTCAAAAGCCCTATGCTTATCACGAGCACAATGCGCAGAAGGTGGGACCAAAACTGATTGAACAGCTTAGCGCGGGAAAGTCGGTGGCATTGGTCTCCGACGCAGGTACACCGCTTGTCTCTGATCCGGGCTACCGTTTGGTCGTTGAGGTTAGAAAGGCCGGATTTCGCGTCATCCCAATTCCGGGCGCATCGGCGGTGTTGGCAGGCTTGGCCGCATCCGGTTTGCCTTCTGATGATTTCAGATTTGTCGGGTTTTTCCCAAACAAGGACGGAGCGCGGCGAAATTTTCTGCAAGCTCTGTCACATGTTCAATCCACATTGATTCTATTCGAGGCACCGACACGGTTAGCCGGATCATTAAAGGCCATTTGTGATGTCATGGGCGCTGACAGAATGGTGTGCGTTGGTCGTGAATTGACCAAGCGATTTGAAACAATACTTACATTGTCTGCTAGAGAAATATCAGATCGTTTCGATGGTGAAACGATAAAAGGTGAAATAGTAATTCTCATCGCACCTGCGCAAGCCACAGATACGGCCACATCTGAAAAAGATGTCGATGCAATCCTGAAATCCTTATTGGAAGAGATGCCCGCCTCAAAGGCAGCCAAAGAAGCGGCGAAAATAACAGGCCTGCAAAAAGCCGATCTTTACGCACGGCTCTTAACTTTCAAGAACGACGATGCGTGACGGGACCAGCAAAAAGCGCGATGCCTATAAAAAAGGCCATCGCAGTGAATGGTTGGCGGCACTGTGTTTGAGATTGAAAGGCTATCGCATTGTTGCCAGGCGGTTCAAAACCAAATCCGGTGAAGTCGACATAATTGCACGGCGCGGCAATTTGATTTTAATGGTCGAAGTAAAGGCGCGTAACTCTGTTGAAGAAGCGATGGAAGCTGTAACGCATACCACACTTCGCCGCATAGAATCGGCAGGTGATCTTTGGCTTGCAAAGCAGCAGGACTATGCTTCATTGTCGATCCGTTATGATTTAATTGCTTGTCTGCCGAGGCGCTGGCCAGTCCATATTCCGGCAATCTATATGCCTTGATTCAAATAGTTTGAATAAGCGTTCACTAAAACGTAATAGGGCAAGGATTGTAATTTCGTGTTGCAGGGCGCACTTAGAGCGTGTTGTGAAAAAGTGGGCACCGGTTTTTCGCACCAAACACGCGGCAAAACAGAGATTTAGAGGCGTTATGTTGAAACATGTTCATCGCAAGGCCTTTAGAAAAACTGATTATAGGAAATAGACATGGCGCTTAAAATCGCAATCCAGATGGATCATATCGCAAACATCTCCATTGGTGGCGATACAAGTTTCGCTCTGTGCCTCGAGGCGCAAGCGCGCGGCCATGAACTGTACCATTACACACCTGACCGCCTGACGATGAGCGGTTCGGATGTAACCGCCGCAATGGAAAAGCTTGAAGTGCGCGATGTCGAAGGCGATCACTTCACTCTTGGTGATAAAGTGCGCACCAGCCTGCGCGATATGGACGTTGTGTTGCTGCGTCAGGATCCGCCCTTTGATATGAATTACATCACAACAACACATATGTTGGAGATGGTTCATTCTGACACTTTGGTGGTGAATAATCCGCGCTCTGTGCGCAATGCGCCGGAAAAAATATTCGTGATGGAATTTGGCGACCTGATGCCGGAAACCATTGTAACGCTGGATCTGGACGAGATCCGCGCATTCCGTGAAAAGCATGGCGATATTATTTTAAAGCCGCTTTACGGTAATGGCGGTGCGGGTGTTTTCCACCTTCGTGACGGAGACCGAAACCTGACATCCCTGATGGAGATGTTTACGCAGCTAACACGTGAACCCATTATCGCGCAGCGCTATTTGAAAGATGTGCGCGCTGGCGACAAACGTATTTTGCTGATTGACGGTAAACCGGTCGGTGCGATCAACCGTGTTCCTTCTGAAAGTGACACACGGTCTAACATGCATGTTGGTGGTCAGGCTGTTGAAACAACGATGACCGAGCGCGAACTGGAAATATGCGCGCGCATCGGGCCGGAGCTGGAAAAACGCGGACTGACTTTGGTGGGCATTGACGTAATCGGCGGTTTGATGACCGAAATCAACGTAACGTCGCCCACAGGTGTACGTGAGGTGAAGAAATTCGGCGGCGCTGATATTGCAGCTCTTTTCTGGGATGCTGTTGAAGCGAAACTTTAAGAACAAGCCATTTGTTTTCGGGTTTTTTGTTCCGGTCTCACAACCGGATACAACTAAATTACAACTTCGAGATTAATTTGTTCCCGCAATGTTCTTGCATTGTTTTCCCATATGTGCGTTTATAGCTGCCGTAGCGCAACCTGTACGGAGTAGGTTGTGTAGGCGGTGCGTATAAAAAACTTTTTTTGCACCGGGATGGTGGGGGCCAAAATGGTTTCACGAGTTTCGACGGTTGCGTTTCAGGGCATTGATGCAGTGCCGGTTGATGTTCAGGTTATGGTCGCGCCCGGCAAGATGAATATGCACATTGTCGGTCTGCCGGATAAAGCGGTGGCAGAAAGCCGTGAGCGCGTTCAGGCGGCACTACATGCGTCCGGTCTTTCAATGCCGCCCAAAAAAGTAACGATCAACCTTGCGCCTGCGGACTTGCCGAAAGAAGGAAGCCATTTTGATTTGCCAATCGCGCTTGGCCTTATGGCAGCTTTAGGCGCGATTCCGTCCGATAGTTTAGCCAATTATAGTGTTTTGGGCGAACTCTCGCTGGATGGAACCATTGCCGCTGTCGCGGGTGTGCTGCCTGCTGCGATTGCTGCAAACAGCGTTGGCAAGGGGTTGATATGCCCTTATGAGTGCGGCGCGGAAGCCGCTTGGGCCGACAGCGATATGCCAATTCTAGCCCCGGTGAGCTTGATCGGCCTTGCCAATCATTTCAGGGGCACGCAGGTTTTATCACGTCCGCAACCGGTAACGCGCATCGCCAAATCTGTCCTGCCTGATCTTGCCGATATTAAAGGGCAGGAAACGGCAAAGCGGGCATTGGAAGTCGCCGCTGCGGGCGGTCATAACATGCTCATTGTGTGAACAAAAGACCTTCATTTAACTTAGTTGTACACGCACTGAATGTGGATAAATATTCGAGTTAAAATTTCCAGTGATGGGCTTGTGTCAATTATTGACTTCATTCTGAAATGCTCGTTCATCTAGAAAATGCTATTCCAGTTGCCCTTGATAGCTTTAATGGCCATCCCCATGATTTGTTTCACCGTGCCGGCTTGTTCAGGTAGACCTTGCTTTCTTCCGTCTGCATTTGTGGTAACTAACTGGGAATTTGTTGCGCCAAGATCAAAGTGAAGCAATAGCTCAAAACTACTCTTTCTTAGAGCCATATTTAAATCTTGTAATGATACCCGGCCCGGCGTTCGGTGCATTTTAATTTGATTATGAACAATGATGTTCCTAACTTTGTATAGGCATTCATGCCAAGACTTCTGCTCGTCAATCTCGATGTGAGAGTTCTTCAAGAAGCCGATGCATTCAACTTTCAGCTCCTCAAACGCATTGCGATCCACGGTGCTCCGCAAATATTTTACATCTAGCCAAGCTATGCGCTTTCTCTCTGAGGTAATGTTTCCTAGTTGCTCTTTTAATGCCCATGTATCCAATTGGGCACTTGGAAGCTGTCTAATCTCTTGCTGGAAAATTCTATCAATACAAAATTCTAGGATTTGATAATATTGGAGAAATCCCCCAACGCCTGAAACGTCAGCGTCACCGCGCTTAATTAACTCGCTGATTACTTCACTATCGCCCTGAGCATCTAGGCAGGGCAACCTCAACTTGATTGGTCCCGAAGGAAGTGGGTGCAAGCCGTTAATTGTCTCTGCTAAGGATTGAAATCCCAAAACTTGATAAACGCCTCGTTCAAGGAGCATTAACTCCAAGATTGAAGTGGACACATCGGCATTCGCAAGTGCCTCGCGACTAAAAACGAACATTGTGAGATTATCAGAATAAAGTTCATCCAGATAAAGTTCGCGATGCTTCAGTTCGGCCATCGACCGCACAACTGAGTATTTATGGATGTTTTCCAAAGTAGTGAGTTTACGAAAGCCGACTTCCGCAAAATTGCTTGGCCATCCCTCCTCAATGCCCACGCCTGACTTCAATGCAGTGAGAGGAAAGGCAAATCCCAAACGATGCTGGCCGGGTGAAAGTGAAACGATGCAAGTACCCGCCTCACGGACCGGCCCCAAATTACAGAGCAGAGCGTAGTATTTTCCAGAGTCCCTCTGGCTGCTAACTGTGATGCCGTGTTTAACCGTGCAGATCACGCCAAGGTCTGATTTTAATTGAGCCTCCTGTTCACTACGAGCTACATTCAGATCAAGTGATTTGAGGTCTTCTGGTGTGGCATCCAGGAATGCTGACAAATATCTACGCCTTTAAAACATCATTTGGTAGGTTTCTTCTGCTGAAAGCCAGCATTTGGAAAGGTCGAGATAAGCTTCGCTGTTCGGGTTTAGAAGAGCTCGGAATGCAAACTGGAAGTAAGCGCGTTGTGCGTCGCCGATGCGTTTGGCGTTCTTTGAAATTCTGTCCAAAATCCCTACCAATTGGTCTAACGCCTGGCTCGGTTCTCCGGAGAATTTGATCTTGCTCGCCTGAGCCTTAATCGCATCGAGATCGCCGTACATATCTTGATCAACCAGTCTTTGGCACTCGGCCCCAAATCCGGTCATCACCTGGGTTCTGGAAAAAAGAGAGGCTACGTTCGTCGCGAAGGGCCGAACAATGTCGTTACCTGGAGAATCTTCGTCTATCTCAGTATCGAACGCCCAATTGTCATCCAATTCCTCTACAGCTTTTGATAAGCTATTAAATGCAACTAAAAGTTGCTGCATATCATCATTTTTTGGCTTGTATTCGAAACTCTCGAGAAACTTCAGCTCTTTTAATTCGCCTACTAACGCCTGTTTTGTATAGGGCATCGGCGAGCCTGTAGAATATGCGTAGAACATGTCTACCACGTCAGAATATTTGAAAGTTGCAGCCCCACGAGCTCTCTGCTCATCAGCTTCACGTACGACTTGTATATTGTCTGGAAGTTGAGCGTTATCAATGTAGTCATTATAAAGGATTTCAAGTTGATGCCTGAAAGACATGGGTGTCTGTCCGGTGTTCAACGTTAGCATTCGATACAGTATACCCGGCTTAGAAAGGCCAACATAAATTTCTGTTCTTATTAGGCTCGCTTTAAGGTCATTTTTCTGATCTTCGCTGAAACCGCCTTCACCTCTTAGTAGAATTCCAGCGATTGTTAATGTTCGCTGTAGTCCGTCCAAGATAAGAAGTTCGCCGTCCGTCGCGGCTCGCTCAATAAAAGCATAGATCTCAGCCCACCTTTTAAACTCCTCTTTTTCGCGAATTGCGTCTTTGACCAATAGATCTAAATCAGCGCCATATGCGTTAGTAACTGCTAAGATAATTGGTGGAATGACGCAGCCTTCTACCAAATCATCCCGAAGCAAGTCATAGGTCTTGCCACCACTTTTTACCTTACGGCGTTGGTAGTCATTTTTATCGAGTATGTTGGGAGCGAACTTGATATATTCTTCGATACTTAAGACTGCTGCAATATTCACGCCCATAATCTTTTTATCTATGAGTTGAGAAATAAACTCCATCAGTCAATGTCCTTTTTTCGGCTTTGAAATTTGATCATAGAAGTTATGGTAAGGTGGGCAAGGGGGAACTTTGAGGTTTTGTATACTTAAGAGTTACTAATGACGCGCGAGACAAATTTCATATTTCTAAGAGATTTTTAATTTCTGCTTCGCACAATAGTTCTGCGGCACCTGACAAATCGTATCCAAGATATCTTAAGATCTGCCCTCGCGGCCTTGGGTAGACATGAAGCTCATTGCCGTTGTCCCATTTCTTGTGAGTTCCCGAGGACATTCTGTGAATTAGCTTGGCTGCCTGAACTCTTTTGAACTCGGACTTGAGTTCTGGTTGCGGGTCAGCTTGCATCGTCAACTCAATGGCTAGCCAGGCCGCAACCACACGAACCGGGTCGACGTTGGCTTTCCGAAGTCGAGCCCAAGCAGCCTTAGCGCGTTGCTCTGGGTTTAATCCACGCAGTCTGAAGGCTTCTACATGTGGACCAGCATTAGCGTATAGCGTCTCAACACGTTGAATGGCGTTGGCTACATAAGGATCGTCTCGGTTGGCTTCCAGCCATTCCAAAGCACGCTTTCTATGTGGCGCTATCTCTGCCGCCGTGTAGGAGCGCTTGTAGTAGCTTCCGTGTCTTGCATGGTGATCTGAGTGTTTGCGGCAGTAGCGCGTGTCCAAGCCATCCCCAGTGCCCGCTCTAGCCGTGTTTGGGCAACCCAGGACGCTGCATCTAGTGAACATGTGGCTAGGGTGTGCTGCGCGTTGCTTTACATCAGTCTTACGCTTTCGCTTATTGGAATAATTGTTCAATCTCGAGTCCCTCTATGGATTGTCTTGGGTTCTCTAACTAAAGGTCCTAACATGGGTATAGGCTCTGGTCTCAACTTGAGAATAATAAGTACCTTGTACATACATGTACTACCCACCAACCTAAGTAGCTTCTTCAGTTGTAACTTTAGCAGGCACCCCAGCGACCTCTTGAAAAGCCTCAAGCATGACTGACTTAGAATGCTCAATAGATGACTTAGGTACCAGTACCGCATCATGGATGGGGAGGGCTGTGATGCCTTGATCGTTGAGCCTCTTGAGCACAGCCACCATGATATTGCTCTCGATAAATTGCATGTCATGCCCAAGCCCCTTGAAGAAAAGGTGTTGTATTGGTTCATGCTTAGCTTCGATTGCCTTCACTACGTCTTTGATAGTCTCCTGATTTGGAAACTCTTGGCGCGTTCCTTTGGGGAATTTTGTTAGCCGTTTGTTGGCGAAGATCATTGAACTCATGATACGTTTGATCCCAGTGCGGTAACCTAAGAAGCCTTCTAATGCATAGTGGTCGTTCTCAGGCGGTGGCGCTTTTGCCATGCCATAGAGTATGCGAGAGCCAGCTTGGCCATAATCAAGCTCAACGACGGGTTCGTTGCCAATTCTTATGCCACGCAGCCGCTCATCCTTGCTCATGGGCTGCCAGAACCCACCGTACAGTCTGCCTCCCTTGTGGAAGCTCCCATAGGTGAATATGCGTCGCATGCTGCGTTCTCGGGTATCAAGGGGAACCGAGGGATGCATGCCTCTAATGTATTCATAGGATATGGGTGCTCGCTCTAATCTGTCGTTTATCTCCTGCAGTTCTTCCCTCAATTTGTGGGTATAGTCGTCATCTTCGTAGTCTTGATAGGAGGCGACATTCCAGTAGTCGTCAGGGTCCTTGGCGCTCTTCAGAATTATACATTCGCCCGGTGCAACGCTGATGAAATGGTCCTCGTCTACGTCATGATGACTGACTAGTTCTTGCAGTCGCTGAGTTGGCCATACAGTTGTCGAGCGTCTTTTGGTCTGGTCTCCAAGTTGTTGAGCGATAAGGGCAACCTCAGGATTGCTCAAGGTATTAAGGATTTTGGGAAGTGCTTTACTCCACACGCGGGGCCTGTAGCGCGTATTCGTTCCCAGTAGCCGATTAGACCTAGGAAGGAATAAACCGCCCTCAAAGCCCTGAGAGTGCCGATAGATAAGGTCTGAGAGGACGGCCTCTAGGGTGAGTTCAAATGTCTCTTGGTCGTAAGGGCGGCGTTTGTTCCGCTTTATAGGCTGTTTAGCCAAGAAGCCCTCGACAAGTGATATAGCTTCGGCAACGAGCGCTTTGCTTTCGTCTGTGCCAGCGCGGCGCTCAGTGTTTAATGATCTGTCGTTTGTAGAATTGGTCATATGGATAAATCAAAAGTAGCCACCCCGCATGCCGTCACAGACGTTTAGGGAGGCATGGGCAGAGGGGCAGGGATGCAAGGCGTTGTTAGCTAGGTTACCCTGAGGAAGGATCGCTGGTTTGAACCTGAGGTGGCTCCCAGAATGGGTTATCATCGCAATGATCGACGTCACCATCCCATAGGGCCGCCATGTGCCCACCAAAACGGTCGCCATCAATCACCTTGAAGCCGCAGAACGCATCAGATGCGTAGTAACCCGCCAACTTGAGTTGGACGTCTAAGGCTGCATTTTCTTCTTCAAAAGGGTAGGCTCGCAATAGCGCTATAGTGCCTTTTCCATTGAAGATGAAACGCGCTTCTCGCATTAGTCGCAGCGCTAAATTGTGTCCACGCCATTCTGGGGATACTTTAACCTTATCAAGGTATATCGCACGTGTAATTAGCTTCTTGAAACTGCGGTCACCCACACCCAGTACGTTGGAAACTAACGCGGTATGCGCTGCAAGGACATCAAAACAAAGTCCTCCGTCCGTATTATATGCTTCAACAAAATCATTGAAAGTGATTTCCTCAAGCGTCGGAATTGATCTGAAATCCCAACGGTAGCCTGTGAGTTTAGCAATTGGCTTTTGGCCCTCAATTACGGCACTGATTGTGAACTCAAGGTAATCTGGAAATTCGGGATGTCGCTGAAGCGTAGAAGTTATGTCAAAGCTATTTTGGGTAGTCATAGGCTGGTTTGTTTCTCTAATCGTTGGAAGCTGGCTGTGGTTGGATGGATCATCTACTGCTTGCGTTGCAAGCCCAAATCATGACACGCCCAGCTCTTTCTTAATCCGGTAAACGCTATCTCGACCGATCCCCAAGTCTTTAGCGATCCGTGACGGAGACACCTTATCTGCGAGAAGTGCCGCCACCTTGTCCCTGTCTATAGAATTAGGTCGTCCCTGATATTTTCCTTCGGCTTTTGCCTTGGCAATACCAGCACGTTGACGCTCCAGCATGATCTCGCGTTCAAACTCGGCGACGGATGCCAGAACAGACAGCATGAGCTTTCCTGTGGCGTTCCCGGTATCTAGACCCATTGACAGCACCTTGAGGGATACCTGCTTCTTGTCGAGCTTCTCTTTGATGCTGAGGAGGTGTTGAACGCTCCTTGCGAGACGATCCGGCTTGGTCACAACAAAGGTGTCGCCCTCACGCGCATAGTCTAGCGCCCGCTCTAACTCAGGGCGGGTCTCTACCGTGCCGCTGATGTGTTCTTGAAATACCTTGGTGGCACCTGCAGCTTCTAGCTCAGCAACTTGGTCTGCAAGACCTGCTGTTTGTTCGACAGTGGACGTTCTGGCGTAGGCAATAGTCTCAGGCATGGTGCAAGCTCCGGTGTCGCATTAGGAGCTAAAGGTATAAGACAATGTGTATTATAAGTCAATCAGATATTTAAATAAGACGCACTGCGGTGCTGTTTGATGTGTCTGCCAAGGGTAGGGATATATAATACAGTCTTTTCACGCAAACTTAGGTGCGCCCGCGATGACTGGATAGTTGCTATTAAGCGATAGAAGCATCTCCGATTGATGAAAGATGCTGTTGATTAGATCGGTTGCAGTGAGACTGGGGGGTAAGGGGGAATTAACGCATCTTAGTTGTATATCTGTAGGGCAAAGAAATTTGCAGCGAATATTTTGCACTCCATGAGATCTTTGCTCACATCTTCACTTACTAAGTCGGTTCACTATGCAAACATTTGAATTGCATTACCCCCTTAGAGAAAGTTGCCACAGGCTGGGCGTAATCTCGAGGGTTTTATTTCCAACCAATTCGCCTGGGTTCCTTAGGATTTCAATCCTTGGATTTGAACTTAGTGCGTTAGTGACAAGATAGATGTGAAAAGACTCGCTACTTTCGGCACATGTGGCAGCTCGCCATTCATTTGGCGTGAGCTCAATTTCATTTATAACATTTCCAACTGTAGACTTAACCTCAATGAAGATCGGTCTCCTATCGTTATCATATGAGCTAATGTCCCATCCAGGATACTCGCGCAAAGCTGCGTCATGCTTGATATTGTCAGCTAGATCTTTATGGCCCGCTTTAGTTAGCTTATCGATTTCATATGCCATCACTGCTCTTTCGCCGGCATCGCCGACCTTTACCGACTCCGTGGACCGTCTTTTTGAATTGCCACCAGAGCCTTTGCCCCTCTCTTTCTTGCCAGGGCGTTTAGCAAACTCCATGGCGACGGGTACCGTAACAAGCGTCGGCAGAGGGATGCTTGCCTCAAGTAGCTCAGCGACAGAAGGAGCGGATGGTACATTGATCAGATCCTCATAGAGCCTGAGCATCCTCCTATAATCCTGCTCTAGTTGCTTACCCTCAGGAAGAGATCTGGTGTGATACGCGGGAAATGCCAGAATGACGCCAGCTTCGTATGCCTTCAAAAGCCAGCCGCCTCTTGGACCTGCAATATCAATTTCTTGTATAACGTCTGTATCATCTGCGGTGCAGAACCTGCGCAATACTGATGCTGCACTAGCAATCTTGGACAGGGACTTTTTACGACCATACTGGCGCTCAAATTGAGTGGCTCCAACTGCTAAGCTTAAATAAACACGATCGCAATCACTGGAGAAGAGGTAAACAGGATAATAGCCATCTCTGGCGGATTGGGTGATCCTAGTGTCAAATGTTGCTACCCACGGCGCATTAGAGACGTTGCCGCGCCCGGTAGAGCCTTCTACTTTCAAGTGAGCGCTATCTTTACCGTTAAATGAACTCAACTCGGACGGAAAATTATGCACTATCGCTTCATATACCGGAGCGGTTTTGTTTGTGGTTTTGCCTTGTCTATATGCGGGCCACTGTTTGGCGACGAATTCGATGCATTCTCTTATTTCCATTGGGATTGGCCCATGCTCTAAATACAGTTTCAAATTAGAATTATAAGCTGCATTTAAATTCCGCAATACGCGAGTACTAAGCAGGTAATCCACAAAGAGTGGTCACAGCGACGTGCAGACAAATGTATTCGAGTGTGCAAACAGCACCTTAACCTGGCCTTATTCTAATTCGGGCAGCCCATACATGATAGAGCTAACGTGGTCAGAATGTCGCCAGCAGAAGTTCAGCTCGCCTCTTAGATAGTCGATTTCAACTCTGGTAAATAGTTGCCGTAGGGTTGCATTGATATGGGGAATGTTTGAGGGGCGATTCCCGCACATTCCGATTAATTCTGCTAGGGTATCCTTTATTCGGTTACTCAGAGCGTTTCCGATCCGACTCGTTAAGATGTCGAATTCCTCTGAAATATCATTGCGAACACCTTCAAGCTCCGCAAGTCGAGCAAGTAGTGATTTTGAATGGCCGGTAGTTTCAATTGCTCTTATTAAATTGTCTATCTCCACATCTTTACTTTGAATATGATTCAGAAGCTTATGCCAATGCTCATTCAATTGAGCATCCACAGGGGGGAGATCAAAATTAAGAAATTCTACGTCATCTATAACTGCATCTTGTATATTATCTAAACTGACCTGCTTATAGCTACACGGCCCTCCAGCCTTTGCAATTGTGCATACTAAATATGGCTGTCCGCCTTTACGCCCCTTGTTAACTCTTGTCATAGTTGATTTACATGAGGGGCAAGTTGCCAGGCCAGCCAAAATTGAGGAAACACGTCCAGAACGCCCTTTTCCAGCACCTCTCCCTGAGGCCATTACAGATACTCGCTCAAAGACATCTTTCTCGATAATCGCTGGATAATAATTTGGGATAGGTTCTAATGGAAATCGCCGCCTTTTACCATCACTGATCTGCGTACTATGGGGGATGTAGGTGCCGATTACTGCAGGATTTGCGAGCAATTTACTTACATAAGACCGATGCCATATCTTCCCTCTTCCAAATACTGGAACGTTTTTCTTGTTGAGTTCTTGGGCTATGCTGTGTTGCCCCATGCCTTGCAGGGTATCTTCGTAGATTCTTCGAATAATCTCGGCTCGCTCATCAACAATTTCAAAATGAGTTCTATCCGGGTGTAAATTCAGCCAAGCTGGGCAAACTGAAGTGAGCGGCTTGTCTTTGGCTTCCTTTCTCTTTTGCTCCCATGCGGCACTTAATCGCCTGGCCTTCTTTAAACTCTCTTCATTTGCTCGCGCGGCAACCAAAAGTGCAACTAATAAGGCAGTAGGGTCTTTGTCTATGATTTCTTCAGTGTACTCCCGACCATCATCCAAAGTTACGACGGTGATACCTGCTTCACATATTTCTTCTAGCATTCTAACGGCTTTGCGGGGCGTTCTGCGACTTAGCCGGTCTAGGCTTTCAACTATAAGATAGCTGCCAGGCGCAATGTCTTTGAAACGGATTGCTTGCAAGAAGTCCCCCAGGCGGCCGGTCTCCACATTCGCCCCGCGGAAAGCTGAGACGCCCAAATCCTGAAATGTCAATTGATCATCGAGGTGAAGCCCATGAGTTCTTGCATAACTTTCGGCGGCTTCAATTTGCCTTCTTAGACTATCACCTTTCATCTGATCAGGAGTAGAAAAACGAATGTAAGAATAAGCGCGGGGTAAAGGAGAACTTTTCATATGGAGCACAATATTTGAATGTAGGTCTATTGTCCATAATATGCTTCTTGTTGGTCCGCCCGGATCGGGAAAATCAATGTTGGCACAGCGATTAGCATCAATTTTACCATCGCTTAGCCCGCGGGAGCTTTTGGATGTGTCGATGGTCGCTTCAATTGCCGGTGAATTGGCAGGTGGCGAGTTATCCGACCGGCGGCCCTTTAGAGCGCCGCATCATTCGGCTTCAATGGCTGCTATGGTCGGCGGAGGCTTTAAAGCGCGGCCAGGCGAGGTTTCACTTGCGCATAACGGCGTACTTTTTCTCGATGAGTTTCCTGAATTTACGCCGCAAGTGCTCGATAGTCTCAGGCAGCCGCTTGAGGTGGGGGAATGTATGATCGCACGTGCCAACCATCGTGTGACATATCCTGCAAGAATACAGCTCATTGCGGCCATGAACCCGTGCCGTTGCGGTATGGCGGGTGAGCCGGGCCATAGTTGCGCGCGCGGTGCTCGGTGCAAAACCGATTATCAGGCGCGAATTTCGGGTCCGTTGATGGACCGTATTGATTTACGTGTGGAGGTGCCAAGTGTTTCGCCCGGCGATTTGATCCGTGCAAAACCCGGAGAAGCGAGTGCATCGGTTGCCAAACGTGTTGCCCGTGCGCGTGTCCGGCAATCCGAGCGATATGCCGCTTTAGGCCAGCAAGACATCACAATGAACGCACATTGCCCGACAGCGCTTATTGAAGATGTCGCACAAATGGATGACGGCAGTACACATCTGCTTGCGGACGCAGCTGATAAGATGAAGTTTTCTGCGCGTGCCTATCACCGGATATTAAAGGTAGCGCGCACATTGGCAGATCTTGACGATAGCGACTGCATCGGCCGCATTCATATCGCAGAGGCAATCTCTTACCGTATCGCAGGCGACCAGTTGTCGGCCGCCGCCTGATACGGCCAACGGATTAACTGCTGCGTACCGCGATTGCCGTTGCCGCGCCAGCCAGACACGTGGCGGCGAAACGGTTAAGCAGTTTGAGCGCTTTTGGCGTTTGTAAGAACATACGGGCTTTGCCTGCCGCTGCGATATAAGGCAACAGCGCTATCATCAATACAATAAAGGTGAGCACGACCAGAATTGAAAAGTCGGCAGCAGTGATCATTGTCAGATCAAGCAGGTTTGGTAGCAGGGCAAGATAGAAGATAATCGTTTTGGGATTGCCTAATGTGACAAACAGCCCTGCCAGAAAACTGGACCATGAACCGCCAACTTTTTTAGCCGATATCTTTTCTGCTGTGATTCCGTCGCGCCAGAAACCCCACGCCATATAAAGCAGATATGCTGCACCGGCATATTTAAGAGCCACAATAACCCAGCCAAAAGTCGTGGCAATATATGCCAGTCCCAAAACAGCTGCGGCAAGATAAGTTACATCGCCCAGCACCAAACCAAACAGCATCGGCAATGTTGGCTTAAAGCCTGAACCGAGCGCTCTTGCAACCAAAGCAATGACGCCAGGGCCGGGAATGGCTGCCGCAATACCGAGCGCTACAGCATAGGTCACAAAGCCTGTAAGTTCCATTTTATACCCCTGTTGATCCAAACCCGCCGGCACCGCGCATTGTCGGCTCGGGCAGACTGGTGGTTTCTTCCGGTTTTAGCTGTGTTACCGGCGCGATAACCAATTGCGCAATACGCATTCCGCGCGAAACAGTAAATTCTGTATCGCCATGATTGATGAGTAAAACCATCAATTCACCGCGATAATCGCAATCAATCGTGCCGGGCGTATTAAGGCACGTAATTCCATGTTTAAGCGCGAGGCCCGAGCGGGGCCTTACCTGACCCTCATAGCCATCTGGAATGGCAGCGATTAAGCCGGTTGGCACAAGAACCCGCGCACCGCTTGCCAATACAAGCGGCTCATCTTCCGGCACGGCAGCGCGAAGATCCATGCCTGCTGCACCGGCTGTTTCATAGCTTGGCAGTGTGATGCCTTCGCTATGGGCAAGGCGATAAAAAGGTAATGTCATCATATGGTTCTGATGCAGTTCATCGCGGCTTCCGTCAAGCGTTTACAACGTCCTCAAAGCCACCAAATATCATACGCTTTCCATCAAATGGCATTTGGGCCGATTCTATGGCCATACGCGGGTCTTCCATGATTTTGGGCCATGCCGCATCTGCAATATCTTTCGACGGCCATTCTACCCAGCCCACGATGACATCTTCATCATCGGTTTTCTGTACCGCTTTATGCAAGGACGTGATTTCACCATCGGGAACATCAATGCCCCATGTCTCAACATATTTTGTTGCTCCATGGTCTTTAAAAGCCATGGAGACGTTTTCAGCATGTTTGATGAAGCGGTCTTTGTTCGCTTTTGGCACGGCTGCTACGTAAACATTGAAAAACGCCATTTCTCCTCACAAACTTGATATGAGATAAATTGTTGCACGAAGAGTTGAGTTTACTTCGACCGGAGATTTTGTCGACTCAGGATGTTTGACACAAACCTGCTTGCCTGCCATTGGAATGTGCAAAACAACGGATAGAATAATGCCTTCGACAATCGAGACAGAAGCCAAGCGCCGCCGCACATTTGCGATCATCGCGCACCCTGATGCTGGTAAAACGACATTAACTGAAAAGCTGCTGCTTTTTGGTGGTGCTATTCAGCTGGCTGGTGAGGTTAAAGCCAAGAAGAACCGCACTCATTCCCGTTCAGACTGGATGAAAATCGAGCGTGAGCGCGGTATTTCTGTCGCAACCTCAGTGATGACATTCGAATATGGTGACAACATATTCAATCTTTTGGATACGCCTGGCCACGAAGATTTTGCCGATGACACCTATAGAACACTGTCGGCTGTTGACAGTGCGGTCATGGTTCTGGATGCCGCCAAAGGTATCGAGCCGCGCACACTTAAACTTTTTGAAGTGTGTCGTCTGCGCGATATTCCGATCATAACTTTCGTCAATAAAATGGACCGCGAGAGCCGCGATCCGTTTGAAATTCTGGACGAGGTTGAAGAAAAGCTGGCGCTTGACACCGCGCCGATCACCTGGCCGATCGGACGGGCCAAATCATTCGCCGGCACTTATCATTTGGCTGACAATGCTGTGCGCGGTTCAGATTCCGAAGTGGAACGCACACAGGTCAATGGCCCTGAAGCCGATGCGGCAGCGGGACTGCTGCCTGAAAATGAGCGTGAGGGTTTCATCGAAGGTGTCAATCTGGCACGCGAAGCCTGCCGTCCTTTTGATCAGGAATCCTATCTGGAAGGCCATTTGACGCCGGTTTATTTTGGGTCGGCGCTGAAAAATTTCGGCGTGCGTGATCTCATTCACGCCTTGGCACAATTCGCGCCGCCACCGCGCGCGCAGGAAGCCGACAAACGAAAGGTGGAAGCGTCTGAAAAAGGCATGAGCGCCTTTGTTTTTAAAATTCAGGCCAATATGGACCCTAACCACCGTGACCGCATTGCATTTGCGCGGGTTTGTTCCGGTGCGCTTGATCGCGGTATGAAAGCCAGACTTGTTCGGACAGGAAAATCGCTGACTTTGTCGGCACCACAATTCTTTTTTGCGCACCAGCGCCAGACAGCCGATACCGCCCATGCGGGCGATGTTGTCGGCATTCCCAACCATGGTTCATTGCGTATCGGTGATACGCTGACCGAGGGCGAAGATTTTGTGTTCCGCGGCGTGCCGAACTTTGCGCCGGAAATTCTGCGCCGCGTGCGTCTGAAAGATGCCATGAAAGGTAAAAAGCTGACCGAGGCCCTACAGCAAATGGCTGAAGAAGGTGTGGTGCAGCTGTTTATTCCCGATGACGGTTCTCCGTCGATAGTCGGCGTTATTGGCGCTTTGCAGCTTGATGTTCTAAAAGCGCGCCTTGATGCGGAGTATTCGCTGCCTGTTGAGTTTGAGACAGCGCGTTTTTCAGTTTGCCGCTGGATTTCATCTGAAAACAAGGCATCCTTCGATGCGTTCTTGAATAAACACCGGTCTTCAACCGCGAAAGATCTGGATGGCGATCCGGTCTTTCTGGCCGAAAATGGGTTTTCTTTAAACTATGAGGCAGAACGTGCGCCGGATATGGTTTTCAAGACAATTAAGGATTATCAAGTCAGTAAAGCGGCGTGAAATGGCGTTCCAGCCTTTCGACATTATTTAGCAAGTTGTTCCTGTTGAATGGCGCCAAGCATACCTATGTAGAGACAAAGGCAATCACCAAAGGAGAGCATTATGGGTTTGCGTATCAACGACACAATTCCTGATATCACGGTCGATACCGATCAGGGTTCGTTTTCACTGCACGAATTTATCGGCGATAGCTGGGCTATTTTATTCTCGCACCCGAAAGATTTT
This sequence comes from Ahrensia marina, assembly GCF_001293565.1. Taxonomy (GTDB): domain Bacteria; phylum Pseudomonadota; class Alphaproteobacteria; order Rhizobiales; family Rhizobiaceae; genus Ahrensia; species Ahrensia marina. Next base: position 59,311 of record NZ_JXMU01000005.1, on the reverse strand, counting down.
ACACCTGTATGTACAACGGAATTCGGCGCTGTGGCCCAACTTTCCGATGAATGGGAAAAACGCGGCACCAAGGTTCTTGGTATTTCCGTGGACGGTGTTGAAGATCACAAAAAATGGAAAGGCGATATTGAAACATTCTCTGGCGCAAAAGCAGGTTTTCCGATTATCGCGGATACTGACCTAGCTGTAGCCAAGGCTTTTGATATGTTGCCGGCCGAAGCCTACTTGCCGGAAGGGCGCACGCCAAATGACACCGCGACAGTGCGCGTGGTATTCATTATCGGCCCTGATAAAAAGCTAAAACTGTCAATGACATATCCAATGAATGTCGGGCGGAATTTTGCTGAAGTTCTTCGTGCGCTTGACGGTTTGCAAACCGCTGCTGCCAATACTGTGGCAACACCTGCGAACTGGAATGTCGGCGATGATGTCGTCATCCCGGCAACAGTTTCAAATGAAGATGCGGCTGCAAAGTTTGGCGATTTTAAAACGCACTTTCCTTATCTTCGCACCGCGCCATTACCAAAGAACTGATTTTTTAAAGGAGGGCGGAACGATTCTTTCCGCTCTCCGTTTTCTCCTCAAGTAACGAAGGAGAAAAATGAATGGCAGACGAACTGTTATCGACAAAAAGCGCTCTCGGCATAGTTGCCGATGATTCATTGAGCCGTGACGAAAAAGAAACTGCACTTCTTCAATTGCGCGAAGAAATTACATCACAGCAGTCAGATGGTACTTTGGATCCGGGGCTTGCATCGCGCGCTTTGCAGGACATACAGGTGGCAATGGCCCGTATTGATGAGTAAGAGCGACCATAGAATTTAAAAAGCCCGGCAATCGCCGGGCTTTTTGTTTGTATTAAATTACCGCTTTTTCACGAATAAAACTGCCGTTACGCAATTCATGAAAAGCCTGTTCCAGTTCCTGGCGGGTATTCATGACAATAGGTCCATGCCATGCAACAGGTTCCTGAATAGGTTTCCCTGAGACAAGTAAAAACCGGATGCCGCGTTCACCGGCTTGAACAGTCACCTCATCACCTTTGTCAAAAACAACAAGTGTGCGGTCACCGGTCATATCGCGTAGATGCAGTTCATTGCCCTCGACCTCTTTTTCCACCAGAACCCCAAACGGTCGTGAAGCATCACGGAACGTTCCTGATCCATCAAAAATGTAAGCAAAGGCAGATCGGTAAGTATCGATCTTAAATGACTTTTTCTTTCCGGCAGGCACCGTTATGTCGAGATATTGCGGCTCGGACGCAATACCGTCAACTGGTCCCTTCTTGCCCCAGAACTCACCGACGACAACGCGCACGATCGTACCGTCATCATCGATAATTTCAGGAATATCGCTGCCTGAAATATCCTGATAACGCGGTGACGTCATTTTCAGATCAGAGGGCAGATTGGCCCATAATTGAAAGCCGTGCATTTTACCACTTGCATCGCCTTTAGGCATTTCCTGATGCATGATGCCTGAACCGGCCGTCATCCATTGAACGGAACCTGCACCAAGCGACCCTGAATTACCCAGCGAATCGGCATGGTCAACGCTGCCTGCCAACACATAAGTGATGGTTTCAATGCCGCGATGCGGATGCCATGGGAACCCTTTTTTGTAATGTTCGGGATTGTCATTGCGAAAATCATCGAAAAGTAAAAACGGGTCAGCAAGCGCAGGGTCACCAAACCCGAAAGCGCGGCTTAAATGAACGCCTGCACCTTCCATTGTCGGCTGGGCGTCCGAGATTTGTTTTATCGGTCTAATAGACATTTTGCGTCTCCTTTGACCGTTAAAATAGAGCGTCCTATCGTGTCATTAAAGTGAACAATAACGGACATACTGTCTACATTTTGAGAACAATAAAACTTCCAGTTTTACAAAGACTGGATTTAGAAGACTGTTCTGGCGCAACTATTTGATGTAATTGTTGTGTCAAAGTGAATCGGCTTTGCAGATAAAACAGGTGCGGGGCTGCAAAACAGGAAGCAAATATGTGCCGCTGGGCTGCTTATGCCGGACCGCCGATTTTTATGGAGGATATGATCCTCTCTCCCGCTCACTCATTGATTGAGCAATCCCAACGTGCTTCTGAAGCAAAAACGGCGATTAACGGCGATGGATTTGGTCTGGCCTGGTATGGCGAGCGCAAAACGCCCGGCCTTTACCGCGATATTTTGCCAGCTTGGTCGGACACGAATTTGCATTCCCTTGCCCGCCAAATACGTTCAGGCCTGTTTCTGGCCCATGTACGCGCCTCAACCGGAGGCGGCACAAACCGCGATAACTGCCATCCGTTTACGTATAAAAACTGGAGCTTCATGCACAATGGCCAGATCGGTAATTTTGATGCTCTGCGGCGCAGTTTGGAATTCCGGTTAAGTGATGAAGTTTACGCTCTGCGGCAAGGCAGCACTGATTCTGAATTAATGTTCCTATTGGCCGTCGAGTTCGGGCTGTCTGATGATCCGGTTCAGGCGTTCGAGCGAATGCTGGAATTTGTGATTGCACAAGCCGCAGCGCGGGATTTGGACACAATCATTCGTTTTACCGCGTGTTACAGCGATGGAAATGCGCTGCATGCCATTAGGTTTTCAACGGATAACCATCCGCCAAGTCTTTATTATGCAAGCTGCGCATCCGATCAGAGCATATGTCTGGTATCGGAGCCGTTCGACCATCCTGACAGAAATTGGACTGCGGTGCCGGCAAATTCTCACGTGAGGATTGCCGATGGCAAGCTGCGTGTTGCGCCTTTCTTATCAACAAAAGCCGAAGCTGTAGCCTAAACCTTGGTGGTGACAAGCTGACGGGCAACAAGCGCTGCCAGTTCCTGCGCGACTTGCTTTTTGCTCATTTCGGGCCAGGCATCATTCTTTTTCTTTGTAATCAGCGTCACACGGTTTCTGTCACCGCCCATCACACCGGTATTGCCGCCAATGCCTGTATCAGGCGAAACATCGTTGGCAACGATATAGTCCGCACCTTTTCGTTTAAGCTTCGAGGCACCGTGTTTGATAAGGTCCTGTGTTTCAGCTGCAAAACCGATCACGAGGTGCGGCCTTTTCGTTTTATGATTGCCGATTGAAGCGAGGATGTCAGGATTTTCAGTCAATGCGATGGCATTGATGCCGCCTTTTTCCTTTTTGATTTTCTCATCAGCTTCGCTGGCTGCGCGATAGTCGGCAACAGCCGCCACGAATATCGCGGCATCGGCGGGCAGTAATTGATGAACCGCATCATGCATTTCGCGCGCGGTTTCTACGTCAACGACATTAACGCCATGTGGTCTGGATAAATTGGTTGGTCCGGAAACCAGATAAACATCCGCGCCAAGATCGGCCAAGGCCGAGGCGATGGCATATCCCTGTTTGCCCGATGATCGGTTTGCGATGTAGCGCACCGGATCGATCGGTTCATGTGTCGGACCGGATGTCATAATAATTTTTTTGCCGGCCAAAGGCTTTGGGCGATCATCCAATAATTGCTCAATGGCGCTAACAATTTCCAATGGTTCAGCCATGCGTCCATAGCCGGCTTCACCGCTTTCGGCCATTTCTCCGGCACGTGGTCCGATAAAATGTATTCCGTCATCCTGAAGGGTTTTGCGGTTGCGCCGGGTAGCCGGATGATCCCACATTTTCGGGTTCATGGCCGGCGCGATGAGAACCGGCTTGTCGGTTGCCATCAATACCGTGGAGGCAAGATCATTGGCCAGTCCGTGGGACATTTTCCCCATAAGATCAGCCGTAGCAGGTGCAACGACAATCAGGTCTGCTTCACGTGAAAGACGTATATGACCAACATCATGCTCCGCCTCGCGGTCAAACAATTCAGAAAAGACAATATCGTTGGCAATCGCGCCAACAGATAGTTCTGTAACAAATTCGGTTGCTGCGTTTGTCATTACGGGGCGAACCGACGCGCCGCGTTCGCGCAGGCGGCGTATAAGATCAAGGCATTTATAAGCAGCAATACCGCCGCCTATAATCAGGCATATGCGTTTGCCTGCCAAAGTTTGAGACGAAGGGTCGGAAACTGTCACAGATGCGGCAACAGGTGTTTCGGGTAGGGGCGCTAAAGGGGCGGCCATCTGTGCAAAATAGTGCCTTGCCTCCTCTTCCATAGAGCGCCCGTTATGGGCCGCACGCTTGCGAAGCGCTTCTTTTATTTCAGGGTCGAGATTGCGAATTGTAATGGATGCCATGATTGCAATGAAATCATGAAATTTGAAAATACGCAATCAATGATTGCGTTTTATTCTAAAGTCATTAGCTAAGCGACCATGCGATATAAAGCGACGACAGCGCAATAACCCATAAGGCCCGTCGTCCCCATCGGCTTTCCTTGGCTTCGGCCTTTCCGATCGCCTTGACCGTAGAAGGATCAAGCTTCATCCCGTTCTCAGCCATATCGCCAACTTCACGGGCAAGTTGTTCGGTACGGTTGGCAAGTTCCGGCACCGCTTTCATAAGGCGCAATCCGGCCTTGATGCCATTGCGCGCATCATTGACGACAGCGGCAGGTCCAAGGTTTTGCCGTACCCAATCACCGACAACCGGTTCAGCCGCTTTCCACATATTGAATTGAGGATCGAGCATACGGGCATTACCCTCAACAACAACCATTGTCTTTTGCAATAGCAGCAGTTCAGGGCGGGTTTGCATGTCAAAAATATCTGTCACATCGAACAGTAGGGTGAGAAGGTTGCCCATTGAAATTGTTTCAGCGGGCTGGTCGTGAATAGGTTCGCCGACAGCGCGAATGGCCTGTGCAAACGCTTCTATATCGTGGTGAGGTGGTACATAGCCCGCTTCAAAGTGAACCTCTGCGACACGCCTGTAATCGCGTTGGATAAAGCCATAGAGGATTTCGGCAAGAAACCGCCTCTCCTTCATGCCTATGCGTCCTGCAATGCCCATATCTACGGCAACGATATCGCCTTTGGCGTCCACGAATAAGTTGCCGGGATGCATGTCAGCGTGAAAAAAACCGTCGCGCATCGCATGGCGCAAAAAGCTTTGTATGACATTGACGGCGAGCTTGTTAAGGTCGTGTCCGGCTTGTTTGAGCGCTAATGTATCGCTCATTTTGATGCCGTCCACCCACTCCATTGTCAGCACATTGCGGCCTGTGCGCACCCAATCGACTTTCGGCACGCGAAAATCAGTGTCGTCTTTGGTGTTTTCGGCAATTTCGGAAAGCGCGGCAGCTTCAAGACGCAGGTCCATCTCGATGCGTGTGGACTGTGCAAGCGTTTGTGCAATCGCAGTGGGCCGTAATCTGCGGGTCGCCGGAAAATATTTCTCCTGCAAATTCGCAAACATGAAGAATGTTTCAAGATCCTTTTGGAAGCGCTGGCGAACACCGGGACGAATAATCTTGACCGCGACTTTTTTCTCAGATCCGTCCGGCATGCGTACATAAGCAGGATGCACCTGCGCGATAGATGCCGCTGCGACGGGTTCTTCTATGCGAGTAAAAAATGTATCCCATTTTGCGCCAAGTGAGTCTTCCAGCCGCGCGATGGATTGTGACTTTGGAAATTGCTTCATCTGATCCTGCAAGGTCGCAAGATCGACGGCCATTTCCAAACCGATAATATCGGGCCTCGTTGCCAAAAACTGGCCGAGCTTTGCATAGGACGGGCCAAGCCGCGCGATCGCATTATTCATGCGCTCGACATTGTTCAGGCGTCCGGCGCGTCTTCGCGACATTTTTGTAGCAATCTTATGTGCCGTCAGCGCAGGTCCGCTCAAACCCTCGCGCGGCATTGAGGCAATAACGCCTTCGCGCGCAAAAACCCAGCCAGCTTTGATAAGGCGAAGTCCTGCTAAGATTGATGACACGTCAGAGCTTCCATCCGGAGTGAAGGGCAGCAATACCGCCGGTATAGTTGCGGTACGTTACCCGTTCAAAACCTGCCATTTCAATCATGGCGGCAAAGTCTTTTTGGTTGGGAAACTTGCGGATGGATTCAACCAGATATTGATAAGGCTGCGCGTCACCAGTCACTAATTTGCCGACAGGCGGAATAACCTTGAACGACCAGGTCTCGTAAAACTGTTCAAGCAAGGGCACATCAACTTCAGAAAATTCCAGACACATAAAGCGGCCACCGCGCTTTAGGACACGCCGTGCTTCCCTCAGAGCTTTGTTGATGTCCGGCACATTGCGAATACCGAAAGCAATGGTGTAGGCATCAAATGTATTGTCTTCGAAAGGCAGTTCTTCCGCATTGGCTTCAACAAAATCCAGATTGTCGATCAGGCCGTTTTTGTTGGCGCGTTCGCGTCCGACTTCCAGCATGGAGCCATTGATATCAAGAACGGTTGTGTGGACATTGCGGCCGGAAGCCTCAACGATCTTGAAGGCAATATCGCCGGTGCCGCCTGCCACATCCAGCGACTGCCAGTGGCCGCGTTTTGGCGGGTTAAGCTGTGCCACCATCGCCTGCTTCCACGTACGGTGAATGCCTGCCGACATGAAATCGTTCATAATGTCGTAGCGCTTGGCAACGTGATGGAATACCGCGTCAACCTTTTGCTGCTTGTGACCGTCTTCGACATTGTCAAAGCCGAATGATTGTTTCATGTCTTCGCCGACACTTGTACGCGCTGTGGACATCTGAAAATCCTTGGTTTCGTTTAGCGGCAGCATACCCTATGCCGCAAAAATAGCCGCTTTGCCAAGTTGCCGCATGCAACAATAGTAAATAGGTTGGCAAAAAGAAAAAAGTAGGTGCATCCGATATGGTTCTTAAAGCTGAAATTCATTGCCACTTGGAGGGTGCGGCCAGTCCTGCGCTTGTCGAGGGTCAGGCGAGAAAATACAATGTAGATGTGTCCGGTATAATTTCAGATGGCAAATTTGTCTGGGAAGATTTTACGCAATTTCTAAAATGTTATGATGGCGCAGCAGATCTTTTCCGCTCCAGTGAAGATTACGCCCTGTTGACTGAAAGCTATTTATCCGAACTGGCGGCCGATGATTGCATTTATTCGGAATTGTTCATTTCTACTGACCACGCCCGTGCGATTGGCATATCCGAAAAAGATTATATCGACGGCATTGCCGAAGGCATGCGGCGCGCCAAGGAAGAAACCGGCATTGAAGCCAGAATGATCGCGACGGGCTTGCGCCACGGCGGTCCTGAATCTGTTTTGCGCGCGGCGCAATATGTTGCCGACAACCCGCATCCGCTGATCACGGGCTTTGGTATGGGCGGCGATGAACGTATGCATCACCCCAAAGATTTAGCGCCGGGCTTTGAGGTTGCGCGCGCTGCCGGGTTGGGCATAACGACACATGCCGGTGAACTGGTTGGACCGGAATCGGTACGTGATTCGCTTGATTATATTAAGCCGTCGCGGATTGGTCACGGTGTTCGCGCCATTGAAGATGCTGAACTGGTAAAGCGTTTGGCTGACGAGCAAATTGTTCTTGAGTGCTGCCCGGGCTCCAATATTTCATTAAAAGTATATGGCGGGTTTGATGAGCATCCCTTTATGGCATTGCGTGCTGCGGGGGTGCCGGTAACGCTTAACTCTGACGATCCACCGCATTTTCATACATCGCTAAAACGCGAATATGAGATTGGTGCCAAAGAGTTTGGCTTGAGCGCCGCTGAGTTGACAGAAATCACCCGCACAGCCGTTAAAGCCGCATTTGTCGATGAGGAAACGCGCAAGCAATTGCTGGCAAAACTCGATTAAAGCTTTCACGCTCGTTTTACACGTATTAAGGTCGCTGAAATATCAGGAGAGTTTTTTATGAATGGTGTAACCGTCGTTTCCCACCCTTTGGTTCAGCATAAGCTGACACAAATGCGCAAGCTTGAAACCTCGACGGCTGGTTTTCGAAGGCTGCTAAGGGAAATATCTTTGCTCCTTTGCTATGAAGTGACACGCGAGTTGCCCATGACATCGGAAACGATCAATACACCGATGGTTGAAATGGAAGCGCCGATACTTGACGGAAAAAAGCTTGTTTTTGCATCGGTTCTTCGCGCCGGTAACGGCCTTCTTGACGGTATGCTTGATCTTGTGCCTTCAGCGCGCGTGGCGCATGTCGGGCTTTACCGCGATCATGACACGTTGGAAGCGGTCGAATATTATTTCAAAGCGCCTGAAAGCCTGGACGAACGATTGACAATTGTCGTCGACCCGATGCTGGCCACAGCTAATTCGGCCATTATGGCCGTTGATAAACTGAAAGAACGCGGCGCAAACAATTTGCGCTTTGTGTGCCTGCTTGCCGCGCCGGAGGGCGTTGAGAACTTCACCAAAGCGCATCCTGATGTACCGATTATTACCGCATCAATCGACAGTCATTTAAATGAAAGCGGCTATATTGTGCCGGGTCTGGGCGATGCCGGTGACCGCATGTACGGCACAAAATAGATCGCATTTTAACAAAACATTTTACGTTTCTTTTACGTTGCTGGCTGATTGCTGGCAGCGTTAACAAGACAGCCAGTTTTCTTGCCTATTGTCGGGGTAAGGAGACTTCTGGATGTTGAGACTTTTACTTGCTGCAAGTTTAATTTCTGCTGCTGCTCTGGGCACGGTAGAATATCTGACGCGAGATCAGGACACCGCGAGTGCGCTGACCGCGAAGCGTCAAGACGCAATTCCAGAAACCAAACCCCAAGCGGACAAAAACACAGCGCTTCGCCTTTCCGGTGTTGAAAAAATTGGGCGTGACCAGTCAGGCCATTACCGAACCAATATCCGGCTTAACAATTATAACGTGCAAGGCCTCATCGATACGGGTGCAACGACAATTGCGCTCAATGAAACAATCGCCAGACGCGCAGGTATCCGTCTTCAACCATCCGACTATATTCACGAAGTCATAACAGCCAACGGTCGAGCAAAAGCTGCCCGCGCAATCATAGGGCAAGTTACCGTTGGCTCTATCCGCATCATGAATGTCGAAGCGCTCGTGATGGAAGACAGCTCGCTCAGCACGGTTCTGATCGGTATGAGTTTTATGAACAAGCTGCGTGGTTTTGAGTATAAATCCGGTAATCTTGTCTTGCGGCGTTAGAGCACTCCGCAGAAAAGTTTTTTAGTCGATCAGACCAGCGATAATGGCTCTGGAAGTCGGCGCTTTGGAAGCCAGATTATAAGCGGATAAAATAGCTTCCTGAGCGCGCTCTGCATCCGCCTCGCTTTTTGCGTGAACAGTACAAAGAGCTTCACCTTTTGCAATCTGGTCGCCAATCTTTTTCAGTTTGCTAAAGCCGACAGAATAGTCAATTTCATCGCCTGCAGCGCGCCGCCCGCCGCCCATTTCTACAACGGCAACGCCGATAGCGCGTGTTTTTATATCAGTCACAAACCCGCTTTTCGGCGCAGGAATATCTCTGATGACCGGCGCAGACGGCAGGTGCTTGTCATAATTTTCCATTATGTCGGCAGGGCCGCCCAATCCGTGAACCATCTGTCCAAATATTTCAGCCGGACGGCCGCTTTCCAGCGCAGAACGGACATGGCTTTCAGCTTCCTGCTCATTTTTGGCCAGGCCCGCAATGAGTACCATTTGCGTAACGAGCGCTATCGTGACGGCTTCAAGGCGGGCATCGCGGTGTGTGCCGTTTAGAAATTCGATGGCGTTCCTGACTTCAACCGCATTGCCAACGGCGCTGGCAAGAGGCTCATTCATATCGCTCAAAAGCGCGATTGTTTTCGTTCCAGCGCCATTGCCGACGCGGACCAGACTTTGCGCGAGCTTTCGCGCATCATCCTGTTCACGCATGAAGGCACCATCACCAAATTTGACATCAAGCACCAGCCAGCCAAGACCGGCAGCAAGTTTTTTCGATAAAATTGACGCTGTGATTAAAGATATATTTTCCACCGTCGCGGTTACGTCGCGCACGGCGTAGAACCGTTTATCTGCCGGAGCCAATGCAGTCGACGCGCCAATGATCGCGCAGCCGGTCTGGCGGGTTGTCTCTAAAAATTGTGCGGTTTCAGGCTCGGATTGATAGCCGGGTATTGCGTCCATTTTATCAAGCGTGCCGCCGGTGTGCCCAAGACCGCGTCCTGAAATCATCGGCACATCTAGGCCGCATGCCGAAGCCAGCGGCGCAAGAATAAGCGAGACATTATCGCCTACACCACCGGTCGAATGTTTGTCGGCAATCGGACGTTTGAGACTTGGCCAGCTTAAAACATCACCACTGTCACGCATGGCAAGTGTCAGCGCAACGGTCTCTTCATCGTCCATGCCTTGAAAATATATTGCCATAGCGAAAGCGGCTATATGGGCGTCGCTTGCCGTTTTGTCTTGGATAGCGTCAACAAAGCTTCGAATTTCATCTTCGTTAAGTTTTATCCCGTCGCGCTTTTTGCGGATAATCTCCTGTAGCAAAATTGCCAATTCTAGTAGCCTTCAACCGTGTCAGCACTGCCGCCTTCAAGCGCAGCCAGAACATCACCCAGCACACCGGAAGCTCCAAACCGGAACGTCGCAGCGCTGGCCCAGCCTGCGCCCATGATACGGTCGGCGAGATCAAGATATGCGCCGCAATCCTCAACGGTTTTTATACCGCCGGCCGGTTTGAAACCGCGTGTTTTGTCGCCAAATTCAGCCAGAGCCGAAAGCATGATTTCCGCTGTTTCCAGCGTTGCATTGATTTCGACTTTTCCGGTTGAGGTTTTGATGAAATCGGCCCCTTCTTCCAAGGAAAGCAGCGATGCCTGCTTTATAAGGGTTGGATCAACCAGCTTTCCCGATTCAATAATCACTTTCAGTTTTGCCTGATTATGTGTGACCGCCTGAATAGTGGAAACCATACTGCGAGCAGTGTCACTGTCACCGTTTTTAAACGCCGTATAGGGCAGGACGAGATCAATTTCGTCAGCGCCATCGGCGACGGCTTTTTTCGTTTCATGCATTGTCGCACGCACCTCATCGCCGCCCGACGGAAAATTGACGACAGTCGCAACTTTAACGCCGCTGCCTGATAATAATTCTTTGGATTGCGACACAAAGTCGGGAAAGACACATACTGCGGCGGTATTGCCGAACTTGGTGCGGGCGCGTTCACACAGCTCAATAATTGCATCCGATGTGCAATCGTCATTCAGATTGGTCAGGTCGATCAGACCGAGGGCACGTTCTGCTATTTCTTTTCGGCTACTCATTTACGCAATGTCTCCGATGGCTTTTACCAAGATGGTCTGAAGGCGCTTTCCGCCAATAGGGGCCATCTCTTTGGTTTCTTCATGGCTCAGTTCAGAACCGGTCATACCGGCACCATAATTGGTAATGACAGAACAGGCCGCACATTTTAGGCCGAGAAACCGGCCTAGGATTACTTCAGGCACCGTAGACATACCGACTGCGTCGGCACCCAATGTCCGAGCCATGCGGATTTCGGCAGGCGTTTCAAAGCTCGGGCCGGAAAACCACATATATACGCCCTTATGTAGCGCGATATCTTTTTCGGTCGCCGCGGATTCAAGTGCGCCGCACATTTGCGTGTCATAGGCTGAGGTCATGCCAGTAAATCGATCATCCGTTTCTTCGCCAATAAGCGGGTTGGTACCGGAAAAATTGATATGATCGGTAAGCATCATCACAGAACCGGGCGGCATATCATCGCGCAACGAACCGGCGGAGTTCGTCAGTATGAGATGTTCGACACCCAAGCCTTTAAGAAGCTCAAGCGCGGGGCGCATGGCGTTGGCATTGCCGTGTTCATAATAATGAGCGCGCCCTGATAGAATAAATACAGGCTTGCCGTTTATCGTGCCTGCGACGAGTTCACCGGCATGGCCGGAAACGCCGCTAACAGGAAACCCTTCGAGTTCCTCATACGGAAATCGAATAGGATCTTCGATAGCGTCGACAAGTCCGCCTAGCCCCGACCCAAGCACAAGCGCGATTCGCGGTGCCAGACCGTCCAGTTTCTCAATGATTGTGTCAATTGTGGTTTTCAAGCGCCACCTGTTCTAGTTTGCTTTTATTAAAGCGTCGGATTCAAATCCGTGCGGCAAAAGATCGGCCATCGTTATGGTTTCAACTATGCCGTCCATCGTGCACAAATGTACTTTCGCATCCGATGGGGCAAATTCAGCCAAGCGCTGGCGGCATCCGCCGCAAGGTGTGCAGATGTCTTTTTTCTCGGCAATAACGCAAATATCGGTTATTTCGCCGCCGCCCGCCATCACATAATGAGAGATCGCAGTTGTTTCGGCGCACCAGCCTTCGGGAAAAGAGATAACTTCAATATTCGCACCTGAATAAATTTTGCCGTCTTTTGTCAAAATGGCCGCACCAACCGGAAAGTCCGAATATTTTGCATGCGCCTTTTCCATAGCGGTTTTAGCTGCCTGAAAAAGCCTATCCAGTTCTGCCATTTTAGCGTTCCTTCACATAAGGCTGTCCGCCGGCTTTTGGCGGTATCGCCTTGCCGATGAAACCGGCCAGCAGAATAACCGTCAAAATATACGGAAGTGCCTGCATAAACTGCGGCGGAATTTCAAACAGCCCCGGAATTTTGATGCCTGAGAAACGGATTGCCAGAGCATCAAGGAAACCGAAAAGAAGACACGCATACATGGCATTGATGGGACGCCATTTTGCAAAGATCAGTGCCGCAAGTGCGATAAAGCCCTTGCCAGCGGTCATGTCTTTTACAAAGCCGGCATTCTGGGCGACCGATAAATACGCACCGGCCAAACCGCAAAGAAAACCGCAAAAAATGACAGCGCGGTAACGCAGCCAGACGACTGAAATTCCTGCAGTGTCCACGGCACCTGGATTTTCACCAACAGCGCGCAGACGCAGGCCAAACCGTGTTCTAAACAAAATCCACCACGTTAATGGCACCGCTAAAAAGGCGACATATACAAGAATTGAATGGCCTGATAAAAGCTCTGAATAGATCTGTCCGATGATCGGCACATCGCTTAGTGCATCAGCAAATGGCAAGGTGATTGATTCAAAGCGGCTCCCGTCCGAGGCAAGCGCCGGTGTTCTGCCACCTTGCTTAAACCATGCCTGACCAAGAATAATCGTTGAACCGGCGGCAATAAAGTTGATCGCAACACCTGACACGATCTGGTTGCCGCGGTGTGTGATAGAGGCAAAACCATGAACCAGTGATAGCGCAATAGATATCAAAACAGCCGCACCAAGACCAATCCACGCGGAACCGTAAACGGAGGCGGCGGCAGCACCGGCAAACGCACCAGCCAGCATTTTGCCTTCAAGGCCAATATCGAAAACACCGGAGCGTTCAGAATAAAGACCGGCAAGGCAGGCCAGCAGCAACGGCACTGATAACCGCACGGTTGAATCAAATACCAGGATGATTGTGTTAAACGTGTCCATCAGTGGCTCTCCCCCGTTGTGGCTGGTGCTGCTTTAAGGGAGCTGTCAGCGACACGTCCGAAAAACATTGAAATATAAGGGCGGAACATATGTTCGAGGGCACCTGCAAAAAGAATGACGAGGCCCTGAATAATGACAATCATGTCGCGGGTGATCGCCGGCATTTCAAACGACATTTCAGCGCCGCCTTGATAAAGCATTCCAAATAAAATGGCGGCGGGAATGATCCCGGCCGGGTGTGAGCGGCCCATAAGCGCAACGGCAATGCCGACAAATCCGGCACCGGTTACAAAATCAAGCTGCAATCGCTCTTGCGCGCCCATAACAGGGTTCAGAGCCATCATGCCGGCAAGTCCGCCTGAAATCATCATTGTGATCACAATGATTTTGGTCGTGTTGATGCCTGCATATTGTGCCGCTTTCGGGCTGTGGCCCATCGTGCGGATTTCATAGCCCAGACGTGTGCGCCAGATCAGAACCCAGACAAGGAACGATGTCACCAGAGCGAGAAGGAAAATGATATTGAGAGGTGCACGGCGGATTGTATAGCCAAAGGCTTCGATCATCCAATCCAGTCGTGGAAGCGATGCGCCTTCTGCAAATGGACGCGTTTCAACAGCCATTTGACCCGCAGGCTTTAAAACATCGACAAGAAGAAAGACCATCAAGGACGCGGCAATAAAGTTGAACATGATTGTGGTAATAACAACGTGGCTGCCGCGTTTGGCCTGAAGCAAAGCCGGAATAAGCGCCCACAGACCGCCAAAAGCTGCCGCGCAAAGCGTGGCGATTGGCAGGTTTATCCACCACGGAAAGATACTGTCAAAGGCAAGGCAGCCAACAGCAACACCCAAGCCGCCAATATAGGCTTGGCCCTCGCCGCCAATATTAAAGAGACCGCAGTGAAACGCGACGGCGACCGCAAGCCCCGTGAATATAAAGTTGGTTGCATAGTAAAGCGTATAGCCTATGCCATCGCCCGAACCGAAAGCACCGTCGATCATTAAAACTGCCGCACGTAGCGGGTTTTCTCCAACAGCTAGAACAACCAGTCCTGCGACCAGAAATGCAACACTCAGGTTAACAAGCGGAATAAGTCCATAGTTCACCCAACGTGGTAATTGTGAATAAGGCTGTGCCATGGGTTTACTCCGCCGCTGCCATTTTGTCGTTTGTAACACCGGCCATTAAGAGACCAAGTTCGCCTTCGGTTGCTTCCGGTCCGCACTCTCCCACGACATTGCCATCGAACATGACGATGATGCGGTCAGCCAGCGAACGAATTTCATCCAGCTCAACCGATACCAGCAAAACAGCTTTGCCTGCATCACGCATTTCAATGATGCGTTTGTGAATGAACTCGATGGCACCTACGTCAACGCCGCGTGTCGGCTGACCGACGATCAAAACCGCAGGGTCGGTTTCCATTTCGCGCGCAAGGACAATCTTTTGTTGGTTGCCGCCGGAAAAGTTTGCCGTTTTCAGGCGGCAATTTGCAGGACGGATATCATATTTTTCAATTTTCTCACGCGCGTCATCGCGAATTGCTTCGATGTTTAGCATGGGGCCGGACAAATATTGCTCATTGTCATGATAGCCCAGAATTGAGTTCTCGGATTCTTCAAATGCCAGAACAAGGCCCATATGGTGACGGTCTTCAGGAACATGAGCCAAGCCGCGCTTGCGCAACATTGCTGGATCGGCCTGTCCGGTAACGTCAATGGGTTCGCCGTCCAGCAAAACGCGTCCTTCTTTTGCGGCCCTAATACCTGCAATAGCTTCAATAAGCTGGCTTTGCCCGTTGCCTGCCACGCCGGCAATGCCGACAATTTCACCGGCGCGCACGTCAAGGGATACATTTTTGACCATATCAATGCCGCGCGAATCCCGAACGGTGAGATTTTGAACAGACAGCTTGATTTCGCCTGGGTTCGGTTCACCTTTTTCTACGCGAAGCAGCACACGGCGCCCGACCATAAGTTCGGCCAGTTCTTCAACCGAAGTTTGCGCTGTTTCGCGGGTCGCAACGATCGTGCCCTGACGCATGACAGACACTTCGTCGGTCACAGCCATGATTTCACGCAGCTTATGCGTGATCAGAACAATCGTTTTTCCCTGTGCTTTTAATTGTTCAAGAATACGGAACAGATGGTCTGCCTCTGAAGGCGTTAACACACCGGTTGGCTCATCGAGAATAAGAATTTCGGCACCGCGATAAAGTGCTTTTAGAATCTCAACACGCTGCTGGATGCCAACGGGCAGTTCTTCAATAATGGCATCGGGGTCAACATTAAGCTCATATTCTTTTTCCAAGCGGATAAGCTCTGAACGCGCTTTGGATATGCTGCCTGACAGAAGCTGAGAATCTTCAGCGCCGAGAATGATGTTTTCAAGAACTGTAAAATTTTCGACCAACATGAAGTGCTGGTGAACCATACCGATACCAAGTGCTATGGCGTCATTGGATGAATTGATCTTTGTGTTTTTGCCATTAATGCTGATCTCGCCGGAATCTGCTTGGTAGAAACCATAAAGGATCGACATGAGCGTGGATTTGCCCGCACCGTTTTCGCCGATAATGCCGTGAATAGTTCCCTGCTTAATCTGCAGGTTGATATCGCGGTTCGCTTTCACCGGCCCGAAACTTTTATTAATCCCGGCCAGTTCGATTGCATATTCTGCCATACAACACACTCAAAATTTGATCAATTGGTCAAAGTTTAACAGGTCTAGCGTGATAATCCAGTCCCGTCTATTAGCTGTAGCTGAACAATTTCGATGATATCAACTTAAAATCGCAAGAGACAGCCCCATTTGGAAAGTGTTATGCTGCTTTCAGAAACATTTACACAAAAGGATTTATGATGGAGCGGCCCGAAACGACGCGACTTGATGATCTGGAAATTCTAGCGGCGCATCAAGCCCAGATGCTTGAGGACTTAAACAGTGTTGTTGTTGATCAGGGCAAAATCATCGCTGATTTGCGGCGGCGCGTTGAAGCACTGACAGCCCGTATCGTTGAGTTTGAAGCAGATGCCAATGTTTCAGCACCAACACAAAAGCCGCCGCACTGGTAATCAGGATGGCGGTGTCGCAAAGGTCATGTTGGCCCACAACGTCTCCCATACGGCATCTTTTTCTTCTGCCAGTTCTTTGGCGGGTTGGCGGATTACAACAGCATCAAGCTGGTAAACATAACCCGGTTTTACATCAATGGAGGCAATGCCTTTATCATTGGTGGTTGTCGTGAAAACCTCTGCGGCCTCTTCGCTGTTGGCCTTTTTTTCGTAAATTTCCACCTGCGCATTTTTGCGCGGTTTTCCCTGATAAAGCACTTTGACATCAAACCCGTCATCAAGATCATCGGTGTAGGGGTTTTTAAGGGCAACGATCTCTGTTTCCAGTCCATAAGCTTTATCAGCGCCTTTCGCGTTGCCAACGCCAACAAGGCTTTTGGCATAGCGTGAATAAACTTCTCTAAATTTGTCTTTGGGAAATTCTAATTCCTCATGTCTTGAAAGTGCATTCTCAAGCGCTTTATGTTCAACAAATGATGCGAATTTTTCAAATTCCGTATAGGTCACAATCATATTGTTTGACTGATATACAAGAATATTTAATCCTTCGCCTAATGCATTAATATCAACAGCAGGGCGGTTGCCAAGCCGCCCCTCTACGGGTTTAACTTGACCAGCAAGGGCAACATCAAAGCGTTGAAAACTGTCCGGAAAAAAGGAGTAGGTGCTGCCCTGAAAGTTTTGCCCCACCTTAAGGTCACTGACGATTTTTTCATTAATAGCAATTTCATAATCAGCGCCTTCCAGCCACAATTCATGCGAATAAGCCGGCGTGCTGATCAAACAGGCAACAGAAATATAAATTCTAAGGCGGTTAATCCACATGCTCCGAAACCTTTGTAATTCCATGGCTATCAGTTTGAATGTGTCTTGGCTCAAGTCAAGCTTAACAATGGTCATGCTGTTGTTTGTTGCAATGCTGACGGCAGCGCAGGCCCATGAGACACGACCCGCTATTGGTGATCTGGTCATTGATAACAACGAAATAACGTTGAATCTTGACGTTAATTTGGAAGCGTTTGTGGCCGGCGTGGATTTGAGCGATGTTGAAGACACAAACTTGTCCGATCAGGCCGCTGAATATGACAATTTGCGCGCATTACCGCCCGGTGAACTGGAACAGCAATTCCGAACATTCTGGCCGCAGATGCAGACCGGTTTCAAGATCATGGCGGGTGAAACAAAGATAGTGCCTGAGCTTGCCGAAGTGGAAGTGACGGATGAGGCAAATGTCGAACTGCTGCGAGATTCCAAGCTCACATTACGGGCCGAATTACCTGACGATAATACACCGGTAACTGTAGGCTGGGATCAAAAGTTTGGCCAGTTGGTTTTGCGCCAACAAGATGCTGGTCCGGATGCTTATACCGCGTTTCTACGCAACGGTGAGGTCTCCGCTGCAATCCCGCGTTCAGGGACCGTTGACGAGAGTACCTGGTCGGTATTCAAGCGTTATGTGGTTGCCGGCTTTGAGCACATCCTGCCGTTGGGTCTAGACCATATTCTTTTCGTATTGGGGCTGTTCTTCCTATCTCCAAAGCTCAAGCCATTGCTGCTTCAGGTAACGACATTCACTTTGGCGCACACTTTGACTCTGGCGCTGGGTATTCTGGGCATTATTAATATTGCGCCAGAAATTGTGGAGCCGTTGATTGCTGCTTCAATCGTCTATGTTGCGGTCGAAAATATTATTTCCAGTGAAATGAAACCTTGGCGCCTCATTATTGTGCTGCTGTTTGGTTTGCTGCACGGGCTGGGCTTTGCCTCTGTACTGGGCGAGTTCGGCTTGGATGGAAGCCGTTTTGTCACGAGCCTGATCGGATTTAATATCGGCGTGGAACTGGGACAATTGACAGTGATCGCTCTGGCTTACCTTGCTGTCGGATTATGGTTCAGTTATCGGCCGTTTTACCGGACTTATATTTCAAATCCAGCATCGGTCATCATCGGCTTGATTGGCGCCTACTGGTTCATTGAGCGCGTTTTTCTATAAATCTGGCCGTTAAAGTTGGAACCAAAACAGGGCTGCCTCGTTGTTCGGACAAGTAAGATCAACAACGAATTTTGGAGGCCCAAATGGCAGCGGCATCAAAAACAAGCGCGGCAAGCCGCGCTAAAGAAGTGATAAATGGTGCAAACAACGCCAATAATGTTGAAGCTCAACTTGAAGCGTTGAAAGAAGATGTAGGTAGATTGGCACAAGCGCTTACAGAAGCTGGCAGTGACCGGGTGAAAGAAGTTAAAGCAAACGCGCTTCAAAAGTCTGAATACGCATCCGAAACCGCCCAGCAGACGATTGATCGTTTGCGCAAAGAAATGGAAGCGCTTGACCGCAAAGTTTCTGATCAGGTTCGCGAAAAGCCGTATCAGGCCCTTGGCATTGCCGCGGGTGTCGGTGTTTTGGCAGCGCTGATTTTGCGCAGATAATACCATGAACGCCTTTTTGCCCCTATTGTTTACTGCCGTTAAATCCGATGTGGCGACAACGGTGAAGCGAACAAAACGTCAGGCTTTACTGTACGCATTGCTTGGCTTGTTCGCGCTAACGACTTATGTGCTGGCGATTATATCTGCGATCATTTACGCCGCCGATCATTATGGCGCGCTTGAAGCAGTTGTGGCAGCGGCCTTGATCGCAGCGGCGACAAGCTTGCTCGTTCTCGCCATTATTGCGGTCCTGAGTTACCGGGATAAAAGGCTTCGACGCGGAATGATCCACAATACAGCAGCGGTTGCGCAGATGGGCGCGAGTTCTGTGTCATCTGCGGCCGGTCCAATGGATCTTAAAAAGCTACTTATGGTTGCCGCTGCAGCATTTGCGGCAACCAAATTATCTCAATCGCGTAAGTAAAATCGCACCAAATTTTGTTTGCAAAGCATTCTGCACAAACAGTCAGGAAAGGATTTATCATGCCTAGAACCGTAGAAACAGAAGTTGAAGCACGGCAAGGCAGAAAGGGCATGCCGGTACTGAAAGTACTGCTTATCGCCATTGGTCTGGCTCTTGCTGTCTGGTTTGGCGTCGAGTTGATCTTCAGCGATTCCCAAACTGGGGGAATGGTTCCGAATGAAAATGTTCAAAGCGAAACGCAATCTAATTAAATTAAGGAGTTTCAATTATGGCTAAAGTGACAGCTTTAAAACCAGAAACCAAGGAAGTTAAGCCGAAAATCGGCCTTGATGAAAGCTATTTAGAAAAAGCTTCTGAGGGTCTTTCTGATGTTCTTGCATCGACTTACAAGCTGATGATCAAAACGCAGGTTTATCATTGGAACGTTGTTGGCCCTTTGTTTGGCCCCATCCATGAGCTGACTGAAGATCAGTATAACGCGCTGTTTGAAGCTGCCGATGTCATCGCCGAGCGTGTGCGTGCATTAGGTCATATTGCGCCAGTAAACTTTGGTGACATGAAAAATTTCGCGCCGACTGGTCATAGCGTTGATAATTCAAGTGCACATGACATGGTCGCTGATCTGATCAAGGACCATGAAGCCGCGTCCCGTCAAATTCGTGAGCTAGGCGAAAAAGCAGGCGATGCCGGCGATCTGGTAACCGAAGATATGCTGACAGAACGTCTGACTTTCCACGAGAAGGCACTCTGGATGCTCAAGTCTATCATTTCAGACTGATTTTATTCTTCATGAATAACAAAACGCACCGCCTTTTCAGGCGGTGCGTTTTTATATGATATGATTATGCAGGTAACTGGGGCTGGCTTAAATAAAGGGGCGGCGCTTCTCTTCTGTTTCTTCCCATCCGGCGATTTCTGCCAATTGGTTTTCGTCAATCACGCGACAACCGCCATCGCCCCAAGCGATCAGCTTCCGATCTTTCAGCTTTTTTAGCGTTTTGTTTGTATGGACAATCGACAGACCAAGCGTATCGGCAACATGTTGTTGTGTGATGGGGATGACATTGTGCTTGGATGTCAAAATACCCGAAAGACGTCCGCGCCGGTTCAAGAAAGCCAATAAATATGCCGCGCGTTCATAGGCAGAGCGGCGGCCAATCGAAAGCAGGTGTTCGTCGAGTATACGCTCCTCCCGGGCGGCGATCCATGTGATGTCAAATGCAAGGTCAGGGTGGTTCGAAAAAAGCTCATTAACTCTGTCGCGTTCGAACACACATAATGTCAGCGGACTGAGCGCTTCCACTGAATGCTGCATTTCGCCGGTTATACTGCCTTGTAACCCCAACAAATCGCCTGGCACGGCATAGTTTAATATCTGCCTTCGGCCGTCTTCCATTATTTTATATCTGAACGCCCAGCCGGACAGTAAAGTATAAAGATGCGCGTTATGAGCTCCATCAACAATGATGGTCGCGCCGGTCTCCGTGATAAGTTCGCCGGTCTTAAATCCTTCGACATAATCCTGTTCGTCGTCATCAAAACGGCGGAAATGATCCAGTTTACCTAACGGGCAATGAGCACAATCTGTGCGACCTGCGCCTGCGGTGTTGGGCTGCCCGTCTTTCATGTAATTTCCTTTAATTATGGCAAGGCAGGAACATAAATAATGTTGCTGTATATGTCTTTTTTAAATGACAGTCTCTGCAAGTCCTGCGAATGGCATTATTTTCGGAGCGGAAAATGTCAACTGTTTCTGGTCAGGTTATAGCAATAATAGAGCGCGAATACCTTATCGCAATTGATGTAGAGCGCATTATTACTGAGAATTTTACCTGTAAAACCCATGTAATTATGCCCGATGAGGCTCTTGAAAAACTTCCGAAAACCGGCTGCGATATCTTGATTCTCGATGCAGACATGCCTGCCGAAATTATCAGTAGCTTTGATGAAATCGTCGCAGCTTCTAACCCTTCAATTGTATTGATGACTGTTAGCGATACTGACCCGAAAACCTATTTTCAACTCCCTTTTCATGCCGCACTTGCCAAACCGTTTACCGACGAGCAAGTAGTCGAAAAACTGACGCCTTTACTGGCTTAAGCGGCATGAATCCAGAATTCGCGTGAAATATCAATATCGTTAGGAAAGAAAGACTTACCTGGAATAGGCGCGTGAACCGATTGATGCTGCGTTTGCGTCCATCACATAATCTGACGCACCTTTGACATCCAGAATTTCCGTCAGTCGTATGCGGGCTCGGCTGACACGGCTTTTTATGGTCCCGACCGCGCAATCACAAATTTCTGCGGCTTCTTCATATGAAAAGCCTGAGGCGCCGATCAAAACGATCGCTTCACGTTGGTCTTCAGGCAGTTGATCGAGAGCTTTTTTAAAATCTTGCATGTCCAGAGCGCTATCCTGTCCGGGATGCACCGCAAGGCTGTCTGTAAATGTGCCTTCGGTATCTTGTACCTCACGGCCTTTCTTGCGCATCTGGCTGTAGAATTCATTGCGCAGAATTGTGAAAAGCCAAGCCTTCATATTGGTTCCCATTTGGAAACTCTTGTTTTTGGCCCAAGCTTTTAAAACAGTGTCCTGCACAAGGTCATCTGCTTTGTCGGATGCGCCGGTCAGCGAATAGGCAAAAGCGCGCAGGCTGGGCAGGCTGCCCAGCAATTCTTTTTTGAATCCCGGGTCCAAATCTTGTTCCGCAGCGCTCATTGATGGCCGTCCTTTGAATGTTTACTCTCAGCGGCATCAAGCTGTTCCAGCAGGTCAAGAAACCTATCCGGAATCGTTTGATCTTCTACTGATTTGTAAAGAGCCTGAAGCTTGTTTGAAATTTGATTGGTGACCTCACTGGCGGCATTGTTGCTGTTCGCTCTTTCTTGCCCTAGTTTTTTACTTTGTGAATGCGTCATTTAACTCTCGGTAATTAATCTAGCCATCTTAAACGCGCTAACAAAAATAAAGTTCCATTCACTTGGAACTTTTTTTGTTATGCCCCATTTATCTTACGATGAAGATCTTCAAAGGAATACTAGGAATGACATTATCTACGCGTATTGCAGGGCATTTACCACTTCTGCGCCGGTATGCACGTGCCGTAACTGGCTCACAGACATCGGGCGATGCTTACGTTGCCGCAACGCTTGAAGCTCTTATTGCGGATGTGGGCGCGTTTCCGACTGCTACAAGCGATCGCGTCGCTCTTTTTAAAATGTTTGCAGGTATTTTCGCATCATCGGATGTGAAAATTCCGGAAATGAATTCACCATTCGCATGGGAAAAGAATGCCGCCAGAAATTTATCAAATGTCGGTACTGCGGCGCGCCAGGCTTTTCTTCTAGCATCATTGGAAAATTTCACCGTTGACGAAATCGGTGAAATTCTGGATCGCGAAAAGAATGAGGTCGGAGACCTGCTTGATGAAGCATCTTCTCAGATCGCAGATCAGGTAGCGACCGAAATTATGATCATCGAAGACGAGCCGTTGATCGCAATGGATATCGAAGCGATGGTTGAAGATTTGGGTCATAGCGTATCAGGCATTGCACGGACCCATTCGGAAGCTGTGGAGCTTTTCAACCGCTCGAGCCCTAAAATGGTGCTTGCGGATATTCAACTGGCAGACGGTAGTTCGGGCATTGATGCTGTGAATGATATTTTGAAAACGGCAGATATTCCTGTCATCTTCATTACTGCTTTCCCCGAAAAACTATTGACTGGCGAGCGGCCGGAGCCTGCTTTCCTCGTCACCAAACCGTTCGATCCACAGATGGTCAAAGCGCTGATCAGTCAGGCACTTTTCTTCAATGAAGCGGAAAGCGAAGCTGCCTAAGTTGGAACACATTGCGTCATTGAGCGTTGAGTTCTCAAGAATAAGTTAGGAGAAAACAATGTTACATTACGCACTTCTGTTTCTCGTTGTTGCACTTGTCGCAGGCCTTTTAGGCTTTAGCGGAATTGCAGGAGCGTCAGTGGGAATCGCACAAATTCTATTTTATGCATTTTTGGTTTTTCTGTTGCTGTCAGCAGTCTTGTCGCTGGTGCGTAGATAGTTTTGAGTATTAAAAAAAAGTGGTGCCGCTTATGCGGCACCACTTACTGAGTAATTCGGGCAATAAAAGGGCTGGACTGTGAAAAGAAACCTGACGTGGCATCGTAAGGATTACAGGGAAGATCGCTTTCGTGATGGCCTTATCCTTGCACTTGTTCATTCAGGTGTTTGCGTATGTGCGCAGGCTGAAAGCGGAGAATATTTATTCGTTGCCAACATGCATAAATCTTGGCAATTCAATCAGGATACCGACCCTGTTGATACAGAGATATTCGGCGAAGATTTGGGACAAAGGTTGAAGCTTGCCAAAAGGCGGGTCTTGGAAAGCAAAAAGACCGAAGAGTTTGAAATCCATATTGCCAACGACGGTTTTTTTCAGATTGTTATTGATCTTGTCGGCGGCGCCTATGGCGAACCGCTCATATTGACAATGATCAAAGACATTTCCGAAGAGCGCCACCGTGAGCAGGTTCTCAAGAACCTTTTGCGTGAGTTGAGCCACCGGTCAAAAAACCTACTTGCAATCGTTTTGAGCTTGGCCTCCCAAACAGCACGCGGGCAGTCCGATCTTGCGAGTTTCCTAAAAATCTTTCGCGGCCGCATCTTTTCTTTATCTGCGTCGCAGGATTTGGTCACAGATATGAGCTGGTCCGGAGCAGGGTTTCACGATCTGGTTGAAAACCAAGTGAAAAAATATTTCCCGGACGATATTACGAGAGTAAAAGTAAAGGGCGATGACCCTGTTTTGACACCCAATGCGGCAACTCATGTCGGGCTGGCACTTCATGAGCTCATTGTAAATCTGGCAAGCCGTGACGCGCAAAACGGCGGTGCTGTTTCTGCGGTCATCGATTGTTGGGTTTTGCCCAATGAAGAAGGCGTTGATGAAACGCATATTACTTGGCGCGAAAGTGCTAATTCAGGTGCGTTGCAACCTGAATTTACGAATGTGTTTAGCGAGCCCATGTTGCAGCGTATCATACCTGCATCTGTAAGTGGTTCGGCTGAAATTGATATGGATGGCGATACCGTCAGCTATTCGCTGGTATTCCCGTCTGCTGAAAACCGCTTTAATTAATTTATTGAAGCGCCGACACTTCAAAGGCACGTGGACGAGCTTGCTTGCCCCCACATAAGTAGTTGTAAAAGCTGGATTTGACGTTAAATATCTTCGCGTTCATGGAGATATAATGCGTAACCGCCTTCCGACAATTTTATTTTCAGTGACGATGTTATTGGGCATGATTGCCGCCTATGCAGTGTTCAACTCTACACGACAGGCGGAACGTTCAAGTTTTGATATTGTTGCTGACGACATCATTGATAATCTGGAAGAAGGTGTAAAGCAGCATATTGCGCTTCTGACTGCGACCCGGGCTTTGGTCAATACGATTGATTTCGATGCAAGAGGGGCAGGGTTTAAAGAGTTTATTGCCGATTTAGGTTTGGCTGACAATTATAGAGGCATCCAAGGCATAGGCTTAGCTCCATTACTGGAAATCAACGGTGACGTTGATGCGGAAGCCGAGCTTGAAAAAAAGTACGGGTTAACTCGGGCAATCTACCCTGAAACAGATCAGGAGTTTCGCACTCCTATTCTTTTGCTTGAGCCAAACGATGAGCGTAATGAAAAAGCGCTGGGCTATGACATGTTTTCAGACATCTCTCGCCGTGATGCTATGATAGCCGCCGCGCGTGACCGACGTCCGAGCGCTTCTGCACCGGTTCGTCTGGTCCAAGAGCTTGATACTGAGACCCAGCATGGCTTTTTGATTTATGCACCCATAGCGCAGAAGAATATAGAGGCAGTCCAGCTTGATGACGGCTCAAAGCCGATTACCGGATTTGTCTATGCTGCATTTCGCATAGGCGATCTTCACAGTGCTGCTTTGTCTCGCACCTTATCGTCAGCCTTGGGACTGTATGTGCAAACGAAAGATAAAACTGACAATACAGAAACGGTTGTTTTTCAAACCAATAATTATGAGGATTATGCGGATAAAAACGGACTGCGGTCGGTCAAATCGATTAATATTGCGGGCCGTGTTTGGGAGGTGGAGGTACTAAAGCCTGCCAGCGGTTCTCTCGATAATAGCCTGCTATATGCGCTTTTAACCGGCCTTATGTCATTCTTGTTTGCTGGTGCCTTGGCCTCATCCTCCAAACTTCAGCTAAATTCGCTGCGTACGTCTGAAGAGTTGCGCATCTATTCGGAAAAAGCCGCGCAAGATAAGGATCTGATGCTTCAGGAGATGAAGCATCGCATCAAAAATTCGATTGCGCGCATCAATTCTATCGCGCGGCAAACAGCACGTAGTTCGGAAGATCTGCCGGAGTTTATCAAGTCTTTTTCCGAACGCCTTCAAGCAATGGCAACCGCGCAAGATGTTTTGGCGCGCTCTAAATGGCAACGTGCCAGCTTTGGTGATCTTTTGAGAAGTGAGCTTGAGCAGGTTTTCGGTAAAAATGCAACGGAAGTAAAACTAAGCGGACCTGAAATCTCTTTGGATGAAAAATACAGTCAGGCCTTTGGCTTGGTGCTGCATGAGCTGGCAACCAACTCGCTGAAATATGGTGGCATGGCAGATATCAAAAATGACATGCAAATTACTTGGAAAATAAAAAAACTACCCAAGCGTAAGCGTGGTTTATCGATAGTATGGCGGGAGTACTTCGACGGGGAAAAGCAGGAAACAGCCAGTACCGGTGGCGGGTTTGGAACGAAGCTCATCAATGCGAATATCGTTGGAGAATTAGGCGGTTCTTTTGACCGTAGTTTTGACGAGAAGGGCATGGTCGTAAAAATTGACGTGCCGCTTAGCCGCTGACCTGTAATAACATGGCCCATTTGGGAACCATTTAGCACGCCTGACATTGTCATGGATGGGAGGTTGAAGCCATTGAGTTTGAACGCTGACGATCTCTTTGAAAAAAGAGCCGCAAACGCGATAGAAAAGAACTTACAAACTGCAGCAAACCTCTCGGTTGTGGTTGGCGGCTTGCTCGGCTGCCTTGTCGCTTTGTATTTAGGCAAAACAATCATTGCTCCAATCGCGCTTGCCATTGTCATCGGGATCATGTTTGGCCCGATTGCCGATAAGATTGAGAAGAATAAAATTCCTCCCTCAGTATCTGCAATGCTTGTCGTTGCTTTATTTGCCGGATTGATCGCTGCAAGTTTTGCGGCTTTCGCCGTGCCATTGTCGAGCTGGATAGATCGGGTACCAAGAATTTGGAATCAATTTCAAATAAGTTTGGCTGACTGGAAGGGCATGTTTGATACTGTCGGCTCGTTTCAGCAGGAATTACAGAAGATTGCTGGCGGCGAAGCAACGGCGATGAAAGTGGAAGTCGATGAAGGTGGCCCGCTGGAAGATGCGGCTTTTTTGGCACCGGTAATTTTGGGGCAGGTCGCTATATTTTTGGCAAGCTTCTACTTTTTCGTGGCCACAAGACATGAACTGCGCCTACTCATTCTAAGGTTATGTGTCCGCCGTAAAACACGTTGGCATTTGGCCCGTGTTTTCAAGGATGTCGAAGACAGCGTATCAGGATATCTAATCTCAATTACATACATAAATCTGGGGCTAGGATTGAGCGTATCGCTGCTTTTCTGGCTTCTGGGTGTTCCTTCGCCCCTGTTATGGGGAATGCTGGCGGGCGTATTGAACTATGTTGTCTATATCGGCCCTGCGATCATGAGCATAATCCTGATCGGTGTGGGCTTGGCAACACATACGGAAACATTGGCAATCTTAACGCCGGCAGCTGTTTTCCTATGCTGTAATTTCCTCGAAGCACAGTTTGTTACCCCTACAGTTATCGGCAGAAGGATGACAATGAACCCGTTTTTCGTTTTCTTGAGCTTGGTGTTCTGGATTTGGCTTTGGGGGCCGATCGGCGGATTTATCGCTATTCCGTCCTTGCTTATAATAAATGTTATCTATTTGCATATGTTTGCCGCACCGGAACGCAGGCGGGGTGTTGCCAAGCTCTAGCTTCGGAAAACCGGCCGCTGATTGAAATTTCAAAAAAATTTGAAATGGCTGGAACCAATATTGAATCCATGCGTTACGATTTTGAAAACACACCCTCAGTTTTCGCCCAGCGACCTAAACCCCTTCCCCATCTTCTGGTCGTGATTAAAGGAGAGAGCATCTCGGTGCTCTCTCCTTTCGTGTATAATGTCTTCAAATTTATGAAGTAGACGCTTCAAGGTGCCATATGCGCTGCTTAGTTGATTTCTGCGACAGCAAAGAACGTGTCCGACAAATCCGGATATGCATATGACATTTGTCCGGATATGCATATAACATTTGAAATATTGTTAAGTTTTTTCGCCCGTCAAGGCCGTCAAGTTATTGAAAGTGAGAATTAATTTTCGCGTCATCACGACTTATTTTATTCATGATGTCGTGTTATAAGGTCATCTTGTTTTTCGAATGTGGGTCCAGAGTTATCGTGACAAATCGTCGGTTGCAGTTTCTATGTGCTGCCGGGCTGGTGCTTTTGTGCAGCACAGCGCCGATGTCACGTGCTTATGCGCTGGAGCTTTTTGGACGCTGCATTTTTGGCGAATGCACCTCGGATGAAGAGAAAGACAATGCCGAGCTGATCGATCCGAAGCGCTATGATGTAGACTTTTTAATTGTAAGCGATGAAGATGCTGTCGGGGATGCGATAAAATCAGGTTCCCAGCTTTGGCAAGGCAGGGACCGTGCTGTGGGCGGGTCTGCAGGCGTAATCGCGCGTGCCAAAGGTGATTATCGACGCATATTGGCTTCGCTTTATAATGAAGGCCGTTACGGCGGTACAATTTCTATCAAAATCAACGGTACGGAAGCCGCAAACCTTCCGGTTGGAACGGAATTCAACTCCGGTGACACCATCAGCGTTGTGGTTGATCCCGGCCCAGTTTATCTGTTCGGCACAGCCCAGGTTGAGGGTGCGCCACCGGAGCCTACCATGCGCGACGATGTGTTGCCCGAACTGGAAGATGTCGGCTTTAATACAGGAGCAGAAGCAAAGGCCGGAGCAGTCGGCAAAGCGTCAAAGCTTGTAAAAGACAAATGGCGCCAGCAGGGTTTTGCAACAGCGAAAGTAACCAATAGGCGTGTGACAGCAAATCACCCTGCACGCGAACTCAATGTTGTTCTGGAAGTCGAAAGCGGGCCTCCGGCTAGCTATGGAAATGTTGACGTACAAGGCACGGATCGTATGGACCCGGCTTTTGTCGCACGGCAGACCGGCTTGGTTGCAGGTAATGAATTTGATCCGGACGATCTTGAAAAGGCGAAAAAGCGGCTGGACCGTCTAGGCGTTTTCTCGACTCAGAAAATCGTAGAAGGTGAAACTGTCTCCGAAGACGGTACTTTGCCGATGACGCTGATTGTCAAAGAGCGCAAGTTACGACGTATAGGTTTGGGCGCGACAGTTTCCAGTCTCGAAGGTGTCGGACTGGAAAGTTATTGGCTGCACCGCAACCTGTTCGGCAAGGCGGAGCGGTTGCGTTTGGATGCGAAAGTAGGCGGCTTGGGCTCGACTTTTGATTATCAGAAGTTTGACTATGAAGTCGGAGCGGCATTTACAAAGCCGGGCGTTTTTACACCGGACACCGACCTCAATTTTAAGCTGTATGCGCGCCGTGAGGTCAACGAAAGTTTCACAGAAACGTCAGCGGGCGGCAATCTTGGCCTTACGCATTATTACTCCGATGAGCTGGTTTTCAATGGCGGAGTGTTTGTCGAGGCCGCGAAATTTGAGAGCGATCTTGGGGAAAGAGATTTTGTGACAGCGGGGCTCGATTTTTCAGCAATTTATGACTCGCGTGATAATAAGCTTGATGCCAGTGAGGGCTTTTACCTAAGTGCTGCGGCAAAACCATTTTACGAATTTAACTATCAGAACTTTGGCGCTGCGGTTGAGGCAGAGGCGCGTACCTATTTCTCATTTGATGATGAAGACCGAATTGTGCTGGCCGGACGGGCTATGGTTGCTTCCATTGTCGGCCCCGAGCGCGCTGAAACACCTGATAATTTTCTCTATTTTGCAGGTGGTGGCGGTTCGGTACGCGGTTATAATTTCAATGACATCGGTGTCGTTGAAGCCAACGGCGATATAACAGGCGGTAAATCGAAATTGGAAGCCTCCGCAGAACTGCGTTTCAAGACCGGTGGCAATTTTGGCGGTGCAATATTCATTGATGCCGGTACGGTTTCCGCTGATTCTCTGCCAAGCTTTGATCAGGATGTGCGATTGGGCGCCGGGTTCGGCGTGCGTTATTTCACGGGTCTCGGGCCTATTCGTGTGGATGTGGCTCTGCCGCTTAACCGGCGCAGCACAGACCCGCGCTTTGGCATCTATGCCGGAATTGGGCAGGCATTTTGATGGCGCGTATTGTGAAAACATTTCTCATAATGTGGGTCTTGGCGTTTTCGCTTGGCCATCAAGCTTTGGCGCAAGAATCTGAAGAGCATTCCGCATTTATAACATTTGTCGAAAACAAGCTTTCAACTGATAGCCGTCAGATACGTTTAAACGGCATTAAGGGCACGCTTTCTTCAAATGTTTCTTTTGAGAGCATTACAATCTCCGATGAAGACGGTGTTTGGCTGACCATCACGGAACCCCAGCTGATATGGAGCCGTGTAGCGCTGCTACGTGGCCGGCTGGAGATTGAAAAACTGTCAGCCACAAGCATCGATATGCCCCGCGGACCCAAGGCCGATGATAGTGCGCCGCCAGCAGAAGCAAGTGAATTTTCACTTCCTGAATTGCCGGTCTCGATCAATTTGGAAGAACTTGATGTTCCATCCATTAAATTCGGTCCCAGCGTTTTCGGCCTTGAATCAGAGTTGGCTGTTAATGGTGCGATTTCGCTGATTGACAGCTCTCTAACCACTGATTTGGACATTGTTCGTTTAGATGGTCCGGGCGGCTCTTTAAAGCTTGATGTGGTTTATAATGATAACGATGAGACCGTTAAACTCGACCTTCTTTTGCAGGAGCCTGAAGAAGGTATTATCGCAAATCTGCTTGATCTGGACGGTAAACCGCCTGTTGCGCTTGCTGTTAAAGGCGATGCCCCCATCCATGAGTTGCGTGTTGATATCGGTCTCGATGTTGACAACAAGCGCATTGTGAATGGTCAGGTAAACGTCAACGATATTGATGAAGGGCGGCAAATTCTTGCCGAGCTTGGTGGCCCTTTATCCAGCATTATGCCGCCGCAATACCAAACGCTTTTAGGTGATGCGAGCCGTCTTGAAGCCCAGCTATTGTTGTCAAATGCGGGATTTACTCAAATTGACCGTTTGACACTCAATAGCGGTGCCATTCGTTTTGATGCCAATGCGCGAATTCTGGCTGACGGGTTCTTAAGCCAGTTGAATTTAAACGCTGAAATTGCTGACGAAGATGGCAAACGCGTTGCATTGCCAACTGCGGAAAATGCAGCAGCAGCAAGATTTCAACAGGCTGACTTCAACATAACTTATGACGCGGCCAATGATGATCGTTTTGAGCAAACACTATTGCTGTCCGGCCTCCAGACAACAGACGTGGTTATTGAAGAAGTGCGATTGGCAACAGAAGGCGCAATTGCCAATTTTACCGTGCCGGAAAACCGTTCGATTGAATTTATTACACGCGGTACGGTGGACGGGATTACGTTTGATGACGAGGCACTGACGACAGCTGTCGGAAAAAATATAAAAATTGCCGGTTCCGGTTCCTGGCGCACGGGAGAGCCTTTGCAGCTTGCACAGTTGGATATTGAAGGGCGCGATTATGCATTGCGTACCAATGGTGCGTTGACGACCGGCAATTTTGACGGGCAAATTGGTCTGGAAGCAACACGGCTCTCATCTTTCAGTGATTTATTGGAACGCGAGTTGGCGGGTAATATTGCACTGGTGGCGACGGGTAATATTCAATATATTCTCGGCGCTTTCGATCTTGATTTGAATGGCGTAGCCAATGGTATTCGTACAGGCGACGAGACCGCAGATAAGCTTCTGGCCGGTGGTACAAAACTGTCAGGCGGTGTTACGCGAAATGCGGACGGGCTGTCATTTGACCGCTTGCGCCTATTGAACAATCAGGCAGATATTCTCCTCATCGGTAATTATGCATCTGACAATACAAGTATTACTGCCACCGCGGATTTACGCGATATTGCGGATATTTCCGATGCCGGTGAAGGTGCCGTGTCGCTGGTCGGCACAATCAAAGGTGTTGAACAGCCCTATGACACGGACATTGTGATCAATATTGAAAATGGTATTTTATCCGAAAAGCAAGTGAGCGGTTTGGAAGCGGCTTATCGCGGTGTCATGGGCGCCGAGCTTATTGAAGGTGAGCTTTCCGGCAGCGGTTTCATTGATGGTCAGGCATTATCGCTTGCCGGTAAGGTCAAGCGCACCGAACCGGAACTTGTCTTGGACAATATTGCTGCAAAAATCGGCGGCGCAGATATCGCGCTTGATTTAACGCGGCAAAACACATCCGGCCTGATGAAAGGACGTGCAGCCGTAAAGGCGACAGACATATCGTCATTGGCCGCCCTTGCCCTGCAGGATGCTTCGGGAAGTTTGAATGCGGATATTGTGTTAACGACGGTAGATAATGGCCAGTCCGCTGAAGTAACGGCTACCGCAAACAATCTTGTTTATGCCGAGAATAAAGTCGGAAGCGCCAATATCGATGCCCAAATCAAGACCCTTCTAAAATCTCCTGTTGTGAATGCGGATGTGTCGGCACGGGAAATCGTTGCGGGCGGAATTGAGGTTAGGTCGCTCACCGGAAATGTGGATACAGATGGCAAAATTACCGATTTTGATCTGGCCGCAACTATGGTTCAGGAGAATGCCCGGCTGACAACAGTCGGCCGGTTTAAGCAGGGTGATAACCAGCAAACAATTAATATCGATACGTTGACATTGCGCTCCGATAAGGGTGACGCCGCACTGGTCAATCCGGCCAAAGTTACAATCCGCGACGGCAAGACGACAATTTCAGATGCCCGGCTCAATGTGGCCGGCGGCACAATTGATATAGCTGGCAGCGTAAGCGACACCATCAATGTTACGGCAAATATTTCCGGTTTACCGCTTCGTATTGCCAATGCGTTCAGCCCCGGACTGGGACTGGGCGGTTCAATCAACGGGCGCGTTGTTGCAACCGGCGCAACTGCTGCGCCAAAAGCGAGTTTTGGTGTGGATGGAAGCGGCATTACAGCAACTCAGCTTCAGCAAAATGGTATTTTGCCGCTTACACTTTCCATAAATGGTGACTTTAATGGAGCTAACCAGCGCGTATCGCTGAACAGCTTGAGCGTATCGAATGCTCAAAATGTTCAGATCAGAGGGTCGGGGGAAATCCCGCTACAGGGAAATGGACTAAGAGTTTCTGCGGAAGGGACAGCGCCGCTTGGCATCGCTGAACGCTTCCTGGCAGACCGCGGAACCCGGCTGAGCGGTCAGGCGCGTTTCAACGTAACAGCAACGGGCAGTTTGAGTAGGCCGAATACTGAAGGCATATTGTCTGTTTCAGGCGGTACCGTCACCGACCCGTTGTCTAATCTCCGGCTTGAAAATATCGGCTTGCTCGCAGGACTGCGCGGTGATGCTGTGGTTGTTCAGCGCCTTAATGCGCAATTGGCGCGCGGCGGCTCGGTGTCAGGGTCGGGTACCGTTGGTATTACCGGTGACATGCCTGCTGATTTGTCAATCCAGATTAATAATGCTGCCTATAGCGATGGTCAGACTTTCTCTACACGCGCCGACGGTAATTTGGCTTTAAAAGGCAATCTGCTGCGTGATCCGGTCCTGTCCGGTCAGATCAATCTGGGCAAAACTGAAATTACTGTGCCAGAAACATTTGGCGGTGATGTCGAACTGCTTGACGTGAAAAACGTTAATGCTGCTCCGGATGTCCAGCGCACACTGGACCGTTTGGCAAAAGCATCCCCATTGCCAAAACCATCAAGTCGGCCAAGCATCATCCAGTTGAACCTGACAATCAATGCTCCGTCGCAGATTTTTGTGCGTGGCCGCGGCTTGGACGCGGAACTGGGCGGCAGAATAGCGATTAAAGGACCGGTGACAAATGTGCAGCCAAGTGGACGTTTCGATTTGCGCAGGGGCCGGCTGAGTATCATCGGCAAACGCTTTGATCTTAACGAGGGTTCGGTCACGCTGACGGGCGACCTTGATCCAACATTGCGGTTTGTTGCGACAACACAGTCAGGTGATGTGACAGCCTCTATTATTTTGAGCGGACGGGTTTCTGATCTTGATGTTTCATTTTCTTCATCACCCGAATTGCCGGAAGATGAGGTTCTTGCTGCAATTATCTTCGATCGCAATATCGGTGAACTGACACCGACCCAGATCGCACGCCTTGCATCGATTGCAGTTGAGTTGACCGGCGGTAACAGTCCGGGCTTGGTTGATGGTATCCGCAGCAGTCTTGGCTTTGATGATCTTGATATTGTTCAGGACAGCGATGGAAACGCAGCCGTTAGAGCCGGTAAATATATTTCCGATAATGTTTATCTTGGCGTACAGGCCGGTCAGGAAACCGAAGCAACGATCAATTTGGATATTACGGAGAGTTTGACTGCACGCGGCGCTGTGAGCTCTGAAGGTGATACCAGCCTTGGTGTTTTCTTCGAGCGTGATTATTGATTTTCACGCCTTGCACTTTACCCAGCGATAATTATTACTCCGCCTATTCCGTGCTTGGTGCGCATAGTTGAAAGGCAATATGAGATGATTCCGTTTGAAAACGTAAAAGATATACGATGCGCTGGCGAGGCGATGGTAGAATTGAGCGTTGATGCAGACGGCAGTACAGCCCGAATAGGTATCGCTGGCGATGTTCTGAATTCGGCAATTTATTTAAGGCGAACTTTAAAGAGTGGTGCATCCGTCTCTTTTGTATCCCGCGCAGGTAATGATAAATTTTCCGCGCGCCTTCGATCTGTTGTCGAAGCCAATAATATTAACGCGCAATTGGTTGCGACCGATAAGCAGCGTACTGTCGGTCTTTATGTGATCAGTACAGATGCACAGGGCGAGCGTACCTTCCAGTATTGGAGAAACCAGTCCGCAGCGCGCATCATGTTTGGCACTGATGATGCGCCGGACTTTTCCTCATTGGATGGCGCGGATTTGATCTACCTTTCAGCGATAACAGTTGCTGTACTAGCGCCGGCTATACGTGACGCATTATTGAAACAGCTATCAGAGCTGCGCAAGAATGGCGTTCTTGTTGCTTTTGATTCCAACTATCGTCCTACGCTTTGGGAATCTAACGAGACGGCACGCAGCGTTGTTTCTGATTTCTGGAAACAGACGGATATTGGTTTCCCATCAGTTGATGATGAGATGGCTTTGTTTGATCAGGATGCCGAGGCTACGACCGAACGTCTCGCCGGATATAAAATGCCTCTTTGTATATTAAAACGTGGTGACAAGGGACCGGTTGTTATCAGCGGCGCGGAAGCATTGGGTGATGCCAATTTTGCGCCTGCGGAAAATGTTGTCGATACAACAGGTGCCGGAGACAGCTTTAACGGTACTTTTTTAGGTGCACTTCTCAACGGATGCTCCGTGCATGAGGCGTGTCATCAAGCCCATGCAATGGCTTCGCGGGTTGTCGGTTTCCGCGGCGCTATTATCGAATAAATCGAGAAATCCATCACCTTCCAAATTAGTTTGCTAAGAACTCAATTACTTAAAATACAATTTTAATTTGAGAGAAATTGCAGGAAGTTCAAGGAAGTTATTTTAAAAAATTACAATTAGAAACCTGGTCAGAACAACTAACTAGGACCAACCAATATGCTAACCGGCGTTTCGAATGTTTTTACACCTTCAGGCCAAAAGCCTGCAGAAAACCAAAATCAGCAAGCTCAGCCAAATACTGAAGAGCAAGGGCAGTCTGAAGCTGCACCATCGCAGTCTAACTCTGGCAGCAGCCAAAGCTCAAATGCAGGCGGAGCTGCACAGGCACAGACTGCAGTAAGCTCTAGCAAAGCGGCTAATGCCTCGTCTAAAAGCGCACAGCCTTCTGCGTCCTCGCAGGCTGCTTCAAATGAAAATGCAGTAGCGTCATCATCATTTGATGATAGCGCTTATACACGCCGCGTGGCCGAGCGTGTCCAGGCTGAAATGATTATGAACTCTGTCTTCACTTCGAAAACCCAATCAAATGCTTTGATAAGCCTGTTTGCTTCAGAAAGTCAGGAAGCAGGTACAACCAACAAGGCAGTATTGAGCGAATATATGAAAAACAGCGAACCGGCTTAATCGACGGAATCGCATAGCTAAGATAATTTAACAGTGCCGGAGTGATTTCAGACGCTTCGGCACTTTTGTATATTCAAGTGCCTATGCCGGTGTGAAAATCGCTGTTGCCGGATCGCATTTATAAGAACTTTCATATCCGCCTGCGCTGTCTGCCAATTCCAACACGGCTTTCAAAATGGCATCGATCTCTGCATCTGTTGCAAGAAAGCTGAAGTTCAAACGCGCAAAACCGGGTTTCTCGATCTCATGCCCTGCAAGAATTGCGGCGCGC
Source organism: Ahrensia marina (assembly GCF_001293565.1). Lineage (GTDB taxonomy): Bacteria > Pseudomonadota > Alphaproteobacteria > Rhizobiales > Rhizobiaceae > Ahrensia > Ahrensia marina. The sequence continues at coordinate 23,385 of NZ_JXMU01000005.1, read as the reverse complement.
ATCTGATCGGAGGCATTTCCGTCAATACCCATAGCACGGTGTACATAAGGCCCGGCGCAAGCACAGCCACCGCGCGCCTGAATACCATAGCAATCTGAAAGCAGGCGTGTGATCAATTGCTGGTGAACATAGCCGCCTGCGCTGTTTTTTATTCTAAATGAGAAGATGGGAAGCCGGTCGCAGCCGATATTGCCAAGCAGCACGATATTGGGATGGTTGCCCCATGCCTGCAACGCCCTAGCGCAATTCTCTTTATTGCGTTTAGTAATGTAATCTTGGCCAATTGCCGATTTAACCAGCAAGCACAGGGCAGAGCGCAGGTCGCCAATGACATTTGGAGTGCCTGCTTCTTCACGCGCCTCAACACTGCCGGAATAATCATGGGCGGTTGGCGAGACAAATTTGACAGTACCGCCACCAGGTAAGGTTGGTTTGTCAGTGCGTATCGCATCATGGCGAAGGATAAGAATGCCGGAGGCTTGCGGCCCGCCGACAAACTTATGAGGCGATAATACTACCGCATCAATCAAAGCATCGAAAGAAGGACAAAGGTCGATTGAAAGATAGGGCGCACCGCCCGCATAATCCCAGACCACTGTAGCACCGGCCGCTTTTAAGATACGGCTGACAGCAACAACATCAGTGACAATACCGGTAACGTTAGAGGCTGCCGAAAAAGCACCGATAACTGGCCGCCCCTGAACCTGTCCCAGCGTTTGCTGGAGTACTGACATACACGGTCCGCCATGAGCTGCTTCCGGCACTTCGATCACTTCCGCGCCGCTTTCCCGCCAAGGCAAAATATTGGAGTGATGCTCATAAGGGCCAATCAGAACCACCGGCGCCTTGCCCTGCTGGACCATGTTGCGCAGTCCTAACAGGTGCACAAGCCGGTTGATGCCGCTAGTTGCTCCTGAACCGGTAAAGATGACGGCATGATCTTGAGATGCGTTGTATTCGCCGCGGATAATATCACGCGCCTGACGGCGCAGCCGTGTCATCATGCCGCCAACAAAGGATGCCTCTGTATGGCTATTGGCATAGAAGGGCAGCAATTCCGACATAACAAATTCTTCGATTTGCCGCAGCGCGCGCCCTGAAGCGACGTAATCCGCATAGATCAAAGGTTTTTTCCCGAACGGCCCTTCGATGACAGCATCATGCCCGATCAATCCGTCGATCAGATCTTGCACAATAGTTTCAGATTGGATGTTTATTTGAAAACGCTCAAACAAATCTTGACCGGATTGCTTGTTCATTGGTCTGCTCCCTAAGATGATGTTCTATAATTAACTGATCGCAGGGCAAAAGATTTCACTTGTTTTTGCATATTTTATATGAATATTGGGTCAAATGATTGATTATGATGATATTGATCGAAAAATTATCACAGTTCTGCAAAGGGACTGTACGTTGTCGCAACGTGACATTGCTGCCGAGGTAGGCCTGTCTCAAAATGCATGCTGGCGACGGATGCGTCGATTGGCTGACAGTGGTATTATTGAAGGCAACCACGCCCGTATCTCACCGGAAGCGGTCGGTTTGGATTTAACGGTTTTCATGATGATCCGTACCCGTCAGCATAGTGAAGAATGGTCACAGTCCTTTCGCAAGCAGGTGGCCAATATACCGGAAATTGTTGATGTCTACCGGATCGGCGGCGACTGGGATTATTTGATCAAAGTGGTGACAACATCAATGGCCGGTTACGACGCTGTGTATCAGCGACTTACATCAAAAGTTGAGCTGGAAACTGTTACAGGCCTGTTTGCAATGGAAGCAATTTTGGAAAACAGGCCATTGTCATTGCCGTAATTATTGGTACGGCCAACGAAACGTCGCCGGTTAAGTTTTCGCACTAAATTCCAGATCAGCAGCACTGCTGTTTTCAAGAACATAAAGTGCGTTTGGTATGTCGTTCCCCATCGCCTTTTGAAAGGCGCTATCTGCATCAAAACCATATTGATGCCATCTGTCGATTAAACGGCTTTGCAGCACATCAATGTCCGGTCGAACAAAGATAGTAAGGTCGAAGAACTGATTCAGATCAGACCACGGCTTTTCTTTCAAAAGAAGATAATTTCCTTCAATGACAACAATCTGGGTGTTTTTGGAAACCGATGCTGCATTGGGAATAGCTTTATCAAGCGAGCGATCAAAAACCGGATAGAAAACTTCGTGTCCCTGATGTGAAATCTGACGGACGAGGCTTACAAAACCCGCCGCATCAAATGTCTCGGCCGCGCCCTTTCGTTGGCGCAGACCCATTTCATCAAGGGTTAAATTGTCCAGATGAAATCCGTCCATCGGCACAAGGGCAGCTTTACCGTCAGTCTGAGCGTTCAAATCATTGACCGCGAGTTCTGCCAATGTAGATTTACCGGCCGCAGGCGGACCGGCGATAGCGATCATTAATCGGCTGGCATTTGTGGACAGCTTATCAATCCGTGCCAGAATGGTAGCTCGTTCATCTTCGAACATAAGCCTTCACGCTGCCACAGCTTCTGATGGCGGTTCCTTGGCTCCGGTCATAAATGCGACCGCGTCAGACATGGTGTAGTCCTTGGGGTCAATGACACATAGGCGCTTTCCAAGCCGGTGAATATGAATGCGGTCAGCAACTTCAAAGACGTGCGGCATGTTGTGTGAGATTAATATAATCGGAATGCCGCGTGCTTTCACATCCTGGATAAGTTCCAGCACTTTACGAGATTCTTTTACGCCGAGTGCGGCCGTCGGCTCGTCAAGAATAATGACTTTCGAGCCGAAGGCAGCAGCGCGTGCAACCGCAACGCCCTGACGCTGGCCACCGGAGAGGGTTTCGACTGCCTGATTGATATTCTGGATTGTCATCAAGCCGAGTTCGGTCAGTTTTTCACGGGCAAGGGTCTCCATCTTCTTGCGGTCGAGCTGTCTGAAAACAGTGCCCATAAAACCTTCTTTTCTAATTTCTCGGCCCATAAACATATTATCCGCAATTGACAGTGCGGGAGACATCGCAAGCGTCTGATAAACAGTTTCAATGCCGTGGGTGCGGGCTTGAATAGGCGAGGTGAACTTCACCTCTTTGCCTTCAATGTATATGGTGCCCGCATCGGGAATAACGGCCCCCGACAAGGCTTTGATCAGGGTTGATTTTCCCGCGCCATTGTCGCCGATAACTGCAAGTATTTCACCTGGCATCAAATCAAAATCACAATGATCCAGCGCGGTTACTCTGCCATAGCGCTTGACCAGATTCCGGCCTTTCAAAATCGGTTCCATTAGTTTGACACCTTTCTGATCCATTGGTCGACGGCAACAGCTGCAATGATGAGCAGACCAATCAGTAGATAAGTCCATTGCGCATCTGCGCCAAGTAGACGCAAACCAAGTGTAAAGACACCGACGATAAGCGCTCCAAATAACATGCCAAGAACAGACCCGCGCCCGCCAAACAGCGAGATACCGCCGATTACAACAGCTGTGATCGATTCAATATTCGCAAGCTGGCCCGACGTTGGCGAGACAGAGCCGATACGGCCGATAAGTGCCCAGCCCGCAAAGGCGCAGATTAGTCCTGACAACATGTAAACGGAAATAAGTGTGCGCTTGACCTGAACGCCTGAAAGTTCCGCAGCATCGGGGTCATCACCAACAGCGTAAACATGTCTGCCCCAAGCCGTTTCGCGCAATACATAGGCAAGAACAAGAACCAGCGAGACGAGAAAGACAACACCGTATGTAAAGTTTGCGCCGCCCCGCCCTGCTTCATCTGCACCAATTGTCAGTGTCGTGCCGAAAAATTGTAAAAGAGGCGCTTCGCTTGCAATTTCCTGACTGCGAATGGTTTCATTGGCCGAAAAAAGGAAATTAGTCGCCAGTATGATCTGCCACATGCCCAGTGTCACAATGAAAGGCGGAAGGCGCATGACCGCAACCAGCCATCCGTTGATAAAGCCGCACAGCGTTCCGCATAAGAGACCGCAGGCAACAGCCACCTCAACCGGAAGGCCATAACGGAATGTAAACTGTCCCATAACGACAGATGACAGAACCATGATGGCACCGACCGACAAATCAATGCCCGCCGTTAGAATAACAAGCGACTGTGCGGCACCCACAATGCCGACAATGGCAACTTGCTGAAGAATGAGTGTGAGCGCAAAAGGTGAAAAGAATTTGCTACCAAGCAATATGCCGAAAACAATGATCGCAAGAATGAGAACAATTAGCGGTACAAGGGATGGCGTTAGGTGCAGTCGATGCTGCAGTTGACTGACAAAGCTGCGGTTATCGTCATCAAATTGCGCAATTGTTTGGGCGCTGCTTGTCGCAGATTTCTCATATTCTTGTGCGTCAGCCATAATTTTCCCCGACCCTGATATTTTGGCAATGTGGCGGCTGCATTGCAGCCGCCCCAAGCGAGAGTTTATCTAAAAGACTGGCAGATCAACCCCAGCACTTGTCCATGCCTTCTTTGACGCTGATTGATTCTACACCTTCGGCGGGCTTGTCGGTGACAAGTGCAACGCCTGTATCAAAGAAGTTTTTGCCTTCAGTGAGTGCAGGTTTGGTGCCGTCTTTGGCCCATGCTGCAATGGCTTCAATTCCTTTGGATGCCATGAGAAGCGGGTATTGCTGTGATGTTGCACCGATAACGCCATCGGCAACATTTTGAACACCCGGGCATCCGCCATCAACAGAAACGATAAGCACGTCATTCTCACGGCCGATGGATTTCAGTGCCTCATAGGCACCGGCTGCCGCAGGTTCGTTGATGGTATAAACGACATTGATTTCAGAATCTTTTGCCAGAAGGTTTTCCATCGCCTTGCGGCCGCCCTCTTCATTGCCTGCTGTTACATCATTGCCGACGATACGCGGGTCTGTCTCATCACCCCATTTGTTTGGATCACCAAGCTCAATGCCAAATCCCTGCAGGAAACCCTGGTCGCGCAAAACGCCAACGGTCGGCTGTGACACGCCAAGGTCGAGCATGGCAATCTTTGCATTGGCCGCTTCATCGCCGAGCGTTGCGGCTGCCCATTTGCCGATCAATTCACCGGCCAGAAAGTTATCTGTTGCGAATGTGGCATCGGCCGCATCAATCGGATTGAGCGGTGTATCGAGCGCAATAACAAGCAAACCGGCATCACGTGCCTGCTGTACTGATGAAACAATGGATGATGTGTCAGATGCGGTTATCAATATGCCTTTTGCACCATCGGCGATGCATGTTTCAATCGCCGCGACCTGAGTTTCATGGTCACCGTCAATCTTTCCCGCAAAAGTCTTCAGCTCAACACCAAGCTCTGCAGCTTTGGCTTCCGCGCCCTCTTTCATCTTCACAAAAAACGGATTCGTATCGGTTTTTGTAATCAGGCAGGCGCTGGCTGAATGACTTTCAGCAGATGCTGGTGTGATGAAGGCTGCAGATGCGACAAGAGCGCTGGCGGCGGCCGCCAGAATAGTATTTTTCATGATGTTCCTCCCAAAAGCGGCACCATGCCGCGAAACAAATAGCAGGCACCGAGTATTCGGTGAGCCCGCACTATTCAGACTCAAAAATTTAACAGAGTCAATTAATAAATCAAGTTTATTTATTAATTGATTGTCCGTGCTTTATATGCTGCAATAAATAGAATAGAGGAGACGTGATGAACGTGCCAAAAGTCAGATCTCTCAGTGGCGGCGCTAACCAAAGCGGTTTGCGCGACTATAATGAGCGCTTGCTTCTGTCCATGCTTTTGCGCAATGGGCCGATGCCGGGCAGTGATCTGGCGCGCCGTGCAGGCTTGTCGGCGCAGACCGTCTCGATCATTTTGCGCAAATTGGAAAATGACGGATTTTTGGAGCGGGGCGCACCTCAGCGCGGAAGGGTCGGCAAACCGTCCATCCCGATGGGATTGGCCGCAAGCGGAGCCTATGCATTTGGATTGAAAATCGGCAGACGCAATGCTGATCTAATCCTTATCGACTTTAAGGGCGGTATTCGCGCGCAAAAAAACATTGCCTATGATTATCCGATGCCGGACCAGATTTTCGGATTTCTGGAAGCGGGTATGGCTGACATAAATTCAAATTTGTCACCCTTGGAGCGCGAACGGGTTTGCGGGATTGGATTGGCGGCACCATTCGAGTTGTGGAACTGGTATGAGCTGGCCGGCGCGCCGGCTGAGGAGTTTTTGCGGTGGCGCGATATTGATCTTCGCGAACAGGTTTCGCGGTTCAGCGCCTTACCGATCTATATCATGAACGATGCGACAGCCGCTTGCCGCGCCGAGCATGTCTATGGCCGCGGAAAAGAATTTCGCGATTACGCTTATTTCTTCATTGCGGCTTTTGTTGGCGGTGGCATCGTGTTGAACCATTCGGTCTTTGAAGGACATCAAGGTAATGCCGGTGCGCTTGGCTCTCTCAGAAGTACAGGGCCGAACGGTGAGAGCCGTCAGCTAATTGATATTGCATCAATTCACTTGCTTGAAGCGCGCTTGGAACAGGCCGGTATCGATAAAAGTATACTGTGGAAGCAGCCTCAAGACTGGAGTGGTTTAACGCGATATGTCGATGCGTGGATGGGCGAAACGGCTCAGGAACTGGCAAAGGCGGCGTTATCAACCTGTTCGGTCATCGATTTCGAAGCGGTTCTTATCGATGGTGCTTTTCCCGAAAATATCCGATTCGAGCTGGCTGAAAGGACATCGCGCTATATTGCAAATCAGGATATGCGCGGCCTTATTCCGCCCAAAATCGAAGCCGGAAGCATTGGCGGCAATGCCCGCGCGCTGGGCGCTGCCAGCGGACCGATTTTCGCCCAATATCTATTGAACACCAATGTCGGATTGGCGGAAGTTCAATAAAAGTGAAGCCTTGTGCGCAGGCGTAAGAATACAGATTCTGTGATTTTCAAAATAACTATCTGATACAAAGATCGCATTTGTGCATTGCACAATTTTTTCAAATTGCGCAGTATAGCGATCATGTCTGACCGCCTTCCATCTGTTCTGATCATTGATGAAAATGCCGAACGCGCTTCAATCATTGAAGCGGGATTGCTGGCTGCAGGGCACAGCAAAGTGACCATCTTTGACAGCGTTAAAGGAATTGCCGCCAGAATTGCAGCATTGGAACCGGATGTCATTGTCATAGATTTGGAAAACCCAAACAGGGATATGCTTGAAAACATTTTCCAGCTTACCCGCGCGGTCAAAAGACCCATAGCGATGTTCGTTGACCAGTCCGATGCGGAAACAATGCAGTCTGCAATTGATGCCGGTGTCTCTGCCTATGTTGTCGACGGGCTGCGTCAGGAGCGGGTGAAGAACATTCTCGATATGGCTATTAGCCGTTTTAACGCATATTCGCGTCTTGAGCGGGAGCTCGAAGAGGCGCGCGGTGCTTTGCAGGGGCGCAAGACCATTGATCAGGCAAAAAGCCTTATTATGAAATCGCGAGGGCTGGACGAAGATGCCGCCTATAAATTACTGCGCAAGACCGCGATGAACCAGAACCGCAAGATTGTCGAGATTGCCGAAAACCTCGTCATTTCTGCAGGCCTGTTAGGAGGGCTCGATGATTGAGTTAACTGCGGGCTTCATGCCGTTAACAGACTGCGCTATTTTAATCATCGCCAAAGAACAGGGCTTTGCCGAAGCCGAAGGAATATCTCTTGATCTTGTGCGTGAGAGTTCATGGGCGAATATGCGCGACCGGCTCTCAATCGGGCAGTTCGACATTGCCCATTCATTGGCGCCGATGCCGCTTGCCGCCAACCTAGGGCTCACGCCATTTGATGCAAAACTGATTGCGCCAATGGCACTGGGCTTGGGGGGCAATGCTATCACTGTCAGCAATACTGTTTTTGATGCCATGCGCGTGGCAGGTGCTTTTTCAATTACCGACGCTGCAGCAGCCGGGAGCGCTTTGGGCGCAGTCGTTAACGAGCGCGCAGGGGTGCAGGGGAAACGGCTTCAGTTTGGTGTGGTTCATCCTTTCTCCGTTCATAATTATGAACTTCGCTATTGGTTGTCAGCGTCCGGTATTCGGCCGGATATTGATGTTGATATTGTGGTGTTGCCGCCGCAACTGATGGCGGACGCTTTGGCTGCTGGACAAGTCGACGGCTATTGCGTTGGCGAACCTTGGAACAGCGTTGCTGTTGCAAGAAATGTGGCAAAGATTGTGACCGTCAAAGCGGCTATATGGTCATCCAGCCCCGAAAAAGTGCTCGCGATGCGCGAGACGTGGGCTGGCGAAAATAGGGATGTTGTTGGCAGGCTTCTGTCTTCTCTTTATGCCGCTGCTCAGTGGTGTGCGGATGCTGAAAACAGTCCGGTGCTCGCGGAAATCCTGGCGCGCCGCGAATATTTAAACCAGGATGTTACGCTTCTTGAACCGGCTTTGACTGGCAGTATCCTTTCAGGTGCCAAGCTCGGAAATGATTTGCCATTTTTTGAACCTTACGCGCGTGCAGCGACCTTTCCATGGCAAAGCCATGCGCTTTGGCTTTACACGCAGATGGTGCGTTGGGGACATGTCGTCCATGAAGCCGGAAACATCAAGATTGCGGCTGAGAGCTTTAGGCCGGATATCTACCGCGAAAGCTTGTCGGCGTCAGGCGCGGCAGTGCCCACCGCCAATTCGAAAGTCGAGGGTGCTCTGGCAGAAATGACCGCCGTTGGTGTGTCGGCCCGCACGCTGTTTCTTGGGCCTGACGGTTTCTTTGATCGTAAAGTTTTTGATCCTGATGAAATTGAAGTATACATAAGTGCACAAAAATAAGGCATCGTACCGCAGTGCACATTTAACAGGCATAAAATACTGTCGCAGTGCACAATTCCTGTTCAGCGTTTATATGTGCGCTTAGAAGCGAATTTTTATAACCTATTGAAAAGTAATACACTTTTTAAAACTCCAAAAACTGGCACGCCCTATGCATGACAGTAACTAGCTTCAAACGGCTATTTTTCGGTTCCAATGAGGGGACCATTTATAGGCAACGCCGCCAAATCAAAGTTTCGCATCCTCCCGCGAACACTTTGGCTTGGCGGTTTTTTTATGCGGAATTTCCGCAACCAGGAGACAGGAAAATGACAACTCGTTTCATCAACCGCTCAGCTTTGACATGGGGTGTCGTGGCTCTAGCCGCATCGACATTCCTCTCGCCTGCAATGGCTGAAATGCTGGATGTAGAAAAAGATGAATTAACGCTCGGCTTTATCAAGCTGACCGATATGGCACCATTGGCGATCGCTTATGAAAAAAATTACTTCGAAGATGAAGGTCTCTTCGTAACGCTCGAGCCGCAAGCCAACTGGAAAGTATTGCTGGACCGTGTGATCACAGGAGAACTTGACGGCGCCCACATGCTTGCCGGACAGCCTATAGCCGCCACAATCGGATTCGGTACAAAAGCACATATCGTCACGCCATTTTCGATGGATTTGAATGGAAACGCCATCACTGTATCCAATGACATATGGGCCATGATGAAGCCCAATATCCCAACCGATGCTGACGGAAAACCAATCCATCCCATTTCCGCAGAAACACTCAAGCCAGTTGTTGAACAGTTTAAAAATGAAGGTAAGCCGTTCAATATGGGAATGGTTTTCCCGGTGTCGACACATAATTACGAAATTCGCTATTGGCTCGCTGCGGGCGGTCTGCATCCGGGGTTTTATTCTGAAAGTGATGTCTCCGGCCAGATCAATGCGGATGTACTATTATCTGTAACACCACCGCCGCAAATGCCTTCGACAATGGAAGCCGGTACTATTCTTGGCTACAGCGTTGGTGAGCCTTGGAATCAGGCCGCTGTATTTAAAGGCATTGGTGTACCGGTCATCACTGACTACGACATGTGGAAAAACAATCCGGAAAAAGTTTTCGGTCTGACCAAGGAATTTGCCGAAGAAAATCCCAACACCACGCTGGCACTGACCAAAGCCCTTATTCGCGCGGCCAAATGGCTTGATGAAAACGACAATGCCAATCGGGCAGAAGCCGTCGAAATATTAGCGCGGTCTGAATATGTGGGCGCTGACGAAGAAGTTATTGCCAATTCAATGAGCGGCACATTTGAATTTGAGAAAGGCGATAAGCGCGCCGCACCTGACTTCAATGTCTTTTATCGCTATTACGCGACCTACCCATATTACTCGGATGCGGTCTGGTATTTGACGCAAATGCGCCGCTGGGGACAAATCACCGAAGCCAAAGACGATGCCTGGTTCGATGAAACCGCCAAGTCAGTCTACCTGCCGGATATATATCTGAAAGCAGCGCGCATGTTGGTCGATGAGGGTCATGTCGCAGAAGCTGATTTTCCATGGGAAAGCGATGGCTACAGAGCCCCGACCCCGGTTGAAGATATCATCGATGGCATTCCCTACGACGGCAAAAAGCCAAACGAGTACATCAACTCTCTTACCATTGGCCTGAAAGGCGACGATGTCGCCGGCTGAGACCACTTTATCGCGCCCTGATAACAAATGATTTTAAGATCAAAGGATCTGACGACATGGTAAATGTCACCAACACAATACCGGCCGCCGCAAAGAGCCGTGAGAAGATATTTTCAATTATTACGAAAGCCAGCGGCTGGCTGGATGCTCTGGGTTTTTCTTGGGTGACGCCAATCTTACGTATGCTTGCAGGCGATAATCCGCGTGAACAACTTGGCGAGTTGAAACGTGTTCTGCTGATTCCGCTCTTGGGTATACTTGCCTTCCTGCTTGCGTGGGGTGTGCTTGCGCCAAAAGTACAAACCTCGCTTGGGGCCGTGCCGGGCCCGGTTCAAGTCTGGGAGCAAGCCGGTAATCTGATTGATGATCATATCCGCGAGAGGGAAAAAGCTGATGCATTTTACGAGCGTCAGGATCAGCGCAATGAAAAGCGTGTTGCAGATGGAAAGCAGCCGAAGTATCGCGATTATACCGGTAAGCCCACATTTTTCGATCAAATTGTTACATCTCTCTTCACTGTCGGTCTGGGTTTTTTAATCGCGACAGTGGTTGCGGTACCGCTTGGTATTGCGTCTGGCCTGTCGCGTAGTTTCAACGGCGCAATCAACCCGCTTGTCCAGATATTCAAACCGGTATCACCGCTCGCATGGTTGCCGATTGTCACCATGATCATTTCCGCGGTCTATGCCGACCCATACGACTGGATGCCGAAATCGCTTTTGGTTTCAGCCGTAACCGTAACGCTTTGTTCGATGTGGCCTACCTTGATTAATACGGCATTGGGCGTGGCTTCGGTGGATAAGGATTTAATGAATGTGGGCCGTGTTCTGCAATTGCCGACCAGCAAAACGATCACTCAAGTCGTATTGCCGTCTTCCCTGCCGCTAATTTTCACAGGACTGCGTTTGTCTTTGGGTGTGGGCTGGATGGTGTTGATCGCCGCTGAAATGCTGGCGCAAAACCCCGGCCTTGGCAAATTCGTGTGGGATGAATTTCAAAACGGCTCGTCCCAATCACTGGCGAAAATCATGGTCGCGGTTCTAACCATTGGCATCATTGGCTTCATGCTTGACCGGCTGATGTTTGCTCTCCAGCGCGCCTTTACATTTTCGTCAAACCGGTAGGAATTGAAATGAGTTTTCTAGAAATATCGGCAATGTCGAAATCTTACGGTGAGGGTGAAAATCTCACCGAGGTGCTGAGCAATATAAATCTCAAAGTCAATGAAGGCGAGTTTATCGCTATTGTCGGATTTTCCGGCTCAGGCAAAACAACGCTCATCTCTGCTTTGGCAGGACTAATCAAGCCGGATTCGGGCGGTGTCATTTTCAAGGGTGCCGAGATTGATGGACCGGGCGCTGAACGTGGTGTTGTCTTTCAATCCTACTCGCTCATGCCTTGGATGACAGTGGCTGGAAATGTCGGCCTCGCGGTGGACAGCGTATTTGGCAAAAAATCCAGAACCGAACGCAAAGCCATTGTTGATAAATATATCGACATGGTTGGCTTGAGCCATGCGGCAGACCGCAAACCTTCGGAACTTTCCGGCGGCATGCGCCAGCGCGTGGCTGTTGCCCGTGCATTGGCTATGCAACCGGAGGTACTTTTACTTGATGAACCGCTTTCTGCGCTCGACGCATTAACGCGTGCAAAGCTTCAGGACGAGTTTGCCGATATTTGCCAGAAAGAGAAAAAGACAATCATTCTCATCACCAATGATGTGGATGAAGCTATCCTTCTTGCTGACAGGATCATTCCGCTCACACCTGCTCCCAAGGCAACGCTTGGCCCGGACTTCACAGTTGATATTCCGCGCCCGCGTGACCGCGCAGACATGAACTCGAATGATGACTTTATCGGGTTAAGGGCAGAGGTGACCAGCTATCTCATGGAGGTTGGCTCAGCGCGCAATGCCGACTCAGAGCGCCAGATCAATCTACCCAACGTTGTGCCGATTTCTAAAGATAAGGACCAATTGCCTTCAACTTATGCTGATGCTTCTAAAAGCGTTCGCGAAGAGCGGTTTCTGGAATTCAGCCAGCTGAAAAAGGTCTATCCGACACCCAAAGGGCCGTTGACCGTGGTCGACGGCTTTGAAATGTCGATGAAGAAGGGCGAGTTCACAACACTGATCGGCCACTCGGGTTGTGGCAAGTCCACGGTGCTTTCCATGGCGGCAGGGCTTAATCCGATCACTGAAGGCGCCATCATTCTTGATGGCCATCACATTACCGAGGCAGGACCGGATCGCGCGGTGGTTTTTCAGGCACCTTCATTGATGCCGTGGCTCACGGCTTATGAGAATGTCGCACTTGGCGCTGACCGTGTATATCCCAACGCGAGTAAAGCCGAGCGTAATGATGTCGTTGAATATTATCTTCAGCGCGTTGGCTTGATCGATTCGATGCACCGCTCTGCTTCTGATTTATCAAACGGTATGAAGCAACGGGTCGGTATTGCACGTGCCTTCGCCCTTTCACCCAAATTACTCCTGCTGGATGAGCCATTCGGTATGCTCGACAGTCTTACCCGCTGGGAGCTTCAAGATGTGTTGATGGACGTTTGGAAACGTACACAGGTCACAGCAATTTGCGTGACCCATGATGTTGATGAAGCAATCTTGCTAGCAGACCGTGTGGTGATGATGTCCAACGGTCCGAATGCAAAAATCGGCAATATCATGACTGTGGATTTAGAGCGTCCGCGTTCGCGCAAAGCCTTGCTCAAACATCCGGACTATTACGCCTATCGCGAAGAGCTTCTCGAGTTCTTGGAAGCTTATGAGGGCGGTGCAAACCCGAGCCAGGATCAGTTGAAATCCATATCGGAAAAAAGCGCTGAGCGCATAGCACGCCAAAAGAAATCATCAGCGCAATTGACGGCAGCGGAGTGAAATCATGACAGAGAAACAAAAACTGGTCGTTATTGGTAATGGTATGGCACCGGGCCGGATGCTCGAACATTTGTTCGAAAAGGCACCGGATGCCTATGATGTCACCATTTTTAACGCTGAGCCACGCGTAAATTATGACCGCATCATGCTCTCGCCGGTCCTATCGGGTGAAAAGAGTTTTGAAGACATTATTATCCATGGCGATGGCTGGTATATCGAGCATGGCGTGATGCTCTATAAAGGGCATAAAGTTGTCGGGATTGACCGCAAGGCAAAAACCGTCACTTCCGAACATGGCGAGATTGCCGAATATGACAAGCTGGTAATAGCGACTGGCTCCGCGCCTTTCATAATTCCTGTGCCCGGTCATGATCTTCCCGGTGTTTTGACTTACCGCGATCTTGATGATGTGGATGCAATGTTGCTTGCAGCCCAATCGCGTGGCAAAGCGGTTGTGATCGGCGGTGGTTTGCTTGGACTTGAAGCGGCAGCCGGTCTCAAGGAAAGAGGCATGGATGTCACAGTCATCCATTTGATGCCCAATTTGATGGAGCGGCAACTTGATCCTGCGGCCGGTTACTTGCTTGAGCGCGCCTTTGAAGAACGCGGAATAAAAGTAATAACAAGTGCAAGTACCAAGCGCATTACGGGCGACACGCGGGTTGAGAGCATCGAGCTTGAAGACGGCACGGTCATCCCGGCGACGCTGGTGGTTATGGCCGTCGGTATCAGGCCGAATGGCGCGCTGGCCAAAGAGGCAGGGCTATCCGTTAACCGGGGTATTGTCGTCTCTGACAGCATGCAGACAAGTGATCCCGATATCTTTGCCGTCGGCGAATGTGCTGAGATTAATGGCAATGTCTACGGGCTCGTTGCGCCGCTTTATCAGATGGCTGAAGTTGCGGCAGGTCACCTCGCAAATGGTGGCGGCAAGAATTTTGTCGAAACCTCAACCGCAACAAAGCTTAAAGTAACCGGTATCGATCTTTATTCTGTCGGTGATTTTGCAGAGGCAGATGACCGCGAAGAAATCGTACTGCGTGATGCAAATGCGGGCATCTACAAAAGGCTTGTACTTAAAGACGACAAAATAATCGGCGTCGTGCTTTATGGCGATACCGGTGATGGTGCGTGGTATTATGACATGCTCAAAAAGGGTAGCGATGTTTCTGAACTTCGTGAAACCTTGATCTTCGGCCAAGCCTATCAGGGAGGGGCAGCGCTGGACCCCTCGGCGGCCGTTGCAGCCTTACCAGATGATGCGGAAATCTGCGGTTGTAACGGCATTTGCAAAGGCACGATTACAAGTGCGATTTCTTCAAAAGGGCTGACAAATCTTGATGATGTGCGTGCGCACACAAAAGCATCGGCTTCGTGTGGTACCTGCACAGGATTGGTCGAGCAATTACTCGGTTTAACATTGGGCGATGCTTATAATCCGTCAGCTGTATCCGCCATATGTGGCTGCGCGGATTTGGGTCATTCAGATGTGCGCCGCCTGATAAAGGCAAAAGAACTGAAAACCATTCCCGAAGTGATGCAAGAGCTTGAATGGAAAACATCCTGCGGATGCAGCAAATGTCGACCGGCACTCAACTATTATCTGGTTTGTGACTGGCCGGATGAATATGCCGATGACTACCAGTCTCGCTTCATCAACGAGCGCGTCCATGCCAACATCCAAAAAGATGGCACATATTCAGTTGTGCCGCGCATGTGGGGCGGAATGACCAACTCCACCGAGTTGCGTGCGATCGCTGATGTTGTCGATAAATTTCAAATTCCGGCGGTCAAATGCACAGGCGGGCAGCGCATCGATATGCTTGGCATCAAGAAGGAAGATCTGCCCGCGGTATGGGAAGATTTGGGAAAGGCCGGCTTCGTATCGGGTCAGGCATATGCCAAGGGGCTGCGTACGGTTAAAACCTGCGTTGGATCGGATTGGTGCCGTTTTGGAACGCAGGATTCAACGGGCCTTGGTATCAAGCTCGAAAAATTCATGTGGGGCTCCTGGACACCTGCAAAGCTAAAGCTCGCGGTTTCAGGTTGTCCGCGAAATTGTGCTGAAGCAACGTGCAAGGATATCGGCGTTATCTGTGTCGACAGCGGTTATGAAATTCATTTTGCCGGTGCTGCCGGTCTTGATATCAAAGGCACTGAAATCCTTGGCAATGTGAAAACGGAAGAGGCGGTCATAGAGCATGTCGTCGCGTTGGCGCAGATGTACCGTGAGCAGGGATGGTATCTGGAACGCATTTACAAATGGGCAAAGCGTGTCGGTTTTGATGAAATCCGGCGTCAGATCATGGACGATGAAGAAAAGCGAAAAGCGTATTACGAGCGCTTTGTTTTCAGTCAAAAGTTTGCCCAAGTCGACCCTTGGAGCGAAAGAGTTTCCGGCAAGGATAAGCATGAGTTCAAGCCAATGGCGACCTTGTCACTGGAGGCTGCCGAATGAACGCGTTAACACAAACATGGGTAACTGTCGGCCTATTGTCGGATATTCCAATACGCGGCGCACGGTGCATTAAAAATGGCGACATGACGATTGCTGTTTTCCGAACTGCCGATGGTCGCGTGTTTGCTTTAGAGGATAATTGCCCGCATAAAAATGGCCCACTGAGCCAGGGCATAGTTCATGATGGCTGCGTTACCTGCCCGCTGCATAATTGGGTGATCAGCCTTGAGACAGGCATAGCACAAGGGGCCGATGAAGGGCAGACACTATCGTTCCCTGTCAAGCTTGAGGGCGATAAAATCTTGCTCGAAGTGAGCAGATAAATGGGATGCTCCACGAAAACCACATGTCCTTATTGCGGTGTTGGCTGCGGCGTTGTTGCAACGCCGATGCCGAACGGGCGTGTGGATATAAAAGGCGATGAAGATCACCCTTCGAATTTCGGCAAACTATGTTCAAAAGGTGCGGCGCTTGGCGAAACGCTGGATCTGGAAGGAAGGCTACTCTCACCTGAAATCAACGGTAAAGCTGCATCTTGGGATGATGCGCTTGATTTGGTTGCGCAAAAATTCAAACAGACAATCGCTGATTACGGCCCCGACAGCGTGGCATTTTATGTTTCCGGTCAAATGCTGACCGAAGATTATTACGTCGCCAACAAATTGATGAAAGGCTTTTTCGGCTCTGCCAATATCGACACAAATTCACGCCTTTGCATGGCATCCTCTGTTGCCGGCCATCGCCGGGCATTCGGTTCTGATACCGTTCCTGGTATTTATGAAGATCTGGAACTGGCAGATGTTATCGTATTGGTGGGGTCTAACCTCGCATGGTGCCACCCCGTGATTTACCAACGCATTGTTGCGGCAAAAGCAATACGCCCAAATATGAAAGTCGTGCTTGTTGATCCCCGCCGGACAATGACAGCCGACATTGCCGATATTCATCTTGCTGTCGCACCCGATAGCGATGTGGCACTTTTCAATGGTCTTCTTTCCTACATCTCACAGCAAGGCGCGATAGATGCCGATTATGTCGCACGCCATACGAACGGACTGCCGGAAGCGCTGGAAGCCGCACAATCATTATCATTCGAGAAATTGGTAGAGCGAACCGGACTACCGGCTGCAGAGCTGAGTGCATTTTATGCATTGTGGACCGGTAATGAAAAAGTCGTGACTGTTTACAGTCAAGGAGTAAACCAGTCTCTTAGCGGTACCGACAAAGTCAACGCGATCATCAATTGCCATTTGGCGACGGGCCGTATTGGTCGGCCAGGGATGGGGCCGTTCTCAATCACAGGTCAACCCAACGCAATGGGAGGCCGTGAGGTTGGCGGGCTGGCCAATATGCTTGCATCGCATATGGCGTTGGAGGAGCCTGCGCATCGGGAACTGGTGCAGCGGTTCTGGAATGCGCCTGTTATCGCGGATAAGCCCGGCCTTAAAGCAGTTGAAATGTTTGATGCGGTTGCAGACGGGCGTATCAAAGCCATCTGGATCATGGCGACAAATCCTGTTGTTTCCATGCCTGATGCCGGTGCAATTGAAAACGCTCTGAAAGCCTGCCCATTTGTCGTTGTTTCCGACATCATGGGTAAAACAGATACGGTACGTCATGCGCATGTGAAATTACCCTCATTGGGATGGGGTGAAAAAGACGGAACAGTGACAAACTCCGAGCGCCGTATTTCTCATCAAAAAAAGTTCCTGCCTTCTCCTGGAAATGCCAAAGCTGACTGGTGGCAAATGGCGGAAGTCGCAAAGCGCATGGGGTTTGGTAAAGCATTTGATTATGACAGTACTGCTGCGATCTTTCGTGAATATACGGCGCTGACAGCGTTCGAAAACAATGGCAAACGCGATCTTGATATTGGCGCATATGCCGAAATTTCAGATCAAGATTATTCGGCACTCAAACCTTTCCAGTGGCCCGCGCCGATGAGGAAAATGCAGACCACTCAAGATCAACGTTTCTTTGCCAATGGTGGTTTTTTTACGGTTGACGGTAAAGCCAACTTCGTTGCTGCAAGCGAGCCATCCGAGAGTGCCGTAAAAGCACACTACCCATTCACGCTCAATACCGGCCGGATACGTGATCATTGGCATACGATGACCCGAACCGCGAAAAGTCCTCGCCTTTCAGCCCACATTGCAGAGCCGTTTGTGGAGATTCATCCAAGCGATGCTTTGAAAAAGAATATACGTGACGCTGACTTGGTCTGCATCAAAAATGGCCGCAGTGAAATAATTGTCCGGGCTTTGATTACCGACCGCGTGAAGCAGGGGCATATATTTGTACCGATGCATTTCACGGATCAGATAGCAGCTAATGCGCGTGTCGATAAATTGGTTGCTCCGGCAACGGACCCGATTTCCGGCCAACCTGCTCTTAAAAACACGCATGTTGATATAGCTAAATATCCGGCAAAACAGTTCGGTTTTGTCGTCTCCGCTGCAAAACCTAAATTGAGCGAATTATCCTACTGGGCATTGGCAAAAGCTGAAAATGGGTGGTGTGCAGAATTTGCCAGTACTGATCCAATCGTTGATATGGCTCAACTTGCATATAAAATGCTGCAATTGCCGCAGCAAGTGCAGACGCTTTCTTATACTGACAACGCACTGGGTTTGACCCGTATCGCCGCCTTTAACAAAGCTGCTTTGCTTGGGGTTGTTTATTTGTCGCGCTCTCCGGTTGCCGTCTCGCGCAATTGGGCGAGCAGTCAACTTGGTGATGATTTTTCCGATTTGGTTTCACGCTGGCGTGTGGTCGCAGGACGCCCTGCTTCCGGTGTGCCGGATAAAGGGACCATCATATGCTCCTGTATGGGGGTTGGAATCAACCAGATCAGAGATGCGGTTAGTGCCGGTTGTCATACGGTAAATGCAGTTGGAAATGCGACTTGTGCGGGCACGAATTGCGGGTCTTGCAAAGCGGAACTCAAGGTGATTATTGATGAATATCAGATCGTTGCCGCAGAATAATGCGGGCAAAAAACAACGCCGTGCAAGAGTGCAGGCACTGGCCACATTGCCGGTATTTTATAAATTGCACGGCAAGAAAGTTGTTCTGGCAGGCGGATCGGATGCTGCTGCATGGAAAGCGGAACTTCTTGCTGCTGCGGGGGCAGATGTTCACATTTACGCACAAGAGCTTGAACCGGCTTTTGCGGCACTAATTGCAGAGCCTGGCGTCTCCGGACATTTTATTTGGTATAAGAAAAATTGGGAAGACGCTAGCTTTGCACATTCGCAAATTGCAATTTGCGATGCAGAAACAGACGCGGAGGCGCAACGGTTTTATTGTGCGGCTCACGCGGCGGGCGTTGCCGTCAATATTATTGATAAACCCGATTATTGCGATTTTCAGTTCGGCTCCATCGTTAACCGGTCACCGGTTGTTATATCGATCTCGACAGATGGCGCGGCACCGATTTTGGGGCAGGCGATCCGGCGCAGGATTGAAGCAGTTATAGCGCAATCAGTTTCCGCATGGGCAACACTTGCTCTTGAAATTCGCAGTGTGGTCAATGACCGTTTGGAGATGGGACTGCAACGGCGGACATTCTGGGAAGCTTTTGTGGACCGCGCTTTTGAACGTTCCCCGCGAAACGGTGATATTGAAGGGCTTATTGCTGAAGCTGATACAATTGCGAATTTCGATGCATCACTAAAAGGAAAAATCACTTTTGTGAATGTTCGTGCTGACGATGCGGAATTGCTCACATTGAAAGCGGTGCGTGCGTTGCAGGCCGCTGATATAATTATGTTTGATGATGATGTTTCCAGCGATGTTTTAGAGTTGGCCCGCCGGGAAGCAGAACGAATACTGATTGATAACAGCAAAATTCATGGCGCTAACTGGAAAACTGACAGCGAAGATAAATTGGCCGCTCTTGCCTTGGCCGGCAAAAATGTTGTCTGGTTACAGAGCGGCAATCCTCAGCGCTTTGGTCAATTTGAAGAAAAAATAACACGTCTTTGCGCCGAAGGCATACCGGTCTCGGTAGTGCCGGGCATCATCGCTGCGGCTGATAAAGCAACGCAAATTGACCCTTTTGTGCGCTATGAGAAATCGGAAAGAATCGCCCTCTAAAAGGCTTAGCTGTCAGCATCTGCATCTAATATCCATCCACGCGGGCCTGCGCCTTCTTTGGCAAACCGGTCTCCGGCATTGATGACCTTGCAATCTTTCAGGGACAGACATCCGCAGCCAATACACCCGGTAAGTCCTGTTCTGAGCTGTTCCAACTGGGCGATCTGCGCTTCAACCCGCTCGACCCATTTTTCAGAAAGCTTCTCCCAGTCTTCGCCGGTCGGAACATGATCTGTCGGCAGCTTGTCAAGTTCTTGCTTGATCTCTTCAAGGCGCATGCCAAGCCGCTGTGCGAAAACGATGAAGGCCAGGCGACGCAGCACATGGCGGGGAAACCGCCTATGGCCCGAATTTTTACGCTCCGACGTTATCAGACCCTGTTGCTCATAGTAGCGCAGTGCAGATGCAGCTAATCCGCTGCGCCGTGCGGTCTGTTGAATTGAAAGTGTCGTTTCCATGCGAAAATGATATTAGTCAAAACTAAATTCTAAATCCAACTTTAATAAATGCAGAACTGAAGCGCTGCGGACACTCAGATCGTCCGTCAGCGCTTGGATGAATGTTAATTCACCCGAAGATGTGCAGCGAAAACACTGTTATGCTTGCGTCCTTGGCATGTTGCCGGATTGATAAAGCGAGATAGTTTGACCGTCGGGATCGCGAAAATCAGCAAACCAGCCGCCGGGAGCTTCCGATACCGGCGTTACAATTTCGATATTATCGGCCGCCAATTGCTCAATTAGTGTGTCGATACCGCCCTCGCTCAAGCCGAAAACGATGTTAGGTGTATTGCCGGGCTTGGGTGTTCCGGGAAATACCATTAAATCAACTTCTTTGCTGATTTTGGTGCTCAGATAAGTGCTGTCGTCCTCCTCACTGTGGTGCTCAAACTGTATGCCAAGATGCTGGCCATAGAAGGCGCGTGTGCGCTCTATGTCGGCAACGTTGAAGATTATGGTTACGCTATCAATTTTTAAAGTCATAATACCCTCCTTGGTGACTCTGGCTTAGTTGCCGCGGCTACGCGAATTGTGATCATGGCGGGAAAAGAAAAGAGGTATTCCGTCCGGATCTCTTATGGCGAAGCCGCGCGGCGCATCGAATTGTAGCGATTGCTTTAACGAACGGCGTGCGAGGCCGCCGTGCTGCTTTATCGGGGTTATCGGAAATTCAATATCTTGGTTACGATGCTTGGAGGCCTTGCACAGTCCAGCCATACGTTGGCGGAAGGCGGCGTCATTCAAACCGAGAAGATGGACGATTTCTGTACGATTTAATCCAAGGTTTACAAGGTGAGCAACAATGCGTTGTGACGGAGGCAACGCTGACACGAACGCGATTGAGAAACGTGGAAATGATTGTGAGTCTGAGCATGGAGGCTCCCAACTTGCCTCACGCTTCCGCCGCCGTCCGGCTGTTCTTGCCAGAAAACGTGCATGGTTGCGGATCGCGCCTTTAGCCCAAGCTACAAATCCCGGATCTGTTATATCGCGTTTCTTATTTACCGCGATCAACAGGACGTCCTGCAATAAATCATCCGCCTCATGGTCAACACGCGTGTGTAGGCGGGCATAGCGTTGCAGCGCGTGTAAAACCTGGTTCTGTGTCATTTCAGAATTTGTGGGCTTCTTTTCCATAAGAACATTTAAAAATCACGGTTAGGACGTCTCGCTTCCACCTGTATGACGGGGAAGGGATCGCAGTGCAACGATACAGATTAATCCGAGAAGAGTAGCTGCTGTCAAAACGGATATCTGGAGCGCGTTGGTAAATGATTGCGTTGCTACTTTAATCATCTGTTGCGCCAGTTGGGCGTCTGCAGATTTCGCTATGGCGATAGCCGCACCTAGTGTCTCAGACGCGCGCGTATCAAGCCCCGTTGGAAAGTCATCGCCAATTCTATCTTGAAAACCTGACCTGTATAAAGCCGTTGCTAAACTACCGAAAACAGCGACCCCCAAAGCCATACCCAACTCGGTGCCGGTTTCAGAAACAGCTGACGCTGCTCCGGCTTGTTCGGCAGGTGCCGCGCTGACGATGAGGTCGGTTCCCAGAATGGTGACAGGAGCCAAGCCGATACTGAGTAGCGTCATCCCCACAACCACGACTGCCAGCCCGTTAAGCGGCCCTATCAGGGCAAGTGAGGCCAGGCTGACCGTTCCAAGGGCAAGTCCAGCGCCAATTAGCCGGTTAGGCGCGATACGTGCTGCAAGTGCGGGAACGGCAAAAGACACGATAGGGCCTGCCAATGTTGAAGGCAATAACCAGAGGCCGGCTTGCAGCGGTGAAAGGCCCACTACACCCTGCAGATATTGGTATATCAGGAACATCGACCCGCCAATCGTGAAGATTGAAACAGTTAAAGAAACCAGCGCTGCGGAAAATCCGGCATATTGGAACAGCGCAAGATCAAGCAGCGGATTTTCAAGACGGGTTTGCCGTATGACAAAAACCGTGCCGATGCCGAGCCCTGCAATTCCGGCGAAGATGGCGCGCCCGTCAAATCCGTATCTCGCTGCCTCCTTGAGTGCAAAGACAAGCAGCAGAATTGCGGCAAGCGCCATAACTGCGGAAAGAAGATCAATCCCTGTCTTGTTTTCGTTGCGATGCTCCGGCAGCAATTTTGGTCCGAGAATCAAAATGAGCACCATAATCGGTACAGCCAGAAGAAACACAGCACCCCACCAAAACCATTCCAATAGAAGGCCGCCGACAACCGGTCCGATCACTGTCCCCACCATGAAACTCATCATCCATATTGTGATCGCCTTGGTTCGATCCGCTGCAACTTTGAACATATTGCGGATTAGTGACAGCGTTGAAGGCATGAGACAGGCACCGCTGATACCCAAGAGGGAACGGGCAAGGATCAGAAGTTCGGCATTGGGGGCGAAAGCGGCAAAGACCGAGGCTGCTCCAAACGCAGCCGCTCCCAGTAGCAGCAGTTTTCGTCTTCCGATCCAGTCGCCGATATTACCCATTATGATCAGGAAACCGGCAATCATGAAGCCATAGATATCCACGATCCAAAGCAATTGTGCGCTGGTTGGCTCCAAAGCCGCGCTGAGCGAAGGCACAGCCAGATGAAGAACCGTCATATCCATGGCAAGCAATAATGTGGGAAGTGTAAGCACTGCCAGTCCAATCCATTCGCGCCGTGATGCGCGCGGTTCGAAAGTCTTTGGAGAAGGTGTCAAAGATGGTCTGTCGGGCATTTTCTTATCCTGTAGAAAAACAACAGACACAGCTATAAAAGTTAAAGTGAACTTTAACACAATAGGTGAATTTGAGTTCGCAGGTTTATAGATTAAATAGTCAAAGCCACTTACCTTGAGCTTCAAAGGCCACGTCTTGCACTATGATTAAGGCGGCAGGGTTACAGATATCCACGCTGAAATTCACGGGTTGGTGTTTATTATAGCGGGAAATGGCGGACAGACAGGGATTCGAACCCTGGAGACGGTTCCCCGCCTACACGCGTTCCAGGC
>NZ_JXMU01000048.1 GCF_001293565.1 Ahrensia marina | reverse complement strand
AGCTCAGCTGGATAGAGCGCTGCCCTCCGAACCGATCTAGGTTTGAATTTTGGGCATTTTGGGAAGGCTTATTGGCCTTGAGTTTCCGGATAAATGAAACTAGTTGAACGCGTGGAACGGCACGATTTTGCCACTCGCGTGCCTTTAAGTCTTAGCAATACTCTAGATCATATCTGCTTTTGGACCTTCATAAAACTCTCGACCATCATTTTCAGACAGGTTGTTTCAAACTAACTAAACGGCGACTTGATCCGCAAACCGCGAATGTCTTTAGCCCACCTGTTGAGTAATCACAGTAGAAGTTATTTCTCTGCTTTCGCCTGGTCACCAACGCCGAAGCGCAACACCATAAATAGGAATAATGCCATCGAGATCACTGCGAGTATCGAGCCAATTATTGCCAAAGTCTCTTTTTGTTCAGAAATTGCCAGAAAAATCCCGGGAATAAGCATCAGGATGGTAATCGTAACCAGCCAATAGTGCACCATTGCAACTTTAGACATCGCAGCCTCAGGTGTCAGAGCATAGTAAGTTCCGAAAATCGACATTGCGACAAAGCCAATTAGGTTCAGATGACCGTGAGCAGGCGCAAATGTATAGTCATGGCTTGCCGACATTTGTATCCCCCATATCATTCCGCAAAGCGCAAAAACTGTCGCCGTAGCGAAAAACCAAGTTGATATCGATTTCATAGTTCTCTCCCCCAAAGTTGAACATAGATACAGAAATGCGTTTCTGTTCGTAACAATAATACCCTAGCGTCAATTTGGCCGCAAATCGTCATATAAATTTAATGTTCACACGGTGGTTGGAAGATTTGTGACCTTTATTGCAACTATTTGTAACGCGCTTTAAGCGCACGTTAAAACGGCTCCCTTGTCAGTCGAAACTGAAACATAGCGGACGTCGAAGAGCGCTGCCTTAGTAACGCAGCGCTCTCTGGCTCAATCTACGCTTCGGAAGTCCTTGACCTGTAAGGCTTGGCACTTATTGCCCGGCTAGCTCCCAATGTGAGCCGCGAGCAAGCGGCACAATTTGATCACACATTTTGATCCTTGTTGCCGAAAATTCCTCATCCTATCGCTTTTGATATGATTACAATGAGGAACGCATCATGTGCACTAAATCTTTGGTCGCGGCTATGGCCGTGTCAACACTGTCTTTCTTTCCAGCCGGCGCACAAGCACAGAGCAGTTTAGATACGACAACGTATCTCTTGATGAACCAATACGGGCTGGCAATGGTTCATGCCGAGAACTGTAATCTAGACGAACGCTTTTTGTATGAGTTCGTAGTGATGGGAGCGGTAGCAGCCAGTCCGGGTATTGATCCTGACACATTCCGGAGGACTATGGCTCAACACTTAATGTTGGAACGCGGACGCTCAAGCACCAACTGTGATTTGGAAGCTCAAGCCACCTACAAGCGTTTGATGTATATGTATGCCGACATACTTGTAGCTGAGGCGAATGAATAGCTAAGATACATTTTTAATTGGCCGCCGGAATAACCCTCGGCGGCCCAATTGTGGCGACAGGGGCGACTAATCTGCACGAAGTTGATTCTTCAACGGAAATCTTGTTGTCATGCGAT
This sequence comes from Ahrensia marina, assembly GCF_001293565.1. Classification (GTDB taxonomy): domain Bacteria; phylum Pseudomonadota; class Alphaproteobacteria; order Rhizobiales; family Rhizobiaceae; genus Ahrensia; species Ahrensia marina. Next base: position 4,567 of record NZ_JXMU01000048.1, on the reverse strand, counting down.
CAGTATTCATTCCAATTAATACGCAACTTGACAGATTTGCTCTTAGGAAGGTCCGCCCGGGCAATGAGCTTGTGGGCAATTTCGAAGTCTTCATTGATTTTTACCAGCAGGACTTTGCTGAAATGTCTCGTCATATTTAGAAAGACATCATTGCCACGCTTGAACGGGCTGATCGTCTTCACTTCGATGTAATCATTTCCCAATCGACCATCTGAACCTTGGGCATAGTTGGAGTGCAATTTGATGCCGTATGTGATGGCGCCATATAGTTCACCAATATCGCCATACACTTGAAGGTGAGAATCAGTTGTCCGGTGGTAATCTTCAGCCACCCTTAGCAACTCTTCAAATATAGGTATGAGGTGTATATCTGCCTGTGGGTATTTGGCGCGCCATTCTTGATTTTTAATTTGGCGATTTATGTCATCCCAACTGACCCACTCGCCATCATCCCATATTGCATTCTCTGGCCCTAGCATTGTTGTCCCTTCGCGAATTCGTTGTCCGTTGTGCACCCAATCCGTTTAAGGAGCCAATAAGTGAGATGCTTCAATTTTAAACATATTGATTCAGGCCGCCGGAATAACCCTTGGCGGCCCATTTGTGGCGTCCTACGCACATGAGGCACAATTCAAGGAGGTGCTTCATGGCGACGATCCGCAGGTTGAGAGGCAAGTGGCAAGCACAGGTAAGACGTAAAGGTATTGCACCGCGTGCCAAGTCTTTTGCTTCAAAGTCTGATGCTGAAAAATGGGCGCGCACGCTGGAGTCAGAGCTGGACCGCAACGGCAATCTGCTTGATACGCGCTTGGCTGAGAAAATGACGCTCCGGGATTTGTTCGAGCGTTACTTGACCGACATTACCCCGCACAAGAAAAGCGCACGCACCGAAGCCTATCGCATTAAGCGATTGATGAAACGCGATATCGCACACCGCACGCTCTCAATGCTTTCATCTGCTGATCTTGCCACTTACCGCGATCAACGCCTCAAGGATGTTTCACCGTCCAGCGTAATACGTGAGCTAAACACGATGGCACACGCTATAGACATTGCACGCAAAGAGTGGGGTGTGCATTTGATGCAGAACCCGGTGCGTATGGTGCGCCGCCCATCACCACCGCGTGGTCGTGAGAGACGATTAGAGCCCGGTGAAGAGCAACGCCTGCTAGATGCAACAGATAGTGGTCGCAGTCCTTACATGCGCCCACTGATCATTCTGGCGATTGAGACAGCGATGCGTCAGGGCGAAATGCTATCGCTGACATGGGCAGATGTCGATATGGAAAAACGTATCGCACATTTGGACATGACAAAGAACGGTGAAAGCCGTGACATACCTCTCAGCACAAGAGCGTTGGAAGCGCTGGCTATGTTCAAACAGATGCAGGTGGACGAGCGCGTGGTGCCATCTACAAAGTCAGGTGTGCAGCAAGCGTGGGGGCATTTACGTGCCAGAGCCGGACTAGAAGATTTCAAGTTTCATGACTTGAGACATGAAGCCATATCAAGATTGCTGGAACGTGGTCTCAATGTAATAGAAACCGCAACCATTAGTGGTCACAAAGAACTCCGGATGCTGCAACGCTATAGCCATTTACGTGCTGCTGATTTGGTTGAGAGGTTGGGGTAGCATTGTGACAACGTGAGGTACAAAATTGTATGGTTCGCTTCGCTCACCTCCGCGGCCTTCGGCCTTGGGCAGAACTTCGCTTCGCTTGTTCTGCTTTCTTTTTATCATTCCATTAGAACAACGTTTCTAAATCAGACAGCGGACCACTAATACAACCAACGACACCTTATAACCCACACCGTAGATAGAACTATCCCCCTGCTACAAAACTGAACGTATAATAGGCTAATGAAGCTGTATGAATTATACGAAAGATAGAAGTCTATCCGTCTTGTAGCAGGGGGATTAGTCAACACACTCCGTGTGACAGATGGTGAAGAGAGTTGCCTTGCTCAAGGGCGGTTAGGCGGAGCCCTCGACCTAACCATTACTCTCCGAATCCAAGCGCTATTGCGCTTACTCGGTTCGCTACATCGTAGCGGCACGAAAGGGGACTTACCTTCAATCCGACCTTTCGCCGAAAGTTGACATAATCAGGTCAGAGCTTTCGTCATTGGGCATTCAGAATTTCGCGGTAAAGGTGCCCGGTCAGATTTCCCGGCGCCGCCTTCAAGAGGATTTTGCGATGGTCACGGTGAGCTACCGGATGAATATAATCCTACAGCAAGATTGTGTCTTATTTGCAGTCGAACTCATCGGAAAAGAGGGAAATTTGAGTGCTTTGGACACATTCCTGCCACAATTTAAAACGGCCGCAATGGTCAGTGATAGACCAACTGTATCGCACCCTCCGGCAGATTCATTTTAAGACTCGCTGGCGAGCTTCAGTATCGCGCAGCTACATTACGTCATTCTGCACCAGAAAACGCACCACGGAGCTTCTGTGAGTCAAACAGAGTATGGGCGAGGCGGACAAGTCGAAGTCCTAGAAATTCGAAGCGTATTAGAGCAGGGTTGAGGCTGAGTTCCGATGCTCATTCTATAGGAACCTTAAACCTTCTCCGGGGTGATGGTGCGGGTAAATATTGAGCACTGACTGGTGGCTTCTGGATGTCGTTTTTAGAATCTTAATTTCCGAGGTGCTGCTTAATCCGATTAAGTGAAATTCAGTATCACATTGTAAAAAAACCCACTGAGTGGAATTAATTCTGCTTAACTTTTTGCCCGGAAATTTTTTTTGCTTAATTTTTTCCGGGTAAAATAATGTCGTTTTTGAACTTTTGCGGACGCGTTTTCGACCACGAATAGATCACTTGGCGCAGGTCTATTTTGAACGGTCACGGGTAGATACGCCTACCCATGCCAATCACTTCGATAGATACTCAATCTATTTCTCGAACCGGGACCAAGATTTGGCAGAGATGTGCAGAAGCCTTGCCGTGAAAGGCACGATACGTATTGGTGTTGGCTGAATTTGAAGCGTCAGCTGAGCGAAGAATCTGAGTGAGAAGAACGCAACAGTTGTTCCGGATAGAGATACCTACCCGAGCAGAGCCATTCATCAATGAGAAATGCTAGACGGCGCAGATACATTCCAGACGGATCGGACGATTGCTAGAACAAGCACGGCTCGTTGTGCGGACACCTGCTATTCTGTGAGAACCTTAACCGTATTGAATATAAGAGTCGTAGGCGCGTGTTTGCATTTAGGTGCTGTCAAAGTTCATCCAGCGCTGAGGAACGCGCCAGGGTGTTTCTGTGAGTCAAAGGTGAGTAGCCCGACAAAAGGAGTGGGTAGGTATAACTACCTTCATTCTTGTTTGTTGAGCCAGACTGTAATCTTGGCAGCCAAATCGCGATCAATGATACTATTGTTGTGCATTGCACCGCCAAGTGATGCGTTTAACGGATCGCCACCGATCTGCTTCATGATATGCCCAGACCTGAATTTTGTTCCATAACCAAGCCTTATTAACTTGGTTCTGGCTTCTGGTAACAATCGATCTTCTGCATCAATAATTGATGGCAAGGTTGCGGTAGGAGTCACTGCGCCGATCTCAGCCAGAAATTTAGCTCTCTCTGAGAAACTCGCCCATCGCCATGCTTTGCGAAGGGCTTGTAGTCGATCTGGCTCGGTTACATATCCGGCCGCGATGAAAGCTTGGCGTTGGCTCGAGTATTTTCCAGCATTGTAATCGTCGTAGATATTTGGAAACTCTTTTTGCAGCCGCTTCATGAAGTAGGCGTTGCTGCGGTCTTTCTTTGCCATCTTATGCCATGCTCACTAATGCTAAATCCGCATTTCCTGAGGTGCAGTAACTCAATTAGTAGCCTGCTACATAGGTGCACTCTTGTCTAGAGTTGACGAAGCGCTTCAAGTTCAGGGAACGGCTGCCAGCGTAATGTCGATATACTGCATGCGGGACTATTTGGAACGTTTCCGACTAGCTTTCCATCTCGCACCAATACTTCCAGCGCCTGGCGTCCTGAATACCCGCCCGTAAGATTCTTGGCATTCGCCTTTACACATAGCCAATGGATGCCGGTGCTGCTGTTTAACTGGACATAGGATATTTCTGCGTCGCGAACTGAGTAGGGATCGGCTAGAAAATCTCGGGCATCCCTTGCGATTGCCATCTTAATAGATGAGGTCGCCGGTTTTGCAGCTAAAATTGACTCTTGAAGTTGTTCAGAAGTTTGGCATGCAGTTAAAGTTAGAAGTAAGCCGAGGGCTGATATTCTTGATAATTTCAATTGAACGCATCCTATGAAGTTAGTGCCCATATTTACTGAGCGTTGCCATGTGTCAAGCAGGAAAGAATCCGTTCCGGGTCGTGACGCAATTTGAGAATGCGAATAAAAAGTTTGCCACCAGAGACTGGCGTTTAGGCACATATCCGGCACAGCTATTTAGACATCACGCGCAAGAAGCGCAGCACAAAACACCAAAATCACATTTCATTTAATTTCTGCAATTGCGGCGAGCTATAAGGTTTGCTAAGGCTTTTTCGTGCTGTGATCTCATCACGCTCAGGCACCCGTAGCTCAGCTGGA
>NZ_JXMU01000047.1 GCF_001293565.1 Ahrensia marina | reverse complement strand
CTTTTCTATATTTTTTATGACATTTTTTTTAGGGCACCCAAGCGTACCAATAAGTACCGCATATAAGGCGCCCAAAAGCCCTTATTTCCCCTCAGGAAACCGGCAATCAGTGCCCGAATTAAGAAAGAATGGTTAAGGTGATTTTTTTATACACACCGCTTTGCGGCGGATATATTCCTGTTAACAGGTTGCAAAATTGAGTACTGACAAGAAATGCAGCTTGTCCAGTGGACAAATGCACGATGCAATTTGCTTGGAAACATCTACTAATCCACGCGATAGAGTCGTACCGGCTTCGTCGCTTCTCTGGCAATTATACCCTTCGCCTCAAGATCGAGCTGCACCGCCTTGAGCCACCACCCTGCTTTGGCACCGCCTGGAAAAATATCATCAGACAAATGCTCAAGTAACGCCTTCTTGGCTTCGGCCACTGAAAGCCCGGGTGCGGTAGCCGGCAGCACCAATAGCAACGCCTCGCGCATGGCCGAATATTTAACCCGATCAACCCGCTGTTTATGGTGGGGCGACGTAATGCTTTCGATTTCGAGTTTTTCGCCAGCTTTAGACATTCAACTCTCCCTCAACCACAAGCTTCGGATTGCGGAACCCCATCTTTACCCATGCTCCGAAAAGGCGCCGGTAAAAAGCCAGCGAGTGCTGCTTAAGATTTGGAATATCATCGGGCAGAAGATTCGGGTCCTCAAGATCATCAGTCATTGTGCGAAATTCAGGTGCCGGCCGTTGATCTTCCGCCCAAAGCTGGCCGTAAAGGCTGAACCAGTGCCCGCCCTGAAACTCCAGCATCATCGGCATATTGCAGCAGGACGCAACAATGCGCCGGGTTTTCGCATCCGGTGACAGGCGATAGGCTTTCAAAGATTCGCTGCCGGAAACCACCCGCACACGGTCTTTTCTATGCATAACGAATAATGTTGCCTCTTTACTGTCAAGAATTGACGGCGCACCTGGCAATTTACTCAAGATAGCACCTGCCTTGCGGCAGCTGTCACACAGGCATTCCGTTACCGCGATATTCGGCCCCTCCACCTCGACATTTACCTGCCCGCACTGACAGGACAATTTTTGCTGCATATTCATATTACCTTCCTTGATCTTCCACTAATTAGACTGGACCGTCCAGTTTGATTTGTCAAGTTGGTGCAGCTATGCTGTACCTAAGGCAAAAAGGAACCTTATATGGCCAATGGCGCAGAGACACGCATTAGGCGGAGCCGCGAGAAAATACTCGCCGCAGCCGAGAACATTTTTCTGCGTCACGGATTTCTCGGCACAAATATGGACAATGTTGCCGATCATGCGAACGTCTCCAAACAGACGGTTTACGCGCACTTCGGATCAAAGGAGGCACTTTTTATAGACGTTGTTGAAGCCATGACAGGCGGCGCGACGCATAAGCTCGGCGAAGACAGGGAAGAGATTTTCGATGAGCGCGCGGCCGCAGTGTATTTTTTGGAAGCGGCTATCGATCAACTGACTGTTGTCATGACCCCGCGTCTTATGCGGCTTCGCCGGTTGGTCATCGGCGAGGTTGAACGATTTCCAGAGCTGGGAAAGTCGCTTTATCTCAATGGACCGAAGCGGTCGATCGAAAGACTGGCGCGTGCCTGCGAACATTATACCAGCATCGGAGAACTCGACACGCCGGATCCACACAAAGCGGCCACCCAATTCAACTGGATGTTAATGGGCGCGCCAACCAATGCTGCCATGCTGCTCGGAGACGAAGGTATCCCGGACCAGAAGCAGTTGCGCGAACACGCCGACGAAGCGGTGCGAATCTTCCTGCGCGCATATGCGCCCTAGTCCGGCAAAAAGCTGGGTTACGACTCGCCAACAAGTGACTGGAAATTAGCCATCACTCGCAAAATAAAAATTTTATCTTGAAAACACATAACTCTGCGGCTATCAATAAATCATAACCGAAGAGCTATGTATTTTTATGGCCCAGCCTCATGATATCCTTTTTAGCACCCTCGCAGACCCGACACGCCGGGCTTTATTTGAACATCTGTGCACAAGGGGCGACCAAACTGTCAAAGCGCTCACTGAGCACGCGGGGATTTCCCAACCGGCAGTCTCGAAACATCTTGGCACTCTCAAACGGGCCGGCCTGGTTGTAGGCCGTCAAAACGGCCGCCAGACATTTTACAGCCCGCAAACCGAAGCCTTGAAATCATTGACGGACTGGGCCGAACAGATGAGCAGCTTCTGGGAGTCTCGCATCGATAATCTCGAAAACCTGCTGAAGAGGATGGACAATTGACAGGCGCAGCCACCGATACCCGTACGATTATCGTCGAGCGGGACTTACCACACCCGCCGGAAAAAATTTGGCGCGCCCTCACCCAATCGCACCTGATCTCGGAGTGGTTGATGGAAACTGACTTCCAGCCCGAACCGGGGCATCGATTTAATTTCAGCGCGGATTGGGGCGAAGTAGCCTGTAAAGTTCGAGCGGTCAAAGAGCACAAAACGCTGGAGTACAGCTGGGATGCAGGTGATCTGCGATCGGTGGTCACTTGGACCCTCACACCGACTGACCAGGGAACGCGCCTGCGCATGGAGCAAGCCGGCTTCCGCATGGACCAGCCAAACTACTACGGCGGTGCAAAAATCGGTTGGCCGCGCTTCTTCGACAAAATGGAGCAAGTATTGGCCAAGCTGCAATAAAAAGAACACGCGCGACCACTTTGCTAGAGAAAATAAGGACATTGAAGATGGATGACCTGATAAAGGAAAAAACACCCGCACAGAAAATCGATGAAAAGATCGCAGCGTTAAACGACTGGCGCGGTGATATGCTTGCGCAAATCCGGCAGGTGATTAAACAAGCCGCTCCCGACATAATTGAGGAGTGGAAATGGCGCGGTGTTCCCACTTGGTATCACGGCGGCATGATCTGCACCGGCGAGACCTACAAGGATAAGGTCAAGATGACATTCGCCAAGGGAGCATCACTGGAAGATCCTGCAAAGCTTTTTAATTCAAGCCTCGACGGCAATGTCCGGCGCGCAATTGATTTTTATGAAAACGATAAGATTGATGAGAAAGCGCTTTCGGCACTCATTCGCGCTGCCGTGAAAAGAAATGCCTCGTGATGTCTCTAATTGATGCTCTTAGTATGCTTGCAAATCTTGGAAGGAATGACATTTGAACTGGAAAAACTGGATAAGACAGGCCCACCGTTGGCTATCGATTGTTTTCACATTTATCGTGCTGGCCATTTTCGCCGCCCAAGGGCTGGGAAAGGAACTTGCCGAATGGGTGTTCTTTCTCCCATTGTTCCCACTTTTATTCATGCTGCTCACCGGCCTTTATCTTTTCGCGTTGCCATATATTCAAAGACCGCACGGCAAGCCGACCAGGTAACCAAGGCTCATGAATACTGTTCACGTCCGATTGGGATCGCCGGTATGTGTGACAGGCAAAAGCCTGCCTTACACCGTAGCGCCACGATTTTCTTCTGGCGCGTAAAGTGGAAACAGCCTGCGCAATGCTGCATTGCGCAACCATAAACCGCCCCACATGAACAGCCCCAGATAAAGACTGAAAAACACGTGGCTAAAAATCGGATTCTCCACGCGAATCTGCGTGGCCATCGCACCGCCGAGTAACCCCATCGTTAATATTGCGCCTAAAATGCTTGTGCGCGGGATCAGGTAAAGAACGAGACATGCCAGCTCGATCAATCCAATCATAAGAACATAGCCATCAGGCCACCCAAGTTCACGCAAGGAGTTCGTCGCAACGTCCGCCCCGATAAGCTTGGGCATAATTGATGCAACGAGCATAAAAATTGCAAAAATGCCGGTCAGAATGCGTCCGGTCCAGATCATGAGATTGGGTTTCATTTCAACTCAACCTTTTACGCTTTTGTCTTCAGCCAACGTATAGGCAACCAAAGCATTGGCATGCCCATGACCTAATCCGTGTTCTTGCTTGAGCCAGGCCACAAGCTCCATGTGCTTTTTAGCGGTCCGGCTTCGGATAAGTGATTTCCACTCGGCAATTGGCCGGCCATATTTTTTCTCAATGGATGGAAAATAGGAGGCCGGCCCTTTAACCGCTTGCGTTGTATCTTTTGCTGCCATCACACAATGCCTTCAATGTTTGGCAAGCGATTGTGCATATTGTTCAAGCTGCGTCGCAACGGTTCCCCACCCGTCAAAAAAGCCCATATCTTCATGAGCTTTTCTGGCTTCCGGTGAGCGGTGGCGGGCGATGGCAGTATAGGTTGTCCCGCCCTTGCCATCATCTTCAAATTCGACAATAGCGGTCATGAACGGTTCGGCAGCCGGCTTCCAGCCTTCGCTATAGCTGTCCGTAAAGACGAGCCGTTTGCCGTCAACAACTTCCAGATAAACACCCGTGTTCTCCATCTTTTCGCCATTGACATTCATCGTAGTGTTAAACTTCCCGCCAACCCGGAGATCAATTTCGCAGGCGTCAATACTGTGCGGTTCAGGAATAAAGAACTTCATAATGTGTTCAGGCGTGGTCCAACACTCCCAAAGTATCGCACGTGGTGCATTGAGTGTACGGGTGAAGCTGAGATCGGTTTCGGGGTCGAGGTTCATTTTTCACGTTCCTTCATAAGGGTGGTAATGTAATCATCAAAGCGATCAAGGCGCCCTTCCCAAATTGCGCTCTGCTCGTTTAACCAGTTCTTGGCCGGAGCAAATGCGTCCGGTGTGAGTGTGCAAATTCGCGTTCTGCCCTGCTTGGTCGAAGTGACCAGTCCCGCATCTTCCAGTTTTTTCAGATGCCCCATGAAAGACGGCAGTGCCATATCGTGCGGCTCCGCCAATTCGCCGACACTCGCCTCGCCGCGGGCCAGACGCTGCAAGACCATCCGTCGGGTCGGGTCGCCCAGCGCGGCGAAACATTGATCAAGGTTTGCTTCAAACTTAGCCATATTCCTAAGTAACATTCAGCATCTGCGCTGTCAATAAAAGTTAGCCAATCTCCTAACTATTTAAAAATATCAGACACAACATTCCCGCAGGCAGTTGGTATTCAGATAAAATCACTCAATGAACTATGCTTGCCCATTTAGTGCGTAGTTCGCACAAAGCCCTTGTGCCGGCCGGTCGCTGAACGGGCTTTACATCGCGCGCCCGTCAACATGGGTCGGAGAAAGTGTTCTGGGATCAAGGCCCTCAAGCGTGTTTACATTTACCGCTACAATCTTGGTTCCATCCGGCATTTTGCCATAGGAAAAGCTCTGGATTCCGCAAGTTTTACAAAAGAGGTGTTCAATTTCCCGCTTGTTAAAGCGGTATTCGGTCAAATTATCTGCCCCTTTGTGCAGTGCGAAATTTTCACGCGGCGCAAATGCAAGCATAACCCCAAGCGGCTGACAGCGCGAGCAGTTGCACGTAATCGCGCCATCAAGATCAATATCGACCTCATAGGAAACAACGCCGCACTGACATCCGCCCTTGTAGTGTTTTTCCATTGCTTCAACTCCTTTTTGTAGCTTAGCCAATAATGTTTGGTGACAGCTATTTCAGCTTTTCCAAAACGCCTTTTCGCTTGGCAATGTTCTTGTAGTCCCAAGCGATGTTTCGGCATTGTCCATGCCAACGTTCGAGATCCGCAACATCGACCTCATCTGCTGAACAGTAAAAGATGGAGGCGTCCTTAAACTTGCCGCCAATGACATTGAGTTGCGGTTCGTCAAAGCTCGCACCGCTCCAGAACATCAATCTGATACCGCGCTTTTGCTTGCTATAACCGACCGTCGGGTTGTCATCGAGGAACCATACCGGGTGTCCATGCCAGACCTTTGCATCAGCTTCCGGAAGATTGCGGTCGATGGTCTCGGCGAGCAAATCGCAGATGTCCTGCTCGCCATTCTCCAAACCGCGATTATAATTACGGATACCCTCCACCATATCTTGGCTCCTTTTTTGAGAGCTCCGTTACCCTGCGGCTTTTTTCAGAGCGGCAATGTCAATCTTGCCCATTGTCATCATTGCCTCGAAAGCGCGCCGGGCCCTGTTCTTATCCGCTGCGGTTGTCAGGTCGAGCAGCAGCTTAGGCGTGATCTGCCACGAATGACCCCATCGATCTTTACACCAGCCGCAGGCGCTTTCCTGCCCACCATTTTCGACGATGGCGTTCCAGTAGCGGTCGGTCTCTTCCTGATTTTCGGTCACAACCATAAACGAGACAGCCTCATTGGGCGTAAAATTCGGACCACCGTTCAGGCCAACGAAGCTACGGCCGAGCACCGTAAACTCGACAGTCAATT
>NZ_JXMU01000046.1 GCF_001293565.1 Ahrensia marina | reverse complement strand
TGATGGAAAACGGCATGATGGACGGTATGGGTGGCATGATGGGATTCATGGGTGGCGGTATGCTGCTCGTGGTAGTCGTGTTGGTAGGAATTGGTTTCGCCATTGGCTACGCTGTGGCAAAACGACGGTAGGAGAACCGCCCTCGTCGTCGCAAAAACCATCCTTTTTGCAACTCATACTCGTTCTCACTAAAATCAGAGGTTTGTATGTCGCAAAAGTTTGTTGCAAAACTAAAACCAAGGTCACTTGGGCTCCTTCTGGTCATTTGCCGCACGGCTGAGGAGGCTAAAGCCGAAGCGGAGAGTTTTCACCCGTCCCTTATCAGACTAAATGAGCCGCGCTTCTAACCAGCTTTGGCGCGTTATGTTGGGCGTTTACGGTATCTTATCCAACACCTTAAAACCTGATGCACACTGTTTTGAATGAACAGAAAGTTGAGCATCGCGGCTGCATTAGAGAAAAACAGAATTGCGCTTTTGCGCATCGTGTTTTGCTGGTTGAACGCAGCACTGTTAGTCAATGCGTGCAAAGATAGATTATTGCCGCCGCGATTGGCCCGCTGGATTGATGTCCTCATATCTAAAGCCGAAAAAGCAGCCGCCTATTTGCTGATTGCTTCGTTTTACCACGCGCAATTCTCAAAATGCAGCGTGCTTGCTTTTGAAAAAGAGGCGATGAAGCTTGCCGCGTTCCAGAGCACAATAACGCTGAGTGCGCTCACCATCACCGGCATCATCAAGCGGCTAGAAGCGCTACAAAACTTACTGCATAATCTTCATCTCATTGCGCGGCGTTTGGGCAAAAAAATTGCTGCGCGTGCGCGTGTTTTGGCGATGAAAACAGGCGCTATGCAGGTCGCATGCGACCCGTCCGTGGCACTATTTGCCAATCATTATAGGGTTAAAGAAGCAATCCCGCCCTAAGCCAAAGTAGAGTGCTAGGCTTTGTCAAACCGCCTCTCCACTCGGGTGCGGTAACAATAAAGTGTGTTTCGTGAAATGAACCAAACCCTGTCACAATCGTATGTATGTATGACGCTTTAAATCAGGAGATTGACATGAAAATTCGCACCGCCCTGCTTTCCTCTATCGCACTTGGTTTGACCTCCCTCTCTGCGCAAGCATTCGAGATTGCCGGCACCAATGGTACTTCACTTGAAGCAACAGAGATTGCTACTTTCAACGAACCATGGGCGATGGTGATGGGCGAAAGCGGCAACGCGCTGATTACAGAAAAATCAGGACAATTATTTCAACTGTCAAAGGACGGTACGAAAACAGAAATTACCAATGTTCCGGATGTCGTTTACGGCGGACAGGGCGGGCTCGGCGATGTCATTTTTGCTAATGATGCCGAAGATGAAATTTATCTGTCTTATGTCGAGCAAGGTGCCGAAAGTGCCGGCGCAGTTGTTATCAAAGCAAAATTGCAGACAAATGGAGACGGCGGACTTCAGCTTGCCAATATTTCGCATATTTGGGAGCAGGATAAGCAGGGACGACAAGGCCATTATTCCCACAAGCTGGCAATCGGCCCTGATAATAAGCTCTACATCACATCCGGCGACAGGCAGATGCAAAAGCCGGCACAGGATATGAGCGTCAATCTTGGCAAGCTGATACGTCTTAATCTTGACGGTTCAGTGCCGGACGATAATCCGTATCAAAATGACGGTGAATTGGCCAAAACGTTCTGGACTGTTGGACACCGCAATATGCTTGGCATTGCCTTTGCCTCGGACGGCAAATTGTGGACCCATGAGATGGGACCGCGCCACGGCGATGAATTGAACCTGATCGAAAAAGCGACAAATTACGGTTGGCCAGTTGTTTCAAACGGCGATAATTATTCAGGCGTACCGATCCCCGACCATGACACCGAGCCAAAGTTCAATGCACCGGAGGCGTCTTGGGTGCCGTCTATCGCACCATCCGGCCTTGTGATCTATAATGGCGATCAATTTGCCGATTGGAATGGTGATGCGTTTATTGGCGGGCTTGCCAGTCAGGCGCTTATCCATGTGGATATTGATGGCACATCAGCATCAGAAAATGAGCGTTTTGAATGGGGCAGCCGTGTGCGCGAAGTCGAACAGGGCAATGATGGCGAGATTTATGTGCTTGAAGACGGCCCTGAAGGCCGCCTGCTCAAGCTAGAACCAAACGGATAGCAAACCACAGACAATAAACAGCGCATATGATCAGTGACGCGGAAAATATCTGGAAGCGCCATTTGAGCTTATTTGTCGTGATATAGACAAAGCTGTGCGCTGTTTTAAGAACGACAAACAGCCATGCCAAACCTAAGGCAACGATATCAACTGAGCCGGTTGAGTGAAATGCCAAGGATATGGCGAAAAAGATAACCGGCAGCTCAAACTGGTTTGAAACTGCGTTGCCGAATTTTGCAATTTCCTGCGGTTCGTTTTGTTTTGGCAGTTTATAATCATGTGCTTTTGCCTGCCCGCTTTTTACTGAACCAAAACGCGCCCGCCCCATCGGTATATATAGATAGAGCGAGACAAGAGCCTGAATGATGAGCGGCCAAAAGATAAGGTTCTGATTCATTGTGGTTCCTATCCGGCGTTTGGATAATTGGGGCTTTCACGCGTAATCGTGACATCATGCGTATGACTTTCGCGAAGTCCTGCATTGGTAATACGTACAAATTGAGATTTCTCGCGGAAAGATTGCAGATCGGCGCAGCCTGTGTAGCCCATCGCCGCGCGCAGGCCACCAGCCAATTGATGCAGCACAGCGCCAACCGGCCCTTTATATGGTACCTGCCCTTCGATACCTTCCGGCACAAGTTTCAACGTGTCACGCACTTCGCCCTGGAAATAACGGTCTGCTGATCCGCGCGCCATTGCGCCGACAGAGCCCATACCGCGATATGATTTGAATGAGCGGCCTTGATAGAGATATACTTCGCCCGGACTCTCGTCCGTGCCTGCCAACATCGAGCCAACCATGACGGCATTGGCACCTGCAGCCAAGGCTTTTGCCATATCACCGGACAGTTTGATGCCGCCATCAGCAATAACCGGAATGCCCGCTTTTGAAGCGGCTTCAACGGCCGACATAATGGCGCTTAATTGAGGTACACCAACACCGGCGACAACGCGTGTTGTACAGATTGAGCCCGGTCCAATACCTACTTTGATGGCATCAGCACCTGCATCAATCAGCGCCTTTGCACCATCGGTTGTGGCGATATTGCCAGCCATGATGCGCACAGCGTTGGACATTTTCTTAACCTGTGTCACCGCATCCAAAACGCGTTGTGAGTGACCATGCGCTGTGTCCACCACGATCAGATCAACACCCGCAGCAATCAAGCGCTCGGCGCGTTCAATCGCATCATCGCCCACTGAAACAGCGGCACCAACGCGCAAACGCCCCTGCCCGTCTTTGGCCGCGTTTGGGTTCAGTTGTGATTTTTCAATATCTTTAACTGTGATCAAACCAACGCAAAAACCGCGCTCGTCAGTTACCAATAGTTTTTCGATACGGTGATGATGCAATAAACGTTTTGCTTCATCCTGACTGACATTTTCGCTCACCGTGATGAGGCTTTCATGCGTCATAAGTTCTGAAATTTTCTGTTCCGGATTAGAGGCAAAACGCACATCGCGATTGGTCAGAATACCAACCAGCTTGCCAGGCTTTTGGCTGCCTGTTCCTGAATTTTCAACAACCGGAATACCCGAAATATTGTAACGCTTCATCAAGCCGAGCGCGTCCGCCAAAGTTGCCTCAGGTCCGATTGTCACCGGATTGACAACCATGCCGCTTTCAAATTTTTTGACCTGATAAACCTCTTCTGCCTGCGCTGCAGGATCAAGATTACGATGTACAATTCCAATACCGCCGGCTTGGGCCATAGCGATTGCAAGTTTGCTTTCTGTAACGGTGTCCATCGCAGCAGACATGATTGGCAAAGATAGATCAATACCATCGGCAATGGTGGTAGAAATATCCGTTTGTCCCGGCATTACTTCAGAATGCGCAGGCTGCAACAAAACATCGTCAAAGGTCAGTGCTTGCTCACCTGTGGGCGTTATAAGAATTTTGGACATGGGGTGTCATCCGTCATTGGGGCAAACTTGCGATTGCCAATTGATGCGTTGACACCGGCTGCTACCACGGCTTTACGACATATAAAAGACCCTAAAGCCGCTTTAACAAAAGTTTGCCCCCTAATTTTAGGAGGGCAAACCAATCGTTTTCTTTTTAGCTGTACCACTCACCCATTTTAGCTTCAATTTCGCCTTCCAGCAGCTTGGCAAATTCTGCAGGATCTTGTGTACCGTTGTCGCGGCCACGATAGTGGTATGGATACACATATGTCGGCTTGAATTCAGAAACCGCTGAAGCTGCCGCTTCCACATCCATTGTAAATGGCAAATTCATGCAAACGAACGCCAAGTCTATGCCTTCAAGTGCGCGCATTTCGGGAATATCTTCGGTGTCACCGGAAATATAGACGGTAAAGCCTTCAAAGCCCAGAACGTAGCCATTGTCGCGGCCCTTGGGATGAAACTGCAAACGTTCCTCTGTTGTATTATAGGCTGGTATCGCTGATATTTTGAGGCCGTTAAAATCCGTTTCCTCGCCGTTTGCCAATGCAGACGCTTTGGATTTCAACTCTTCAGACAACATGTCCTTAACAGCCGGATTGGTAATTATCTGCGTATTCTCGCCGATAAGAGCCGCCAATGTCTCGGCATTGTAATGATCACCGTGCTCGTGGGTTATCAGCATTAAATCCGGCGCGGGAAAGTCAGCATAATCTTCCGCCTCCCCAACCGTATCAACGTAAATCGTGCCGACCGGGGTTTCCATAACAAATGATGCATGCGCAACAGGATGGACTTTTATATCCCCTGCATCTGTCTGAAAAACATCACTGGAGTGGCCAGCCGCACGGGCGGCATAAGGCAATAAGGTTACCGCTGCTGTCAGGGCTGTGGCAGAGTGGATGAACTGACGTCGTGAAATAGACATGAAGACCTCCCTTTGGTGTTGGTCTTCATGATATGGCGCAGAGTTCCGGAAAGACAACGCGTTCCGGTTTCAACTTTTTGCGAGCAAATTTGCCTTACAGCAGATCAAGCGTCTTGCGCTTTACCTTTAAAGTTCTTCGCCAGCAGATAAAGCTCGACACTTTCAGAACGGCTGGACGGCGGTTTTATGTGGGCTACGGTTTTGAAATTCGCTTTCAATAGATCAAGCAAAGCCTTTTCGGTTCCGCCTTGAAAGGTTTTGGCCAAAAAATGCCCGCCCGGCTTGAGCACTTTAATCGCAAAGTCTGCCGCCACTTCCACAAGATACATTGTCCGCATATGATCCGTATTTTTATGTCCGACGGTCGGCGCGGCCATATCCGACATAACGATGTCCGGCTCAGCACCCAGTGCCTCAATAAGCGCATCGGGTGCATCATCATCCAAAAAGTCTTTTTGGAAAACATGAACGCCGGGCATCTGGTCCATCTCCAGAAAATCGATCGCGACTATGGATTTGTTTTCATCCGAAGAACCGCACCTGTTGACCGCAACCTGACACCAGCCACCGGGCGCGGCACCAAGATCGATAATCTTGGATCCCTTTTTCAAAATCTTATGCTTGTCGTCGATTTCGATCAATTTATACGCTGCACGTGAACGCATGCCTTCGGCTTTGGCGCGCTGCACATATGGATCGTTTAATTGACGCTCAATCCATCTGCGCGATGAAGGCTTCAGCTTCTGTCCTTTTTTGACATGGGCATTGATGGAGCGGCCGCTGACTGACGCCGCACGGCGCTCACTTCCAGACTTCTTTTTCATCGGTTCGGCCCTTGCCTGTTCCTTGGTTTCCAATTTCGATGATAGCCGCGTTTACGTCTGCGCCAAGCACCATCTGAAGCCATCATCTCGGTTAAAATTCCTTCGCGCAATCCCCGATCAGCCACGCGCAGACGGTCTGAAGGCCAGGCTTGGCGAATTGCTTCTAAAATAGCACACCCTGCCAGAACCAGATCTGCACGCTCAGCACCAATGCAGGCATTGGCAGAGCGCTCTTCATAAGACCAGCCAAGAAGCTGCGCATTAATGGCATCAACCTGTTTCGATGACATCCATAGACCATCAACACGGCGACGATCATAGCGCGGCAAATCAAGGTGGATACCCGCCAGTGTTGTTACGGTGCCTGATGTTCCAATGAGATGGAAATCATCGCCAGTAACACTGCGATCACCGAACGAACTGCTGGTCATCAAATCCGCATCGCCATATTCATGAAGCAGACTTAATGCGTAGCCGACCATATCATCAAATTTTGTTTGATTGACATGTTCTCCGCCGAATTTTTCCGCCATTGTCACTACACCAACGGGCAGTGACGTCCATGCGCGGATATGATTGGCAAGGCGGCCGCCGCGATGATTTTCAGCATCCACCAGTGCAATCTCGGATGACCCGCCGCCAATATCAAACAAAATGATGGATTTGGCACTGCGATCAACAAGTGAAGAACACCCCGAAACGGCCAAACGTGCTTCAGTTTCGCGGTCAACAACTTCGAGTTTCAAGCCGGTTTCCTCTTCGACACGCAAAAGGAAATCCGCGCCATTATAGGCAGACCGGCAAGCTTCTGTTGCAACCAGACGTGCACGTTGGATCGGCCGTGCATAAAGTTTGTCGCGGCACACTTTTAAAGCCTCAACCGCCCTGTCCATAGCCGCATGGGACAAGCGGCCCGTCGTCCCGAAACCCTCACCTAAGCGTACAATGCGCGAAAAGGCATCAATCACACGAAAACTGCCGGGCTTTGTGGGTACCGCAACCAATAAACGGCAATTATTAGTGCCGAGATCAAGCGCAGCATAAGCATCATTTTGCTGGTAGACTGAAGAACGGCTCGCTTGCGACTTATCGCGTTGGGGCTCTGCAGGTCTTGCTTCAACGTATTTATGGGCAACACTTCCCGCAACACCAAGAGGAACGCCGACGGCAGCTTGATGGCCAACATTTGCGCCGCCGCGCTTTCTGCGGCGTTTACGCCGTCGCTTCTTCAATTTTGGTTCGTCAGACTCGCCATTGCCCGTATGCAGTGCGGCAGAGCGCGTGTCTTTATCAAGACTACGCACCGCTTTTGCCTGATCCGATTGAGTGGCAGTTGACCCGGATTGGGCATTATCTGCAGCTCCGCCGGATAGACGGGTCTGGTGATCAGATCTGAAATCTCCAGATGCCGATCCAGATGACGGGGCTGACAATTCAGGGCCAAGCCCTGATTTGCCAGTTTTAGTCACGTTCATTCCTCTCACGCGGTGCAGCCATAGGCGCAGCACACGTTTTATGTTCAAGTTGAGCAAAGCGTAACAGCCAAGGCGTGAATCGCCAATATGAAATATATAAATAAAGATAATTGCATTTCAGAATTAAGAGCACTATATCACGCGCCGTCAGCACAATTTGTGCTCATTCTCTTGGGGAATAGGTTAACGGTAGACCCGCAGACTCTGACTCTGTTAGTCCTGGTTCGAATCC
>NZ_JXMU01000045.1 GCF_001293565.1 Ahrensia marina | reverse complement strand
TGACGATCGCGATAAGACGATCCAGTCTCAAGCGGCATTAATTGATGATCATCGCACTCATTGTGAATTTCTGATTCAATGTATGGCCTACCTTGATAGGCAAAGCTTAGCCGCTCATCTCGACTCGAAAAAAATAAGCGAAAGACTGCAGAGTCTTGAAGCGTCAATTATACCACAAAGCACCCATCCTTTTTCAGATATTGCTTTCAGTCTTTATCAGTTCATTGAACGTTTATTCACTCGTGCTTGTAAAGAGGGCGTACGCGATCTTTATTTCCTGTCTCGTGAAGGTTGGGATTTAAAAGAGCTGTTTGAAATATTTCAGAATAAAAATAATATATCTGTTCCCATCCGCACGCATTACTTGGAAGCCTCACGCCGCTCTTCTTTTCTTCCATCGTTAGGGCCTTTAGCAGACGAAACATTCGAGGTTTTATTTCGTCAATATCGAGCCATGTCACTGGAGAGCTTTCTTAATAGTTTAGGGCTTGAAGTTCATAGCGCTATTATATGTGAAGGGTTAGGGGTGGATGAAGCGGGCTATCGCCAACGCCGTGACGATTTACCAAAGGATCCTATATTTGAGAAATTGAAAGGGCTAGCGGTTTTTCAACAAATCTACGAATCTGAAAGAGAAAACCGGAGTGCGGCGCTTGCGCAATATGTAGCCAGTTTCACTGATGGGGCATTGCCCGAAAAGCTAACTCTAGTGGATGTGGGTTGGAAAGGCTCTATTCAAGATAATTTGTACCGTTGGTTATCACAACAAAAGGACGAGCATGCTCAAGTTCATGGCTTCTATATTGGGCTTAACGCTTCAGGCGCAATGGATGAGAGAAACGTCAAAACGGGGCTTATGTTCGAAGGTATACATGGCCACTCGCGTGGCTATAATATTTTAAATGAAAACCGTTCTTTGTTTGAGGTGTTGCTGCCTGCCCGTCATGGTGGACCTTACAGTTATGAAGTCGATACTAAAGAAAAAAAACCTGTCGTCCTACATGAGCCTTATTATGAAGAAGAAATGGTTGCGACAGAGATTCAACCAATTGTTGTAGAAATATTTGAAAAGTTTAGAGCAATTGCGAGCCACCAGACTCACTCACCACTCCCCGATGAAACGTTGTTTAAACTTACCTGCAAACGTCACTTCCGCATGGTATTCAACCCTAGCCAGGCAGAAATGGATTGGTTGTCGCGGATTCATCATCGTGAGAATTTTGGTGTGTTTGAAGAGTCCGCTCTGAGTCCTGATACGAATGCCAGTTCGTTGATAGAACGGTTACGCTTTACTTATCGCCTCGTATTGCGGACCCGCCCCCGCGAAATTGGTTTTTGGCCCTACTTAAGCTTAAAACGCCGTGCATTTTATGGGGTGTCAACTGCTTACCGCGTGCTGCGCAAGTGGCAGGAAAGGTCTTTAAAATGCTAGAAACACCAAAAGAAGCCAAGCAAAGTATTTGCTTTTTGGTTGGCTCAGTGGCGCTTAGCGGGGGGACATATGTGATCTTCCAGCATGCCCAGTTCTTACAGGAAAAAGGCTACAATATAACTATTGCGGTGCAAGAGCCCTTTGATGAAACAACCACAAGCTGGCATGATTATGGTCATAAACTCAATTGTGTTCCTTTTGACGAAGCAAAAGTTGATAACTATGGGCTTGTGATTGCAACTTGGTGGAAAACAGCCCTGCAGATTACTGAATTTAAAGCGCAAAATTACGGCTATTTCGTTCAATCAATTGAGTCGCGTTTTTATTCAGAGGAAGAAAGTCCTTTACGGGATTTGGTGAATGCGACCTATAAATTACCAGTTAGCTACATCACTGAAGCCGTCTGGATTAAAGAGTACTTGCATCAAAATTTTTGCCAAGACGCGACGCTCGTTCGTAATGGTATTCGCAAAGATATCTACCGTGCAAGAGCTTCGATTGCTGCACCGCCGCAGAAACGCACCCAGCCGCGTGTTCTGGTTGAAGGGCATTTCAATGTACCATTCAAGAATACTGCCCTTGCTGTCAAACTGGCTCGGGCTGCGGGGGCGCGTGATATATGGGTGTTAACAGGCTCTGCTGTGAAGCGTCTTCCAGGCGTTTCGCGGGTGTTTTCCCGTGTACCCATCCATGAAACCGCAAATATTTATAGCGCTTGTGATATTTTGTTAAAACTCAGCACAGTGGAGGGAATGTTTGGACCGCCACTGGAAATTTTCCATTGTGGCGGCACTGCTCTTGTCTTCGACGTGACCGGCCATGATGAGTATATTGTCCACAATGAAAATGCTATTGTGATTAAAGGATTGAATACTGAAAAGGTTGTGGAAGAGCTTAGTTCACTTCTGAGCGACTCTGATCGACTTGCCGTACTCAAGCAAGGCGCAGCAAAAACCGCCAAGGATTGGCCGGACTGGATGCAATCATCAAATCTGTTTTGCAATTGGGTTGAGCAAGTATTAGCTGAATCGAAACCTTGCTCTACAGTCGCGATGGAAGAGACTATTCGTGCAGCGTGGAAAACTTATGAAACAAACGAACAGATTCGTCTCAAGACAAAACCCCGTGCCTCTGTCTTGCAATCGCTGAAGACGCGTGTTGTGGCGAGTTCCCCTCGTGTAAAAGAACTGATTAAATATATTATGACAGTAATTGAGGTTATCAATCCCTCACGTCGAGTTTTTTGAAATGTATCAACTTTGTACCGTTGATGTCTGGGATACTTTACTGCGCCGCCGCTGCCATCCAGAAGCAATTAAACTTGCGGTGGCGAGGCATGTGCGATTACGTTATCATTCTCAATTACACCCTGAGATGCAAGATCAATGGGCATTGTATAACGCCCGCATAGATGCTGAACTCACCATCGCGCATCGAACTCGTGAGACAGGTCACGATGACGAATATGAACTGAAAGACGTATTCTATAGGTGGTTAAGTGCAGTTTGTCCTTCGATAGATGCAGATAGTTTAGAGGCTGCAGTTAAGGAGTTGAGACAACATGAACTGCAGGTTGAGATAGAAAACACTTATCGTGATGAAGGGATTTTGACCCTACTAGAAAAATACAAAGCCGAGCGGGTTATGTATTTATCTGATTTCTACATGGCTAGCGATCTTTTGGATGCACTTTTGGCACACCACGGTTTAGATGCTGTGCTATCAGGAGGGCTTGTGTCCTGTGATGTTGGGTTAAACAAGCGCTCTGGTAATTTGTTCCGCTATATTCAAGAACGTGAGGGAGTGCCTGCAGAAGCGCATGTGCACATCGGAGACAACCCACATTCCGACGTTTATATGCCAAGCAAATTTGGCATAAAGGGAGTTCTCTATGAGCCCGAAAAGGCGCATTCTGAACGCCTTGTGCGAAATGAGCTTTTCTCCTCTCGTGCGGCGTTATTCGCTCATGTGCAGGAAAAGATAAATTCTGCTTCGGCAGCAAGCGCTCCGAAAGGCAATCAAACCGCACAAGGTATGTTTTTATTAGGTGTTCAATCAGCCCCCCTTTTCGCTGGACTTGCTTTATTTATTGCAGAGCGCTCTCGTTTAGATAATCTAGATAAGTTATACTTTCTGACCCGTGAAGGTCTTTTCTTTCTACGAGTATTTCAAGCACTTTTCCCTGAAAATCGACATGCAGGTTTAAGCTTGCCCACGGGCAATGTTCTAGCCGTTAGTCGTATTGCAACTTTTTTAGCATCCTTAAATTTCGCTAGCATTGAGGAACTAAGCCGCATTTGGCGGCTGAACAGTCAACAGAAAATTTCAACTCTTTTAAAAATTCTTGATCTTGATCCACTAATAGCGGAACCCTTTCTAAAACGTCATGGATTAGAGTTGGAGATGGTTTTAAATCAGCCACAAGAGGACTCGCGTGTGCAGGCGCTTCTGTCAGACAAAGTGTTCAGTTCTATTCTGATAAACAAGGCGGCTGAGCGCCGAGCTTTACTTAGCGCCTATCTAGAACAAGAAGGAGCAACAGGTGGACATATTGGCATCGTAGATATTGGTTGGCGTGGGACAATTCAGGATAATATAGCTCTTACCCGGCCAGATATACAGTGGAGTGGATATTATGTTGCGTTGCGTAAATTTCTAAATCCGCAGCCGAACAATACTAAAAAACACGCCTATGTATTAGAGGAAGGGCGTGATGGAGAGAAAGATCTTTTTGAAAGTTTTGAGCCGCTAGAATTGCTTTGCAATTGTGCCATTGGCAGCACTATATCATATGTACAAGGAGCCGATGAAACGGTAATTCCACTTGAAGATACGACTAAGGAGGAAGCGGTTCTAATAAAGAATTATGTACGCTATTTTCAGGATGGCGTAACGTTTGCGACAGAACGCTGGGCACCATTTTTGTCGTCCCATGCCGTTTCTTCACAAGAAATGCGCCCCCTAGCGCTAAAGGTTTGGCAACATATATGCAACACACCACCATCAGAATTGGTTGAAGCGTATTATAGCTGCTTACAACACGACCCTTTTGGATTTGGAGGCTTTTTTGATCGGGGTGCGGTACCTTCTTTAAACACAATTGTTTGGGGGATTATCAGTCGGCGAAAACGTCGCGAAGTGATTCATTATGTTCGTCGTACGCAATGGAGCGCGGCCTTAGAGGGGCTGCCTATTGGACCAATACACAAAGCTGCTTTAACGACAGTTTTCCGAATTGCGAAAGTCTATAAGAGGTTCGTTTTAATGCGCCATTCTTAGATCGCGGTTGTTTCTCGACCGGTGTAAACATCAATGAAATTCTTTGTATTATCCTCAATGCTATAACCATTGTTTCTGACAAATTCAGATGCTGCCATACCAACTTTATGACGGGTGTGGTTCTCTTTCTGCAAGTGTTGTATGAGTTGGCTAAGGTGTTTTGCCTGTTCCTCTATACTGTTACCCTCAATGAAAAATCCGGTTTCACCATTTTTAATCAGGGCCATGCTGCCTGGAAATTTTGTGGCGGTCAAAATACAACCGCAAGCGGCCCCTTCAATTAGGATGCGGGGCACACCTTCATTATAACGTGATGCGAGCACAATAATATCCGTTTCAGTTAGTAAGCTGGGCATATTTTCCACTAATCCGAGATAGGTGATGTTCGAAATTTGAGTAAGCTCTCCTGGTAATACGCGATCATCATCGTCTCGGTAGGCTTCACCGGCCACACTAAATTCTATGCTTTTAATACCTTTAAGCTGTTTTGCCGCGAGCATTAGAACATCTAAGCCTTTACTGCGTATCAACCGTCCGGCAAAAAGCACCCTTATTTTTCCTCCATTCTGGGGACGTTTTGTTAATGTGAACTGCTCAAGATTCAACCCTGTACCATTGGTCAAACGTGCTTGGTTTTTATTTATTATACCTTTGCTAATCCAATAATTTTTATCATATGGTGTTTCAAAAAAAACAACTGCATATTTGGTTGCAAACACCAAGAAGGGGTGAATAAACTTTTGCTTAGCTCGTCCCGTTATGGAAGCCGACTGGTTCTCAGAAAATAGCCTGCCCAGTCCGGCCACCGTTATAACAACTTTGCCACGCCATCCGAACATTTTTGCAAGGCGGCTTGCTAATCCTCCGTACAAATATGGTTTAATCGTAACCAAGTGTAAGACTTCGGGCTGTTTCCGCTGAATAAGAAACAAAATTTTCAAAAAGAACCACATGTCACTTATCGGGTTGAACTGAAACAATTTAAGCGACACTGGATGAAATTCAAAGTCCATGTCTCTTGGATGAGAAGAATTCGGCATGGCCATAATGATTGGGCTAAAACCCTCCTCTCTTGCAGCTGAAACAAGGTGCTCTCTGTGATGTAAAAACGGACCAAGCACATTCGTAACGAAAAGTATGTTTTTGCACATAATGGAAAGCTTATAATGTTTGATTGAAGGGGTGACACTAATAGAGGATCAATAAGTGATTCTTATAGCCGCTAAATTACATCAGTTATCATATATTCCAACCTAATAATCGTAAGACTTAGCCAATGTGTTTGTACTGTATGACAATAGCGCTGTTGTGTTCCGAAAGCGCCACCGAACGTTTGAGACATCTGGATTTTTTAGTGAGATTGAGGCTTTTATCATTGAATAAATGCCTAGTCCCCATTTTCACTAGCATTAAACTTGCTTTTCTCTAACCGGGCTCTAAATCACAGTTCATCCCATTAGGTCGAACACATATAAATTGTACTAAGAATAAAAGGATCAATAATTCAAAAAAATATGCTTGAATTACTATGGTTTTTTCGTTAGTCACAATTTTAATTTGGGGTGTAGCCAAGCGGTAAGGCAACGCTTTTTGGTAGCGTGTACCGAAGGTTCGAATCCTTCCACCCCAGCCAAGTTTATTTCTCCTCATTCTCCCCAATTTTTGCCGTCAGCGACTACAGAACAAATTAAAGCAATTGTTTTAGGAAGTGTTTTCGGCGCATCATTGCCGTTGTGAAGTAGAAGATGAGACAGAAATACGAACGGGTGATACAAACATCAACCGTCAGGCCATGTGCGTGACCTTATGGGATGTCCTGCCTTCCCATCAAAACCCGGCTATTGTGGCTGGTGGTGAGTGGAAAGTAGTATTACGATGAATATCGCGGTTATTCGAATTGACTTGGGTAAAAACGGTTTGCAGACTGAGCGCTTTGGATGACAATGGCGCTATTGTTACACAAATGTCTCCAACAGTTCAGGCTTCCGGATTTTTTAAGTGAGCTTCCGGCTTGTATCACTGCAATGGAAACCTACGGAGGCGCACATCAAATCGGCCGTTTTGCCTAAAGCACGGGCACCAGCCGCGCTTGATATCAACCTTATACGCTCCTCTATATGTCAAGGTTCATAAGAATGATGACCACGACACGCAAGCGATTGCTGAAGTGGCAACGCGACTGACGATGTCCTTCGTCGCGATCAAATCGGAAGATTAGCTTGCCGTTTAAGCCCTGCACCGTGTCCTACAGCGGTTGGTCGTCGAACGGACGTGACTAATCAATTAGGGGCGGGGCTGCCTGATGGTGCAGGGAATCCGAATCAGCTCGGGGCGACACGTCTTCCAGAAAGAGTTGATCAAATTGATTCAAGACGGTGCGCCGGAACTGTCGCATCGCATTTTGTTAATGCTGTCAGACTTGGCAAGGTAGTAGGCAACGATCAACAGACGGGTTGATGCCATTGCCAGCGTACTTGTGGTCGCCATTGGCACCGGCAGCAGTGACCTGCTCCCCTGATCGCATCTGTCTATAAGTTAGCTCTGTTTCAACTTGCAGCGCTCCCGAACTTATCCCCATTGAGATTTAGGATTTTTGCCGTTCTGATCATGTTGCCTACCGGTAGCAAGCTTGCAAAGAGATGCTCGTTCAAGCACTCGTCTCCCTTTCATCCGTTGAAGCTCTCCACGACGCCGTTTGCATGGGCTTACTTGGTGCGATCTAACGCTATTCGACTTGCCTGACCTGTCGCCATGTCCATAAATTTCTGGTGACGGACAATGGGGAACACTGTTGCTATTTGTCGCCGAACGACGTATGGCGCGTGATATGGTTAAGGATGGTGAGTTTATTGAGGTATATGTCGACACGCCGCTAAGTGTGGCCGAGGAGCGTGATATAAAAGGTCC
>NZ_JXMU01000044.1 GCF_001293565.1 Ahrensia marina | reverse complement strand
AGGCCGGTTACACACCTGTTATTCTGGATAATTTCTCCAACTCGTCCTCCGGAGTGCTTGATCGGTTAAACCAGCTTTTCCAGCAAGAACCTGTTTTTATCGAGGGCGATATACGCAGCCCTGATCTTGTTCAAAAAACGCTCGAAGATCATGAATGCGAATCCGTCATTCATTTCGCAGGCTACAAGGCTGTTGGCGAAAGCATGGCCGAGCCACTTAAAT
>NZ_JXMU01000043.1 GCF_001293565.1 Ahrensia marina | reverse complement strand
TTCTTGAGATGGTGAGCGCGTTTGAAAGTGCAAGCGGTCAAAAAGTGCCTTATGAAATTACGGCGCGCCGACTGGGCGATATTGCGTCATGTTATGCCGATGCGTCAAAAGCCGAGGCGCTCATCAACTGGAAAGCAAGCAAAACGCTTGAGGACATGTGCATTGATACCTGGCGATGGCAGTCGCAAAATCCGAACGGCTACAGAACCTAAGGCGCGTTTACGTTGAACAATAAAATCAAAAAGCAATATTGCTTTTTTCTTGATCAGCGTGAAAAAAGGCGCATTGTTTTCATCGCTCAGCCATGACCGTCATCACATCGCCGAATGGAAGGCGGACTTACAACCATAACTAACAAAACTCATTATTGAGCAATCTCACGCGCAAGAATACGCGACGAAAATGAGAATGCAAAAACAAGCTGCATAAGATCAAAAACAAACCAACGGACACCCCGATGAATTGGAGGGGAAATGGGTCAATAGCAGATCGTGACGTTCATCGTCGAATTAGTGTGTTAAAAATGATTTTGAAATCAAAAACTAAGGACTGCCGGCTTATATAGAATTGATCGATATCGGCCAACTTGCTGGGATCAATCATATCAACACCTCGAACCTGTGCTAATCCTGTAATTCCGGGACTAATAGAAAATACCTGTCGTTTGTCACGCTCGCAAATAAGCTCATCTTGATTTGGTAGGCAAGGGCGTGGACCAACCAGACTCATGTCGCCCACCAGCACATTCCATAATTGTGGTATTTCATCAATTTTATAGCGGCGTAGGGTATGACCGATCGGTGTGATTACGTTCTCACTAATTTCGTGAGTTGCAACGTTAGGCGCTCCAATTTTCATCGTCCTAAACTTGTGACATTTAAACAATTTTTTATTCCGTCCGACTCGGAGCTGTGAAAAAATAACGGGGTGACCGCTCGATAAGAACAGAATAAAGTATAACAATACTAATATAGGCGAAAGCAAGGTTAGTCCTATAAGAGCACAGACGCAATCAAAGAGGCGTTTAGCCATTTTTATTCTCATTTTCCTCTCGTGGCCCGAAAATGATTGCCACCAAAACACATATTGAATGGATAAAAAGCGTGTCGTGAATATCGTGGCCGAATAGGGAATTGATTAATCCCTGCATAAGGAAAGCGCTGAACATAAAGGTCCACACGCACAACGCAAACCGGCGCGTATCATCGATGATTTGCGTAAGAAAAACGCGGACAACATAAATTATAGGCACAAAGACAAGCAGGCTTACAGCGAAGAGTTCGATTATGCCACCTTGCATCAATGCTGTCACTGCGAAATTATGAAAGTGTGAATAGGCGATTCCACGCCCCATCAAATTGAGCGAACAGGTTTTCATAAAGCTCATCGAGTCCTGCAGGCCTAACCCCAGAAGCCAGTTTTGGGGAAGGGTTTCAGCGGCGCATGTCCACATAGCGATTCGGTGACCTAGCGATGTCGAAGCGTTAGGCGCAAACCCACTGGCCTGAATATTTTGATAGAGCTGAACAAATCGGTCAGAGAAGAAAAACAGAGTAATAAAAATGGCGATCGTTGCGCCAACGAGGAAAAGCACTATTTTGTAGCGTGACTTATCACCAAACAGAGATTTTCGGTAGACTATAGCAAACACCAAGGGCGCAAGGAATAGTATCGGTAGAAATAGTCGCATACCGGATGCCATTATGCCGGCAAGAGCTAAAACGCCAGATAACAAGAATAGATTACGCTTCGAATTAGATTCTTCAAAAAACGCAGCAAAATTAACGCTGGCCACAAAAACACAAGTAGTCGCAAAAGGTCCAGGATTGCCTGATCCGCCACTTGCGCGTCCGCCACCATTGTAAAAGTTGACAAGCAGCCATGCTCCTATCGCAATTCCCGCTAGAAGGCAGCCTTTTTTGAGCGCGCGCGCTAGTTCAAAACCATCTGTTAATGAGAGCTGCATCAGAACCGGCAAGAAAAACAAAAACGGCAGGCGCTCTACTAGCAACTTGGCATCACCCGTATTGCGCATCACGATAAGAGCGCCGGATACATAGTATAAAAGCCCTAGTACTGAGATAATTTTATAGGCGGGAGGAACCTGTATTAAATTTAAATTGTAGGGAAGTCGAGCTAAAGTATAAAGGCAAGCGCCGATAACAATAACTGAATACGCGCTGCCAACTACGCCCAATACCGCATACATTATGATCAGTGCGATTACATTGACTTTACTCTGCGAGACCGGGGGTAAAAAATTCATAATCTCGCCTAGTGCTTTGGGCCGCCCGAATGGTCTGTCGCATTGAAATCGCGACAACAGAAGAAAGGGCTATTTGCCATAAATGTTCTTATATTTCAAATTCTAATGCCAACAGTATAAGGTGTATGCACCAACTAGGATAGGCCTATGCGGTAAGCTACCTTGAACTGGAGGCATTGTGCGCAATTCATAAGAATTGTTTCGTTGGAGTTCCAAGCTGTTCGTCGCGGTACTGAGATATTTTATTTTGTTGGACTATCCTCGTTGGAATGGGGGCGGTATTCGTCAAAGTGGGTACGCCCATTGACCTGCCAACGCCTGATGAAACCATCATGCAGAATATCGAGCTGGCGTTAATACCAATTAAATTAGCTTAGAAAAAAATAGCTAAGAAAATTCAATCCACAATAGGATTTCGCTGGCTAACCTACCTCCAACGCCTCACTAATTTTTCTGCTTACAGTCGATTTCGCGACACCATACTCTTGAGCAATTTCATGCATGCTTGCATGTGAAGAAGCGAGCATAGATAACCATTTTCGTCCTAAATCTCTTTCATCTAGCACTGAGTTGCTGTTTGAGCGAATGATCGAGCGGGTGGATCGCGCGTTCTGAGATAATGTTACGGTTTCTACTTGGGTTCTAAGTACGCAGCTTCCTTTTGTTTGTAGAAAGCTCTCGTCCAATCTCCTCAATAACTTTCCAGCGTCATATTGAATTGCAATAGACGCTGGTTTTAAGGTCAGTCGTTCAACCGAATTCAGGCACACTGACAGCCAAGCTGCCGCATTGTCCACTCGCGCAATTTCATTGAGCTTATCGGCTTGCTCCGCCGAGAGGTTTAACACTTCGACGAGCGCAATCTTTCGCTCAATGTGGGAAATATGATTTCTGATTGCGTTTGCGACTAGGTCATGTAAGCGTTTTTCACCTATTCGATAGTTTGCTTTGACATTCTCCCCACGAGTGGACATCGAACAAACATAATAGCTGTAACGTTGTCCATTTCTATGTTTGGTGTGGCTGCGCGTGATTTTCTCGCCATTATTGCCAGTGATTTTGCCAAGCAAATGCGACGCTGCCTTGCCGCCCACTTTTCGTTGATGGGATTGTTTTGAAAGCTCACGCTGCGCGCAAACCCATATCCTTTCTTCAATTAATGCTGAGTGTTTTCCTCTCACGAGTGAATCGCCACAGCGTATCTTTCCGGCGTAGATGGGGTTCTTCAAAATAGAGTAGAGGGCGCCGCGCGATGGCACATTCGAGATTTTAAGGTAGCTGCTTTGGTCTGCTAACAAACCAGCCTTCCATTTCCGTCGAAGTGCTGAAACAGATTTGTCTTTAATGTAGGTTGCAAAAAGCACTTTAATTGCTGGGGCAGTGTCTTGATCGATTAACAACTCACCATTTTGCGCTCGATAGCCCAGTGGAACACGTCCTCCGGTCCAGCGCCCTTTACGACGGGATGCCCTTATTTTGTCTTTCATGCGGTCACTAGCGATCTCTCGTTCAAATTGTGCAAATGAGAGAAGCATATTTAGGCTTAGCCGACCTACTGAGGAAGAAGTATCGAGGTGTTGCGTTACGCAAACGAAATGGACGCCTTTGCTTTCAAATATTTCTGCAAGACGGCAAAAGTCACTCAAAGATCGGGTTAACCGGTCAATCTTATGAATAACAATCATTTGGATGTTGCCGTTTTCAACTTCTTTCAATAGTCGTTTGAGGGCAGGGCGATCCAGAGAACTCCCTGATCTGGCTGAGTCTTCGAAATGTGCATCATCGTAAATCCAGCCTGCTTGCTTTTGCGATTTAATATATGCCAAGCATGCGTCGAATTGTGCATGAAGAGAGTTGTAAGCTAAGTCCAACCCTTCCTCGGTCGATTTGCGAGTGTAGATTGCGCAGTTGATCATCTTTTTACCCCAAAAAATCTTGGGCCTGATTGATGAGCTCCGGTTATGCGTCTTGCAACTGCTGTTAAGCTTGTGAACTGGCGGCCATTGTAAACAAATTCGCCTGGCCCGATCTTGCGAACAATATGGGTGCGTCCTTTATGCTCGCGAATATACGTATCTCCATTGGTTTCTGTGCTTGTATCAATCTGGACTATCATCCCTGATCTGTAAAAGAATGCTTCTGATGATGGCGTGCCGCGTGCGACACATGCCTTGTGCCAAACGAGAAGTTTTTTTAGTAGCTCTGTGCGAAAGTTCTTCGGAGCGGCAAAACCAGTCAAATCCCGATATTCGATACGCAGTAAATCCAGTTTATTAGATTTTAATTTACTCATACTCGTTGCTCTTCTTGAGATACCATTTACAAATTCAAATGTGACTTGATCCTAGCAGTCATGAATCCGAAACGTGTCGGCATTATAATGGATTGATTGGTCAATTCTTTGGTTTGGACTGAAGGCGTTTCAGTGTCACACTCATTATTATAACGTGTTGTGAGATGTATTTGATTTTCAGAGCGCGAAGTAAATATGTTGGTTTCGTTGGTGCCTTTTTGATTCCTAAAAGCTTGATATTGCATCGTTTTTAACTCCTAAGCTGATGCTTTCACTGATGCTCTGATCGCTGTGGAAGTCAAATGTTTGTAAAGAAAAGAACAGAAATGTGCGTAGATGATCGGCTTGAAAAAATATCTTTCACAAAAAGCGATCACATCTTTGGCCGTGGACAGAGTATCGTTGAATTGTCCCTTAAGGTCGCAGTTAGAGATTGGCTAGAAAAATCACTTCAAAAAGCTATGTTGCTGCTGCGCAAATCAACAACCGAAATGTTTGTCGAAGGTGGAGTTTGATAGCGGAATTAGTCACCGTCGATTTACGAATTGTCTGCGTTCACGGATTGGCCGGCCACGATGACCACTGAACCGGTGTTGGTTCCTACTATTCCGCATGTAGTTCAAGAATAACGTTACACTATCGACCTGATCATCGTACCGGGTATTGGGAAAACTTAATAGCTCGTGAATAAGGGTAGACTTCCAGTCTGCTTCATCCGGCAGAAATACGCGACCTTCCTCAATTAAAGCACTACAGGCAGCTAAGCGATCCTCTTTGCTTCCCCTCGGTGTGATTGCTCGATATTGACTTTCGCCAATGCGCCGAAGATCTGCATATAGATTGCGACCGCTATCTGCCTTTTCCAACAAAGTTACGTTGACGTTCCACAATCTTTGAGTTTCCGTGATCCTGGCTTTTATACCCGGATATGTTGCTTTGAGCCGGTAAAGGTCCAAAAGATAATAATATTTATCTTTAATGCCCCAGATCGTTCCGACTGTGTAATCGTTGTTGGCGCCTGAGGCTGAAGCTGTATCCCAGCTCGCAACCACAGCATCAAAGTGTTCTCGCTTTTCGCAGGATGTGTATGATTTAAACCAATTCAGTTGTACTAGATTCCCGTCATGAGAGATTGGTTCTTGCTGGTACTGAGCTTCAAAATTAAGTGATCCAATTTCCTGACGGGTTCGTTGAACAGTTTCCAAGTTTTCCCGCTTGTGGCTAATCACGCTCCCAACCTTGCGATTAAAGGTGCAAAAATTTCCACGGTTTAATATTGGGTAGGACTGATCTTCTGTGGCGATTGCAGGAACTTTAAGAATTGTCCATTTGTGGGTAGTGTCATCGGTCAGATAGCCAGTCACATCATCTTCATGGAGACGTTGCATGGCAAGGATAATACTGCCCTTTTGCTTGTCGTCCAAACGCGTGAATAATGTCGATTGAAACCATTCATTCGCACGATTTCTTTCCGCTGTTGATTGGATCTCTGCGGCTTTAATGGGATCGTCCACGATGATAAAATCCGCGCCTCTTCCCGTTAGGGTTCCATTTACGGATGTCATATTAACACCGCCATGCTTGGAAGTCGTGAATTCTGCCTCGGTATTTTTACGCAGCTCAGTGTTTGGAAATACTTGGCGGTACCAATTGCTTTCCATTACCGACCGTAGATCTCGCATCATTTTTTTACCAAGATCGTATGAGTAGGTCGCCAAGATGAAAGTTTTGGACGGATTATTTCCCAATACGAATGCGGGAAATGCGACTGAAGCGCATATTGATTTTAAATGACGTGGAGGCACGTTAATTATCAGGCGTCGTTGTTTGCCCAAATACACTTCGTTCAGATGCCATGCCATAGTCCCAATCAACCAATTTCTCTCAAGCGGGGTGCTTTGCTTAAGCTGCTGAAATGTTTTCATGACAAAAAAGTCAAATTGGGTAGATAGAAGATGATTGAAAGCAGGTCTTTGCTTTAACAGTTGCTCGATAGTTTGATCGGATCCCATATTTCGTAGCTCCTAATTTAACTAGGGTTTGAAATAGCTTGATAAAAACCGCTTGATTTATTTGTCGCTACCGGCTTCTTCATTGTCGTTAAAAGAAGTAATCTCGGCTAAATACTCATCGATAAGTGCTTTGTCTGCTGGGCTGATCTCAGCGACATTTTTCTCATCTCCCGGTTCATCGAGATATTTGTCAAACAACTCCAAAATCTGCTTCGTAGAGGTTTTGTCACCATCTAATGCACGTTGCAGAACGGTCTGCAAAACTACTCTGGTCATAGGAACTTTGGATGTTTTTCCATTGGTTCTAACTGTAGCCATTTTTCTGCCAATCTCTTGAACCTCAGTGCGAAAAAGAGTTTTCCCTTTGGGCCTGCCTTTTGGATTTCCAGATTGCCCCTTCTTAAACTGCGAGTGAGTAGGCGGTTTTCCATATCCTATTTTATACTCGGTCTCTCCCACCTCTTTTAAATTTCGCGAAACGGATGCTGAGCCGCGATCGATTGATCGCTCGTTTTCAACAGTTTTGACTTCTTTCAGATTAGTAGTTGATTTTGGGGGAGGGCGCCGCTTCACTTTCCTGGCTGTTCTCCCTGCCGGCGGTGGGCGACGACGCGCACGCCGTTGGTGATCGATATCATTTTTGCCAGTGCTTTCTTCACTCGTTTTTTTCTTAGTACTTGCCATTGGTACTTTCCATTTTGTTTGAGTTGAATTCCAGTTAAGGCGATGGTCAAATTTTTAGTTGCTCCATGGAGGGCGGCGTCTCGCACGCACTTTTCGTGAGACTTTGTTTGCATCTTGATTTGTTGGGGCGCGTTGTTCAGACATTTGTGACCAAGTAAGTCCAGTTTCTGCGTGGATAGCTTCTATTGCGAAAAGCTCATGGAAGCGTTTGATAATTGTATCGACATATATTGGGTCCAATTCGATCAAACGTGCTTTCCGACCACACTTTTGAGCTGCAACAATTGTCGTACCTGAGCCGCCAAACGGATCAAAAATTATGTCACCTCGCTGAGAAGCATCTTTTATAATATCTGTTATCATTGCGACCGGTTTAACAGTTGGATGGACATTCAGCGCTTCATCGCGGTTGCTTCCAAAGCTATTGAACCCTGGATAGTCCCACACATTGGTTCTGTAGCGACCGGTTGCGCCCAAT
Organism: Ahrensia marina; assembly: GCF_001293565.1. Lineage (GTDB taxonomy): Bacteria > Pseudomonadota > Alphaproteobacteria > Rhizobiales > Rhizobiaceae > Ahrensia > Ahrensia marina. The sequence goes on along the minus strand of NZ_JXMU01000043.1, from coordinate 5,654 downwards.
TTGATGTTATTGATATGAGCAACTGATCCCACTTTGAAAATCGCGCATAATTCATGCTGGCTGCGATAAAATGAGCCCATGCCACCGTTGGTTTTATTCCAGACTGCCAAATTGATCAGCTCTAAATCTAATTGGCGTCCACATCGCAGGAGCGTCTCAATACTTCTCCAGTCCATGAAGCTATACGCCATAGCCCCATCGCGCGAGAATTCACGTATCTGTTTCAAGCTGTTGCTGAGCAATTGCTGAAAATCTTCGTCGGTCATTTCTCCAGAAGCTTTTACAAACTCGCGATGCTTCGTTGCAGATTTGGAACGAACATGACCGTTGATCGGCACATTGTAAGGCGGGTCAGTAACAGTTAAATCTATTGTTTGGCCTGCTAGTAAACTGCGAATAGCAGATTGGTCCGTCGCATCTGCGCACATCAACATGTGCTCGCCAAGCTGCCAAAGATCACCTTGCAGTGAAACACCTTGCTTTGGAGCTTCGACCACCTCATCCGATTTGTCGATATGTTCTTCGTCTAGATCGATCTCGAAAATCTTGTCGATTTGAGCTGTTTCGAAGCCAGTGATTTCTAATTCAAATGCATCATCAAACGTAAGGATCTCATCAAAGGCCATTTTCAGAGCACCTTCATCCCAACTAGAAAGTTCGACAAGCTTGTTGTCGGCAATTTGAAATGCTTTTGCTTGCGCCTGATTGAGGTGTTTCGCTTTGATAACTGGCACCTTCGGCATAGCCAAAGTCTTAGATAGAGCTAGGCGAGCCTCGCCCGCTATTACGCGATTATCGCGATCGACAATGAGAGGAACTACAAAGCCAAATTCTAGCAAGTTAGCTTCGAGTTTGTTTAGCTTTGCCGTTGAATGGTGCCGCAATGGTCTGTTGCTGGAGACCAGTTTATGCGGGTCGATATACTCAATATTGTCTGCAATGAATGGTAGCTGGTTAACCTCCCGTGCCAGCTCACTACGGTCATTCAAAAATCTTGACATCACAGTGCTCCCTTCTATTCCGAATTACCAAAATGGCAATTTATCTGAAGTAATTTTCTAGAGATAAAATTTTATTGTCTAGGAGTTTCTTAAAAATTTATTTTATCAAGTTTTATAAAATAAAAATATGCTTATTAACAGAGCGCAAAACTTTTGTCGCAATTACCTTGGCACCGGACAAAACTTTCGTCACCCCAGCACAAGCACCGGACAAAACTTTTGTCATTAATTTTATACTTAAAAATAAAGGTGATTATATTTACGGTTGATTGGTGCTAGTGACGAAAATTTGAAATTAAATCAAACGACTGCAATCGAGTGGAAAGTCACTGATAACTTTGATAAATTCGCAGTATAATTTGTAAATTTCCCTGTTTTCTAAACTAGGGAAATTGATCATAAGTAATTGAAATTAGGCGATATTTCATTCTTAACCAATCAGGATTCCCTGTTGTTAACTAGAAATACCCTGCTAAGCACCCTTTTTCAGGGAAATTTTTGCTTGAGATCGGTTAGCTTTAGACTGAAAGCCCAGCCAAATTAATTTCTCTCCACTTTATCTCCAGTAGAAAAAACATATGGTCTCAGAAGAGACTTTAGAAAATTGCGTTTTCATTTTTTTGACGCTGTAGACCTGGTAAAACAATTGCGATATCCGGCGGCTTCTATGTGAAGAAAACAGCCGACATTTGCTGCGTGCTATACTGGGATTTATAAAGATGCGAGATATTGCATGATGCGCTTGAAAGACCTCATAGGTGCCGTCAGAGATGCCGGCCAAAAGGCTATGGACATCTATGCTAGAGACGTCGAAGTTGTCTTAAAGCTCGATTCCTCTCCAGTAACTGAAGCCGACTTGGCTGTAGATGAAATTCTAACAAAAGAACTTGCTAGGCTCTTTCCTGAATGCCCGATCGTCACAGAAGAGCAGGCCAGCACCCACAATGTGGACGTGAAAAATGGCCGCTTCTTTCTAGTTGACCCCATCGACGGTACAAAAGAGTTCATCAATAAGACGGGCGAGTTCACAATCAATATTGGTTTGATCGAAAACAATGTGCCGATAGCGGGCATTGTATATGCGCCTGCACAAGGCAGATTGTTTATCGCTGAAACCGATGGTTCTTGTTACGAACTGGATGAAGATAATTTACGTACCAACTTGAAAGTGCGTAATTGCGGTGAAAACGCCATGATTGCGGTTGCCAGCAGGTCACATAATACGCCTGATACGCAAGCTTTTCTGGATGATAACGGAATATCAGACTGTGTAAGCGCTGGGTCTTCACTGAAATTCTGCGTATTGGCGGCAGGTGAGGCGGATATATATCCGCGGTTTGGACCGACCATGGAGTGGGACACCGCTGCCGGACATGCCATATTGTCTGCGGCAGGGGGACATGTTCTTAATATTGACGGCACGCCTTTTAGTTATGGAAAGCCGGAATTTCGAAATCCTAATTTCATTGCGTGCAGCCCGCAGGCTTCCAAGCGTTGCCTGTCTTAGCGTTCCAACACTCATTTATTTTTATCAACAGTAGGCCGATATGAAAACACTGACACACCTTCAGCGCTTGGAAGCTGAAAGCATCCATATCATGCGTGAGGTCGTAGCCGAGGTCGAAAACCCGGTTATGCTGTACTCCATCGGTAAAGACTCCGCTGTGATGCTACATTTGGCGTTGAAAGCATTCTATCCGTCGCGTCCGCCATTCCCGCTGCTTCATGTCGATACGACATGGAAATTCCAGGAAATGTACAAGTTCCGCGACAAGGTCGCTGAGAAGACCGGCATGAAGCTGTTAAAGCACACCAATCCTGATGGCTTGGCACAAGGGGTTGGTCCTTTTTCGCATGGTTCGGCCGTTCATACCGATATTATGAAAACGCAGGCGCTTAAACAGGCGCTCGATCATTATAAGTTCGATGCAGCTTTTGGCGGTGCGCGGCGCGATGAAGAAAAGTCCCGTGCGAAAGAACGGATCTTTTCATTCCGTACAGCGGATCATCGTTGGGATCCGAAAAACCAGCGCCCTGAATTATGGAAGATGTACAATGCGCGCAAAGCGCAAGGTGAATCGATCCGTGTGTTCCCATTGTCCAACTGGACTGAGCTGGATATCTGGCAATATATCCATCTGGAAAATATCGACATTGTACCGCTTTATTACTCAGCAAAACGTCCTGTGGTCGAGCGCGATGGAATGTTGATTATGGTCGATGACGACAGAATGCCGATTAACGACAATGAAGTTGTTGAGGAGAAAATGGTGCGCTTTAGAACGCTCGGCTGTTATCCTCTAACAGGAGCGGTAGAGAGCGAGGCTGCAACATTGCCTGAGATTATTCAGGAAATGTTGCTGACAACAACCTCCGAAAGACAAGGACGTGCGATCGATCACGATCAGTCCGCGTCAATGGAGAAGAAAAAGCAGGAGGGCTACTTCTAATGGCCCATCAATCAGACCTCATCGCTTCAGACATCCATGCATATCTGAAAAGTCATGAAGAAAAATCTTTATTGCGATTTATAACATGCGGCAGCGTGGATGATGGAAAATCCACACTTATTGGTCGGTTGCTTTATGAATCCAAAATGATTTTTGAAGACCAGCTTGCATCATTAGAAGCGGATTCAAAAAAGTCAGGCACACAGGGCGATCAAATTGACTTTGCGCTGCTTGTGGATGGCCTTGCTTCTGAACGTGAGCAGGGCATTACCATTGACGTTGCATACCGCTTTTTCTCAACTGAAAAACGCAAGTTCATTGTCGCCGATACACCGGGCCATGAGCAATATACCCGCAACATGGCAACGGGCGCGTCGACGGCCGATCTTGCGATCATTCTTATTGATGCCCGAAAAGGCATTCTAACCCAGACACGCCGCCATTCATTTATTGCCTCCAGTGTAGGCATTCGTAACGTGGTTCTTGCGGTCAATAAGATGGATTTGGTGGATTACGACCAACAGACATTCAATGACATTGATGTGGCTTACCGTGAGTTTGCCGAAACGTTGGATGCCGATTTCAACATCACGACGATACCAATGTCGGCGCTTGCCGGTGATAATGTTGTTGAGCGCGGTGAAAATCTGAGCTGGTATTCCGGTCCAACCCTAATGCAGCATCTTGAAGATGTAGCCATTGATGCTGTTGATCAGGCTTTGCCGTTCAGGTTACCTGTACAATGGGTAAACCGTCCGAATTTGGACTTCCGTGGTTTTGCCGGCCAGATTGCAGGCGGCACGATTAAAGCCGGTGATAGGATCAAGGTTTTGCCATCGGCCAAGGAAAGCACAGTCAAATCAATCGTCACTATGGATGGCGAACTGGAAGAAGCGGTTGCCGGTCAGTCCATCACATTGACGCTTAATGATGAGATCGACATTTCACGCGGTGATTTGATTTGTAAGGCAGGCGAACCTGCTGAAATAGGTAACCAGTTCGAAGCCAAGCTCATCTGGATGTCGGATGAAAAAATGTTCCCCGGCCGTACCTACATCATGAAGTGCGGCGCCACGAACGCGCAGGCAACACTGGCGACTCCTAAATATAAGATCGACGTCAACACGATGGCGCACGAGGCAACGCGAAATCTTGCACTCAATGAAATCGGCATCTGTAATATCTCGCTGGACCGGAATATTGCTTTTGATCCATATAGCGCGAACCGTGAAACGGGCGGGTTTATTCTGATTGACAAATTGTCCAATGCCACCGTCGGTATGGGCATGCTCAATTTCGCTCTTCGCCGCTCGTCCAATGTCCATTGGCAGGCAACAGAAGTGAACAAAGAAGCACGTGCTGGTCTAAAAGGCCAAAAGCCATGTGTATTGTGGTTCACTGGGCTTTCAGGTTCCGGCAAATCGACAATTGCGAATGTTCTTGAGAAAAAGCTGACTTCGGCCGGTTATCATACGATGCTGCTCGATGGCGATAATGTCCGCCATGGCTTGAACAAGGATCTCGGCTTTACAGACACAGACCGTGTTGAAAATATCCGTCGCGTCGCAGAAGTGTCTTCGCTCATGGTTGATGCCGGATTGATAACGCTTGTTTCATTCATCTCGCCATTTGTCGCCGAACGCCGCATGGCGCGTGATATGGTCAAGGATGGCGAATTTATTGAGGTATATGTCGACACGCCTCTGAGCGTGGCCGAAGAACGCGATGTAAAAGGGCTTTACAAGAAGGCACGTGCCGGTGAGATTAAAAACTTCACAGGTATTGATTCTGCTTATGAAGTGCCGGAGAACGCAGACATGACCGTAAATACAACCGAGTTGTCCGCTGAACAATCTGCCGATGCCATCATCGCAGATTTGGCAAAACGCGGTATTATTGCACCGCTTGAAGATGACTAAAAAAATCCTTGTAACAGGTGGTGCCGGCTATATTGGTTCACATACTTATGTGGAGCTTAAAGAGGCCGGTTACACACCTGTTATTCTGGATAATTTCTCCAACTCGTCCTCCGGAGTGCTTGACCGGTTAAATCAGCTTTTCCAGCAAGAACCTGTTTTTATCGAGGGTGATATACGTAACCCTGAACTTGTTCAAAAAACGCTTGAAGATCACGAATGTGAATCGGTCATTCACTTCGCCGGATATAAAGCCGTTGGCGAAAGCATGGCCGAGCCACTTAAAT
>NZ_JXMU01000042.1 GCF_001293565.1 Ahrensia marina | reverse complement strand
CCGGTTCCCACTTTTCCTGACATGCTCTAATTATAAGACACGTCTCGTCCCGCTGATCTGATCGACACCGAAAATCCGGCCATAACATCGATCAGAGCCATAATCATCAACAGGAAGAAAATTGACGTGGATGCGCCCGGAACGATTAAGAACTCGACCAGAAATGCGATAAACACAATCGTCGAGAACAAATGATCCAGCACCGAAGTGTTGGAGGTGCGTGTTGATTTCAATATTTCAAAAAACAGAAACAACAGACCGACAGCCAGCAGCAATGCACCAAGGCTCATCGTCCACTGCCCGCCTGAAATCAACGTAACCGAAAAAACGGTCCCGTCCCAAGGGTTCACCGAGGCCCCCGTTACCAGAATAACATTATAGGCGATGAACGGAATGATCATCAGCGGGATTACACTAAGCATATATATTGTCTCCAAATGAAACCGGTTAGAAGTCGTCGCAACGTTCAGCTATGGTTTCCTGCACAGATCGTGTGATACGCATATCCACGATATCGAAAACCTCCCGCGTCATCACCGCATTGCCGCCGAAATCATAACAGGCGGTCGCAATAACATTGTTCATCGTCGAAGCCGCATCAATCTTGTGCGAAACACGGCCGCCTTTAATCGCAGCCTCCCACCCTTCAAGACTTTCCACAAATTCGGCCTTTGTCTGGATTGTATTAAGATCTTTCAATTCGATGGTGGCAGAATCAGACAGCAGTCGTGTAATTTCAAACTGCATTTCAGGCAATTTATTGGCAGGTGATAAAGCCGCGTACCACGCATTGACCAAGCCCACAGAGACCGCCTTGCTCTCGGCAAAAGCGGCTGCCGGCACCAAAGCCAAAGCCAGACACGCCAAAACAAGTCTATTCATTTTCAACATCTCCCAACTCACCTATACGCTCGATAATTTATCCGTGAATCCTATTGTACGCAAACCGCTAACAAGGCCGTTTGGGGACATAAGAAGGACCGATGGCGCGCATCTGCACCATGGATCGCGGCTGCCGCAAACTTTGTATGTCCTGCTCCAAGGTCAATTCATCAGCGCCGCGTTTGGCCGTATTGTTCAAAACTTCAAAGACGGCTTGAGTTGACACATGCAGCGCATCGCTTGCGCTCATACCGGATAGATAACGCGCCAAAACAAGCGCCGCCGTTAAATCTCCGGTACCGCTTGGCACATGTGATAATTTGCGGTGCTCTGCCAGCCACGCACTATTGTCATCAACAAACAGATTGCCGATACCGCCTTTTAACAGGCCAAATGCGGATGTAATGATCGCGCGCGGCACATCTGCCTTTCTGACCTGTTCAACAATTGCATTATTATCATCAAGCCTAGCGTTGATCAGCCATTCAAACTCAAACCGGTTCGGCGTTATCAGGTCGGCTTTTGGAATAAGCGTATCGCGGATTACGCTTGCCGTTTCTTCAGGAAGATAAAGCCCGCCTTCATCGCCTATCACCGGATCACAAACATAAACCAGATCAGGGTTTTTCTTGCGCAGGCCCGCAACGAATTTTCCAATCGATTGCGCCTGCCGTGAAGAACCAAGATAGCCCGTCAGTACCGCGCCGACTTCATCAATGAATTTCGACCCCAGCAAATCATTTAAGAAAGCATCGAACTCGGCATCTTCAGGCACGATACGTGTCGCTTTGCCGTGGCCCGGATGCCAGGGCAAAGTAACGGTCGGCACAGCCCATACGGGAAAACCGAGGCTTTCAAGCGCAAATACCGCAGCGCGGTTTCCAACCGATCCACGGGCAACATGGCTTGATATGACAATGACAGCCGGCTTGCGCATAAAATTACTCATGGTGCGCCGCGTGTAAGAAAATTAAACAGCCAGATGGCCAGACCGATGAAGAATACAATAGACAGCCCCCGCCCGATGCGTTTGCCCCAAATCTCGACTTTATCATCCGGATCAGAGTCAGCCCCCATCAAATGATCCCGCGTTTTATTGGCCGTGCGGACCAAGGATGAAGTTCCAAGTAATTCCGAATTGGTGTTGACCGAATCAAGAATACGATCAGATTCACGGCGACGTTCTTCATCAGTGTTTTTCCCGGCCATAGCGATCATCCTCGCGGTCATTTCTACTGTTAAGTGTGTGACATATTTTTGAAAACAGACAAATGGCAATTTTATACTGCAAGTAAAATATGCTCTGCTATGGTAATGCCAGATTGCCGCCAAGTGCAACGAACGGGAGACTAAAATGGCGAAAACGCTAACCGCATCCGCAAAACGTATACTTCAGGAAGTCAGCGCGAAACTGACGGCTTCGGAAAAGGCCCTTGCCGAACCATTATTGAGTGCGGCCTATACCGAAGACTTGGCCATTATTGAAAGCGACACGTTGGCTGCGGCGATCAAGCTTACTGCCGAAGCACTATTGACGCACAAGAAGAGCGATTCAATCGTCGAGGTTCAAAGCACGTCAGATGAACTGGGCAAGCCGATGACGATTGTATCGGTCATCAATGAAAACAAGCCTTTCCTGTTTGATAGTGTACTGGGCGAAATCAACGAAAAAGCACCCGACGTTCACATGGTTGTCCATCCCGTTCTGGATGTGAAGCACACTGCCAAAAACTTTGAAATTGTCGATAAAGCCCGCCCGGGTCTTGCGCGTGAGGAGACGGTTAAAACCAGTATTATCGTCGCGGTACTGCCGCCGATGGAAGACGACGCGCGTCAGGCGCTTAAAAACGATATTGTCTCAACACTGGCGCAGGTAAAAGCAGCTGTTCGTGACTGGCACCCAATGCAGAGCAAGATGAACGATATTGTTCATGCGCTGACGGAGGGTGTGACACCGGCACGCAAAAAAGACATTCAGGAAGCAATTGAATTTTTGTCGTGGCTGCGCGACGACAATTTCACCTTCCTTGGCATTCGCGAATATAATTATGTTGGCGGCGAGAAAACGGGCAAGCTGGTACGCGCCGACCAACCTGCTCTTGGCATTCTGGAAGATCCGGATATTCATGTTCTACGGCGCGGTGACGAGGCCGTTACGACAACACCCGAAATCCGCGCCTTTCTGACCGGCCGCGATGTTCTGATCGTAACAAAAGCCAACGTCAAATCAGTCGTCCATCGCCGCACCTATATGGATTATATCGGCATCAAGAAATACAATGAAAAAGGCAAGCTGTCTGGCGAAATACGTCTCGTCGGCCTCTTCACGTCAGCCGCTTACACGCGATCGGTCAAGCGTGTTCCTTATATCAAATCCAAAATTGAAACGGTGATCGCGCGTTCGGATTATGAAGCCGATAGCCATTCAGGAAAGGCGCTTCTCAATATTCTTGAGGACTATCCGCGCGATGAATTGTTTCAGGTCGATTCAACAACGCTGTTGCGCAATGCCGAAGCAATATTGGCACTGACAGACCGGCCAAGAGTGCGGGTTTTAAGCCGCATTGATCCGTTTGACCGTTTCGTCTCAGCAATCGTTTATGTGCCGCGCGACCGTTATTCATCCGAGAACCGCGAAAAAATATGCGCGGCGCTTGCCGTTGCCTATGAAGGGCATGTGTCAGCTTATTATCCGGCCATTCCCGAAGGCATGCTCGCGCGCGTCCATGTTATTATCGGCCGCCGGTCCGGTGAAACACCAAAGCCGACGCAAGCCTCTTTGGAGCGCACTGTCAGCAATATCATCCGCACATGGGAAGACGCGCTGCGCGATGAACCCGACCTTGATGCGGTGGCGTTTAACCGCTTCTCGTTCAGTGATGTATACCGCGACACCGTGAGCGCAGCGCAGGCTGTTCGCGACGTCGATTATCTTGAGAAATTGTCGACCGAACATCCCATTGCAGCAGACTTTCATGCTGTAACAGATGATACAGACAGCAAATCTTCTGCTGCGCTTCGCATCTATCATCTTGGCGCACCGGTGCCATTGTCGGAGCGTGTTCCGATTTTGGAAAATATGGGCTTTCGCGTGATCGACGAGCTCAGTTACGAAGTAACGCTCAAGCCTACGGAACCCAACGGCCCCATCTCGATTTTCTTGCATGAAATGCGCCTTGAAAGCGCTTCCGGCGACGCCGTTCCGATGGAAGATGAAGGCGTTCTTTACGAAGAAAGTTTTATCTCTGTCTGGGCCGGTGGCAATGAAAATGACCGTTATAACGGCCTTGTTCTGTCAACTGGCTTTGATGCGCGTCAGGTAACCGCTCTTCGTGCTTATGGCCGCTATCTCAAACAAGCAGGCATATCTTTCAGCCAGGAATATATTGCCTCAACGCTGATCAAGCACAGCCATATCGCACGCCAGCTCTTTGATCTGTTCGATGCCAGATTTAATCCCGATCGTGCTGCCGACCCAGAAGAAGATACCAAGGTCACCGAAAAACACATCAAGGCTGCCATCAATGACAGCCTTTCCGATGTGCCAAGCATTGATGAGGATCGGATTATCCGCCGCTTCCTCAACCTGATAGAGGCGACGTTACGCACCAGCTATTTCCAGCGTGATGAAAACGGCCGGCCAAAACAAAATATCGCATTCAAGTTCGACCCGCAGCGCATTGACGGTATTCCGGCGCCAAAACCTTACCGCGAAATATATGTGTTCGCGCCCGATGTAGAAGGTTTGCATTTGCGCTTTGGCCCAATTGCCCGCGGCGGACTTCGCTGGTCTGACCGCTCGGAGGATTATCGCACCGAAGTGCTCGGACTGGTTAAAGCCCAGCAGGTTAAAAATGCAGTTATCGTTCCGGTCGGTTCAAAAGGTGCATTCTACCCGATGCGCCTGCCGCACAACGGTACGCGCGATGAAATTTATGAAGCAGGCCGCTCGGCCTATATGACATTTATTTCTTCGCTCCTATCGCTGACCGACAATCTGGATGGCGATACAGTTATTGTACCGCCGCGCACCGTGCGTCACGACGGCGATGACCCTTACCTTGTTGTGGCAGCCGACAAAGGCACAGCCGCATTTTCCGACACCGCAAACGGCATTTCCCAAAGCCATGACTTCTGGCTTGATGATGCTTTTGCGTCAGGCGGTTCTGCCGGCTATGACCATAAAAAAATGGGCATTACAGCGCGTGGTGCCTGGGAGGCGGTCAAACGGCACTTCCGTGAAATGGACAAGGACATTCAGGAAGAGCCGTTCACAGTCGCCGGTGTCGGCGACATGTCCGGTGATGTTTTCGGCAACGGCATGCTTTTGTCAAAACAGATCAAGCTGATTGCCGCATTTGACCACCGCGATATTTTCATCGACCCGGACCCCGATCCGGCCACTTCGTACAAAGAGCGTGAGCGTGTCTTTAATTTGGGCCGCAGCAGCTGGCAGGATTATGACACAAAGAAACTGTCAAAAGGCGGCGGCATATTCCCGCGCAGCCAAAAAATTATTACTTTATCCAAAGCGGCGGCCGATGCTATCGGCCTTGATAAGACCAAAGCATCGCCAACCGAAATCCTAACAGCAATCCTGAAAGCAGAGGTTGAACTGTTCTGGTTCGGCGGAATCGGCACCTATATACGGGCCAGCCATGAAAACAATTCAGAGGTCGGCGACAAGGCCAATGATCCAATCCGCATCACAGCCAAGGAAGTCCGGGCCAAAGTGCTGGGCGAAGGCGCGAACCTTGGCGTCACACAGCCGGGCCGCATTGAGTACGGCTTGCTGGGCGGACGTTGTAACTCGGATGCGATAGACAACTCGGCCGGCGTTAACTCATCAGACGTGGAAGTGAACATCAAAATTGCACTTGCGCCATCAATGCGCGACGGCAGTTTGCCGCGTGAGAAACGCAACAAGCTGCTGGAAGCGATGACCGATACCGTTGCTGAACTGGTATTGGAAAATAACTATGAGCAGACGCTGACAATCAGCCGGACACATGAGCGCGGCGCGTCCATGCTGTCGGTTCAAAAACGTCTCATGGAATCTTTAGAAGACCGCGGTCTTCTTAACCGTGAAGTTGAAGACCTGCCCAATGATGAAGAGTTAGCCGAACGCGCCACGAGCGGCACAGGCCTCACACGGTCAGAGATCGGCGTTCTCCTTTCATATGCAAAGATCGTCTTGCTTGATGATCTGGTCGCTTCGGATGTGCCGGACGACCCGTATCTGGAAAAATATCTGATGGGATATTTTCCGAAGAAAATGCAGAAAGACTTTGCGGAAAACATCAGAACACACCGTTTGCGCCGCGAAATCATCGGCACAGTCCTTGCCAATGAAGTGGTCAATAAGGGCGGACCTTCCGTCATCAGCCGCTTTGAAGATGCGACCGGTGTTTTGCCTTCTACAATCGTGCGTGCGCATGTGATTACCCGCGATGCTTATAATTTACCGCAATTGAACGCGGCCATTGATGCACTTGACGGGAAGGTGACAGGCGATGAGCAGCTCGCGCTCTATAAAGACTTATCTGACTCGCAACGCACCGCCATTAGCGGTTTTATAAAAACGGTCAATGATGATCTTGCTATTGCGGATCATGTATCGCGCCTGTCTGCGATCCGCGATGCGCTTGAAGGCAAACTGATGTCGATCATTCCGCAATATTTGAATGACTGGGCAAAAGAACGCCATCAGAAATTTAAAGGCTGCGGACTGAGCGATGCACAAGCCAAACGTCTTGCACTCCTGCCGATACTGACAATGGCGCCGGATATGGCGGCAATCATGGATGCCACAGAGCGCGACATTCTGGAAGTTGCACAAGCGCTCTTTGCCGTTTCCAACACATTCAAGATTGGCCGCCTGGAGCATCTTGCCAACCTTCTGGAAACCGGAGATTACTTTGACGGGCTGGCCCAGCAACGTGCGCTCGACACAATTCATACCGCGCGCAACGCCATAACGATCTCTGCGCTTTCAAACAGCAAGCTGGAAGCGGCAGAGGCTGTAAAAGCATGGCATGGGGCCAATGAGACCCGTATTTCTCGCGTTCAGGAACGGATATCTGACCTGACAGATAAATCTGATTTGACAGTCTCGCGGCTCACTGTAGCCGCCGGCTTACTGACCGATCTTGTCGGCTAAACGGATATAAATATGACCGATACCAAACCAGATGCCTTTGAGCAGCCTGCAATACAAAGAAAAGGCATCTGGGGATGGATGTTCTTTGACTGGGCAGCACAACCCTTCTTTACGGTTGTGACAACATTTATCTTCGGGCCCTATTTCGTCTCTAAAATGGCCGAAAATCCGGCAGCAGGACAAGCCGCCTGGGGCTATGGCATAGCGGCGGGCGGGTTTATTATCGCAATACTGTCGCCGGTTCTGGGGTCAATTGCCGATCAAACCGGTCCGCGAAAACCGTGGATTGCCGCTTTTGCCGCAGTGAAAATCGCCATGCTTTTCACCTTGTGGTGGGCAGCGCCCGGCTCCAGTTTATTTTGGGTGGTAACCGCTTTTACACTGGCCTCGGTCGCAGCTGAATTTTCAACCGTGTTCAATGATTCCATGATGCCGCGCCTCATCCCGTCCAAGGATGTGGGCAAGGTTTCCAACATTGCGTGGGGCCTTGGCTATGCAGGCGGAATGATCGTTCTGATCTTTATCATTCTGGCTCTTGCTGGCGATGACATCACAGGCAAAACATTAATCGGCATGACCCCCTTGTTTGGCATTGATCCGGCACTTGGTGAAGATGCCCGCGCAGCCGGTCCAATTTCAGCAATCTGGTATTTTATATTCATCCTGCCAATGTTTCTGTTTACGCCTGATACATCAGCCGCTGCAGGAAAACCGCTCGGACAGGCGGTCAAGCTTGGCCTGAAAGACTTGAAAGAAACACTTGGCGAAGTGCGCCGCAAGTCTGGGCTTTTGCGCTTTCTGATTGCCCGTATGATTTATCAGGACGGCGTTAATGCGTTGCTGGCCCTTGGCGGCGCTTTTGCAGCGGCCATGTTCCAGTGGTCGATCACTGAAATTGGAATATTCGGCATTATTTTGAACATTGTTGCCATAGGCGGCTGTCTAGCCGCGGGCCGTATGGACAGCCTGTTCGGCTCCAAGGTGATCGTTCAGCTGTCCATTATCTGCCTTATCATCGCGACAATCGGCATCGTGTCCACCGGACCGGGCTTTACACTGTTTGGATTGATGCAGTTTTCAACCGATGATCCCGGCGGTCTCTTCGCAACGGCCGCGGAAAAAGCCTATCTCGTCTTCGGTCTGTTGATCGGCATTGCATTTGGGCCGGTACAGGCATCATCGCGCTCCTATATGGCGCGCAGTGTCGAGCCGGAAGATGCAGGCCGTTATTTCGGCATCTATGCGCTGGCGGGTCGCGCAACCAGCTTTGCCGCCCCGTTGGCTGTGGCAATTGTCACCGATATGACCAATTCCCCGCGCCTTGGCATGGCAATGATCGTCATCTTCCTCATTGCGGGCAGCGCAATTCTTTACAGCACACCCTATCCGGCCAATAAACCGCAGTATGTTGCGCGGCGTATGCGCTAAATAAAAAGCGCCCTCAACAAGGATTGTGAGGGCGCCTAGATTATTCCATCAGCTTGGATAATTCCACCAAGTTTGTTTTAGTGCCTAAAGTGCCGGTTGCCCGTCAGCACCATCGCAATATTGTGCTCGTCCGCCGCCGCGATAACATCATCGTCACGCATTGAACCGCCCGGCTGGATAACGCAGGTTGCGCCAGCAGAAGCAGCAGCAAGAAGACCATCGGCAAACGGGAAGAACGCATCGGATGCAACCGCAGACCCTTTTGTCATCGGTTCATCAATGCCCATCGCCTCGGCGGCATCAATCGCTTTGCGCGCGGCAATACGGCTGGAATCAACACGGCTCATCTGGCCAGCACCAATACCGACGGTTGCCCCGTCACGGGCATAAACAATCGCGTTGGACTTTACATGTTTGGCAACACGGAAGGCGAAAATAAGATCGGCCATTTCCTGCGGTGTAGGCTCGCGTTTTGTCACGCAGCGCAAATCCATATCGTCAACAACAGCCGCATCGCGGTTTTGTTTCAGATAGCCGCCAGCGATTGTTTTGAGTGTAAAACCTGCCGCGCGCGGATCGGCAAGCATGCCTGTTTCTAGCAGGCGAATATTGGGCTTTTTCTCAAACAGCTCTCGCGCTTCTTGCGAAATTGAAGGCGCAATCACAACTTCAGTAAACACGCCCAGAATTGCCTCTGCCGCTTCAGCATCAAGTGTCTGGTTCAAAGCAACAATACCGCCGAAAGCCGATGTACGGTCACAGTCAAATGCGCGCCCGTAAGCGTCCAGCAGACTGTCCCCTGTCGCGACACCGCACGGATTGGCATGTTTGATAATTGCAACCGCTGGCTTGTCGCTTGAAAATTCGCTCACAAGCTCGAACGCGGCATCCGTATCATTGATATTGTTATAAGAAAGCGCTTTGCCCTGAATAAGCTTGGCGGTTGCCGCGCCCGGACGCTTATCGCCTGTCAAATAGAGCGATGCATTCTGGTGCGGGTTTTCACCGTAGCGCATGGAGAGCGCCAGCGTACCGCCAAGCGCATCATGACGCCCGAAGCCATCATCATCAATTACCCCGACCATCCAGTTTGCAATCATCGCATCATAGCTTGCCGTACGGCGGAATGCGCGCAAGGCCAGTTGTTTTCTGAGCGCCAAATCCGTCGCACCATTATTTGCGTTCAAAGCGGCAAGCACCTCGTCATAGTCGCCCGCATCGGTAACGATGGCTACATGGCCGTGGTTTTTGGCCGATGCACGCACCATTGCAGGCCCGCCAATATCAATGTTCTCAATCGTGGTTGCCTCGTCTTCACCGCGTGCAACGACCTCTTCAAACGGATAGAGATTGACCACCACCAGATCGATGCCGACAATGTTGTGCTCTTCCATCGCGGCGACATGGTCAGGATCATTACGTACGGCAAGCAAGCCGCCGTGAACGGACGGGTGAAGCGTCTTGACGCGGCCATCCATAATTTCAGGAAAGCCGGTTACTTCGCTAATGTCGAGAACAGGCAGGCCCGCATCTGCAATCGCCTTGCGCGTCCCGCCGGTGGAAACCAGTTCGATACCGTGGCTGACAAGCGCCTTTGCAAAGTCAATTAATCCGGTCTTGTCAGAAACGGAAAGAAGCGCGCGTTTAACCTCAACGCGGTCGGGCGGAGTAATATTCTTAGATGCGATTGCCATGATATATTGCCTGCTGGAAGCCAAAATGAAGTGGAGTTGGCGCCGCCATAGCATTAGCGGGGCTGGTTGGCCATGCTGGCGCGTAAATCAGGCAAAAAGCCACAGTTTTTTGTTACAGACGCTCAAAGCGCCACGTCACACTGTCAAGTTCGGGATATTCAAATGAAACCACAATCTGCCAATTATAAACCGGCCCACTAATACCGGCAAGAAAGATGCTCTCTTCAATCTTGGGTTTCTGATTGACCGCACTGAATTGCCAAATCTCGCCGCGGTCGGTTTTGATTTGCAGATAATCACCGGCTTCCGCCACCTGTATTGAAGGGTGAAGGTGAAACCTGATATCGGCTTTATGTCGCGTCTTATGAACGGCGCTGTCAGGTGTCAGCCTGTCGTAACCATCAAGACGTTTACCGGAGTGGGCCAGCAAAATACCGCGTTCATGCCAAAGGCCAGTGGCATGCAGATAGCCATTATGACGTGCGCTGAACCCCTCGCCATTGTCGGTCTTCCAGGGCTGGGTTTCCACGATTGTAGGCCCGCGCAATAGCCGCGTATGGCGCCGCCTGCCGGTGCTGAAAACCGCAAACTGTGCGGAAGATTTATCATCGAGCACCAATGCTGAATGCGCTGCGGTTGCACGCGCCGGTGCCTCATAAATATCACGGCACAGCCGGTCGACACCCGCATTGACAATCAGACGGTTGCGGCCGCTTGAAAATTCGAAAGCCAGCGTACTCGCATGAGTTTTAACACCGTTATATCCAGCCACTGGCCGCCCGATATCCGCGATGACAACCGCATCATTTTCCATCAGTTTCTGATAGGCACTTTGGTTGGCGATAGCGTTCGGCTGTCCATTGGTTACATCATGACGCAAAACCGCAGCCGAAATATCCGCATCGCCGATACCCGATCCATGGAACTGGGCAACACTGCCATCAGAATGGCGAAAGAACCGCAACATCGGGAAAAGCCGGTCAATGGCACGCAATAATTCTGACGGCACCGGTTTTGATGCGGCGATATAAAGCTGCGAAAGCGGCAACAACTCGCAAAGAATATCCGCGATAACATCAGGATTACGCGAGACATGACCGCCATCGGTGTAAATTTGCCGCTTGAGTTGATATTCAAGATTACGAGCGGCACGCACCCGTGTTTTGCCATGTGTCGTCAGCGTGAGCGATGTCATCGCCAAAGCAATGCGGACTTTCAGCAGCTTCAAATCATCCTCACATCCACGCGCAAACGCGCGCAGATAACGCATTTGTTTGCTGATAGAGGCCAGAAACCGGCGGTAAAACGAGTGTTCGCTGTTACGCAGGATAAAAGGCGCATGTTGCAACCATGCGGTCAGACGGGCCGCGCAAATATCAGCTTCCCAACTGACACCGACAATGCGTTTTCCCGGCCCGTTAAGCCAGCTATTGATCAAAGCACGCGCATTTTCGGAAGCCAGTTCGGTATCAGCGGCATTCAAATGTCTCAGCCAGCGAAAACTGTGTAATCCGTTCTCCCAAGCCGGAGATGGTGCTTCGACCTCGAAAACAGAAGCGGTGCCGGTTTCAACAGTACGGCCCGAAAATGTAAAACGTCCCTGATAGATGTCGCGGGCCACCAGAGGATCGGAAGGGCGGATGCACGAAGGCGTAAACAACAGGCGCTCAGCCGTGTGACCAACAAAGCGAAACCACCATAGAGGTCCGGCCTGCAAACGGCTTTTGACCCGCTCCAGTACAAGCTCTGCCCCCACACGCAGATATTCCGGCTTTGCAAAATTCGACAGGCTGCTCAAAAAAGTTGCCCCCACCACTCATCCAGTAATAGAGGCTAAACGATCATAGCCTTAATACAAAGCCAATTCGTTACGCTGGCGAAATTCATCCACGGCGTTTAAAAACAGCGGCAAAAAATCCATCAAGTCCGGAACCGTCAGCATTACCCTCGCGGTTAAAGTCCGCCGGTGTCGTGCGGACAAACCCTTCCGGTGTCACACATGTTTCAAGCCCCGCTATAGCAGAACCTTCAACGGGCACGATTTCGAACATTGTTTCAGCTTGTGCAAAAGCACGTGCTACATCTTCGCCTTCAAGCGGATCCAGCGAGCAGTTCGAGAAGATCAGAACACCTTCCGGCGCCACAAATTGTGCGGCTTTTGCCAGCATTCTTGCCTGAAGATCCGCAAGTTTTGATATATCCTGAGGCGTTTTCGTCCAGGGTACATCCGGGTGACGGCGCACAGTGCCGGTTGACGAGCAAGGCGCATCCAACAAAACCGCATCGAATAATCCGTCCGGCTGGAAGTCAAACAGGCTCGACACAACCGTTTCGCAATTGTCCTGCAAGCCCAAGCGTGTCAGATTTTCATTCAGCCGCTTCAAACGGTTGGCAGACATATCAAGTGCGGTAACGTTGGCCCCTGCGGCAGCAAGCTGCGCGGTCTTACCCCCCGGCGCAGCACACAAATCAAGCGCCCGTTTCCCATCCAGAGTACCGAATAATTTTGCAGGCAGCGCGGCGGCAGCATCCTGCACCCACCACGCACCATCGTCAAAACCGGGCAGTGATGAAACATCACTATCGCCGTGCGGACGGCGCAAAGTGCCAAATGGCAACAGCTCAGCCCCAAGCGCTGCGGCCCATTTTTCAGCGTCTTGCGGATGCTTTACGGTGAAATCCAGCGGCGCTTCAACACGGTGCATCATTTCGATAGCAGTTGCTTTTTCAGCGCCGTAAACCTCAATTAAACGCTCAGAAAACCACGGCGATGAGCGCGGTGCAGTATTTGCAATTTTATCAAGCACTTTTTGCTTGGAGCGCACGGCGCGCCGCGTCACGGCGTTTACCAATGACGCGAAGCGCTTTAGGCGCGGATCACGGTTTGCCGATTCAACAGCGAGGTCAACGGCGCTGTGATCCGGCACATCAAGGAACAAAATTTGCGCCAGCGCAACATGCAAAACCGTCTGCAAGGCCGTTGCGCCTGCCGGCAAGGGCTTGTCGATAAAGCTGTCGAGCACATCGCTAAGCTCTGTGCGGAAACGCAACGCAACCATCAATATAGCTCGCAGCAATGCACGGTCACGTCTGCTCAGCGACAAATAGTGCGGATGACCATGTGTGTCATCGGTAAGCGCATCAAAGGACGTGTTGGTCTCGATAATCGCGCCAAGCAGCCTGTGCGCTGTGCGCCTCACCGCAAGGCCGGGCTTATCGGCCTCGCCACGGTTGTTGTTGGTATCGGATTGGTTTGGCCGCCGCGCTTTGCGATTGCGGGCGCGCACTTCGTCACGTTTCGATTTTTGGTCGTTCACCGGTCATTTTCCTTGCCGCGCCCCCAAGGCATCGGCTTGGTGGATGAAGACTTTTCACTTTTGCCACCGGTATTGGGAATACCGGACGATCCGCGTTTGCGTCCGCTTTTGGCCGAAGGCAATTCTGTAACGGAACTCTTACCGCGTGCCAATGGCGGCTGTGATGTTTCGTGTGATTGCCCGCCAAATTCTTCGGCCATCGCCATTAATGCGTTCACACGGTTTTGCGTATCGGGATGGGTCGAGAACAAATTATCAGCGCCCGATCCATTAAGCGGATTGATAATAAACATATGGGCCGTTGCAGGATTGCGCTCAGCCGTCATATTCACGCTACGGCCGGATGCGCCTGCGATTTTCACCAGAGCGCTTGCCAGCCAGTCGGGACGGCCGCAAATTTCCGCACCCCGCTTGTCCGCTGAATATTCACGTGTCCGGCTGATCGCCATTTGAACAATCATCGCTGCAAACGGGGCCACAATCATTGCCGCCAACACGCCAATAAAGCCAAAGGGGCTGTTGTTATTACGCCCGCCAAAAAACAACGCAAAGTTACCGAGCATCGAAATGGCACCGGCAAGCGTTGCCGTAATCGTCATAATCAGTGTGTCACGGTTCTGCACATGCGCCAGTTCGTGCGCCATCACACCGGCCACCTCTTCCGGTGACAGCATATTCAAAAGACCTGTTGTCGCCGCAACAGCGGCATTTTCAGGGTTACGGCCCGTCGCAAACGCATTGGGCTGATCTTCATTGATGATATAGACCCGCGGCATAGGCAGTCCCGCATTGGCAGATAAATCTTCAATCATGCCGTAATATTCAGGCGCTGATTTTGCGTCGACTTCCTTGGCATTGTGCATTCGCAACACCATCTTATCGGAGTTCCAATAAGAAAATGCGTTCATTGCAAGGGCGACGACCAAAGCGATCATCATACCGCCCGAACCGCCAATCATATAACCGACCCCCATAAACAAGGCCGTCATGAATGAGATAAGCATTGCTGTTTTGACTAAATTCATCGGATATCCGCACCTAATTTGTTCTGGATCTGATTATCTTTCTTCCCATATATGGTATCATAAAGGCCAGTTTTCCAATGGTGAATAAAATGAGCGCGAATGAACAGGCCCACAGCGGCACAAATGACAGCGGTGAACTTGAGACGGCCCCGTCACGCAGTTTCACTCAGCTTCCGGCAGCCGCACAGCGTGCGCTGAAAGAAGCCGAAGCAAGGCGCATCAAGATGGAAGAAGACAAAGAAAAGCGCGCAAAAGAAATCGGTGGTCGCGGCGGCGAGGACCCGGCACGCTTTGGCGACTGGGAAGTTAAGGGTATCGCGGTCGATTTTTAGAGCATGTCAGGAAAAGTGGGAACCGG
>NZ_JXMU01000041.1 GCF_001293565.1 Ahrensia marina | reverse complement strand
GCTTATTGCGCTCAAACTTTTCCTTGGCCATTTTTTTCTCCATTCATGCCGCTAAGCGGCGAGTTAGTTCAAATAAGTTTCGCGAAAGATAACTTAAGCGTATTTTTTCTTGATTTCGTCAGACACTGCCTGCGGAACCGGATCATAATGGTCAAATACCATTGTGTACTGTGCGCGACCTTGGCTCATTGAGCGAAGTGAGTTCACGTAACCGAACATGTTAGCCAGCGGCACCATAGCGCTGATGACTGTGTCGATATTGCGGGACTCAGTTCCGGCAATCTGACCGCGACGTGAGTTCAAGTCACCAATCACATCACCCATGTAGTCTTCAGGTGTTACCACCTCAACCTTCATGATTGGCTCAAGCAACTGGGCACCGGCTTTCTGAGCGCCTTCACGGAACGCTGCACGGGCAGCGATTTCAAAGGCAAGAACAGATGAGTCAACGTCGTGGTATGCACCGTCAAGAAGCGTTGCTTTAACACCCAACATCGGGAAGCCGGCAACAGGACCAGCGTCCATAACAGACTGAATGCCTTTTTCAACACCCGGAATGTATTCCTTAGGAACGTTACCGCCAACGATCTTGGATTCGAATGCGAAATCCTCGCCCTCTGGGTTTGGTTCGAATACGATTTTAACACGCGCGAACTGACCAGAACCACCAGACTGCTTCTTGTGTGTGTAATCAATTTCCGCTTCACGCGTAATTGTTTCACGGTAAGCAACCTGCGGCGCGCCAACATTCGCTTCAACCTTGAATTCGCGCTTCATACGGTCAACGAGAATGTCGAGGTGAAGTTCACCCATGCCGGAAATGATCGTCTGGCCGGATTCTTCATCAGAACGAACGCGGAATGACGGATCTTCAGCAGCCAAGCGGTTAAGGGCAAGGCCCATCTTCTCTTGGTCACCCTTGGTTTTCGGCTCGATAGCGATTGAAATAACCGGATCAGGGAATTCCATGCGCTCCAAAATAACCTGATTAAGGTTGTCGCAAAGAGTATCGCCTGTAGTCGTTTCCTTCAAACCAGCGATCGCAACGATGTCGCCAGCGAAAGCTTCTTTAATATCCACACGGTCATTAGAGTGCATCTGCAACATACGGCCGATACGCTCTTTTTTACCCTTCACAGTGTTCGTAAGCGAACTGCCTGTTTCCAGCTTGCCCGAATAAATACGGCAGAAAGTTAGCGTACCAACAAACGGGTCGTTCATGATTTTGAACGCCAGCATAGAGACAGGCTCATCATCAGATGACGGACGTGTTGTCTCTTTTTCTGTCTTAACATCGATACCTTTAATGGCAGGCACATCGATCGGTGAAGGAAGGAAGTCCGTTACAGCTTCAAGAAGCGGCTGAACGCCTTTGTTTTTAAAAGCCGTTCCACACATCATCGGGAAGAATTCAACGTTGATACAGCCTTTGCGAATAAGCGCACGGAGCTTGTCGTTGTCAGGCATTTCACCTTCCAGATAAGCTTCCATTGCCTCTTCATCGACTTCAACAGCTGTCTCAATCAACATCTCGCGATATTCTTCAGCTTGCGCTTTCAATTCGTCACGAATTTCCAGAATATCCCAGCTTGCACCAAGCTCCTCGCCCTTCCAGACAAGCTCTTTCATTTCGATCAGATCAACGACGCCCTCAAAATCGCTTTCAGAGCCGATTGGCAATTGCAAAACAGCAGGCTTGGCGCCCAAGCGCTCTTTTACTGTTTTGATACAATTGAAAAAGTCAGCGCCTGTCTTGTCCATTTTATTGGCATAGATCATGCGAGGAACGTTGTACTTGTTAGCCTGACGCCAAACAGTCTCGGTCTGCGGCTCAACACCGGCATTGGCATCAAGCAAGGCAACAGCGCCGTCTAGCACGCGCAAAGAACGCTCAACTTCAATCGTGAAGTCAACGTGGCCAGGTGTGTCAATGATATTGTAGCGACGCTTCTTGCCGTCACGGCCTTGCCAGAATGTTGTCGTAGCAGCAGACGTGATCGTGATGCCCCGCTCCTGCTCCTGCTCCATCCAGTCCATGGTCGCAGCACCTTCGTGCACTTCGGCCATCTTGTGGATTTTACCGGTGTAAAACAAGATACGCTCAGTCATCGTTGTCTTACCGGCATCAATGTGTGCCATGATACCGAAGTTACGATAATCTTTAAGTTCGTATTCGCGGGCCATTATACGTGCCTTATCTTCTCAAAAAGTTCCGAATTACCAACGATAGTGCGAGAATGCACGGTTGGCGTCAGCCATTTTGTGCGTGTCTTCGCGTTTCTTAACGGCAGCGCCGCGGTTATTTGCTGCATCGAGCAGCTCACCGGAAAGACGATCAACCATTGTTGTTTCGTTACGCTTGCGCGCAGCTGCAATCATCCAACGGATCGCAAGAGCCTGA
The DNA here is from genome assembly GCF_001293565.1 of Ahrensia marina. GTDB lineage: Bacteria > Pseudomonadota > Alphaproteobacteria > Rhizobiales > Rhizobiaceae > Ahrensia > Ahrensia marina. The sequence continues at coordinate 14,022 of NZ_JXMU01000041.1, read as the reverse complement.
CGGCGCTCAGGGCGCACATCAACAGGCACCTGGTACGTTGCACCACCAACACGGCGTGAACGAACCTCAACATGCGGCGCTACATTTTCCAAAGCCTGGTGGAACATTTCAACCGGCTCAGCTTTCGACTTCTCTTGAACGATGTCGAAGGCACCATAAACGATACGCTCGGCAATAGACTTTTTGCCGTCAAGCATGATCGCGTTCATGAACTTTGTGACAACCTTATCACCGAATTTCGGATCCGGGTTAATCTCACGTTTTTCTGCACTGTGGCGACGGGACATATTATAATCTCACGTTGTGGCGCACAAAAAGCGCCCAATAAACTTACTTAGGACGCTTCGCGCCATATTTTGAACGACGCTGCTTACGGTTTTTGACGCCTTGCGTATCAAGAACACCACGCAAAATGTGATAACGAACACCCGGCAAGTCTTTTACACGACCGCCGCGGATCATAACAACAGAGTGCTCTTGCAGGTTGTGCCCCTCACCCGGGATATAACCAATAACTTCAAAACCGTTTGTTAGACGAACTTTAGCAACTTTACGCAGCGCAGAGTTCGGCTTTTTCGGTGTCGTCGTATAAACGCGCGTACAAACGCCGCGTTTTTGCGGGTTCGCCTGCAGCGCAGGAACTTTATTTCGCTTTACCGGCGCAACGCGCGGTTTGCGGATCAACTGGTTGACTGTAGGCATTAAAAGCCGTCCTTCGTTCTATTCGGGGCGCACTTGCGCCAGTCACTATTGAACAACGTAAACATAAGCGGACAAGATCGGCTTTCCGATTTGCCCGTAATTCAGAGGAAGCAAAAGCTTCATGATATCAAATATATACATCGCATATGAGACTTGTTTGAGGCTTAAATCTGGCGAATAGACTCACCGACGACGATGCCTCACATCGACTCGTTGGCCGCTTTGTAGTCCCAAGCCCCCAAAACGTCAAGCGGGTACATGCTATTTTTTCCCGCATCGCATCCATGCTTTACCTGCATAGCAGCTTATGCGAGGACAAGGCCACTTCAAAACACAAATACGGACCCGCTATGGAAGCTCCAGAAGATCAAGACCAGCCTGTTTTCATTCTTTTAGGAAAAGTTTGGACAGAAGAAAACACACCGCCGATTGCCGTGCATATTTTACTTAAGGCAGCAGATGACGATTCGGCCATTCGCGAAGCGCTCAATGCCTTGTCGGAAGACGGATATGCCGAAGCGTCTTTCGACCAGATCGGAACACTTGTCGATCAGCCGGATGAGGAACCACACGCTTCTGCCTATCAGGGAGCGATGGAAGGTGAGGTTGCCATCGTTGCATATGATGAAATGCCGGAAGGCAGTGACGCGTCCCCTAGCCGGAACCGGTTAATTGACGACGAAGAGGAAATAAACCCGTTTGATGTGCTGGCTGACTGGGGAAAAGAAAAATAGGTTAGCCAAACGGTAAAAATACAAAAAAGCCGGAGCATCACTGCCCCGGCTTTTTCTTTGTTTCAAAGCAGCGCCTTATTCTGCTGGCGTGCCTTCATTGGACATGTCTTCAAGCATCGCATCTGCTGCTTCAGCATTTGAATGCTTCTGGCGTTCGTCAATGATCAGCGTATCGCGTGAAGATGCAATACGGCGGATCTGGTTCATAGCGCCGCCTGTACCGGCAGGGATCAAGCGTCCTACGATCACGTTCTCTTTAAGACCCTGAAGCGTATCGATCTTACCGGCGATAGAAGCCTCAGTCAGAACTTTCGTTGTCTCCTGGAACGAAGCCGCGGAGATGAACGAAGGTGTCTGCAATGACGCTTTCGTAATACCGAGAAGAACAGGCTCGCCGACAGCCGGCTTCTTGCCTTCGTCCTTCAAGCGCTCGTTAACATCTTCAAGCTCGATACGGTCAACATTGTCACCAACGATGTAACCCGATTCGCCCGGCTCAGTGATTTCCACCTTCTGAAGCATCTGGCGGACAATCACTTCGATGTGCTTATCGTTAATCAGAACGCCCTGAAGTCGGTAAACTTCCTGAACTTCGTCAACGAGGTAAGAAGCAAGTGCTTCAACACCACGCACAGCAAGAATGTCGTGCGGTGCCGGGTTACCATCAAGAATGTAATCACCCTTCTCGATCGGGTCACCATCCTGCAGGTGGAACGGACGACCTTTTGGAATAAGATATTCCGCAGGCTCCATACCCTCTTCGATTGGCTCAATGATAATACGGCGCTTATTCTTGTAGTCGCGACCGTAACGGATCGTACCATCGATTTCAGCGATGACAGCATGGTCTTTCGGACGACGTGCTTCAAACAGTTCGGCAACACGCGGCAGACCACCGGTAATATCTTTTGTTTTGGCAGATTCCATAGGAATACGCGCAATAACATCACCCGGTTTAACTTTCGCGCCCGGCTCAACCGCCAGAATAGCATCTGGAGAAAGCAGGAAGCGTGCATCAGTTCCACGTGCGAGTTTGAGAACATCACCCTTCGCATCGGTAACCGAAATCGCCGGTTTCAAATCTGCTCCGCGCGGATTTGAACGCCAGTCAATAACAACGCGTTTCGTAATACCGGTTGCTTCATCGGTGCTCTCTTCGGCAGAGATACCGTCAACAACGTCTTCCAGCTTAACGATACCCGCCTCTTCCGACATGATCGGACGTGTATACGGATCCCATTCAACCATACGCTGACCACGTTTAATAACATCGCCGTCATCGACCATAACGCGGGAACCATAAGAAACCTTATGGGTTGCGCGCTCATCGCCCTTCTCATCTTTAATGATGATGGACATGTTACGGCCCATGGCAATGTTGTTGCCGGCAGAGTTGCGAACAATGTTGCGGTTCTTGATTTCCACGACACCGTCATAGGATGCCTCAAGGAATGAAGAGTCCACAACCTGCGCTGTACCGCCCATGTGGAACGTACGCATTGTAAGCTGAGTACCCGGCTCACCGATTGACTGCGCCGCAATAACGCCAACAGCCTCACCATGGTTGACCGGTGTACCGCGTGCAAGGTCACGGCCGTAACATACGGCACAGACACCTGACTGCATTTCACAGGTCAATGCTGAACGGATAAGGATCGACTGAACACCGGCTGCTTCGATGCGCTCGACATCAGCCTCGTCAACCATACGTCCGGCAGGAACGATGACCTCATCAGACTTAGGATCGGTAACATCGGCAAGGATCGTACGACCCAGCACACGCTGACCGATAGATGCAACCACATGGCCCGCATCAACGATCGGAGACATAGTCAGACCTTTGTCTGTGCCACAATCTTTCGCTGTGATGATACAGTCCTGAGCCACGTCAACAAGACGGCGTGTCAGATAACCGGAGTTAGCCGTTTTAAGCGCCGTATCAGCAAGACCCTTACGGGCACCGTGTGTGGAGTTGAAGTACTCGTTAACGGTCAAACCTTCTTTAAAGTTCGATGTGATCGGTGTTTCAATGATCTCACCTGACGGTTTGGCCATAAGTCCGCGCATACCGGCAAGCTGCTTCATCTGACGGGTAGAACCACGCGCACCGGAACGGGCCATCATGTAAACAGAGTTCATCTGCTTCTGGCGACCGTTTTCATCGAACTTGATAGCCTGAATACCGGCCATTGTTTCTTCAGTAAGCTTGTCGTCACATTTCGCCCAGGCATCAACGACTTTGTTGTACTTCTCACCAAAGGTAATCAGACCGTCATTATACTGCTGCTCGTATTCTTTTGCGATCTTGTCTGTTTCTTCCACGATCGCCGCTTTTGACGGTGGAATAACCATATCGTCTTTACCAAACGAAATACCCGCACGACATGCGTGGCTGAAGCCAAGCGCCATAATACGGTCGGCAAAGATGACAGTCTCTTTCTGACCGCAGTGACGGTAAACCGTATCAATCATCGCAGAGATATTTTTCTTCGTCATCTCTTGGTTACAGATTGAGAACGGAATTTTCGCGTTCACTGGCAACAACTCACCAAGGATCATACGGCCCGGCGTTGTTTCATGCAGTTCGTTGACCGGGTTGCCCTCTTCATCAATCGTTTTGAAGCGGCCTTTGATCTTGGTGTGCAGCGTTACAATGCCATTATCAAGCGCATGATGCAGTTCGCCCATATCAGCGAAAATCATGTCTTGGCCCGGCTCGTTTTCCGCAACGATAGACAGATAGTAAAGGCCAAGAACCATATCCTGTGAAGGCACGATGATCGGAAGACCATTGGCTGGGTGCAGGATGTTGTTCGTTGACATCATCAAAACACGGGCTTCAAGCTGTGCTTCAAGAGAAAGCGGAACGTGAACAGCCATCTGGTCACCGTCAAAGTCAGCGTTAAACGCTGTACAAACAAGCGGGTGAAGCTGGATCGCTTTACCTTCAATAAGCACAGGTTCAAATGCCTGAATACCAAGACGGTGCAAAGTTGGCGCACGGTTCAAAAGAACCGGATGTTCGCGAATAACCTCGTCCAGAATATCCCAGACTTCCGGCTTTTCTTTCTCAACCAGCTTCTTGGCCTGCTTAACAGTCGAAGAATAACCCTTCGCATCAAGACGCGCATAGATAAACGGTTTGAACAATTCCAAAGCCATTTTCTTAGGCAGACCGCATTGGTGCAGCTTCAACTCAGGACCGGTCACGATAACCGAACGGCCGGAATAGTCGACGCGCTTACCAAGCAAGTTCTGGCGGAAACGGCCCTGCTTGCCTTTCAGCATATCGGACAGTGATTTCAGCGGACGCTTGTTGGCACCTGTAATCACACGGCCACGGCGGCCATTGTCAAACAGTGCATCAACCGATTCCTGAAGCATACGCTTCTCGTTACGGATAATGATGCCCGGCGCACGCAATTCCATCAAGCGCTTCAAGCGATTGTTGCGGTTGATCACGCGGCGGTAAAGATCGTTCAAGTCTGATGTTGCAAAGCGGCCGCCATCAAGTGGAACCAGCGGACGCAGATCCGGCGGAATAACCGGAATAATTGTCATGATCATCCACTCAGGACGGTTGCCTGAATCCATGAAGTTCTCAACGACTTTAAGGCGCTTGAGAAGCTTTTTGGTTTTAAGCTCGGAAGAAGTCGCATCAAGCTCGTCGCGCAGCTCGACAGCAATCTTTTGCAGGTCAAGCCCAGCAAGAATCGTCTGAATAGCTTCCGCACCGATCATGCAAGTGAACTGGTCTTCGCCGAACTCTTCGCCAGCCGTCATGAATTCTTCTTCAGAAAGAAGCTGATGCTCTTTCAAGGAAGTCAGACCAGGCTCGGTAACAATGTAGTTCTCGAAATAAAGAACCCGCTCGATGTCCTTCAAAGTCATGTCGAGAAGCGTAGCAATACGGCTTGGCAGTGATTTCAGGAACCAGATATGCGCAACAGGCGCTGCCAGTTCGATGTGGCCCATACGTTCACGGCGAACGCGTGAGAGAGTAACCTCAACACCACATTTTTCGCAGATAATACCTTTGTATTTCATACGCTTATATTTGCCGCAAAGACATTCATAGTCTTTGATCGGGCCGAAAATACGCGCACAGAAAAGACCGTCACGCTCTGGCTTGAACGTACGGTAATTGATGGTTTCCGGCTTTTTGATCTCGCCGAATGACCAAGAAAGAATTTTCTCCGGAGACGCAATCGAAATGCGAATAGAGTCGAAATTCTGTGAAGTGGCCTGAGGGTTGAATAGATTTGCAACCTCTTGGTTCATGCCGTTCTCCTTTGGGCCGAGCCCGTTTTAAACAGTGGAGCAATGACTGCCCCTAAATTAGATGGCGGTAAGCATTCGCTAAAACCGTCACGATGAATGGCAACTGGCGATAAAATCGCCAATTGCTTAACTCAAACGCTTACTCAGCTGCGTCGGGCAATGCTTCTTGCTCTTCACCTTCAGCAGAACGTGTCGAAGACAGCTCTACATTCAGACCGAGAGAACGCATTTCCTTAACGAGAACGTTGAAGCTTTCCGGAATACCGGCTTCAAACGTATCGTCACCACGAACAATTGCTTCATACACTTTTGTACGACCGGCAACATCATCCGACTTCACGGTCAACATTTCCTGCAAGGTATATGCTGCGCCGTAAGCCTCAAGTGCCCACACTTCCATCTCACCAAAGCGCTGACCACCGAACTGCGCCTTACCACCAAGCGGCTGCTGGGTAACAAGCGAGTAAGGACCAATCGAACGCGCGTGGATTTTATCGTCCACGAGGTGATGCAGTTTAAGCATATAGATGTAGCCGACAGTCACAGGACGGTCGAACTGTTCACCTGTACGCCCATCATACAAAATGGACTGACCGCTGTCATCAAGACCTGCTTTGGTCAGCATTTCGTTGATTTCCTGCTCGACAGCACCATCAAAGACCGGTGTCGCGATAGAAACGCCGCGGCGGAACTGTTCACCGACAACAACGAGAGATTCATCATCCATGTCGCGAACCGGCTCATTGCGGTCATTGGCAGGGATCATATCTTCCATTGTCAGGCGCAGCGGTTGAATATCACCGCTTTCCTTATAGGCGTCGATCATATCACCGATCTTTTTGCCCATACCGGCACAAGCCCAACCCAAATGAGTTTCAAGGATCTGTCCAACGTTCATACGTGACGGAACACCAAGCGGGTTCAGCACGATGTCAACATGCTCGCCATTTTCAAGGAAAGGCATATCTTCGTTAGGCAGGATGCGGGAAACCACACCTTTGTTACCGTGACGGCCGGCCATCTTGTCGCCCGGCTGGATTTTGCGCTTGATAGCAACAAAAACCTTCACCATTTTCATCACGCCAGGAGGCATCTCGTCGCCGCGCTGGACCTTCTCGACCTTGTCCATAAAGCGCTGTTCAAGCAGACCTTTGGATTCGTCGTACTGGTTGCGAAGCTGCTCCAGACCGTCCTGCGCCTTTTCATCGGCAACAGCAAACTGCCACCATTGTGAGCGCGGATATTCATCAAGCACTTCATCAGTGATCGCAGTGCCTTTTTTGAAGCCTTTCGGACCGGCAATTGTTTCCTGACCCTTCAACATGTCAGCCAGACGGCCATATGTGTTGCGGTCAAGAATTGTTTGCTCGTCGTCACGGTCTTTGGCAAGACGCTCGATTTCCTCGCGCTCGATAGCCATTGCGCGCTCGTCTTTTTCAACGCCGTGGCGGTTGAATACACGAACTTCAACAACAGTACCGAATGCACCAGGCGACATGCGCATGGATGTATCGCGAACGTCAGACGCTTTTTCACCGAAGATCGCACGCAGAAGTTTTTCTTCCGGTGTCATCGGGCTTTCGCCCTTCGGTGTGATCTTGCCGACAAGAATGTCGCCCGGACCAACTTCAGCACCAATATAAGTAATGCCGGCTTCATCGAGGTTTTTCAGCGCTTCTTCCGAAACGTTCGGAATATCGCGTGTGATTTCCTCAGGTCCAAGCTTTGTATCACGCGCCATCACTTCGAATTCTTCCAAGTGGATAGAGGTGAACACGTCATCGCGCACAACACGCTCTGAAAGCAGGATTGAGTCCTCGTAGTTGTAACCGTTCCAAGGCATAAACGCGACAAGCACGTTACGGCCAAGCGCCAAGTCACCAAGGTCCGTAGAAGGACCGTCGGCAATAATGTCGCCTTTGTTCAAAACGTCACCCACACGCACCAGCGGACGCTGGTTGATACAGGTTGACTGGTTTGAACGCTGGAACTTCTGCAGGCGGTAAATATCAACACCCGCCTCGCCCGGATCAAGTTCATCTGTTGCGCGAACAACGATACGTGTCGCGTCAACCTGATCAACAATACCCGCACGGCGTGCGCCGATCGCAGCGCCTGAGTCACGCGCTACAATTGCTTCCATGCCGGTGCCGACAAATGGTGCATCCGCACGCAAAAGCGGCACAGCCTGACGCTGCATGTTTGAACCCATAAGCGCACGGTTCGCATCGTCGTTCTCAAGGAACGGGATAAGCGCTGCCGCAACCGAAACGAGCTGTTTCGGAGAAACGTCCATAAGGTCAACCACTTCGCGCGGCGCCATCATCACATCGCCATTGTGACGTGCAATCACGAACTCATTGGCAAGTGCGCCGTTTTCGTCAATTTCAGCATTCGCCTGCGCAACGTGATATTTGGCTTCTTCCATTGCTGAAAGATAGACAACGTCCTGCGTTACCTTACCGTCGACGATTTTGCGGTACGGGCTTTCGATAAAGCCGTATTTATTTACCCGCGCAAATGTCGAAAGCGAGTTGATCAGACCGATGTTCGGACCTTCCGGTGTTTCAATCGGACAGATACGGCCATAGTGCGTTGGGTGAACGTCGCGAACCTCAAAGCCGGCACGTTCACGTGTCAAACCACCAGGCCCAAGCGCAGAAAGACGACGCTTGTGCGTAATCTCGGACAGCGGGTTGGTTTGGTCCATAAACTGTGAAAGCTGGGAAGAACCGAAGAATTCACGAACCGCAGCAGCAGCAGGCTTCGCATTGATCAAATCCTGCGGCATTACCGTGTCGATATCGATAGAAGACATGCGTTCCTTGATGGCACGCTCCATACGAAGCAGACCAACACGGTACTGGTTTTCCATCAACTCGCCAACAGAGCGAACACGGCGGTTACCAAGGTTGTCGATATCGTCAATTTCGCCCTTGCCGTCACGAAGGTTCAACAGTGTGCGAACGACTTCAACGATGTCCTCTTTGCGAAGAATACGCACTGTATCTTCAGCCTGAAGGTCAAGACGCATGTTCATCTTCACACGGCCAACCGCTGACAGATCATAGCGTTCGGTATCAAAGAACAACGACTGGAACATAGCTTCCGCTGTTTCCATGGTCGGCGGCTCACCCGGACGCATCACGCGGTATATATCAAACAAAGCTTCCTGACGGTTGCTGTTTTTATCAGCCGCCAGTGTTGTGCGCATATATGGGCCAACATTGACAAAGTCGATATCGAGAACCTGGAAGTTAATATTGCCGGTCTCGATCAAAGTTGCGAGCAACTCTTCATCGATTTCGTCGCCGGCTTCAGCATAAATCTCACCGGTTTGCTCGTTGACAATATCTTCTGCAAGATAGCTGCCGAACAGGTCTTCGTCTGTTGCCTTGATCGCTTTGACGTTTTTTGCCTGAATCTCTTTGATTGTCTTGGCAGTGATTTTCTTACCGGACTCAACAATGACTTCGCCGCTGTCAGCATCGACAAGATCTTTGGCCGCTTTTGTGCCTTTCATCTTCTCGGCGGAAAGCGGAATACGCCACTCTTCGCCATCACGCTGGTAGGATACAAAGTTGTAATATTCAGCCAAAATGTCTTCTGGAGAAAGACCAAGCGCCATCAAAAGCGTTGTTACCGGCAGTTTGCGGCGGCGGTCGATACGTGCATGTACGACATCTTTGGCATCAAACTCGATATCAAGCCATGAGCCACGGTATGGAATAACACGCGATGCAAACAGAAGCTTGCCCGATGAATGCGTTTTACCTTTGTCGTGATCAAAGAACACGCCAGGAGAGCGGTGCATCTGGGAAACGATAACACGCTCGGTGCCATTCACTATGAATGTACCGTTTGGCGTCATGAGCGGCATATCGCCCATGTAAACGTCCTGCTCTTTGATGTCCTTGACAGATTTAGCACCTGTTTCTTCATCGACATCAAACACGATCAAACGCAATGTCACTTTCAGCGGGGCTGAAAATGTCAAATCGCGCTGACGACATTCTTCTGTATCAAATTTAGGCTTTTCGTATTCAAAACGTACGAATTCAAGCATTGCCGTACCGGCAAAATCCTGAATTGGAAATACAGATTTGAAAGCTGCCTGCAATCCTTCGTCCGGTCGACCACCTTCCGGAACATCAACCATCAAAAATTGATCATAAGATGCTTTTTGCACCTCAATCAAATTTGGCATTTCCGTCACATCAGGAATATCACCAAAAAACTTGCGAACCCGCTTACGACCGTTAAATGAAATGGTCTGCGCCATTGCCGCTCCTCATCGTCTCGCCACTAAGGCGTTATCTTGGTTACGCTCGCATATGTTGCATATGAGAGCCCTATCGATTGTGGTGACAAGCCCATGCGCCCGGCTTGCTCGTCCTTAAAATAGATTTACCCGTCAGAAACGGATAAAACCCATTTCCGAAAACCTCCAATACAACGGAGATTTCAGGAAAAGGGTTACGCCAGATTACGGTGTCAGACACAATCAGATGACTGTGCCTGACATCGATAAAGCAAAAGCTTACTTCATTGATGCTTTCGCACCAGCTTCTGTAAGTTTTTTCACGATCTCTTCAGCTTCGCCTTTAGAGATTGCTTCTTTAACAGCTTTAGGAGCCGCTTCTACCATGTCTTTAGCTTCTTTGAGGCCAAGACCTGTGATACCGCGAACTTCTTTAATCACGTTGATTTTCTGTGCGCCTGCGTCTTCAAGAATGACGTCGAATTCGTCTTTTTCTTCAGCAGCAGCTTCGCCACCAGCAGCGCCGCCAGCAGCAGCAACAGCTACAGGAGCAGCGGCAGAAACGCCCCAGTGCTCTTCAAGCATTTTAGAAAGTTCAGCAGCTTCCATAACAGTAAGAGCTGAGAGGTCTTCAACGATTTTAGCTAGATCAGCCATTTTAGTTTCCTAGTTTTTAAGTTCGAACCAATGTCGATGTTTCAATATTTACAAAGAACGCCTATGCGTCTTCGCCCTGTGCGGCATATGCACCGATGACACGTGCGACCTGACCGGCCGGTGCAGCGGTAACGGCAGCGATACGCGTTGCTGGTGTCTGGATCATTCCAACCAGCTTGCCTCGTAGCTCGTCGAGTGATGGAAGTTCAGCAAGAGCCTTCACGCCACCTTTATCGAGAACTGTTGAGCCAAGTGCGCCGCCAAGAAGAACGAGCTTGTCGTTACCCTTAGCGAACTCGCTTGCAATTTTAGGAGCTGTTACCGGATCTTCGGCATAAGCAATCAAAGTCTGTCCAGTGAACAGATCAGCAATTCCTTCAGCTTCTGTGCCTTCTAGAGCGATTTTAACAAGACGGTTCTTCGCGACTTTCACAGTACCGCCCGCATTGCGCATTTTTGAGCGAAGATCGCTCATCTCTGCAACGGTCAGACCTGTATAGTGGGCCACAATAACAGAACCTGAGTCCTTAAAGACTGAGTTCAGCTTTGTGACGAATTCGCGTTTTTCCGCTCTTTCCACTTTGTCACTCCGATTGACGGTCATCCAAATGGATAACCGTTAGTTTGCCTTTGTCACCTGTCACGATCAGCATAAGCTTCACGATCAAAGCGACGCTCGAGGATCCTGCCCCCTCGCATCCAAGCTTCGAAAATCGAAACAAATGACACAAGGCAGTACGGTTCGAACTCAACTTCCGATAAATCGGATAATCTCGTTCTCACCCGTCTCATGTAGGTCCATTTGAATTAAGACGTCCCGGTTAGGAGCCGTCACCCACAATCTCGGACAGGAAGCCAGACTTACGCCTGACTTATTCGAACCGGTTGCCCGGTCCGAAATTCTTAAAACAGTCGATTATGCCGCTGATGAAAGCGTAGCAAGATCAACTTTAACGCCAGCACCCATTGTCGAAGACAATGAAACGCGCTGTACATAAGTGCCTTTCGCACCTGATGGCTTAGCTTTATTCACAGCATCCAGAAATGCGCGAATATTCGCTTCAATCGCATCGGCAGCGAATGATGCACGGCCAACGCCTGCGTGAAGAATACCGGCTTTTTCAACACGGAATTCAACAGCGCCGCCTTTTGAGTTTTTAACAGCAGTTGCAACATCCGGTGTCACAGTGCCAACCTTTGGGTTTGGCATCATGTTGCGCGGACCAAGAACCTTACCAAGGCGGCCAACAAGCGGCATCATGTCAGGTGTTGCAATACAGCGGTCAAAATTGATTTCGCCGGCCTGAACCTTTTCTACGAGATCCTCAGCACCAACAACATCAGCGCCGGCAGCTTTAGCTTCATCCGCTTTATCGCCGCGTGCAAAAACAGCAACACGAACATCACGGCCTGTACCGCTTGGCAGGCTGACTACGCCGCGAACCATCTGGTCAGCATGACGCGGGTCAACACCGAGGTTTACAGCAATTTCGATTGTCTCATCGAATTTTGCAGTCGCACGCTCTTTTACCATCGCAACAGCATCGCTGAGTGCGTAAAGCTTTGTGTTATCAACGCCTTCACGAAGCGCCTTTGTGCGTTTTCCAAGTTTCGCCATCAGATCAGCCTTCCACTTCCAGACCCATTGAACGCGCAGAACCTTCGATCATCAGCATAGCTGCGTCGATGTCGGCTGCATTCAGGTCTTTCATTTTAAGTTCAGCAATTTCACGAACCTTGGCGCGTGATACTTTACCGGCGATCGATTTACCTGGCTCTTTTGACGCAGACTTAAGACCGGCTGCTTTTTTCAAAAGATAAGAGGCAGGAGGTGTCTTTGTCTTAAAAGTAAAAGACTTGTCCTGATAGTATGTGATCAGCGTAGGAACCGGAGCGCCTTTTTCAATTTCACCTGTAGCAGCATTGAATGCCTTACAGAATTCCATGATATTAATACCGCGCTGACCCAAAGCCGGGCCGATTGGCGGTGACGGGTTTGCAGAACCCGCAGGCACTTGCAGCTTTAGCTGACCTGCAATTTTTTTAGCCATATCTAGCTTCCTTATATGAAGTGCGACCATCGCACTTTGTTTTAGAAGGTCGGTGGTCCGATTTCACATGCGGCTAACATGCTGCCTCTCCCACCTTTCAAAAACGCCAAAACCCTTGACGCTTTCCTATTCAGCCTAGCCCTTCTCGACCATGCTAAATTCAAGATCGACAGGCGTTGCACGCCCGAAGATCGAAACTTCTACTTTCAGGCGTGAACGTTCTTCATCGACTTCCTGAACGATACCGTTAAAGGAGGCAAAAGAACCTTCGGTAACACGCACTGTTTCACCAACCTCAAAGGAGATGGACGGCTTAGGCCGGTCGACACCTTCCTGGATTTGGTTCAAAATTTCATCCGCTTCACGGTCAGGGATTGGCAAAGGCTTTTGATCCGAACCCAAGAAGCCTGTCACACGCGGCGTATTCTTGATGAGGTGGTAGACCTCGTCCGTCAGATTGGCGCGCACCATGACGTAGCCGGGAAAGAATTTACGCTCTGCATCGACCTTGCGGCCACGGCGAACTTCCAGCACCTTTTCAACAGGAACAAGAATCTGTTCGAAGTGATCCGAAAGTCCCTTGATGCGAGCGCCCTCTTCAATCGCTTCAGCGACCTTCTTTTCGAAGTTCGAATAAGCGTGAACAATGTACCATCTGGCCGTCATGTGATGCGTTGCCTAAACTTTAGTAAAAATTAAATGCCAAACACGAGGTCAAAGACCCAACTGAACAACTGATCGGCGGCGAAAAAGAATACAGATGCAAGAAATACCATAATTAGGACCATAATCGTCGAAATCATTGTTTCGCGACGTGTAGGCCAAGTCACTTTTGCAGTTTCTTGGCGAACCTGCTGAATAAATGTGAACGGATTTGTTCTTGCCATATGTAAAATACCGCCGAAACGGTGCCTCTCAATCTGAAGCCAGACTTAAACTCGATTTACAACAAAACGGCCCAAGCAACTGATAACTAAGCTCTTTCGAAAAAATCTCAGTTATTTTACTTAAGCCAAAACTCTGTTTGGTGGCCGCGCACCCGCATAAATGCAATCCTAGCGCTCGCGTGATCTAGCGACGATTCCATGATAAATCAAGGGATTATTGCAATTTAAATTGCAAGTTCGGGATCAAAATCAATCCGGTGCCTAAAATGGCAGGGGCGCACGGGCTCGAACCGTGGACCTTCGGTTTTGGAGACCGACGCTCTACCAACTGAGCTACACCCCTAAAAACCACCAACAGGTGCTTCGTGTCGCGTGATAATGCGGCTTGCCGCAAAGTGCAACAAAAAAGGCGGGAAAAATCCCGCCTTTTCGCAAATAATTATACTGAA
>NZ_JXMU01000040.1 GCF_001293565.1 Ahrensia marina | reverse complement strand
ACGATGCCCGCGCCTACTGTGCGGCCACCTTCACGGATAGCAAAGCGCAGGCGCTCTTCCATCGCGATCGGGTTGATCAGCTCAACATTCATCTCGGCATTATCGCCAGGCATAACCATCTCAGTGCCTTCCGGCAGTGTTACTTCGCCTGTCACGTCTGTTGTGCGGAAGTAGAACTGCGGGCGGTACTTGTTGAAGAACGGTGTATGACGACCGCCTTCTTCTTTGGTCAGAATGTAGGCTTCTGCTGTGAATGTTGTGTGCGGTGTCACTGAACCCGGCTTCACGATAACCTGGCCGCGTTCAATCGCTTCGCGGTCGATACCACGAAGAAGCGCACCGATGTTGTCGCCTGCTTCACCGCGGTCAAGCAGCTTGCGGAACATCTCAACACCCGTACATGTTGTTTTCTGCGTGTCGCGGATGCCGACGATTTCAAGTTCGTCGCCAACATTAACAACACCGCGCTCAACACGGCCAGTTGCCACTGTACCACGGCCGGAGATTGAGAACACGTCCTCAATTGGCATCAGGAACGGCTGGTCAACAGGACGCTCAGGTGTCGGGATTGCTTCATCAACAGCAGCCATCAGCGCGCGGATTGCGTCTTCGCCGATTTCCTTGTTGCTGTCTTCAAGAGCAGCAAGCGCAGAACCTTTAACAACAGGAAGATCGTCGCCCGGGAAGTCGTATGATGAAAGAAGCTCGCGCACTTCCATTTCAACAAGTTCCAGAAGCTCTTCGTCGTCAACCTGGTCAACTTTGTTCAGGAACACAACAAGCGAAGGAACACCAACCTGACGGGCAAGAAGAATGTGTTCGCGTGTCTGCGGCATCGGGCCGTCAGCAGCTGAACAAACAAGGATCGCGCCGTCCATCTGCGCTGCGCCTGTGATCATGTTTTTCACATAGTCGGCGTGGCCCGGGCAATCAACGTGGGCATAGTGACGGTTTTCTGTTTCATACTCAACGTGAGCAGTTGAAATAGTAATACCGCGTGCACGCTCTTCCGGTGCACCGTCAATCTGGTCATAAGCTTTGTAATCACCGAAAAACTTCGTGATCGCCGCTGTCAGTGATGTCTTGCCGTGGTCAACGTGACCAATCGTGCCAATGTTCACGTGCGGCTTATTGCGCTCAAACTTTTCCTTGGCCAT
>NZ_JXMU01000039.1 GCF_001293565.1 Ahrensia marina | reverse complement strand
CCCCCATGCGGGGCGGTTTTGGCTGCTGTGTCGCCTGCCCCTATGAGCTGATAAATCAGGCTTCCCACGTTCGGAAGGGAATGCACCTGGTCGAGCGTAGCGAAAACCAAGTGCATGGGGTTTCCGCTAGCACTCATGGTAGAAAATGCCCTTTCCAGCCCTTCCTACCGATTACCTTTAGCGCGATTGTGAGTTTTGCAAAGCATCTCGCAATTTTTTAGAGAAGTTGCACCGCCTTTGCTCCAAGCGGAGACATGATCGGCTTCCATATCCTTCATCGCCCATATCTTACTTTTGTTGGCGTCATGGCCTATCGCACAATGCGGGCAGTTCGATGTGCCCTTTGCCTTTGCAGCCTTGGTCTGTTGTTCATAAACAGAGCGTTTTGTGGCTTCGTCAAAAACCCGAATATCCAAAATCTTAGAGTCCTGCGACCCGCCCAGAACATATTCAAACGCCCCACGCCTGTTTTTAACAAATGGGTCTCCGTACAAGCGCTTGACCTCGGCAGAAACTGCGGCTGGATCGTAGGATGTTTTGTGGTGGCTTTCGTACAGCCTCCCCCACTCTAGTCCCTGCATCTCCTTCTCAACGTCGAAAAAGACGCTTGAAACCCAGTCGATTACGCTATCGAAATAGTTCTTTAGTTCGGTGATGTTGTTGTCTGTGCGATGGGCGCTCATGTAAGTGCCAATATCACCCTTGCTTACCCAATCCAAAGCACGCTCAAGGTAGTCCTGCCGGTTGGCACTCCCCTTGATATAAGCCGACCATTTTTGAATATTTGAATTCTGGCTGTTGCTGAACTCAGCTTTTGCAAGCGTCACAAACGGGCCGGAATAGATCGCATTTAACAGCTCTTGAGGTTTCAACGGAACACCTGCGATGTTGATCGTCTCAAACCACTGTTTGATTTCGGTCTCCGTGCCTTCGCAAACATAGATCAGCATTTTTGAATCGAGTATCCTTGCCTGCTGATCCTTCGGAAGACTGTCAAAGAGCTTGGGGTTCCCGCCATCCATGATAGCGAATTTATTGGTGACAAACCGTCCAATGCTGGTGATGCGTTGTTGACCGTCTAGAACCTCGAACTTTTCGTCGCCCACTTTGTTGAAGTAAAGCAACCCAAGCGGGTACCCCTTGAGCAGTGAATCGATTACGGCCTGTTCTCTTTTGCCGTTGTTTTCGGCGTAGATGTAGTTTCGTTGGTATTCAGGCTGAATAGTGAGCTTTCCGGCCAAACCAAATAGCCCTTTACCTTCAAGTTGATTATATACAAAGCCTTCGCAAAGCTTGGCGACGGTTACATTCGTTTCAAGGGTCGTTTTCAATTTATCTTGCCTGCAATGACTAGGTTTCGATGACGAATAAATATTCGCTTATATTGCTGAACGTAGAACTCTCCGTTTACTACGTAGTAGGTTTTACTAGGCGGAGGGCAAGCTAGTTTTATCGCAGCTCCATCATTGAGTTTGCTGACATTAGATTGCCTTCCGGACGAGTCTATTTGTACCTGAGTGGGATAGACTTTTGTGCGCAACTCTACAGTTTTCTCATACCCTAAAATTTCAAATTGATCTGGGTTGAATTTATCGAGAAATGTAACCGGTACTCCCATCATTCCATCGTAATCACTTGGAATTTCTTTGTAAGTCCCAACTTCTATGGCATCAAAATTGTCATACCTATCATAGGACACTTTTCCCGACAGGTTTCTGCTGAACTTTAGGTTATCTGCCATCGTCATTAAACTTAATGGCTGATGCCTCCTGCCATGATCCAAGTTTGTATACCAACATGACGTAGATACGCGCCCGATCTTCTTTCCCGTTTTTTCATCTATGTGATGATATTTTTCCCAACTATCAGGAAGTTCAAAAAACATGCCGACATTGAAATTTGTACACCCAAGCCACAACTGATTAGCCTGAACGAGCGGGAAAATTCCTTGGTAGGTAATTGCGTTTGTATTTCCAATGACCAAGAATTTCTTTTCGTTCTCAGTCAACAAGGCAATGAATTCGTGGAAAAGGGAAAACGGTGGATTGGTGACTACAATGTCTGCTTGCCTAAGAAGCTGAACACATTCCTCGCTGCGAAAATCTCCGCCTCCTTCAAGCGGCCTATGAGAATGTGGATTTCTTTCAAGGAACAGCTGTACATCTTGGATACCAACAGCGCCATCTCCATCGAGGTCGGTTACCTCTTCGATCTCGACACAAACAGCCTTAGGTTTTTCACGCTGATCGTTTCCTGCGGTATACTCGTCAAATGTGATTTGGCCACCGGCAATGGACGACCCATCATAGCTGGTCGTGATAAGCCTGCGCAGACCTAGTCGGTTAAAATTCGCAGCGAAATATTTGAAAAAATTGCTCTCGAAAGGATCGTCGCAGTTACAATAGACAACCTTGTCGCGAAATGTATCAGGATCAAACTCAAGGTATGCCTCTACTTCTTTCTGTATATCAACATATTGAGTGTAGAACTCGTCTTTCTTGGCTTCCCTTGCGGCTGTCAAACCAAGATTCATCGAATTTCCTTCTGTCGCCGCCATAATCCAAACTTCCTAACTTCTAGCCTGTCGTAAGTTGCCAAATCAGCCATAACAATGCGTTGTGGTGTTACGCGTCCTGCAAGAGCTTAGAACATTCCTCGACAACATATTCTGGCACGCTTTCAAACTTGTGGGGGTTGAGCTGCATCACATACTCATTTTCGATGTGGTACGATTCATTGATAAATTTCGAAATGATGTCGTCCTGATGCTGGCCTTTGATGATCCTAAACAGTTGGATTTTTTCGTATCCAACATCAGTTCCAAGGAACTTCGCCTTCATCACTTTAGCATCCCCAATCTGCTGTACCAATGCGTCGTAGTCGAATGATGGTATCAGTGTTTTGATTTCAGTCTCGGCGGCGGCTTTCTCCTGAGTTGTCATGTCACGGTTTTCAGCTTTGAGGTTTGGAACCGCACGCCCATGGAGCAAGCTGGCTAGGAGATTGTACTCCAAGCCTACATTGTCCAATATTTCATAGTGCCTACGAAGGTAGATAGCTTTGATCACGTCATCAATGTTCTCAGAAAGAACATCCTTACAGATTTTCGCGAACGTTCGAATATCACCGCTCGTGATGAACGTTTCCTTGACCTTGCCTTGCCGACAAGAGAGAAAAGTTGCTGATGGCTTCGGGTCTTGGAACTTGTGAGCCATGCTTTTGACGACGTCGATAGCTGGCTCAATGTCGTGAGTAAGCATCAAGGTGGTACGATCTCGAAGACTGCCTTTCCCCCTGAACAGCTGGTGTAGGATCGCAAATTTCTTGTTCTTGTCGAAGGATGAGATCGGATCGTCTAGAATGACGATGTCGGGGTCTTCGCTAATCACCTGATGCATGAAGAGTACCAAAGCGAAAGCGTTTTTCTCGCCGTAGCTAAGATGTGCCGAGGCAGAGTCGACGAATTCTGATAGGTCTTCGTGAATCAATTTCATCTTGTAAGAATCTGGTTCGGATATGATCTTCACGGAGTATTTGTAGCCCGCAGACTTCAAGAACCCATTGATGCTATCTTGGTTTTCTTCAATGGTTTTTTTGATCTTCGCTTTGTGCTTATTGATCTGACCTTTGAGGTTTCCGACTTGCTCGATCAACTTATCCAACTGGGTATTTATCGGGTCGATGACAGCCCGTGTTTGTTCGGAGTCGAGCTTATCAATCATACCAAGATCAATTTTAAGAAGGGGCATTTTCTTGTCGATCTCATCCACGTCGCGCAGCGAAAAGAAGGAAATTGTTCTCAGCCCATCTAGCTGCTGGATCAGCGCTTCTATGCTATTCTTGAGATCGCTCAGGAAAGTCTTTTGCGGCGCGGTCAGCTCCGTTTTTGATTTTGTGACCTTGTCTAAGTTTTCTTGGCAACCATCACTGAAGTACTTACCCAACCGTTCAATGACTTCCTTCAGATTGTTGAGGTGATTGATGGCCGTCGCATCGTATTCCTTGGCGACCGCCAGTGCCGTTTCCTTTTGCTCAGGTTCGGGTAGGGCAGTTGCGCAATAGGGGCAGGTATCCCCTAACTCTAGAAATTCTTTGCCTTTTATTTGCCAACCTATCCATTTTGATGGGTTAGCACTTTTCACGAACATTTCAAACGGCAGCAACTCATCGGGAATATTGTCAATCTTATTTCCCGAACCAAATGCCTTGAGCACTTTGCTTGACTTCGCGATTGAACCATCTTTGTTAGGCTTACCGAAGGCATCTCTCAGGTCTTTGAGATCCTTCGTCGTTTGTTCGATTTCTGGGCGATCTGCAAAGGCCTTTTTGATACCATAGAAGAGCTTTTCAATGTCAGCCATTGCTGTGTCGTACTCAGGCGTCTTGATGAAAATATCAAAGCTGTTTTTGACAACCTCATCCTGCTGAAAAGCAAACAAATTTACGTATGCTTCATCAAAAACAAGCGCTGAACTTATATCTCCAATCCCATCAACTTTTGGCTGCGGTGCGCCGGTTTTCCCACGGCTCTTGAACGGTACAAGTTCTGCCAAAGTACCATCGTCACGGGCTTGGCTAACAATTGCCTTAGCGATAGTGCTTTTCCCAAGCCCATTGGGGCCAAACTTGATATTCAGGCACCCCTTTTCCACGCCAATGTTTGCGGTATCGATACTGTTACAGTTTTCGATCGTAATTTCGTAATCGGCCATGGTTCCCTCAATAATGTTTAGCCTCTACGACAGGTGCATCTACGTACACTACTTTTCCCAAAAACACGCCATACATTATGATGAATAGGAGAATTGCTAGTCCGAGTACTTCAAGTTTTGTCATAGGCAAAGCGTAACCCTGCCGGATTGATGATCGTAAGGAAAAGGTGAAATCTCCCATGTTGTTCATGTGAGTAAGTCACCTTGTTTGTTCTACCCTGTCGGATCGAGTGAAATAGTAAGAGTTGTTCCTGTCGCTTCAGCATAACGTTTAAGCGCATCAACAGAGACATTAATTCCACCTTCCATCTTAGCAATGCGTGACTGTGTAACCTCCATTTTTGCGGCAACTTCAGCTTGTGTCATACCTGCCTGTGATCGGGCGCGAATCAATGCGCCTGCAACCTCAAATTCTGGTGCGAGTGCTTCATACTCAGCTACAAACTCAGGGTCTTTCATCCATTCTTTTTTTAAGTCTTCAAAATCCATTATTTGATCTCCTCAGCTCTCTTTAGAGCTAGTTTGATTTCCTTGCGTGGAGTTTTCTGCGTCTTCTTTTTAAAGACCCTAACGACTACAACACGCTTAGGCTGCGCAATCACATAGAAAGCGCGGGATATACCATCCCTCCCCTTCATGCGAATTTCCCACAAACCTTGCTCAAGATGCTTCACATAAGGTTCTCGGACGTTTTCAAGCCCGTGTTCCTTGATGATTTCAGCAATGCGTGTGAACTTAGCTTGCTGATCCTTTGGCAATGCCTTTAGTTCATCCCGAACGGCTTCATTTAATAGTTCTATTGTCCACATACTTATTCCATATATGTCATATTTTTGCGATTTTTGCAAGGAAAATCGATCTAATTCCTGTGCCTACCCCAGACATTGGGTAGTAAGTCCACCCTACTCTATCGAATTGGCCAGAACCTGTTACAGATCCTCACGCGGATTTCGTATTTTGCGCCTAATGTCGTCAGTATAAAACAAATCATGCATATTCTTGGCAGTGAAAAAATGGGCTTTTTGTTCCTATTTTGTTCTCATGTGTCATGATCTTTCTCAAGTCCCTACCCTGTTTGATTTCAGGGTGGTGTTTAATTTTCCCTGCTTTTCGGAGCCGCTTTCGCTTGAGTGTCGTTCACCTGTCCATGGTTCTGCCGGAATACCCCCTTGCGGGGTTGTAGGCATGGTTCTGGATGGGTGATCGTAAACGTCGAAAGGGGCGGATAGCTGGTGAAAATCTTTCCTGCTTTTTGGTGAGCTTGAGCGAACCAATAACTGAATGAGTATTTGCCGGCGAACTTGTTCGCTTATAGGCAAATTCCGTTGATGTCGTTGCTACGCGACGGCCATTTAGGCCGAGCTTGCGAGGCCATGTATCAATATAAGATATTATCTCTGTAAGAGATTCATATAAGCGGAAAAGACCAAGGGCGAATAAGTCATATAAAACAAAAAATTAGAGAATTTTATCGCTAAAATTTCTCACACTTTAACACACTTTTCTCACACTTTAACACGGTTTTAGGGTTTAAAGCCTTGGAATCCGGTCAGTGCATTTCTCACACTTTAACACAGTAGCTGAGTGATGTTTGCAGGCACTGGCGGTGCTGACTTTTCCAAGATCAGCATGTCGCCTTTAACTTCGATCCTGAAATCAGGATAGACAGCGGCGATACCTTTCAAATCACCCTTCAGGCGATTTTTGAAATGATCTTTGTTCTCGATGTCTGGTGCGAAAATCGGTTGCAGATGTTCAAGCTTGATTTTGACCTCCTTGCCGCGTCCGATAAGCGGTGTGCGGTATGACAGCCAGCAATATAAATCCATGCGGCGCGGGCTTCTCTGAAGCTTGACGAGATGTCCCATATCGACGGGAACCCGCCGCTCTGAAACGGCATCAAAAAACCGTTGATCAAGGATCATCTCTGGCCGCCAGAAAGATTGTTGGTTAGCATCGCGCTCAATCCAGAATGACAGCTCCTCGGCAATGCTTGCCTTTGTTGTCGTCACGCCCTGCTCGTTCCAGCCACCAATCACAAAATTGGCTGCGGCCACGTTTTGAACTTCGCGGGTCAATGCCTTGCCATTTGGCCCCGTGATAGGAACATTGATTTTGTCCATGAAGTTACGCAGTGATCGTCCCATATCGATCTCGCGAGTATTTCTCTGAACGGCAAAGCCAATGATGTAAGGAATGATCAGACGCGCTTTTGCGCCGGAAGGCAATGCGCAATCCGTGAACATGCCAACATTCTCACGATCAGCCATAATGCCTGCCTGCACCATAAGTGCAGCTTTGCCGTGATTGACCTGCCAGCTCCGCCGCTCGATGGGCTGCTCCTTCTGTGGCAAGAAGCATTGCATCATCACGCCGTGATAATAGCCGATATCACGGCCTAGAAGTGCCTCCTGCGTCTCCTGTGGAACAGGACGATCGGTCAAGGTCATATCCGCGGCCATTTCGGCCACCTCGTATGATTGACCCGCTAAACGCGCCCGCGCTGACGCTTCCATAGCATCAGTTACGAACTTCATATTCTTGGCTTTGACAAGTGAATAGAAAAGCTTGCCAGATGTCCCGCGCTTATCTTCTGCAATGGCCTTCTCGGCCAGTGAGAAGAAATCCAGCACCCTGCCCGCTTCATTCGGCCAGAACCCTCGCCGAACGGCCTCGCAGTAAAGAAGCTTCAACTTCTCATTACTGGCAAGATCTGCTCCCGTGATGTTATCGAAGTCAGCGATTGATTGTTGTTGTTTCTTCATTTGTGATCAGTCTAAATTCACGTTTAATCAACCCCATGAAAATTATGGGTTTCCCAGAAACTATCCTGTGGATCGTTTATTTTCTCCTGCAACGCATCAAGGGCGTATTGCAGGGTTTGACCATTCACCCATGATCGCTCACTAGCCAGCTTTTCGAGCGTGGCCTTTTCTTCAGTTCGGCCTTTAACAGTGATCGCAACATTGCGCCCTGTGCGAAAGTTGTCTGATCGCTTAAAGTTTTTCTTTCTGCTGCGCCGCCGTGTTGTGAACCCCTGCTCTTCTGCGACTGCATCGGCTGCTTTAACAACGCTGCTTTGCTTTGGGGAAGGTTTAGCTTCGTCAGCTTTAGGGACAGGTGCAAAGCTCGCTGCAAGAGCATCGCCCTCACCGTCATCTGCAAACGGGTCATTGAGTGTCTTGGTATCCATCTATGCCGCCTCCTGCTTTGATTTGGACGGACTCCCCTGCCCTTCTCGCTGTTGCTTCAGAATGTCGAGCACCTGAAACGACCAAACTTTAGCATTGAAGTAAGCCTTGCTCGGATCGTTGACCTGTTTCGGGTCAAGATCAAAGAGCAAAGTGGCATAGCCAAACAAAGCAGCGAATGCGTCGCGCTCCATGATTTGGCTATCAAACACCTCAATGCCGTTCTTCTTCATATTGGCAATCGCCTGCGTGACGGTGCGGGATTGTCCAACAACCTTTTGGCGGGTCATAAGAACGCGGACAGGGACTTCCTTGCCTGCCTGCTTCCCTGCCGCACGGACAAACTTAATTGCCTTTGCCGCGTGTTTCTGGTCGAGCGGCGTGCCTGTCGATGTAACGACAACCAAGTCAGACATAGCCGCTGCGCGTGCTGCTGTCTTGTTGGCACTGCCTTCAGTATCAACAATAACAAATGCGCTACGTCCGGACGCTTCGGCTATTTCATGAGGTATGCGCTCTGGATCATCCGCAGTCACAAACTCGAATTTCTCATTGGTTCCCCCGTCCTTTTTCCACTCTTCAAATGGTTGATTGGGGTCGCAATCGACAACGGTTACGGAGTTTGAGCGGGAGAGAATTTCAGCGAGAATGAAAGCTGAGGTGGTCTTTCCAGTCCCGCCCTTCGTTTGAAAGAAGGTGATAACTGGCACGGTCTGATATCCTTTGATCTAAAATTGATGCGGGATTGCATCGGAATATTAGAATCACATTATCAGATTCGGCCCAAACGGTAAACCGTTTACTTAATAAGCTTACGGTTTACCATTATTGTTTACCGTTTACCATTATAGTAAACTGCATACCTATATCAAATATCATAATCCTCGATTGGATCTTCACCGCGCCTTTGCCGCTGCTGGCCTTCGCGCTCTAAGTGCTGTTCGGCTTCACGTTTGATAGCATCCATATCCTTTGGCTGGATCTGTTCGCTGCGGCCTTTGCTTTCGCCCTTGGCCGGATCTTGACGGCGTTCCGCCTCTTGCCTGCGTTGCTCGCCATGAGATCGGCGATCCCGAAAATCGGGTCCGCGGTCGCGACGGGTTTTCTCACGCTCTTGTCGGATCTCCTGAAGGTTTGGTTTCTTGGGCGGGGTAGGGGGCTTATCTTGCTGTTCCTTTGCCAAATTAGCCGCCTGTGATGCCTTAACACCTTTTCCGGCCTTCATATCCCATCCTTCATCCTCACGGCGCTTCTCGGCCTTCTGTAGCCCCCTCTCAAGAGCGCGAGCTTTCTTCATCTCTTCAGCCGCGCGGATCTGGCGTTGCGATTCCTGCTGCTGGCTGTGAGATTGCCGCTTTGCATCTTCCTCGGCTTTGATGCGCGCGCGTTCAGACTCGATCTGCTCAAGTTCCTTTTTGTCTTTGCGTGTGGTGAGTGTAATGTCGCGTATGAACTTGCGCCAGCCGCGCACATCAAGGCGGCTCGAAACTTGTTCATGCTTGCGGGAGATGCCTTCTTTCGTCTGTCCGATTTCCGCATCGAGCGAAGCTTCGAACGCCTGCATGTCCTGCTCAAGCTGGCTCTCAAATTGCCGCTGCCGCTCTTCCTGATCAAATTTGAGCTGGCCGCGCTTCTGCTCCTGCCAAGCCGCCATTTTGCGTTTCTCAAAAGCGATCTTGGCATCAAGTACGTTTCCGGCTTGGGTGATGTCATTCAGCAAACCGTTACGGGCTTCAATGGCGCGGTTCTCATTGCCACGATGTGAGGATCTACCATCACGCTCGATCTCGGTGGCAATCGGCCCCATGTGCTTTTGAGGTTCACGCATGATGCCCTGATCCTCAAGGCTGCGATGATCAACGCGCTCTGAGGAGCCAATGCGCTCAAGCTCGCGGTTCTGGTGATCCGCCCAAGCTTCGCGCCATTGCTCCAACAATTCGGGATTGTTCCAATCGCGGTTCTTGGTCTTTGCCCAATCACCGCCGACGAACTCCCGCATTGTAAGCATGACATGCGCATGAAAATTGCGCTCGTCTGCTGCTGGATCGGAAGAGGGGGCGTGAATGGCGATGTCGGCAACCATGCCGGAATCGACAAACTGCTCTTCGACAAATCGCCGGACAAGATTTGCTTGCTGCTCTTGCGTTAGCTCGTGCGGCAAGCTGAGCTGGATCTCGCGGGATAGCTGCGCGTCCTTGCGACGCTCTGCGGCTTCCACAGCATTCCAAAGCTGGGCGCGATCCTGCATCCAGTCCGGTGTGTCAGCAGGCGTAAGGATCTCCGTGTGCAGAACGCCGCGTTTCGCGGTGTAATCGTGGACGATGCCCGTGCGCTCGTCCTCGATGCGGATCCCTGCACGGTAGGCCGCTGCCGCCGTTGCGGATCGTCCTGCACCTCGGCTGATCACATTCGCGCTGAGCCTATACTGCGCCATGGAAACCTCCGGCGCATCGGATCAAAGGACGCTCCTTTGCATTGCTCAAACTGATGTCAGGTTGGCCATGGGGTTTAGTCCAGATGGGGAGAGGGAAGTCTCCCCAAATTCTGGTCAGGTTTCCAAAGGGCTCGAAGGCTCTTAGGTCGCATCCAAAAGCGAAATTTTGGTCTAGGGTATCGGGAAATGAAATTCCTGATCGGCATTCAAACCGCGTAGGGTTGATCAGGGGATTAGAAAGGGGCAGAACGCATCCTTCTCGCACACATTGGCGCAGCCAATGTATAAGTGCGCACTTCGCGACACTACCAAACTTATGTCTGGCTCTATCTATCCTATCTAAAACACGATTTGTCATATTTGTATTGTGGCACATTTTTTGTCATAATATCAAGAAAAGGATATTTATGGCACGACTAACCGATGAACAGCAGCTCACACGGCTGGAAGAAACTGAAGGCAAACTCAAAGCACGAAAGAAAGCGGTGCAAGCTCGCCTGCGATCTAAAGAGCGCAAAGCCGATGCTCGCCGCAAAATCATCATCGGCGCAATCGCTCTCGAACATACTAAGTATGATAAGGAATGGGGTGATTGGCTTTGGCAGATCCTCAACAATGAGGTGAAACGGCCTGCTGATCGCGAATTACTCGGCCTGCCGCCGCTGAAATAACATCCACTTCAAGGTTCATATATCCTCGCCATGATCGTATCCTTTGTGTTGCGCTATGGACTGCTTTTGTAAATGTTCTTCGGCCTCACGCCTGATTTCATCTATGTCTAATTCCAGCTTCTTAGTCTGCGGCGCTTCCTGCCTGAAATCCTGCGTATTACCACTAAGCCAATCTACAAGAACATTGTATCTGACGTTACCCGTCTCATAAGCATCGTTCAAAAACTCCCATACCTCATCAGCATCGGCGGTGATGGTCACATCATTTAATGCCAAAAATCGGTATGTTGAGGAAAATGCGGTGCGCTTGTTGCCATCCACAAATACATGGTTCTGCGATAAACTCTCCCAAAGCGCCGCTGCTTCTTGCTGAATATCGGAATAATAACCGGATTGCGGACGGGCTATCGCAGAATCCAACTGGTTGGAATCTCGTAGCCCATCCGCGCCACCGTATCGCTCTATCTGCTCGGAATGAATTTCTAGGACATCTTCTCGAGTAAGATAGTCCCGTTTCATCTCGCTAGCTTTTCATAGAGCGATCCGAAGCGTTCATGATCGTCCTGAGCAATCTGAGCAAGCTTTTGTTCTCTGCTCAGGCCACCTTTCAAAGCCTCATATTCATCAATATCGATCAATACGCGAGAAGGGCGGTTGTGTTTTGTGATCACAACAGGGGCCTTCGCAGCATCGTCAAGATATTGTCCTGCGCGTGCGCGGAACTCTGTAGATGTGACAGTTTTCATCGCAGCCTCCTTCTTCTAGCTGTTTTGTTTATAATAGCAAAAACAGCGGTTCCTTGAAAGAAAAAAGAGATGGGCGCTTCAAGCTCACCAGCAAAGCAAGCAAGATGCCCACTTCACCTCCTCCGTTTTCAGTTGCCCCTGTTTGGGTGAGGGCAACATGAAAGCGGCTCCGGCGAAGCAGGTATCTTTCAAGGCCAGCTATACCCCAAGAGGTTAGGGGCGTAGTCCCTGTTCTTCCTCCTGCTCACGTTCTGCAAGATGCTGCTCGGCATTCTGCCTGATTACATCCATATCCTCACCATTGCTTCGCTTCTGCCCTTGCGGCTCTCCATGCTCAAGTTCATGTTGACGGGCGATTATATCCGGTATCATGGCGTTGAGCTTCAACAGGTCATTACCACTGAAATTATTGGTACGCTTCCACTGGTTGGCCTCCTCGTCCTTATAGACTTTGGAGATAGATGTATTCACCCAGCTCTTATCCTCTGAGGTGTTTTCAAAGAACGCGGCTTCCACGGGAAACCTTTTAATTTTGTCGATTGGCTTTGTCATGAAATTTCTCCTTGTCTGTTAAATCAATTGGCTTGGAAATATTGGAGCTGGCGGACTGAGCCGGATATTTGACCCGTCACGCCGCCTTCTCCGACCGCGAGCGTGTCGAGCGCACCGAAGGCACTGTCCTTGCGCTTGAGGCCGCAACACACGCATTCAAAGTCGTATTTCTTGGGGGTGGTCTCGGTGAAAGAGGCGGCGCAGTTTATGGTGCTGCAATTGCCGCAACGAACATAAAACGCTTCCTTGTTCTCGGCCTGACACCATGGACAAACAAAGCTCTCATCAATCAAAAGCTCTGCCGCAAGGGCGGCAACATCCTCGCAAGTGTCTACCGGATTTTCATGCGGCATGACACGCTCTAGGCGTTGCTGCACATAAAGGCCCGATTCGTTCCGTTTATAGATACCCCGGAAAGGAAGGCCCATTGCACCACATGTGAACGGTATCTGGATGATATCGTTCTCCGGCGCTTTGAAGTTGGCACGTGTTTTATCGTCTAAAGACATATCTTGTCCTCCTGTTTGACGTTGGTTTTTCGGGAACTCACGCAGCTCTGGTAAAAGAGCTGAAAGATCTGTGTGCGCTCATCCACAGTGAGGCGTGGGTCACCTGCATCGGCATGAATGAGCTTCAAAATTTGAGTAGAAAGAGCGTCCGCATTCGGCTCGCCGTCAAAGCACGGGTGCAGGATTTCCCACGCTTTCAATGAAAGGGCTTCATCAACCCAGTCACCGCGACAGGTGAATCCACCTTCTTTCGGAAAGCAGTCCTGAAACAGGGCGTAGAGACGCGTGACACGCTTATCTTCAAACTTGCGGGGGATGATGGGGCGAGGTTTGTCTCGCAGCTTCTCCCGGCGCTCATGTTCGCGCTTCTGAGTTTCTTCCTGACGTTTGCGCTCGGCTTCTAATCGGCGTTGGTGTTCGCGCTCCTGCGCGGCCAACAGCTCTTCAAGACGCTTGCGCTCGAACTCGTCACGAATGGCCTTTTGGGTCTCATTCCATGCCTGAGATATCTCCGCCTTGTGCTTTGCGGGGTGCTTGGGCGCAGACCGTTTATCCTGCGCTGCAAGCTCACTCTGAAGGGTTTCAATGGAGTTTCGCATCACTTTGCTCCTCCCAATGTCTCAACAGCCGCAAGGATCATCTCAGGCGGGAAATTGTCATTCATGCACTTCGCCCGTGCGGCAACCTCCTTCGATGAAAACGGCTCCGTCAGGCCAAAGAGGGCGAGCGCATCTTCCCGTGTAAAGACATACTGAGGTTGGGGATCTGGCAGCTCTTCAGGCTCTGAGGGAATGTCATACTCACCCTCGTTTACCTGTTCGGCCTCGATGGTGAGCACGGGCTTGGTGTAGCTTTCATAAATCGAGCGAAACCAAGCACGGGCGGGTGTTTCACCGTGGTCTCTATCGGGATAATGCAGCCATACGGGCAGCTCAGAATATCCCGGAGCCTGTTTTACAAGGGCGGCGCGGCCTCCAGCTCGGTGCACAAGAATGTGCTTGCGTTTTGGAGATAAAACGCGGCGGAGCTGGTCGTTTGTGAAAACTGGCCGGGTGTAGGTGTAGAGTTTCCAAAGAAAACCCAATTTGCGTTTTGTCCGGGTTTCCTCACCAAGAGCAAGGTTCTGGATCATACCGCGGGTTTTGGTGTCATTGGTTGCAACAAACTGCACATGCGAGCTGGACGCTATGAGGCTGTTTGCTGGTTTCTCGCCAAGGGCTTTTTCTAGCCCGTGTATGTCTTGGGTGATGGCTGTGAATGAACAGCCATAACCGCGTAAAAGGGGGGCAACAGCGTCAATCCCGTCTATCGATCCGCCAAAGCTTTGCAGCTCTTCAATGACGAGCCGCGCTTTAGGGGAATGGTCTCCGGGGATGGCTTCAAACATGAAGAACATCATCGCGAACCACTGCGCCAGATACGGCTTAAATGTAGTGGTCGCTAATCCCACCGGGATAACAAAGCTTATGATCAAGCCTTCATCGTTTCCCGGCACGATGCCCGCATTCGGCTTCAGATCTGAAATGAAGGCGTCATTGCCATCTGAAACCGCCTGAATCTGCTCATGGCTCCAAAACTCAGTTCTGGTGCGTGTTGTCATCAGAACATTGCTGCGGGTCTTTTCGTCAGCATCAATCATGGCGATGCCTGCTTCAGCGACATAGCCATTGAGATGCTTGCTTCGCGCCATGCCGAACCAAAGCATCAACATGCGTTTCTTGGGGTCTGTGTCGGTCTCGTCGCCCAAACCATGGGTGAGGAGCCGCCTAGCATCCAAGACTGTTGCCTCTGTATCCAGTGACATGGCGTAGGCCATGACACGCGTCCAAAGCTGGCGGGGGGTTAGAACAAAGAACTTATTGGGTGAACCATCTTCAGGGAAAATCGCGGCTGCGAACTTATCAAGCAGGATAGTATCAAAGCACCCGTCCATACGTCTGTTCAGCTCGCGGATATTGGCAAACAATTCCAGCTTTCCTGAAGCTCGGGGAAGGGTGCTCAAAGGATCAATCACCACAAGCTTGTGGCCTTGATCGGCAAGCGCATAGAGGATGTTATGAGTGTGCTGGCCTTTGGGGTCGTAGATCGCGGCTGTGGCCGTTGATGACATCAAACCAAGCTGCGTGGCTTCTGTCACCGACTTGCCGGAAGCGGCGGGGCCGATGATGACTTTGTGTGTCTCTATCGGCTCCCCTGTCAGATCCGGGCAGGGAAGGCCGAGGGGCAAACGCACTCGCCCCATAAGGCTGTCACCTTCTTTGAATTGCA
Organism: Ahrensia marina; assembly: GCF_001293565.1. Classification (GTDB taxonomy): domain Bacteria; phylum Pseudomonadota; class Alphaproteobacteria; order Rhizobiales; family Rhizobiaceae; genus Ahrensia; species Ahrensia marina. The sequence goes on along the minus strand of NZ_JXMU01000039.1, from coordinate 2,973 downwards.
TACAAAGCTGAGTGCGTGTTTTGAGAAGACCAGCATTAGGTTCGCCAAGCCCGAAATGCTCTTCGCACCATTCTTTATAGGCGATGAAACAGCGCCACAAAGGGCGCCAGAAAAATAGGCGAGGGATCTTCTCGTTCCATCTTGGATCCCACGCTCCGAATTTCTTTGCGGTGGCAATAACAGACCATCTGGTGACGGTTAGCGCGACTTTGCCAATCATCACCGTTGAGACAACTGGAACGGCCACATCTACAATCTGACTAACAATCTGAGTCATGATAATTCTCCACTGAAGGCTTGCACGACAAGGCCGCAAACAAACGATTTCAAGGAGAATTGTTCACATAATCAGTGCTTTATGGTAGTGAGCAAAACGATAGCGAAATTAGCAAAACGATAGCATTTCAGCCCGAAGGCAGGTTATTTTGATTGAAGACGAAGACAAAATCGAAAAACAAATCATAGCGGGCTATATCGACATGCGCAGGCTTGAATTGCGATTGTCTGACCGTGATCTTGCGCACAAATCTGGTGTGGCTATCACAACCATGAATCGCCTGCGTGACCCTAAAGACAAGAGTGGTTTTCAACGCAAAACAATACGAGCGCTGCTAGAAGCACTCGATGGAAATCTCACTGATTTTGAAACATATAGAGCACAAATTTTGGATGAGGCTGCTGGTAGTGAGCAAGCTAAGTTTGCTCCAAATACCAAGGATGAACCGAACGCTCTAAGTGGATGGTATCGAGCCGATATGGCGCGATTTTGTAAAGATGGTATCGAAAAGCCGTTTCTTGTAACCCGCTTTGTCAATTTCGAAAAACGACAGATGTTTAGTGATCTAGTGCGTCTTGTGGGAGATGACGTACCAGATGCTGCAAAGCGAGTGCCTGAGTCCAAAGAAATATTAAAACTGGTTCATGGTAACATGCTCAGCCAAAGTGATGATGATGCGCTGCCTTTTATAGATATTGGAGCCGCTGACTACGCTGAAGCAATAAAGTTATCTTACGCCATAGGTGCTCAGGATTACAAAGCTGCATGTCCGCATTGTGGTTCCACAGCCGCCTTCACTTGTTACAACTGCAAAACAGCAATGTGTTTCGACCGAAGCGGAGATTATGATCCGGTATGCGTAAACTGTGGCATGCAGCACCGCAGAGCAGAAATGTTCGAAACAAATGAATATAAAAGGTGAGAATTACATGTGGCGTTCAGGCTGATGTTCTGATGCAATATTGTTGAACGGCGAAACATGCCCGGTCTGTGCATCAAAAAACTGTGATAGATTTTCAGCATGTGGAGTTAAAGGTAAAGCCATAGTTGCTCCAATGACTCTCGCTGCAACGCTCTCCGGTTTATCGGTCTCAGGATCAAACCGAATGATATAGTCTGATTTGTTGCCGATAGACACGTCCACATGTCCGTCTGCGAAAACTATTACAGATGTCTGCCAAATTTGGTCACCTTCATCGACTGAATAAAGCTCAGCTGATCCATGGCCTTGATGTAATCTAGAGTCTCCATGCCCCGCTCTCGCGCCATTAGCAAAGGGAGAAACAGAAAAATCATGAAAGACTGTGTTGATACCTTCAACAACTTGTTCTGCAAACTCTATGCGGTGCTTCAAATTTCCTAAAATATCTCTAGTATTCATATAGATAGATAATACCATTTCTATATGACTGATTGCAAACTTAGTCCCACATCCTTGCGGCTATTTCCTGTTCTTCTTGGCCTATGGCTGTTGCGTAGATCGCGGTTACTTTCATGTCAGCATGTCCCATCCACTTTTGAAGCATATGAAGCTGTATGCCCTTTGCTGTCGCATTGATTCCGTATCCGTGGCGCAATCCCTTCGGGCAACGATGCTTACCTTCAGCAATACCCGCCTCTTTCATAACAGCTTTTACGATCTGTCCCACGCGCTGCCGCGTCAAATCCCAGATAGGTGTACTCATCCGTTTATAGGACTTCTGAGCCTCACGGATGCCATGCGCTGTATTGAGTGTGTCTAAATACTCTGGTGGAACTGGAACAGCTCTAAAGACGGTCTTCTGGTATCCAGAACTGTCTTTTCGCTTCTTAAGCGTCCTGAGTGTCACTGTGCCGCCTGAGAGATCTACACGAGCTGGTGTGATCTCAATCAGTTCTGATGGCCTACATCCTGTAAAATGCAGGGTTTCGCACAATGTGCGGTCACGGGCTGGTCTACGCTTTGCAGCGGCCAAGAACGCGGCACGCTCTTCAGCGTTTAGATACAGTCGGTTTCCATCAGTGTCGTATAGTCTCATTTCACTCATGTTTTCCACTTTACATCAATAGTGGAAAGTAGTGAATCCCAAAAATTCTAAGGTATCGTTTTCGTTCACATTGAAATCCAGAAAAGCCGGCATCGATCAGAGCAAAAAAGTTAGGCCAGCTGCGCATGTTGTTTTCCACTATTACCAATAGTGTTACATAACCCTTCTGGGCGTTCTAGATCAACTTCGCTTTTGCAGTCTTGATACGACCATTATGTAGAACCTTGAGTGAGTACCGCGAGCGTGAACAACAGGAATTGTTCTGGTTCCCTCGGTGCTGTTGGCAACATATCCATGGTCACCCTGCGACACTGTTCAACGGAGCAGTTGAGAAAGGGACTTTCTTTTCTTCTGAACAGCCATTCAGCCCGTTTTTTACAGGAAAAATCGATAGAATGATGCCATCCATAGTCCCAAACTTCCATAGTGTGCTGGATAAGAAGCCGCCAACAGTCGGCCATTTCCTTGCGCCATAGCTCCATCTGCTCTTGGCGATCAGAACCCTCTACAAACTCAACATCTCGGAAATGGTAACGGTCGTTGTCAAAACTAGCTTGCAGCTCTGAGATTATCTTTTCTGAGTCTATTGCATCTTCGGAAACATCATTCATCCCAAGATGATAACACAGTGGAATAGTACAAAAAATGAAAACAAACGCTTGAAGTCAC
>NZ_JXMU01000004.1 GCF_001293565.1 Ahrensia marina | reverse complement strand
CCTTCAACCACTCGGCCACCTGTCCATTCCATTTATTATCCGACAATTTAGTCGGATAATACAACCGCCGCGAAAATTCTCGGAGGTCATTTGGTAGCGGACGTGTAGCGCGTGCTTTTTGTCGCTGCAAGAGTTAAGTGTGTGCAATAACGGATAAATCAGTTGTTTGTGTCGATTGCACTTTTCCCTAAGTCATCTATTTAATCTATATACTACTTGTTCAATCGCACCGTTGGGCTGGCATGTTTCGTTTTTTGATCCGTTTTATCGCTGTTATCTGCTTGGCTGTATCTGTCATGTTTCTAGTTTTGGATGCGACACGCTCTTTGGGGGTGTCCGAGCTTGTTTTTACACCGCTTGAGGTGAGTTGGAGACAGTTTTTCCCGGATACCTTGGACATGTTCTCGCTTTGGCTTACACAAAGCGTTCACTCATTTTTGAACGACCCCGTTCTTGTAACCTTGCTGACTGTGCCCACTTTCGCTGTATTCGCCGTTTTGTCGGCCCTATTTTATGTCATAGGTTATAGAAAAAGGCGGCACATGGATGGGTTTGCCAAAAGATAATCAACACTAAGCCGATCACTTGGAAAGGCGGAAAGCTATGTTTTTGACCGATATGTTTCGCAACAAGACCGACATGATTACTGCTGAAAAGGCCTTGCCGGGTCGTGATGAGCCTTTATCTCTATCTCCGGACCATTTCGTTAGCGGCGTCAATATGGTTGGTCCGCACCCCGAAGAAATGGAAGTCATTTATCTAGGTATGGGATGTTTTTGGGGAGCCGAGCGCATTTTCTGGCAGATGGATGGCGTCTATGTAACGGCCGTTGGTTATGCGGGCGGTTTTACAAAAAACCCGACTTACAATGAGACCTGCACCGGACAAACCGGCCATGCTGAAGTGGTCAAAATTGTCTATGATCCGGCTGAGATAAGTCTAGATGTGATTTTAAAAGAGTTTTGGGAGCAGCATGATCCGACACAAGGTATGCGGCAGGGCAATGACATTGGCACGACTTACCGCTCAGCAATTTATACCACGTCAGACGCACAGCTCGAACATGTGAAGAATAGTCGCGATAATTTCCAGAAAGCGCTGAAACAAGGTGGGCACCACGCCAAGATTACGACAGAAATTGCGCCATTAAACGCATTTTATTTCGCTGAAGATTATCATCAGCAATATTTGGCGAAAAATCCCGATGGTTATTGTGGCTTGCGCGGTACCGGCGTTAGCTGCCCTATTCCCCGTTAAACCGTCGTACGCTTACCTTTGCGGCATTTACGTTAATTTTCGATGCCGCAAAGATGCCTACATTTTTTGCGTGATTTTGCTGCAGCGGCGTGCCAAACTCTTTTTCAAGGCGAATAAAACGCCGCGAGGTTTCGTGCATTGTTTTTAGTGAATAATGCGCGGGGGAGAATAATAAACGTTTATAGGGTGATTTAGTATGAAGCGCATCGCTTTAGGCCTTTTGGCCGCAACAGCATTAACTTTTTCAGCACATGCCGAACCGGCAATCATTTATGATTTGGGCGGAAAATTCGACAAGTCGTTCAATGAAGCTGCTTACAACGGCGCTGAAAAATATAAAGAAGAAACCGGAACATCTTACCGCGAATTCGAGATTCAAAACGACGCGCAGCGCGAACAAGCTTTGCTGAAATTTGCTGAAGATGGCAATTCACCGATCGTGGTCGCGGGCTTTTCTTGGGCGCAAGCTCTAGAGCAAGTCGCGAAGGACTTCCCGGATACAAAATTTGCGATCATTGACATGGTTGTTGATCAGCCGAATGTACGTTCGGTTGTATTCAAAGAGCAGGAAGGCTCTTACCTTGCCGGAGTTATGGCTGCTAAAGCATCTGAAACAGGAACTGTCAGCTTTGTCGGCGGCATGGGTATTCCGCTTATTTCACGCTTTGCGTGCGGCTATGTTGGCGGCGTCAAGTCTGTCAATGCAGATGCCAAAGTGATCGAAAACATGACAGGTGACACACCTGCGGCATGGAATGATCCTGTTAAAGGCGGCGAGATTACCAAAGCGCAGATTGCTCAAGGGTCTGATGTTGTCTTCCATGCGGCCGGCGGTACGGGTGTAGGCGTTATTCAAGCGGCGGCAGATGCAGGCAAGCTTGCTATCGGCGTTGACTCAAACCAGAACGGTTTGCAGCCGGGCAGCGTTTTGACTTCTATGGTCAAAAAAGTGGATGTTGCTGTTTATGAAGCATTCAAAGACGGCGCTGAAGGCGGCACTTGGGAATCAGGTATCAACGTTCTTGGTCTGAAAGAAGGCGGTGTTGATGTTGCTATGGATGACAACAACAAAGAACTTGTTTCAGAGGAAATGATGAAAGCCGTGGAAGATGCGCGCGCTAAAATCGTTTCCGGCGACGTTGTTGTTCACGACTATATGAGCGATAACAATTGCCCGTATTAAGTTAAACAATATTGGACGATTCCAGCCGCCAGAGCTTTGTTCTGGCGGCTTTTTTATGAGGCTTTAAGATGAAACTTTTTCCGGATTATAAGTCGAAGATACGTGTGGCATCCGTACAAATGGCGCTGCTTCATACCTCTTCCTTTGATCATTTGTTCAAGCGTGTGCGTGCCTTTGCCGAAGAGGCGACGCGTCAAAAAGCCGACTTTATCTGTTTTCCTGAACATTTCACGCTTCAACTTTTGTCGGGAGCAGCGCAGAAAATGTCACCGGAGGCGTCAATCGAAAGTTTGACGGAAAAAACAGAGCGCATAGCTGCAGAATTTACAGCGCTGGCAAAAGAGCTCAGCATCAATATTGTTTGTGGTAGCCATGCAACGCGGACGGCTTCCGGCAAAACGGAAAATATCGCATTTGTGACACGGCGCGACGGAACAATGGCCAGCCAGCCAAAGCTTCACCCGACACCCGACGAACGGGAGGTCTGGGGCATTGAAGGGGGTGAAAGATTGGGGGCAATTGAAACAGATTGCGGCCCGATTGGCGTGCAAATCTGCTATGATAGTGAATTTCCGGAGCTTGGCCGTCGCCATGCAGAGCAGGGCGTTGGGTTGGTCTTTGTTCCTTATTGCACCGAAGCCAGAAGTGGTCATTTACGGGTGCGTTATTGCTGCCATGCCCGCACGGTCGAAAACCAGTGCTATATTGTAACGTCCGGTTTGGTTGGAACGATTGATAATGTAGAAAATCTTGACGAGGCCTATGCGCAATCGGCTGTTCTGACACCATCTGATGCCGGTTTTCCGCCTGATGGAATATTGACTCAAGCGCCTGTAAACGAAGAAAAGCTTATTGTTGCCGATCTCGATATGGCTTTGCTGGATAAAGCACGCACAGCAGGGTCGGTTCGAAATCTCGCAGACCGGCGCAGTGATCTTTATGATGTTAGGTGGAATTTATAAAGCAAACGCCTGCCGGCATATTCGCTGGCAGGCGTATAGAACACTGCATTACAAGTTCTTTCGGTTGCTTAATCTTATTTTTTCGAGCTCTCTGGCAGCGTTGACTTCAATTGGAAGTCTTGATGCCCAATAGACATCGCTTTCGCGAATGCCAATATCGTCATAAAGCCAGCTTTCCTGACCAACGAGATTCATAAAAGCCGCTCGATTTCGCCTTTGTTTGGCGCGTGCCACACGCGCGGCAAGAAAAGTTTTGAAGTAGGCTGAAATACCGAGCCAGCTGCGCTGGAGAATATTTCTGCGTTGATCAACAATGTCAAAATTCTGATTATCAATGCAAGTCATCTTTCCGTCTCCATTTGTGTGACTGGACATTGCGCGCGAATAATGCTTCAATCAAACGAATAGATATGTATTTATCATTCAAATATATTGATGATTGGAAATGATATGAATGTGCCGGACAAAAAATTTAATGCAGTGGCTCTTGCCGGCATTGATATTGATGTCTTGAAGACATTTGCCGCGATTGCAGAAACAGGCAGTTTTTCCAAGGCGGCGGAGAAAGTGTTTCGCACACCTTCAGCAGTGTCGATGCAAATAAAAAAACTGGAAGAGATATTGGGCGTATCGGTATTGCAGCGCGACAGCCGCTCCGTTGAACTTACGCAAGACGGTGAACTGCTTTTGTCTTACGCGCGGCGCATACTTGCATTGTCGAACGAGATGATGGCACGGTTTTTAATGCCTGATATTGAAGGTTCAGTCGTGCTTGGCGCACCCGATGATTATGGCAACAAGCTTCTGCCGACTGTTTTAAAACGCTTTGCTGAAACACATCCAAATGTGTCGGTCGATGTCGTCATGGATAGTTCTGCGAGCTTGCTCGAACGGTTTGATCGCGGTGAGCTCGATGTGGTCGTATATACATCTTCTGATAAACATGCGCTTGAAGATGGCGCGCATATAATGTTGGAAGAAGATCTTGTATGGGCTGGCCTTAAAGGTGGCTGTGCGTATGAGAAAGATCCTTTGCCAATTTCCATGTGGGAAAGCTCGTGTGCTTGGCGGGCCGGTGCGGTTGAGGCTCTCGACACAATTGGACGCTCTTACCGCGTTGCCTATAAAAGTGCTCAGGTGGTTGCCCAGCGTGCTGCGGTTTCTGCAGACCTTGCTGTTGCGCCAATGCCTTCATCGTTTATCGAACCGCCATTGATCGAATTAACGCATAAGAAACATGGTCTGCCGCCCTTGAAAAAATATCAGATACGCATGCGTTTAAAGTCCAACTCAGGCTGCTGTTCGCAAGCGGTGGCCGAGCATGTCATCGCCTGCTTTGAAGAGATGTGAGGCAAAGGCGCTTAATGCGCCTCATCCCAATTATTAGCAGCCTGTGCTTCCACGGCCAGTGGAACAGCCATATCGATGGCAGGCATAGCGGCATTTTCCATCACTTGCTTAACGCAAGTAATTGTTGCGTCGACCTCATTCTCCGGCACTTCAAAAATTAATTCGTCATGAACTTGAAGCAGCATTTGCCCCGATAGTTTTGCGGCATCCATGGCAGGCTCCATACGCACCATAGCGCGGCGGATTATGTCGGCAGCAGAACCTTGGATTGGGGCATTGATAGCCGCCCGTTCGTTAAATGCGCGTACTTGCGGATTGCTTGATTTAATCTCCGGATAGTGAATGCGGCGGCCGAAAATTGTCTCGACATAACCTTGTGCGCGCGCCGTGGCTTTTGTCTCGTCCATATAATCTTTGATGCCGGGAAAACGCTCAAAATATTTCTTGATATATTCAGAGGCTTCCGATCGGCTGATGCCGAGATTATTGGCAAGGCCAAAGGCGGAAATGCCGTAGATAATGCCAAAGTTGATCGCCTTGGCGCTGCGTCTTACATCTGACGGCATGCCTTCAACCGGCACGCCAAACATTTCAGAAGCAGTCATTGCATGAATGTCGATCCCGTCCGCAAATGCTTGGGTGAGTTGCGGAATGTTGGCAACATGCGCAAGCACACGCAATTCGATCTGGCTATAGTCCGCAGAAATGAGCGTCTTGCCTTTTTCAGCAACGAATGCTGTGCGGATTCGTCGGCCTTCAACTGTTCGAATCGGTATGTTTTGCAAATTGGGTTCAGACGAAGATAGTCGCCCGGTGGATGTTGCAGCCAGAGAATAAGATGTGTGAACGCGTTTTGTTTCGGTGTTGATATAGCCTGGCAAGGCGTCGGTGTAGGTCGATTTCAGCTTTGTAAGCTGGCGCCAGTCGACAATTTTACGTGGCAACTCATGGCCTTCCGCAGCAAGATCTTCCAGTGCCTGCGCGCCTGTTGCCCATTGCCCTGATTTTGTTTTTTTGCCGCCCGGCAGTTCCATCTTGCCAAATAGGATTTCGCCTAATTGTTTAGGCGAGCCGACATTGAATTTCTCGCCGGCAAGGTCGTAAATTTCTTCTTCATAGGCAGCTGCTTTCTGCGCAAATTCACCCGATAGCCGGCTAAGGATTTGCCTGTCGACAGATATGCCACGGCCTTCCATGCGTGCCAGAACAGCCATTAGTGGTCTTTCGAGTCGCTCATAAACAGATGCCAGTCCGTCGGCAATCAGGCGCGGCTTGAGCACCTGCCAAAGCCGGAGCGTAATATCTGCATCTTCAGCGGCGTATCCGGTAGCAACATCAATGGCTATGCGGTCAAAGGTAATCTGTTTTTTACCGGTACCGGCAATGTCCTTAAAGGCAATTGGCTGATGGCCTAGCCAGCGCTCTGATAAAGCATCCATACCATGTGCACCGCGCCCGCCATCAATGACATAGGACAGCAGCATCGTGTCATCATAGGACCGGATTGTGATGCCGTATCTTTGCATGATGAGATAGTCATATTTCAGATTCTGTCCGACTATCAGGATCGACGCGTCTTCGAGCAATGCTTTGAGTTTTTCAAGCGCGGTATCAAACTCGAGCTGGCCGCTGACGAGGCCGCCTTCACCAAGAAGATCGTCTTCGCCGTCACGATGTTGCAAGGGAATATAAGCGGCATGTCCGGCTTTATGACACAGAGAAAAGCCGACAAGATTGGCCTGATTTGCATCTAGTGAGTCGGTCTCGGTGTCAAACGCGACGACACCTTCTTCTATTGCTTTTGAAATCCATTCATCCAGCATCGCTGCATCGCGAATACAAACATAGCTATCGGCATCAAACTTGGCGCCTGACGCTTCTGCCGCCAGCTTTTCCGCAAGCGCTTGAGGTGTGTTGTCGCCGTTTTGTGCATCCTGCTGTTCAGGGTCAGCTTTGGCGTTTGAATCTGCGCTTTCCGGCACCGCACTATCAAGATCGGGACCACGCGCGCGTCCGGCATTTTCTACCGGTATATCAGCGGCATCAATTTCATTGGCTTCAACACCTGTCGCTTCGGCCACACGGCGGGTTAGTGTGTTAAGTTCCATTGCTTTGAGAAAAGCAACGAGCTTGGGGCCGTCCTGATCTTCCAGAATAAAATCATCTATGGTCGTCTCAACGGGCGTATTAACTTTCAGCGTAACCAGTTCGCGCGATAAACGTGCTTGATCGGCAAATTCAATCAGGTTTTCGCGCCGTTTATTTTGTTTAATTTCATGCGCGCGCTCAAGCAGCGTGTCCAGATCGCCATAGGTCTCGAGTAGTTGCGCCGCTGTTTTCGGACCAATGCCCGGAACGCCCGGGATATTGTCGGTTGAATCGCCGGTAAGCGCTTGCAGATCGATCATTTTGTCAGGCTTTACCCCGAACTTCTCAATGACTTCATCAATACCGATTTGTCGGTCTTTCATTGAATCATACATTGATACTTTTTCAGTAACGAGCTGCATCAAATCCTTGTCGGAAGAAATGATTGTTACTTCACCGCCCGCAGCTTCCGCTTGTGCCGCATAGGTCGCAATAAGGTCATCGGCTTCATACCCGTCGAGCTCAATGCAAGGCAGGTTGAAAGCACGTGTCGCTTCGCGAATCAGTCCGAATTGCGGACGCAGATCTTCGGGCGGCTCGGAGCGGTTGGCCTTGTATTCAGCATAAAGATCGTTGCGAAACGTCTTGGACGAATAGTCGAATATGACCGCAAAATGGGTAGGTGTTACACCGACATCGGTATTGCGCGCATCTTGCAGGAGTTTCCAGAGCATATTGCAAAAACCGGAAACGGCGCCAATGGGTGTGCCATCAGACTTCCGGGTTAATGGCGGCAGGGCATGAAAAGCTCGGAAGATATATGCCGAACCGTCAACGAGGAAGAGATGATCACCTTTTTTCATGCGCTGATATTTAGCGCCATCGGCTCGACCCGTCCATGAAAAACGCAGCATTTTGCAAAAACAGATAGCGTTGACGGCTGTTGTAAAAGCGTGACTCAAAAAATTTGATGTAAATCGTCAAGACATTATTCACTATGGCGCGGCTTTATAGGGGGCAGAAAACACGATAGATTGTTTTAACCGAACAAGCTTTGGAGAATAGAGTGGCTTACAAGAAATTAGCACGCGCATTATTGGCTTCGGCCGTTATTGTTACTGGAATGAGCTTTTCGGTTCCCGACGCATCGGCATTTCAATTACATGAGCTTCTGTTTAGTCGCGAAAAACGCAAGGAAATGCGCCAACGCCGCAATCCAGAGCCAGTCATACAGAAGCGCAAGAAAACGGTTAAGGCAAAACCGCGCAAACCCATAAAACGCATAAGCGGGCCGCAATATTACACATATAAAGCGCCGCAAATGGCTGTGTTTACGCTGGCGGGTCTGACCACAGCGTCCGTAGGGCAGTCAGGTGAACTCGGTTTACCGACCATGGATTTCGAAGCACAGCGCTTTAAAGAAGCTGTCCGTTATTCTCCAACGCTGAAAATTTCAATTGAAGAAGACATTGCCAAGGCAGTGACTGATTATTACAGCAAAAAGCCAGCCTTTGTGTGGTCCCGCGGCAGCAGCGTCACGACACATGCCAAAGACGTTGCCGCAATGCTCAATAGCGCTGACAAACATGGCTTGAACCCGGAACATTATGCAATTGAAGTGCCATCTGATGCCTTCTCGTTTGACGATCCGAAAGCAAGAGCGGCAGAACTATTATCGTTTGAAACAAAGTTGACGGCCTATGCTATCCGCTATGCGCAGGATATGAAGGACGGCGAAGTTAACCCGAACAAAATATCGGGCTATCACGATTTCACAAAAAACCGCTTATCTGCGAATGACGCGTTGGAGGGGCTGACGTCCGGAGAAATGGCGCCTGCCGATTATCTGACCAGCCTTGTGCCGAATCAGCCGCATTATGCGATGTTGCAGGATGAACTGGTTAAATTGCGCGGCAGTACGGAAACCGAGATCGTGCTTCCACCAGACCTCCTCATGAAACCCGGCAATACTGTAGAAGAATTGCCGCTTCTTATGAAGGCTATGGAACGCAAGATGGGCGACGAAACGCGCACAAAACATCAGGTGCTTTTAAGCGCTTACGCTGGCGAGACACTTTATAAAGGCGAACTGGTTGAATTGGTGCGCGATGTCCAACGCGATCTTGGCGTGGCACCGGATGGCATTGTCGGCCCCAAAACCGTTTCGCGTCTTGGCGGTCAAAGCCTTGCTTCAAAAATAGAACGGGTAAAGCTAACGTTGGAGCGTCTGCGCTGGCATCCGGAAAATTACGGTAAGCGTCAGGTTTTGATAAACCAGCCGGAATACCGTGTTCGCTACATGGAGGATGGCGAGACAAAACTTGCCATGCGCGCTGTCGTGGGTAAACCGGCGAATCAGACCAACTTCTTCCACGATGAAATTGAAACAGTTGTGTTCAATCCGTATTGGGGCGTGCCGCAATCAATTATCGTTAATGAAATGCTGCCAAAGTTACGTCGCGATCCGGGCTATCTCGATCGCGCTGGTTACGTTGTTTCAACGCATGGCGGCAAGCGGATTGCCTCATCCAATATCAACTGGGCGCAATATGCCGGGCCGGTACCATTTAATGTGCGCCAGAAGCCGGGGCCCAAAAATGCTCTTGGTGAATTGAAAATATTGTTCCCGAACCGCCATGCAATTTACATGCATGACACACCGGCGAAAAATTTGTTCCAGCGTGATAACCGTGCATATAGCCATGGATGTGTTCGCTTGGAAGATCCGCGCGCTATGGCTGCGGCCGTACTTGGCAAAAGCCGCGAATATGTCGCGTCACAATTGGGCGGAGGCGAAAAGGGTGAAAAAGTCTCAGAAAAGATACCGGTATTTATAAGCTATTTCACAGCTTGGCCCAACGATGCAGGCCAAGTGGAATATCATCCCGACATGTATAAGCGGGATATGTATCTTGGTCGGGCTTTAGAGGCCGTGGCGAAAGCGCGCGCCGCTTCAAGCTAACTTACAATCTTTTGAAGCATAACCCGCTGAAATTACATTCGGCGGGTTTGTTGCAAAATCAGGAAATGCGCCGAAAACAGATCGGCGCGTGACCACTTCTGATCATGCCGATTTTACCCGCAGCAGCTTTGGAAAGATCGACGATTCTGCCTTTGATAAAGGGGCCGCGGTCATTGATACGAACAATAACGGATTTTCCATTGTTCCGGTTTGTCACTTCGAGCTTGGTCCCGAAGGGTAATGTTTTGTGCGCCGCTGTTAATTTGGCTGGGTTCATCATTTCTCCGGATGCCGTGCGCGAATAAAGCGCATACCATGATGCCTTGCCGCATTGAGCCGCTGAAGCTTCTGCCTGATTGTTCGTAAATATTGACGTTGTAATAGACAAAGCAATAACGGCTCCCGCGCCAGCGAGACTAAATAATTTATACATTTAACACACCCTAGTTGACGTTTAACGCCAGTCGTTTTCGTCCCACATCTTCTTTAAAGATTGTCGGTAGTTCGAATATTGAAATTGAAAACCAGCGCTCTTCAACTTTGCGTTGGAGACGCGCTTGTTCTCGCCGTAAAAAGAGCGTGCCATGGGCGATAATGTGGCAGTTTCAAAATCAATTGGGGCAGGTGGATCAATTTTTGTTACCAAAGCGGCATATTCGACAACATCCTGCGGCGGTGAAGGCATATCGTCTGTTACATTGAAAATGCCGTCAGCGCGTTGATTTGCGAGAAATTTCAGGCTGGCAGCAATATCAGCAACATGAATGCGGTTGAAGACTTGTCCCGGCTTGATCAGCCTGCGTGCCTTTCCTTCAACCATGTTTTTTAGTGCGTTGCGCCCTGGACCATAAATGCCGGACAATCGCAATATGGCCAATGGAAGGTCTTGATTTGCGGCAAAGCTTTGCCATTCCGACTCAGCTTGCATGCGTTGCACAGAGCGCTTTGAGACAGGTTTGCAATTGCTTTCTTCATCAACCCATGCGCCATCATGATTGCCATAAACGCCGACCGTCGAAAGATAGCCAATCCACGAAAGTTTAGGGGCAACTGACAAGACTTGTGAAAGGGCTCTCAACACCGGATCACCGGATTCATTCGGCGCAATAGAAACCACCAGATCGGTTGCGCCCTCTATAGCTTCTTTTAAGGCAGGCGTTATTGTTACGCCGTCAAATATAACAGGTTGAATGCCCGCTTTATCAAGTGCATCTGCCTTATCGGGTGATCGGGTTGTGCCAAAGACACTGGCACCTTCACGCGCTATCAGTTCGCCGTAGCGTTTACCAGAAAATCCCGCGCCCAATATTAATGTCGTTCGTTGTTGGTCTGTCATAATTCCAAGCCAGTCGTTTCAAGCGCTGTCATCCATTCCTGGCATACAGATTGATCGCTTTCAGTTGGGTAGTATGTTTCATAGAGCACGCTAAATTCGTCTTTGTTCACATGCTGCGCCAAAGCCCAAACGGCAGTGCCGCGAACGACATTATCCGGATCGTTTAGATGGGTTTTGATCAAGGGCAAAAGTTCTTGATCACTGCTGTTTCCCGCTGCGACAAGGCAATTGCGAATAAAACGGTTTCTGCCAATGCGCTTGACCGGTGAGCCGGCAAACATTTTTCTGAAGGCTGTATCATCAAGCTGTAGCAGAGCAGCAAGCGGCGGGCTTTTTAAATCTTCACGCGCTTGTAGTTTTGCCTCACGCGCCTTTGTGGCGAACTTGTTCCACGGGCAAACCGCAAGACAGTCGTCACACCCATAAATGCGGTTGCCCATGGGCTTCCGAAACTCGATATCTATTGGTCCTGCATGCTCAATCGTAAGATAAGATATACAGCGCCGGGCATCGAGACGATAAGCAGACGGAAATGCGTTTGTCGGACAGCAATCAAGACACGCGCGGCACGAACCGCAATGGTCGGTTTCAGCGTCATCCAACGGCAGATCCATATCTGTGAAAATAGAGCCAATAAAAAACCACGAACCAATTTGCCGACTAACAAGATTTGTGTGTTTGCCCTGCCATCCCAGCCCGGCCTTTTGCGCAAGAGGCTTTTCCATCACTGGCGCCGTATCAATAAAGACTTTTACCTCAGCGCCGGTTTTGGCAACAAAACGGCCGGCCACTTGTTTTAGCTTGCCCTTGATAACATCATGATAGTCGCGGTTATGCGCATAGCAGGAGATTGTAGCCCTATCATCCAGTGTAGTGGCGTGCAGTGGATCATAATCATTATCCGGCGAATAAACCATTGCCGCAAGAATAATAGTTTTTGCATCTTCCCAGAGAACCGTTGGAGCGGCTCTTCGTTCCTGCGTGTCCTCCATCCATTGCATGGAGCCGTGGTAGCCGGCATCGATGAACTCGGAAAGAGCGCTTGTCATTTTGCCGGTATCATTGGCATCCATGAAGCCAACAAGCTCAAACCCTTCAGAGGATAAATCACTGATAAGAGATTGTTTCGCCTTTTCGGGGGACAAAGTTGTCGACATGGCTCAAACGGGCAGTGCTAAAAGTCGAGATCGGCATAATGCGATACGGGTGTAAGGGCGCGAACGCGGTCTTCCAAAATAGGTCTGAATGCGGGTCGCGATTTGACGCGTTGATACCATTCGGCCGCTTGCGGTGATTCAGGCCAGGATATTTCACCCATATAGTCCAGTACGGAAATACTGGCGGCTGCGGCAATATCAGCGGCAGTCAGGGTTTTGCCGCTGAGCCAGTTTCGGCTACCGGCTAACCAATTCAAATAGCGCATATGCTGCTTCACATTGTTGCGTGCTGCGCGCATGGCGGCAGAATCAGGCGCGCCTCCACCACTGTTGCGCGGCATTTCCACTTTGAAAATCCGCTCTCTCACAAGTGCTTTGGTTGCGTCCTGCTCCAAGCGCACACAAAACCAGTCAATGAGCCTGCGGACTTCTGCACGCTCAAGCGGATAATCAGGCATTAAACGACGCTCGCGCATCATGGTGCCGCGTGTCTCATCAATATATTCGCAAATGGCGTACACACCGCAGATTGCAACATCGGATTCCGCAATCAGTACCGGCAGCGTACCAGCTGGATTTAACTTGATGAATTCGGCTTCACGATCCCAAGGATTTTGGTGCACCAAGCTGTATTCGACACCATATTCGCCCATCAAAAAGCGAATAAAGCGCGAACTGGCAGACATGGGATGATGATAAAGCTGCATAGATTGATCCTGTGTGCCGAAACCTTAAGCCCTATTGATAGGAGACCTTTAGGGACTGTGCAACGTCATACAGTATTGTCTAGTTTGCAAAAGCCTCAATCTGCGAGAGTGTTGGCAAATCCGCACCGCGTCTTGTGCATGTCAGTGCCGCAGCATCAATAGCGAATTTGACAAGCGCTTCCAGATCAACCGTTTGGGCTTCACCTTTTCGTGCCAGTTTGCTTTGCGCTAAAAAATGTAGGCTGGCAGCCTGAAAAGTATCGCCCGCACCAACCGTGTCAATGACGTCAACTTTTCGGCCGGGCAGATCAACGCTTTGACCGTTTGCAGTTTTTGCGAACGCGCCATCGGGTCCGCGTGTGACACATGCGACATCTACCCCGGCGGCAAGGCAGCGATCGAGAAATGCTTCAATTGGCTGGCCTGGATAAAGAAAATCCAGATCTTCATCGCTGGCTTTAACAAAATTGGAGACAGGCAACATCTCGTCTATCATCGCGTGCCATGGCTCACGTTCCGGTATCACGATGGGACGCGCATTCGGATCAAACGCGATAAACTTTTTGCCTGCCTGCTGCTTGGCAAATTCCCGTAAAACTGCACCGCTCTTTTCGAGTGCGGTTGCAAATGATCCAAGATGAATGACTTGGTCGCACTCATCCAGCTTGGTGGGTATATCCGACATTTCCATCGAACAGTCGGCAGTGCCTTTTGTATATAGCGAATAGTCCGGTTGCCCGTCAGGCTTTGTCAGGATCATTGCCAGGGTTGTTTGCAGGTCGGTTGCAACGCAATAATCATCATGCACCCCCATTTCCTTCATGAAGGCGCGTATACTCCGTCCAAACATATCATTGGATAATCGTGTGAAAAGGCTGGCGCGATTGCCCATACGTGAAAGGCCAAGCGCAACGTTAAGCGGAGAGCCGCCCACGACCCCGTCAAACCCGATGCCATGTGGTGCACTGCTCTTTGAAGGCTGTGCAAAAATGTCAAAAAGCGCTTCGCCGCAAGTGATAAACATGCGCATTTCCCAAATCATTAAATCGATTTAGACTTTTAGCTTCTATTTTCCAAATGCACAACGGTTCCTGTGCGGATTGATTGCTCGGCAGCAGCGCCAAGGGCAACCGCATGGGCGCCATCACGCAGTGTCACTTCAGGTTTACCTGTCTTGGTTTTGCACAATTCAAAGAACTTTAAGTGCTGAAAATAAGTGCTGCCATGGTGATCGCCCGCCGCAAGAAGGTTCTCATCAACGTGTATCTCGGAGCGGGTTGGTGCGCGCTCTGCACGCGGTGAAATGATGACTTCTGACGCGCGCTCAATACCGCCTGGCCAAAAACGAGAAGGGCCGGGCACAAACGCTTCAACTTTTCCCGTATCTCCAACGACGGAAACCTGTTCCTGCCAATAAGAGCCCTCGGCAAACATGCACAAATCAAGCGAGGCGCGTACACCGTTTTCAAAATCAACAATCACAAATGCATTGTCGAGAATATCAGGTTTTTGACCATCATAGTTTTCATCAAAGAAATTAACGTCCTGTGCGCCGGATCCATAAACCTTCACGGCTTCCGATCCGGTGATGAGGCGCATGAGATCAAAAAAGTGGCAGCATTTTTCAACCATCGTGCCGCCGGTCCGCGCGTTAAATCTATTCCATGCGCCAACCTTGTTCAGGAAAGGAAAGCGGTGTTCGACAATGGAGATCATTTTGGTTTTGCCGATAGTGCCGTTTCGCACTTCATCGATGATGCGAGCCACTGGCGGCATATAGCGGTATTCCATGGCTACCCATACCGGCGCTGCACGGTTTTCAGCACTTTTAACAAGGCTCCAAGCGTGATCTGCGCTCGTGGCGCTGGGTTTTTCTAAAAGAATAGGCAGATTGGTTTGCAGCAGTTTCTGCATCATATCAAAATGCGTGTCATTTGGGCTGACAACGATCAATGCATCGGCTTTGTCAGATTGCAAAAGCGCGTCAATATCCGTGTATCGCTCCGGCGCTTTTATACCTGCATCGATTGCTGTTTGAACGGCTTTGGCGGCCATTTCATCGTTAGGCTCAACGATTGTACTGACATAGGCATCCGGCAAAAGAGCGATATTGCGTATATGTTCCTGGCCCATCATACCGGCCCCGATAATTGCGTAACGCAAAGTCATAATGGTTCTTTCCTGTCAGTGCTGCATGTGTCAGCTTTATGCTGGAACAACGCCTAATACGTTGCGAAATTACGCGCAATATAAATATAGTTCAATAGTGAATGAATTTGGCTGCATAGAAGGAAAAAGCGATGTCGGAAACTGAAAAAGTTGTTTTAATTACAGGCGCAGCACGCGGCATTGGCCTTGAGACAGTAAAGCGGTTTTTACGTGAGGGGTGGCGGGTTGTTATGCTTGACCGGCTGGCAGAAACTTTAAGCGCTGCCGCCCGCACTCTTGGCTCGAACCGTGTCTATGCAATTGAGGCAGATGTTTCAGACCCTGAGCAGGTTACAAAGGCTGTGGAAGAAGCTGCAAATAAGTTCGGGCGGCTGGACGCGCTTGTCAACAATGCAGGAATTGCCGACTTTGCCCCGGCAATGGAGCATGATTATGCTCTTTGGCGTCAGGTCATGGCAACAAATCTTGATGGGCCTTTTCTAATGACACAGGCCATTGTTCCTCATTTGATTACAGCCGGTGGCGGTGCAATCGTCAACATTACATCAATATCCGGCCTGCGTGCTTCGACCATGCGTGTTGCCTATGGCACGTCCAAAGCCGCACTTGCACATTTAACCAAGCAATATGCGGCCGAACTGGGTGAACATAAAATACGTGTAAACGCGGTTGCGCCCGGACCGGTTGAAACAGACATGGCAAAGAAAGTTCACAGCGATCATATCCGTAAGGCATATTATGATGTCATGCCCATACCGCGCCATGCAGAGGAAATAGAGCTTGCCAATGCGATCTGGTTTTTAACCTCGTCCGAGGCAAGTTATATCACCGGCCATGTTCTGGCGGTGGATGGCGGTTTTGACGCCGTTGGCATTGGTATCGACAAACTCAGACAATAAAGTCAAAAAATAAGCCGCCCTGATTTCTCAAGGCGGCTTCAAAGATCAGTTTATATGCTTGTTCAGCTTGCTTTAAGCTCCAAACGGCGGCGGTGCAGTACCGGCTCAGTGTAACCGGAAGGCTGCGCGCGGCCATCCAGCACGAGTTCCAGCGCAGCCTGAAATGCTATTGATCCGTCAAAATCATCGGCCATAGGTGTATAGGCCGGATCATTCGCATTCTGCTTATCGACGACCTTGGCCATCTTTTTCATTGTGTCGACGATCTGCTCTTTCGTCGCGACACCGTGATGCAGCCAATTGGCCATGTGCTGTGAAGATATGCGGCATGTCGCGCGGTCTTCCATAAGACCGACATTATTAATGTCCGGTACCTTCGAGCAGCCAACGCCCTGATCGACCCAGCGTACGACATAGCCGAGTATGCCCTGAGCATTGTTGTCAAGTTCGTGCTGAATGTCTTCCGGCGTCCAGTTTGGACGCGATACAACGGGGATCGACAACAAGTCATCAAGCTTTGCACGGTCACGATTGGCAAGCGTGGCCTGCACATCATGGACATCAACCTCATGATAATGCGTGGCGTGCAATGTTGCTGCGGTTGGCGAAGGTACCCATGCACAGTTCGCGCCCGCTTCCGGGTGTCCAATTTTTTGCTCAAGCATGGCATGCATTAAGTCAGGCATAGCCCACATGCCTTTGCCGATTTGGGCATGGCCCGCAAGACCGCATTCAAGGCCGATATCAACATTCCAGTCTTCGTAAGCGCCAATCCATGTCGCTTGTTTCATGTCGCCCTTACGCATCATCGGGCCGGCTTCCATAGAGGTGTGCATTTCATCGCCGGTCCGGTCGAGGAAACCTGTGTTGATGAAGACAACACGGTGTTTGGCCGCGCGAATACACTCTTTCAAGTTCACCGTTGTGCGGCGCTCCTCGTCCATGATGCCCATTTTTATGGTGTTTGGCTTCATGCCGATCGCCGCTTCAACACGGTCGAATATTTCTACTGCAAAAGCGACCTCTTCAGGACCGTGCATCTTCGGCTTAACGACATACATCGAGCCTTCGGCTGAATTGGCAAAGCGGCCATTCTCTCCGATATCATAAAGCGCTATCAATGCTGTAAACATTGCATCCATGATGCCTTCAGGCACCTCATTGCCATCGCGGTCATGGATCGCCGGATTGGTCATCAGGTGTCCAACATTGCGGATAAGCATTAATGAGCGGCCTTTAAGCGACATCTCACTTCCGTCAGGCGCCGTGAACTCCAAGTCGGGATGTAGCGCCCGCGTAATAGTCTTGCCGCCTTTTTCGAAGCTTTCCTCCAGATCACCGCGCATCAGGCCAAGCCAGTTGCGATAGACCAGCGCTTTGTCCTCCGCATCAACTGCGGCAACAGAATCTTCGCAGTCCATGATCGCGGTAAGGGCAGATTCCAGCCATACATCTGAAATATGCGCCGGATCTGTTTTGCCGATTTGATGATCCGCATTAATATGGATGCCAACATGCATGCCATTTTTGACGAACATCAAGGCACGCGGCGCATCAGCGTCGCCTTTATAGCCTGTAAATTGTGATGGATTGTCGAGAGCGGATTGGCCGTCTTCAGTCAGAATGACTAATGCGCCATCTTCGATCTTAAAGCCCGCAGCATTTGCCCATTGCGTATTTGCCAAAGGAACAGAGCTGTCGAGGAAGCCTTTTGCCCATTTGATGACACGGGCGCCGCGCGCTTCATAATATTCTTTGCTTTGAGGCAGGTCGCCGATTGCATCCGTACCGTAAAGCGCATCATAGAGCGAACCCCAGCGGGCATTGGCCGCATTAAGCGCAAAACGCGCATTCATGATCGGGACAACAAGCTGCGGCCCGGCGACCTTGGCAATTTCGGGATCGACATTGCGTGTATCAACGGAAAATTTTTCGCCTTCAGGCACAAGATAGCCGATCTCGCTCAAGAAGCTTTTATAGGCTTCCAGATCAGATGGAGCACCGTTTTTCTTATACCAGTCATCAAGCTGCGTTTGCAGATTTTCGCGCTTAGCCAGCAGTTCCCGATTTTTCGGGGCTAGGTCATGCACAATATCGGCAAAAGATTGCCAGAATGTATCAGAATCGATGCCTGTGCCCTTTAATGCTTCGTTCTCCAGAAAATCATGAAGAATGGGTGATACTTGAAGGCCGAACTTATCAATCGGTGCAGACATAATATTCTCCGTATTTGGCATTTACGCGCGTGTTTTACGATAAGTAGGCGAGCGCTGATTATGCGTCAATCACGCAAGAATGCTAAAGATCTTGTCTGATTTGGCAAAAATCAGTTTAGCTGGCAGGTCTGCCACTGGCGGTAGCTAATATGCTGGCCGAAACAAAATGGCGTTGTCCATCCAGAACCGTTGCACGAATATCGTCTTTGACCGCCACAGTGACATTGTTTGCCCCTGCGCGCTCGGCTTTTTCAGATGCAGCGCGTTCACAGGCGGTTTTCGCAGCAGATAGCGCATCTTCTTCTTCGGTGAACAGGTTTTCGGAAAGCTCGATTTCAGTTCCGGTGACAGCAAACTGCATATTATCGTTTTGGACAATTTCAGCGCTGACTTGAACCCTTACCTGACCGACAACAGCGCCGATAGCGTTCGCCACATCAGCATCGACCGGCACATGACATTGAAGTCCAACAATGTCTGCCGCTGCCGGATAATAGGCTGTTGCGCTCGCGCCGAGTCCGATAAGCGGCCTGTCAAGAAACAGAGCCATGCGGGCAATTCCCGGTGTCCGGTTAAGCGCGCGTTCAATCAGGGGAGATTTAACGATCGATGCACCATCAAGTCCGTCTTCGTAAAAGACACTTTCCAATATGTAGTTTGCAGATTGTTGAATTAGCCGGTTAATCACCATTTGGGAGAACGCTTCCGGCGTACCGCAAAGCGGATTGCCATTGCCATCGCGCTTACGTGTAAACAGTGCCGCTGCAAGTGTGGCCGCTTCACTATTCCAGTGCGTAAATGCACCGCAAACATGTTTGGCATCTGAGGGGGTAAATCCGGCAATCAGAACGAGACCTCTCGATACTAGCGCATCCAGTGTCGCAAGTTCAGCTGTGCCCTTTAAAAGCTTATCGAGTGGCTGCGGCACTTCGGTAATACGGGCAATTAGGGCGGCTTGTGACTTTGAAAGGCCAGCTGCCATGTTTTCCGGCATGCCGGTAACAAAAGCAAAGCGCCCGTCGAGGCGTGTCGGTATCAACTGATTAAGCTGGCGCTTGAGAACCGGCATAATAATGTCCGGATGGGCAATTGCTGTAAGGGAAATAGGCGATAACCTGCGCGGGCCCAATTGAATGGTGGCATGAAGAGCTGTTTCATCCAGTTTGACTTCACTATCGCCGCCAAGGCCGTGCGTTCGCATAGCGACGGCTTCAACCATTGTGCGATAACCGCCGACACTGGCACCGGCATCATCAATACGTGGCCGTCCTTCATCCAGAATGGCAATATCTGTTGTGGTGCCGCCAATATCCGCAATGATGGCCTCATCCATATCCGTCAGAAAGTGCGCCCCGACGATGGATGCGGCCGGCCCGGATAAAATCGTTTCGATTGGCCTTTGCAGTGCAAATTGAGCAGAGACCAAAGAGCCGTCGCCGCGGACCACCATCAACGGGGCTGTAATTCCTTGCGTGTCCAAAAAGCCTTTTGTCGCGTTGATTAACCGCGCGATCATATCAATTAGCCGAGCGTTCAGTAGCGTTGTCAGTGCGCGCTTTGGCCCGTTAAGCTTTGAGGATAATTCATGGCTGCATGTGACCGGCCGCTTTGTGCGCTTATGGATCAATTCCCTGACAGCAATCTCGTGGGCGGGATTGCGCACGGCAAAATATCCGGCAACAGCGAACGCAGAAACATGGTCGGCAAGCTCGTCGAGCGCGGTCTCCAATGCACTTAAATCAAGAGGTTTGGCGTTACCAAATGTGTCATGACCGCCGGGCAGGAAAATAACAGGATCATCGCGCAAGGCATTTTTTAAGCCGGCCCGCTCAATATCCTTCTCACCAAAACCAATCATGACGAGCGCTGTTCGCCCGCCCTGTCCTTCAACCAGTGCATTTGTAGCCAGCGTGGTGGATATCGATACAAGCGAAATATCACCTGCAGTAACACCGCTATTTTTTAGAACCTTGGCGGCAGCACCGGCGATCCCGACCGCAAGGTCGTGGCGTGTGGTGAGTGATTTTGCCTTTGCGGCGACACTGTTTTGCAGATTATCGAATATTACTGCATCGGTATATGTACCGCCCGTATCAAGACCTAAAGAGAATGACATGAAAATTCCGGCTCTGTGTGTGGTTTTGCTCTAAGTCACTTTGACGCAAATAGAAAGCGGATTAAGTGCGTAGGCTAACCTGCATCGGCAATCCGTTCTGCGGCTGGACAGTCAGTTTCTGAACCGGCCATGGTGACAGCGACGGGGTCGCATCAAAGCGGAATTCGTTGAGCAGCAATGCCAGTGCAATAACAGCTTCCTGTAGCGCGAAAGTTGCGCCAATACAGATACGGGGCCCTGCGCCAAAAGGAAGATATTGGTATTTATCAATTTTACTCCGGTTTTCCGGCCAGAAACGCGATGGAATGAATGCGTTGGGATTTTCCCAAAGCAAACGATTACGGTGAAGCGTCCAAGGCATCACAAGCGCTGTTGTACCCTTTTCAATCTCAACCTGATCACCGGACTTAAATGTGAAAATCTCCGGTTCAATGGCTTCGCGGTTAATGGAAGGCGCAGGCGGGTAAAGCCTCATCGCTTCTTCAAACACAGCGCGTGTTTTCGGCATAAGTTCCAGCCAGTCGACGGGGCTGGGGTTATCTTGGAGAACATTTTGGATTTCCTCTTCCACAAGCCGGCGCTCATGAGGAGCTTTGGCAAGCAAATAGAGCGTCCAACCAAGCGCGCGGGCGGTCGTTTCGTGTCCGGCACCGATAAATGTGATCAAATTATCTTCAATCTCATTCGCGCTTAAACCATCAGGTCTTTCCGCATTGAGAAGCAGCGTGAGAAAGTCGTTTTGTACATCATGCGGTGCGTTTTTAATTTTTTCACGCCGCGCATTCATCGTGTTGCGTACAACATTGCGGAACTTTTCCAACACTTTTCGTCCACGCATACGCCGGATACGCGGCAGCCATTCAGGAGCCTTTAGCAGGTCCAGCGGGTCAACCGCACCCATGGTCGACAAAAGCTCATCAACATCGGTTGCAAAATTAACGCCCTCAGTGACAACTTCATCCGAAAAGAGCGTTAAGGCTAATATTTCGAAAGTTAACGCCGTCATATCATGGCTAATGTCGTAAATGCCGGGATTGTTACGATACCGTTCCGAAAAGGTTTGTGTCCTTTCCCGCATCATATTGGCAAAGCCGTGTATATGGCGCGGTGTAAAAACCGGCGCCATAGCTTTTCGCGAACGTTTCCAGATTTCACCTTCTGCCGTCAGCAGCCCTTCGCGCAGTATGGGCTTGAGGATTAACTGCCGGATACGTGCCATCTGATAATTCTTGGCATTATCCACCAGTACATGGCGGATCAATTCGGGGTGATTGATAATGAGTGTTTTCTCGTTGAGAAACTTGGCCGTAATATGCGGTTCGCGGTAAGAAACCTCGCCCCAAAGCTCCAGCGGGTTGCGCATGACGGTTCGGATGACTTCCAGCCGGCTTGGCGGTTCGGTGCGCGGCGACGGATGCGGCGGAATAAACGGTACTGGTTTGGTATCCATAATGTATCCTTTGCACCTGATGTGGCGCTTATCCGCCGAATATCAAAGGTTCATCGCCTGTTTGCCACGGGGCATTTTTACGCATGATATAATCAAACCGCTCCGAGCTTAAAAAATGCTCGAGCCATTTTTGCAAATTGGGCCATGGCTGCGCATCAAACCATTCGCGGTCAACATTTGCGCATTGCCGCACAAAAGGGAATATGGCGTTGTCAGCAATCGTGGGTCTGTTGCCTAAAAGAAATTTTTGGCTTGTTAAGCGTTCTTCGTAACGCTTAAAGGTGCTGGCGCAAATCGCGCGCTGTTCATTCCGGTCAATCGTTTCGCTGGCGTATCTGTTCGGATATTTATAGCGGTCAAGTGCAGCTTTGAAGGGACCGTCATTGTGGGCAATGAGTTCGATTGCTTCTTCGGAGAGCCAGTTTTCAGGATCGCTCTGGCCAAGCGCCCAAAGCATAACGTCAAGGCTCTCATCCACGACAGTGCCGTCCGTATCGACGAGCACCGGTACCGTTGCCTTTGGTGAGGCTTCGACCATCTCGGAAGGCTTGTCCTTAAGTAAAACTTCCCGCAGCTCAACATTCAGGCCGGAAGAAATAATGCCCATGCGTGCGCGCATTGCATAGGGGCAACGTCTAAAAGAATATAAAATGGGTAGCGGTGCGCTCATTACTGACTTATCTCCTCATACATTGAGATATATGAGGGTAGAGATGAAATACAATCCGCTGGGACGCACTGACATTAAAGTGAGTGAAATTTGCCTTGGTACGATGACCTGGGGTGAACAGAATACTGAAAGCGAAGGTCATGAACAAATGGACTACGCTGTCGGTGAAGGCGTCAACTTCTTTGACACCGCAGAATTATATCCGGTCGTTCCAATTCGTGCGCAGACGCATGGCGATACAGAGCGTGTCATTGGCAACTGGTTTCAAAAACGCGGTAAACGCGACGATATCATTCTGGCAAGCAAGGTCGGCGGTCCGGGCCAAGACCATTTGATCAATGGTGCGGGGTTTTCCCGTGAAGGCATCAAGAAAGCATGCGAAGAAAGCCTCAAGCGTTTGAAGACAGATTACATCGATCTTTATCAAGTGCATTGGCCAAACCGTGGCTCGTATCATTTCCGTCAAACCTGGACCTTTGCGCCTGAGACTGAAGACAGTCAGAAATGTAAAGATGATATTGCGATGATCCTGGGCGCTTTGGGTGAGCTTGTTGACGAAGGCAAGGTCAGACATGTCGGGCTTTCAAATGAATCCACATGGGGAACAGCCCAATATCTTCGTCTTGCTGAAGAGCAAAATCTGCCGCGTGTTGTAACCATACAAAACGAATACAATCTGATGAACCGTATCTATGATCTGGATTTGGCAGAACTGTCCATCCATGAAGATGTGGGATGTATGTGCTTTTCCCCGCTTGCGGCCAGTATGCTGTCTGGCAAATACCAAAATGGTGCGCTGCCGGAAGGGTCACGTCGAACAATCCAAGAAGATCTCAGTGGCCGTTACACTGAGCGTTCAATGCCTGCATTGGAGGCCTATCTTGATGTCGCAAAACGCCATGGGCTAGTTCCGGCGCAAATGGCTATTGCATTTTGTATCAGCCGTCCTTTCATGACATCGACAATCATTGGCGCAACCAGCGTGGAGCAGTTGAAATGCGATATTGCTGCGAAAGATGTTAAACTGTCGGAGGCTGTGATGAAGGATATTTTTGATACATATCAAAAATGGCCGGTGCCGATGTAACGCGCCTTTGGTTAGGCGAGAGCTTGCTCATCAGCCGGATTAATTTCCGGCGATGGGCCGTCATAGCCAAGCCTGAGTGCAACCTCACTGCTGGGGATTTTATTGCCGTCTTTAAGGAAAATCGTCTTCACGATGCCGCGCGCATAAAGAACGTCATCAACGACAAACTCCTGCTCCAGATATATCCATTTTTCGTCCCAGCCATGGACACGCGTCTTTAGCTGGTATTTTTGAAATGGTGAAAGCGAGCGTTTGTACGACAGCTTGGACGAGCCGACGACCGGATACCATTTTTGTTCGCGCAAATGCTTGAGCATGCCGCTGCGAATAATGAAATCAACACGGCCAAGATCCATGATTGTGAGGTAGCGGCCATTGTTCATATGAATGTTGGTATCAAGATCATTGGGTAGGACGCGCAGCGTTATGACGCTTTCGTCCAACATGCCGAGTTTTGAACGTCTAAAAGCGCCAATGACAACCCATAGAAGGCGGAAAATAAGATTCATAAAACGGCAACGCTCCATTGTTCTTAGTCGTTTGACTATAGGCATATATTGCCGTTTACGTAAACGGCAAAAAGAGCAGTTTATAAACCCGGATCAGATTTGGTGTTTGCGACCAAAAAGCCTATATATTTAAGGGATTAAGATGTGTGATTCGCAAATGCGCTCACACATTGTATGAAGGCGCGTGTGGGGCGCGGACCTGAAAAGAGATTTTACTATATGAACGATATTCCTGAAAACGCCGATCCAGTAACCGCCGCTGACTATGGTGCTGATTCTATTAAGGTTCTCAAAGGGCTGGATGCTGTGCGTAAACGCCCTGGCATGTATATTGGCGATACGGATGACGGCTCAGGTTTGCACCACATGGTGTATGAAGTTGTCGACAATGCCATTGATGAGGCGCTAGCCGGCCATGCGGATCTTGTAACAGTGACGCTAAATGCTGACGGATCGGTGACTGTAACGGACAATGGACGCGGTATTCCTGTTGATATCCACAGCGAAGAAGGAATTTCTGCTGCTGAGGTTATTATGACCCAGCTTCATGCTGGCGGTAAATTTGACCAGAACTCTTATAAGGTATCTGGCGGTTTGCATGGTGTGGGCGTTTCAGTGGTGAATGCCCTGTCGATCATGCTGAAACTGCGGATTGGCCGCAAAGGCAAGTTCCATGAGATGACCTTCACACATGGCGTTGCAGATGCGCCGCTTGAGGTTGTCGGAGATGCAGGTGACTACACCGGTACCGAAGTCACTTTCACGCCTAGTCAGGAAACCTTCTCCAATGTCGAGTTTAATTTTGACACTCTGGAGCATCGCTTGCGCGAATTGGCTTTCTTAAATTCGGGTGTCCGTATCCTCCTGTCAGACAAACGGCATGCCGATGTCAAAGAAGTCGAGCTTGTCTATGAAGGCGGTCTAAAAGAGTTTGTGCGCTATATTGACCGCACCCGCAAAGCGCTCATCGATGAGCCCGTATATATTATTGGTGAAAAGGACGGAATTACTGCAGAGGTCGCCCTGTGGTGGAATGATTCCTATGCTGAAAATGTGTTCTGTTTCACCAACAATATCCCGCAGCGTGACGGCGGTACCCACATGGCAGGTTTTCGCGGTGCTTTGACACGTCAGGTTACCGGTTATGCCGACCGTTCGGGTATTTTGAAGAAAGAGAAGGTCAACCTGACCGGTGATGATTGCCGCGAAGGTTTGACCTGTGTGTTGTCGGTAAAGGTCCCCGACCCTAAATTTTCGTCCCAGACAAAAGACAAACTGGTTTCTTCTGAGGTGCGGCCGGTTGTGGAAAGTCTTGTCAACGAGACATTATCGGAATGGCTCGAAGAACACCCTAACGAAGCCAAGGTGTTGGTCTCAAAAGTTGTCGAAGCTGCTGCCGCACGCGAGGCTGCGCGAAAGGCACGTGAATTGACACGTCGCAAAGGCGCACTCGATATCACTTCGTTGCCGGGCAAACTTGCAGACTGTCAGGAAAAAGACCCGGCTTTGTCTGAAATCTTCATCGTTGAGGGTGATTCTGCCGGTGGATCAGCCAAATCCGGACGCAGCCGTAAAAATCAGGCGATCCTGCCGCTACGGGGTAAAATTCTAAATGTCGAGCGCGCGCGTTTTGACCGCATGCTCGGCTCCGATCAGGTTGGCACGCTCATTACTGCGCTGGGCACCGGCATCGGCAAGGATGAATTTAGCGCTGATAAGTTACGCTACCACAAAATTATCATCATGACGGATGCGGATGTTGATGGTGCTCACATCAGAACGCTTTTGCTGACTTTCTTCTTCCGTCAGATGCCGGAGTTGATTGAACGCGGTCACTTATATATTGCGCAGCCGCCATTGTATAAGGTCACGCGGGGTAAATCGTCTCAATATTTGCATGATGAAAGAGCGCTGGAAGAATATCTCATAGATGCCGGCCTTGAAGAAGCAACGCTTGAAATGGCAAATGGCGAGGTGCGCTCTGGCAATGATATCAAGCCGGTGATTGATGTTGCGCTTCAAATGCGCAGTCTTCTTGCAGGGTTGCACTCACGATATGATCATGCCGTTGTCGAGCAGGCTGTTATCGGCGGTGCAATGGATGCTTCCAAACTGGAAGATATGCGGGCAACAGAAGAGGTTGCTGCTAAAACCGCCGAACGCCTTGATATGATTTCAGAAGAAACAGAACGCGGCTGGACCGGACGTTTAAACACGTCCAACGAAGGTGTAGGCGGATATATTTTCGAACGCACCGTACGCGGTGTAAAAGAGGTGCAAACACTTGACGCCAGCCTGATACAATCATCTGATGCGCGCGCACTCAACAAGCTTGCACCACAATTGAAAGAGGTCTTTGACCAAGTGCCGACACTGCGCCGCAAGGATCGCGGTGACAGGCTGACAGGCCCGACAATGTTCATTGACATGCTGTTTGCAACCGGCCGCAAGGGTTTGACGTTGCAACGCTATAAGGGGCTTGGCGAAATGAATGCAGAGCAGCTTTGGGAGACCACGCTGGATCCTGAAGAGCGTTCATTGCTTCAGGTTCGTGTGAACAACGCAATTGATGCAGATGATCTGTTCAGCCGTCTTATGGGCGACGAAGTTGAGCCGCGCCGTTTGTTTATTCAGGAAAATGCATTGAGCGTCGCCAATCTGGACGCATAGTCATTGCCAGAAGCGGCTAGCTTACGACAGGAAAATTCCGTTGCGAACGATAATAACCTGCCCGATTCGCGGGCAGGCTACGTGTTCGTTGTGTTTTAGGATGTAGCTTTCTTCTCGTTGCCAACTATATGAAATCGGTAGCAAAAAATGCCATAAAGGCTTTGTTAACCATAAATGATGCTGAATAAGGGGTAGCTTTTTATTCAGGACAACATCATGCAGCTGGCTAAACAAGTAGAAATAAATGAGGATCAAAGTCCTTTACCGGACAAGGTAATTGGCGAGCTCCACAACTCCAATCCGACAGAGGCGGCATTGATTGCTTCAACTCTACCTGAGGCGCAACGGGCGCAACTTGCGGCTTTTTGTTATAAGCGGAAACATTTAAGCCATTTGGCGATTATGATTGCTGCAAGCTGCCAGCGTCAGCAATTGATAAGCGCAATGGGCCCGGCTGGAGAGGCATTGTTCAATCAATCTCGGGATCCGGAAAGGGCAATTCGTGAACTGCGCGAAGCCGCAGGGGAAACAGCGCGCAAAGCAATAAGTCTTGCGACATTTGGCAATAAAGCCAAAAATTTCGCTGATGACAGTTCAGACAAGTCGCAAAACACGGTCGTTTCCCTGCGCCGTTAAATATTCCGAACTATAGATGTCTGCTTAATTGCTATGCACTTCTCGGTGCCTGTAGCCTATCTGATAGGGCAGATTTGCGGATACTACTCGTTAACGTGACGACTTTTATTAAGGCGCAAAAGGATATGTTTGGCCAATTATGCCGTTTCATGGTCGGTGCTCCCAGTAATCGGCTATTGGTTAAGTGCTTTTTGTGACTTGGTTGCATATGACCAAAAGCATAGTCTAGTTAGACGAATGACAAAGTCAGTTTCCATGTATACGAATCCCTAAATGCCCACACAATCCGCATTCAGCATCCCAATATTTCGCGCAATCTGGCTTGCCAGTATGAGCTCGAACTTTGGTGGGCTGGTGCAGGCTGTTGGCGCATCATGGCTGATGACGACATTAACTGAATCGCCTCAGTTCGTAGCGCTTGTGCAAGCTTCGACTGCGCTGCCAATAATGTTTTTCTCACTGTTTGCTGGTGCAATCGCCGATAATTTAGACCGCCGTCTGGTTATGATAACCGCGCAATTCTTTATGCTGGTTATTTCTGCGTTATTGGCGGCATTTGCCTGGTTCGAACTTCTCAACCCATGGCTACTCATTAGCTTTACCTTTTTGATTGGCTGCGGGACAGCGCTGAACAATCCTGCATGGCAGGCCTCTGTCGGTGATATGGTGCCGCGTAATTTATTGCCCGATGCCGTGGCGCTAAACTCCATGGGTTTTAATATTGCGCGCAGTGTAGGGCCGGCTCTTGGCGGTTTGATTGTTGCTGCCGGTGGCGCGGCAGCTGCATTTGCAACAAACGCGGTGAGCTATTGCGCTTTGCTGGGCGTATTGCTGCGTTGGAGACCGGATAATAAACCATCCGAACTGCCAAAAGAACGCATACTGATAGCGATGTCAGCGGGTATCCGCTACGTTGCAATGTCGCCTGAAATACGTGTTGTCATGGCACGCAGTTGTCTCTTCGGAATGGCGGCGGCAGCACTGCCTGCCTTGTTGCCTGTGGTGGCCCGTGTTCTTATTGGCGGCGGCCCGCTTGTTTTTGGTATACTTTTCGGATCGTTCGGTGTTGGAGCTGTCGTCGGCGCGCTCTCAAGCCGGTGGTTGCGTGCACATATTTCAACTGAATGGATCGTACGGTTGGGCTCGACATGTGTTCTGATCGGCGCGGCGGTCACAGGCACGAGCAATTTAATGGCGGTGACAATTCCGGCTCTTATGGTCGCCGGTGCAGGTTGGGTTTTATCACTGTCTACATTCAATGTTGCCGTGCAAATGAACTCGCCGCGATGGGTCGTTGCCCGCGCGCTCTCCCTCTACCAGATGTCGACATTTGGCGGCATGGCTTTTGGCAGTTGGTTTTTCGGTTATGTGGCATCGCATCAAAGCATTACCATAGCGCTTCTTTCAGCCGCTGCATTGATGGCGTTAAGTATATTGCTGGGTATCGTGCTGCCGGTGCTTCAGGTTGAGGATATTGATTTGGCGCCATTGAACAGATGGAGTGAGCCTGCAACTGCTGTTGATGTCGAAATGCGAACTGGTCCGGTTGTTATTACAGTGGAGCACAGGATCGCGGAAGAAAACATAAATGCCTTCTTGCATGTGATGAGTGAGCGTCGGCGCATTTGTCGGCGTGATGGCTTCCTGCGATGGACATTGTTGCGTGATTTAGGCGATGCAGAATTGTGGATTGAGCGGTTTCATGTGCCGACATGGCTCGACTATCTTCGTGATTCACAGCGACGCACAAAGGCGGATGCTGAAAATTTTGAAGAAGTACGTCGTCTGCATATTGATGGTAAGCCCGCAGTGGTACACCGCATGATTGAACGCCAGCCAGGATTGCCGCCATCAAGCCGCCTGCCAAGTGCCCGTGAGCTGGCCGATCCGATGACCGATGCAACAAGAGCGTCATAACCTTTTCTGGTGAGTGACTGCCTCATAAAACCGGTGCCCTTCTAGGTTGCCGTGGGTCGTCGCTATCGCGTTTCCAATATTGCATTGTGGACTTTGATACTCATAGTGCACTCGATATGTAAATTATGAGGGTTATCGATGCTTACCGAGGCGGCAACTGATCAAGCTGGACACACACCGCAACGAAGCCGCGGATCGGCAAGGGTAACTGTTAACAGACAGCAATCGCGCACAAAGCTTGAAGATCTTTTTCAACAGGGATGCGCCCGTGTGCGGTTTCCGAAAATTTTTGATGAGCAGCGTCTTGAGGCGGTGATGATCAACACCGCTGGCGGAATAACCGGCGGTGATGAATTAAATTGGGCGTTTACCGCAAAGCGCGATAGCAGCCTTACCGTCACCTCACAGGCATGCGAGCGCTTATACCGGTCATCTGGTGGTGTGGCGCAAATCGATGTTCATCTAAATGTGGAGAGCGGTGCAAAGCTTTGTTGGGTGCCTCAAGAGACAATACTCTTCGATGGCTGTTCGGCCCACCGGAAAATTAAAGTGGATATTGAGGGCGATGGGCGTATTTTGCTCGTTGAGCCTGTCGTTTTCGGACGGGCAGCGATGGGAGAAGCGGTTAAATCCGGAAGCTTTAGGGATAATTGGCAAATAAGGCACAACGGACAATTGGTGCATGTTGAAGCCAATTGCTTTGAAGAAGACATCAAAAATCTTTTGCAGGAAAAAGCTGTGCTGGATGGAAATATAGCCATGGCAACGGTTCTGTTGCTTGCCCCTTCATCAGCAGCCGATCTGGAAGGTAAAATCAGCCGCGCCCAAAAAATTGTAGGCAGTCGAGGCGGGGCCTCTTTGTGGACGGTAGGTTCAACTGGCAAGCTTCTTGCAAGAGTTGTTGCTGGGAGCGGGTACGACCTTAGGAAAATACTGGTTCCTCTTATGGGACTGCTCAATGATGATGCAGCGCTGCCTAAATCATGGGCATTTTAGGAGAGGCATTTGTGCATTTAACACCGCGTGAAAAAGATAAGCTGCTTATTTCTATGGCAGCACAAGTGGCGCGTAAGCGCCTTGAGCGTGGCGTAAAGCTGAATCATCCAGAGGTGATTGCACTGATAACGGATTTCGTTGTTGAGGGCGCACGCGATGGGCGTAGTGTTGCTGATTTAATGAGCGCAGGCGCAAAAGTAATCACACGTGATCAATGCATGATGGGTGTGCCTGAGATGATCCATGACATTCAGGTTGAAGCGACATTTCCTGATGGCACGAAATTAGTAACCGTGCATGAACCTGTAAGGTAGGAGCGCGGTATGATTCCCGGTGAAATAATCACGCCTGACGGTGACATTATTTTTAATGAAGGCTTGGAAACAGTCTCGCTGAGAGTTGCCAATAAAGGCGACCGGCCCGTACAGGTTGGTAGCCATTATCATTTTTATGAAACCAATGCTGCACTGAGTTTTGACCGTGAAATAACGCGGGGTATGCGCCTTGATATTGCACCCGGAACGGCCGTGCGTTTTGAGCCCGGGCAGGAGCGTGATGTAACGCTTGTTCCGCTTGGGGGCAATAAAACGGTCTATGGCTTTAATCAAAAAGTGATGGGGAAACTCTGATGGCAGCCAGACTTTCCAGAGCCGCTTATGCGGACATGTTCGGTCCGACCACAGGGGATAAAGTGCGTTTGGCTGATACCGACCTGTTTATCGAGGTCGAACGCGATCTGACCTCATATGGTGAGGAGGTAAAATTCGGCGGCGGTAAAGTTATCCGTGATGGTATGGGACAAAGTCAGGTAACGCGCGCAGAAGGGGCCGTTGATACGGTTATCACCAACGCGCTGATTCTTGATCATACCGGCATCTACAAAGCTGATATCGGCTTGAAAGACGGACGAATTTTCGCCATCGGCAAGGCGGGCAATCCTGATACCCAGTCCGGTGTCGACATAATCATTGGTCCCGGCACGGAGATTATTGCCGGAGAAGGCAAGATCATCACTGCCGGCGGCTTTGACAGCCACATCCATTATATATGTC
This sequence comes from Ahrensia marina, assembly GCF_001293565.1. GTDB lineage: Bacteria > Pseudomonadota > Alphaproteobacteria > Rhizobiales > Rhizobiaceae > Ahrensia > Ahrensia marina. Next base: position 15,230 of record NZ_JXMU01000004.1, on the reverse strand, counting down.
CGCAGCAAATTGAAGAAGCATTGATGTCGGGCATTACGACTATGATGGGCGGTGGCACTGGTCCAGCTCACGGGACACTGGCAACAACCTGCACACCCGGGCCATGGCATATAGGACGGATGATTCAGGCAGCCGATGCGTTTCCTATGAATCTCGGGTTTTCGGGCAAGGGTAATGCCTCTGTTCCCGCGCCTCTTGAGGAGATGATCATAAGCGGTGCGTGTGCTTTAAAACTGCATGAAGACTGGGGCACCACGCCCGGCGCTATTGATAATTGCCTTTCTGTCGCCGATGCGCACGACATTCAGGTGATGATCCACACGGATACGCTCAATGAAAGCGGGTTTGTGGAAAATACGGTTGCCGCCTTTAAAGGGCGCACTATTCACGCATTTCATACCGAAGGTGCCGGCGGCGGACATGCGCCGGATATTATTAAAATCTGCGGCGACATGAATGTCATTCCGTCATCGACCAATCCAACGCGGCCCTACACGGTCAATACGCTCGAAGAGCATCTGGATATGCTGATGGTCTGTCATCATCTGGACAGCAATATTCCGGAAGATGTTGCTTTCGCCGAAAGCCGGATACGTAAAGAAACGATCGCGGCCGAAGACATCTTGCACGATATGGGTGCGTTTTCGATTATTGCTTCCGACAGCCAGGCGATGGGCCGTGTTGGTGAGGTCGTTATCCGCACGTGGCAGACCGCCGACAAAATGAAGAAGCAGCGCGGAAGCCTGCCGGAGGAAACCGGAGATAATGATAATTTCCGCGCGCGTCGCTATGTTGCAAAATACACGATCAATCCGGCTATCGCGCAAGGCATGAGCAAGGAAATCGGTTCTATTGAAACCGGAAAGCGTGCTGACATTGTTATTTGGTCGCCCGCCTTTTTCGGCGTCAAACCCGATATGGTATTAATCGGTGGTTCGATTGCAGCCGCACCGATGGGAGACCCGAATGCTTCCATCCCGACACCGCAGCCGGTTCATTACCGGCCTATGTTTGGCGCTTATGGAAAAGCGCTGACGAATTCTTCGGTCGTCTTTGTATCCAAAGCGGCAAGTGAAACGGATCTGGCAGAGCGTCTTGGCGTTGAGAAGCAATTAATTGCAGTTGAAAATACACGTGGCGGCATCACCAAAAAGTCGATGGTTCTCAATGATGCCACGCCGCAGGTAAAGGTTAATCCGGAAACTTATGAGGTGCGCGCAGACGGTGAATTGCTGACATGTGAACCGGCCAGCGATCTGCCGATGACCCAAAGATATTTCCTGTTTTGACCATGTTAACCTGCAATCAGATCACAAATAACGCTGAGACTGTAAGCGACACAATCACACTGGATGAAACGGGTCGTCACCGGCGGCGCATGAAGATGGTGTCCGATAATGGTATCGCCTTTTTGCTGGATTTACCGCACGCAAGATTGCTTCGCCATGGGGAAGGCTTGTTGCTGGAAGACGGGCGCGTGATCGAAGTGCGTGTCGCACCTGAAAATCTGTATGAGGTGACTGCAAAAGACGGCCGGCATTTACTGGCTCTCGCCTATCAGATTGGTAACCGGCATCTGCCATGTCAAATAAGTGATGACCGTTTGCTCATTCGTCGCGACCATGTCATCCGTGAAATGCTTGAAGGGCTGGGCGCGCAGGTGAACGAAATAAGCGCGCCCTTTAATCCGGAAGGCGGCGCCTACGAGCATAGCCATCGCGTTTCCCATCATCACGCGCATGACCATTGACCACTCGCAAAATCCTCAAGCTTTGTTGCGCTTGATGACATGGCTGTCACCTGCGTTCCCGATTGGCGGATTCAGCTATAGCCACGGCCTTGAAGCGGCTATCGCGAATGGGACGGTTATAAATCGTGTGGGCTTACACGACTGGATAAAAACGCTGATCTCAGTTGGATCGGTATGGAACGATTGTGTTCTTCTCGGTCAAGCCCATAGCGCTATCATGCCTGAAAACCGCGCTTATTGTCTGGCGATGGCCGAAGCGCTTGCCGGTTCAAAAGAACGGCATCTTGAAACAATGAAACAGGGCGCGGCTTTCCTGTCTGCTGCGCGTGAATGGCTATCAGAAGACTTGCCGCAAGTGGCGGCGCTTCCGGTTGCGGTCGGTTTTGCAGCGCAGCTTAATGGCATTTCAAAACACGAAACCCTTGTCGCGTATCTTCAGGCTTTTGCAACAAATCAGTTGCAGGCCGCTCTGCGGCTTATGCCGCTTGGGCAGACAAACAGTCTTTGGGTGCAAAAAACATTGGAAGAGGCGATCCTCAATGTCGCGGCTAAGGCTCTGAATTCTTCATTCGATGATTTTGGAAGCAGCACGGTGTTCGCGGAAATCGCAGCAATGCAACATGAAACATTAAGGTCAAGGATATTTAGATCATGAGCAGAAACGGTCCTTTGCGCGTTGGTATTGGCGGTCCTGTCGGCGTGGGAAAGACGACACTGACAGCGCGGCTTTGCGAAGCCATGCGCGGCGATTATTCTTTGGCTGTCGTTACCAACGACATTTACACAAGCGAGGACGCTGAAGCGCTGGTAAGACTGCAAGCCTTGCCCTCTGATCGGGTAGTCGGTGTTGAAACCGGAGGGTGTCCACATACCGCAATTCGCGAAGACGCTTCGATCAATCTTGAGGCCATTGCCACGCTCAACAAACGGCACCCTGATCTCGACATAGTCTTCATTGAGTCGGGCGGCGATAATCTTGCCGCGACGTTTTCGCCGGATTTGGCTGACATAACATTATATGTAATTTCGGTATGCCAAGGCGGCGATATTCCGCGCAAAAGCGGCCCCGCCATAACACGTTCCGACCTGCTGATCATCAATAAGGCAGACCTTGCGCCGCATGTCGATGTAGATATTGAGCAGATGAAAGCTGATACGCAGACTGTGCGCAAAGGTGGGGCGCATCTTTTTACAAATTTGCGCAAGGGGGACGGGGTCGAGGAAGTTGTTGCGTTTTTGAAAGATGTTGGCGGATTATAATTATTGAGGGCGTGTCTATTTTTTAATCAGGGCGGCGGTGAAGATTAAAAAATAGACATTTTTGCTAATTGCTGGGACTGCAAATACATCACTCACCTTCGCTCAGTTTAAGCTAAGTATTTGTTATAAAATATTTAAAATAGCCATCGGAAAAACTGGCACGTCGGTTGCAATAACCAAATCGTTATTAACGCATTTGGAGCTAAGCAATTGAATAAGATGACACGCCGGTTTGCCCTTCTAGGAGCAACATCCCTGATTTTGGCCTCGCAATTGGTTGGCAGCGCTACTGCACAAGAAGAAACCATTAAAGTAGGTGTACTGCACTCGCTATCCGGCACGATGGCGATTTCCGAAACCACTCTTAAAGACACGATTGAAATGCTGGTCGATCAGCAAAACGAAAAAGGTGGCTTGCTTGGTAAACAGCTTGAAGCCGTAGTCGTAGACCCCGCTTCCGACTGGCCGCTTTTTGCAGAAAAGGCACGTGAGCTCTTAACCGTTTCAAACGTCGATATTATCTTTGGCTCGTGGACATCTGTCAGCCGCAAGTCAGCGCTACCGGTTCTGGAAGAGCTTAACGGTTTGATGTTCTATCCGGTTCAGTATGAAGGCGAGGAATCGTCCAAAAACGTGTTCTACACAGGTGCCGCACCAAACCAGCAGGCGATCCCGGCGACAGATTATTTTCTGGAAGAATTGGGCGTCGAGAAGTTCGCACTGCTGGGTACAGACTATGTTTATCCGCGCACAACGAACAAAATTCTCAATCAGTACCTGCTTGATAAAGGCATTGCCGAAGAAGATATTTTCGTAAACTACACACCATTTGGCCACTCCGATTGGTCAAAAATTGTTGCCGATGTGGTCGCGTTGGGCGCGGATGGTAAAAAAGTTGGTGTGATCTCAACGATCAATGGTGATGCAAATATTGGCTTCTATAAAGAACTGGCTGCGGCAGGTGTGTCTGCCGATGATATTCCGGTTGTTGCTTTCTCTGTGGGTGAGGAAGAGCTGTCAGGCTTAGATACATCAAACCTTGTCGGCCATTTGGCGGCTTGGAATTACTTCCAGTCCGCTGACAATGAAGCCAACGCCGAGTTCATCGAAACGTGGAAAGCCCGTATGGGCGAGGAACGCGTGACCAATGACCCGATGGAAGCCCATTATATTGGCTTCAACATGTGGGTTAATGCGGTAACAGAAGCTGGCACAACAGATGTCGATGCTGTTCGCACGGCCATGTATGGTCAGAAGTTTCCAAACCTGACTGGTGGCACAGCGGAAATGTTGCCTAACCATCACCTCACAAAGCCAGTTCTGATCGGTGAAATTCAAGCCGACGGTCAGTTCGACATCATCAGCCAGACTGATCCGGTTGCCGGTGATGCCTGGACGGATTTCCTGCCGGAATCGGCAGTGCTGGAATCCGATTGGAAAGATCTGGAATGCGGCATGTACAACACCGAAACCAAAACCTGCGTACAGATCCAGTCTAACTACTAAACAACTGTCCTCCCAGGACGTGTATGGCCGGGGCTGCCTAGGCGGCTCCGGCATCGAAGGATCATCGGATTTTAAACCTTATGCTTCGTATTTTGACTGTCATGGTGATGCTTGTAATCGCCACCTTACCCGTCGCGGCTCAAACCGGGCAATTACAAACTATATTGCAGGAAAACAGCAAGGATGTGGAGCGTGCATCACGCAAAACCATTTCTGCAGTGCTGGATGCGCTGTTGGCAAGCGGCAATGAAAATGTGCCGGTACTTCTGGAGAACTGGCAGAACAAACAACTTTGGATGCGTAAGGCCGATGGGCTTTTCTTTTATGTCCTCAAGCCAGGCGCTAAGCCGATAGAGCTCATCAACATTGATACCGGTGCTGTCGAAGGCACAGCGGAAAAATCTGATTTAAAAGAGCTGAGGCCGAATAGTGGCGTACGCTCGGTTATGGCTGCGGTGCTGGTACAATTTCAGCTAAAAAGCAGCGATCCGATGACACGATTGGGCGCTCTGAGCGCCATTGAACGCAGTGCCGAGGAGAGCCATTTTACCGCTTTGCGCGCGGCAGTCGCTAACGAAACCGATGATGCAATTCGTGCAAAAATGCAGCGACTTGAACGTCTGCTGACAATTCAATTCGATAAGCAAAGCACTGCGCGTGTCGAGGCAATTGAAAGTTTTGCCGGTGATACCAGTCTTGATGTGCGCGCTGTACTCAACCCTATTTTGATAACACGTACCAAAGTTGCCGAAAGCATTCCGGAAACCGACAATCTGGCCAAGAGACTTTCGGTCGGCGATGATATAGCGTACGCAGACGCATATCAGATGTTGGTTGATAGTGAGCGTGCACCTGCGCGCATATCCAAGCAAGCCCGCGATGCAGCACTTGTTGAAAATATAAGCAACGGTCAAGTTGGCGGCTTTGAAGTCGCGTCGTTAAATACGGAGGCTGCACGCATAAAAGCCTATCAGGCATTGGTCGCAGAAAGCGATGTGCCACCTTTTATCACCAATGAAGCTGTTCAAGCCGCCATCGATAATCATGTCTTTTATGACGCCTACATAGAGCCGGAGGCAACAGTAACGGACGCCGCGCGCAAAGCTGTCCGTGCCATCAATCTCAGTGTCAGTGCCTATCAGATTGCCGATCTCGGACTTGATGCGGTTTCATTGGCATCGATTTATTTTTTGGCCGCTATCGGGCTTGCGATCACTTTCGGCGTGATGGGCGTTATCAATATGGCGCATGGCGAGTTCATTATGATCGGAGCGTATACTGGTTACGTTGTTCAGCAAATTATACCCGATTACACGATCTCAATAATTGTGGCACTGCCGCTCGCTTTCATTGTTGCTTTTGGCGCGGGCGTGGTTCTGGAAAGATTGGTCATTCGCCATTTGATGCATCGACCGCTTGAAACATTGCTTGCGACCTTTGGTATTTCGATTGCACTCCAGCAATTGGCAAAAAACATTTTTGGAACACAGGCGCGACCGCTCACCTCTCCCGACTGGCTGGATGGTGCATGGATTTACAATGACATTGTTTCCATCAGCTACATTCGCATTGCGATCTTTATTCTGGCGCTTCTGTTTCTCGTTTTGCTGCTTTTCATTTTGAACCGTACACGACTGGGATTGGAAGTGCGTGCTGTAACCCAGAACCCGCGCATGGCATCTTCGATGGGCATCAACCCGGACAAGATCAATATGCTGACTTTCGGTCTGGGCTCCGGCATTGCAGGTATTGCCGGTGTTGCTATCGGCCTATTCGGTCAGGTCACATCGGAACTTGGCTCCAGCTATATCGTGCAAAGTTTCATGACTGTGGTTGTCGGCGGGGTGGGCAATATCTGGGGCACATTGGCCGGTGCAAGCATGATCGGATCGTTGCAGAAAGTCATTGAGTTCTTCAACCCGTCAAACACGCTGGCGGCGCAAACCTATATGATTATCTTCATCATCATATTCATCCAGTTCAGGCCAAAAGGTATCATTGCACTTAAAGGCCGGGCGGCGGGAGATTGATTATGCAAAACACTTTCCTGATTCGCCGCCAGTCGGTTCTTGTCTTCATCGGCTTGCTTGCACTCTTCACTATAGGCGCGACACTGTTATCGGAAGGTCTTGGCATTGGTCTGGTCTCAACCAGCTTTGTCAAAACACTTGGTAAAACACTTTGCCTGTGTCTTGTTGCGCTGGCGATGGATTTGGTCTGGGGGTATTGCGGTATTCTCTCATTGGGCCATTTCGCCTTTTTCGGCCTTGGCGGTTATATGATTGGTATGTGGCTAATGTATGCACGCACTGAGCAGATCGTCATCAACTCTCTGGCCAACGCATCGCTGCCGCCAACGCCTGACGAGTTGAGTGATGCAATCGGTACGCAGATTTTCGGCGTTGTGGGCGGTAGTGACATTCCGGCTGTCTGGACATTTGCCCATAGTCTGCCTTTGCAGCTAGCATTGGTTGTGCTTGTTCCCGGAATACTTGCACTGGTGTTTGGCTGGCTCGCATTTCGAAGCCGTGTGACAGGTGTTTATCTTTCAATTTTAACGCAGGCGATGACACTCGCGTTGGCGCTGTACTTGTTCCAGAACGATAGCGGACTGCGCGGTAATAACGGGCTTTCCGGTCTGCAAAACATTCCCGGTGCTGCAGCTGTTTCCCAAGATCTGATCTCAATCTGGTTCTTATGGGCTTCGGCTTTCGCACTTGGCCTTGGCTATCTTTTCGCCGTTTGGCTTGTGTCTGGAAAATTCGGCAGTGTTATCCGTGCTATCCGCGATGATGAAACGCGGGTGCGCTATCTTGGCTATTCGGTGGAAGCTTACAAATTAGTGGTGTTTGTCATTACCGCAGTCATTGCTGCGATTGCCGGCGCGCTGTATTACCCGCAAGCCGGCATTATCAATCCGGCGGAAATCGCGCCAATTGCTTCAATTTACCTTGCTGTTTGGGTTGCAATCGGTGGTCGGGGACGACTGTATGGTGCGGTTGTCGGTGCGGCATCTGTGTCGCTTATTTCAAGTTGGTTCACATCCGGGCAGGTGCCCGATCTGCCGCTCGGCTTTTATACGGTCAAATGGGTAGACTGGTGGCTTGTATTGCTCGGTTTCGGCTTTGTGCTTGTTACGCTTTACGCGCCGCAAGGCCTCGGCGGCCTGTTTGACCGTCTTGTACGGAGGCAGAACCCATGAGCAAAAATCCCATGTTACTGGAAGTTTCGGGCGTGTCGGTGACTTTTGACGGATTTCGCGCGATCAATAATTTAAGTTTCCAGATAGCCAGCGCGGAACTGCGTGCCGTTATCGGGCCCAACGGTGCCGGTAAAACCACGATGATGGATATCATCACAGGCAAGACGAGACCTGATACGGGTAAAATCACCTATGGAAGGCCGGGCAAAAACCTTCTGAAAATGAGCGAAAGCGCGATTGCCCGCATTGGCATCGGCCGCAAGTTTCAACGCCCGACCGTATTTGAGAACCAAAGCGTTTTTGATAATCTTGTTATGGCGCTCAAGAAAAACCGCTCTCCGCTTGATGTTGCTTTTTACAGACGCAGCCAGGAAGACATCAAAAAGGTTGAGGACCTTGCTGCAGAGATCGGTCTGACAGAACAGTTGCACAGAATGTCGGGCGAATTATCACACGGCCAAAAGCAATGGCTGGAGATCGGTATGTTGCTGGCGCAGGACCCCAAGCTTTTGCTCGTTGATGAACCGGCTGCTGGCATGACGCCTGAGGAGCGCGAAAAAACAACGGATATTTTGCGCAAAGCGGCAAAAACCCGCGCGGTCGTTGTGGTTGAACATGATATGGAATTTGTGCGCCGTCTAAACTGCCGCGTGACTGTTTTGCATGAAGGTTCGGTACTTGCCGAAGGCAGCATTGATCACGTTACCAAAGATCAATCGGTCATTGACGTATATCTGGGGCGCTAAAGTGTTAAAAGTTGAAAATCTCGATCTGCATTACGGTCAGTCCAAAATTCTGAAAGACGTCTCGATCGATGCGTCCGCCGGACAGGTAACCTGTATCATGGGGACAAACGGTGTTGGCAAGACCAGCTTGCTCAAAGCCATTTCCGGCGTGCACCACCGTTCGGCAGGCTCCATTGTATTTGACGGGCAGAACATCGGCAAAATGCAGCCCTATAAGCTGGCATCGATTGGTCTTGGATATGTGCCGCAGGGACGTGATATTTTTCCATTGCTGACAGTGCGTGAAAATCTGGAAACCGGATTTTCATGTTTGCCGCGTGCGAAGCGCATGGTTCCGGATGAAATTTACGAGTTGTTTCCGGTTCTCAAAGACATGGAAAACAGGCGCGGCGGTGACTTATCCGGCGGACAGCAACAACAGCTTTCAATTGGTCGCGCGCTTGTTACCAATCCAAAATTGCTGCTGTTGGACGAGCCGACAGAAGGCATTCAGCCAAATGTAATTCAGCAAATTGGCCGTGTAATCGAATATTTGCGCGACCGTGGCGACATTGCGATTGTCCTTGTCGAACAATATTTTGAGTTTGCATACGCTTTGGCCGATCAGTTTTACGTGTTGAGGCGAGGTGAAGTCACAATGAGCGGCAGCAAGCATCAGTTCAACAAGGCTGAAATGCTGGATGCTGTTTCAGTATAGAATATTCCCATACACATGGTTATTGGTTCAATACATAGGCTGCCACTGCCAACAAAAGGACCGTTTCAACGCCAGCAATTATATACAGTAAAGTTGAAAATGGTTGCTTAGTCGTCTTGTGGCGAAATAAACGACGGGCCAATAGCGCCGCCGGCCAACCGCCAATCAAAGCCAGTTGCAGTAATTTGCGCTCAGATATGCGTTGCGCGTTTTTCTGCTGCGCGCGCTTTTTGTCTATCCGGAATAATAGCAAAGTACTCAACCAAATGATGATTAAATAGACGAGCACTATGCTTGTAATACCTGTCATATTTGGCTCAATCATTTGCTTTTCAGGCAGAACGCCTGCCTAATGTCTTGCTATTGTTATGTCTGCTTTCTATTTCATAGATAGAAGGTAGCGAAAACAGTGATTTTTCACGGAGGAAGTAAAATGGGTTTGTTTGATTTTGTAAAAAACGCCGGAAAGAAACTGGGCTTTGGCGACGATGATGAAAAAAATGCGCAAGAGCTTAAAAAGGAACTCGATTCCCATAATCTTGGCACGGAAGCCGTTCAGATTGAAATGAAAGGCGACACAGCCGTCATTCGTGGCGCGGTTGAAGATCAATCAATCTTTGAAAAAGCAGTCGTTGCCATTGGCAATACTTTAGGTGTTTCTAAAGTTGAAGCCTCCGAGTTGAAGGTCAGCGTTCCGTCAAGTGGTTTAAAACTTGATAGCAATGTTGATATTAACAGTGTGATCGCTGCGGCTGATCCAGCCAAGGAACCCCGCTTTCATACAGTAGAAAAAGGCGACACCCTCTCCGCGATTTCGAAAAAAATGTATGGCACAGCCAACAAATATCAGGTGATTTTCGAAGCGAACACGCCAATGCTCTCCCATCCTGATAAAATTTATCCAGGTCAGGTGCTACGCATTCCGGACATTGATGCTGCTTAAATTCTAAAAACTATAAATCCGGCGGGAATGTCTGTTCTCGCCGTTTTTTATGAATAGTTTCACCAGAAATGGACTTTCTGCTTCAAATCGTGCCGAATGTTGATTAGACAGCGTTAAATTGAATTAGTCCGGCGGCTTCGTGCCGCATTTACGGAGAAGAAAATGCCACACTCATCCCGCAGTCCCAAGGTCATAACTGTATTTGGCGCATCCGGCTTTCTTGGTCGTCATGTGACAAGTGCATTGGCAAAGCGCGGATATCGCGTTCGTGCCGCAGTACGTAGGCCTGATCTTGCCGGACATCTCCAGCCTTTGGGTGATGTCGGACAGATTGCGGCTGTGCAAGCTAATTTGCGTCACCGCTGGTCCGTCGAGCGCGCGCTTGATGGTGCGGATGCTGCGATCAACCTCGTTGGTATTCTGTTTGAGGGCGGCAAGCAAAGCTTCAATTCCGTTCAGGAGTTTGGCGCAAAGGCAGTAGCGCAGAGCTGTGCAGAGCGTGATATTCCGTTGGTGCATATTTCGGCGATTGGTGCGGACGAAAACAGCAATGCGGAATATGCGCGCACCAAAGCACGCGGTGAAAAGGCAGTGATCGATGCGCTTGGTGAGAAGGCGATCATTATGCGCCCGTCAATCATTTTTGGTCCGGAAGACAATTTTTTCAATCAGTTTGCCAATATGGCACGCTTCTCGCCGGTTCTGCCTTTGATTGGCGGCGGCGAAACAAAATTCCAGCCTGTCTATGTCATTGATGTGGCTGAAGCGATTGCAAAAGCGATTGATGGTGAATTGAAGGGTGGTCAGACTTATGAACTTGGCGGTCCGGAAGTGATGAGCTTCAAGCAATGTCTGGAGGAAATGCTTGAGGTGATCGACCGCAAGCGAATTCTGGCAACGGTACCGTGGGCACTGGCACGCATTCAAGGGTCTATCCTCGGCATGTTGCCAAATCCGCTTCTGACGAAAGATCAGGTCATTTTGCTGGAAACAGATAACGTAGTTTCCGAAAATGCCCGGTCAGGAGGGCGTACGCTGGAAGCTATAGGCATTAAACCGTCAAGCGTAGAAGCGATCTTGCCAACCTATCTTTGGCGTTTTCGTGAAACCGGACAGTTCCGCAATCCAAATGCGTTATCCAAAGATAGCTAACAAGAGCGGCTGCCAACATGCAGCTATTTGAGTTTGCGCATTACCTGCCGGAAAATCTAAGCACTGCATCAGCCTTGCTTTTGATCATCGCCAGTTTTTTCACATCGGCTATGACCGCAGCTTTCGGCATCGGCGGCGGCCTTGCCATGCTGGCATTGATGGGAATTTTAATGCCAGTCGCATCGCTCATACCGGTGCATGGCCTCGTTCAGCTCGGTTCAAATACTGGTCGCATGTGGCGCATGCGTGCATTTCTGAATCACCAGATTTTATTGATTTTTACGCTGGGTGCCGTTCTCGGCGCATTCTTGGGCGGCTCTTTGGTTTTCACTATTCCCGATGCTGTTCTCAAATTGATTTTGGGAATATTCATTCTGATTGTAACTTGGCTGACATTACCCAAGTCGGTCAGCAATTCGAAAACCATTATTGGCATTGGTGGTTTCGTCACCACAACGCTAACAATGTTTTTAGGGGCGAGTGGCCCGCTGGTCGTGGCTCTTTTATCGAAGACTTTTGATGAGCGACAACAACTCATTGCCAATACTGCGGGAGCAATGTCCATTCAGCATGCGCTGAAAGTTATTGCATTTGGGTTTTTTGGTTTTGCTTTTGCTCAATGGCTGCCGTTGATCGCGGCGATGATCGTGATCGGTTATCTTGGCACGATCATCGGCGGTAAGCTTCTCGGCGTGATGAACGAAGATTTGTTTCGCATCATATTTAAAATCAGTGTCACGCTTTTAGCGCTTGATATGATCCGGCGGGGGCTCGGCTTCTAGCCGATCAACCAAAGGCCGATCAGGCCGGCACTGCCGACAAAAATGCGCCACCATGCGAACAGTGCAAAGCCGTGTTTGGAAACATAATCAAGCAAATAGCGCACAACAATTACCGCAGAAATGAAGGCGCTGATGAAACCGGCAACAATCAATGTGACATCATTGGCGGTGAGTACATCATAGTTTTTATAAAGATCGAGCGCGAAAGCACCGGCCATTGTTGGCATGGCGAGAAAGAAAGAAAACTCTGCCGCAGAGCGCTTGTCAGTGCCCATGAGCAATGCGCCCGCAATGGTTGCGCCGGAACGGGATGTGCCCGGGATCATGGCAAGACATTGGAACAGACCGATTTTGAAGCAAAGCGATGGCGGGTAATCCATCACGTCCTCATATTTGGGCTTGAGCGGCAGCTTGTCGATCCATAGCAAAATGACGCCGCCAACCAGGAGGGCGATGCAAATTGTCATCGGCGATTCAAATAAAATCGTCTTGATAAAGCCGTGCGCCAGTCCACCAATGACAGCGGCTGGCAGAAAGGCAAGCAAAATACCGGCAACAAAACGTTGTGTTTTCGGGTCAGAAGGCAGGTCTGTTGCGATCTTCCAGAGCCGTGCAGCATATACTGATAGGATCGCAAGAATGGCGCCAACCTGAATAAGAACTTCGAAAGTTTTGCCTGTTGAATCAAATCCGAGAAAATGGCCGGCAAGTAGAATGTGTCCTGTAGAAGAAACCGGAATGAACTCTGTAAGCCCTTCCAACACACCCAAAAGCAGTGCCTGCACTATCGTCTGATCGGCCATGATCTAATCCCAATTTCAGCTTTGCCAGCATCCCTTAAACGGCAAGTTATAAATAAGCACCTAAAATTTTTGTGCGCGGTAAATCACAGCCATTTTTGCTCAAGCATATTGTCGCTTTTTTGTGATTGTCGTCGTAATGAGCTAACATGAGAAATATAACGAATTATGACGTCCTAATATTGGGCGGCGGCGCTGCTGGTTTGATGTGCGCAATTGAGGCTGGAAAACGCGGGCGGCGTGTTTTGGTGATAGACCATGCGAAAAAGCCCGCCGAGAAAATCCGCATATCCGGCGGCGGCCGGTGCAATTTTACCAACCTTCATTGTGGTCCGGGAAACTTTCTTTCTCAAAATCCGCATTTTTGCAAATCAGCTTTAAGTAACTATACCAGTGCCGACTTCATTGAGCTTGTGCGACGGCACCAAATACCGTTTCACGAAAAAACGCTCGGCCAGCTCTTTTGTGATACCTCCGCCAAAGACATTATAAAAATGTTGTTGGTTGAAATGGCTGCAGTCAAGGCCGAGCTTTGGCTGGAAACAAATATCAGTCAGGTCACCAAAATAGATGATGGTTTTCGCGTTGAAACATCTAAAGGCTCATTAGAAGCACAAAGCGTGGTCGTTGCCACAGGCGGCAAATCCATTCCCAAGATGGGGGCAACAGGTTTCGGGTATGATATTGCCGCGCAGTTTGGCCTTGCTGTTATCGAGCCGCGGCCGGCGTTGGTCCCGTTTACTTACACGTCAGACATTGCTGAAACTTGGGGGCAAATGTCGGGAGTAGCAATGGATGTGCGCACATCGATTGCAAAGACGCGTTTTGAGGAGGCGATGCTTATCACCCACCGTGGACTGAGCGGGCCTGCGATTCTTCAAATTTCCTCTTATTGGCGCGAAGGCAATGCTGTTGAAATTAATATGGCCCCCAATCATGAAATTGGAATCGAACTTGCGGGTGCGCGCCATGAAAGGCCTAAGGCAACTGTGGCAACTGTATTGTCGGATTTCCTGCCCAAAAGATTTGCTCAGCATATTGCCGAGCACCTGAATATTAGTGAGTTAAAGCTGGCGGATATGTCCAAAAAGACAATACAGCTTTGCGAAGATTATATCCATAAACACAGTTTCATGCCGGGCGGTACAGAAGGGTATCGTACAGCAGAGGTGACCTTGGGTGGCGTTTCAACATCAGAACTTTCACAAAAAACGATGGAAGCAAAATCGGTGCCGGGACTGTTTTTTATCGGTGAGGTCGTCGACGTGACAGGCCATCTCGGTGGCCATAATTTCCAGTGGGCTTGGTCATCCGGCGTAGCCGCAGGTCAAGCGGTATAATTATTCACAACGCGGATATCCATTGCTGCGCTCTTGCAAGATGAACGCAATAACATCTTCGCGCGTTGGTGCTTGCGCGGTGAGCACACGGGACGTCGCGGCAATGATATTAATGTGCCCGGCGTTTTTATACAGTTTGGTTTCTGAACGGTTGCCTGCCGAACGTAAAGCTGCCGCCAAGTCAATACTGTTGTCTGCCTCTACTGTTTCATCCGCCAATCCATGGATTAACAGTGAAGCTGGTTTTTTAGAATTTGCGAAATTGATAGGCTGGCTTTGTGCGCGCATCGAAGCAGGAAAGACCTCTTTCAAAGCTGGACGGGTCAGCGGCAGAAAATCATAAGGACCGGATATGCCTATCAATCCGGCAACGTCGCGGCAGTTGTTCAGATTAACTGCATTTAAATAACGCGGGTCTAGCGAAAGTAGTGCAGCAATATGTGCGCCTGCAGAATGACCCATGATAAATACAGGTCGATCCGGATAGCGCTTTTTAAGTGCTGCAAACGCTTTTGCCCCGTCATATACGAAATCGGGAAATTTTACTTCCGGATAAAGGCGATAGTCAGCAATCGCAGTTATGATGCCCGATGAGGCGAAACTGTCGCCTAAAAAGGGATACAGGTTACGGCTGCCCATTTGCCACGTACCACCATAAATGAATAACATCACAGGCGTATTGTCGGTAATATTTTCGGGTAAATAAAGATCGTACTTTTGGCGCTGGTTATCGCCATAACTTATGTCTTTAACGCGCGATTCTTTGCCGCCCATCGCCGCAACATTCAAAAGAGATGTTGCTGAGCAAGCACATAGCGTTATCGCTAAAAAACAAACGACTAATAGGCGGCGTAATATATTTATCATCACAGTTAGTACGCTTCCGAAGTAGGAACGGTTTCACGAAACTCGATTTATTTACGTATGTGACTGGCAGTCATGAAAGAAAGTTCTACTTGTCATGTTTCTGCAATTGCGGCGGGCCATAAGCTTTGCTAAAGCTTTTTCGTGCTGTGATATTATCACGCTCAGGCACCCGTAGCTCAGCTGGA
>NZ_JXMU01000038.1 GCF_001293565.1 Ahrensia marina | reverse complement strand
AGCATGTCAGGAAAAGTGGGAACCGGTTTCCCGCCCCGACATGCGGCAAATCATAGGGTTAGAGCGTGGATGCGTTTTAATGAAAAACAGACACGCTCTAGCGTCCCGCCTGCTTAACGTTAAATTAGCAGCAAAAATCTTAGTACTTTGTTGATGATATTTTGCATCTCTTGCGCCAAACCGGCACGACGCAGGGTAAGTTTAATATTCTTCAACACGCTTTTGCTAAACCTCGCGCAATTATATTTGCAGTTAATTGCGTAGGGATAATACCGTGTCGATCATTTCCAAATGGAAACAACATTTTACAAAGTCAGTCTCGCATTTTCGCGCAAACACTGAAGGCCAGTTTGCGATTATGTTCGCAATAACGGCGGTCGCCCTTACCTTGTCCGGCGGTCTTGCTGTTGACGGCGCACGGCTATACTCGGCCAAATCAAAACTCGACAATGCGATTGATGCCGCTGTTCTTGCAACAACACGCGACATAACTTCGGGTAAAATTTCAAAAGATGATGCTAAAGAAGCAATCGGTAATTTTCTATATTCAAACATAGACCCCGCCAGCTTTAGCAATGGCGAAGTTAAAATCGACAATATCGGCATCGATCATGATACCAAGACCGTGAAACTTGATGCCCATGTCATGTTGCCGATGACATTAACAGCGGTTGCGGGTTATCAGACATTGAAAGTCAGCTCGACTTCAGCGGCCAGGTACAATGACGATAAAATTGAAATTGCCATGGCGCTGGATGTCACCGGTTCAATGGGCTCTGTTATTAATAAAGCCACCGGTGAAACCCGTATGGAAGCTCTGGTAGATGCCGCCAGTGCCGCAATTCAAACGTTAATACCGAACAAAGAAGCAGGCGAACGTGTACGCATAGGACTTGTGCCTTATTCGAGTTCAGTGAACATCTCACCGATTGAATCGAAAATCGGAACACGCGGCAAAACAAAAGGCTGCGTTATCGAGCGCACCAATGCACAGCGCTACACCGATGATTTCTCCACTGGCAGCAACCGGGTTAGAGCCGTTAAGGACAAACCGGGCAGCTATGGCTGCACGCACAGTGAAATCGTGCCGTTGACAAATAATACAGCCAAGCTGAATTCTGCGATTAAAAACCTTGGCACCTATGGCCATACCGGCGGACATGTCGGCATCGCATGGACACAATATATGCTTTCATCCAAATGGAATAAGGCATGGCCGACAGGTTCAGATGCGGCACAGGCAACAGACAAACAAACCAAAAAATTCGCTGTCATCATGACCGACGGAGAGTTCAACACGTTTCTTTCCAACGGCAACGGCTATGGTGGAGGTAAAAACCAGTCGCGCACCTATGCTGAAAACCTGTGTACCAACATAAAAAACAATAACATCCGCATCTTCTCGATTAACTTTGCCGGCGGTAGCGATGCAAGCAAACTCATGAAAAAATGCGCCTCTCCGGATACCGCCACAGACCAGTTCTTCTTTGATGCGTCCAATAGTGAAGAATTGAAAAAAGCATTTCAGGCAATCGCCGAAAGCATCAAGGGTCTGCGCCTGGTCAGCTAAACAGAAAAGGGCCGCTCAAAGAGCGGCCCCGCAATTCCGTCTACCGGTCGGTTTCAACCAAAGCCAAGCGCTTCCGGTGTCGGATAGTCAAACTCTCAGAGGCTGCTCCAAGAGGCAAAAATCCGCATAAACCGAGCCGTCTTATTGGAACTACTGATCATCGGATCACCTCCTTTCGTTTGTTAAACACATAAGAAAGATGGGATAGCAAAACTGATTTGCCAAGAGGCAATTTCCCATATGTCGGCTAAAACCTTGCCTCATTTACTCCAAAACGAAAAAAGCGCCGCATGAAACATGCAGCGCTTGATGCCTAAAACCGGTATTATTTTAAGCTTTCTTGTTTTGGCGGTTCTCGATCAAATCATCGACAACGGCAGGATCTGCAAGTGTCGACGTATCGCCGAGCGAGCCAAAGTCGTCTTCGGCAATCTTGCGCAGAATACGGCGCATAATTTTGCCTGAACGGGTTTTTGGCAGTCCGGGCGCGAACTGGATTTTATCCGGTGATGCAATAGGTCCAATATCCGAACGCACATGTGCAACAAGCTCTTTGCGCAATGCATCGTCACCTTCCTCGCCTTCCATCAAAGTGACATAACAATAAATGCCCTGCCCTTTAACATCATGCGGGTAGCCAACAACCGCCGCTTCGGAAACCTTGCCATGGGCCACAAGAGCTGACTCAACCTCAGCCGTCCCCATGCGGTGGCCCGACACATTGATCACATCATCGACACGGCCTGTAATCCAGTAATAGCCGTCCTCGTCGCGGCGGCATCCGTCACCGGTGAAATATTTGCCCTTATAGGTGGAGAAATATGTCTGGATAAACCGCTCATGGTCGCCATAAACCGTGCGCATCTGGCCCGGCCATGAATTGACAATACAGAGATTGCCCTCAACAGCGCCTTCCAGCACCTCTCCTTCATTATCAACCAGTTGCGGCTGGACACCAAAGAACGGACGTGTCGCCGAGCCCGGTTTCAAATCTGTTGCGCCGGGCAACGGCGTAATCAGAATGCCGCCCGTCTCAGTCTGCCACCATGTATCAACAATCGGCGATTTCTTATTGCCGACAGTGTTGTAGTACCATTCCCACGCCTCCGGATTGATCGGTTCACCCACAGAACCGAGTGTGCGCAAGGATTTCAGAGACGCCTTTTTCACATGGTCGTCGCCTGCGCCCATCAATGCGCGGATCGCGGTCGGTGCCGTGTAGAAAATATTGACATTGTGCTTGTCACAGACATCCCAGAACCGTGAAGGCGACGGATAGTTCGGCACACCTTCAAACATCAATGTCGTCGCGCCGTTGGCGAGCGGACCGTAGATAATATATGAATGCCCTGTGACCCAGCCGACATCGGCCGTACACCAGTAAATATCACCGTCATGATAGTCGAACACATATTCATGCGTCATGGACGCATAAACAAGATAGCCGCCTGTCGTGTGAAGAACACCCTTTGGCTGGCCGGTTGAACCGGACGTATAAAGAATGAATAGCGGATCTTCGGCTTTCATCTTGGCGGGCGCACATTCGCCGCGCGCTGCTGCAACAGCGTCATGATACCAGATGTCGCGTTCTTCGTTCCAGTCCACTTTCGCAGCGGTGCGGCGAACAACCAGCGTCGACTTCACATCGACACCGCCTTTAGAGGCAATCTCTATCGCCTTATCAGCATTGGCTTTCAGCGGAATTGTTTTGCCGCCGCGCAGCCCCTCATCAGCTGTAATCAGGAAGGTTGATTCACATCCGACAATACGGCCCGCAAGCGCTTCGGGAGAAAACCCGCCAAAAACGATTGAATGGACAGCACCAATGCGCGCACAGGCTAGCATTGCATAGGCAGCTTCGGGAATCATCGGCATGTAGATTGTCACGCGGTCACCTTTTTTGACCCCGTTTTTCTTCATCACATTAGCCAGACGGCACACCTGATCATAAAGCTCGTTATAGGTGATTTTCTTATCATCATAGGGATTGTCACCTTCCCAGATGATAGCAACCTGATCGCCCCGTTTTTTCAAATGACGGTCAATACAATTATACGCGACGTTGGTGACGCCGTCTTCAAACCATTTGATCGAGACATCACCTTCAAAACTGGTATTTTTCACCTTGGTGTAAGGCTTGAACCAATCAATACGCTTGCCGTGCTTGCCCCAGAACTTTTCAGGGTCTTTCACGCTCTGCTTGTACCATTTCAGGTATTTTTCATCATCGATTTTCGCGCGTTTTTTGGCTGCGGGCAAAACACGATAAACTTCACCAGACATTAAATTCTCCTCCAAAGGCATTAAGCCCTATTCTAACGCAGAACTGCGCCTCCACTGGCTATCATTATGACAACATAGCAGCTTCGTAAATTAGACGAATGACCCCTATCGCACCTGCCGCGTCATTAAAATACCAAACATCTAATGTGACAGCCCGTAACCAAGCTTGAATTGACCCTTCGTAACCGGACATTTAGGTCCGGGGCAATGGCTTGGGAGGGTTGTGCATTAGATTGCACAGCCCTCTTTTTATTTTACCAGCCACTCATTTAAACAAATTACAGGTTTCATGAATGCGCTTTAGTCGAACGCTTAATTTTGTCCGTCATCAATCCACTGTCATTTTTCTGACTTTTATCGCTGTCGCCACTGCAACAAATGCGCAATCGGGCGCACTAAAATCCAACGGCAATCCTTGGCATGCTTTAACAGATGGTTTGATGGATCATGATCATGGCCATTTGCTGCGCGAGCCTTCTCCTTTTGACGATATGAGCGCTGTTCAGCTTGCGGCTCTACCAAAGGGCCGCCGCATTCATTTTAACGCACCGTCCAAATGCGTACCGGCCCGACTGAAAAAAGTACTCAATAGTGTTGCGGCAAAATATGGCCCGATCACTGTTAACTCGACATTCCGCAGCAGCAAAAGAAACCGCAAGATTGGCGGCAAGAAACGCTCCTGGCATTTAAAATGCGGCGCGGTTGATTTTCGCGTTCATGCAGGCACAAAAGGTCTGTTGTCCTATTTGCGCAAAAACAAGAATGTTGGCGGTTACAAACGTTACCGCTCAGGCTTTTATCACATTGATGTCGGCCCGAAGCGCACATGGTAAATCAGATTGAACCCGGTCTTTGCACCGGGTTTTCTTTTGGCAGATCAATGGCCCGCTCTATTCGCCTTCTTGCCATCGATATGCGGCAACACAAATCCGAGTACTGCAACCACCAGTACGATAAGCGCCCAGCCGACATAGACGATGCCGATCGAATAATGTTCAGCAACCAGACCAACCAGCGCAGGAATAAACAGCAGTCCCGCATAACCAAGCGCGGTAATGATCGCGATACCAACCGACGGGCGCACACCGGGATATTTGCCTGCAGCCGAAAATAAGACAGGCACGATATTCGCCATGCCGATGCCGGCGAGCAAAAAGCCGAAACACGCCATATAAAAATCATCGGCATAACCACCGATAAACAACCCGACAGAAGAGATTGCGGCACTGACAATAAAAGTGCGCCGGTCTCCGAAGCGCGCGCGCACACCATCACCTAAAAACCGCATCGATGCCATGGTCAGGGAAAATGCGGCAACCGCATAGCCACTGACAATCAAAGGCGCATCAAGCTCTTTGAGTAGATAAAGCGCGCTCCAATCAATGATTGTGCCCTCCGGCGCAAAAGACAGCATGGCAATAATGCCCAGAAAATAAATGCCAAATGTGCGCGGAATGCCGGTTTTCCGTTTTGGAGCATCAATCCCTTTTTCTTGCTGCGCCTCAAAATCAGAATCCATATTCTCATCAGACATAAGCCGCGGCCAGGCATAAAACATCAGTGCAAGAACAATAGCCGTAACAATCAAAGCGTGGCCCATCTCACCAAACCACGCGATCATCGCGCCGCCGGTCAATCCGCCAACCAGCCCGCCAAAACTCCAGAAACCGTGATAGGAGGACATAACCGGCCTATCCAGCGCGACTTCCACAGCCACACCATTGGCATTCATGGCGTTGTCCATCGCGCCTAAAAACATGCCGAACCAAACCAATGCGAGACCAGTCCAAAGCAGGTTTGGCGTGAGTGTTAGCAACACAAGAGATACAGACAGTAAAAGCCAAGTCCAGCGAACCACGAAAACAGAACCAAACTTGGTAACCATCCATGCCGCAAAAATTAGGGCAATCAAGGCACCAAGTCCAAAGATAACGATCAGTTGCCCCAGCACACCCTCGGATATACCCAGCCGTTCCACCACCACAGGAATTTTCGGCGCCCAGTGACCGATCATCAGGCCATTGGCAAAAAATGCTGCATTAACGGCCCAGCGTGCCTGGGACAATGTGCGTGGCGTTGCAACAGCAGGGGCTGTGGCTTGGTGTCCGCTCATGATTACGACTTTCTATAAAATCCCGAGACGGGCTTAGGGCAAGTAAAGAAGGGAACTGAATAGCAAATTCGGCGTTATGATACCAAATAATACGAAAAGGAATATATTATGGGCCTCTCGACAATTCTTCTCATCATCTTGGTATTACTATTGATCGGTGCAATACCGGCACGTGGACGCTTCGGTAACGGGCCTATTGGCATTATCGGCGTTCTATTGATTATTGTGCTTATTCTTGCACTGACCGGCAGCATCTAAACGAATTAAACTAAAGCGCGATTTCAACGAAGTCGCGCTTTAGTTTTATGTTATCTATCAGCTTTCCAAAACGACCAGCAGGTCTTTTGCATCAATCTGGTCACCGGCTTTCACAAGCACTTCGGCGATTTTGCCATCGCGCTCGATATGAATTGCGGTTTCCATTTTCATTGCCTCAATAGAACAGATCACATCGCCCGCCTTGACCTCTTGGCCAATACTCACAGCAAGTGTTGAGACCACACCCGGCATCGGCGCGCTGACATGGGCTTCATTACCCTCTTCAGCCTTGCGGCGTGACAGCGACCCTTCCGCACCATGGGCGCGGTCCGGCACTTTGATCCGGCGCGGCTGACCGTTCAGTTCGAAGAAAACTGTTCTCATACCTTTTTCATCGGTCTCGCCGATTGCAAGGCAACGCGCGACAAGCGTTTTACCCTTTTCAATCTCGATGAACACTTCATCGGATTGCTCCAATCCATAGAAATAGACCGGTGTAGGCAGGCGTGAAACAGGACCATATTTTTCCTGCGCAAGCGCAAAGTCTGTAAAGACCTTCGGGTACATCAGATAGGATGCAAACTCGAAATCATTAATGGTGCGGTCAAGCTTGGTTTCAATCTCGCTGCGCATGGCATCAAGGTCAGCAGCATCAAGCAAAGAACCCGGCACATCCGTGTAGGCTTTCTCGCCCTTCAGCACTTTTTTCTGAATGTCCTGAGGCCAACCACCGGGCGATTGTCCAAGGTCACCGCGCATCATGGAAACAACGGAATCAGGGAATGAAATATCTTTTGCCGGATCTTTCACATCCTCAACCGTCAAATCCTGCGATACCATCATCAGCGCCATGTCGCCGACCACTTTGGATGAAGGGGTCACTTTGACAATATCACCAAACATGTGGTTGGCGTCGTGATAAGCACGTGCCACCTCATGCCAGCGTGTTTCCAAACCGAGCGAACGCGCCTGCTCCTTCAAGTTTGTAAACTGCCCGCCCGGCATTTCATGCAGGTAAACTTCCGAGGCCGGGCTTTGGCTGATTGATTCAAAAGCCGCATATTGCTCACGCACCGCTTCCCAATAGAACGAAATCTTGCGTATCCATTCAGCGCTCAAGCCGCTGTCGCGCTCGGTACCGCGCAATGCTTCAACAATCGAACCAAGGCATGGCTGTGATGTGTTGCCGGAAAACGCATCCATGGCCGCATCCACCGCATCAACGCCTGATTCCACAGCCGCCAATACTGTTGCGGCAGCGATGCCCGACGTATCATGCGTGTGGAAGTGGATCGGCAGTTCTGTTTCGCTGCGAAGCGTTGTAAACAATTGACGCGCCGCAGCAGGTTTCAGCAAGCCGGCCATGTCTTTAACACACAGCATATGCGCGCCAGCCGCTTCCAGTTCCTTGGCCAGACCGACATAATATTTCAGATCATATTTCGGGCGGGCGGAGTTTAGAATATCACCGGTATAGCAAAGCGTTGCCTCACAGATTTTATTTTCTTCAACAACCGCATCCATTGAAACGCGCATATTATCGACCCAGTTCAGGCAATCGAAAACGCGGAACAGATCAACACCGCCAGCGGCTGCCTGACGGACAAACTGCTTAACGACATTATCAGGGTAATTGGTGTAACCGACACCATTGGCACCGCGCAGCAACATTTGTAGCAGAATGTTCGGCGCTTGCTCACGCACCATCGCAAGGCGTTCCCACGGATCCTCAGTCAGGAAGCGCATCGACACATCAAATGTCGCACCGCCCCAGCATTCAAGTGACAAAAGATCGGGAAGCGCACGCGCATATGTACCGGCTATCGCCGCAATGTCATGGGTACGCACACGTGTGGCAAGTAGGCTCTGGTGGCCGTCGCGCATTGTCGTATCGGTGATCAGGATTTGCTTTTGATCACGAAGCCATTTTGCAAAGCCGACAGGTCCAAGCTCATCAAGCTTATATTTTGTGCCTGTTTCGGGCATTTTTCCTTCAAACCACGGCACAATCGGTGCGGCACTGTCTGCCTTTGGCGATGGCCTGTCTTTGGTCTCCGGATGACCGTTCACCGTCACATCGGCAATATATGTCAAAAGCTTCGTTGCGCGGTCTTTGCGCTTGACCTGCTCGAACAGAGCCGGCGTATTGTCGATAAATTTGGTTGTATATTCATTCGACTTGAAAAGCGGGTGCGAAATAATCGCTTCCAAAAAGGTCAGATTGGTTGCCACACCGCGAATACGGAACTCGCGCAATGCGCGGTCCATACGGGCAATCACTTCATCAGACGTCGGTGCCCAAGCGGTCACCTTTTCCAAAAGCGGATCATAGAAACGTGTAATCACCGCGCCGGAATAGGCGGTGCCGCCATCAAGGCGGATACCGAAGCCTGTCGCACCGCGATAGGCGGTAATGCGTCCATAATCAGGAATGAAGTTCTGCTCAGGATCTTCAGTTGTAATACGGCACTGAAGCGCATGACCATTAAGGCGGATATCTGCCTGCTTTGGAACGCCCGATTCCGGTGTGCCTATCGCATGGCCTTCAAGAATGCGGATTTGTGCTTTAATAATGTCGATACCGGTGACTTCCTCAGTCACGGTATGCTCAACCTGCACACGCGGGTTTACTTCGATGAAGTAAAATGCACCGCTGTCCTTATCCATCAGGAATTCGACAGTACCTGCGCCGATATAGCTGGTCGCATTGGCAATTTTCAAGCCGTAGTCAGAAAGCTCTTTGCGCTGCTCCAGCGACAGATAAGGCGCAGGTGCACGCTCGACAACCTTCTGGTTCCTGCGCTGGATTGAGCAATCGCGCTCCCAAAGATGAACGGCATTGCCATGCGTATCACCCAAGATTTGCACTTCAACATGACGCGCGTTCTGGACAAGCTTCTCAAAATAAACCTCGTCTTTGCCGAAAGCCGCACGCGCCTCGCGCTTGGCTTCTGTCACTTCATTTTCAACGTCTTTTTCCGAGAAGATGGAACGCATGCCGCGGCCGCCGCCGCCCCATGATGCTTTGAGCATGACCGGATAGCCGATTTCGGCGGCCATACGTTTCACCTCTTCCATATCATCAGGCAAAGGTTCTGTTGCAGGCACAACCGGTACGCCTGCCGATATGGCAAGATTGCGCGCTGCCACCTTGTTTCCAAGCGAACGCATGGTTTCCGGCTTTGGCCCGATAAAGGTAATGCCTGCCTCGTGACACGCATCCACGAATTCAGGGCTTTCAGACAAAAGGCCGTAGCCCGGATGAATAGCATCAGCGCCGGAAATACGGGCTACGCGCAGCACTTCCTCAATGGAAAGATAGCTTTCAATCGGCCCTAGATCTTTTTCAAGGTGAGGCCCGCGGCCAACCTGATAAGATTCATCGGCTTTAAACCGGTGCAGCGCCAGCTTGTCTTCTTCTGCCCAGATGGCCACCGTTTTGATACCAAGTTCATTGGCGGCGCGAAAAACGCGGATCGCAATTTCAGAGCGGTTGGCAACAAGAATTTTTTTGATGGCCACAGTGTCGTCCTCGGTATGTTGTTTATCGTTACGGCATGTATAATGTTATAAATTGTGCAGTGCAAACAGCTTATCTCTGAGCAGCTCGCCTTTGCACGTCGGGAACATAGGAAAAGCGCTCAAAACGCGCTTCTTTTGCCCCGCCCGTTATGTCCATTGCAAACATCCCGACGAACCCTCCGGTAAACGAAGCATGTTCACCGCGCCCGCCTTCGTCAGAAATGATACTTGCATCCAGTTGCGGGCCAATGGCGTGCCATTTTTCATCACCCTTATAACGCCAGAAAAATTGCTGGCTGGCATGATCGACCTCAACCCGCATGTCAATATCAGCGCTTTTGACAGCCTGTGGCCCCTCCAGCCAGAACGTCAAAGCGCCATCAGGATAATCGCCGGCACAGGACATCAGTGTGAGCGCACGGCCCATATCCGGCTCATGCGTCAGCAGCAGTATATGGAACTTGCCGCGATTGTAATATGTCGTCAAACCAGCGGCTTGCTGATAGTTTTCAGGTTCAAACTCAAGCGTGGTTTCGGCATTATATTTCAAATGTTCCTGCCTGCGCGCGACAAGTGACTGCTCAAACCAGCTTCCCGCACTTTCGCGCCCGATAAGAACAAGCGCATTATCTTCCAATCTGAACAAACGCTCTGGTTCCGGGTGGCGCAGCCATTGAAATTCGTCCGGCAAAGAGCCTTGCGAAAAATCGGTTTTCGACGGCGCTATCGCACGTTTTTCAACATTGGAAGGCGCAGGCACTTGGGTGCGCGGCAGCAAACCACCCGCTTCAAGATAAAGCCAATCATCCTCGCGCCATACGCATTTTTCGATGCCGGTTTCCCGCCCCAGTGGGCAAAAACGGCCCTCACCATTCGGACCTTTGATTGGCCGCCCCATCAGGAACGTATGATAAACCTCACCGTCCGGCGTTTCCACATACTGGCCATGACCCGTGCGCTGGATTGGGTGATCTGGCGCGCCAGCCGTTGTCATGAGGTATTTTTGCGGATGATCCTCGTAAGGCCCCCAAATATCCTTCGAACGTGCGAGCGTAATCGCATGTTCATATCCGGTCCCGCCTTCGGCCGTGGTTAGGTAATAATAGCCATTGCGTTTAAAAATATGCGGTGCTTCGGTAAGGCCACGCTCCGTTCCGTTATAAATATTTTTGACAGGACCGAATAAGCCTTTGTCCGGCGACCACTCCTGCAACAAAATTCCGTCAAATGAGGCGTGTTTGGGATTACCGCCGGTGCCTTTCCCACGGTGGTTCCACTGCATATTCATGAAATATTTGCGCCCGTCATCATCATGAAACAGCGACGGGTCGAAGCCGGAAGAGTTAATATACCAGGGATCTCTCCATTCGCCGTCAATTGTCTCGCAGCAGGTGATGTAATTAGGCGCGTCTTTAAAGGCTCCGTCGAGCCGTTTGACATCGGTATAAACCAGCCAGAATTTACCATCCGCATATGAAAGACACGGCGCCCAGATGCCGCAACTGTCCGGATTGCCGCGCATATCAAGCAATGCTTTGCGGTTAAGCGGACGCGACACCAGCTCCCAATTCACCAAATCAGTAGATTTATGAATTTGAACGCCGGGATACCATTCGAAGGTAGAGGTCGCGATGTAGTAATCCGTCCCCACCCGGCAAATTGAAGGGTCGGCATTAAAGCCCGGCAGGATCGGATTCTGGATCATCATTCGCTTTCCGATGATTTAGCCCAAAGATTGATGTCTTCTTCTTTGGCGATTTCATCGATGCGCTTCAATTCATCGTCTGTAAAATCAAGATTTGACACAACCCCTGCGCAATCAAGCACTTGGCTCGGCTTGGACGCGCCGATAAGCGCCGTTGTCACACGGCCGCCGCGCAGCACCCACGCCAAAGCCATTTGAGCCAATGTCTGCCCGCGCGCCTCGGCCATTTCGTTCAGGGCACGAACGCTATTGAGCGCGCTGTCGGTCAGCATTGATTCAAACAATGATTTGCCTTGTGTGGCGCGGCTGCCTTCCGGAATGCCGTTCAGATATTTCTTGGTCAAAATACCCTGCGCCAACGGTGTAAAGGCAATCGAACCAACGCCTTCTTCTTCCAGCGTATCAAGCAGACCGTCACTTTCCACCCAGCGGTTGAGCATGTTGTAGCTTGGCTGATGGATCAGGCAAGGCGTGCCCAATTTATTGAGAATTTTAACAGCTTGACGTGTGCGCTCGGAATTATAGGACGAAATACCTGCATAGAGCGCTTTTCCGGACCGAACGATCTGGTCGAGCGCACCCATTGTCTCTTCCAATGGCGTATTCGGGTCAAAGCGGTGCGAGTAGAAAATATCGACATAATCCAGCCCCATACGTTTCAGGCTCTGATCACAGGACGAAATCAAATATTTGCGGCTGCCCCATTCACCATAAGGGCCGGGCCACATGTCATAACCCGCCTTGGACGAAATAATCAGCTCGTCGCGATAACCGGCAAAATCGGTTCTTAAAATTTCCCCGAACGCGGTTTCTGCACTGCCTGCAGGCGGGCCGTAATTGTTGGCCAGATCAAAATGAGTGATACCGTTGTCAAAGGCCGCCTGACAAATTTCACGCTTTAAAGTATGCGGTGTATCATCACCGAAATTGTGCCACAGCCCTAAAGAGACAACCGGCAAACGCAAGCCGGACCGTCCGCAATAACGGTAGACCATTTTCTCGTAGCGGTTTTCGGCAGGAACATAACGCATGAAATTCTCCAATAATGATTTGGCGCGAAAATGATCAGCGTAACTTGTTTTGTAAAGCTAACATCTGCGCAAATCGGTACTGACGGGTACTCACGTGGTAACAGATAGCGCCAAACATGGATTTGCCAAGAGCTATTACGCGCCACTTGACTTTACGGGCTTATACCATCATAGAGAGCGCGTTGGTGCGGCAAGGTTCGCGCCGCGTTTCTTTCGCGCGGCACATTTGTCAAATCATATCATAACCGGAACGACTATAAAAAGACGGCCTGCGCCTCTGGCGTAAGAGCTGGAATTGAACACGAAAGGTAAAAACGATGTTCGCAGTCATTAAAACCGGCGGTAAGCAGTATCGCGTATC
Source organism: Ahrensia marina (assembly GCF_001293565.1). Taxonomy (GTDB): domain Bacteria; phylum Pseudomonadota; class Alphaproteobacteria; order Rhizobiales; family Rhizobiaceae; genus Ahrensia; species Ahrensia marina. Next base: position 4,831 of record NZ_JXMU01000038.1, on the reverse strand, counting down.
CGCTGATGACGTATTTAAAGTTGAACGCTTGGACGCTGAAGAAGGCGCACAGGTTGAATTCTCAAACGTATTGATGGTCGGCAACGGCGCAGAAGTTACAATCGGCGCGCCTGAAGTAGATGGCGCAACCGTTGTTGCAGAAGTTGTCGAGCAGGGCCGCGGCCGCAAGGTCATCGCTTTCAAAAAGCGCCGCCGCCAGAACTCACGCCGTAAGCGCGGCCACCGCCAGTACGAAACAACTGTCCGTATCACAGAAATTCTGACAGACGGCGCAAAGCCTTCTAAAAAAGCAGCGGCCAAGTCTGCTGCAAAAAAAGAAGCCGCTCCGAAGAAAGCTGAAACAAAAGCAGCGCCTAAAAAAGAAGCAAAAGCTGACGCTGCCGCTTCATCAGCGCCGCTCTTTACAGCGCCTGATGGCGATGCAGACAAGTTGACAGACATTAAGGGCATCGGCCCGGTTGCTGAAAAACAGCTTAACGAGCAAGGCATCACAACTTTTGCGCAAATCGCGGCGCTTACAAAAGCCGAGATCGAAAAGGTTGACGAATATATGCCTTTCTCTGCAGATCAGATATCTGATTGGCAGGCTCAGGCTAAAGAACTTATCAAAGGCTAAGCGCGTTTATCGCGCTCTGACTTGATATCCCGGGCAAATGCCCATAATTATCAATTCGGTTCCATTGTCTGGCAACGGCCAATCCATGGAACAACCAAACCGCAAAGAGCGGCAGGAGATTAAAGATGGCACATAAAAAAGCCGGTGGTTCGTCACGAAACGGTCGCGATTCTGAGTCAAAACGCTTGGGCGTTAAAAAATTCGGTGGCGAAAATGTTATTCCGGGCAACATCATTATCCGTCAGCGTGGCACAAAGTGGCACCCTGGTACCAATGTCGGCATGGGTAAAGATCACACGATTTTTGCAACATCCGAAGGCGCGGTTGAATTTCGCCGCAAGGCCAACGGCCGCACATATGTTTCTGTAACACCAATGCAGGAAGCCGCTGAATAAGCCGGATATTCTTGAGACCGGTGTTCAAATCCCGGGTCTACTTTTGAATAAGACTTAAGGGAGTTGGGCATCGGTCCAGCTCCCTTTTTCAATACGAGCCTAGTGAAAACAGATGATCGCGACTGCAAATATGAGTTCTCCGAATTCCTCTGTGTTTGATCTTGAGACACCTGTTCTCGAGACGCCGCGCCTTATCATGCGTCCGCCGCATCGTGAGGACATCGAGGATCTGGCCTTTATCGGCAACAACAGAGAAATTGCGGAAATGACATCCCGTATGCCGCATCCTTATTCCAAGGATGACGCGCTGGCCTTTATCGAAAGCTTCGAAAATGGCCGCTATGAGGGATGCATCTATGCGATCACGCAAACAGATTCCGGCCGTTTGATCGGCATGGGCGCTGTCGAAAATCGCGAGCGCTTCGGTGGCTTGGAAATCGGTTACTGGCTTGGCAAACCCTATTGGGGTCGCGGCTTTGCGACAGAGGCCGCCAGTGCGCTGGTTGATCTGGCGTTCCGCGTAACCGAGACGGACTGCGTATATGCGGCCTGCCGTACAAATAACCCTGCCTCGCGCGCGGTTTTAAGAAAACAGGGCTTTAATTTCGTCGGCCTTGACGAGATGAATTCCCTTGCGGCCGGTGTGGTGCCAATCGAACGTCATTGTCTTGAGCGTGATGTCTGGCTTGATAAGAAATCCGAAGAGAGCAAAGCTGTCGCACGTAAGTAAAGCCTTCGATATGCGGGAATATTCTCTTCTCGCACTTTGACAGCATTTGCGTTAGACACTGCGCTCAGCACTCTAAATAGCGTATTGTCGTACCCATGAAATTTCTCGATCAAGCCAAAGTATTCATCAGATCCGGTGACGGTGGCGCGGGCGCTGTCTCGTTTCGCCGTGAAAAATATATCGAATTTGGCGGCCCTGACGGCGGTGACGGCGGGCGCGGCGGCGATGTATGGGCCGAGTGTGTGGACGGCCTGAACACGCTGATTGATTATCGATACGCCCAGCACTTCAAAGCACCAACCGGTGTGCATGGCATGGGCCGGAACATGACCGGCAAGAAAAGCGAAGACAAAATTCTTCAGGTTCCTGTCGGAACCCAGATCTTTGAAGACGACAATGAAACCCTCATTTGTGACCTGACCGAAGTTGGCCAGCGCTTTTTATTGGCACGCGGCGGCAATGGCGGTTTTGGCAATGCGCATTTTAAGTCATCGACCAATCAGGCACCCCGCCGTGCCAATCCCGGCCAGGAAGGCGTTGAAAAATGGATTTGGCTGCGGCTGAAACTCATCGCAGATGCCGGTCTCGTTGGTCTGCCCAATGCTGGCAAATCCACTTTTCTGGCCAGCGTAACAGCCGCAAAGCCGAAAATCGCAGATTATCCGTTTACAACGCTTCATCCCAATCTCGGCGTTGTGCGCATCGACCAGAAAGAGTTTGTTCTGGCCGATATTCCCGGCCTCATTGAAGGCGCGCATGAAGGCGTGGGTATTGGCGACCGTTTTCTGGGACATGTTGAGCGCACGCGGGTATTGCTTCATCTTGTCTCCGCGCAAGAAGAAGATGTCGCGCAGGCCTATAAAATTGTGCGCCGCGAACTGGATGCTTATGGCAACGGTCTCGAACTGGACCAAAAAGCGGAAGTTATTGCGCTTTCACAAACCGATACCCTGCCCGATGACGAACTTGCTGAAAAAGCCAAGGATCTTGAGGAAGCAAGCGGGCAAAAACCGATTATGCTGTCATCGGCCACACGTTCCGGCGTTGACGATGTATTGCGCGCCTTGATGCGTCACATTCAGGCCCAGCGCAAAGAAGAAGACGGTCCGGAAGATCCGACACGCTGGGAAGTTTAAAACCGTGGTCTCGCTGTCAAACTATAAGCGTATCGCCATAAAAGTCGGATCGGCCCTTCTTGTTGATCGCAAATCAGGACTGCGTGATGCTTGGCTACAAAGCCTTTGTGCTGACATTGCCAAATTGCATGAAGCCGGCTGCGAGGTGATGATCATTTCTTCGGGCGCCATAGCCCTTGGCCGTAACGTTCTTGATTTGCCTGCCGGCATATTAAAGCTGGAAGAAAGTCAGGCGGCGGCAGCGGTCGGGCAGATTACGCTGGCACCGGCATGGAACAGCGCGCTCAAAAAGCACAATATCAATACCGGCCAGATCCTGCTGACGCTTGAAGACACGGAAACCCGGCGGCGCTATTTGAATGCGCGGGCAACGCTCAGCGAACTTTTGCGCCTTAAAGCCGTGCCTGTCATCAATGAGAACGATACGGTTGCAACAAGCGAAATCCGCTATGGCGACAATGACCGGCTTGCCGCGCGCGTTGCCACTATGATGAATGCGGACCTTCTCATTCTACTTTCAGATATTGATGGTCTTTATACAGCACCGCCTGCGCTCAATCCTGACGCCGTGCATTTGCCGGTCGTCGATACAATCACGCCTGACATTGAAGCCATGGCAGGAAGCGCAGCATCTGAATTGTCGCGCGGCGGTATGCGCACAAAGATTGATGCCGGTAAAATCGCCACCCATGCCGGAACCGCGATGATTATTGCGAAAGGCGAAGCAGAAAATCCGCTCCAATCCTTGCAGGAAGGCGCGCGCTTTACACTTTTCAAACCGTCAACAATGCCGGTGTCCGCGTGGAAGAACTGGATTGCCGGTCAATTGGAGCCACAAGGCAGACTTGTTATAGATGAAGGCGCGCGCGCGGCCCTGTTAAGCGGAAAGTCGCTTCTGGCAGCTGGCATCAAGTCAATCGACGGCAATTTCCAGCGCGGCGACACCGTCGCCATTGTGGTGGAAGGCACGCACATTGAAGTGGCACGCGGCCTTTCTTCCTATAGCTCGCATGAAGCTGGCTTGATTGCAGGGCGCAGAAGCGGCGATATCGAGACCATATTGGGTTATGCGCCCCGCGCCGCGGCGGTTCACCGCGACGATATGGTCATCACCTGATCTGTTTCACACGACACTGCAAACAATAAAAAAGGCCGAAACGCTGCAACGTTTCGGCCCAAAGTCCTAATAAGTTATCCCAACCCAAATAGGAACACATTAAGAGCGTACATAAAATGGCACCTTACCGCAAGCCAGTTTTGGGAAAGTATAAATTTCCAACATTTGTGACGCGGAATTCGTCTGTAAAGTACTTCTTAGCAGCTTGAACTGATCCCGATACTGTTCACAAAAGACGTGATAATGCGCGAGGATTTTGCGTTCACCGTCCTTCAAGAGAGAATTCAAGAAAAAAAACCGAAAAAATTCAATTTTTTCTTTTTTAAAAAATGCCGAAAACAAAGGCTTTTGAGCGCCCCCATTTTGCAACGCTGTGTTCACAAAAACTATACACAACCAGCGCTCAAGCGAAATTTGATTTTTCATACATTTTATAAGCCATTGAATTAATAAAGAAATTAACAACGCCTGTTGCTTTTTGACGCACGACGCTCTTTGTCCGGCTCACATAAATCTAACGTTTTCGTAATTTGAAACCGCACTTTGCCAAGCCTAAATTGGGTTCATCGGAAGCGAAACGAAAAAGATTTTCAAATCGCATCCCAAAACAAAAACGGGATTTAACAGACCCGACCAACACACGGACGAAACTTTTGAATGACGGTAAACGTTACTCAAATGACAACAATAAAAAGGAACACATTATGAAAACTCTTGCACTTACACTCGCCGCAACTTTGATTGCTTCTACATCTGCATTTGCTGCTAACAGCTCTTACTCAGACGGTAACGGCACATATCTGCAGCACGACAGCAACCTTGATATGGAAGCAACAG
>NZ_JXMU01000037.1 GCF_001293565.1 Ahrensia marina | reverse complement strand
GAAGGAACACATTATGAAAACTCTTGCACTTACACTCGCCGCAACCTTGATTGCCTCTACATCTGCCTTTGCTGCAAACAGCTCATTTTCTAATGGCGATGGCTCTTACCTGCAAAATGGTGGCAACTTAGACATGGAAGCAACTGCATCCATCGGTACTGCTGCCGCGATCGACACAAACCACATTTTCACAGTCGATGAAGTTGTTCATGGCCGCGATGCAAAAGTGAAATTTACACTCAATGCAGACGGCAGCCGTAACATTATTTCTGAATCATTCCGCTCAAGCGACCGTTAATAACGGCCCCAGTATCCGGGGCACTGCAATGCCCCGGACCTCTGAACATTCCCAACCCAAATTACAATGAAAGCGCTGGTGCGCTTATGAAGGAACATATTATGAAAACTCTTGCACTTACACTCGCCG
>NZ_JXMU01000036.1 GCF_001293565.1 Ahrensia marina | reverse complement strand
GTCCTGGTTCGAATCCAGGTTCCCCAGCCAAAAAATTTATTAATAAAATCAATTGCATAACGATTTTATAATGGTGCTTTTTGTGCAACGGCATGTTGCATCTTGTTGCATCTGGCTCCCCTTGTTTTTCAAGGGTTTTCAATCAGTCACCGCAAATCCATGCGACATATACGCGACATGGGAACACCTTATTTATCTACCGATTTTAATCATATTAGCGTGAGGGGTAAAAAATTAACTTCCACCGCCATACTTTATATGCGATTGACATACACTACATTAAGTTGACAACTAATTGCACATAAACATTAATCGCTAAACAGGGAGTTATATGATGAAACGTACATTTTCCGTCAAAGCTCTTTGGGATGAAGAAGCTCAGGTTTTCATTTCCGAGAGTGATATTCTAGGTCTTCATATTGAGTCTGATACAATCGAAGAATTTGAAGATATTATGCACGACGTGGCTATTGAATTGATTATTCAAAACCACTTGAGTGCACCGGACCTTGCAAGCAGATCAATTAAAGATTTGGTGCCCGCTATATTGTGGCAACGTCCTGAAGGCAAGTTGGCTGTGGCATAACCATATATGCCTACTCTTTATAAACTCGTTTGTGATGAGATAAGCTCCAAAGGCTTTGAATATCTAAAAAACGGCAAAGGTTCCCATGAAAAATGGTGCAACAAAGAGACTGGAAAGATGCTTCTAGTACCTCACAATTTAAAAAGCCGACACACTGCAAACGGCATATTAAAAGACGCGGGTATTCCGAAAAAATTCTAAGCTTCTAATTGTAGCTTATTGAGCACCACATTTAGAGTATATCGGGCCTCGCTTCGGCGGGGCCTTTGCTTTTTCCAATATATCCGCCATGATGATAAGGCTAAGCAACAAGGGACATTGCTATGAAATTTCATGTTCGAGTGTTCAAACCAAATCCGGGTGGTGCGTATGACCCCGCACCTCTACACGACTTTGATTTGATAGACAGCACATTCATTCCAATGGTTGGCGATTTGCTACAGGCAAGCGAAAGTGAGCCAATCTATGAAGTGAAGTCACGACACTTCGATTATGCCAACAGGCTTTGCGCATTAAGTGTCAAAGAAAAAAAGGCGAAAAAGGCGCAATCAAGAACATTCGCTGTAAAAGGAATGTATTAAACCCTACGAAGAAAGCAGCATTATGTGTCATCGCGCTTCCATCACTTGAGGAAGATTTTAAATGCACAAGAAAGATAAAAACACTGAAGCCTACATGAAGGGGCTGTCAGGTGTTCCTGATAATCACAATAACCCGACAGAAAGTTTCTATCATAACTTAGGCCGAAAATCCCGTGCTCCAAACGTTGAGTTTCATGGCTTAGGGCTAGGCATCCTTGTGGTAATTGCAGCAGCATTTTTTCTACTCATGCAGCCCATTGAGTGGTCTTTGGAACAGAAATACAAAGGCTACGCTAAAGCATCAATATTAAACAAGGGTCAAACCGTTGATAAGGACGGTGAATATTTTACACACTTTGTGAATCAGGAAACCAACTTGTTTTACAGTAAAACAAGCAGCTCTCGCTTCGGTTATTGGAGCAAAGGAAAATGTGTACGAAAAATAGCGACCTTAGGTGATCGCGTTGAAGTAGAAACCAAGGGCCTGAACGGTTCCGGCAAAAGAAAAACATATAAAAAGTATGTCCAAGCAGGTCACTTAACTGAATTAGGTAAAAGTCATTGCAGGGCATAAAATCAGCCAAACACCGCGTCAAATGCGCCCGTGTTTATTGGCTGTGAGGGTGCCTGCTGATCTGAGCGTGAATGCCTGATCCAAGCATCATCAAGAGCGCAGATAATATCAATGTGATGCGGTTCAAGCGGCCATCTGTACAACTGCATCCATGATTCTATTTCAGCCCATTGAAGCGGGTTTGGACCATTTGCATGATACGTCCGTGACCTGCTGATCTGACAAAACAAAGACCATAGCCATTCACCGGCCTCCGGTACTTTTAAGCTTTTTCCAGTTTTCAGGTGCTGCTCCAACGCCTCAACAATTTGTGCTTTCAACCGTTGTTGCGATTTCATAAATTGTCCGGCCATCAATAAGTAACCCCGCGTGTTTCGCGCCGCTTCGTAATGGCGTTCACATTCTTTGGAAGATCGCGGTTCATTTTGGCAACCACACCCTCAAGACGAGCAATCGCTTCATTGGATGCGCCTCGATTGTCGATGTTGTAAGTCGGTGCAAATGTGTGCTGCACAGTTTGCTGCTTACTACTGTTACTTGAAGGTGCGATCCCTTTATTCATTGCTTCTAGTTGCGGTCTGAAACGTGCTGTGGCTGCTGCATTCGCTACGAACTCCTGACCGTGAACAATGCCTGTCGGTGTGTCGCGTGAAGCATTACCAGTAAAGCCACCGCTAGAAAACAAGCCAAGCCCTGCACCAATAACTGAAACTGCTGAGAAACCTCCGCCGCCGCCAAATAGCCCTGCCAATGGACCTTTATTGAACAGCGCTGCTTGCGCGGCTGCTTTAGCAATATCCAATGCCAATCTTTTGAAAGCTTCGCCTGCATCATCAGCGCCCGTCACGACACTCTCCAGCGCAGTTAAGCCACCATCAAACAGATATTCGATAGATTGCCGCCTTGCTTCCATTGCCTCATTGTTCGCCTCAATAGCTGCTTTTTCAGCTTCAATCTTTGTGACAAGTTCCGCAATCAGTGCGGATTGCTCTTGTGTTGCGGCTGATCCTGCACGGCGCTGTGCTTCTGCAATCTTGCGCTGCGTGTCTGTCATGCCAAGAGCATCATATTCAGCTTGTAGTTCGCTTATGAGGTCTTTGACAGCCTCAGCTTCGCGGAGTGCCGCCTGAGCGCTTGCATTGCGGGTCGAACCTCCACGGCCAGATGTTCCACCGCCTATTGTGCCAATATTGGTTGGTGAATGCTGAGCCTTTAGCTGTTCAAGCTGTGGACGCATTCCTTCCAAAGTTCTGCGCTTTAGCTCGCTCATGATCTGGTCGGCTTCGGCCTGCATATCTTCGATTGAACGAGCGCCCGGCATTGTAAAGGTCAAGCCTTGCGGATTCTGTCGCGCATGGATGTTTTTGTTCAGGCCATCCAGTTGCCGTTTCAGCGACTGCGTGGATTTTTCAGAAAGACCGCGCATAGCATCTGTGATTGATCGGATGCCGCTTGCTACGCTGCCAGCAATCCGTGCAACATCAACCAGAACGGGCGCAATATCCAGCAGTGCTGACTTAAACTCCACATCCATAATTTTAGATGCAATGGTTAGTTCATCGGTCAACTCTTCTGAACGGGCAAGCAATTCACGGTCAATGACAATGCCAAGCTTCTTTGCTTCGCGCTCCATAGCGTTTAGACCATCGGCACCATTTTGAAGAACGGGGATTAGCTTTTGGCCACTTTCACCAAATGCTGCTGTCGCCAGACCAACACGCTCGGTTTCTGTTTTGGCTTGCTTCAAAGCATCTGCCACGAGACGCAATCTTTCCTCTTGCGTTGCGGCGTTTTGAATATTCTTCAAAAGCTCTGGGTTTAGAGCCTTCATCTTCTCGACCAGTTCACCTTTGCCAGCAGCAGCAAGCGCGGTGTTGCGCCTAAAGCCCTGCAAAGCCTGATCTAAGTTGTCGATACTAACACCGGCAAGATCAGCACTGTGAGCAACAGATTGATAAAGATCACTGTTCAAACCGGAAAGCTTGGCAGATTTGGCAACCTTATCAAACTCCACAAGAGCGCTCTTTGCGCCTGATATGGCAGCACCAACGGATAAAATGCCGCCCAGCGTTGCGCCTATGGCTGACTTCGTAAACACGCTGAGGAACGAGCTTGCGCCCTTTGTACCTGCCGCCAGTGATCGGTTAATAGAAAGCATTGACCTGTTCATGTCGCTTTCCATTTGGCGGGTAGCGCGGCGCGAACTGTTTTGCAGGCCCTTGTAGGTTTTTGTGCCTTTGCGCTCGGCCTTTGTCATCTGCTTTTCAAAGTCGTTTATTCGAGCTTCAAGCTGCACAAATAGTCGTTCAGTATCATTTGCCATTAGAAGGCTCCCATTTCGTCGGGGTTAAACCAGTCAGCGTCATAGATGCTTGCCTGTTCACCTGCTGCACAACGAGCAACGGCCATCGCGCAAGCTACTGCGCCATCAATCTTGTTGCCTGACTTGCCTTTGTGAAAAGATCGGTTTCCAGCTTTATCTGTCTCGACCTGCACGTTCTCAAAATTCCACCTGAGAACCGGATGAGCGCCATGCTTGAACCGCCTTGCAATGATTGCACGTTCAAGCTCTTTGACAGCAGGTGCCATTGTCACCCAACCTTGACGCATTTCGACTACCGGAAAACCATCATCCATAAGACTTGCCATCATCACGCGGCCCATATGCGGATCAAAAGCAATCTCTTGAACATTGAACCGCGCACATAACTCGCGCAAATGGTCCTCTATATGGCGAAAATCCACCACATTCCCTTGCGTTGGCGCAATAAAATTGCGTTCAGACCATTCAACATAGGGCGCATCGTGCTTATCGCCGCGCTCTCTGAGGTTATCTGAGGGACAGAAAAACCAAGGGTGTACCTGATAGCCTTCACCATCGCGCCATGCAGCAACGATTGCGGTTAAATCTTCATTCTTGGATAGGTCCACACCAATGAAGCAAGGCGTTTGATCGGCTTCTAAATCATCAAGATCAACAGGTGCTTGTCCCTGATCGTAAACCTTCATATCAACAAATGGGCTTGTCGATTGATCCAGCCATTTATTCAGATTGAATTGCAGAAAGCTATCGCGATCAGAAGGTGAATGTTTCGCTTTGAGGGCTTTGTCTCTGAAAGCTGCCAGATCAGGATAGCCGTGCTTTAGGCCCGGATTCACCTTGTGCCAAACCTCCTCATCCTGCCAATCATCCTCATCATCCAAGGCAAAAATAACAGGTAGCGTTGCCGGATCATCGATCTCACCATTTTGCACTTTCATGGCATATTGCACAGTTTTCCAAGCAAGGTTTTCCTGCCCCCGCCCTGCTGTGGTTGCGACAATCATCAAAGTGTTTGGAACTTTCACAAGCGCACTGTCCAGCGCTTCCCATTGGCGTTGTCCGGCTGCTCCCTGCCAAACGTGCAACTCATCAGCGATCACCACATTTGGCGTTTTGCCGTGTTGTGTCTTTCCGTCCGATGCCACCGCGATGTAACGGCTGCGCTCTTTGGCAAATCCAATTTGAGAAATATAATCTCTGACAGATAGATGCTTTTCAAGGCGCGGATCATTCTCAACAATCAGTGCCGTTTCGCCATAAAGCTCTTTTGCCTGTTCATGCGCTGAGGCTGCTGAAACAATAAGATTGCCAGCTTGCCGCTCCGGTCCCATTAGGTGCAGCAGTGTTATGCCGGCACATAAAGAAGTCTTGCGGTTGCCACGTGGTAAAAGCAGCACAATGCGCCTGACAATGCGTGTTCCATCCTCATTGCGCGGCCCATAGGCTTTGCGAATGATCCGCTCTTGAAAGTCATCAAGCTGAAATGGGTGCCCTCTAGCGGGGTTCTTTGGGTGCTTTAGACGGCGAAGCCACTGCACCGCTCTTTCACCATAGCCAAATGGATCATCAATCTCTGATCCGTCATCAATCCAAGAGGGAATCATCATCTTCTTGATCCCTTATGGTTGGCCGTGATCGGCTGACAGGTGTTAAGCCAAGTTCAGCAGCAAGCAGTCTTGCTCGTGTCATAGCGTCCGATTGAATGCCAACTGAGGGATTACGCTTCATAACGCCATCCACATCAATGACATGGCCGTTTTCTTGTAAATGCTTCTCACAATCGCGCACTTGGCCGATGGCCGTGCAATAGTTTTCTAACGAAGCCAGATCAGCACGGGTTAGAATGCGTCGATCAACTAACAAATTGATTACGCGCTTCCACTCTTTTTTGGCTTCCAATGACAACCATGAAGGGGCTGGAGGTGACCTTTTAACTGCGCCATTGTCCACGACTAAGTGGGGTTTGGTTCCACGCATCAGTTTGCCGCTCCTGTCACTGTGACAGTGCGAATTTCCAAACCACGCTTGCGGCCTATTTCAGTAACTTCCCGAATATTGTGAATCTTGCCGTTGTAAAGAACGCTATCACGATTGAGCACGCCCTCCACAAAACGAATACGAAAGATCACAATTGTTTCTTCTGTCGCGCCTTGGTTTTCGATGAATTCCTGTGTCGATTGCTGCACTATCTCAGCGCGCACTTCGTCATAAGGAGTCCATGTAATTGTCGGTGAGCCTGCATCGTCAACGGTATTACTTGAGCGTTGCAATGTGATTTCTTTATCCAGCTTGCCAGCACGCATTATGAAGCCCTCCGCATAAGAGCCTCGACCGTCACAATCCCATGACTGGTTTCACCATCAGGGTCACGAATAAGCCTTGTGCTTGAAACAAACTGATCAACACATTGCCAGCCATCACGCTCAGGAAAACGCCCACCAAGAACAGCATCAACGATTAAACCACTAAGGGCATTAGCGCCTGTCAGAGAAGGCTCTTTAACCCAAACATGCAGCGTTGAATAAACGCGGAAAGAGCGGCGCTGTAGATCGTCGCCCTCATCAACCGTCTGCGCTTCACCGATGATAATAGACGGATCAGGTGCAGGCGTTTGGTGCCTGTCCAGTATAGAACTAGCTGGAACCGTATCTGTGATGACAGCCTTGGAAACAAGCCGCGCACGAATAGATTTCTGCAAAGATAGGGCTGCACTCATTGGCTTCCCCAATTGTCTTTGACTGCTTTGGAAATTGACCGCTTGATACGTCCTGTTATGCGCTTCTTTGTGGTGCGAACAGCAGGCCAAAAGAACGGCTGTGCAGGTGCATTTTTAGAGCCGTATTCCACAAGGTGCGGATAGCGCACGTCCATATTGCCTACCGTGACAGCGACCGCATTTTCAGGAACAAATGTTGAGCCTCCGGGCTGCGAGTAAGGTGGGGTTTTTTGTCCACCTTCTGTCACTTCAATGCTGTCAATCAAATCACCCGTATCTCGCGAAACCTCAGCAAGCGTTCGCATGGTTGTGGCTAGCTCTTCGCCGGACTTGTTCAAAGCAGGCTTCACAGCTTCTTTGACAGCCTTTGGAACTGCTTTCATTCGCTTCTGAAAACGGCTTAGTCCACCATCGTGTGTCATGAAAAACTCCAAGCACGGTTCTCTGCTATGATCTGCCAGACTGAAAAAGGAAGCTCTTGAGCCGTTACACCGACAAGCGTTGCCTCTCGGTTTTCATACCAATGGCCGACAAGCTGCAACACCGCCTCTTTCAAATCCTCAGGCGTGTTTTCCTCTCCCTCGAATTGCTCTTCGAAGGTATAGCCCAGAAGCCTTTCAATGTGCGCCTGTGCCGCCGCAATCTTTCGCTCTATGATGTTGCTTTCGCTGCTCTTCAAATAGAGCTGATCAAGTGCTTGCTGTGTGCTTATCACTGCCATAGGCAAAAAATCCTATTTCCCGCAAATATTGTAAAAGGGTTCCCCCGCCGGTCCCTTTGGAGGAATAAAAGTCTAAGACCACCCCCCCTAGTCACCTGTTGCAGCGTTGACCCGAACAAGATTGCTATTGATTGCCAAGCTGCTGTTGAGCTTCATGACGTTGTTAGCGCTGTCCAGTTCTTCAGTTGCGCTCATTACCTTTGCAATGAAGTAACGTTCTGAGGGTGTTGGTGCTGAACCTGTCGCTGGCGCATCATCGAACACGACTTTAAACGCATAATCATATGGCTGTGCTTCTGCCGCCACCAATGCGATCTGACCTGCATCTGTCATGTCCAAGCCTGCCACCACTTCCATAGTTGGAGCGCGGCGTGTGCCTTTGAGTGTTTGAGTACGGTTGCGACCGATAGCTTCAAAGGTGATCTCTTGTGCTGTATCACCCATAGAGCCGATGCTTTCGAGTGGATCAATCTCCACCCATGTTTGACTATCAAAGTCTGCAAGCACAAAGTCTGCTGCTTTCTCACTTAGAGCGCCACCGATGTATAGCTTAGAACCTGCTGTTGCGAATATTGGCATGATTTACCTCGTTACCAGTTTGCGCTCTGCTTTCTGCTTGGCGCTTGAATGACAGTTGGTGCATAGCGGTTGCCAGTTGGAGCGGTCTTTAAACAGCTTCTGGTTCCCTTTATGCGGAATGATGTGATCGACTACCGTTGCAGGTTCACCGCAGCGCCTGCATGTAGGGTTGCTTTTGAGGTATATTGCACGGTCTTTTTGCCATGTGCTGTCATAGCCTCGCTTGCTTGATGAGGGACGTTTGCGATCTGCACGCGCTTTACGCTCTTTGCTCTTTCGTGCCTCACAAGGGCATTCAGTGTTGGCAGCGATGGCAAAGCCGCATCCGCAAATGCGTGGTGGTTTCATAGGCATTATGTCACCCCATGATGAGTTGACAGGGGTAGCCGTAACATCCCTGTCTTGCTTGCTTTTACGTAAGGAGACCGCATATCAAGCACGACCTTTGCCACCTTGAACGCACAAAATCCTACTGGAGCCGCGCAGATGGTTTTTCGTTGTTCGATAGGCCGCGATACCGTCATGACGTGGCTCCGTTATTCCACAGGCCGGACGTCTGCATGGCCTTTGATAAGGACAGCCGATGCAGCGATAGAAGTGCCTGAGTTTTTCGTGGTGACAACGCGCAGGTAACGCTTGTGGCCGATATAGCCCTGCTTGACTACGCTATCAGCTTCAAGCGTTGCAGGTAGTTCACCAATGAGGTGTTCTGATACCACATCAGTGAAGTCACCTGAGGTTGTCGTGTCGCTTTCTTGAAGCTTGGCTGTGAAGTCCCCAGAGCCTGCAATTGCGCCTGTGTTGATTACCAGACAAGCGCTCTGAAAGCCTTTAAGGTCCAAAGCATCGCTTGTGTTGGTTGCTGACAGGACAGCAGGCGCAACCGCCTGAACTGTGCCGATGTTGTTTGCAATATCTCGCATGTGCTTATCCTCTTAAACTTCCATCTTGAATTTGCGAAAACGTGCAGGTTGGATCACCTTGCCGCCAACGCGCCGTGTTGCGTGAATGCGGGTGATGCCTTTGGTTGCCAGAATGTAAGGGTTGACCAAAATGCTCATCGCTAGGCGGTCAACGATCCGATAAGCTGAGAAGTCACCAAACATAATTGGTGTTGATTGCGCCTCGATATCGGGCATATCCACGGCTTCAATTACTGGACGACCAAGGATTGTTTCTGGTTGTCCAGCTTGAAAGCTTGGCTGCCATAGATAGCGACCGTCACCGTCTTTGAGCAATCGAACAGCCGCCAATGTCGTGCCGTTCATCATCCAAGTACCATTGTTGCGATATGCCGCAGGCAAGTCGTACATGGCTTTGACCATCGCATCAGATTTCAGGTCTGTTGCATGGCCGTTTTTGTATTCGCTAATGTCAGCGTTAGTCAGCAAGCCCTCAGGCTGTTTGACACCTGAGCCGTTGACGAATGAAACACTTTCTTTCTGTCCAAAGTCCTCGGCAAGTGCCAAGCGAACTTCTGCCTCAGCAGTGCCACCGCTATCAGCAAGCAATTCATTAGACAGATCAACATAAGTCATCAGCTTATGAGCAGGCACTTCGACCTGACCAAAAGACGGTGCGCTTTCTTCTGATTCCTCAGTCTCACCTTCCCACTGTGCATTTGTGATTCCAGTGCGCTTTGGATATTTCACAGAAGGCGATCCAATAGAGCGAACACTCGCAACTGACCGGATAGGTGAATATTCCACAAGGTCGCGGATAAACTCAGTTGAAGTCTCAGCAGGCGCTAGATAGCCCCCCTGTTCATCATCTGCGACTGTCAGCGCTTTGAGTTCAGCTTCATTGCCTTTATCGCCACGGCGCAAATATGTGCCAAATGCTTTGAGTTCGGCTGATACTTCGCCGTTCTCTTTGTCGCTGCCCTCAGGACGGTTTGACTTTGCTTCGATCTTGTCCAGGCGATCTTTTAATGCCTTGGTCTCAGCATCATCAGCCGATTTTTCTTCGACCGTTTTCAAGCGCTCATCGACGTTCTGCTTTAGCTCATCGAGCGCCTTGGTTACGATATCGACGGGATTTGGTTCCGCGTCTTTCAATTCAAGTTTGTTGACGTGTCGCATGATTTACCTCGCTGCGAATTGCGCTGTTGCGCGGTTTATGGCTTCGGCAAGCTGCAATGCTTCGATGCCGGATTTAGCTGATCGGATTTGTGCGTTCGGGTGCATGGGAACTGAGACAAGCGATGCCTCTATGAGTTCCAAGTCTGTGATTGTTCGTCCACCACCTGCACGGGGCTTTGATTTCTTGGTAAAGAAGCCAATCGAAAGGCCACGAATAGCGCCTGACTTAACCAGTGCGCTCACTTCACGGGCGCGGTTCATTTCACCAACAAGCATCTTGCCAGTGATTTCCAAGCCCTCATCAGTCTCTTTAGCTTCTGTCCATGCGCCAATCGGGTCTTTCTGGTCATGAGCAAAGAGCATTGGAAGGGGCAAATTAGCTTTGGAAAATGCGCCCTTCTCGATCCAGTCGCCTACACGATCAGGTGCAGCGAACGGCCATGCCATGCCTGTGATAGTGCCAGCATCATCAGTCAGCATCTTTGTGCTAAAGTATGCGTGTTCCATATTCATGCCGCGTCACCTTGAAAGAGTGAGCGATCACCGGCTGCGCTGTCCACTTGCTCTTGCAACCATGTGCCAGCTTTAAGAACGCGCACGACATTGGCGTGATTGAACGGGATAGGCTTTCCATCTTCTTGAATCTCAAAACCAAGCACGCAACGCGCTAGGCAGTTGAGACGTGCCTTCTCGCGGTTTTCTGCACTGACTTTGCCGTTTTCATCGGCAAGCTCTGCAAGCTCATCAGAAAGCGCTAAACGGGCTTTACGCTGTGTTTCACTGTCCGGTCCTGCAACGCGAAAGCGAATGCAAATAGGTTCGCCATTGAACGGATCAACAATGTCAAACCAGACACCTTTTTCCTGATCGATGTTACCTGCTAAGATTTCATTCAGCTCCATCAGATGGCTCCGGTTTGTTTGTGTCTATGTTTGGGTTTACGAACGCATTGCCCTCGGCATAGGCAGGCAAGCCCTCCCACTGACGTGCTTCATTTGGATTGAGAACGCGGGATGCAATGAGGCTGGAATAAGCAACTGCCCTGCTGCCAAGATCAGCGCGGGTTAAATCATCGCGTTCAAAGCGAATGCTCCACATTCCGCGCTCACTGTCATTGAACAAGGCACGGGACAAAGCGCCTTCAAGCGCACGCAACCAAGGCTCCAATGTGTAAACAAGAAACTCACGGCCCTGCTGTTCGCTGTTCGACCAAGTGGCACGATCAAGCTCATAGAGCATGGCAGGTGGAACACGGAACGCTCTTGCAACTTCCATGATGCCGAATTTGCGATTTTCCAAGAATTGCGCGTCTGTTGAGTTCATCGCCAATGGCTTGAATGTTGCACCATCCCAAAGGAAAGCGGTCTTGCCAGCATTGTCCGCACCTTCATGGGCTGCACGCCAAGCGGCCTTCATTGCTTTGAAGCCAGCTTCGCCAAGTTTGCCGGGGCTTTCGATTACACCGCCCGGACGCGCACCGTTCTTAAACAGTGATCCAGCATGTCGCTCCATCTGCTTAGCTGTAGCGATTGCTTCTTTGGCTAAGGAAAGAGGTGACTTAGAAAATGGTGATTTCAGGTGAATAACATCGCTTGAAGGCACTGGACGGTTTGCCAGCTTGTAGCTTGGTTCCCGTGTTCCTGTAGTGGCATATTCAACTGTGATATTGCCGCTCGTGTAATGGATTATCTCAGCAGGCTTGCCATCGACACGGTTTACCCATGCAAGGCCACCTGCATCATTCTGTAGAGCTTGTGAGATAAGATCACGAATGAAGGAAAAGCTGTCTGTCCAGTCATTCACGTTGCCAGACAAAAGGCTGTTGAGCGAATGGGTCTTATCAACCGCCTCATTGCCTTCCTCATCGATGGCAACGATTTCTATCTTTAGACTTGCCGCCGCTTCGCTAATCAATCTGATAGCGCTTGATACGGCAGGGACGGTCAACGCATCCTGATCGGTTATTGTGTTGCCGGAAACAGAAATGCCAAAAGCCTCTTTCAGCCAATCTTCTGGGCTTGTGAGGTCTGCTGATTTAGCCTCTATCGGCTTCTTGCTTCGGTTCCAAAATACCATGAACCGAATATATCAGTTAGGATGAAATTCCTAAACGTGCAATAACGTGCTGTAGTGGGTTTAAGCGGGTTTGTCCGGCTGCTTTAGAAAAGCAACCAATTCGTGTTCAACCGCATAAACCTTTCCCCCCAATTTCTTGAGGGGTGAATTTGGGTGCTGAGCGATCTGCTTGCGAACAAAATCCTCACTCGTACCTATCCGGTTTGATATGGCCTTATGTCCCCAGATGATTTCTGATCGGGTGAGTTCTTTGAGGTCTTTTAGAAGCTCATCGAAACGCCAACGGTCTAATGGTGGTTTGTTGTCGCTCATTTTTGCACCCCCTCTTTGTGGCACAAGATATCAACCTCTTTCTGAACAAGAGCAGCAAACGCTTCCAGTTCTTTGGTGATTTCAGCATCTGAAAGGCCAAGCTTGTGCAATTTTTGAGAAAAACCCTTTTCGATTTGTTCCCAATAAGATTGTTGCGCCCTTTCGGTAGTTTTATTCATGAAAAGGCTTGCAACATGACGGGCTTTTCCAATCTGCTTGCTTGCTGGAAAGGCGATGATTTTTACTGGTGGTTGCCAGTTGAATAATGGAAGGTGATTACCACTCATAAGTTCCATCCTTCATTGCTTGGTAGTTATTGGCCTCTTGCTCATCGCTAAAAATTTCTTCGGTGTTATTATTAGGTAGTTCCGAACATAGGTGTTTATCCCTTACTTTGGTCAGGTCACGGGTCAGGTCTTTGGTCAGTTCGTGAACCTCACGTTTTGTCAGCCCGCGACCTTTACGGGACACGTATTTGGTCAGGTCAAATACAGGGAGGTCTTTCTTTTGACGGGACTTGGCTTTAGCCTCAGCCCTATTTTTTGCCTGCTCTTGCCTTTTATCAATTCTGTATTGAACGGCATCATCAATCTCATTGAAAAGCCTTTCTATCTTTTCAGGCGGCCCGGGCATGTACTCATTATAGCCCTTTACATTGCGGCGTTTTGTAATCCAGCCGCGCTTTGCCAATTTCCCAGTTGATCGTGACACGGCATCAATATGACAGTTGCACGTTCCTGCTATAGTTGCAGTTGAAGGGTATGCCTGCCCCTTAACGGCATTTACGTGCTGAATGATGCAGTAGCCGATAGTCTTATCTATGGGTGCAAGTTTATGGTCACGCATGATCCGGTCCAATACGTCAAACTTCCAAGATGAAAATGTTTTTTTCTCATCTTCTGTAAGTTCCTTATTTTCACTCATCAGCGCACCTCGCTTCTAAGCTGCCGTGCAATGGCTATCGCTTCACATGCTTGCACTGCTGTCAGGTCAAAGCGCTCTCGCAATAAGGGTACGGCTGGACGCTGTGCACGTTGCTCTGGGCTGAGTGAAGCAAGCCAACGGCCTGCCTCATCAATCTCTGCTGTTTGTTCGTGATCTATGCCGCTCATCTGTCCATCGCCCATTTAATAGGTTCATCTGGGTCGCGGCCTTCTTTGAAAGCGACAATTTCAACACGCTGCATCACGGGTCCAAGATCGGCGTTGTCACCCCATCGAATTGCTCTTTGAGTGCCGCCTGTGGCACGAATTTCAAACTCAGGATGAATTTCAGCAAGCGCCTCTTTGATGATAGAGACAGCATCCTTAATGCGCTGTTCAGGTGATGGTGTAGCTTTTGCAATGCTTGCAGGCGCAACGATACCAAATGCAACGAATGCTTTTATAAGTGATCTGCGGTTCATGCTGCACCGCCAATCTTTTGAAGATCAGTGAAGATCGAACCAATCAAACGCATGTCTGTGGTTTTTTCATTTTTGTAGTCGTCAAAGTTAAGCTCGCCACGGCTCCACAGATACGCTTTGACTTTTACCTTTAAGCCTTCAAGCGTTGTGGCAGTGGCATTCTCTATTTTGCTTACTATCGCTGTTGAAGCGTCAAATGACGCATCATATTCTGCGTCAGGTGCCTCGGCATTAACTACCTGTTGCTTATATGATTTTGATAGCTGCTCTCCAAGGTCGATCAGGTAGGCGTCATCTTTTGAAGCGGGTATCCTTTCACGGAACTTCATGCCGTGAAGCATGTGAAAACATTCGCCGCGCATTGCTTCAATCTTTTTACAAAGGTCATCTGCTGTCAGCGCAATTGTTGATAGTGGGCTTGTCACCTCATCATTACGGCCTTGCGTGATCCACCACATTGACATGATGAAGTCTGACATTTCATTCAATGGGGCTTCCATATCAGTTATGGTTTCCCAAAGCTTTTCGATTTGTGCTTCTGATTTTTGCAGATCACTGGTTGCGGCGTTTGCCATTTCATTGATATTGAGTGGTTTGTTCATGTCTCTCTCCATGTGTTAATTGAGATTTTGGACAGGCTCGATCCGGTTGCCGCCAGATCGGGCCATCTTTTTAAGTGCGCTCATTCAGCATCCTCCAAGAAAAATGCAATCAGCTTGCCGCGCTCAGCGACCCATCGATTACCAAGTTGTTTTGCTGGTAAATTACCAGACGTAAGAAGATGGTAAGTTTGACGATCTGTGCGCCCAATTACTCGCGCGATTTTGGCGATCCCCCATATCAGTTCAATTGGCTTAACTTCACTCATTGATTTGTCTCCAAAGGTCATAGGTGCAACTTGCACTCACGTATTGTTAACAGCTAATTTCGATAGGTGCAAGTCGCACCCTTGATTTTTTTGGGTGCAAGTCGCATTCATTGTCTTATGAGTGATGATTCAAAATATCCAAGTGAACTTGCAGAGCGATTTCAGGTTAGAATGCCTGAAGGTTTGCGCGACCGAATTAAAGAAGCAGCTGAGCGTAGTGGGCGTTCAATGAATGCTGAGATTTTGCAGGCTCTTGAACAGCATTTTCCACCACAGCCATCAATATTTGAAGTTCTGGAACGGGTGCATGAAGCGATTGATCTTGCCCAGCAGTCAAATGGCTTGCCTTATCGCCGAATGTTAATTGAATCGCTTGACGAACTGTCCGAACGAGTATCTTCAGGTTTGGAGACAGATCAATTTGTTTCTATGACGTTACCAAATCACCACAAACAAATGTCTGATTTTACAGCACGATTTAAGCGATGGAAAAGAGCAAGTGAATACGGCGTTGAACTCAGCGATTTAAAGAGGGAACTTGAAAGAGGATTATTTGCGAACGCAGGCCATGACAAAATAGCGCTGGCGATCAAGAGCTTTAAAGAGGGGGATGTGAATGCTGCGCTTAAGCTCTTTAGGTTAGACAAAACTAAATTTGCAGAACCTGAAAAATCCTATCAAGCCATCGAAGATCACCTTCGGAATTTTTATGCAGAAAATTGGGGGCCACCCGATTCGGCAGGTGAATTTTAAATGAGCGTCCGCAAGCGCACATGGTCCACGGCCAAGGGTGAAGAAAAGACCGCTTGGGTTGTCGATTACACCGATGCTAGTGGAAAGCGCCGCCTAAAGTCATTCAAGCTGAAAAAAGACGCTGACAAGTTCGCGGCAACCGCAACATTGGAAGTCGATCAAGGTGTTCATGTAGCAGACCGTGCGACCGTTACTGTTGCAGAAGCTTGCAGTCTATGGCTGGTAAGCTGCGACCATGCAGGATTAGAGCGCACCACAATCGATGGGTACCGCCAACATGTGGAATTGCATATTAAACCGTTTATTGGCGCTGCACGGCTCAACAAGGTAACTGTGCCTTACGTTCGCTCGTTCCAAGATAAGCTACGCAAGGAAGGCCGATCTGCATCTATGGTCAAGCGCGTAACCGTTTCGCTTGGTAGCATCCTCAGCGATGCACAGGAGCGCGGCCTGATCGTTCGCAATGCCGTCAGTGAAATGTCTAAGCGACGAACCAGAAACACCACAGAGAAGCGCCAGAAGCGGCGTTTGGCCTATGGGATAGACATTCCCACCATTGAGGAAGCACGCGCTATCCTTGCGGCTGCTGAGGGACGCTATCGCCCTTTGCTTTTTACCGCCATTTTTACGGGCCTCAGATCATCAGAGCTGCGCGGCCTATCATGGTCAAACGTCGATCTTGAAAAGCGTGAACTGCATGTGCGTAGCCGGGCTGACAAATATCATACTATGGGAATGCCGAAGTCAGATGCAGGGCAACGCACAATTCCACTACCGCCTATGCTTGTGAACACGCTCAAAGAATGGAAACTTGCCTGCCCGATTGGTGAACTTGATCTGGTGTTCCCGAACACGGCTGGAAATATTGAATGGCACGCCAACATCATCAAGCGCGGATTGCAGCCAACGATGATTAAGGCAGGCGTGACTAAAGAGGGACCGGACGGAAAGCTTGTTGCCAAGTATAGCGGTATGCACGCGATGCGCCACTGGTTCGCCTCATGGTGCATCAACCGAAAAGCAGATGGCGGCTTGGAGCTTACACCCAAAGCAGTGCAGACACGCATGGGGCATTCATCAATTCAGGTGACATTCGATACCTACGGCCATCTATTCCCGACCGTTCATGAAGATAAGGAACTAGCCACAGCAGAGGAAATACTATTCAAGTAGAAATAACAAAGAGGGGATTAAAATGGAAAGCGCGGATTCAAATGCTTGGATCGTCTCGGTATGGACTACCATGCCTGAGTATGAATACAGGGTTCTTGTCGCTTATGCGGTTGGGGCTCAAACTAAGAATGAAGCAGCTACTCTTGTCAGGTCGGCAGGCAGTCATTTTCAAGATGACGATATTAATGAACCGGTTCGGATATCAGCCACTACAGCAGAGAGCCTTGGCATTACATCTGGCTCAGTAAAAATGATCTGACTGCAACATAGCCGCGACATGCGGCTATTTTTCCTAATAATATCAACGTCAAAACAAAT
>NZ_JXMU01000035.1 GCF_001293565.1 Ahrensia marina | reverse complement strand
CATATCGGCCTTCGATAAGTGCCATAAGGTCGTATAGCCGATATGTGATTGTGTCGGGAAGTTGATTTAAAGGCGCGCAACAATCTCGCGCTGGGTCTGCCAGTTTGATGGCAGCGGGTTCTTCTCAAGCCATTTGGATGTCAGACTAGCGGGCTGATCACCCATCATAATGAACTTGACAATATCCGGTGCGATGAATGCCAGATCAATGATCTGCAGCAGTCGGCGCTTGGTGATGTTGTTCGAAGAAGCAACTTGTTCGAATGTCTGACCAGCTTTGATGGCTTCATAATAGTGATGGGCTCGGGCGATGTTATCGATCAAGGTCTGATCTGGTTCGTTCACCATCTTGTTGCCGATCACCAGCTTGGTTTCTGAGCCGCGTTTGCGGAACTGGAAGGCAGTGTCGAAGGTGCAGACTGCTTGATTGAGTTGATCAATTGGGACTTCGAACAAGTCAGCGAATGTATCGGCATCCAGTTGTAGGCTGATCGTGCCAACGGTGATGGTTGCTTGCTTGAGAATTGAGAGTGTGGTGGCGAATTGCCCGCTTTTGATACTCGCGCCCAGCTCAGTGAGCTTTTGCTGGGTGCCTTCAATCAGATCGGCATCAGGCCGAATGAACAGATCGGTCGCTAGGTGCGCTTCAAGGTTCTCGACAATCGACGTGGCAATCTGCTGCTCCAACACTTTGGCCGGTAGTCGCCATCCGCCTTTTGCTTTGCTCGTCTGTCGCTTGGCGATCAGCCTGTTGGAGACATAGTAGCGATACCGCTTGCCCTGTTTGTTGGCGTGGCTGGGTGTTAGATGATCGCCGGTCTCATCAAACAGCTTGCCGGACAGCAGTGATATGGTTTTGGTTGATTTTGTTCCACGTTGTTTGGCGGCTCCTGCGGTGAGTTGTGACTGTATGGCCTGCCATCGATCCGGATCAATGATCGCTTCATGCTGGCCTTCATGGATCTTGTCCTTATGCCTGATCTTTCCGGCATAGACTGGGTTGGTCAGAATGTAATGAACCTGCCCCTGCTTGAAGCTCGACGCCTTGCCACGATTGCTGCCATGCTTGGCTATGGATTGAAGACCTTGTTGATCCGCATGATTTATGACCGCATCAAGAGTTCCATGGCTCTCGTACAGTTCATAAATGGTTTTGATAGTGGCCGCTTCTTTTTGATTGATTTTTAGCGTTCTGCCGTCCGGCTCATAGCCAAGTGGAACATTGCCGCCCATCCACAAACCTTTCTTCTTGGATGCGGCGATTTTATCTCTGATGCGTTCTGCTGTGACCTCCCGTTCGAATTGAGCAAAAGATAAGAGGACATTGAGTGTCAGCCTGCCCATGCTGGTCGCTGTGTTGAAGGATTGTGTCACAGAGACAA
>NZ_JXMU01000034.1 GCF_001293565.1 Ahrensia marina | reverse complement strand
AGCATGTCAGGAAAAGTGGGAACCGGTTTCCGCCAGACATGCGGTAAATCAAAGGATTGGAGCGTGGATGCGATTTACTGAAAAGCAGGCACGCTCTAAATAGCCACGCTGTGCTCGGAAAGCACAATATCCAGAAAATCATCCAGCCATTTGGAAACAGGCGCATCATAAAGATAGCGGCCGAGCAAATGATCTTTGCCGATTTGCGCGTTGGGCAGCTCAAAACGGTGCGCGCCATGCACAACCCAGCGGTGCATCATCGCCAGCGTTAATTCCGTATGGAACTGTACGGCCCAGGCATTTTCACCATAGCGAAAAGCCTGATTTGGGAAGTCTGCGGATTTCGCCAATAATTCAGCGCCGGAAGGCAACGTAAAACCTTCACGATGAAACTGATAAATTTTTTCCGGCCAATCCATCAATTTAAGACCGGCCGGTGTCGGCTCGATATCATACCAGCCGATTTCGACATTATCGGTCGGTTCACCATAGATCTGCCCGCCAAGATGTTTGACCAGCATTTGCGCACCAAGACATATCCCGATCAGCGGCTTGTTTTCTCGGAGCGGTACAGCAAGCCAGTCGGTTTCAATTTTCATGAATTCTTCCGGATCATTGGCACTCATCGGTCCGCCAAAAACAACGGCAGCGCTATGTTCAGCCAGTGTTTCCGGCAGCGGATCGCCAAAGCGCGGCCGCCTTATATCCAGCCCATAGCCGCGCTGCATAAGTCGCTGGCCAACCCGCCCGGGCGTTGAAGTCTCTTGGTGAAGGATGACGAGAACCGGTTTTTTAACCTCGACAATGCTCATCCGTCAGCATCACCCTCCATGCGGCTCTGTACCCGCTGGCGCATTGAGACACGGTCGCGTCCGTCAACGCCCAGCAATTCAGAAATACGCCAGACAACATTGTCTTCCAATTCGTGGCGCTCACCATCCGAATAGACAAGCTCCCACAGCAATTCGACAAAATGGACACGATCTTCCATCTCCAGTCCCATGCGTAAAACGCTGGTGAATTTGTAAAGATCAATCGCCTCGTTGTCGGCGAGTTTCGCGGCTTCCAGAAGTTTATCCAGCTCCGCACTGTCAATATTGTTTTCCTGACGCACCAATGCTTCAAAACGTTCTTTTTCAACCTCCCGCAAGACACCATCGGCACGAATGACGTGGTACATCAGAGCGGTTGCGCACAGGCGCGGGTCATTGTCAGCATAGTCACCGGTTGAACGGTTTGCCTGACTGTCTTCGCCAAGTGAGTTCAAGAAGTTGAGTAGCCTGTCAAACATAGTGCGCCCCTAAATTCCTATCAAAACAACCGGAAGCGACGATCTTCTTCGGGTTTTTCATTTGGATCAACACCCGGATCATCCGGAATCGGTACTTTTATTTCTTCTTCCGAATCATCACCCGTTACTTCCGGCGGCATAGGAGGTTCGTCTTTCTTGCTGGAAAGGTCAGACGGTTTCTCATCTTTGCCAGAATTGTTCTTTGCTGCTGTTGAAACCGGAGCCGGTTCAACATCCACCTTTTCAGCTTCAGCATCAAGCGCCTCTTCCTTCTCAGCGCTTGTCACACCGGCAATCACCGCACCGGTTGCCGCAACTTCAGCGATCAATGTCTCCGGCGCCTTGCCCGGCTCCATCGGATCAAGATCATTTTCGATCATCTTGGCCCCAACGGTTTCGACCGGCACTTTCCATTCAAAAGCGTCAATCTTACCTGTCAGCGGCGAGAAGGGTGCCCATTTTTGAGACACATAACCATCGGCAGTCCACGCCGCATCGCGCGGCGCACGCACAGCCCGCGCCATCCATTCGCGCACTTTGCCCTGATCGCCTGTTTCGGCATCCTCAATGTCGGCCATCAGCACGAAGGCGCTTTCGCGCGGGTCTTCTTTCAAAACATCGGCAACAGCCCGGCGCGCCATTTCGAACTCGCCTGCTTCCATCGCCATCTGACCGACAACCATATTGGTCTCAACATGTGACGGCTTAATCTGCTCAAGGCGTTTGGCCCGTTTCAAGCGATCCGCAGTCGATTCGCCCGATTTGGCATTTACGTAAGCAAGGCCAACTTGCGGGTGCGGCTCTTTGCGCCATGTTGTTTCCAGAATTTTCACGCCGCGGCGTACTTCATTCAAGCGGAACGCTGCTTCTGCAGCCGCCACCGCCGCCGGTGCAAATTCCGGCGCGAGTTTGTGGGCTTCCAGTCCGGCAGATTTAGCTTTTGCAGGGTCCGTTTCAGCAAAATCCATCGCCATTGCCGTTAGCAGAACAGCGCGCTTGCGGGCAGCATCTTCTTTTGAAACCTGTTTGGCGCTTTTCTGCTTGTCCAGCAACCGAATGGCACCGTCCCAATCTCCATCTGCCGTTTTAAGATCAAGCGCCGCATTGCTCGCCCAGCCAAGCTGCGGTGCAATCTCCACCGCTTTTTCCGCATAATGGCGCTGCGCATCGCGCTCACCAAGGCGCTGTGCTTCGACATAAAGGCCCCGCAATCCGAGAACACGGGTTTCAGGATCCTCCAGCATTTCTTCGAACTTTTTACGCGCATCATCATGACGCCCTTCGAGCATCATTGCCTGCGCATCAAGCAGATGCAAAAGCGGCTCGGTTGTCGAATCAAGCAAGCCGTCCGCGCGTTTCAGCATCTTGCGTGCGGTTGCCCCATCGCCGGCCCCTGCTGCGATCATGCCGGTCGACAAGGATTGATAGCCTCTGTCGCGCTTGCGAGAGCGGAAGAACCGCTGCACCCGTTCCGGCGATGTGAGCAGGAGTTTCAAAACCCACCAGACAAACATCACAATGACGATCGACGCAACAATGCCAATGGCCGCCACCATCAGCGAAATTGTAATTTCCTGATTAGCGACCGTTAGAACGACTTCACCGGGCACATCGGCAAGCCAAGCAAATCCGAAACCAAGTGCGAATACGATCAATACGAAGAATAATACACGTAACATCTGCTATTTCCCTTTGATCGGATTAATTTGCCGAAGTTGTTGCCATTGCGCCTGTCAGCGCTTTTGCAACCAGCTCATCGACGCTCTGACGGGCGCGCATTTTCTCGGCAAAATCCGCCGATACTTCTTTTGCCGCCTCGGGCAGTGTGTCCCATTGCGCCAGCGCACCGGCAAGATCACCGCTTTTCAAACGTGTCTCGATGCGCGCGGCAATCGCGCCCGGCGTTTCGCCTTCAACCTCGCCCACAGGCCGCACCTGGACAAGTGAACGTGCAGACTGCAACAGGCGGTCCGTAATACCGGCATTTTCATCCAGCCCTTGTCCGGTCGCGACAATCTTATTGGCGACCGATGAAAACTCGTCAGACAGTTGGTTGATTGTAGGAACGCCCGCCGCTGCATAATTGCGCAAGCCTTCAATAACTTCCTGCTGCTGCGAAACCGTGGCAAAAGCTTCCAGTTCAGCCATGAAAGAGCCGCCACGATCAATCGCTGATTTCAGGCCCGCAGATGCAATAGCGCTGGCAACATCCGCATTGGCGCCGCCATCGGCCGTTACCGCCTCAACGTCTGCAACACGGCCCTCAAGAGAAGCGATCTGCTCATTGAATTCTGCTTGCGCTGCGCTGATTTTTTCATCCTGCTCGGCAATATTTGCTTCAAGGCCGCTGATTTGCTCGCTTAGGCCGGACAATTGCCCGCTGACCTCGGCAGAAACATTGTTGCCGTCTCCTGTGCCGGACGCTGCCGATTTTAATGTATCGACCTCATCGCCAAGTTCGGCAATCGACTGTTCAATCGCATCAACACGGGCCGTTGCCTCTTCAAAAGCGATTGAGGCAGCACTTAATTGCGCCTCAACATCAGATGGCAAGGCGGAAGGGTTCTCTGTCGCCGAACTTTCTTCCAATGTTGCGATCTGCTTTTTTAAAGCTTCAATATCGGTTTCGATCAGCGTTGTATCGGTGGCTTGGGTTGAGGCGCTGCCAAATGAAGGCAGGACATTAGCCCATTGCAATCCGCCAAGTCCAATCAGCGCGATAAGCCCGCCGATTAACCCGCCCGTGACCGCACCTGAACCGGAATTGCCGGCAGGTTTTTTAGCGTCCGGCTTGGGCGATGCAGGCGCAGCTTTTCCGCTGTCTTTGCTAACAGTTTTATCCGCATCAGCTTTTGCGTTTTTCTTGTCGGCCAGTTCATCAAACGCCACCGGCTCCGCCTTCTTGGGATCATTGTTCTCAGGTGTACTGGATGTGGGTTCGGTGGATTTGGCTTGCGCTGTATCTGACGCCATCGGCGATTCATCGGCTTTTACCGGCTTGGCCTCAAGATCAATTGTGACGGGCTTTCGCGTATTCGGGGTGCGGCGTGTTTTATTGGACCCGGCCATTTCCTGCCTCCAGTTAAAATTATCTCATTAGATATTTAGCACGCAGATCGTAAAGAGAAAGAAGCAGGGACAAAGATTCTCGTTACGAAAGACGATAGTGCTTAACGAGAAGATCGATCATAGCATCGTCGCGCGGCTTTTCGCTGACAAAAGATAATTTTTTCAACGCATCCGGAAGGCATGATTTCGCACGATCGGATATACAAAAATATTTTATATTCAATAGCTTGCTGGCACTACCCGCAGCTTGAAAATATTCAGTATAAAGCTGTGCCGATACGCTGGAATAAAAACAGACAGCGTCAATTTCCGATTCCATGAACATTAAATTTATTATATCAGTTAACTGACTTATTTTTATAGTTTCATATGTTTCAAGAACTATGAAAGACAGTTTCAGGCGGCTGAGTTCAGTTTCAATATCCGTCGTTCGCACTGCGCCGCATAAATAAAGAATATGGTCGTCAGACGTCACTTCCTGCCGGATTAAACCGGTCAAATCACGCGCATTACCGTCAGCGGAAATCACATTGTCAAAGCCTTGTCGCTGTGCCTCCTCACGGGTTGCATCACCAACGGTGAGCATACGGATTGAAGTTAATACCGCACGCATTTCATCTGATAAATAGCGCAGCGCATTCGCGCTGGTGACAATGATCGCCGTTACAGTGTGCAATTCGGAAAGATCAGAAGGCGCAGGCTTGGCAACCATTTCGGTAAAGGGTTGTACAACGACATTAAATCCGGCTTTTACGAGTTTTTCGCCGGTGACCGCTGCGCCCAGCTGCGGCCTTGTCACCAAAATGGTGGGCGCACCGGCTTTGGCCAAATTATTGCCAGTCTTTGAAGAAGTCATCGCCTGCGGTCGCTCTTAATTGTTGCCCGGCGCGCATGCCTATTTCCGCTGCTTCGCCAACACGCCCTTCAATTTTAATGTCGTGGGCTTCACTTCCGTCAGGGCGTAATATTGTGCCGTCAAAAGAAATATGATCCCCATCTATAGTCGCGTAAGCGGCAATCGGGGTGCGGCACGAGCCGTCAAGCGTGGCAAGAAAAGCACGTTCACACGCAAGGGCCACTTCCGTTTGCTCATGCCTTAGAGGCTCGATAAGATCGAGTATGCGCTGGTCACCAATGCGCCCTTCAACACAAATTGCCCCTTGGCCGGGCGCTGGCGGGAAAATGCTCATATCGATGAGAGCGGCAGCCACATCTGACATGCCAAGCCGGCGAAGGCCCGCACTGGCAAGGAGCGTCGCATCGGCAACCCCGTCACTCAGCTTTTTAAGCCGCGTTTGCACATTGCCCCGAAATCCGACAATTTTCAGGTCAGGGCGCGCACGCAGCGCCAGCGCCTGACGGCGCAGTGACGATGTGCCAAGCACCGCACCTTCCGGCATGTCCAGAATACTTTTTACCGAATGGCTGATGAAAGCATCGCGCGGATCTTCGCGTTCAAGAAACGCGATTAACGCCAGACCATCGGGCAATTTGGTCGGCATGTCTTTTGAGGAATGAACCGCAATATCAATGTCACCGCTGGAAAGTTGCGCTTCGATCTCTTCCGTAAACAGTCCCTTGCCGCCGATCTCGGAAAGGGCGCGGTCCTGAACACGGTCCCCGACAACAGAAATAATATGAATCTCGATATCAACAGCATCAGCACCATGAGCGGCAATCAATCGATCACGCACTTCATGTGCTTGCGCCAATGCCAATGGACTGCCACGGGTACCAATCCCGATTCTTTGCGGGGTCGAAGCCACTATTTGCAACCTTTTTCATTCGTGTTAGGCCAAATCCAAGCAGAACGCGGTCCGCTATGGATTAGCCGAGTGATGCAACAAACCGACCATAAGAACAAGCCATCTATTATGCTAACCATATTGGGCATCGAAACAAGTTGCGATGAAACTGCCGCCTCTGTCGTGCGCGGCGGAACAAACCCTGTGCGCGGAGAAGTCCTGTCAAACATCGTCCATAGCCAGATTGATGATCACGCAGCTTATGGCGGCGTTGTGCCTGAAATCGCTGCGCGGGCACATGTGGAAAAGCTGGACGGCATCGTGCAGCGCGCACTTGATGAGGCAAACTGTACATGGTCCGATATTGACGCCATCGCCGCAACAACTGGGCCGGGCCTGGTCGGCGGCCTGATTGTCGGCGTTATGACCGGCAAGGCAATTGCCTATGCGCAAAACAAACCCTTTTTGCCGGTAAATCATCTGGAAGGGCACGCGCTCACCGCACGGCTGACGGACGGCATTCAATTTCCCTATTTGCTGCTGCTGGTTTCCGGCGGACATACGCAAATCGTACTTGTGCGCGGCCTTGGTGATTATGAACGCTGGGCCTCGACAATTGATGACGCATTGGGTGAGGCATTCGATAAAACGGCTAAACTTTTAGGCCTTCCCTATCCGGGTGGCCCTGCTGTTGAAAAACATGCGCTCGACGGAAACCCGAAGCGTTTCTCATTACCCCGCCCTTTAAAGGGTGAGGACCGGTTGGACTTTTCCTTTTCGGGCTTGAAAACAGCCCTGCGTCGGCAGGCAACCGAACTGGGTGCGCTGACAAAAGACGACATTGACGATTTATGTGCTTCGTTTCAAATCGCCGTCACAGAATCATTGGAGGACCGTATTTCACGCAGTTTGTTGCGCTATCGAAATGAATTTGAAGGCAGGCAGCCGACATTGGTGGTTGCCGGCGGTGTTGCCGCGAACAAGGCGATACGGACCATGCTTGAAAAAGCCTGCGCTGACCACGGTTTCACCTTTCTGGCACCACCGATAGCGCTATGTACGGACAATGCAGCGATGATCGCCTGGGCAGGGCTTGAGCATCTTTCAGAAGGCGCACAATCTGACATGGATGCGACGCCGCGCCCGCGCTGGCCGCTTGATAGTGATAGTGCCCCGATTATTGGATCCGGTAAAAAAGGTGCCAAGGCATGAGCGATAAGATCACAGTTCTGGGATCAGGCGCATGGGGAACGGCACTTGCCTCCAATCAGGCTGCAAACGGCAAATCTGTAACGCTATGGGGCAGGGATGCCGCGCAATTGTCATTAATGCGCGATACCGGCCGCAATGATAAATATTTATCCGGCATACAACTTGCTGAAACGCTTAACTATGAGCATGACCTGCAAGAAGCCGTTCGTGGTGCAGATATTATTTTGATGGTGACCCCTGCCCAGACATTGGCTGCCACCGCTGAAAAGATAGTGCCTCATATTCGCTCAAGCGCGGTCATAATCTCCTGCGCCAAAGGCATTGACCAAACCACCGGTGAAACGATGGGGCAGGTTCTGCACCGCATTTTTCCTAATCACCAGGTGGCCACCCTTTCCGGTCCGAGTTTTGCGATTGATGTCGCAGGCAATTTGCCGACAGCCGTAACCATTGCCGCCGATGAAACCGAAACGGCGCTGTCGCTTTGCGCAATCTTGTCGAATAAAAATCTGCGCTGTTATGCCAGCAATGATCAGCTGGGCGTTGATTATGGCGGCGCATTGAAAAATGTTCTGGCAATAGCAGCCGGTATTGTTCACGGCCGCGCCTTGGGTGCCAGCGCATTGGCAGCATTGACCACGCGCGGATTTGCTGAACTTCAGCGCATTGCACTTGCCTTGGGCGCGCAGTCCGAAACTTTGAATGGCCTTTCAGGCTTCGGTGATCTTGTATTGACGTGCGGCTCTGAAAAATCGCGCAATTTTGCCTATGGCGCGGCCATCGGACGCGGCAGCGATCTTGCCAATATGAAACTCGCCGAAGGTGTAAAAACAGCGCGCATTGCCGCCGATATCGCGCGTGAAAACAATATTGATGCACCGCTGATATTTGCCGTCAATGAGCTATTATCCGGCTCTATTAATGTGGACACCGCCATTGCACAGCTCATGGCCCGTCCGCTAAAATCAGAATCGATCACCCGCCGCTGACCATACCGCTCGATTAACGAACCGGACAGCAACGAATTCAAGCCCGACAGAGAGAGAAGAATGGAAAAGAACTATTGGTTGTTTAAATCCGAGCCGTTTAAATGGTCCTGGGAAATGCAAAAAGCCAAGGGCGAGGAAGGCGAGGAATGGGACGGCATCCGCAATTATCAGGCGCGTAACAATATGCGCCAGATGAAAATTGGCGATAAGGCGTTCTTTTACCACTCCAATGAAGGGCTGGAAGTTGTCGGCATTGTCGAGGTTTGTGCGCTTAGCCATCCTGACAGCACAACCGATGATGAACGCTGGGATTGTGTCGACATCAAAGCTGTTTGCGACATGCCCAAGCCTGTGACGCTCAAAGACGTAAAAGCAAACCCGGCGCTTGAAAAAATGTCGCTTGTCACATCAATGCGCCTGTCTGTTCAGCCTGTTACGGAGCAGGAATGGCTGGAAGTCTGCCGCATGGGCGGGCTTGATAACCCGCCGCTTTAGAGTGTCTGCTTTTCACTGAAACGCAGACACTCTCTAACCCTTTGATTTGCCACATGTCCGGGTGGAAAACCGGTTCCCACTTTTCCTGACACGCTCTAAAAACCTCACCTCAGCGGTGAACGAAAATTCGGGTGTCTGTTGTCATATATTGAAGAAGCCAGCGCATATCGGCTTCTTCAACGGCAATGCACCCTTCAGTCGGTGTGTATCCCGGCTTGCACAGATGAAAGAAAATCGCCGAACCGCCAAAACGTTTGCGCCCTGCAACCGGCATATTCCAGTCCAAAATAATCCCAATATCATATAGCTTGTCTTGGCGCGTCATCACCTCATGTGAAGCGCCGAAAGGCAATTTAACCGGCATATTATAGTTCGCATCGGCAGGCGCATCGCACCAACCGTCATCGGGCGTCAGGGCCTCAAACGCCAAGGCAGATTTCGGTCGCTGAACACGGTCCGCACGAAAAAACCCGCTTATTGGGTATAAATAACGGTTCGCAGGCGTTGCGCCGTCACCTTCACGCTTGAACACACTTGGCCCCGACCGGCCAAGCGCACATAAGATTGTGCGGTTTTCGGCAACAATAATGCCTTTGCGCGTATCATCCGGCTGGCGATGTACACGGATAGTTCTCAAAAAGTTCATCGAAAATTTAATTGCCCCTCAACTAAAATACCGCAATAGGTCATGAATTAGCGATATTTCACGATTAGCCCTTTGTTGGTGTATATGTATTTAAGTAACATATTCTTATCGATGAACATATCGGGACAGAATACTAGCCTATAAGGTGATCTATGACGACACGCACAGTCCTTCTAGTAGATGATGACAACGACCTTCGCGAAGTAATCGTAGAGCAATTGTCTCTTTATGAAGAATTTGAAGTATTGCAGGAAGCTTCCGCCGCAAAGGGAATTGAAGCTGCCCGCAACCAGATGATCGATCTTGTTGTTATGGATGTCGGCCTGCCCGATATGGATGGACGCGAAGCCGTCAAACTTCTGCGCAAGGGCGGCTTTAAAGCGCCTATCGTCATGCTGACCGGCCATGACACTGATTCGGATACGATTCTCGGGCTGGAAGCCGGTGCCAATGATTATATTACCAAGCCTTTCAAATTTGCGGTTCTTCTCGCCCGTATGCGCGCCCAATTGCGCCAGCACGAGCAATCAGAAGACGCAACATTTGTTGTCGGTCCTTATACGTTCAAGCCGAGCCAAAAACTGCTCTTGGATGCCAATGGCGGAAAAGTGCGCTTGACCGAAAAAGAAGCTTCGATCATTAAGTTTCTCTACCGTACCGGCGGCAAAGTTGTCAGCCGCGATACATTGCTGGAAGAAGTGTGGGGATATAATTCCGGCGTCACAACGCATACGCTTGAAACGCATGTGTACCGCTTGCGCCAGAAGATCGAGAGCGATCCATCCAACGCCGCAATTCTGGTGACTGAAAGTGGCGGCTACAAGCTGGTCCCTTAAGAGATATTCAAAGCGCAGTTTTGCATGAGCCCACCTTTTCAAAACAACTGCGCTACTATAACAGCCCCTGATGGAGTAATATGGTTGCCAGTTAAGGGGACTCGCATTGTCATTGGATGATGACATTCGGATCATTGCATCCGCACAGATTTTCGACGCGTTGCACACCGAGCAACTGCGTCTATTGGCGTTCGGCTCCGAGCGGCTGAGATTCAGCAAGGGCCGGACTATTTTCCGCGAAGACGACCGCGCTGACTGCGGTTTTGTCATAGCCAGCGGCCATATTGATCTGATGCGCACAGTCGGCGGTGAGCTAAAGCCTGTCAAAACAGTAGGGCCGGGCGCAATTATCGGTGAGATGGCAATGCTCACAGATACCAACAGACTTACCAGCGCTGTGGCGCAAACAGATTGCGAAGTGATTCGTATAAACCGCTCACTATTCCACCGAATGCTGACGGAGTATCCGGAAACAGCGGCAAATATTCACCGTGATATACTCGAAAGACTAAAAGAATTTCTCGACAATATCGGCACGCTGGAAAATCGCTTTAAATATGGGCGCGATCTATAATTTATGCCATTGGCTCTTATAGCGCGAAGCGTGCAATGACCGGAACATGGTCCGACGGACGGTCCCACCCGCGCGCGTGACTGACAATTTCAATATTTTGAAGTGGCGTCACAAGATTTTCAGACGACCAGATATGATCAAGCCGCCGCCCGCGGTTTGACGCCGCCCAGTCTTTTGACCGGTAACTCCACCACGTAAAGACAGGTTCAGGCTCCGGAATATGCGTGCGAATCAGGTCGGACCAACCGCCTTCAATTCGCAAATCTTCCAGTGTTTCAGTTTCAATCGGCGTATGGCTGACAACTTTTAAAAGCTGCTTATGAGACCAGACATCTGATTCCAGCGGCGCAATATTCAAATCGCCAACAAGGATAGAACCGTCAGCGGTGCCCGGCTCGGCTTTGATCAGACGCATTTCTTCCAAAAAGTCGAGCTTGTGGGCAAATTTCACATTAATATCGCGGTCGGGCTCATCACCGCCCGCCGGTACATAGAAATTATGGATGCGTATCTTCTTTGTGCCCGTATCGACAATGCACTCCACATGGCGTGTATCGTCAATTTCACAGAATTTCCGCTTGTTGATTTCTGTCAGCGGGTATTTGGAAAGCGTTGCGACACCATGATAGCCCTTTTGCCCGTGTATCGCGGTATGGGTATAACCCAGTTCAGCAAAAGCCGCAGCCGGAAACAGATTGTCCGGACATTTTGTTTCCTGCAAACATAGGACATCAGGCTGATACTCGCTCAGGAAACTTTCAACCATCTCACGGCGCAAACGCACCGAATTGATGTTCCAGGTTGCCAGTGAGAAAGAATTATCTGCCATGTGTAAACCTCATTAGTAAGGTTAAACTTGTGCAGAATGGGTCACAAAAAAACAAGCGGCAGCACCATAAAAGATGCCGCCGCTCACAAATTAGATTTTAGATAAGCTTATATCTACAGTCGTTGATATTGCTCAATTGCCGCCTTTTTTGGAGGCACGGATACGGTTGTAATCGATTGCGAATGTCCGTTCGCCGAACTTCACACCCTCTTTGACATTAAAGATCATTACAGTCGTATCTTTGCCCTTCGCATCCTTGATCGTCCACTGGCGCAAATCATAATTGGCAGGGTCAAACATCATCGTAATTTCGCTGTCACCGAAAATTTGCTTGTCCTGCATGACAATCGTGGTCAGATCGTCGGCCTGATTGACCGATTTTACCTTATTGCCTGACAGATCAATCTTGTCGGCAAGAACGACTTGGAGCGGTGTTTTGCTTAAAGGGTAAGTATCCCACGTATCGAGCTTCTTGTTATTGACGACAACTGTTGAGCCATCCGAAACAACGCGAATATTCGACGGCTCTTCATAAAGGAAAAGGACTTTTCCCGGCCGTTCGATAAAGAATTTACCGCCTGTCTGCTCACCTGACGGGCCAAATTGCACAAATTCACCCATCATTGTCTTAACACTGGAAAAATGATCAGCGATTGCCTGAGGCGCATCTGCCCTTGCGGACGGCACAGAGATGGAGGCTGCCATAACAGCACTTGTGCACAGCGCAAGAAATGTCCGGCGTAGTAAAGGAGTGTTCTTTTTCATAATCTTCTCTTTTCCATCTTGCCCTTCTTGGGACTTTCATACGCAGTACATAAGGAGATAGTTTGACTGTTATGTGGCGGCAATTCGGCACAGTATTGTAAATGCATGTTACATCATGCCGCCCATTTGCTGCTCTTCTTCAGACGGAACCAGAATATCGCGTTTACCGGCATGGTTTGCAGGCCCGATAACGCCTTCCTCTTCCATACGTTCAATCAATGACGCCGCACGGTTATATCCAATGCCAAGCCGGCGCTGAATATAACTGGTTGACGCTTTGCGGTCGCGAAGGACAACGGCAACAGCCTGATCATAAGGATCCTCGGAATCAGTGCCGCCGCCGGAACCCGTACTTCCGCTACCTGAATCAGCCTCTTCCTCGTCATCTTCTGTCACGGCCTCAAGATATTGCGGCACGCCCTGCAGTTTCAGATGTTTGACGATATCTTCCACTTCCTCATCTGAAACAAACGGTCCGTGAACACGCTGGATACGCCCGCCGCCTGCCATATAAAGCATATCGCCCATACCGAGCAGCTGTTCGGCGCCCATTTCGCCAAGAATTGTCCGGCTGTCGATTTTCGATGTCACCTGGAACGAGATTCGCGTCGGGAAGTTCGCTTTAATCGTACCGGTAATAACATCAACCGACGGACGCTGTGTCGCCATCACCACATGAATACCGGCCGCACGCGCCATTTGAGCAAGACGCTGAACAGCACCTTCAATATCCTTACCGGCCACCATCATCAAATCAGCCATTTCGTCAATTACGACGACGATATATGGCATCGGCTCAAGATCGAGCGCTTCTGTCTCATAGATCGCTTCGCCGGTTTCACGGTCAAATCCGGTTTGTACAGTGCGGGTGATTTCCTCACCCTTGGCGATTGTTTCCTTCACGCGAGAGTTGAAACCGTCAATGTTTCGAACACCGAGCTTTGCCATATTTTTATAGCGTTGCTCCATTTCGCGCACAGTCCATTTAAGCGCGACAACGGCCTTTTTCGGATCGGTAACGACCGGCGTCAACAAGTGCGGAATACCGTCATAAACCGACAGTTCCAGCATTTTCGGGTCGATCATGATCAGGCGGCATTCTGCCGGTGATAATTTGTAAAGAAGTGACAGCAACATGGTGTTGATGGCAACCGATTTACCCGAGCCCGTTGTACCGGCAACCAGCAAATGCGGCATTTTTGCAAGATCGGCAATGACCGGCTCGCCATTAATGGTTTTACCCAGCGCCATTGCCAGTTTCGCTTTTGAATTATCATAATTGGTCGAGGCAATCATCTCGCGGAAATAAACGGTTTCACGTATATTATTGGGCAGCTCGATACCAATCGCATTGCGTCCCGGCACAACAGCAACACGCGCGGCAATCGCGCTCATGGAACGGGCAATATCTTCGGCCAGACCGATCACGCGTGATGATTTGATACCCGGCGCAGGCTCCAGCTCGTACATTGTAACAACCGGCCCCGGCCGAACGTGTATAATTTCACCTTTAACGCCGAAATCTTCCAAAACACCTTCCAGAACACGGGCGTTTTGTTCCAGTGCTTCCGGCGACAGGCTTTCATCGCGCACCACATTCTTTGGCTCGTTGAGCAAATGAACCGGCGGCAGTTCAAAATCATTGTCCTTGATCAAGGAAGGCTGCGCTTCACGCTGAACGCGAACACTTGGCTTTGGCTTGGGCGCAGCCGGTTCAACACGTGCTGATCCGCCAACGGCCGGTGCAATTTGCGCCGGTGCAGCAACGCGCGATGATTGTCCGCGCGCACCATCGGGCGCGACTTGAGGTGCCCAGTCTTCAGCACCTTCCCAATTTTCACCCGAATAATTGGCTTCATAATTTGCATTTTCAACAGCATAGGAATCTGCCGCTGCAAAGCCCATCTCCGGTTCGCCTGCATGCTGATGCGCTGCTGCGTCAAAAGACGGCTCTTCAAAGTGCGACGCAGGGCGGCTCTTATTTCTAGAAGGTTTGGCGCGCAGCGGCATATGCCGACGAATGGCAGCTTTTGCCGAGTAAAAGCCATGCATGATTGCACCCAGACTAACAAAGCGCACGAAACCTTCGCCTTCATCATCCGCGATTGTGTCATGTGCCAGATCATTTTCACTGTGCGTTTTTTGCTTCCAGAGGAACCCCGAAGCTATCGCAATCGTCCACAAAGCCGGCACAAACAATATTGCGCCGATCAGAAACGCAAAGAAACCCTGCGGATACCCACCCAAAAACAGGCCGGGAATCTTCAAAACCATATCACCGGTAACGCCGCCAAGTCCGGTTGGCAAAGGCCAGGCTTGCGTTGACGGAAAACAGCCCAGAAATGCAGCAAAAAGCAGGCTGCCTGCAAGCCAGGCACCGCTGCGGCGCAGTTGCAAATTCCAGCGGTTTCCGCGCACCAGCGCATAACTTTTGAACAAAAGAGGGACAAGAACGGCCAGAGACGCTAGGCCAAAAAATTGAATGAGCAAATCTGACACGGCAGAACCGGCAAAGCCCATGGCATTGGTCACAGGAGCATCGGTGGCATGTGAAAAGCTTGGATCAGCCGCATTCCATGTGGCCAAAGCAGCAACGACAAACACAACAAACAGCAGCAATGCCAGACCGGCAGCAATTTCTGCCTGTCGCCAAAGCAAATAGGTCATTTTATTGTCATGCGCTTCCTGCTGAAACTCATAGGCATCAAAATCCGAATCTGCCGAAGCAAGGCGATCGCGTTTGACCTGCATTTTACGTCCCTAATACTGAATCTAGCCAAGAATTTAGGGTTTAATCTAACCGCCGATAGTTAAGCGCTCATTAACCATGCAGATTTCCCGGTTTTTACGACTCTCAAAAAAAAGCCCGGCACCAGAAATTAATCTGGGCCGGTAAGGTGTTGTGATGCAAAACATCACGACGGGATAGGAACATTGGTGGCAAGGGCGCTGTCGCCCTTGCCAGTATGATAAATTATGATCGGAATTCTGGGTAAGCCTCAACACCGACTTCGGCTTTGTCGAGACCCATCATTTCATCTTCCGCGCTCGCACGCAGGCCAATAACAGCCTTGATGATGAACCAGACGATGAACGAAGCAACCAGTGTAAACACACCATAAGCAATGATACCGATAAACTGCGTGCCGAACGAAGCACTGCTGTTTGTCCACGGCACGATAATTGTGCCCCAGATACCGGCAAAAAGGTGAACCGGAATAGCGCCTACAACATCGTCAATTTTCAACTTGTCGAGAACCGGCACTGTGAACACCACAATCGCACCACCAACAGCACCGATAACAATCGCCTGCCATACGGCCGGAGCCAGTGGTTCGGCAGTGATAGCCACAAGACCGGCAAGAGCACCGTTAAGGACCATTGTTACATCAACCTTCTTATAAAGAAGCTGAAGAAGAACAATTGTTGTCACGACACCGGCTGCCGCCGCAATATTTGTGTTGGCAAAGATGCGCGATACATCGGAGACATCGGAAATTGTGCCCATTGCAAGCTGTGACGCGCCGTTAAAGCCGAACCAGCCGAGCCAAAGGATAAATGTACCCAATGTTGCAAGCGGGATGTTTGAACCGGGCATTGGTGAAACACGGCCAGCCGCATCATATTTGCCTGTACGTGCACCCAAAAGAACAGCACCGGCAAGAGCAGCCCAGCCGCCAACAGAGTGAACCAGTGTCGAACCGGCAAAGTCGGAAAAGCCCATTTCAGACAACCAGCCTGCGCCCCACTGCCATGAACCTGCAATCGGGTAGATGAAACCGGTCAAAATAACCGTAAACAAAAGGAATGGCCAAAGCTTGATGCGCTCGGCAAGCGTACCCGATACGATAGAGGCAGCCGTTGCGACAAACACCATCTGGAAGAACCAGTCAGAAGCGGTCGAATAGCCTGTATCAAGCAAAGCGGCACTGTCTGCGCCTTCAAGACCAACAGGGTCAAAACCATAAGTGCCGATCGAGCCGATATAACCGCCGTCAACGCCGGTATACATCAAATTGTAACCGACCAACCAGTACATGATGCCTGCGATGGAAAACAGAGCGATGTTCTTGAGTGACTGCATAGAAACGTTCTTGGAACGCACCAGACCGGCTTCAAGCATAGCAAAGCCAGCGGCCATCCACATGACTAGGAAACCACCAATGAGGAAAAGCAGCGTGTTGAAAATATAAGCAACATCAGGCGTAACAGCCGGTGCTGCATCCTGCGCAAAAGCAGGCGCTGACAGCATGGAAGCGATCGTGCCGCCCGCAACTGCCAGTTTTGAAATTTTAGAAATGGTCATGTAATTTTCTCCTGACGAAATGCCGCGGCTCAAAGCGCTGCAGAATCCGTTTCGCCGGTACGAATGCGCACCGCATGATCAATGGAATAGACGAAGATTTTACCGTCACCGATTTGGCCGGTTTTTGCAGCGCCAGAGATGGCTTCAATAACTTTGTCAGTCAGATCGTCATCGATCACCAATTCAAGTTTTAGTTTAGGCAGAAAGCTCACGGCATATTCAGCACCGCGATAAATTTCTGTATGGCCCTTTTGACGCCCGTAACCTTTGACTTCCGTCACGGTCACGCCTTGCACGCCAAGCCCGGTAAGCGCTTCACGCACTTCATCCAGCTTGAAAGGCTTAATAACTGCCATGACTATTTTCATGTGCGTATTTCCCCAGTTTCATTTGTGATCCGACACCATGTCGGGCTCACGACGAAAAACACGAAACCGTGCTTCGCTTCACTGCGGACTATTCAAATACCGTGCCAAGTCGATATTTTTTACATAAGTATTTGTATTTTATGGGTATTATTTTCCGCAAACACAGACACTCGAAAATTTGCCCAACTTTTGCTCCGGTGAAAAATTGGGCAGGAAATATTTTTTGCCTATTTTTTAGGCTCTACACGCCGGATAAGGCCTTCCTGCGTCACAGAGGCAACGAGTGAGCCGTCGCGCGCATAAAGCGATCCGCGTGTGAACCCGCGCGCGCCGGATGCGTTGGGGCTGTCCTGACTGTAAAGCAGCCAGTCATCCAGCTTGTTGGGTCTGTGGAACCACATGGAGTGGTCAAGACTGGCGACCTGCAAATCAGTGTCAAAGATCGACCGGCCATGGGCAAAAAGCGCCGTATCAAGCAAAGTCATGTCCGACAAATAGCCAAGGACTGCCGCCTGCACCACACGGCTGTCCGGTACATCACCCGTTGTGCGCAGCCACATATCCTGATGCGGCGGCAAGGGATCTCTGCTCATATAATGCTTTAAAGACACAGGACGCAGCTCGACCGGACGTTCGCGTCCCCAATATCGTTTCACATTTTCCGGCAGACTGTCTTTGATTTTCTCCACCAGCACTTTTTCGCCCGCCAGATCCTCCGGCGCAGGCACATTGAGCGGCTGGGGCATGAAATGCTCCAACCCGTCCTCTTCGATCTGGAAAGATGCCGACATGGCAAATATCGGCTTGTCATTTTGATGTGCCACAACACGGCGCGTGGTGAAGCTCATCCCGTTGCGCAATGTATCGACATGATAATCGATGGGAACGGCCGGATTGCCCGGACGCAGAAAATAGCAATGGATCGAATGCACAAAACGGTCATTGGCGACAGTGCGCTGCGCGGCAATCAGCGCCTGACCGATCACCTGCCCGCCAAAAACGCGCTGCCAACCCACTTGAGGACTGCGACCACGGAACACATTGTCATCCAGATGCACGAGGTCCAGAGTTTCTAATAGTTCATCCATGGCAGCAGACATCGTTTTTTCCTTGCGCTCTCATTGGTGGAAAATCTCTGAGTGTCTTGCTACAAGGAAGGCACATTAAGTCAACTGCATACAACGCCGTGCGCTGGAATGCAGCAGGAAGGTAGGCCGTTCAAATGGCAAAAGCAGCAACACCGAAAAAGCCGGCAAAACGCAAAGCCGCCCTGCCGCAAAAAACAGATATTCTGATAGCGGGAGCGGGCTATGTCGGGCTTTTAACCGCCGTTTCTATCGCACGCTCAGCGCCAAGTCTGAATATTGTTGTTGTTGACGCTGCGCCTGACAATGTATGGCAAAATGACGGGCGCGCCTCTGCTGTGGCCGCCGCTGCGGTACGTATGCTTGATCAGCTTGATTGCTGGCAGGACATCCTTCCCCATGCCCAGCCAATCAATGAGATGGTTGTGACTGACAGCAGAACCAATGATCCGGTTCGGCCCGTATTTTTAACCTTCGAAGGTAGTATTGACGAGGGCGAACCTTTCGCACGGATGATACCGAATGTCGAAATGATACGCGCCCTGCGCAAGCGCTGCGATGAATATGGTGTCACGATCGTTCAAGGTGTTGGCGTTACCGGTTTTGAAAACAATGAGGAAAGCCAATCCGTCGATATTCAACTTGGTGATGAACATACACTGCGCGCCAAGCTGCTTATTGCGTGTGACGGGGTTAACTCGCGCCTGCGCGATATGGCCGGTATTAAAACCGTTCACTGGGATTACGGTCAGGCAGGCATTGTTGCAACAATTGCCCATGAACGCAGCCATGAAGGACGCGCCGAGGAGCACTTCCTGCCTGCCGGTCCTTTCGCCATTTTGCCCCTGACTGATAACCGCTCGTCAATTGTCTGGACCGAAAGCACCGAGAAAGCACAGCGCCTGATTAATGGCGATGAATTCACCTTCGATATCGAGCTGGAGCAGCGCTTCGGACTAAAATTGGGTGATATCAAAGTGGAAACCAAACCGCGCGCTTATCCGCTCGGGCTGACGCTTGCCAGAGATTTTGTCAAACCGCGCTTTGCTTTGGCCGGTGACGCGGCGCATGGCATCCATCCGATTGCGGGGCAAGGGCTTAATCTTGGTTTTAAAGATGCCGCGGCTTTGGCCGAAAAAGTTGTTGAGGCGCACCGCCTTGGGCTTGATATCGGGGCGCTTAACGTCTTGGAGGAGTACCAGCGCTGGCGCCGTTTTGACACGGTGCAGATGGGCGTCACCACCGATATTCTAAACAGATTGTTCTCCAACGACATTGCGCCGCTGCGCGCATTGCGCTCATTCGGGCTTGGCGTTGTTGACCGCCTGCCAAAGCTGAAAGACTTCTTCATCAATCAGGCATCGGGCATATCAGGTAAAACCCCGCGTTTGTTGCGCGGCGAACAAATCTAGCGCTTGATTGACATAATAGCTTACGAAACCGGTGCCCTGTTTAACCGCTCAGCGTTCGTTCCATGCGGGCATAGGTTTCAGCCAGCACATTGGGTTGCTGTAATCCGTGGGCCAGTGCAATACCGCCCTGCCATTCGGCAATGACATGACGGGCTTTGACCAAAGCAACAGAGGGCTTTCGCCCGGTCTTGGCTAATTCCTGCGCGATAAATGCAATCAGTAACGCGAAGCTTTCACCCGCGCGCGCACTGGCTTCGGGCGCAGTTTCCCGAAAATCGCGGCAAGCCGCTGAAATGGGGCAGCCATAGCTCAGCCGTTTGCCCTGCGTCGCGCGCATACGTTCAACCAGAAACCTCAAACGCTCACGCGGATCAGATTTTTCCTGCGAGACCGCTTCAATCAGTTGTGTCGTTTCGTCAACGAAGAAATTGGCAACGCCCAATGCCAGATCGGCTTTGGTTTTATAATAATAGTAGAGATTGCCGAGCGGTACGCCGGATGTTTTGGCAACATCTGCAAGGCTTGTTCCCGAATATCCTTTTATCCAGAATAAGGCTGCTGCTGCCTGAATGAGAGCATCGCGCCGCTGCGCGCCGCGTTTTTGTTTTCCTTTTGCAGCATTGCCCTTCATATTTTCTTGGCCATGTCGCCTTCTTCAAGGTGACGCGC
This sequence comes from Ahrensia marina, assembly GCF_001293565.1. GTDB lineage: Bacteria > Pseudomonadota > Alphaproteobacteria > Rhizobiales > Rhizobiaceae > Ahrensia > Ahrensia marina. Next base: position 6,162 of record NZ_JXMU01000034.1, on the reverse strand, counting down.
TTCAGAGGGCAGCAAAATCGGAATGCCGCCGCGCACCGGATAAGCCAGCCTCGCCGAAAGCGAGATAAGCTCCTGGCGTTCCTTGTCATATTTCAAGGATTGCTTGGTGAGCGGGCAGACAAGCAGTTGCAGCATTTTTCCGGCGAGCAAAACATTTTCCGCTTTCTCGCCTTCATCAATAGTTGCAATATTTATATCCGTAGGACTTGCCATAGAGCACCCTTGCCTGTTTGCGATTACACTCAAGCATAATGCCCGATAAATCTACTGCAAAGTCTGGGCATATTCATCGCCATCCGCATCACGCGCAAGTGCGATTTGAGTAAGCGCGATCAGCGTATCCGCACGGCTTTTAAGGTCAGGCGCTTCCAGCAATGCCTGTTTTTCTGCCGGTCCGTAAGGTGACATAACGGACAAAGCATTGACCAGTGATTCATTACCGGCCTTGTTCACGCTCTCCCAATCAGCTTCAAGATCATTGGCATCAAGATAGAGCCTGAAGGTTTCCAAGAGCTCTTCGCGGTTTACGTCATCCGCATTGTTGTTTTGGTTGGTAAGATCATGCGCAAATGCCGCAATACGACATTGTCTGAACGGCGTTTTTGCGCATGTTTCTTCAATAATGCGGTAGCGCGTTACCCCTTGAAGATTGATGATGTAGCGCCCGTCACCACTTTCCGTAAACGAGATGATACGTCCGAGACAACCGACCTTGCAAAGATTGGGTTTTTCCTTGCAGCCAATATCGCCGCTGAAAACCGGTTGAACCATGCCGATCAACCGGTTCGTTTTCAAAGCGGCATCACACATCGCCAGATAGCGTGGTTCGAAAATATTCAAAGGCATCTGGCTTCCCGGTAACAGCAAAGCGCCGGAAAGAGGAAAAACAGGTACGACGGCCGGTATGTCGTTAAGATCCTTATAAGTAAAGTTTCCTGCCTTCATTAAGACCGATCCAATCTATTGGGGCTGTTGTTTCACCTAATTTAAGAGATGGAACAGCGGTCCGAAAATACAAGGTGCAAATCGGTTTGGATTATCGACGCCAAGCGTAACATAAATGCGCGAAGGCCAAAAATATCAGCGGAACAAAATCGCTGACAATTTACGCCGTGCCGCCTGCGTAGCCGGATCCATCGGACCCCAAGCTTCAAAGAAAACGAGAAGTTCTTTACGCGCACCATCATCGCGCCACTCACGGTCAGCCTTCATGATTGAGAGCAATAATTCAGCCGCTTTATCCTTGTTGCCGCGCGCATTTTCAATTTGCGCCATATCAAAAGCCGCATCGTGATCTTCTGGGTTTTGTTCAAGGCGCGCATTGAGTGCTTCAGGGTCGCCAAGTGCGGCAACCTTTGCCGCAAGGTCCAATTTTGCTTTCACCCCGGCTAAAGCTGGATGATTAGCCATCTGTTCCGGTGCCTGATCAAGCATCGCCTGCGCCTGTTCGGCCTGTCCATAATCGGCCATCAATCCTGCAAGCGCGCCATAAGCCTCCGCATTATCGGGCGCATGTTGCAACACAGCCTGATAAATTTGTGCCGCGCCGTTGATGTCACCTGATTCAATCGCTGTGCGGGCTTGTTCAAAAGCTTGCTCGATCATCGCCGCTGTATCATCAGCGCCTGCACTATCAGCAATTTTCTTGATAAAGGCCTCAACTTCGCTTTGGCTTTTCGCACCCATGAACCCGTCCGCAGGCTTACCGTCAATAAACGCCACAACTGCCGGTATCGACTGGATGCCCATTTGACCCGGAATTGCCGGATGATCGTCAATATTCATTTTGACAAGCTTGACCTTGCCGCCCGCTTTTTGAACGGCAGCTTCGATAATCGGTGTTAGCTGCTTGCACGGGCCGCACCACGGCGCCCAAAAATCAATCAGCACCGGTGTTGTTTTCGACGCTTCAATAACGTCCGCCGTAAATTCGGCCGTTGTTGTATCTTTAATCAGCGGACCTGAATCACCCGCAGCCTGTCCGGAACCGATAATGGTTGACCCCACAACGGGAACCGGCTGCGGTGCTTGCGCAGCAGGCGCGGCAGGATTTTGATCAACAGACTGCGCGCCATAACCAACAGAAGCCGCGCCGTAACCGCTACCAGCATCCGGTGCAAATGGATTGTCATTATTGCTCATCAGTTCATTCCTATCGCGTCAATCTATAATTATGACTGCATGTCGCGCTTTCACGCGCTTTTTTCAAGTCAGGAAGCCGCTTTTTCATCCAGCGCTACGATCTGTAGCGCATGGCCGGTTGCCGCGATAAATTTCTTCAAATCATCAGCGGCGATCGACGTTGTCGCGGTGTTGCGTAACGGATGGCAATTGATAATGTCATTTTCCATCAAACGCGCATCCAATATCAGGCTTACCTGTTTATCGGTATCATTGATAATGCCAAAGGCGGTGACAGAACCCGGCGCAACACCCAAATATTCCATAAGCGGTTCCGGCTTGCCAAAGGAGACGCGGCCTTGCGCGCCGATCTTTTGATGAACTGTCTTCAAATCAATATCGGCGTCTTCCAATACCGTTAAAAGAAAATACCGGCCTTTTTTGTCTTTCAGAAAAAGGTTCTTGGTATGACCGCCTTTAATGTCATCGCGTAACGACTGCGATTCTGCCACCGTGAACACCGCTTCATGCTCGGTATTTTCCACATTGATCGAAAGCTCGCTCAAGAATGAAAATAGATCGTCACTGCTCTTCATTCACTTTTCCACCCGTATTAAAATCAATCATAGGCAACCTATGTTAAACATAAGAGGCCGTTGCAAGGGTGCGGCAAAAATGCCTGTTCAAGAATGTGATAAATTTTTTGCAAAATCATATTGCAATTGGCAAGCGCTTGACGCATATAGCGGCAGTTCGAAGGAATGCACTGCATTTCATGAAGATGAGCGGGCGTAGCTCAGGGGTAGAGCACAACCTTGCCAAGGTTGGGGTCGGGCGTTCGAATCGCCTCGCCCGCTCCATTTTCAACGAACGAAACAGCCTACACCAATAGTTTGGCTGAATAAATTTCCCGACAAATCGAATATTTGAACATCTTACGGCAATCACGCCACATATGCGTCATTTCGTAATGTACGGAAAACCGCACTCGCCAATATCAAGCATAACTTGATTATATGGCAAGTGCCTGAGCGCTGTCAGATTCGACATAAGCCGATAAAGCGGCATTGACGCCTTCACGCGCCAAAAGCTCATACCAAAAGACAAAAGCATTGGAAAATTCAGGCTGATTGCCCAGATCACCATAATATTGACGCATCGCAAGCCACTGTAGGGGATCGCTTTGCGCTAGACGGGCCGTTTCGTGCAATGTCGCCCAATTGGGATCATTGGGTTCAATGACAGAGCCGTCTTCACGCGCACCCAAACAATATTTGGCCCATAATGCGCTCATCAGCGCCAATCCGGCAACGGGTTGCCCGCCAGCCAGCGCATCGCGAATCGACGGAATGATGAAACCTGGTTGCCGGCTTGAGCCGTCAAAGGCGACACGGCGCGTTGTATCTATAATTTCCGGATTTGAAAAACGCCGCTCGACAAGAGACAGATAATCAAGCGGCTTCATGCCAGGCACCGCGTTTACATTCGGCGCGACTTCCTGCTCGATTGTTTTCTCCAGCATCGCGCGGATATTCTTATGGGCCATTGCACCGGATATTGTTTCGATGCCGAGTAAATCAGCGGGTATCGCTATGATCTGGTGGCCGCCATTTAAAATCCGCAACTTCATTGCTTCATATTCATGGACATTGCCCGATAAAGTTGCTCCGGCTTTATCCCAATCAGGCCGCCCGGCACAAAAATTATCATCAATTACCCATTGCCGGAAATTTTCATGCGTTACCGGCGCTTTGTCATCAATGCCAAAGGAGCGCACCAGCTCAAGTTCTTTGGAACCGGTTGCCGGAACAATGCAATCGACCATACTGTTGGGGAATGTACAATTCTGTTCGATCCACACGGCAAGATCAGGGTCAGACATGCGTGCCAGCGAAACAATGACATCCCGCAAAATGGTCCCGTTTCCTTGCAAATTATCGCAGCTTAAGCCGGTGAAAGGTCCGACACCTTGTGCGCGGCGCAGTTTTAATGCGGCAATCATTGCACCGAACGCGGTCTTTGGTTTGTCCGGATTTTGCGCATCATGAATAATGTCGGGATGGCCCGAATCAAAGCCGCCGCTCGATGGGTCCGTATAATAGCCGCCCTCTGTCACAGTCAGTGACACGATGCGGATATCAAGCTCGGCCATACGCTCAATCAATGACCGGTTACCTTCTTCTACGGAAATATAATCAATCATGGAGCCGGAGATCTCTGCCGACATGCCCGACGGATCAAGTTCGATGAGTGTTGTCAGGCAATCCTGCGCGATCAGTTTTTCGCGCTGCGCCGCATCATGAGCGCGCACACCTGCGCCAATAATTGCCCAGTCATGACACAATCCCTTGTCCATCAACCGGTGCAAATACCAAGCCTGATGCGCACGGTGGAAATTGCCTAGCCCGATATGAACGATACCGGCTGAAAGCGTGGAGCGGTCATAGCGCGGCACACGCACATCTGACGGCAAATCCCGTAATGTGGCATTGGAAAGCGGAATCAACTCATCCATTGTCCGCCATCCACATTATAGGTTTGGGCAACGATATATTCAGCTTCCGGACTGGCGAGGAAAATAGCCATGCCTGTTAAATCTTCAGCAACGCCCATCCGGCCAAACGGTACGCTTTCGCTGACCTCTTTTTTCTTTTGCCCGATTGCCTTGTTTTCATATTTTGCAAAAAATGCATCCACGCCCTCCCAATGTTCGCCATCGACAACGCCCGGCGCGATCGCGTTCACATTGATTCCGTGCTGAATAAGATTTTGCCCCGCTGACTGGGTCAGCGATATGACCGCGGCCTTTGTGGCACAATAAACGGCAACAAGTGGTTCACCGCGCCGTCCGGCCTGACTGGCCATATTGATAATCTTGCCGCCCTTGCCGCGTTCGATCATATGACGCGCGACGGCCTGCATCATAAAAAGCGTACCGGACACATTGATGTCAAAGACGCGCGCATAGTCTTCGCGGTCGATTTCAACAATGGGTGCCGCGGTAAAGATCGCCGCATTGTTGATAAGAATGTCGATCTGGTCGAATGCCTCAATAGTGGCTTTAACCGCCGCATCGATGCTGTTTTGTGATGTCACATCGCAGTGCACCGCAATTGCATCGCCGCCCAAGGCTGACGCCGTTTGCTTGGCTTTGTCCAAATCAATATCAGCAATGACTACCCGTGCGCCTTCGCGGATATAAGCTTCGGCAAATGCCTTGCCTATGCCGCGCGCAGAACCCGTAATGATTGCGGTTTTACCGTCTAGGCGTTTCATCAGACAGCTTGTCCATTTTGATCGAATTTATAGATGCGGCTGTCATTTTCCGGCGACAGATAAACCGTATCGCCGTGATAAAGAGCCACGTCCCCTTCCGCCCGAACGACCAGACCCTCATCGACACCGTCCACATTGACCCTCAAGAATGTGTCTGAACCCAGATGTTCAGAGACCCCGACAACGCCCTTCCAAACGCCTTCGGTTTTTGAAGCACGCAGATGTTCCGGCCTGACACCTATTGTATGCGCACCGTGTTTTTCAGCGTGACCGCCGGTCAGAAAGTTCATTTTCGGCGAGCCGATAAAACCGGCAACAAACAGGTTTTGCGGGTTTTTATAAAGCTCGATGGGCGAGCCGACCTGCTCAATATTACCGGCGCGCAGCACGACGATCTTGTCTGCCATCGTCATCGCTTCGACCTGATCATGGGTCACATAAATCATTGTCGTTTTTAGCTGCTGGTGCAGTTCGGAAATTTCCAGCCGCATATTCACACGCAGTGCCGCATCAAGGTTGGACAACGGTTCGTCAAACAGGAACGCATCCGGTTCGCGCACAATCGCGCGGCCAATGGCAACACGCTGTCTTTGCCCGCCTGACAATTGGCCCGGACGGCGATCCAGATAGTCGGTCAGATTGAGCACTTTGGCCGCTTCCGCTATCTTTTTGTCGGCCAGTGCCGCATCGATACCGGCCATTTTAAGCGGGAATCCGATATTCTTGCGCACGCTCATATGCGGATAAAGCGCATAGGATTGAAAC
>NZ_JXMU01000033.1 GCF_001293565.1 Ahrensia marina | reverse complement strand
GTGGGAACCGGTTTTCCGCCCGGACATGCGGGAAATCAGTGAAAAGCAGACACGCTCTAGCCTTCCAGTTCCTCGCGCAGCATTTCCAGCTCCAGCCATTCTTCTTCCATGGCTGTGTGGCTGTTTTGCAAAGTCTCAAGTTCCTTGGCCGTTTTATTGAAGCTTTCAGCGTCTTTGGCAAAAAAGTCGGGATCAGCCATTTTTGTTTCCAGCGCGGCAATCTTTTCAGCAACTTCGTCCATTTTGGACGGCAATGTCTCTAATGCGTATTTCTGTTTATAGGACAGTTTGCCTTTCGCATTTGCACTTGTAGGCTTCGTCGGGGCTGGTTTCTCGGATTTTGCTTCTTTTTTGGCGGCTGTAGCGGCTGCTTTTGTGTCTTTAATTTGCGCCTGCATATCTGTGTAACCGCCTGCATAGGCAATCCATCGTCCCGTATTTTCCATATCCGGCGCGATGATGGCGTTGACGGTTTTATCAAGAAAGTCACGGTCGTGGCTGACCAGTAGAACAGTGCCTTTAAAGTCCGCAATCATTTCCTGAAGCAGGTGGAGCGTTTCCATGTCCAGATCGTTGGTTGGCTCATCAAGAACCAGCAGATTATTTGAACGGGCAAGGAGCTTGGCGAGAATCAGCCGTGCTTTCTCGCCGCCGGAAAGCTCTTTAACGGGTGTGCGGGCCTGTTCCGGCTTGAAAAGAAAGTCTTTCATATAAGACGAAACATGCTTTTCCTCACCATTGACAACAAGTGTCTGGCCGCGCCCGTCTGTTAGAAAGTTCTCAAGTGTTTCATCGGGCTTGAGCGCATCGCGGCGCTGGTCCAGCATGGCGATATCAAGATTGGTGCCGTGGCGGACCGACCCGCTGTCAGGCGCTAACTCGCCGACCAGCATTTTTATCAGCGTTGTCTTGCCCGCGCCATTAGGACCAACAAGGCCTATGCAATCGCCGCGGTGAATCCGTAATGAAAAGTCTTTTACCAGTGTGCGACTGTCATAAGTCTTGCTGATATTGCTGGCTTCGATCACCATCTTGCCGCTGGTGCGCACTTCACTGGTTTCCAGCTTTGCAGTGCCTTCGGCGCGTTGGTGATTTCTAAAGGCGGATTTAAGCTCGGCCAATTCGCCCAGACGGCGCATATTGCGTTTTCGGCGGCCGGATACGCCATGGGTCACCCAGTGTTCTTCCCGCACGATCTTGCGGCCAAGCTTGTGCAGTTCCTGCTCTTCTTCTTCCAGAAGCTTGTCGCGCCAGTCTTCAAACTTTGAAAATCCGGCACCGTTTTCTCTTAATTTGCCGCGATCCAGCCATAGGGTTTTGCGCGTGATGTTTTCCAGAAAACGCCTGTCGTGCGAAATCAGTACAATGGCTGATTTCGACCGTTGCAACTCGGATTCGAGCCATTCGATGATTGGTAAATCAAGGTGGTTGGTCGGCTCGTCCAAAAGCAGAATATCAGGGGAAGGTGCCAGAGTGCGCGCAAGGGCGGCCCGCCGTGCCTCGCCGCCCGATAGGCCTTCCGGCGAGCGGGTTTCATCCACACCAAGTTCGGTTGCCAGATAGCTTGCGCGGTGGGGATCATCCATGGGGCCAAGGCCTTCCGCGATATAATCGCCAATCGTTGCATATCCTGTCATATCAGGTGCCTGTGGCAGATAACGCACTGTCGCGTTGCGGTCAGACGTTACCTCGCCGTCTGTGGCATCGGTTAAGCCGGCCGCTATTTTCAAAAGTGTGGATTTGCCGGAGCCGTTGCGGCCGATAAGCGCGATACGATCGCCTGCATGAACAGAGAAGCTTGCTTCTTCGATAAGCGGTTTGCCACCGAAGGTCAGAGATATGTTTTCCAGGCGAAGCAGGGGCGGGGAGATTGCCATAATAACCTTTGTCGTTCGTATTTGATCAGGCTTTGGCGGTTTCAGGCGGCGAAATCAAGACAATAAAAAGCCCGCCTGAAAGCGGGCTTTTCGATTCGATAAATTTACAATCAGCAGCGTGCTTTGTAGTAACCGCCTCGGCCGTTTGAGTAGTAGCACTGGTTTGAACCTTGTGCCACGCGGCCGATAACCACGCCTGCTGCTGCGCCTGCTGCAGCAGAAAGCAATACTGCCTCTGTGTTTCCGCCAGCGATGAGAGCTGCACCGGTACCGACAATTGCGCCTGCGCCGCCTGCGCGCACGTCTGAGTCTGTGCAGCCTGTTGCTACTGCGCCTGCCATTGCTACTGCTGCGATTGTTGCTGTAATTTTCTTCATGGATATGCTCCCGCGTTAAATGCATCAGAAAAGCAGAACTATGTCTCATTTTTCTGACAGGTTGTAGATGTTCCCTTCCACTACTGTCACAAACTATGCTTATTTTGCACTAAGGCAATAGCATGACCGTCAATCAAACTAATTTTTGTGTTGCCGGTTGTTACATTTGACAGTGTATGCGTTGACCCTAAGGCAACCTCCACGCTGTGCAAGGGCCATTTTACCCCCAAAACAGTCAATCCGCTTAAGGCACTGAACGGAATAATGGAAAATGTTGTATCGTCCGCGCAATCAAGCGCCAGTTCACGCCCTGGAATCAGTGGAAAAGCTGTTTCATTACCAGTGGTTAGGTAAAATTCGATATCAGAATTATCCAGCGCGTATCTTATAGCGCCAAGCAGAATAAAAAGAATATGATCCGTGCGTTCGCCGCCCATTGCGCCGCAAACAGTGATTGCCTTCGGTTTGCGGGCGATGGCAAGATTAAGAGCAAGTTCACCATCCGACTGGTTTTTGTCGGTTGAATGGGGGATTTGCTCAACTGATTGATATTCGTCCAGTAAGGCCGGTTTGCTTGAATCAAAGTCGCCGATCCACACATCCGGTGTCACACCAAGCTCTTTTGCATGACGGATGCCGCCGTCAGCAGCAATGACATAGCTGTTTTTGACGCGTGCAAGAAGGTCGTCATTGACCGTCAAAGTGCCGCCTAAAAGAATAGTCACTGAAGCTGAATTACTCATTATCTTCTCATAGGCAGAGGAAAATGACAGCGCAATAGCGCAGGCAAGCGCCCTTGCTGTGATTTTCTACAAATGCTATTCGGATAAATGTCTAACGGGGTGCCCAATGGCTGAGAGGTAATCCGACCCGTAGAACCTGATCCGGTTAACACCGGCGGAGGGATTAGGCGCACGGTTTAGGTCCATTCCTTGAGCGTTGTGTTTGTCCCTTGTTTCAAACAAGGAGAGAAGCTTTGAGAAAATCCATTTTACTGATCATATTGTTGAGCGGTGCTGCAATCAGTCATGCGCAAGCTAAAGACGTAACGGTTTATACCTATGAAAGCTTTACCGCTGAATGGGGACCGGGGCCGCAGGTTGAAAAAGCCTTTGAGGCAAAATGCGGCTGCGACGTAACATTTGTTTCTGCCGCAGACGGCGTTGCTCTGCTTAACCGCTTGCGTTTGGAAGGTGAAAACACCGATGCCGACCTGATACTGGGCATTGACCAGAACCTGATTGCAGAAGCCAAGGACGAAGGGTTCTTTGCGCCGCACGGTATGGACATTGAGGCGGGCTTAGTTCCGGTTGAATGGAATGACGATACTTTTGTGCCGTATGATTACGGATATTTCGCAATTGTCTATGACACCCAAAAGATTGAGACACCGCCTTCCAGCATGGAAGAATTTCTAAACGGTGATGCTTCCAACAAAATTGCCATACAGGACCCGCGCACGTCGACGCCGGGGCTTGGCCTGATGTTGTGGATTAAGAAACTCTATGGTGATGATGCGCCCGAAGCCTATGCCAAACTGAGTGACCGTATTTTGACAATCACGCCGGGTTGGTCCGAAGCCTATGGTCTGTTTACCGATGGTGAAGCGCCCATGGTGCTTTCCTATACAACATCGCCCGCCTATCACATGATTGCCGAGGACAATGACCGATATCAGGCAGCGGCATTTTCCGAAGGCCACTATATGCAAATCGAGGTTGCGGGCCTGACGAAAAAAGGGGCGGAAAACCCGCAGGCAAAAGAGTTTCTTTCATTTGTCGTCAGTCCGGCGTTTCAGGACATCATTCCGGAAACAAACTGGATGTTGCCTGCCGCGCCTATGTCAAAACCGCTCAATCCGGTGTTTGACGAGCTGGTTCAACCGAAAACAGCGCTGCTCTATTCTTCCGAGGAAGTTGCGCTTAAACGCAAGGACTGGGTAGACGAATGGCTTGACGTTATGAGCCGATAATCGGGTTTGAAGCACAATCAACCATATCAAAAATTGAGGCTTGCAATTCCATTGCTGGCCCTTTTTCTGTTGGGCGCACTGGCAATGGGCGCAATCATTGCGTTGATTGTTTTTGCCGTCCTTGGCGGGTCAACGGTCGATATCATTGATATTGTGACCGATCAGTATGTGTGGCGAATCATACGGTTCACGCTGTGGCAGGCAGCTTTATCGACCGTGCTGTCGGCTGTATTGGCCATTCCTGTCGGGTTTTTGCTGTTTGAAAACAAATATTTCTATGGTCGCGAACTGCTGCTGCGCCTGTTTGCGATCCCGCTTGTATTGCCGCAGATTGTCGCCGTTCTGGCAATCGTCTCCCTTTATGGAAACCAGGGCTTTGTAACGCAGGCGCTCGAAGGCGCCGGACTGCCTGTTGGCACAATTTACGGACTTTCCGGCATTTTGATTGCGCATGTTTTCTTTAATATGCCGCTTATCGCCCGGGTCGTGCTTGGCGCTCTTAATGCGATGCCTTCAGAATATGAACGTCTGTCACATCAACTCGATATGGGGGCAATGCAGCGTTTGCGCCATATTTGCTGGCCTTATATGCGTCCTGCGCTGTTTAACGCCTCGGCGCTGGTTTTCATGTTATGCGTTACTTCATTCACCGTCGTGTTGACGCTGGGCGGCGGCCCGCGTGCCACGACCTTGGAAGTGGGTATTTATCAGGCGCTTACATTTGATTTTGATATTCCGCGGGCGGTGGTTTTAACAGCAATGCAGCTTGCCTTGACCGCTTTTGCTGTCTTTATGTTTGCCCGTGCGGGCGGAAATATAGATGCCGGTATGACGCTTGAGCGCACACGGCCCCTGATTATCAAGCGTGATATTCGTCAAACCGTGTTGTCAGTCGTCGTGCTTGGCCTTGCGGCGTTATTTGTCGCTTCGCCTTTTATTGCGATCTTTGTAAAAGGTATTGCCGCGGATCTTTTAAAGCTGATTGGGCAGCCTGCGGTTCAAAATGCGATTTTGACCAGCTTTGTGCTTGGCGCTCTTGCGGCAAGTCTGTGCATTATTGTGACGCTGGCCTTATGTGAGGGCGCTGTCAGAAAAGGCCCTATGCAAGGCATATACAGCCATGCGGCCTCACTGGTGCTTGTTGTCCCGCCAATCGTCATCGCGGCAGGCTGGTTCATTCTACTGCGCCCCTTTGTCATCGTTTATGAAGCGGCACCTTATCTGGTTGTCTGCGTCAATGCGGCAATGGCGCTGCCTTTTGCCATGCGGTTTGTGCTGCCAGCGCGTCAAGCAGCGGCACAACGCCATGATCGGTTATGCGCGCAGCTTGGACTTTACGGCTTCAACAAATGGCGTCTGGTGCTGCTGCCGACAATGATAAAACCGCTATCTGTCGGCTTTGCTTTTGCCTTTGCCTTATCGCTTGGTGATTTGGGCGTGATTGCGCTTTTCGGTTCTGAAAAAGTGCAGACTTTGCCGTTTTTGATTTTGCAGCGCATGGGTAGCTATCGCACCAATGATGCGGCAGGCTTGGCCCTAATGCTATGTATTTTTACCTTGGGAATTTTAATGCTCGCGGACCGCAGCAGCATATCATTGAAAGGCAAAAAGTAATGACAGCCGATCAGTTCAGCGTTGCGGTTGAGGATGTCACATTTGCTTATGAAGCAGATGCGCCCGTCATGCGCTTTGATGCACAATTCCGCAAAGGTGTCATCACGGCAATCATGGGCGCAAGTGGCTCTGGAAAATCGACATTGCTGTCATTGCTGGCCGGATTTGAAATGCCGCAGAGCGGAAAAATCTGGCTTGCCGGTGAGGATTATACCCATCGCGCGCCGGGAGAACGCCCGCTTTCGATGGTGTTTCAGGAGAATAATCTTTTTGCGCATTTGAGTGTTTTTAACAATGTTGCGCTTGGCGTTTCACCTTCTCTCAAACTGTCTGCCAGTGATAAAGAGAGCGTCCATCATGCCTTGGCCAGTGTCGGTCTTGAAAATTATGGCAAAAGGCTTCCCGCCCAACTTTCAGGCGGTGAACGTCAACGTGTAGCCGTTGCCCGCGTATTGGTGCGGCACAAGCCAATTTTACTGCTAGATGAAGCCTTTGCTTCTCTTGGGCCGGGGCTGCGGCGCGAAATGCTTGATCTTGTCGCATCACTTGCCGATAAAAATGCGATGACAACGCTGATGGTCACCCATTCTCCTGAGGATGCCCTACATATTGCACAAGATCTTGTTTTTCTGGGGCAGGATGGTGTTGCCTTTATTGGTCCGTCGAAGGAACTTGCCAAGTCGCAAAACCAGAATGAAGCGGTGCGTAATTATCTGATCGGGCGTGGAACTTCATAAAGCGGACGTGGTTTTGCCAGAATTGGGGTTTAGCGCAGCGACAGTTAAATCTTTTCCTTTGCGAGCGGCCTCTATCCGGCTATTGCATATGACACAATAATAGAATCGGATTTGCCAAGCGGCGCATTTTCAACATGGTTTTAAAACAAGCGAAAATAGAAAAGCGATTGTTCACAAAGCCTACGGCAAATCTGTTGCGCGCCATGGCTGTTGTGTCTCCTCTTGCCTTGAGCGCCTGTCAAAGCTTTGTCGACCTTGCGGCCGATCCGTCTTTGTCGCCATCAAAATCGCCCGTTATTGCCGAAAATGTACGTTCAGGGCGTTTGGCGCGCTTGGGCGCTGCACAGCATCCGCGCATATTGGAAACCTATGGCGGTGAATATTCAAATGTTGCGCTGGAGCGCATGGTCGCCGGTATTGTCGGCAAACTTGTTACGGTTTCGGACAACCCGACCCAAGTTTATCAAATTTCAATTCTGGATTCTCCGGTGGTCAATGCTTTTGCGCTGCCGGGCGGATATTTATATGTGTCACGCGGCCTGCTTGCACTGGCCAGCGACAGCGCCGAACTGGCGGCTGTTATTGCCCATGAAATGGCGCATGTGACCAGCAATCACGGCATATTGCGCCAGAAGCGGGAAAAAGAAAATGTTCTGGCCGAGCGGATTGTTTCCGATGTGTTGCGGGACAAGGAAGCCGGACGCCGCGCGCTGGTACGCGGCAAGCTTGACCTTGCCCAGTTCTCTCGAAACCAGGAGCTGGAAGCCGATGCTGTCGGAATTGCCGCTATTGGAGAGGCAGGCTACGACCCTTATGCGGCAGCGGCTTTTCAGCAGCGTATGGCAGCGTTTAATGCCTATCGCAGTGCATCGGGCGCTGATGATCAGGGTATTGATTTTCTGTCAACGCATCCGTCTACGCCGCAGCGTGTAGCGCTGGCTGTTGGTCATGCGCGTAAATTTGGAGGTCGGGGCACCGGAACGCGCGACCGTGAAAGCTATATGCGGGGTGTTAACGGTATGCTTTTCGGCGATAGCGCCGATGAAGGCTATGTCCGTTCGCAGCGTTATAGCCATGTCGGATTGGGCATAACATTTGAGTTTCCCGACGGCTTTGACATTGAAAACCGACCCGAAGCGGTTCTGGGCGGACGCCAGAGTGACGGCGCAGCCATTCGCTTTGACGGCGATGATCTTCCGCAAAATGCCAGCCTGACCGAATATATCGCAAGCGGCTGGGTTGAGGGCCTCGACGTATCATCCGTGCGTGCCGCGTCCATTAACGGGCTTGAGGCTGCAACGGCAAAAGCCTCTGTCGGGCGCTGGGATTTTGATGTCACCGTTGTTCGTGCCAACGGCGCCGTTTACCGCATATTGACGGCCGCACCTTCAGGCTCGTCCGAACTTACCTCATTGGCAAATAAAGTCCGCTCGTCTTTCCGCGTGCTGTCAAAAGCTGAAAAAGCGGAATTAAAGCCGTTGCGTATCCGTATTTTGAAAGCGGAAGCAGGTGATACAGTTGCCTCTATGGCTGCAAGAATGCGCGACGTTTCCAATGCTCAAACGCTATTTCGCGTATTGAACGGTGTGCCGGAAGGCGAGGAGCCTGAAGCCGGCAAGTTATACAAGATCGTCACGCAGTAATTTGCCCGCAGCCAATACTTATTTGGCGAGAATTGCGCGGCTGTCGTTTTCAAGTTCAAGCCGCATTTTTTCCAATGCACGGTTCTCAATCTGGCGGACACGCTCTTTGGAAATGTTCAGTTCAATGCCCAAGGATTCAAGTGTTGCGCCTTTTTCGCTCAAGCGGCGCTTGCGGATAATGTTCATCTCGCGCTCGTTGAGAACATGCATGGCGTCATGAAGCCATGTTGTGCGGCGCTCGGCATCAATGCTGTCTTCGACCATTTCATCCTGTAAGGGACGGTCATCAACCAGAAAATCCATACGGGTTGCCGAACCACTTTCATCGTCGCTGACAGGTGCATGGAGCGATGTGTCGGGGCCGGACAATCTGGAATCCATAAGCGCCACGTCCTTTTCAGAAACGCCCAGCGCCTCACTGATTTCGCTGTACATATTGGGCTGCGATAGAAGATCGCCATTTTGGGTCAGTTTGGCGCGTAAGCGTCTCAGATTGAAAAATAGTGATTTTTGCGCAGAGCTCGTACCGCCGCGCACGATGGACCAGTTGCGCAGGATATAGTCCTGCATGGATGCGCGAACCCACCAAGTTGCATAGGTGGAGAAACGGACTTCGCGTTCAGGCTCGAACCGGCTGGCTGCTTCGAGCAGGCCGACATATCCTTCCTGAATCAGGTCGCTCATTGGAAGGCCGAAATTTCTGAACTTTGTGGCCATTGAAATAACAAGGCGCATGTGCGCGGTTGTTATTTTGTGCAGCGCTTCCTGATCCTGGCTCTCTTTCCAGGCAACAGCCAGATCATGTTCTTCTTCGCGCTCCAGATAAGGAGCGCTCATCGCAGTGCGAACCATGTCGCGTCGGGCTGGTTCATTACTCATGATACACTCCTTTAGTAAGCTGAATTACAAAAGGGTTACGCGTGAGAAGGAAAATAGTTCATTTTTTCTTGAAAAAACCCTTGTTTTCCGCCCTTAAGCTCCAAGGAAAAAGAAAAACGCCCGAAAACGTGGTGTTATCGGGCGTCCAAAATTGTCAATAAAAAGACAGATTAAGCGGCTTTTTCCGCATCATCCGAGCTTGAAGCATCGCCTTCAGCTTCTTCACCTTCGGCTTTTGCACCGCGGCGCGGGCCTTTGTTCAGGTTTGTCTCAATGAGGCGCACGGCCTCGGTGTCAGAGATTTTCTTAACGACCATGATTTCACGTGCCATGCGGTCCAAAGCCTGCTCGTAAAGCTGGCGTTCAGAATAAGACTGTTCGGGCTGGTTTTCCGCGCGGTACAGGTCACGCACAACTTCAGCAATTGAAATAATGTCGCCGGAATTGATCTTGGCATCATATTCCTGTGCACGGCGTGACCACATTGTACGTTTAATGCGCGCACGGCCCTGCGTGACTTTCAATGCACGGTCAACAAAGCCCGTCTCGGAAAGTTTGCGCATGCCGATAGAGAGTGCTTTTGCCACAGGCACTTTCAAGCGCATTTTGTCTTTTTGGAACTCGATAACGAAAAGTTCCATTGTAAGACCAGCAACTTCCTGCTCTTCAATCAGTGTAATTTGTCCAACACCATGGGCTGGATAAACAATAAATTCGCCTGTTTTAAAACCTTGACGCTGAGATGTTTTTTTGGGCGCATTTGCCATGTAATCAGTACTCCCGTCCGGCGATATTTGCCGGATCATTGGTTGCAGCCGAAGCTATTGTCAGATGTCGTTCCGACAAAAATATTTTGGCTTGGCCTTAAGCATCGCAAAACGCAAAAAAAGCCAATCGAAGAATAATTATTCTTGGATTTGTAAAAGTTGGGACCAATAAATTTTTGTGCAGAATGACATTATCAGATTGTATATCACAAAAATTGGCGTTTTTCAATGGCTTGCGGCACCGTGCGGTGCAGCATGAAAAAATGGGGCTGTTTTATAGTTAACGTTACCCAGCGGCGGGTAACAGGCGCAGATAAGTCTAATCGCCCTGACCAGGTTCAGGTGAAAAGAATTGCTCGAACTTGTTGGGCTTGCCGTCAAATTCTTTGGCATCATCGGGCGCATCACGCTTGATGGTGATGTTTGGCCATTTATCCGCATATTCGGTATTCAGCTTCAGCCAGTTATCAAGTCCCGGCTCTGTGTCCGGTTTAATGGCTTCGGCCGGACATTCCGGTTCGCATACGCCACAGTCAATACATTCATCGGGATGAATGACGAGCATGTTCTCGCCTTCGTAAAAGCAGTCGACCGGACAGACTTCTACGCAATCCATATATTTACATTTGATGCAGTTATCGATGACGATGTAAGTCAATTTATCACTCCGGATTGGCGCAGTCGCGCCCTGATTATGCGGAATCCTGTTGCGGTGCAAGAGGTGTAATCGCGGCGATTTGAGGCAGGCTGAAGCATTAAAAGTCAGTTTTTGCGCAGCCGGTCCAATTCACGACGTTCTTTTTTCGTTGGACGACCGGCCCCCGGGTCTCTTTTTGCCGCCAGGCCTTCAAATTTAGTATCCGGTTTTTCGACCGGTGGCGGTGAAATATCTTCATAAAGCAGTTGTGCTTCGGGCGCAGGGCCGCGCCGTGTGCCGCAATCAGTTATGCGGTAAATTTTCACGGCGTGCTGCAATGAAATCGTGAGCACATCACCCGGCTTTACGTTCTGGCTGGGCTGGTTGGATTTTTCACCGTTCACCCGCACGTGGCCCGCGCCCACATATTTTGCGGCCAATGTGCGTGACTTTATGATCCGCGCGAAAAACAGCCATTTGTCGAGACGGATACGGGCGGGGCTTTCCTTGCCTTGGCCCGCATCCGGTTTGGAATTCGCGCCCGGCATTACTTGCCGAGTTGTTGCTTCAATGCTTGAAGCTTGGCGAACGGACTGTCTGGGTCCATGGCTTTCTCTTTGCGCGGCGGTGAAGCTTTTGCATTTTGCGGATGGCTGTTTTTACCGCCCGGCTTGCCTTTTCGGCGCTGCTTCTGATCGCCTGCCGGTTTGCCGCCTTTGCGTTCTGCCAGTCTGTTGCGGTTCGGTGCCCGTTCAAACCGTGCCTGACGCCAGACGAGCACAGGTTTTGGTGCTTCTTCAGCTTCGCCGGAAGCTTGTTCTGTGGGCGTTTCTTCTGGTTTGCTTTCCTGTTCGGCTTCAGCTGTTTCAGCAACAGGTTCTTTTGCTTCCTCAGCCTGATCTTCCGCCGGTTTAGGGCCGTGTTGTGCTTTAAGCGCGTCAAGCTTCTGGTTCGCTTCAACAGCGTCTATCGGCTCATGGCGGTAGCCAAGCCCTTTGAGAATTTCTTCCATGTCTTCTGCGGTCGCGCCAAGGATAGACATCATGGCAGGGGTGATGACAAAGCGGCCGTCGCCATAGGCGCCTTCGGGCAATTCCGTGCCGGGTTTCCAGTAAATGGTCGGGCGAATGAGATCGGCCAAGCGCTCCAGAATGTCGACACGCACCGCGCGGGGGCCTAGCAGACGGTAGCCTGAAAGCTTGTAAAATTCCTTGTCAAAGGATGGATCGGTTACCAATGAGGTGCGGCCGCTGGCTAGAAGCGTAATAATCTCGCCATAGCCGTTTTTGTCTTTGCCGTCATTGTTCAGCGCCCACAGCAATGTGAGCAGTCCGGCAGGGGCCGGCTTGAGCAGGGCTGGCACAAAAATATGATAGAAGCCAAAGCGCACACCATAACGGCGCAGTGCAGCGCGGCCGTCCTGATCAAGCGATTTCATCTCGTCAGCGATATCGCGGCGGGCGACAATGCCATGATGCTCAATCAGGCGGAAAGCGATACCGCGGGCAATGCCTGACAATTCATCGGCCTTTTGCAAATCGGTCAGCGGCTTGAGGTGGGTCTCAATGTGGAAAGTCACGAAACGCTCTGCGCGCGCACGTACCTTGTCGAGTGCCGGACCGGTCAGCTGTTCATCTGCCAAAAGAACAAGACGGGGTTTCAGCCAGTCATCACCGGAGGTAAGTGTGCCGACAGTGGTGCCAAGCCAGCGCAAAGTGCCATCTGATGAAACCGCCAAGTCACCATTGGGTGCGGCGGCGAATCGTTCCGCACGTTTTTCGAATTCGCTGGCCAAAGCTTTTGACGCTGCCGCACGGATTGCTTTTGCATCCTCGCCCTCAGCGGTATTGTCGGCAGTGAACCGAAAACCTTCTAGTTGACCTACATGGTGACCTTCTACTGTGACGTCACCGGCTGCGCTGATTTCAGCATCCATCTCGTTATTCTCTCTTAGTCGCTTCATAAGCACACTTGTCCTGCGATCAACAAAGCGTTTCGTCAACCTTTCGTGGAGCGCATCGGAGAGTTTGTCTTCGATTTCGCGTGTTTTTTCTTGCCAGTGTAGCGGATCGGCAAGCCATTTGGGTCTGTTTGATACATATGTCCATGTTCTGATCTGCGCAATGCGGTGCGATAATGTATCAATTTCTCCGTCTGTCCGGTCCGCCCGTTTGACCTGCTGAGCCATATAATCTTCGTTGACGCGGCCGTTCTTGATCAAATCATCATAAATTGAGGAAATGATATCGGCATGTTGTGCGGGCGCTATCTTGCGATAGTCGGGCAAGGAGCAGGTTTCCCAAAGTGTTTCGACATCGTTTGCCGAGTTACAAATATCAACCACCGCCATATCGCGTGACAGAAACTCAAGCGCACGCTGGTCGACTGCCGGTAAGGCCCGTGTAAGGCCCTGCATTTGCGGGACCGTATCAAGCGAGGCCTTCAGGGCATCAATAGAAGAGAAGTCGAAATTGCGGGTTCGCCATTGCAGAACATTCAGCGCCGCAAATTCGTGGCTTTCAATGCGTTCGACAAGTTCATCGTCAAGTGGCGGTACCTGACCGGAAACGCCAAATGTGCCATCACGCAAATGGCGTCCGGCGCGCCCGGCAATCTGGCCCATTTCAGCCGGATTGAGATCGCGGAACTGGTGGCCGTCAAACTTTCGTGTTTGGGCAAAAGCGACATGATCCACGTCCAGATTAAGGCCCATGCCAATGGCATCGGTGGCCACGAGATAATCGACATCGCCATTTTGGTAGAGCTCAACCTGAGCGTTGCGGGTGCGCGGCGATAATGAACCCATAACCACGGCTGCGCCGCCACGCTGCCTGCGGATTAGTTCGGCAATCGCGTAAACTTCATCCGAAGAAAAGGCCACAATGGCCGAGCGGCGGGGCAGGCGTGTGATTTTCTTGGACCCGGCATAAGCCAGATGTGACATTCGCGGGCGGGTGACAACCGACAGGCCGGGCAGAAGTTTTTGAAGAATAGGGGCAGCGGTCGCAGCACCCAGTAATAATGTTTCTTCAATACCGCGCACATTTAAGATGCGGTCGGTGAATATGTGCCCGCGCTCAAAATCTCCGGCAAGCTGCACTTCATCGATTGCCACAAATTCGGCCCTAGCATCGCGCGGCATCGCTTCAACGGTACAGACAGAATAGCGCGCGCCCTTTGGCACGATCTTTTCCTCACCGGTGACAAGCGCCACATTGTCGACGCCCACTTTTTCACAGACGCGGCTATAGACCTCGCGTGCAAGCAAACGCAAAGGCAGGCCGATAATGCCGGTTCTGCGCGCGCACATGCGCTCAATAGCAAGATGGGTTTTGCCGGTATTGGTAGGCCCCAAAACGGCCTGGACACTGTGTCCAGAAAATACAACCGGTTCTTGAGGGCGATACATGGAAAATCCGAAGGTAGGCACGATTAAAAAAAGCAAGTCTCTCATTAGCATGGTTTTAGCGCGATAAAAGGTTGGGCGGCGATAAAAGATACGTAAATCGCAAATCGAAACGGCCTTCCGTTAAGATTTGGA
The DNA here is from genome assembly GCF_001293565.1 of Ahrensia marina. GTDB lineage: Bacteria > Pseudomonadota > Alphaproteobacteria > Rhizobiales > Rhizobiaceae > Ahrensia > Ahrensia marina. The sequence goes on along the minus strand of NZ_JXMU01000033.1, from coordinate 14,086 downwards.
ACCATTGTGGAACGAATCGCTGACGAATCGGCAAGGAATCACTATTCCCGCTTTGTTCACGCCTCTATAGTGTGGCTGTCAGAAAATAATCTCTATATGTTGATTACCTCAATCGCTTCATTGCCGAAATTCAGCCAGTTGCATTAATGAAAGTAAACACAACCTCAATAGCGCTTTTACGGCTCGTTAAACTTTAAAATTTGAATTATTTCGTAAAGGCTCTGTTAACCATAAATCATTGATCTGGCTCGATTATTGTTAACTTTCAGAACGTGGGAAGAACGAATCGGGGTCGAATCAGCTTTAAAGCCATATTCCTTTTTTGTTCTCGCAATATATAGTGCCGAGCTGTGTGCAAAGACACAAAAATAATGGCAAAATGGTCTTCATGCCGCGTCTACTGGGCAGCAATTCTTAACATTTCGCCATTTGCGGGTTGTTTGAGCGCCTGATTTATTGCGTTAGGTGCCAATGATTGCGTCACCCCAATCGCAGCGGAAAAATTATCGTAACTGCTAAGCTGGCTCGGAAACGCAATAGCTATAATGCCTGCTGCCCGCGGTGACCGCAGGCAGATTTCGCAATCCTCAATGGCAACGACCTGATCGGCCGACAGGTCAAGTTTTGACAAAGCCAGTTCGTATATGTCCGGATGGGGCTTTGACCTTCTAACTGCGTGGCGGTTTGCGATAAAGTCGAAATCATCGGCTGATAATTTTCCGCTTAATGCTTCAAATAGCGCATCTATATTGCCCTGCATGGTGTCTGCGGCAAAACCAAGCGCGATATCATTATGGCGGGCATAATTTACCAGTTCCAGTACGCCTGTGCGCGGCGCAATATTTTCGGACAATAATAGAGCGTCGAAAATCTCTGTTTTGCGCTTGTGCAGGGCAACAGCATCAACATTTTCACCCATCTGCTTTGCATAGGCTGTGATCTGTTGCCTTCCGCTGCCATATTGACGCAACGGCCTGTACTGGGCCGCACCCCATTGCCAGTCAAGACCGGCTTCGACAAATGCAGCATTGAAAGCCCGAAGTTGCTGCTCGGACGTTTCAATGACCGTGTCCATGGATCCAAATATGATCGCCTTGGGTATCATGCTTGCGCCTGTTACGGGTTCTTTCGCAAGCAAACGGGTGTAAAGGCAATTTTGTTCCCGATTTCAGTAATTTAGATCGTTAATAAAGTGTCAATAAGCCGCAAGGCATCCGTGCTGGCCCATTCGGCAGGGCCGTTCATATTGGCGATAACGCGGCTGTTTTCATCCAGTAAAAGAGTCACCGGCAAGCCAAGTGCAAGAGACTTTTTCTTGAGCGTGTTGAACACGTTGATTGAAGGGTCATGGTAGAAGGCGAGGTTTTTCAGGCCGATTTCATCATAAAACGCGCGCGGTTTTTCCTCACCGCCGCCATCTACCGAAATGGCGATGACCTCAAATTTATCGCTGCCTTTGGCTTTTTGCAGGGCATCAAGCGACGGCATCTCATGCCTGCACGGCGCACACCATGTGGCCCAAAGATTGACAAGGCGATACTTACCATTGGTGTCAGACATTTTCATAGGCTCGCCGTCGGGGCCATTAAATGTGAGTTCTGACAGATCGTCGGCGCTGTCACGAACGGCCATTGCAGCGATATCACCGGTCAAAAGCGGCTCAATTTTTGCCTTTAGCTCCTCAGAGATACCTGCCGGGGCATTGCCAGATGTGTCACTACACCCGTATATGCCAAGCGTGCCGATTGTCAGCGCGGAGACACCGAGCGACAAAGCGCCACGTCTTGTAATCATTTTGCCGTCAGGGTTCGTTCGTCTCATGTCTCAATCTTCCAATTCCAAATCCGACAAAACCAAGCTTGATAAATCAAACTCGATGTGGGGCGGTCGCTTTGCATCCGGTCCTGCGGCGATCATGGAAGAGATCAATGCTTCCATCGGTTTTGATAAAAAGCTTTACGCGCAGGATATTACCGGCTCAATCGCACATGCGACCATGCTGGCGGAATGTGACATAATCACGGAAGAAGATCGCGACAAGATTATTCACGGATTAAACACGATCATGTCAGAAATCGAAGCTGACACGTTTGAGTTTTCCCGCGCTCTTGAAGATATTCATATGAATGTCGAATCGCGCCTGCGTGATCTTATCGGTGATGCGGCGGGGCGTTTACATACAGCGCGTTCACGCAATGATCAGGTCGCATTGGACTTCAGGCTGTGGGTTAAAAGCGAACTGCAAAAAACAGCAGGGCTTTTAGAAAAGCTTATCGGGGCATTTTTAAGCCGCGCCGAAGAACATGCCGGTACGGTCATGCCGGGCTTTACGCATTTGCAAACAGCGCAGCCGGTCACATTTGGCCACCATTGCATGGCGTATGTTGAAATGTTCAGCCGTGACCTTAGCCGTGTCGATGATGCGTTGGAGCGCCTTGATGAAAGCCCGCTGGGTGCGGCGGCGCTTGCGGGAACAGGGTTTGCCATTGACCGCCATATGACAGCCAAGGCGCTGGGCTTTCGCGAACCGACACGCAATTCGCTTGATACGGTATCGGACCGAGATTTTGCACTGGAAATGCTGTCGGTTGCGTCGATCTGCGCAACGCATTTGTCCCGCCTTGCCGAAGAAATCGTCATCTGGTCGACGCCGCAATTCGGCTTTGTGACCCTGTCGGATAGTTTTTCGACCGGTTCGTCAATCATGCCGCAGAAGAAAAACCCTGATGCCGCTGAACTGGTGCGGGCAAAAGTGGGCCGTATCAACGGCGCTCTTGTCAGCCTCCTAACAGTCATGAAAGGGCTTCCGCTGTCTTATTCAAAAGATATGCAGGAAGATAAAGAACAGGTTTTCGATGCCGCTGAATCGCTCGAACTTGCATTGGCAGCAATGACCGGCATGATTTCCGATCTTACTGTCAATGAAGCGGCGATGCGTAAAGCTGCGGGCTCCGGCTATTCAATTGCAACAGATCTTGCAGACTGGTGTGTGCGCGAAATCAATATGCCGTTCCGCGATGCGCACCATGTGACAGGTACTGCGGTTGCGCTTGCGGTGAAGAAAAATGTGCCGCTTGAAAAGCTGACACTGGAAGAATTGCAGGAGATCAATCCGGCGATTACCGAGGACGTGTTTTCCGTATTGACCGTCAAAAAATCGGTTGCCAGCCGGACAAGTTTTGGCGGTACCGCTCCTGCGCAGGTCAAAAAGCAAATCCGCTATTGGAAAAAACGCATGGAAAAACGGGCCAAATAAGTGATATTTGCAGGGTGCAAATGATTGCGTTCCGTTTTATGTAGGAAATGCGATATTGATTTTAGCGGTTTGAATTGGTGATCTGAAAATGAAAGCGTCCGGGCTTATAAATGTAATGACATTGGCAGCGCTTCTCGCAGTTCTGGCTGCATGTGGACGCGCAGGACCGTTGGAGCCGCCGCCATCCAGTGTTGCACAACCTGTTGACCAGCAAACGCAAGAGCCTATCGTGGAAGACAAGCCTTTCGTGCTTGATGCGCTTCTCAACTAAGAGCAGGTAGAAGTTTCAGTGAACCATTTTGAATATAAAGACGGTGTTTTACACGCTGAAAACGTGTCTGTGGCAGATATTGCCGCAAAAGTAGGCACGCCTTTTTATTGTTATTCAACCGCTACGCTAAGCCGACACTACAATGTTTTTGCCAAGGCTTTTGAGGATGTTGACGCGCTTGTCTGCTATGCGATGAAAGCCAATTCCAATCAGGCCGTGCTGGCAACTTTGGCCAAGCTTGGCTCGGGTGCAGATGTGGTGTCCGAAGGTGAACTGCGCCGTGCTTTGGCAGCCGGTATTGCCCCATCCAAAATTTTGTTCTCCGGTGTCGGTAAGACCGCGCGTGAGATTGATTTTGCGCTTGAGGCGGGGATTCATTGTTTCAACGTGGAATCCGAGCCTGAACTTGAGATGATTTCAGCGCGGGCGGTTGCGCTTGGTAAAGTTGCGCCAATCTCGCTGCGGATCAATCCGGATGTGGATGCCAAAACCCATCACAAGATTTCGACGGGCAAAAAGGGTGACAAGTTCGGTATTTCCTTTGCGCGCGCACGTGATGTTTATAAACGCGCCGGTGAATTACCGGGTTTGAAAGTTGCCGGTATTGATATGCATATCGGTAGCCAGATCACGGATCTAAAACCGTTTGATGAAGCTTTTGGCCTTTTGACAGAACTTGTCGGGCAATTGCGCAGTGATGGCCATGAGATCGAGCATGTTGATCTGGGTGGCGGTCTGGGCATTCCCTATAAGAATGACAATGCGCCGCCGCCTTTGCCGGATGCTTATGCCGAGACGGTCATGCGGCATGTCAAACCGCTGGGCGTTCAAGTGATTTTTGAACCGGGCAGGCTGATCGCCGGAAATGCCGGCATTCTGGTCAGCGAAGTCATTTATGTGAAGCAGGCTGACGATAAGAATTTTGTCATTGTCGACGCGGCGATGAATGATCTTATTCGCCCGACCCTATATGATGCTTTTCATGAAATTCATCAGGTCAGGCGGCCTGATGATAATGCCAAGCATTTTATCGCCGACATTGTGGGTCCGGTTTGTGAATCCGGTGATTATATCGCGCAGGACCGCAATCTGCCGGTTTTTGAGGCCGGTGACCTGATTGCCGTTGGATCTGCGGGGGCTTATGGCGCGGTGCAGTCAGGCACATATAATTCGCGGCTGCTGGTGCCGGAAGTTATTGTTAATGATGATCAATTTCACGTCGCGCGGCCCCGCCCGACCTATGAAGATTTGATCGCAATGGACAGTGTGCCGGACTGGATCTAAGGCCAAAAATCTGCCGGTGACAAAAGTGTGACCGGTTTTTATTGCTAAAATGCCCATTCAGCCTCGTCTTTGCCGCTTTCTCTGTTATCGTTGGTGTAAATGGAGCGTGAGGAAGCATGACAAGGCAATCTCCCAATCAGCAAAACCGTAACGAGGCAGCTAAAAAGCTGCGCGGTGCGCGGCTGTGGAGTAAATTCTCGCTTCTGTTCGAGCGGTTAGCGCCTGCGGCCTTGCCATTTATGATTGTGGTCGGTCTTTTCCTGATTGTTTCATGGTTCGGCCTGTTCCGCTCGGTTGGTGATTTAGCACGTATCTTTATCGGTTTCGGGTTCGTTCTGGCGGCGCTTGCCAGTCTGTCCGCACTGCGCACATTCAGAATGCCGACGCGCGATGAAATTGACCGCCGGCTTGAGCGTGACAACAAACTTATGCACCAGCCGATCACCGTACAGGATGACCGCCTTGCTGTTGGCACGGATGATTTTGCCCAGACCTTATGGGCGCTTCACCAGAAAAAGCTCGCCGGACAAATCAGTGATGTGGAAGGCGCAAAAGCGCGCACGGATATTCCTGAGCGCGACCCTTGGGCTATTCGGGTGCTTGTGCCGCTTCTCCTCGTGATCGGCTTTGCCTTTTCCTACAGCACCAATGGCGGGCGGATCAGCGATGTTTTCTTTTCCCATGATCAGGAAGAGCAAATTGCAGCGCGTATCGATGCGTGGATAACGCCGCCTTCCTATACAGGTGTCGCGCCTATTTTCATGACGTCGGATATTAATGCCGAGCGCCAGCAATTTTCCGCTCCTGAAGGCAGCAAGATTGTTGTGCGTGTGTCCGGTGGCAGCGGCACCGAGCAGGTAAGCTTTCCTGATACTGGTTCAATTATTGAGGCGATGGATAATTCCACCAGCAGCGGCAATTCGACTGCACGGCAATTTGAAGTTGTCGCCCGTCAAAGCGGACAACTGAGCATTTTGCCGGATGCAAATCTTGCAGCCGCCTCAAACGAGCAATCGCTACAGCAATGGTCATTGGTAATTAGTGATGACAATGCGCCGGAAATTGCGTTTGACGGCAATGTCGAGCGCGCTGTCAACGGTGCGATGACATTGAACTATATTGCCAATGACGACTATCGCATTGCCAGCGGTGAAGCGTTGATAACACTGGCCGATAAACCGGCTGAAAATGCACGGCCACTCTATGAAGCGCCGGACATTGCTTTGCGGCTACCGCGTCGCAATGATGAAGGCAAAGCCAAGACATCGGTTAATCTGACCGAGCATCCTTGGGCCGGTGCGCGCGTCAATCTGCAATTGAGAGTAGAAGATGATCTGGAGCAGACAGGCTATAGCGAAACAATAGAAACGGTGCTTCCAGGAAGACCGTTTTCCAACAAACTTGCGCGCGCGTTGATTGAACAACGGCGCAATCTAGCGCTGGACGCCAATAATGGTCGCGCTGTGTATGATATGCTTGATCTTTTCACGCTTTATCCGGAAGAAACCATCAATAATACGGCTCATTTTTTGGGCATCACGACAATAAAATCGAAATTGCGCTATGCGAACAGCGATGAGGATTTGCGCGGTGTTGTTGATTATATCTGGGAGGTCGCCCGCAACATCGAGGATGGCGGTCTGTCAGATGCGGAGCGGCGCTTGAAAGATGCACAGCAGGCTTTACGCGATGCGCTTGAAAACGGTGCGTCGGACGAGGAAATCGAGCAGGCAATGAACGAGTTGCGCGAAGCAATGCAGGAATATCTGCAGGAATTCGCACGCCAGAACCAAAACAATCCGCAAAATCAGCAAAGCCAGAACAATGCCCAGCAATTGGACCCGCAAAGTCTGGACGAAATGCTTGATCGTCTTGAGGAAATGGCCAAATCCGGCGCACGGGAGCAGGCTATGGATATGCTTTCGCAATTGCAGGACATGATGAACAATCTGCAAATGGCGCAGCCGCAACAGGGACAGCAAGGCCAGCAAAACCAAGCGCAGCAGCAGATGAATGAGCTGGGCGAAATTTTGCGCCAGCAGCAAGAGCTGATGAATGACACATTCAGGCGCAGCCAGCGTCCTGAAGATGGCGGACAGGAAGGGCAGCAAGGGCAACAAGGCCAAGGCGAGCAACCCAATGGCCAGCAGCCGGGCGATTCGCAGCAAGGACAGCGACCCGGCCAAGGGCAACAGGGTGAGCAGGGCCAGGGCGGACAGCAGCAGGGCCAAAACGGTCAGGGACTTCAAGGTTTGGCACCGGGGCAGCAAGCCCTGCAAAACCGCCTCGAACAATTTATGCAGGAACTGGAAGGGATGGGCATAAATCCCGGTGAGGCTTTTTCAGATGCGGAGCGCTCCATGGGTGAGGCCGGTGACGCGCTGGGCGAAGGCTCGGGCGATCAGGCTCTTTCCGATCAAGGCGAGGCGATGGATTCACTGCGCCGCGGCGCAGAATCCATGATGCAGCAAATGGAGCAGCAAGCCCAACAACAGGGGCAGGGATCATCCAGCGAGCCCGGCGGTCAGCGCAATGCGCAGGACCGCGATCCGCTTGGGCGTCCACAGCGTTCGTCCGGTCCTGATTTCGGCGATGATGTAGAGGTTCCTGATGAAATTGATGTGCGCCGTGCGCGTGAAATTCTTGAGGCTATCCGCAAGCGTCTTGGTGACGGCGCGTTGCAGCAGCTTGAAAAGGACTATCTGGAACGGTTGCTTGATCTGAATTAGAACAATCGCCGATTGCTCTGTTCAAGCGTATTCAGCTATTCAGGGCAGTTTTTACCGCCGTGCGGATATCAGCAAGTGTGAACGGTTTTGGCACGACATCAATAATGATTTTTGAAAGATCTGCCGCACGTTCGCGCTGCTCGGCAAAGCCGGTCATGAGCAGAATTTTAAGGTCGGGATAATCCTTGACCGCTGTTTTTGCCATTTCAATGCCGTCCATCGCAGGCATGCGAATGTCGGACAGAACCAAATCATAGACACCGTTTTTCGCGATAATCATTTCGAGCGCAACATCGCCGTCATCGGCCTGTTCGACCTGATGACCGTCAATCATCAATGCCCGCGCTGTAAAAGAACGGACAGAATCATCATCATCAACCACGAGAATTGTGCTCATTTAAGCATCTCCTGTGACAATGCCCACAAATGGTAATTCACGAAATGCATGGGCAACATCCATGCCATAGCCGACGACAAAATGGTCGGGGCATTCAAATCCGATGAAATCGGCATTGACGGGTGTTGCCGCTTTGCGTTTGACACGCTTGTCGAGAAGCACGGCAAAGGAGACGGAATTTGCACCGCGTGACATCATGAGATCACGGGCAAATGTGAGGGTTGTGCCTGATTCCAGAATGTCGTCAATCAGGAGGACATCACGGCCCTCGACATTGCTCTCGACATCGCGGACAAGTTTAGTTTCGCCAGCCTCAGTGCCCTTGCCGTAAGTGGAAAGCATCATGAATTCGACTTCAGGTTCAAGCCCGACATCATGCATGGCGCGCACAAGATCGGCTGCGAAAATGAACGAACCTTTGAGAATCGAGATTACAAGCAGGTCTTTATAATTGCGGGACGCGATTTCACGCGCCAGTTCAAGATGCCGGACCGCAATAGCAGAGGCAGGGAAGAGGACATCGATATTTTTATTGCGCACAACCGGCATTATTTATTCCGCAAATGTAAGTTCAGCTTTGTCGGAGCTACCTTTGCCAACGGGAAGACTGTTTGTAAACATTAACCGCTCACCAGGGTTAAGGGTTTCGCCGCGATTGATACGAAACATGCGCTTGGTTTTCGGATCATCGCCGATATGGACAATGACCGGCGGTAAAATACGGGCAATTTTGTCGTTGTTTATGATTGTAGCCTCAATCGTCAGGACATCACTGCCATCGCGCGCCAAACGATTCGTGCTGATATTTTGAAATTCAAGAAGAGGCTGACTGACTTGCGGGGCAGCGACAGGCTGCGGCTTATCAAACAGGACACGGCCACCGGCAAGATAAAATGCCGCCACCGCACAAATGGCGGCAAGAAACGTGAAAACCGGCAGCGACATGCCGCTTTGTTTCTTTTTGTTCGGCATTTTGCCAAACACGGCAAGCTGTCCGCCATCATCAGGTGTATCGGTTGTTTTCACGCTTGATGGTGCCGGTTTGCTTACCGCTTGAACGTCATCTTTTTTGACGGTCTCAAATTCGACATCAATTGCATCTTCTTTATTGGTCATTAAAGTGTTTCCTGACGTCCAAGCCCAAACTTATGGAGTAAACATGGTTAACCGTTCGTTTCCGTTCAAAGAAGTGAATGGCAGTCTACCGGTTTTACTGGTTGAGGTGAAGACAGGCTGTGTTAGTGAAAAAGCGCAGATTTTCTATGATTCGGGGCGGTAGGCAGCGTGATCAAATTTGAAAATGTTGGATTGCGTTACGGCATGGAAACAGAAGTCCTGCGGGATGTTTCCTTTGAGATTCCCGAGCGCTCATTTCAATTTCTAACCGGCCCATCGGGCGCCGGTAAGACAAGTTTGCTGCGGCTTTTGTTCATGTCGCTACGACCGACCCGTGGGTCAATCAGCATGTTCGGGCGCGATATCGCATCAATCGAACGCCATGAACTGCCGATCTTACGGCGGCGGATCGGTGTTGTCTTTCAGGATTTCCGCCTGCTTGATCATATGACCACTTTTGAAAATGTGGCTCTGCCGTTGCGCGTGCGCGGTAAAGACGAGGCCGATTTTCGCAGTGATGTGAGTGACTTGCTGAACTGGGTCGGTCTTGGAGACAAGCTGCACGCCTTGCCGCCTGTTCTATCAGGCGGTGAGAAGCAGCGTGTGGCCATTGCAAGGGCGCTTATTGATCAACCGGAAGTTCTACTGGCAGATGAGCCGACGGGTAATGTTGACCCGCATATGGCGCGGCGTCTGCTGCGACTTTTCCTTGAGCTTAACCGTTCCGGCACAGCGGTTGTGGTCGCCACGCATGATCTTGGTCTTATGGAGCAGGTCGACGCACGCCGCATGATTCTCAACAATTCGCATTTGGATATTTATGGCTGATACTCCTATGCAAATGAACGCTGAAACGCAGGTCACGCAATCTGCAAAGCCAACCCCGATTGTGCCACCGTCAAATATTGCCGGTCAGGCATTGTCTCTTGTCATTGCAATAATGTCGTTTCTTGCCTGCCTGACGGTCGGGGCCGTTTTAATGATCGATAGAAGTGCGTCGGCGTGGCAGAGCCAGATTTCGCGCGAGGCGACGATACAAATACGGCCGGCACGGGATTTTGATATTGAAACGGCGCTAATGGAGGCGCAAGCCATTGCAGCTGGTTTCGAAGGGGTGGTCAATGCACGTATCATCGACCTGCCGCAAACAGCGAATTTGCTGGAGCCTTGGCTTGGCACAGGGATAGACCTAGCAGAACTGCCTGTACCGCGATTGGTTGTTATCAGGATTGATGAGCGCAACCCGCCGGACTTCAAGGCAATCGGTGCGGCAATCAGCGAAGCTATTCCCAATGCCACAATGGATGATCATCGGGCTTGGGTTGACCGGCTTGTCTCAATGGCCCGCACGACAACTTTCGTGGGTGTTGCGATACTTGCACTTGTTTTAACGGCGTTGGTTCTGACCGTTGTTTTTGCGACCCGCGGCGCGCTTGCGAGCAACCATGTCATTATTGAAGTTTTACATTTTGTCGGTGCGCGGGCTAATTTTATCGCAGGGCAGTTTCAACGCCGGTTTTTCTGGATCGGGCTGCGTGGTGCGGTGATCGGTGGCGGCGGGGCGATTTTGCTGTTTCTCATTTTCCAGTTTTGGGCGCAGCGCAATCTAACCACGGCGCAAGGCGAGCAGGTTGCTGTTCTTTTTGGTGATTTTTCAATAGGTATGGGTACGTTTATCGGTGCGTTACTTGTGATTGCGCTGGTTGCGACATTGACGACTTTAACCGCAAGGCTGACTGTCATACGTACGATTTACGAGATTGATGAGCAGCGCGCTGATCCTTCGCGCCAATTTTATTAAGCGGAATTGATCGCAAATAGGAAATTGTGCGGACGAGGATTGATTTAAGCCTGTTCTGCGTCTTATTTCAGCTTTATCAATTAAGCTGGAACAGCTTGGGATAAATGCATGTCCATGCAGGTTGAGACATTATGTTGAGAGCACGAAAGCGCAGTGTGACGCAGCGCTTGCTAAGATTATTTGTTTTTATTTTGCTGCTGACCGGTATTTTTCTGGTGGTCGGATTTGGTGTCTTTTTAACAAGCATTGATAATTTCGCGCGTAATCAGAGTAATGAGACAGCCGATGGTATCGTTGTTCTGACCGGTGGTTTTGCGCGGCTGGAACCTGCTGTTCAGCTGCTGCGGGAAGAGCGCGGCGAGCGGCTTTTAATTTCCGGTGTTAACCGCAGAACCGGCGACCAGTTGCTGAAAGATGCGTTTGACATCGAGGACAAGCTTTTCAATTGTTGTATTGATATTGACCAAGATGCTCTAGACACGATTGGTAATGCGCTGGGCACCGCCCACTGGGCCGCATCAAAGGATTATAAAACCCTTTTGGTGGTGACCAATGATTATCATATGCCGCGCAGCTTGATCGAGCTTCGGCGTGAAATGAGCGGTGTTGAATTGCTTCCCTATGCAATACGCAATGTGTCTTCCCAAGAACATACGTGGGGGCTGCGTATCAGCCAATATCGTGTTTTGCTGCTGGAATATGGCAAGCTGATTGCAACCATTTTGCGCGGTGTTTTTCAGGATAGGGACATTCGCTCTTTGAAATAGATTCTGAATTTGTAATACAGTGATTGTTCTATCAATTTCAAAGGGCTGCGATTGGGCAGCCTGATTGACCGCAAAATTGTCTGGGCCTCTTTGTGACTGCACTTCGTTCCGCTTTATATAATTTCGTCTTTTACTTTTCGACATTGATCTACATGATTGTGTTATTGCCGTTTTTTTCTATCGGAAAACGTATAAATGCATGGTGGGTGCCGCGGTTTTGGGCGCGGTCCAATATGTGGTTTTTAAAGATTATCTGCGGCACCAAACATGAGGTGTCCGGCTTTGAGAATATGCCGGAAGGCGGCTATATTCTTGCGCCGAAGCACCAATCGGCCTGGGACACATTTGCATTTGTGCCATGGTGGCCGGACCCTGTTTATATTTTAAAGCGCGAACTTAAATGGATACCGCTTTTTGGCTGGTTTCTTGTTCGCATGAAGATGATCGGCATTGATCGGGGAAGTCGTGAAACTGCTGTTAAATCGATCAATAAAGGCGCTACGGAAGCGATTAAAGACGGTCGCCAGATTGTCATCTACCCTGAGGGAACACGCCGTCCGCCCGGTGCGAAACCTGCCTATAAAGCCGGTATTTATCACCTTTATGAAAATCTGAAGGTGCCTGTGGTGCCGATTGCCCATGTTGCCGGCCTGTTTTGGCCGCGCCGCAAATTCTTGCGGTATCCCGGTACAATCAAAGTTGAAATTTTAAAGCCGATACCGCCCGGCCTTTCGCGTGCCGAATTTATGGATGCACTGATCTCGTCAACAGAAGGTGCTTGCGATCGTTTGTTACTGGAAGTTTATGAGGGACCCAATCCGCCGCCATTTCCGCCAGTGGCGCAGGCCCGTATTGATGAACTTAAGAAGAACGCTGTCTGATACTTTCAGCAACGGCTTGTAGCCAGTGATCCTTGATACCCATATCTTTTATGTGATCAGCGGTATTCAGCACATATTCCTCGTTTGGCCCCATGCCGCCAACGGCGCCGCATACGCGTTCGGTCGCATCGGCCACAGTTAGACGTCCGGCATATTGCTCATGACGGTGATCGGCCACATATATAAGAGCATCAACGCGCTCGCCGTCATCCAGGGTTACTTTGCCCATGCGTTCGAGATAGACATTGGTGACAAGCTCGCGTTCGCGCAAATAAGCGATCACGTCCTCGCGGTCTTCTGGCGCGACCTTGAACGCAAGCCCGACACAGGCGCCGCCATTATCGAGCCCCATCACCAGACCCGGGCGTTCACGCGTTCCTCTGTGTTCCCATGATGTAATACACAATGCACGGTGATAACCGGCTAATCTGGCGCGGCGTTTTTCGATAAATTTGAATCCCGGTTTCCACATTAAAGAGGCGTAGCCGAACACCCACAGATCGTTCATAATTCGTCCAACTTTCAGTTTTATTCGTGCATCACTGCAAACGGAGAAGTCATGCCAAGCGATAACGCAAAGACGCCCTATAATGCAAAGCGGCGCATACAATTTTTGTGTTTCTTTTCGATTTTTTTGATCGTCGCTGCAACGGCATGCTGGTTTTTTGTTGCCGGAAAGATTGATTCAGCCGCAGCCAATCTCATCAAACTGCAGGCTGCAAAGGGCAGTATCGTTGAGTGCGATAACAGGAACGTGCGCGGCTATCCGTTTCGATTTGGCGTCTTTTGCGATAAGGTTTCCTACAGCGATGACAATAATGATGCCTTTCTGGTTAAAGCCGGCGCTTTTCGCTCTGCAGCCCAATTTTATAATCCGCGCAAAATCATTGGGGAACTGGATGGGCCGCTGATCATAGAACAGGCGTCTGTTCCTCAAGATATAAAAGTAAGCTGGTCATCCATGCGCAGTTCTTTTGTGGCGGCTAATCCGTTGCCGCAGCGCGTTTCTGTTGTAGGCAAGGATGTACTTGTTGAACAGAGCGCTGATGCGCCGCGTATTACGGCGGCAGGGCTTGAGGGCCATATGCGCGTTAATGGCGAAAACCTTGATCTGGCCGGACGCGGGCAGGAGGTGTCTGTCAAAAACACGCTAGCGCAAATAGAAAACCTGCCTCCGCTTGGTCTGGATTTTGATGCAACGGTGAAAGACGGGGCGGCACTCTTGGCTTCAAATAGATTGCAGTTGCGCGGTGCAGATATTGATGTGCGGCGGGTCGGCATCCTTTTGAGCGATGACCAAGGTATTTTGCTCAGTGGTCCCTTAAGTGTTGATGAGGCGGGATTGGTAAGCGGTAAACTCGATGTGCGCATCATTGATGTTGATGCTGTTTTCGATCTGATCGGCAAATCGCTGCCCAATATAGCGCCCATGTTATCAGCTTTTGCAGCAGGGCAGCCGCGAAGCGGTGAAAAGAATGATGAAGTCGAGATGACGCTGACAATCAATAAGAGCCAGATCAGCCTCGGAATTATTCCGCTGGGCAAGCTTCAACCGCTTTAGAGCATGTCAGGAAAAGTGGGAAC
>NZ_JXMU01000032.1 GCF_001293565.1 Ahrensia marina | reverse complement strand
TCATTGATCTGGCATTCATCGCACCGGATATCGTCAAGTCCATCATGACCGGTGATCAGCCAACTGGCCTGACATCCAAATGGCTGGGTCAAAACCCGCTGCCATCAAACTGGCAGGCTCAGCGCGAGATTGTTGCGCGCCTTTAACTCCATACTCAAATCAGCATCCCGCACAATCCATTGCCGACTTCTTAGCTCGTCATCTCCCTTTGAAGTCCGGTATGCGGCAGCGATTCAACTTCAAAGCGATGCTTTTTGCATCGCAATTCCCAAACTGTCAGTCCGAAAAAACCTGACAGAGACGTTCTCTGTTTAGAGAGCCAGAAATGGCAAGAATAGGAGTCTCTGTTATCTCTACAATGCCGCAAGTCATTGAATAGTCGACGCTATCTCGAAGAGATGTGCTGTCGTGTGGAACTGGGAAACTGAGTGGCTGTGCAAGCAGTTATCTGTGAACTAGTCTCTGTTCTGATATCCTGTTATTCCTGTTTTCCCTGTTTTATGGGAATTAACAGGGAAATCTCGGTTTTACAGGCAGTGTCTGCCATTTATCCTCCAAATAACCACGAATATTCAATGGCTTGGAGCTAAGTTCTTTGCTGTGTAGTGCAGGAGAAATTTTTGAATTAGCAGGGAAGCTTACCCAAATAACAGGCAAAAAATTGTCGTTAGCCGGGATCGCATTGTCGTTAGGTGGGATTGGATTGTCGTTACGTGGGATCGCATTGTCGAAACGCGGGATTGGATTGTCGTTAGATGGGATCGAATTGCACTTAAGCGGGATGCGATTGCTGTTTCGCGGGATCGAATTGTCGTTGGCTGGGATGGGATTGTTGTTTGGTGGGATTACAATTTTGTATCCGGATAATTAAGCGCTGGATATTGCTAAGGCTGAGTTTGGTATATTAAGAGGTGGATGACCTTAACCAACAGTTATGGCGGAGTTTTGGGCACATTGCATCATCGGAATGCTGGGATCACTTTGGCTAGGTTTGCCCACACACAACGGTCGCGTGTGACGTGTCGATGGTTTTATAAAATCCCTATTATGCAGCCAGTTGACCCTTTGGATGAATGTCGGGTAATCTAAACTTCGAAGCTTCAGAAAATGAGCTGCTATTGCAAACCTAATTGTTTTTGAGTTATCCGCGTAAATACCGACACCAATCATTTGAGCAGCAATAAAATGAAGTATAATAAAATGGCAAAAGATACCACCGTTCCCAAGATCAATTCCGTCTTTATCAAAAAGAGACGTGAGCGGAATTTTTTAGTCTTAGTGGTTCTTTTTGCTCTAGTTGGCGGGATTTTTGCCAGTAGCTTCACACACATTCAAAAAGAAACTAACAAAATTTCGATCATCAACTGAAACTTATATGTCGAGTCAAAAATAATTAGGCAATCCATTATTTTTGTCAGCGTTTGTGCGCTTGCTAACTGAACACTAAAGAACACATCGGTAGTGGCCTTAGTTCTGCACTAAACTAACCCATAAGTTAGGGTCTGATCCGGACTGTCGTTTTAAGTAGTATAGTTCGGCATCTTGCCAAAGCATGACGTTCTGCTCCACGTTATCTAGGATGTAATCGCCTCTATCTGTGACAACAGTCAGTACGGCATGTCCACCACCTTGGGCATCCCGGGCAACAGTTATAAGTAACGATCCAAGAGGGTAGCCCATTTCATTCAAAGTTTTTCTTTTTTGAAGAACGTAGTCTTCGCAATCCCCAAAATTTGTTGGGTACTCCCACAGTTCTTCTACTCCGAATATTTCTGGATCAGTTAATGGTTCGACGGTACTATTTACTTGATAGTTCACATTAACGATCTCGTTCCATCGTTGTTGCGTTAATTCGATTATCGAACCACCAGCTGGCCGCGCACAACGCTCTTGATAACGCTTGCAATATTCAAAGTAACCAATTGGTATTGTCGTCTGATCAAACGTGCGCATACTGAGGCTAGTTCTTGTCTGACTGGGATTGAGATGGAAAGCGTTGGCATTTGCTGACATCGTTGAGCAAATCATAATTGTGGTCATCACTAGTGCGCGCAGCATAATTCTATCCTTCATCCTGTTGTCAAGTTGGAGGATATTCTAAAAATCTGAAAATCTAGCAAAAACAATCGCTTAAATTAAATGAAAATGCAAAATAATTTGAATGAAAATGTTTACTATACTGATGACTTGCGTATCTCCGTCACCTGTCTTGATTTGAGAAATCTCTTGAATGCAAAAATTGTTTGATCGCTGACATGGTGTTCAATACCTTCAGCATCTATCTTTGCAACTTCGGAAGGAACACCAAGCGCCGTTAAAAAGGTTTCTACGAGTGCATGGCGCTGCCGACAGTATTTTGCCAACTTAGAGCCCTTATCGGTCAGAAAGACCCCTCGATAGGGCCGTTGAATTATCATTTTTTCTGCAACAAGCCGTTTTAACGTCTTCGATACTGTCGGCTGGGCAACACCAAGCTCTTTGGCTATGTCAACTTGGCGAGCCTCGCCATATTTCTCGATCAGATCAGCAATTAGTTCAACGTAATCCTCCACAAGTTCTAAGCGACGATTGTGGCGGGTTTGACGAAACCCATGAACCTGCAGTTCGCTCTCGTTGAACTTCAGTGCTTTCGCGGTAGTTTTTTTCATTTTCAGTCATCTCACTGAACAAAATGCTACAAGTATTTGGGTGAATGTCACAGTAAGCAATGATACCAAGGCTATCAAGTTTAATAGTTTCCGTATAATATAGCCATTGCTATAATTATAATAAGAAGCTAATTAGCTCTTCCATCGACGCACCCACTACCGGCGCAATAGAAGTAAATGAACGCTCAATAAGCGTTTAGGCATAGGTAAGGAGTTAATGTGAACGGCAGTGAAATTTTTAGTATGACCGAAAGCATGTCACCAATTGCACTGGGATTTTTAGGGAGCCTGGCTGCCGGACTTATGACCAGTATTGGAGCTTTACCGGTTTTGTTTGGTAGAACACCATCACAAAAATTGCGTGATGTTGCCCTTGGTTTCGCAGCAGGAGTTATGCTTGCTGCTTCATTCTTCTCATTGATTATTCCAGCCTTGGATGTGGCGGAAATCCGATATGGTGATGGTGCTACGCCTGCGTTTATTGTGTGTGTGGCCATCTTGATAGGTATGGGTGCGGTAGCGTTGATGAATGAATTGATTCCGCATGAACATTTTAGTTCAGGACGAGAGGGACCCGAGGCCGCTTCACTCAGGCGGGTATGGCTTTTTATTATTGCGATCACTATCCATAATGCTCCAGAAGGACTTGCGGTAGGAGTGTCATTTGGTGCAGAAGGATTTGAAGGCGGGTTTCCAGTAGCACTGGGTATCGGGTTGCAAAACGCGCCCGAGGGACTCGCCGTTGCCGTTGCTTTACTCGGTGAAAAGTACACAGCGAAACGAGCATTTCTAATCGCAGCGCTTACCGGTTTAGTCGAGCCCATAACCGGCCTCTTTGGCGCCAGCGTAATCGTATTGGCACAACCCCTATTGCCGTGGGGGCTCGCTTTCGCCGCTGGCGCAATGCTCTACGTTATTAGCCATGAAATTATCCCTGAAACTCATCGTAACGGACATCAGAACCACGCTACGATGGGACTGTCGGTCGGTTTAGTCATCATGCTCTTCTTAGATGTGTGGCTCGGGTAAGCGGGCCGTCAGATTGATGTACCTGGATTTTGGTGTCCAATCTGAGACGCGTTTTCATGCCTGTGTTCTGCTTTTTCAAATTCCAAGGTGGTGTGATGGATTCCAAATTTCTCCTCAAGTGTGGCTTTTATGTCAGATTTAATGTCTTCGAGCTTGTTGAAATGATCCGCAGTTATAACAACGTGGGTGTCAAGCGCTGCTTCATCTTCCTCCATCTGCCAAAAATGAACATGGTGTAATTCCATCACGCCATCGATCATCTCTATCGAATTCACGACTTTCTGGGTATCAATATCTGGTGGGCTACCGAGCATGAGTATTCTGATTGGCCCGCCAATCTCTGTGAATGACAAATAAAGGATGTAGGCGGCAATTCCGATGGTGATCGCAGGGTCAACCCATCGCACATCATAAAGAAGTATCAAAGTGCCGCCAACGATGACTGCAATCGATGCTAAGGCATCAGACAAATTATGCAAAAAGAGCGCGCGAATGTTAACACTTCCCTTTTGCATGGAGTAGGTTAGCATTGCTGTTAAAGTATCAACGGCCAGTGCCACACCTCCTAAAACGACCACAGTCCAGCCCGCTATTTCCGGCGGATCTATTAGACGCATCACTCCTTCATAAACGAGATAGAATCCGATGAGGATGAGAGATGTGTAATTTATCAAAGCCGCGACAATTTCGACCCGCCCATAGCCAAATGTCATTTTACTATCTGCGGGACGGCGCGCAATTTTGCGCGCGGCAAAAGCTATGATCAGCGACGCCATGTCCGAAAAATTGTGAATAGCATCGGCAACGAGAGCGAGACTACCGGAGAGTATCCCTCCAATAATCTGAGCTACCGTAAGCAATCCGTTGGCGAAAATTGCAATTCCTACGCGTTTATCGCCAGAACTTGCGTCAATATGCGAATGATTATTCGGCATAACCTCTAATCTTTCATTTGGTAGAAGCACATCATACCATCAAATTTATGATCAACGAGAATTATTGTAAAACGCAGTGAAAACTCGTAATCGTTATTTCTTCCATTGAATACTAAGACGCCAACACGTCATTGGTTCCGACTAAATTCCTTAACCTAAAAAAACGCTTGAACCTCTACCAGCTTTAGGTTCTAGACAGGCCTTTATGAACTTATACCCAGATTGCTGCGTCGTTGTGCGCTTAGATGAAAAATAGGATGTTAGGTAGGTTCAACACAATAGTTGATTCTCGAGGAGCATTTACACGCTAATGAATATTGACAAAGAAAATGCAAATTGGCGCGCTTTTCTGTACCTCTTTTTTGCCTGGCTTGTGGCGTTGGTGGCTTCGCTTGCTGCGCTGTTCATAGGTGAAGTACTCGGCCAAACCCCGTGCAACCTGTGTTGGTTTCAGCGTGTTTTCATGCTTCCATTGCCCATTATTCTTGGAATAGCAGTTTGGAAATCTGATTGGGAAATCTGGCGGTATTGTTTCCCATTATCAATCATTGGTTTGCTTGTCGCACTTTACCACTTGCTGCTTTATGCCGGGATTTTACCAATGCCCATCGTGCCCTGTAAGGCAAGTGGCCCTTCATGCATCGGTAACTCGATGCTGGTTTTCAGCATCCCTTTGCCAGGATTGGCTGTGGTCGCTTTCGCATTAATTTCAACGCTCCTTTTAGCCCTTAGAAAGGCAATTAAATGAACAGGAAAACTCTAATTGTAGGTACTGTTTTAATCTCAGTCGGTGTGTTTTTGGTTGGCATTTGGATTGTCTTTCAACAGGGCATTGAGCAGCAAATTCCGAACATGGCAAACAGTCAGGTAACTCAGAATGCGCAAAGTGCGGATTCCAAAAGTGCGCAGTTTGAGGAGGTGCTGGTGCGAAAATATTCGCCAATTATGGGCGCGGAAGATGCACCGGTGACCATTGTTGAATTTTTTGATCCGGCGTGTGAGGCTTGCCGCGCATTCTATCCGACTCTCAAACGTATTATGGCTGAGTTTCCGGATGATGTAAGGGTTGTCGTGAGATATACACCCTTTCATGGTGAAGCGTCTGAGAAAGCTATTCTCATATTGGAAGCCGCACGATTACAAAATCTTTTTATTCCAGTTAAAGAGGCGCTGCTTAACAGCCAAGAGGAGTGGGCATCACACGGTGCTCCGGATAGCGACTCAATATTAGCGATCGCTGCCAATGCTGGGCTGAATTTGGAAGAGGCCGCGACACAAATGAAGTCTCCCAGTGTAATTGGTGTACTCAATCAGGATCGCAAAGATGTGGAAACTGTCGGAGTGCAGCAGACACCAACCTTTTTTATAAACGGTGAACCGCTGTCTCAATTCGGCGCAAACGAACTTGTTTCGCAGGTTCGCAAAGAAGTTGAGAAATCGCGCAATCAGAGTGAAAGTGGAGAAGTAAGTGATTAAAAATTTATCCCGAACCTCAAAAATTTTGAGCACACTTTTTGTAGCGTTCTCGCCATCAATGTCTGTGGCTGAAGATATGATTCAGAGTGGAAGGGTACAGGTGCAATCTTCGTGGGCAAGAGCCAGCGTCGGCACGATGCGGCCCACTGCAGCTTATATGACATTACAAAACACAGGGGATCAGCCCATTGTTGTAAGTGCGATTGAGTCAGAAATTTCTGGTAAAATTTCTATGCACCAAACAGTGGTAAATGCTGAAGGCATAAGCACAATGAGACCTTTAAAAAGCATCGATTTAGCTCCGGGCGAGAAATTTGAATTCGCACCCGGCAATCATCACATTATGATTATGGAGCTGAAGAAGGCACTTGTGAAAGACAAGAAATTTTCTTTGAAGCTGGTATTTGAGGATAAGTCGGAAAAAATAGTTGAAGTTCCTGTTCTGGGCATGGGGGCACGGAGTCTAGGTGAAAAATGAGGTCGATTGTCAAAACGGTTGGAGCCACAATCGCAATCTTATCCGCTACATTGGCGTTAGGGTGGTGGCAAGTTGACGGGCCCTTCGAAATGCGAACGGAACAAAATTTTCGTTCATCGCTTTCGAATATGAATTTCGAAATGACAAGCCATTTGGGAAAGGTAGTTTCACCAGAATATCTGGTAGGCAACCCAACAATGTTTTTTTTCGGCTTCACTTACTGTCCCGATGTTTGTCCGACCACCCTTGCTGAAATTTCTACATGGATTGAGGAGTTAGGGGATTTAGCGAATTCCCTCAATGTCGTCTTTATTACAGTTGATCCAGCTCGTGATGATGTAAAGACTGTCGCTGAATACCTATCCAATTTTAATTCCAAAATTGAGGGGTGGATTGGCAATTCGAGTCAGTTGGCTGCTGCAGGCAATTTTTTTGATGTTACATATCAGCGCAAGGAGTCGGAGGACGGCACATATACGATGGATCATTCATCAAGTGTCTTTTTGTACCGCTCCGATGGTACTTTTGCGCGTACGATTGATTATCATGAGCCTAGAGAAGTTGCTGTTCCAAAGATTAAGCGGACGATATCAGAGAAATAGATAACTGCCTACTGGCAGATCCGATGTACATGGTCGCAAAGTCGGCGAAGTACCTTCATAAATTGAAAGAGCAAGAGTATGAAGTTTAAATCTCGTGCAAAACGGTCTCTCGCCGCATGCTTCCTTTTTGTTACATTTATGGCACCTGGTAAGATTTGGTCAAATGAGACTACCGGCTCGAAAACAATACTCAACAATGAGATAGCAGTAGAACACCTTGAAGTAATAAAACCCTTGCGGGGATCGCAATACGCCCATGGATATTTCACAATATGGAACGGGACAGACACGAATATCTATTTAACCCAGATTACAAATGGCACGGGTCGGAATTTTAACATTCAAAAATATGAAAAAGAAAGTCAGGAACCGAAATGGCAAAATATTGGGATGCCGAAGCTGATCCCGCCTAAAAGCGAATTTGTGGTCGCATCAGGTTTATTCCGTCTTGTTGTTGATGCATTGGCTCTCAGCAATAGTGAAAACGATAAGTTGGATATGCGGTTTCAATTTGCCAATCAAGATTCGATTGGCGCATCTGCCCTAGTTTTGCCGTTTGGCACTGATCCCACAGATCATCACCATGGTCTAAATGACGATGGCTAGAATATTCAACATGCTTTGCGACATAGGCAATGCTGTGATTTCATTTATGGCACAGCTTAACTTTCACGTAATTGTTAACTGCGTGTTGACAATGCTTAGTGTATGAGAATCCGATGGCTGTACGAAGTTCAAATACTCTGTTGTGCGCACTTGTGCTATTGATGGGCATGATCTTCACTGTGCATTCTGCAATACGAGCGTCTGTATCTCTTGTGGTAAACCATGTTGAGTTTGGGGGTAGCTCACAAGCAGACAAGGTTTTTGATAATCAATCACAAATGGATTTTGATGGTGCCGAAAATGACCATTGCGCTATCCACGCTGTATTTATTAAGCCCGAAGACACCAACCAAAAATTGTTGATCAATTCGCATCTTGAAATTGCAACAAATTTAAAATTTCCGTTTTTTGAGAAGCGCTATAACTTGTTGCGTCCTCCAAAAGTCTAAAAATCAATTTCATGCAGGCCGGTGCTACCGGAGAACTTTTATTGATTTTTGGAGATACATCATGATTACGCGCAGATTTGTGCTATTCAGTTTTGCGGCATCAACTATTACACTGCGCCCAACTGGCATATTAGCGCACAAAAAAGAGGTTGAGCTCGACCCTAAGTATATCCCCCAGTTGGTCAGATACTCTGGCTATGAGGCAGGCAACATTGTCGTCGATACTAAAAACCACTTTCTATATCTTATACTCAAAAAAGGCGAAGCACTGCGTTACGGTGTCGGCGTCGGACGGGCTGGTCTTAAATTTAAGGGTAAAGCCACTGTTGGTCGCAAGGCAAAGTGGCCACGTTGGACCCCGACCAAAAATATGATTAAACGAGAACCGCAAAAGTATGCTCGTTTTGCGGATGGAGTACCCGGAGGACCAGCTAATCCATTGGGTTCAAGAGCTCTATATCTGTACCAAAATGGTAAGGACACACTTTATCGCATTCATGGCACCAACCAACCAGCCACAATTGGTCGCTCTGTGTCTAATGGATGTATTCGCATGCTCAATGCACACGTCGAAGACCTGTACGAGCGTGTTTCAATCGGCTTTCAAGTCATAGTCGTCTAGTTTCAAAAATTAGACCACATTTAGTTAACTAGCCGCGACTGATGAAGAAAGATTGCGGTGCAATTCAGAGTAATCACTATGATTAAGCGACGTCAATTTCTGTTAGGTTCAGCCTCACTATCTATAATACCTCTTTCTGCGTGTTCGACGACCAGTGATATCCCAAAACCGGTTGTTGAAGATGAAGCGCAAATTCCGTCAAACTATCAGTCCATGTACGGCCCGCTCCTACAGGAGCGCTTTCCTATTCCCGGGATTGATCTCACCAAAGTATCCCGTAAATTTTGGCGCCGCCAGGTAGATTTTTCAACCGAGTATCCGGTTGGATCAATAATTGTAAATACAAAGTCATTCTACCTTCATCTGGTGCAGCCTAACGGGAAGGCAATGCGGTATGGCGTCGGTTTGGGACGTCAAGGCTTTGAATGGTCAGGCGACGGAATAATTCAGTGGAAACAGAAATGGCCGACATGGACACCACCGGCAGAAATGATTGCGCGACAGCCTGAACTAGAAAAATGGAGCGCAGAAAATGGCGGGCAGCCGCCCGGGTTGGGCAATGCACTGGGCGCCAGAGCGCTATATATTTTTAAGGACGGAAAAGATACTTTATATCGCATACACGGAACGCCGGAATATTGGACAATCGGGAAGGCAGTTTCCAGCGGATGTGTCAGAATGATCAATCATGATGTTATTGATCTCTATCAGCGTGTCTCAGGTAAAAATCAATTGATTGTTATCTAAAAAGATCATGCCACAAAGTTGGCCGCGTTCCTTCAATCGGGTATTCGGAAATGAAAATTCGCACAGGACTTCATATTTCCTTGCTATTGCTTAACACTGTATTCCTTTCAGGTTGTGTAAGCAATACATTGGATTTGACAGATAGGGGATCGATCTCGATCCCGGCAAAAGTGATTGCCGATATGCGTGATAAAGGGATGTCGGCAAAAGATCCGGTGTTAGTTAGAATTTTCAAGAAAGAAAGTGAACTGGAGCTTTGGAAGCGTAACAAATTCGGAGAATATACGCTGCTGCGCACATATCCGATGTGTCGCTGGTCGGGGAAACTCGGTCCCAAAAAAGCTGAGGGCGACCGGCAGGCTCCTGAAGGTTTCTATGAAGTGAACTATAGCCGTCTTAATCCGAACTCCCAGTATTACCTCTCATTCGATTTGGGTTACCCAAATAAGCTAGAGCGGGCCAAAGGTTACACTGGCACAGCGCTTATGGTCCATGGCGCATGTTCTTCTTCAGGATGCTTTGCCATAACAGACGAATATGTAGCAGAACTCTACTCCATTGTGCGTGAGTCTCTCAAAGCAGGGCAAACAGCATTTCAGGTCCAATCGTACCCCTTCAGAATGGAGCCCGAAAATTTGGCTGCTTATCGTAACGATCCGAATTTTGATTTCTGGCTAGATTTGAAAAAGGGTTATGATTATTTTCAAGTCACCCGCCAGCCTCCAACCTTTAATTTTTGTGAAGGTCGCTATCGGTTCGGACATTTGGCTGAAGGCGAATTGCCTGAAAATGTATTGGACAGTTGCCCTACGTTTGCACCTGCGCCAGAATTGGTAGCGGCAAGGACTGCCAATGATTTGAACGCTGTGACATCATTGTTGATGCAAGGTTATGCCAAGACATATGCCTATTCTGATGGTGGAATGCATCCGAAGTACCGCAACATTTTGCAAGAAAAGGGAGCAGACTTTTTATCCAAGCGCACGTCCTCTTCAGAAGTGCCAGTTAGTAGACCAAAGGCGGCGCTTTCTGATCCATTCTTGCCCAAATAGAATTAGCTTTAAGCGTTAAGGAGCCAAGATAGAGGGACGATGAGTGCGAGCAGAACCGGTTGGTGGACGAGGTAGATTGGCAAGCTTTTCTGGCCGGACCATGCGATAAATTTCGTAAAAGGATTTTTACGAATACTTAGCGGCAAGGAACTGCTCTTTGTTGGAAGCTTGAAGAACCTTGCAAAAGCGACGCCCAGAATGCTGAGGCCGACCCAAGGAAAAAATGGTACAAAATCATTGCTGGGAGGTGCATTCTCATAAAAGCCGATCCAGGCAAGCCAGCGTGTGTCGAAAACCTCGGATCGGAAAAACTGCGGCAATAGGAATGACAGCGCTCCTGCTACCACAACGAAAAGCAAGGGTAGTCGTAGAAATAGTACGCCGACCAAGCTTGCCGCAGCAATAGCGTGCAAAATACCGTAGAAGATAAAATGATTAGGGAATGCAAACCAAGTCACCACACTGATCGTAAACGCTGCAAGTACCACAACGGACAGTCGATTAAGGAATGCTTTTACTTTAAACGTTCGCTGGTGTGCAAGCACCAGACTGACCCCGACAAGAAACATAAATGTTCCCGCTAGGGAACGGCCAAATCCCAGCCAAATCGGGTGGAACGCAATACCCGAAATGAGACCCGTAAATTCGAGATCCCATACAATATGGAATACAACGACGCCAAGGATCGCTAATCCTCGTATGAGATCAACTTCGATTAAGCGCGAAAATTTGTCTGTCATATTTTTGGAGAAGCCGAGTCAAATTTCAGTAATTCACTTATTTTACAGGCGCGTATGAATTGAAAATTTTCGTCGTTTGGTTTTTTTTAAACAACACTACGTCATACTGTTCGCGTTGATTTTCCGGCCCCATTCCAGGGGAGCCGTAGGGCATTCCCGCGACACCGATTCCGATTGCAGCAGGGCGTTCGGAAATCAATCTTTGGATATCAGCAGCGGGCACGTGCCCTTCAATAATATAACCATTGATTTCAGCGGTATGACAAGAAGTGAGTTCCTGCGGAACTCCTTTTTGGAGCTTGAACTGAATTAGGTCAGCGGGGTGAAGCTCTTCGGAAGTCACGCTAAACCCTTGATCTGTCAGCAAATCGGCCCAAGCCGAACAACAGCCGCAACCGCGACCCTTGACGACATGTATTTTAGGATTGATTTCGCTTACTGCTTTTGTGGTCCAAGCACATAAGAATGCGCCCGATCCTATCATCAAAGTTCGTCGAGAGATTTCCATGTTATGTCCTCACTTTGTCTCACTAATAATGTGATGAGCAAATTGGTTGTGTCCAATGCGTTGATACTTTTTCTAAGCATAATCTTGATATCGCATCTGCGTTCGTTAGGTCTTGTTAGCGGACATCGCTTTTCGTTGGGTTATACCCCAGCAGTCTCAATGCATTAATTGTTACGAGTACAGTTGCGCCCGTATCTGCCAGTATTGCAATCCACAATCCCGTTATCCCAAATACTGTGGTTACTAGAAACACGGTCTTCAACCCAAGTGCGATCACAACATTTTGTCTTATATTTGCCATGGCAGCTCGTGACATGCGGATCATTGCCGGAACATCGGTCACGCGATCTCGCAAGATCGCTGCGTCAGCAGTTTCGAGCGCGACATCCGTTCCTGAACCCATAGCGACCCCTACCGATGCTTGTTTCAGCGCTGGTGCATCATTGATACCGTCACCAATCATCATAACGCCGCCTTTTTGGTTCATTATTCGGATGTGTTCGAGCTTATCTTCCGGCAACATTCCGGCACTAAACTCCATGCCCAATCCATCTGCAATCGCTGCTGCTGTTCGTTCATTGTCTCCAGTCAAAATTATAGGCGTAATTCCAAGCTGTTTAATTTGAGCGATAGCTTCAGCAGCATCTTTGCGCGGTTCATCGCGCATAGCGATCAATCCAAGTGGTTCGTTTTTTCGATAAACAATGACTGCAGTTTTACCTTGACGTTCATATGTGGCAGCAATTTCCATATTTTTATCGGTTATTACATTGCTTGATAAGGCATATTTGGGGCTTGTCACCCATGCCGGGACACCGTCTACGATGGCCTCAACTCCCTTGCCCATGAGCGCTTTAGCGCCATCTGATTTAGGAAGGGTTATCTTTTCGATTTCCGCTTTTCTCAAAATTGCTACCGCAAGCGGATGGCTGGAACCTGCTTCCACGCCTGAAGCGATTTTAAGAATTTCATGGTCGGTATAATCACCCAGAGCTATGACGTCCGTCACAACTGGTCGGCCGTAAGTAAGTGTTCCTGTCTTATCAAATGCAATTTGATGCGTCTTTGCAGCGGCTTCAATGACAGCTCCACCCTTGAATAACATGCCTTTTCTGGCTGATGAAGAGAGTGCCGAAGCAATTGAAGCGGGCACAGAAATAACAAGCGCGCACGGACAGCCAATCAGAAGTAAAGCCAAACCGCGGTAAATCCACGTGTCCCACGCCTCGCCCAATACAAGCGGTGGGATGACGATCACGAGAGCCGAGGCAATGACGATTGCTGGCATATACCAGCGGCTGAACCGATCAATAAAGCGCTCTGTTGGTGCTCGGGCGGATTCTGCCTCCTCGACAAGCTGAATTATACGGGAAATTGTATTGTCTTGCGCTGTTTTTGTCACCTCCACCCGCAAAGCTGCTTCCGTGTTGATCGAACCGGCGAATACATCATTCCCGGGCTGTTTTGCCACCGGTATGCTTTCTCCTGTCACAGGGCTTTCATCGAGTCCGCTGAATCCTGATACAATTTGGCCGTCGGCAGGAACACGATCGCCTGGGCGCACCAGCACAATCTCTCCGATTTTTAAAGTTTCTGCGGCAACTTCTTTAGTTGTTCCATTATCTTCGAGTAGGGCTGTTTTAGGAACGAGTTGGGCTAGTGAACGAATGCCATCACGCGCTTTATTGGCTGCAACTCCCTCTAAAAGTTCGCCAACAGCAAATAGAAAAACAACAAGTGCGGCTTCTTCTGCCGCACCAATAAACAACGCGCCGCTAGCTGCGATTGTCATCAACATTTCAATTGTAAATAGTTGGCCTGTTGTGAGTGCGGCAAATGCTCTTCGCGCCACAGGGATCAAACCCAACACACAAGCAACAATGAAGGCCCATTTTCCAATGCCCGACACGGCAACTAATTCAATGGCCCATGCAAGAACAAGTAGAAGGCCGGTACCAATAACTAGACGACCTTTCGCTGATTGATACCAACTCGTCTCACGGTCAGTTGGAATATTATGAAGGCGTTGCTGTTCATTTTGAATGTTTGCATCAACTTTGTTCGGATGCTTTACAGAGCGACTAGAATGTTCGTCTGCGTGATCATGATTGCAGTCCACGCAATTATGAACTTGATCGGGTTCATCTTTTTCGGTTGTACTTGGGATGGCTTTGATCTGGCGCTCAACTCCATATCCTAGTTTTCTGATTGTCTTTTCAATTTTGGCTGGATTTCCCGTTTCTTTATCAAGTTCAATTTTTAACTTCTCTGACATGATAGACAGTTTTATTGTGCCGACGCCAGGTAATCGTTCTACAGCCTTGGTGATCTTTGAAGCGCATGAAGCGCAGTCCATGCCTGAAACAGTCCATTCATAATTTTCAACATTTCTAGGCTTCATAATTTTTCTCCGATTGCACTGACAAGATCTTTCTAAGACCTCTAGCAACTAGAGGTTCAATAGTAAAAATCACTTGCGAGCATATATTTTGATAACACTTCAATTGAGGCACGCAGTAAGGTCAGAATGCTGAGACACAAAGTGATCTGACGCTATAAGATGCCGTGGAAGCGGATTAGTAATATAAATTTTACTGAAGAAACCGAGAACTGAATCCGGACTGCCGGTGAGAACGCGGTAAACGTAAGTAATATTTATCCACAGGTTTATTCGGCCTGTTTTTAAAGCCTCAAAAACGGCTTTTTTCAAATCGTTTTCGAAGCCTCTTCAAAGCCCCTGGAGAGGCGTTTGAAGGTTGGGGTAGGTTTGTTGAATTTAGTTCTGTTTCACGCGCTGGAGGCTTTGTGGTGGCGTGAGGGCGGATTCTAATCGTCAAATGAGGAGCGTATTGTTGGTCTCACTGAATCGAAGGCGTTTTTGAGTGCCTTCATAGCGTGAGAGAGTAGCGATGATGACCAATGATAGCCTTGAGATAGAATATTTGCCGATTTTAAAGTTGACGCCCTATGACCAGAACGCGCGAACCCATTCGCGCCGTCAGATCAAGCAGATTGCAAAAAGCATTGAGACATTCGGCTTTACCAATCCAGTTTTGATCAGTGATGATGGTGAGATCATTGCCGGCCATGGCCGGGTGAGGGCAGCTGAGTTGCTAGGTATGCACGAGGTTCCCACATTAAAGCTGTCGCACTTAAGTGAAGCGGAAAGACGTGCCTATGTGCTGGCTGATAATAAGCTGGCGCTCAACGCTGGTTGGGACCAAGAATTGCTTGCGATTGAACTGCAAGGCCTGATTGATCTTGACTTCGATGTGGAACTGACAGGCTTCGAGCTGGCAGAGATTGATATCGCACTGGCGTTTAATGATCAGAGCGGCGGCGATGATGCAGATAAGATGCCTGAGCAAGTGGATGGGCCACCCGTTACAAGAACAGGCGATATCTGGCTGATGGGCAAGCACCGGCTGCTGTGCGGTGATGCCCAAAGGCGCGGGGACATTGAGCGGCTTGTGGGTGGAAAGTCTGTCGATCTGATTTTTACCGATCCGCCTTACAATGTTCAGGTCGACGGCAATGTCTGCGGTAAGGGGAGTGTAAAGCATAAAGAGTTCGCCTTTGCTTCGGGCGAGATGACGAAAGATCAGTTTACATCGTTTCTGACAACCACACTGTCCAATGCGGCTTCAGTGTGCCGTGATGGGGCTATTGCTTTTGTCTGTATGGACTGGCGCCATATGCGTGAGATGCTGGATGCGGGTGAGACAGCCTTTGATGAATTGAAGAACCTGTGCGTGTGGAACAAGACCAATGGCGGTATGGGAAGCTTCTATCGCTCCAAGCATGAATTAGTCTTTGTGTTTAAGAAAGGAACGGCTGCCAACATCAATAGCTTTGGGCTTGGCGAGACAGGTCGCTATCGCACCAATGTGTGGGATTATGCCGGTATTAGCTCGATGAGCGCAACACGCGGTGAAGAACTGGCCATGCATCCAACGGTTAAACCGGTGGCTATGATCGAAGATGCCATCAAGGATTGCAGCAAAAGACGCGATATAGTTCTGGATATGTTTGCTGGTTCTGGCTCGACACTGATTGCGGCTGAACAATGTGGACGCACTGCTTATCTTCTTGAATATGAACCAGCCTATTGCGACACGATCGTGCGGCGATGGCAAAAGCTCACAGGCCAGCAGGCACGGTTGGAAGCAAGCGGTCAGACGTTCGAGGAAATAGCCGCTGAACGTTTCAAAGAAAGCCAACCGGATGAACATCGGAATACAGACTTCCCGCCAGTCACAAACACTAATAGGCCTCGGCTATCGCCGGTAGGGCAAGACAGTGACGCGACGCCGGCTGCGCGTACTGACCCAAAGCTAGGCGCTGATGAAGTGGACGTTCCGGTATCATCGAATGTTGTAAGCAATCTAGACAAGGAGGCAGTCGCGTCATCGTCCGCGCTTGCGCCAAACGACCAATCATCAGTATTAGGCAAGTCCCATCCAAATAGCGCTGTCACCAGCTCCAAAGTCGGCGAGGTGCGGTCATGACAGATGAGTCTAATAAAAAGCAGCCGCAACCAAATGATGCGATAAACACTGACAGGATTAAGCAGCGCACTCTGCTTGGTGATGCAAATGGAACTGACAAGCAAGATGTCAGTCACAGTACCCGCTTTCAAAAAGGGCAGTCCGGTAATCCCAAGGGGCGGCCCACAAAAAGCAAGAGCAGCAAGGCTTCAATCGGCGCAACGAATAACAAAGTAATCGAGATATCGGAACACACCTATCAGCTTGCCATCGACCAAATCATTCTGGAATTTGCCGACAAAGAGCTGACCGTAAAGGTGGGTGACCAGCCTATTAAAATGAGTGGTAGAGAAGCGCTGGCGCAGGCACAGGCCAAGTCAGCGCTGAACGGCAATGCCCATGCGCAGAAAGATATTCAAAACCGGATTGAAAGGGCCGAGCGCATACAGCTGCGCAAGAAGGTAGCAGATGCCATATTCTGGCATGATTATAAGACTGTGATGACTGCGAAGCTTCAGACGCTGGCAGATGAGGGCTCTGCGATCGACGAAGAAGCTTTCCTGCCTCATCCAGACGATATTGAAATCAATGAAGACCTGACGATCAGGTTTACCGGCCCGACGACACCAGAAGCATTGCGCAAGTGCCATGAAACCATGCGCTTCAGGGAGGCGTTCATCCTTCAAGCAGAATTAGATCGACGCCTTGCACCTAAAACTGACAAGACAGCAGGTATGGGCGCTTTGTTGTTTGCAAAGAACTATGAACGTCTACTGCCAGCCAGAATGCGTTATAGTGATAGCGACTGGCTCAATGCTGTTTGGCGGACTGAGAAAATCAACAAGCGCAATCTGCTCAAAGCCGTCAAATCAGCATGGCATGACGCGCTGAGAGACAAAGGCGGCCTCCTTGATACAAATGTCAAACGCGGACTTCGGTTTCCTGGCATCAAGGCTGCCGAGAACTTCTGCGCCGATCTTCATGAATTCTGCCATGAGGCTACAAATAGTGATCGTCAGATAACGGAAACGGATGCAGAAGAACTATGTGACATCGCCAATGAGTTCGGTGATCAACTCAAACGAGTGAACAAGCGGTAAGAGCTTAACGGCAACTACAACATCAAAGACAGGGCAGACACGAAAGACGCCGAACCTCCAAGCGTTCCGGACGCAATCAGGACGCAATTGGAAGCCAATCCGGTGTGTAGCCACATACCATAAATGAGGACTCACCCATACCATGACACAAATACCGGACTATGTACGCGGATATCGTGATGCCTTCAAAGATGTCATAACACTCATTCACATGCGTGCTGATGAAATGACGCAGCCAAGCGCAAAGCGAATGGTCAATGCCGTCGCCTTCCAGCTTGGCGAAGATTCAAAGATTCTTGAGCGTCGCGAGATGTTCCAGCGTCTGCGCACCTACATCAAAGAAACCGGCGTACTGCCCCCGCATCTGCCGGAGCAAATCATTCAGGACTTCGACTATGTTGAAAAAGCCATCGCCGATGACCGTGCTGTTCGAAAACGAATTCTCGAAGGCCTCAGAATAGAAAGGATATCCAACACACGGGCCAGGTTTGTTTTTGAGGATAAGAAACAAGAGCCGAGACTTAACGACGATTAAATTTCCGTGTCACTTCCAATGGATGGTTTTCTATTAGCACTTAATGATCGCATGATGTTTGCAACTTATGAAACCGTTTTTTGTATTATCTTTTCCCATCTCAACTAGTGTCAGAAAAATACTGTAAGCGCCAAACGTGGCACTCTCTAAATCTTAAAAAGTTCAGCAAGAAAAATTCAAGTTATCAAGAAGTTCTTTGCCATCAATAGATTTGCACACCGAGCCCGTTGGCCGAGCAGTTGGTACATCATTTGCGGCCAGCATGGCATTCAGAACAGCTTCTTCAATAGCCTCCACAGCTGATAGGTAAACTTGGTCTAGAAATTCGTCATTGAGACTTATGAATGTTCTCCAAGGTCCTGAAAACTGCGGCAACTCTGCCTCGTTAGCTGTGCTGAACGCCAGAAATATGTCACCTGAATTGTTGCCGCCCGGCGAACCGGATTTACTTATCCCGATGGTCGCCCGGCGCGAGAGCTTCTCCAACTGGAGCGGCGATAGCGGCAAATCAGTTGCGATAATGCACACAATTGAGCCGCGCTCATTTTTGAACCCCGGTATTCTATCTGCGCACATGGTCTCACCCAGCCGTACACCCGATACCGTCAACCATGGTCGGATGCCGTGATTTGCCTGTACAAGAACGCCCAGTGTGAAGTTACCGCCGTCAATCGCAAATGTTCTGGAGGACGTACCGGTGCCCCCCTTGTATTCATAGCAAATCATGCCGGTGCCGCCGCCGACATTGCCTTCTTCAATTGTGCCCGACTTTGCTGATTTTATTGCTGATAACGCGTGATCTTTTGTAACATGAAAGCCATTTATATCGTTCAAAACACCGTCATAGGTCTCTGCAACAACTGGCATTGCCCACAGATGATTATGCTGCCAGCTGTCCGCATAATGCTCGACCATCCACCGTGTGGCACCGTCATGGACAGGGCCGACTGAATGGGAATTTGTTATCATCACCGGACCAACCAGATAGCCGCCGTCTTTAACCCAATGTGTTCCAGTCATCTCACCATTGCCATTCAGTGAAAACTGACCGGCCCATACCGGCCGGGGCGTCTTATCAAAACCGCGTGGCAGAATTGCTGTTACACCGGTTAGAACCGGTAGAGCACCTGTTTGCAGGGCGGGGTCGACATAGGATGATAACGTCTCATAGCCGACCAGAACGCCCGGAACATCCGTAATGGCATTGTATGGACCGGTTTCTCCGCAGAAAGTTAACCCTATAGCGCGTGCGCGCGGTTTGGTTGGAATCCCGGCATCCATATCAGTTTCTCCTCGATCTCATATAAAGACCTATCGACGCTATGATTATTGAAAACAGAAGCATAATCGTCGCAATCGCATTGATTTCCGGCTTGATGCCGCGACGGAGCATTCCATAGATGAAAACAGGGAGAGTCTGGCTGTCCACGCCGGCGATGAAGTAGGTGATAACCAGGTCGTCCATTGATATGATGAATGACAAAAGCGCACCGCCAATCACTCCGGGCATAATCATCGGCAAAGTCACCCTGCGAAATGTGGTCCATCCATTGGCACCTAGGTCTGCGGAGGCCTCTTCCAGAGTTTCGTCCATATCGGCAATTCGCGCTGATACGACTATGAACACGTAGCTTGTCAGAAACGTACAGTGCCCGATAATGATGGTGTAGATCGATAGCTGGGCTCCGATGCTGACAAAGAAAATCAGCAATGCAATGCCAAGGACAATATCGGGCATAATCATGGGCATGAACATCAACGCCCTGTAGAAGCCCTTCAGTTTGAACTTGAACCGTGCGACAGCAAGCGCAATCGACGTACCGAACACCGTCGCAATCAGCGTTGTCGTCAGAGCGATGACGAGACTGTTTTGAACGGCGGCATAAAGCTGGTCGGTTGAATCCAGATATAGTGCGGATTCTGATGATGCGTTGGTCATACCAAATATGGTTTTGTACCAGTCAAGGGTAAAACTTTCCCAGATCATCATGTTGACCGGGTTTGAATTGAACGAAAAGACAACGATCAGCAATATCGGCGCATAGACAAATGCGAAAAAGAAGTAGCCGTAAATTGACAGAGCACTGGATCGCAAAACCTTTAGAATTTTCATATCACTGCACCTCCTTGATCGAAGGCGTTCTTGCTAACCGGTCTTCACGGGTCATCATTTTTACGTAGTAAACCAGAAGCACAAGTATTGCAGCCATAACAATCATTCCAAGGGCAGAGCCGAACGGCCAATTTCGCGCTGAAAGAAACTGTTGTTCGATAAGATTGCCGATCATCAGCACTTTTGCACCCCCTAGAAGCGAGGGAACGATAAAATTGCCGAGTGCGGGAATGAATACAATGATCGAACCGCCGATGATGCCGGGCAAAGTCAGTGGCAGGATCACACGCCTGAATGTTTGCAGCCGGGTAGCGCCTAGGTCAGATGAAGATTCAAGCAGCGACATGTCGAGTTTTTCTATTGAGGCGTAAAGTGGAAGAAACATGAACGGTATGAACACATAGGTCATGCCAATAATTACGGCGGTATCTGTGAAAATGATTTGGAGCGGTTCTGATATTAGTCCCGTGCCCATCAGCGCCTGATTTAGAAATCCGGTGGGCCGTAAAATTAGAACCCAGGCAAACAGGCGCACTATAAGGCTGACGAAAAAGGGCAAGGTAACCAGAAAAAGAAACAGATTCTTTTTCGTGTCGCTCATCTTGCTGATCCAGAACGCAGCGGGATAACAGACGAACAGGCAAATAAGGACAGTCGTCAGCGCCAGACGAACCGATTTGAAAAAAATAGCGAGATAGACCGGATCAAATTTTTCATATCGAGAGTCGGCCCATCCTAAAATCCGGCCGTAATTTAGATCATAAAAGTTCCAA
Organism: Ahrensia marina; assembly: GCF_001293565.1. Lineage (GTDB taxonomy): Bacteria > Pseudomonadota > Alphaproteobacteria > Rhizobiales > Rhizobiaceae > Ahrensia > Ahrensia marina. The sequence continues at coordinate 8,625 of NZ_JXMU01000032.1, read as the reverse complement.
ACCACACCACCGTAAAGTCCGGGTTCAAGCCAACTGTAGATCACCATTATGGTAAGCGGCACGATAAAAAAGACCAGCAAAAAGAGCGTTGGGGGGACGAGCAATCCCAAGAGCATGATGCGTCTGCGATCCACATTCGTTTTAGAACTGATCATTCGTGCACCGCTTCAGCTGCAATCACATGCAGTGCCTCTTTATCGATAAAAAATTCAATTTCGGATCGTGGCGAGCCAATAGGGTCACGTGACTGGGCGCTTGGTCGCAAAGTCGCTTTTATAGCAAGTCCGTCATGGGTTGTGGCAAGGATTTGATAGTCTGCACCGACAAAGAACAATTGATCAATTTTTGCTTTAAATTTCAGACCTTCACGGTCTGCATTATGCCCGACAGACAGGTCCTCTGGCCGCGCCAGTAATTTGACTTTTACGCCCTCTCTCAGTCCGGACTTGTTGATGGAAACTTTCTGGCCGTTCCCAATTTGGACAAGAGCGTTTTGAGATGACGCTTCAACGACATGACCTTCAAACAAATTGCTTTCGCCAACAAACCGCGCGACAAATTCCGTTTTTGGTCTTCTATAGAGGTCTTCAGGAGTGCCATGCTGCTGGATTTTACCGTCGCTGAGCACCACAATACGGTCCGACATTGTCAATGCTTCTTCCTGATCGTGCGTGACAAATACGAAGGCAATGCCGAACTCGGCCTGCAGTGATTTCAGTTCCTGCTGCATTTTATGACGCAGATTCTTGTCCAGCGCTGAAAGAGGTTCATCGAGCAACAGAATTTTGGGTTGTGCAATAAGCGAGCGTGCAAGCGCTACGCGCTGCCGCTGGCCGCCGGAAAGCTGGTTGATTTTTCTGTCCCCGAAGCCGGCGAGTCCGACAATATCCAGCATTTTACCAACGCGTTCTGAAATTTCTTTCTTGGGGGTATCAGCAACGTCGAGGCTGTAGGCAATATTCTTTGCAATCGTCATATGCGGAAAAAGCGCATAGTTCTGAAATACTGTGTTGACCGGTCGTTTATGCGCGGGAAGGTGGGTAACAGGAGAACCTGCAATTTCGATTGCCCCGCTTTCAAGGCCCTCAAATCCGCTGATCGCACGCAGCAGTGTGGTCTTGCCGCAGCCTGATGGTCCCAGAAGTGTGACAAACTCGTTTTGTTCAACACGCAAAGACACGTCATCAAGAGCAGTCACAGATTTACCGTCCGGCGTGTGAAAACGTTTTGTTGCACCAGTAATGTTTAGAATAGGGGACATGGCATATCTCGGTTGTGACTTTGAAAGGACGCGGCACATCGAATGCAGCGCGCCTCAAGGTGTTTAGGTACTAACCGTTTTATTGTGCAGTTTTAATCGCAGTCCATTCACGATTATAGAGCTTCAAATCCTGGCCAAGGTCTTCGAAGATTTGCAGTTTGGACAAAACATCCGCAGGCGGATAGATGGAAGGATTGTCTGCTATTTCCGATGGAATAAGCGCTTGAGCAGGAATGTTAGGTGTGCCGTTCATTTGTTGCTCCACATTCAAAGCTGCAATTTCAGGCTTGAGGTAGAACTCCATGAATTTTTTTGCATTGGCCTGATTAGGAGCATTTTTTAGAACGCACATATCTTCTTGGTACATCGTTGCCCCTTCTTCCGGAATTATGTACTCGAGGATGTCCGGGTTTTGCTGAACAAAGATGTTCGCACCGACATACCAGTGGGCGGCTGCCACATCGCCTGACTGCACTAAGGGAATGCTATCATAAGAAAACGCTGATACGTTTTCGAGATTATCTTTGATAACATTTGCTGCGGCAACCACTTCTGCTTCATCAGTGGAATTGACAGAGGTGCCGTTCAGAATGTGGCCAATGCCAATTGTCTCACGAGGGTCATCAAGCAATATGATCTTCTCGCCGCTTTTTGCCAATTCGAACAGATCAGCCCAACCAGAAAGTTCATCAACTTTGTTTTTGTTGTAAACGATGCCGACATTGCCCCATGCATAGGGCAGGCAGTATTCTGCATTTGGGTCAGTGCTGGCGCGTACAAATTGAGGATCAATATTATCAAAGCCAGGGCTGGAGCCAATATCCGTCTTGGCCAACAAATCCAGCTGGCTCATAATGTCGTGCATATGGACAGATGGAAATACAATGTCGTATCCGCTCGCGCCGGCTTGGATTTTCGCCAGCATTTCCTCATTGGATCCATATGTGTCTAAGGAGACTTCAATGCCTGTTTCTTCGGTAAATCTGGTGAGAACTTCAGGGTTGATGTAGTCTCCCCAGTTGTAAAGGCTCAATTTTTCCTGCGCCTGTGCGGCATTCGTGGCTGCCAAAGCTGTCAGCGCCAACGCGGCAATTTTTATAGATTTCAAAGCATTCATCTTGCTCTCCTCGTTTTGCATCTGGATATTCAAGTCGCAGTTGATTGCTACAGGGTGATGTAATAATAACTTTATTGTCAAATGTTATTATTCTGTCATTTTAAGAGGCACTTATGAGCGATGGATTTGCATCATTTCCGCAGGGTCCGCTTGGTGAATTTATAGGCAAGCTTGAACAGGCCCTGCCAAGTCTGCCTAAACAGGAAGCAAAGATCGCGCAATTTATGTTATTAAATGTGCAGACGATCGGGCCGGAAACTGGAAAATCACTGGCCGAGCGTGTAGGTGTTAGTGAAATAACAGTCGGCAGGCTGATGCGCCGTTTAGGCTATAATGGCACAAAGCACTTGAAAGAGATTTTGCGCCAGCATTACTCGGTTGGCGGCAGACCGATTGTTCCGACCTCGGATATCAATAAGTACTTAAGCAAAACTATGGAGTCGGAAATTTCTGTCATCCGTTCGGTTTTTGAGCAGACCGGCAATGACCATTGGCGGCGTGCAACTAAACTTATAGAAGATTCGCACAAAATCTATATCACCGGTTTTCAATCCGTGCGTGGGTTGGCGGAAGATTTTGCGCGGCGGCTTTCCATTGCACGTCCCGATGTACAGTATTTGTCACCACATGACGGAATGCTGGGCGAATGGCTGGACAGTAAAAATGATCGTGCCAAACACGAATGTCTTATACTGATCGACGTTGTGCCTTATGCAACCGAGGGGCAGGAATTGATGAAGGTTGCCAGACGGCAGGGACGCTCATCAATCGTGGTTTCTGATGAATATTGCCATTGGAGCTCTGATCTGGCCGATGCCGCTCTTTATGCACCGTCCAACACCGGTTTGTTCCTTGAATCGACCATCGGGCTGAATGTGATTTTAAGCCTGCTGACAAATCATTCAGCTACAGTTGACAGGGAGGGTTCGAAGAAGCGTTTGGCGAGTTGGAAAAAGAATGCGAGGCGATTGAAACTGTTTTAATGATCGGAACCTCAAAAGAAAGCAATGTGGACCAATCCACCAGGCCTGGGCAGCTACATGAAACCGACACGCCCGCACCTGCCCGAGCAGATTGCTAAGGAGTTCATTCTTCAAAAAATGCCACTGTAAATGGCCGAGTGGGGCGAAAGCGAGCTATGGAGTGCTGGAATATCATTGAACTATTAGCGTTACACTTCAAACTTGTTGCTAGGTGGATTTACGATTGGAAGCTCGAAATTCCAATTCACACGTTGAATTCGTTCCATAATGGCGAGTTATGGGTCAATGTGAGTAAGAGGGTGGGGCGCTTTCGGCCCTTTGCGGCCATTCGACCACCAAAACTGGCTTTGCCAAGAGCGGACATTGAAGCAACCTGAGAGCTGTTGGTGACTAGATGTCGGCATTGCAGACGCAAAACTGCCGTTCGAGTGATCTAGATGAAGGGCAGCTTGCTCGAAAGAAAACCAACCGGCCCTAGTTTTGTGCCGCCGGGCGGATAACAATGTCGCCGACTTCAACATCGGATGGTTGGTTAATGGCAAAAGCAACGGTCTGCGCGATTGAATCGGCTGACAGACCGATTTCACCCATTCGTTTTTCGATGGCGCTTCTTACGGTTTCATCCGCAATGGAGCTGGCAAACTCCGTTTGAACAAATCCGGGCGAGACGTTTGTAACACGTAGGTCGGGACCAGACTCTAGTCGCAACCCCTCACCAATCGTCCGCAACGCATTCTTTGTCGCGGCATAGACGGCCATATGCGGTGCGAGGACCAATCCAGCTGTTGAGACGATATTGATAACATGGCCGCTTCCTTGCTGTCGGAAGATCGGCAGGGCTGCCGCAATCCCATAGAGCGGTCCGCGCAGATTGACATCAATCATCGCGTCCCATTCGTCAACGTTCAGATCATCGAGAGCTGATATGGGGGCGATCCCGGCATTGTTCACCAAAACATCGAGCTGGCCGAACCGTTCCACGGCTTGGCTCACAAAAGCCGATACACTCGCGCGGTCGGTGACGTCTAAGCTACAAGAAATCACATCTGCGCCGTCCCGGCGCAAGCCCTCTGCGGCGGCGTCAATTCTATCTGCGCGGCGTGCGCCAATCACAAGCTTCGCGCCGCTTTGGGCCAACAGCTTTGCTGTCGCGAGACCGATCCCGCTGCTGGCACCGGTGATAGCAATAACTTTTTGGGTTGTGTGGGGCATGATATCTCCTTTGTTTTGTTTTCTGTTTCCCAATAATTGACGAGGCTGCGCGGATTTTCTATAATTTAAGATGTGAAAATCTGTAGAGAACGTCCAAATGATCGATGTGCTTTCTGATGTGTTGAATCATCTCAATTTGCGCAGTGTCCGTTGCTCACGGCTGGAAGCCTCTGGTGCGTGGTCTTTGAGGTTTTCTCTGCGCACGACGTTAAAATTTGTTGCCGTGATGAAAGGGGAAGCTTGGCTCATTCCTGACGAAGAAAATCCGGTGCATCTTTGTGAGGGCGATGCATTCTTTCTCTCGAATGCAGCAGGATATGTCGTCGCAAGCGATGCGACAGTAACCCCAATGGATGGGCTGAACGCTTTCGATTGGGATACAGGGAAGACGGGATGTTTTGGCGGTGACGATACCATTATGCTTGGCGGTGGATTCGATGTGCATGGTGGCCCCATCGATTTTCTGCTCAAGGTTATGCCAAAGGTCATCCAGATTTCAGCGCAGAGCCATTCCGCGAAAGCGCTGCGTCTGTCTCTCTCATTGTTGGACAGTGAATTAGAAAATCAGAAAATCGGAAGCGATGCCGCGAGCAAAAGTCTTGCAGATGTTATGCTTGTCCATGCGCTGCGGGCATATGCATTTGGGGATGGTTTTCGTTCGCCAACGTGGCTGAACGGCCTTGCACACCCTAAAATCAGTCGGGCGCTGGCAGTGATGCATGGCAATCCAGAATATGGGTGGAAAGTGGAAGACTTGGCCCGCGCGGCTAGTATGTCGCGGTCGTCTTTTGCTCGGATTTTTGCGGAAAAGGTTGGGCTGCCCCCTTTGGCTTACCTGACCCAATGGAGACTGGAACGCGCCTGCGCTGCGTTGCGGCAAGGTGTAGAGCCGATCTCAGGCATTGCTCAAGCCTCTGGCTACGGATCTGAAAGTGCTTTTGGATTGGCGTTCAAGCGACAGCTTGGCATTTCACCCGGTCGATATCGGAAGGATCATGGTCTAATGAATCCCGAAAAAGCTGTCATTGGCCATTAGTGCAACATTGAGTGCTCTGGGCTCGAAGCGGAAATTGCCTTCCATAATGCTATGCGACAAAATCCTCTTGCTTAATGTCTGAGTGTTGCGGTTGGAGGGTATGGTAGAGGAGACTTCACTATGTCCGCTTCTAATCTTCCAATGATAATTCCGTCTAAGCGCGCATGGAATTATGGCCGCATTATTGGCCAAAAACGACCGCTGTTGCCGAAACACGTTTGGGCCATCAGGGTGCGCCTAGAACTCAGCAATTCCATCCGTGATTTAGCGCTCTTCAATTTGGCGATAGACAGCAAACTGCGCGGCTGCGATCTAGTCAGATTAAAGGTAACCGATGTGTACTCAGCTGGCTCAATCAAAGAGCGTACGTCTATATTGCAAAGCAAGACCAAAACACCTGTTCGTTTTGAGATAAGCGAAGGCACAAGAAAATCACTTATTGATTGGCTTCAAGATCCAATGATGAGTGGACATGAGTTCCTATGGCCTGGCCGCTTCCACGATCGCCCGCACATCTCTACACGCCAATATGCGCGAATGCTGAAGGACTGGGTGAAATCTATTGGATTGGAACCAAGCGCTTATGGAACCCATTCAATGCGTCGAACTAAAGTCGCTCAGATCTATCGGAAGACAGGTAACCTGCGCGCAGTCCAACTGCTACTTGGTCACACAAAGATGGATAGCACAGTGCGTTACCTCGGTGTGGATCTCGAAGACGCGTTATCAATTTCTGAGAATGTGGAAATTTAAGCAAACTGGGTCGGCTTCATTGCCGGCCCAAAGCCGACATTGGTGATCAACCACTATATTTCTGGTCTTGCGCTATCATGGGTCTACACTGGCCGTTACCTGAATTCCGTTGTGACCACCTATGTGGGCTGTTTACTAGTATTCGTGGTATGATAAACTACTTTTGTACGCGGATAACTTTCCTTACACATGCTCAAGTGTAAGTTTCGATACAAATTGAAAAGAAGCATTGGTGAAGGTAACTTGAGCGAGAATGCAACATCTGAGGAGCGGCTTGCCAAGTTTAAACGCTTCAAAAAGGAGCTTCATGAGTTTGAGTCTCTTTTCGAAGCTGCTTTTGACGAGCTTCACAACACTGTAGTTGCAAAGATAAAGCTCCCCGGCACTAATGTCGGACCACATCACGACTATCCCAAAAAAACTACCACAAGCGCTGGCTTTCCCAGCTTCCATGAGGCTGGCTTCTACGATGACAAATCTCCCCGAAATTACGTTGGTGTTGTAAGGTCCCGAGGGCTGCTTGGTGCGTTAATGGCTAAGTTTGATGTCCCCGATAGCGAACTTCCAGCATATGAAAGCCTTAAGAATTTTCTTGAAACGCATGATATCGGTCGAAAACTCAAATATACCGATTACAAGGATGAAGCAGTTTTTTCCGAGCTCTTGCTCAAAAATATCGTTGGCAGCGCTGTAGAGAAGTATTTGCATCATAATGGGATTGAAGCACCGATAGAACCAAAGGCCAGAAACGCAATTTTGGCACCGCTCAAGTTTGGCGTTGTTCAAGGAAAACATCGAATTACATTAATGGTGCCGATCGCCCTCACGCATTTTGATTTCGATCACTACCGTTTGTCAGAGTCGAGCTATTTATCACGTATTCCCAAGAGGCTTCAGCTCTCGCGCGCTCGGCTTCCTGTGTATGGCTCTGGAGCATCGAAACAGGTTGTAAATGCTGCAACCCATGCCTTTGTATCCAATGAATGGTCCATAGAAAGTGATAGTGCGTCAGAAATTTCAAACTCACTTTCATCGGCATCTGAAAATGAGTTGGACGCCGCAGATACTTTCCTCTGCGCGCTAAGAATAGCTACTGGGGTTAGGACCGGTTACGCGCAACTTCTCTGGGTACCAAGAGGTTGGGCGTTGGATTACTATTGCGACTTGCCGCCTGTGTACGGTGCATCTCTACGGCAGTATCCAGCTCAGTTCGATAATTTCGGATGGGCTGAGGAATGTCCTACAATATCGGCTGAAGAAATGGATACTGTCCGGCATGTGTACGAGCAAATAATTGACAGCGACAGTGAATCAATAAGGCTTGCGATGAGGCGCTTAAATGGTTGCCTGACACGCAGCGACCCGTCCGATGCCGTTCTAGATGGCACGATTGGTTTAGAGTTGTTGTTGGGTGATGACCAAAACCAATCTCTTTCCTATAAACTTAGACTCCGCACGGCGGCTCTTTCTTGGTTGTCGGCAGATGCTGAGCCAGCCCCCGAAATTGCCCAGAAAGTTAAGCGCTTATACGAAGCACGCTCTGCGATCGTTCATGGAAAAAGGAAGAATCGCTCAAAGAATGCTGCCCACAAGGGCACTGAATTTGGCAAAGAAGATCGGCAGCTAGCCGCCGAATTACTTCGATTTGTGCTGAGAACTCTGCTCGCCAATCCAAAATATCTTGATCCGTCAAAAATCGATAGTGAACTAATTCTGCGAGCTGCCGCAGCAGACCAACAAAACTCTGATAGCTGACGCAATTACGAAATTGTTGATTTAGTGTTTTTGACTGCAAATTACAATTTGGCTGCACTCTTAAAAAAGCACCAATTCGTCAGATCACTAACAATTTTCGACTTAAAAAACTTCAGGTAGACCGACGCTAATCTGACATTAGTGCCGCACTTTTCTCCTTGGGATCGCTAGGTAATGTCCGCTTCCCGCCCATTGCAGCCAATCGGAAAGGGCAGTGCGACCTCAGCGGAAAGCAACTGGCGACACGAAATCTGTCTAGATATTTGTCAATCTCTCGACTGGACTCTTTGCCGAAAGGAAGCAGTACTGCGTCTGTCATATAAGTGTTTGATCGTTAGCGCCCGGTTCCGGGCTCTGCTCAGTACAAGGCCGGTGGTCGGCTTTGGGTACAGAGCGGAGAAGCGGATATGACAACAAGTTCACCTACACTCAATAAGAGCGACCAACTGGTTGCGATGTTGAAGAAGCCCAATGGCATGCGCGTGTCGTTGATTGGCGAAAAGCTGGA
>NZ_JXMU01000031.1 GCF_001293565.1 Ahrensia marina | reverse complement strand
GCCACGAACGGTCGATGTAGGAGCAATTGAACGGCTTGATCGAGACGGTTGCATAGAGCGCTGGTGGCAGGTGCTTGGAGTGGCACCGCCCAAATACACTTCGCTCGAACTTATGCGCAAAGTGATTGCGTATGAAGTGCAAGTCAAAGCGTTTGGCGGTCATTCAAACGCTGTTCAAAGGGCGCTCAAAGCCTCTTTGAAACCTGTTCGAAGTGAGGTTGAAGCGGACAGCTCCGCTGATGCAAACGCTGATACAAACTTTGATGCCCGCG
>NZ_JXMU01000030.1 GCF_001293565.1 Ahrensia marina | reverse complement strand
GGTTCCCACTTTTCCTGACATGCTCTAGTCGCGATGCTCCAAATGGCGCGCATTGAGTAGTTTGGGAAACTTCCAAGCCCAGATGCCTGCAACGGCGATAGCGCCCACACCGCCAAAAACGACGGCAGGCACTGCGCCGAGCCAAGCGGCCATGAAACCGGCACGGAACTCGCCCAGCTCGTTTGATGCGCCCAGAAAGACCATATTGACCGCGTTAACACGGCCACGGACCTCATCCGGTGTCCATAGTTGCAGAAGCGTTTCACGGATATAGACGCTGACCATATCCGCCGCACCAATCAGGGCCAAAGCGATGATGGAAAGCCATGTCACCGTTGAAAGGCCAAAGATGATCGTAAAAACACCGAACAGGGCGACGAAAATAAACATGATCCGGCCCGCATGATCGCGCACGGGAGAGGCGGCCAGCCATGCGGCGACTAACACCGCGCCAATGCCCGGCGCTGCGCGTAAAAGACCAAGTCCCCAAGGTCCAAGATGGAGGATGTCACGGGCATAAATTGGCAGCAGTGCCACTGCACCGCCCAATAAAACAGCAAATAGGTCGAGTGAAATAGCGCCAAGAACGACTTTTTCCTTACGGATATAGCGCAGCCCGTCAAACAGTGATGAAAAGTCGGTTTTTATGACTTTGGCTGGTGCTTTAGGCTTGGGAATGAGTGCAATCAGGACAAGCGCGGCTGCAAATAGAAATGCTGCGACCGAATAAGCGATGTTGGCTCCAAGACCATAGAGCAATCCGCCAGCCACCGGCCCGCCAATGGAAGCCAATTGCCATGCCGAAGAATTCCAAGCGACAGCATTGGGGAAAATATGGGTGGGTACCAGATTAACCACCAAGGATTGGGAGGCAGGGCCGAAAAAGGCGCGCGCGATGCCAAAACCGAACAGCGCCACAAAGACGGGAAGCGGTGAGGTCAGGCCGCGCATGGAAAAGAACAATATCGCCACGGCACAGAGTAATTCAGCGGCGACAGCCAGCCCCATAACGTTACGCCGTCCATAACGGTCGGCAACGGCACCGGTAATAAGAACCAGCAAGAGAACCGGCGCGAACTGAACTAGGCCGATAATGCCCAAATCCATGGGATTGCGTGTCAGATCGTAAATTTGCCAAGCCACCGAAACCGCAACGATCTGGATAGCGAATGTTGAGAACAGGCGCGCGGTCCAATATTTGGCATAGGCTGAATAGGAAAATGCGGCAAAACGTGCGGGTTGTTCAGATTTTAAAGTTTCGCTTTCCATACGCCAACCGATAAGCACTTTATTTAAAATAACCAAGCTTTTTATTGCGCCTTAAAGATATGTAATGTGTAGCGGTCTTGCGCCGCGTGCACAGCTTGCTTATTTGGTAGTAAATCAATCAAGGAGGGCGCTGTGGGCCTGGCAATAATTCAAACCCTTTTATATGCATTGGGCATATATAAATTCATCGTTATTGGCGCGATTATTTTTTCTTGGCTCTATGCGTTCAACGTGGTGAACAATTCCAACCAGTTTGTCGCAATGCTCGGTAGTTTCTTCTACAAGGCGACAGAACCGGTGCTGCGCCCGATCCGCCGCTTTATTCCCGATCTTGGCGGTATTGATATTTCGCCAATCGTTTTGTTCGTGATTATCTATTTCGTTGAACAGATTATCGTGAATGTGCTGGCACCGGCCATCGTCTAACTGCATATGAAAATGCGCTGAAACCTTAGTTACAGCGCATATTTCAATTTAACTGCATTTATTGTTTATTTCTTGGCGCGGGCAATCGCGTCCGTGATAAGCTTTTGTGCCTTTTCATGGCCTTCCCACGCACCGATTTTGACCCATTTGCCCGGTTCAAGATCTTTGTAGTGCTGGAAGAAATGCTCAACCTGATCAAGCGTGATCTGCGGCAAATCCGTATGCGTTTTGACGCCTTCATAGCGTTTTGTAAGATGGCTCGACGGCACAGCGATGATTTTCTCATCTTCGCCGGAATTATCTTCCATGTTCAAAACGCCGATCGGGCGCACATTGATCACGCATCCCGGCACCAGCGCGCGGGTATTCATGACGAGGACATCAATCGGGTCGCCGTCATCTGACAATGTGTGCGGTACAAAGCCGTAATTGCCCGGATATGTCATCGGCGTGTATAAAAACCGGTCTACCATGAGGGCGCCGGACGCTTTGTCCATTTCATATTTAATCGGTGAACCGCCAACAGGCACTTCGATGATTACATTTACGTCTTCCGGTGGGTTATCACCAATCGCAATTGCGTCGATATTCATTGATTTATCTCCATTTGCGCTCTGATAAACCGACAAAAGCTGCGGTGCAACATAGACAAAGGCTAAATTTGTATCTGGACTGCTTTTCTGTAATCGTTAGATTTCATTTAAATTGGGAGATTGAGATGCGTAGATTGTTGATTTCAGGGCTGGTCGGGTTTCAATTCATTGCCGCGCCGGTGGTTGCGCAAGAAATCGAGATGAGTACGGAAATCTCCAGCGTCTATACGGATCTGAACATTGATGATACCTGCATTGCCTATCAGCTGGATATGCTGGGCGGCAGTTTTGCCTGTGCGGGCTATAAGGGTTACAGCGTTCTGTTTCAGGAAGGCGATGCACGTGAATCGGTCTTTTACGGGTTTGTAGGCGACTGGTTTGGCGAAGGCGCGTTTGAAAGCTTTCAGGCATTTAATAATGTCGGCGACAAGATAGAATGGCGTTTGGTCGGCGAGATTCCGTTCGCTGCAATCCTCCGGTGGCACATTTCGGCTGAAGACGGCACTGTTGACGGCGCTAAAGGTCAAGTACTGGTTGTTTCCAAGGTTGCGCAACCGGCCGTTGGCGATGGCTGCGTTGTCGGCTATGTGGATGCGCTGGAAAATGACAATGCCAACGAGATGGCACGCGAAGTGGCCGATAATATTGCGCGGGAATTTAGGTGCCGGATTGATGAACCTGAATTTCATGGCAATGAAGGGCTGGCCGCCGGATTTCCGATGCGGACATTCGGGCCGTAATTATTCCCAGACGTAAGCGATTTTACGCAATGTATGACCGGCAAATGTTTCGTAGCCTTCGGCTATGTCCCTGCCGCCAATATTTTCGTAAAAATCAAGAGCGCCGGTATTATCTTCCAAAGCCCAGACGACAAGGCCGTTGCAGCGCAATGTTTTAAGGCGCGTGCGGGCGGCATTAAACAGTTTTGAGCCAAGGCCGACGCCCTGATATTCCGGACGGAGGTAAATTTCGTAAATTTCACCGTCCTGAGGCAAGGCGCGTGCGCGGTTCAGGCCAAAAGTCACATAACCGGCAATTTCGCCGCCGCCCATATCAAGCACCATCACCGAAGTGCCGCGGTCGATGGCGCGGGCCCACCAGCGCTGGTCACGGCGGTTAATCATCTCGCGCAAGGACTGGTAGGGAATAATGCCCGCATAGGCATATTCCCACGCACAAGCGTGGGTTTGGGATATGGCCTCGGCATCGCTACGCTCTGCTGGCCTAATCTCTATGGTCAATGCGGTCATGGTCATAGAACCATGAGTCATTAAACAAAACCCCGCAAGATGCGGGGTTTTAATATCAACAGATGTTCACAACATGCCGCTTGGATCAGGCGTCGGCTTTGGCCTTTGCCATGCGCTTGCGGTCATTTGGATCAAGGTGGGTTTTGCGCAAACGAATAGTTTTAGGCGTTACTTCCACCAACTCGTCATCCTGAATCCATGACAGGGCGCGTTCCAAAGTCATGCGCTGCGGCGGTGTCAGCTTCACAGCATCATCCTTGCCGGCGGCGCGCACGTTTGTCAGTTTTTTGCCCTTGAGCACGTTCACCTCAAGGTCATTGTCGCGCATATGAATGCCGATAATCATGCCCTGATAAACTTTAACACCGGCGTCAATGATCATCGGGCCGCGGTCTTCAAGGTTAAACAATGCATAGGCAACCGATTCACCCTGTTCATTGGAAATCAGAACGCCCTGTGTGCGCCCGCCAATATCACCTTTGTACGGCAAATAATCATGGAACAGACGGTTCATGATCGCTGTGCCCTTGGTGTCTGTCATCAGCTCGGACTGATAGCCGATCAGGCCACGGGTCGGTGCATGGAATACCAGACGGACACGGTCGCCGCCGGATGGTTTTAATTCCAGAAGGTCGGCTTTGCGCTCAGACATTTTCTGAACAACAACGCCGGAATGTTCATCGTCAACGTCGATGACGACTTCTTCAACCGGCTCGAGCCGCTCGCCGTTTTCGCCTTCTTTATAGACAACGCGCGGGCGCGATACGGCAAGTTCAAAGCCCTCACGGCGCATGGTTTCAATCAGAACGGCAAGCTGCAATTCACCGCGTCCTGACACAAAGAATGAGTCCTTATCGCCGGATTCTTCGATTTTCAGCGCCACATTGCCTTCGGCTTCTTTCAAAAGCCGGTCGCGGATGACGCGGCTCGTTACCTTGTCGCCCTCGGTGCCTGCCAGTGGAGAATCATTGACGATAAAGCTCATCGTCACGGTTGGCGGATCGATTGGTTGGGCCTGCAAAGATTCGCTAACGGAAGGGTCGCAGAATGTATCGGCAACTGTGCCTTTCTGCAGGCCCGCAATGGCGACAATATCACCGGCATGGGCTTCATCAAGCGCGGTGCGCTCCAGACCACGGAAAGCAAGGATTTTTGAAATACGACCTGTTTCAACGGTTTTGCCGTCCTGTGACAGTACTTTGACGGCCTGGTTTGGCTTGATTGAACCGGAATGAATACGTCCGGTAATCATGCGGCCAAGGAAATTGTTTGATTCAAGCAATGTACCGATCATACGGAACGGGCCATCGCCGACGCTTGGTTTTGGTACATGTTTGAGTACCAGATCAAGCAATGGCTCCAGACTTGAATTTTCCGGCTGGTCCGGTGTGTCGGCCATCCAGCCTGCACGTCCCGAACCGTATAGAATCGGGAAATCAAGCTGCTCATCGGTCGCGTCAAGTGCTGCAAAGAGGTCAAACACTTCGTTGACAACTTCATCGTGGCGGCCGTCCGGACGGTCAATCTTGTTGATCGCGACGATCGGCTTCAAACCCACTTTAAGCGCTTTGCCGACAACGAATTTTGTTTGCGGCATCGGACCTTCGGCGGCATCAACAAGCACGATTGCGCCGTCAACCATCGACAGGATACGTTCCACTTCGCCGCCAAAGTCGGCGTGGCCCGGCGTGTCCACGATGTTGATGCGGTGACCTTTCCATTCAATGGATGTCGCCTTGGCGAGAATGGTAATGCCGCGTTCTTTTTCGATGTCACCTGAGTCCATCGCGCGTTCCTGAACGCGCTCGTTCTCGCGGTAAACGCCAGATTGTTTCAATAGTTCGTCAACCAGAGTGGTTTTGCCGTGGTCAACGTGCGCGATGATCGCAATGTTGCGAAGTTCCATGTTCATTTTCCGGATATGAATTAAGCGGCACAAAAGCCAATTTGTGCCGCTCATAGACGAGTTTGTGCGTTGCGAAAACCCTTAACCGAAAAATAGTGCGCTTTCAGAAGCTAACCGTATCATAAAACGCTCTGAAAGCTTTTGTTTTGCCGCATGTCTTTATCCCGAAACCGGTGCCCACTTTCGGGAGACATGCTTCTATTGGTTAAATCAGGGGCTAAATTAGGCCCCGTCCTTTCAGCATTGCATCAGGGGTGGGAAGCTTGCCGCGAAAGCCGATATAGGCGTCTTCTGGCTCCATGGTTGCCCCTGAGGAATAGATATTGTCGAGCAGCCGCTTGGCCAATTCAGGATCAAAGGCATCGCCTTTTTCTTCAAAAGCCAGAAATGCGTCAGCGTCCAGAACTTCGGACCACATATAGGAGTAATAACCCGCCGCATAACCGTCACCGGAGAAAATGTGCTGGAAGTGCGGCGAGCGGTGACGCATCGCAATTGGCGCGGGTTTGCCGATTTTCGCCAACAGATCAGCCTCAAAAGCGGCCGGATTATCCAGTTCCAGATCATTCTGGTGATAGGCCATATCGACCAGTGCCGATGTTGTGTATTCGACGGTGTCATGGCCAATATTAAAGGTGGTTGCGGCCAAAACCTTGTCGAGCAATGCTTTGGGCATCGGTTTGCCGGTCTCTTTGTGGGTGGCAAACTCGTTCATGACTTCCGGTACCGTCATCCAGTGCTCGTATAGCTGGGATGGTAATTCAACAAAGTCACGCGACACACTGGTGCCTGACAATGACGGATAGGTCACATTGGAGAGCATACCGTGCAGGGCGTGACCAAATTCGTGGAACAGCGTGCGGGCATCATCAAAGGAAAGATATGCCTCCTGGCCTTTGGGCGGTTTGGCAAAGTTCATCGTATTGGTGATAATCGCGGATTTTCCGAGCAATTTTGACTGATATTGCATAGCGCTCATCCATGCGCCGGAACGCTTTGAAGGCCGTGCAAAATAATCGCCGATGAACATAGCCTGATGTTCGCCATTTGCATTTTTCACTTCCCAGATACGGGCATCGGGGTGGTAAAGCGGAATGTCCTGCTTTTCCTCAAATGTCAGGCCGAACAGGCGGCCAGCGACACTAAAGGCCGCTTCGATCATATTTTCCAGCCGCATATAGGGGCGCACTTCATCGTCCGAATAGGCAAAGCGCGCCACACGTATTTTTTCCGCATAATAGCGCCAGTCCCAACCGGCCAGATCGGCATTATCGCCGTTCTCGCGCATCAGCGCCTCAATATCTGCGGCTTCTTCCTCGGCGCGTGTTTTGGCTTTCTCCCACACTGTTTCCAGCAGTTCGTTCACAGCCTGCGGTGTTTTGGCCATGGTGCCGTCAAGCTTCAGCGCGGCGAAATTTTCATGGCCAAGCAGTTTGGCACGCTGCGCGCGCAGTTTAAGCGTTTGTGTGATGATCGGGCGGTTGTCGCTTTCACCGTCATTTTCGCCGCGCGCAATCCACGCCTTATAGGCTTTTTCGCGCAAATCGCGGCGGTCTGAATGGGTCAGAAATGGCGAAACCAGCGAACGGCTGAGGGTGACAGCATATTGCCCGTCTTTTTCGCGGCTGGTTGCTTCGGATGCCATCGCGTCTTTTAACGATGCCGGTAAGCCTGACAGATCGTCTTCGCCCAGATACATCACCCATTCAGCTTCGTCTTTAAGGACATTTTGCCCGAACTGTGTGCCGAGCGCAGCAAGCTTTTCATTCACAGCGATCAGCTTTTGCTGTTCTTCGCCTTCCAGCGCTGCGCCCATACGCACAAAATTCCGGTGGTATTTTTTCAATAATTGCGTCTGTTCGACACTGAGGCCCAATTCGCCGCGCTTGTTCCAAAGCGTGTCGATACGCTGGAACAGTTTCTTATTCTTTGCCATTTCTCCGGCATGACGGGCAAAAAGCGGCGAGAACTCACGTTCGAGTTTCTGGATGGTCGCATTTGTATCATTGCCGGCTTTGACAAAAAACAATGTTGCCGCACGGCTTAGAATTTCGCCGGTGCGCTCCAGCGCTTCAATTGTATTTTCAAAAGTGGGCGCATCAGGATTGCCTGCTATTTCTTCGGCCTGTGCAAGATCAACTTTGAAGCCTTCGCGCATTGCGGGGCCAAAATCCTCGTCCTTAATCGCATCAAAACGCGGCATACCGAACGGTCCATCCCACGTGGTGATTGCGGGGTTGATTGTTTGCTCAGTCATGTTTGCTCCTGATAATTTGGCGATGTTATGGGAGAGGTAGGCAACTTAGAGGTCTATTCCAAGGTCAGGCTGGCTGCAAAACCAAGGTTCATGCGTTTATCTGGCGATAGCGGTCATTGATCGTTTCACGCACGGCGTCCCATAGAAGCGAGAAAGACTGGAACCCTTCGTCAGTCACCTCATCGGTATCAAGCGCGATAACGACGGTTTGAAGCACATTGCTTAAATCAACCTTCAAAAGATCAAGCTCTTCTGCCTCGTCAGCCAGCATCGCCTGTTTCTGAATGTCCAGCAATTGATGGTTATAAATATCAGCCTTGTTCTTCTGGCTGCTCACAAAGCGGGAGCGCAGCGCAATCAAGCCGGACAAAAGCAGCGTGAGAACGGTGACGCCCAATGCAAGCGGCTCGGCGTTCTCCTGCACAAAGCTTGGTTGATCACGGTTGTAAAAGGCCTGCGCGCCCTCGTGCAACGGCACAGAAAGCCCTTGTGTTTCATCCGGTGCGTTGATTGCGGAAGCCAGCGCAAAACGGATGGTTAGATCCAGACGGTTCTCAAACATGATGCGTGTTAATTCACGTATTGCTTCAGGGTCGATATCCGCGCGGGTCACCAAAATCCGTTTAACAGCCGATGTGGGCGTATCGCGACCCGGGACCGGCGTTGCACCGGTAAATGCGCCCTGAGGTATCGACGCAGTGGTTAGAAACGGACGTTTGAGCGCGATTGCCTCGGCCTGTTCAATGGGAAGGTAACGCAGTTTCAGGCGCTTGAGCTGGGCATCCTCAAATAGCCGTATCAGTGGCATGTCGCGTAGCGACCGAACGGTAAAAAGAGCGTCGGTCCGACCGCTCAACAGTTTCGCGACGCTGACATTAAACGGCTCCGCCTTCCAGCGCATTTGATCTATGGGTAGATCGTAATGATCGCCAATGACCCAAAAAGAGCGGAACCCGTCGCTGCCATATTCCGGTATGGAAATACGGATATTGGTCAGATCGGTGACGGTGTAAGCGGGCGCATCGTCGCGCACAATGATCTGGAAAACATCCGGATAAAGTTCGGCCACACCGCGCACATCGGCCACCACCGGTGTGTCAGAGCGGATTACGGCTGCATCAATCGCCCCATTGTTCAAAAGGGCGATGTTTTGCGAGCCGTCACGCGTGGATTTGACACTCAGGCGCAACTCATCTGAATGGCGCAGCACCACTTGCCTGACTTCGCTGAGTAAGTTGAAGGCGTCGGAACCAAATGGACCGGCGCCAATCGTCAGGGTGTAAGGCTCCTGCTGGCGGTTGAGCCATAACCAGCCGCCAATGGAGGTTAAAATCAAAACAAGCAGCGTGGAAAAAGCAAAGAGCCGATAAGATCTCCCCTGTTTGGAGGTGGCATTGGCTTTTGTTCTGCCAATGGAAACCTTACCGCTGCTTTGTTCAGACACTGCGTTGTTCCATTTTAAGCTTTACGGTCGCGTGCTGCCAGAGTGCGAAGGCGCAATGCGTTCAGCTTGATAAAGCCGTTTGCATCTTTTTGATCATAGGCGCCTTGGTCATCTTCAAAAGTCACCAGTGCTTCGGAATAAAGCGATTTGTCGCTTTCGCGGCCGGTTACAATCACGTTCCCTTTGTAAAGTTTCAGGCGTACTTTGCCTTCCACATGCTGCTGTGAATGGTCGATCGCTGCCTGAAGCATTTCGCGCTCCGGCGAGAACCAGAAGCCGTTATAGATCAGCTCGGCATAGCGCGGCATAAGCTCGTCTTTAAGATGCGCTGCGCCGCGGTCCAGCGTTAAAGATTCCATTGCGCGGTGCGCGGCTAAAAGAATTGTACCGCCGGGTGTCTCATAGACACCGCGTGATTTCATGCCGACAAAGCGGTTTTCAACCAGATCAAGGCGGCCGATGCCATTGTCACGGCCCAGATCGTTGAGTTTGGCAAACAGGGTTGCCGCGCTTAAACGTTCGCCGTTGAGGCCGATTGCGTCACCTTTTTCGAACTCGATCTCAATGTCTGTTGCCACATCCGGCGCATCCATGGGCGACACAGTGCGCATATGCACATATTCCGGTGCTTCAACCCAAGGGTCTTCGAGCACTTTGCCTTCAGAGGATGAATGCAGAAGGTTTGCATCAACAGAAAACGGTGCTTCGCCCTTTTTGTCCTTTGGGACAGGAATCTGGTTTTGCTCGGCAAAGTTTAAAAGATCGGTGCGTGATTTAAACGACCAGTCACGCCAAGGGGCGATCACTTTAATGTTCGGGTCCAATGCGTAGGCGGAAAGCTCAAAGCGGACCTGATCGTTGCCCTTGCCGGTTGCGCCATGGGCAATCGCGTCGGCACCGGTTTCGCGCGCAATTTCAACGAGACGCTTGGAAATAAGCGGGCGTGCGATGGATGTGCCTAGAAGATAGACGCCTTCATAAGCCGCATTGGCGCGGAACATCGGGAAAACAAAGTCAGAGACAAACTCTTCACGCACGTCTTCGATGAAGATTTCCTTGATGCCAAGCAATTCCGCCTTTTTGCGCGCAGGCTCCAGTTCTTCACCCTGACCAAGGTCGGCGGTAAAGGTTACAACTTCCGCGTTCAGCTCTGTTTGCAACCATTTTAAGATAATGGATGTGTCCAGTCCGCCGGAATAGGCCAGTACTACTTTTTTTACATCTTTGAGATTCTTAGACATTCGTTTTTCCAGTTTGGGAGTGTTTGCCGCACCATATTGGGATTTGTCGTTTGCGCAAGTTCGCTTTAGCTAGTCGCAAGCCGTTTTTGTACCAGCTCATAGGCGATTGCCAGCAAACTACAGGTGATGAGTGTTGTCAGGTAGCCAAGTATGACATCTGAGATGAAATGAGCGCCGAACGCAACGCGCAGTGATGCCATGAAGACACCAAGAATAAACAGTAGAATGTAGGCTTTCTTGCGCCATTGCGGCGCAAACAGCAGTCCACAACATAAAAACCATCCGCCGGCCGCAGCTTCACCGGATGGAAAAGAACAGTTCGATATGCATTGGCCGATGAAATCGCCGGGCAATGTAAAATCACCCTTACCGCCGAAGTCGAGAATGTCGCGTGGACGAACACGACCGAAATTCTCTTTAAAGCCCGTATTGACGACCAGCAAAGTACCGAAAAGGAGGTTTGCCAAAACCAGCGACTGATTGAGGAATGCGTCGTCCACTCTGCCTTTCATTTTGACATAGCGAAAGAGCACCAAGGCAATCAGCCCGATACCGATAAATACCGGTGCCCTGTGCAGGATATTCCGAATTGTCGCCAGCGCGGTGTTGATCGCATAAGGAAATCCATGACATGACTGCGTTGCGGCATTACCCGAACATGCAATCTCGCGGTAAAAAAAGTCGGCAACAAAGATATCGACGCCCGGAAAAGTGCGAAATATCACCAATATCGCAAACCATAAAAAGAGCGTCGCTGCCAAGAATAGCGGGTTGCCCCAAAAGCCAAATTGGTTATCACTCTTTATCTGCACTTTTTCTGCCTTTCATTTGAGGCGGGGTTTGGCATGGGATGTCCCACCGGGCAAGTATTATTGGAAAACCGTCATGTTATCTTATGTTCCTTCGATTGCAGTATTGTTACAATTCGCGCTGGCGAGTGCTATTCTTGCTGTCACACCCGGCCCTGACATGGCGCTTTATGTCGGCCGTGCCATCACCCATAGCCGTGCGGCGGGCCTAGCCTGTTTTGGCGGTGCGGTTACCGGCATATTGATCCACACCATGCTCGTCGCGCTTGGTTTGTCGGCCTTGCTGGTGGCAGCACCCACCGCATTTTTAACTCTCAAAATCGTTGGCGCGGGCTATTTGATATGGCTGGCTTACCAGTCAATCCGTCACGGCTCGTCGTTCACGCCGCGCAGCGGCAAGAAAACCAAAGTCGGCTCGTTGTGGGGGCATTATCTGACCGGTATCGGGATCAATATTCTCAATCCGAAGATCGTGATTTTCTTCCTGACATTTTTGCCGCAATTTGTGTCGGCCAATGATCCGCATGCACCGGGAAAGCTGGTCTTTTTAGGCGTGTTCTTTTTATGTGTGGCGATTCCGATTATCCTGCCGATGATTTTCATGGCAAACCGGTTTTCGGCATTTCTGGTTGAGAGCCCACGCATTATGCGTGCAATGGACTGGACGCTTGCTACCGTTTTCGGCGCATTTGCTGTCAAGATTTTGACAACGCAGGCGCGGTAGACCTAATCCCCGTGGCCTGCGATCATCATGGCTTCATAGGCCAGACGTTCGGTTTTCTTCATGCGCTCGGATTCAGATTTAAGCTGACCGCAGGCTGCCAGAATGTCCTGACCGCGCGGTGTGCGGATTGGTGACGCATAGCCATTTGCGTTGATGAAATCGGCAAATTCTTCGATTTTGTCCCAGTCCGAACATTCGTAATCGGAACCGGGCCATTTATTGAAGGGAATAAGGTTGATTTTCGACGGAATTCCCTTGAGCAGACGGACAAGTTCTTTTGCATCAGCCAGTGAATCGTTCACGCCCTTGAGCATCACATATTCAAAGGTGATGCGGCGCGCATTCGACAGGCCCGGATAATTGCGGCACGCATCAAGAAGCTGTTCGAGCGGGTATTTTTTGTTGATCGGCACCAGCACATCGCGCAGTTCATCGTTCACAGCGTGAAGCGATATTGCCAGCATTGCGCCGGTTTCCTCACCAATTTTGATGATGTTGGGCACAACGCCGGAGGTCGAAAGCGTTACGCGGCGCTTGGACAAGGACAGGCCATCGCCATCGCTGAAAACATTCATCGCATCGCGCACATTGTCATAATTATAAAGCGGCTCGCCCATGCCCATCATGACGATATTGGTAACTTTGCGGCCTTCGGACGGCACAATTGCGCCGGCAGGCGTATCTAGATCGGGAAAGTCTCCTAAACGCTTGCGCGCAAGAATGACCTGCGCCACAATTTCACCGGATGTCAAATTGCGCACCAGTTTCTGGGTGCCGGTATGGCAAAATGTGCAGGTGAGCGTACAGCCGACCTGGCTTGAAACACACAGCGTGCCGCGCCCTTCTTCCGGAATATACACAGTTTCGATTTCAACCGGCGCACCGGCCCCGCGTGAAGGAAACCGCATCAGCCATTTGCACGTACCGTCAACAGAGATTTGCTCTTCGACAACTTCAGGGCCGGCGATGGTAAATTTCTCTTTGAGCAGTGCGCGCAGATCCTTGCCAAGATTGGACATCAGATCAAAATCATCGACACCGCGTATGTAGAGCCAGTGCCAGAGCTGCTGGGTGCGCATTCTGACCTGCTTGTCGGCAACGCCTGCTTCGCGCAGCGCCTCGCCCATTTGCTCGCGCGTCAACCCGACCAGCGTTGGTCGTTGGTCCATGAACTGGTTGGCACTGAGTGTGCTGCGGGTTTTCTTATCTGTCAGGTCGAGTGAAAGTGCCATGAGTACAAACTACTGGTTCAATTTAGCGCGGCCTATCATGAATATGTGTTTCAGTCACTATCCCGGGCCGCATAGGTCAAATGCAAGAAAGGCCGGACATTGCTGCCCGACCGTCTAATGATAATTATCCCGAAGGACTATGTGCAAGATTACTTGCAGTCCTCAATGGCTTTGAGCGCGGCTGTGATGCCGGACAATGAATATTCATAGGACGTGTTTGTGCCACGGCGCGACGTCGCTTTGATATTCATTTTCGAACCGGCACGCATTGCGGCGACAATTGCAGGGTCTTCCGCCGCATTTTCAGTCCATGCGGTGTTGGCCTTCGAGAAGAACGAGAAGTCCTTGCCGTCAATATTAACGGTCACTTTCGATGACTCTTTGAGTGTGTAACCGGCGATAAATTGCGGCTCGTAAGAAACATTCGAACCTCTACGCTGGGTCACTACGAAAAAATTGTCGCCATGATTGACAGATGCCGGCGCATTCGATGTGGGAACGGATACCGCATAGCAGATTTTACCGTTTGCACCCTGATAACTGATCGCGCTCCAGTCGTTGAATTGGCCAATCCGGTTCGGTGTCTGTGCAGAAGCGACAGCCGTTGTTGCAGCAAGAACGCCTGCAGCTAGAATTGACTTTGTGATTTTTGATCCCTGAAACATATATCCTACCACTTTTGTGGGTTTGGCGATGACGACGCGATGCGAACGCTGTCGCCGCGAATAACTTTGAAAATGGCTTAATGTTGGTTACTAAAGCTTAAACAAAAGCTTTAAAATATCAATTTTCTAGAAGTAGCCCTCGCTTCAACCCAAGTCTGAAGTCCCTGAGCCTATGTGTTCGGTAAAAACGGCAAGAGTTGGGCTTAAATTGAAATATTGCGTGAATTCTGAATATCGCGCCCTACAATTGTGTCATGGATGTATTTTAAACGCGCTGACGATAGGCCACCAAATATATGAGCACTGAACTGCAACGGGAATTTGCTGTGCTTACCGAGCGTGTTGCCACCTCGCGGGACCGGCAGGCATTTGCGCAATTGTTTGACTATTTTGCTCCGCGTTTAAAAAGCTATTTGCGTAGCCTTAATATGAACGATAATGCCGCCGAGGATTTGACGCAGGAAGTCATGGTCGTCCTGTGGCAAAAAGCGCATCTTTATGACGCCTCAAAATCATCATTAAGCACTTGGCTTTTCCGTGTGGCGCGAAACCGGCGCATTGATGCCGTGCGGCGGGATAAATCAGCGCAACTAGATCCTGACGAACCGCTTTTGCAGCCCTCTGCCGTCCAACCTGTAGATGAGTTGATAGATGCCGATCAACGCGATGAGCGTGTACAGGAAGCAATGGCGTCCTTGCCGCAGGAACAGTTGGAACTTGTCAGGCAGGCGTTTTTTCTGGGGCTTTCCCATAGCCAGATCTCGGAGCGGACCGGATTGCCGCTTGGCACCGTGAAATCACGTATTAGATTGGCTTTCGGGCGATTGAGGCGCGCGCTGGAAAACGATGCGCTGGTTGATACGGAATTTTAAATCTCGTCGCTGTCGTCAGAAAGCGCTTTGCGGGCAGCCAAACGGTGCGCATCTGTAATATTGGAGCGCACTGCGCCAATTGCAGCCATGATAACCGCCAAATCGTCGGTAAATCCGAGGCCTAGAATAAAGTCCGGCAAAACATCCAGAGGCAGGACAAAATAAGCTAACGCCGCCAGCAAGGTGCCACGCACTTTCGTCGGTGTTTCCTTATCGAGCGCGCAAAAATAAGCTGCGGTTACCTCTTCGGCCATTGGCAAGACATTGGCTGCCTTGCGCAACGTTGACCAGAATTGTTTGCGCACTCTTTCTTCACGGTTATTGCGCTGGCGCTCGGAACCGGGCTCAAGAATTTCTTCGATTTGTTCGCTTTTTATCGACATGGCTTATAAATGGGGATGCCAAAAGAACAGTTCAAGCTTTAACGGCGTTTACGATAGGGCGCCTAATCTGCCGCTTTGTTCATTCTTGTTGCCAGTTTGACATCCAGCTCCGTAATGCCGCCGCTGTCATGCGTTGTCAGTGTAACCTCAACACGGTTGTAAACATTGAACCATTCCGGGTGGTGGTTCATTTTTTCGGCAACGATGGCCATTTTGGTCATGAAACCAAAAGCATTGACGAAATTTGAAAATTTGAATTTTTTGGAGATCGACTTGCCGTCATCGGCAAGTGTCCAGTCGCCAAGCTCTGATAAAGCTGCGTTTAACTCGTCCTGACTGAGTGTTGGTTTTGCCATGATGCTTCTCCTCGTTTTACCGAGTCTTAATGCATCGCATCGGCATTTTGATCCTTAAAATGTTCGAAATCGTAATTGCCCACGGAATATTGATCCCGTGTCAGCGGATATATTTCCTCACGTAAATACGGTCCGCCGCCAATTGAATCACGCGATGACATAAGAACGAAGTCCTTGATTTTTACAGGCGGGGCAAAGAATCCGCCGCGTTCGGACAGAAACTTTGCGGCGCGTTCGGCGGTTACATTGCGCAAACGGGCAATTGTAATATGAGGCGTAAATTTACGCGGATCAGCGGGCAGGTTCAGTCTTTGGCATGTGCGCTCGATATCCTCCTGCAATTCGAAAATTTCAGGGCAGCTTTTAGGAACCGCAAACAGGGAATGTGGCTTTTTACCACCAAAAACACCCAGGCCGCACAGTGTCAGCTCAAATGGTTTGCGGTTAACGCGGCCAAGCGCGTCCGCGACCTCATCGGCGACATGATTTTCAAGGTCACCCATAAAGCGCAAAGTTAGATGGTAGTTTTCCGGATCAATAAAACGGGCGCCGGGCAACCCGCCGCGCATCAGTGATAATTGCATCATGGTGGTGTGCGGTAGTTCTAAGGCGGCAAACAAACGTGGCATCAGACGATCCCCATTAACTGCGTGATTTACAAAAGCAAATCACTTCCCCTTTCGCCGAGCCGATCATGATTTTGTGACAGATGCAAGACAGTGTGTGAATTCTACTCTGTCTTTTGCGCGGTCAGGTAAGTTTCGAGAAAGGGTAGAAAATTCTCAACCATGACTTCCACACCCTCTTTTGTCGGGTGAATACCGTCATCCTGCATCAGTTCGGGATTCGTAATCGCTCCCTCAAGAAAGAACGGATAAAGCGGCACATCATGCTTTTCTGACAGATCGGCGTAGATTTTATTGAAAGCCTCTCCATAGGCGTCGCCCATATTAGGCGGGGCAACCATGCCCGCCAATAAAACGTCAATGTCGCGCGTTTTCAGGGCCGTAATCATCTCATCAAGGTTCTGGCGTGTAATTTCGGGCTTGATGCCGCGCAGGGCGTCATTGCCGCCGAGTTCCAGAATAACGAAATCTGTTGTGTCGGGCACAGACCACTCAAGGCGGGACAGACCGCCTGAAGTTGTATCGCCTGAAACACCGGCATTGGCGATGGCAACGTCATACCCTTTTTCTTTTAATGCTGCCTGTAGCTGGTCCGGAAATCCGTTTCCGTTTTCAAGCTGGTAACCGGCCATAAGACTGTCGCCGAAGCCAACACCTTGCAAAGTTTGGGCGTTCACAGAGGAAACCGCAAACATTACAATTAGTCCATAAAGCGAAAAACTACGCGACAATGATTTGAACATTGGTACAAAAACCCCATTTAACGTTACGCCAAGCAACAGTCTTAGCCACTATATAGGAAGCAATTATCGTGTCTGAACCCGTGATCGACTTAAAAAATGTCAATTTGAAGTTGGGTGAGGGTGCAAGTGCTGTCCATGTGCTCAAGGATGTGGATCTGACAATCAATGCAGGCGAAGCCATCGGTATTATCGGGCCTTCAGGGTCGGGCAAAACCACATTATTGATGGTGCTGGCAGGGCTGGAACATGCCGATAGCGGCTCTGTTGATGTGGCCGGCGCAAAGATCAGCGATATGAGCGAGGATGCGGTTGCCCAGTTTCGTGGTAAGAATATCGGGTTTGTTTTCCAGTCATTCCATTTGATCGCGAATATGACCGCGCTTGAAAATGTCGCGGTGCCGCTCGAGCTTGCAGGGGTAGCCGATGCGTTTGACATTGCCCGCAAAGAGCTTGAGGCCGTGGGCCTTGGTCACCGGCTGACACATTATCCGGGGCAGCTATCCGGCGGTGAACAGCAACGTGTTGCTGTGGCACGGGCATTGGCACCTAATCCGAAGATTCTGATTGCGGACGAGCCGACCGGCAACCTTGATTCTGAAACCGGCAAGCAGATTTCGGAGCTTATTTTCAAAAAACAGAAAGAACGCGGCATGACCTTTGTGCTGGTGACCCATGATGCGGCGCTTGCTGAATCCTGTGACCGCAAGGTCCGCGTTAATTCCGGAACGGTTCAGGCGGACACCAAATCAAAATCAAAAACGGCAGCGTAACCCATGGGCAATGCAAATATGATTGCGCTGGCATGGCGCTTTGCGTGCCGTGAAATCCGCGGCGGACTTTCAGGATTTTATGTCTTTCTTGCCTGTATTGCGCTGGGTACAGCGGCAATTGGCGGTGTAAACGCTATCAGTCAGGCGGTTACACAAGGTATTGAAGCGGAAGGTAGCACGATACTGGGCGGCGATATACGCTTCGAGCTTAACCAACGCGATGCAACGCCTGAGGAATTTGCCACGCTTGAAAGCCTTGGCGATGTCGCGGTCAGCGCAAGCAGCCGCTCTATGGCGCGTCTTGCCGACCAGTCCGATCAGTCGCTGGTTGAAGTTAAGGCCGTTGATGATGCCTATCCGCTCTATGGCGCGTTTAAGACCGAGCCTGCTTATGATTTTGATGCGCTTGCCAAGCGCGACGGAGCATTTGGCGCGTTTGTCCAGCCATTATTTCTGGACCGTTTGAACCTTGCGGTTGGCGATAATGTGCTGGTCGGCAATGAGACCTATCAGATACGCGGCACGATTGTTGAAGAACCCGATGCGTTGTCTGACGGTATCGGTTTTGCGCCGCGCCTTGTTATGAGCACGCAAGGGCTTGAAGCCTCCGGCCTTATTCAGCCCGGCTCGCTTGTCGAACGGGTGTATAAAATCCGTATGCCGAATGGCACTCAAAATGCTGATGTGAAAGCGGCTATCGACAGCGCAAATTTAGCCCATCCGGACGCAGGCTGGTCAACGCGCTCTCGCGGCAATGCAGCGCCGGCGCTTTCTTCCAATGTTGAACGTTTCGCGCAATTTCTCACACTTGTCGGCCTGACAGCTCTGGTGACAGGCGGTGTGGGCGTTGCCAATGCGGTGCGCGCATTTCTGGATTCCAAACGCAATGTCATCGCAACGTTTAAATGTCTGGGTGCGCCGGGCGATTTGGTATCGCTGATTTACCTGTTCCAGATATTGATTGTCGGCGCCATTGGCATCGGTTTTGGATTAATATTGGCGATGATTGCGCCAATTGCAGCCAAGGCCGCGCTGGCAGGTGTTATTCCTTTACCGACGACGGGCATTTTATATCCCGGTGCGCTGGGGCTTGCGGTTTTGTTCTCCATGCTCACAATTTTTGTGTTTGCGCTTCTACCGCTCGGCCGCGCACGCGATATTGCCGCTTCCAGCCTTTTCCGCGATCAAAATCTGGCCGTCACCGATCTGCCGCGCTTTGTCTATTGGGCAGGCGCGTTGATCGCAGCGTTGCTGCTGGCAGGACTGGCGATCTATTTTTCCGTTGACCGCCGGATTGCGATTTATTTTCTTGCCGGTGTTTTGTTTGCATTTGTGGTTCTGCGCTTTGTCTCGCTAATGCTTATGGCGATTGCGCGCCGTGTCGGCACGGTGAAAGGTACACCGCTCAGGCTTGCTGTCGGCAATATTCACCGGCCGGGCGCTTTAACGCCATCGGTGGTTCTGGCGCTTGGTCTGGGACTGACATTACTCGTCGCACTGGCGCTTATCGACAGCAATTTACGCAGTCAAATTGCCGGTAACATCACCGAACGTGCCCCGAATTTCTTTTTTGTCGATATTCAATCCAATGTGGTTGAGGATTTCGCGTCACTGGTTGAAAGCGATGTTCAGGATAACGGCAAGCTCGTGCGTGTGCCTATGTTGCGAGGCCGTGTTATTGCATTAAACGAACAGGATGTTTCCACCATCGAAGTGCCGCCTGAGGCGCGTTGGGTACTCCGCGGTGATCGCGGGATCACTTATGCGAAGAACCTGCCGGAAAATTCAACACTTTCAGCGGGAAGCTGGTGGGACGCAGATTATTCCGGCGAACCGCTTGTCTCCTTTGCGGCCGAGGAAGCGGGCGAACTTGGTCTGACCATTGGCGATACGGTCACGGTCAATGTTTTGGGGCGCAATATAACAGCAAAAATTGCCAATCTACGGCAGGTTGAATGGGAAAGCCTTGCGATCAATTTTGTGATGGTTTTCTCGCCCAACACATTTGCAGGCGCACCCCATTCATGGCTTGCAACACTGACAATGCCGGATGCTGACAACGCGACTGAAAAAGCAATTTTAACATCGGTAACGCAATCGTTTCCCGCTGTGACAACGGTTCGCGTCAAAGATGCGATCGATGTCGTCAACCGCGTGGTCGGCCAATTGGCAACAGCGATACGTGCTGCCGCATCGGTGGCGCTTATCGCTTCTGTTCTGGTGCTGGCGGGCGCGCTGGCTGCCGGTAACCGTGCGCGGGTTCACGACGCGGTTGTCCTTAAAACGCTGGGCGCAACGCGCAAAACGCTGATTG
The DNA here is from genome assembly GCF_001293565.1 of Ahrensia marina. GTDB lineage: Bacteria > Pseudomonadota > Alphaproteobacteria > Rhizobiales > Rhizobiaceae > Ahrensia > Ahrensia marina. Next base: position 13,299 of record NZ_JXMU01000030.1, on the reverse strand, counting down.
CCGCTTTTGTCACCGAATATGCGCTTCTTGGCGCTGCCACGGCTTTGTTTGCGCTTGGCGCAGGCGGGTTTGCGGCGTGGTTTATTGTCAGCCGGATCATGACATTGCCGTGGACTTTCGAGCCTAATATTGCTGCGGCAACGATTGTAATCGCGCTTGTGTGTACTGTTGGATTCGGGCTTGCGGGCACATGGCGTGTGCTTGGACAAAAAGCTGCACCGGTGCTGCGGAATTTGTAATGGCGTCTTGGTTGGTTAACAAACAGGGCGGGTTTATTAACGATATGATTGTGATCGCCTCAAAAACGTAAATTCTGCGTCATTTAGTGCGATTCTTGAGTCCTATGGTCTTGTTTTGACCAAATATTCTCATCATATTGTGTACAGGCATGCTGGAGTCCCGCCAGCGGCGCCGCGGTTTCAAAAATAGCTTTGAGACCGGACACCCGACGGGACGCTTTGCTAGATTTAGAGGTCACTATGGCTGAATATCAAAATTATCAAAAAGCCGCTCAGAGCGGCGTTCGCAGTGACGCGGTTATCGATGAGGGCCTGCGGGCCTATATGATCCGCGTCTACAATTATATGGCGCTGGGCATTGCGCTAACAGCCGGCATTACGCTGGTACTGGCTAACAGCCCGGCCCTGCTTTCAACAATCTCAAGCATGGGTATTGTGTTTTTCATCGCGTTGCTCGCGGCCAGCTGGTTTGGTCCGAAGCTTATTTACAGCGCGAAAAGTGAAGGCGTGGCACATGCGGCCTATTGGGGCTATGCGGCTCTTTGGGGCTTGGCAATCGCGCCGATGGTCGTTGCTTATCTCAACATTGCCCCTGGCATTGTTGTGCAGGCATTTGCCATCACATCTGTTCTATTCGGCTCAATGAGCCTTTTGGGGTACACAACAAAGAAGAACCTGTCCGGCATCGGCCAGTTTGCTGTTATGGCGATGATCGGCCTGATCGTTGTCGCGCTTGCTAACGTTTTCTTCTTTGAAAGCTCACTTGTAAGCGTTGGTATTTCTGCGGTTTATGTTCTGCTTATCTCGGCTATCACAGCTTGGGAAACACAGGAAATCAAACAGATGTATCTGGAATCAGACAGTGCGTCCGTTGCAAACCGTAAAGCTATTTTCGGTGCGTTTTTGCTCTATGGTAGCTTTATCAGCATGTTCATTCATATTTTGAACCTGCTTGGATTTATGAACCAGGAATAAAAGTTACTGCATTGCCAGTGAAAAGGCGGCCCTCGAGCCGCCTTTTTTGTTTCGCGCAGAAACATTCTTGAGTATCAGGCAGATATCAATTGGAGTGTACCATGTCTGAACTCATTATCCGCGACGTTGCTGAAGATGATATTGCCGCGATCACGGCGATTTACCGCGAAGCTGTTTTACATGGCACAGCCAGTTTCGAGCTTGATCCGCCGGATGAAACCGAGATGCTGGCGCGTATGACTGCACTAAAAGATTCAGGCTTTCCATACATTGTTGGTGTGGACGAAAATAATACGCTTCTGGGCTATGCCTATGCCGGTACTTTTCGGGGCAGACCGGCGTTTCGCTGGTGCGTGGAGAATTCGGTTTATATCGACGAAAAAGCACAAGGTCAGGGTGTCGGCGGCAAGTTAATGGTCGAACTGATCAACCAATGCACACGGCTTGGTTTCCGCCAGATGGTCAGTGTTATTGGCGGCGGGGTAGAGCATCGCGCATCGATTCGGCTGCACGAAAGGCTCGGGTTTGATCATATCGGTATAATGCCCGCGACAGGCTTCAAGCATGGAAAATGGCTTGATTCGGTTTTCATGCAGCTGGCGCTTGGTGAGGGCGGCGATACTGATCCCGATATGGATCAATATCCAGCGACGCTTTACCGGCAAAAAAGCTAGCTTCTGAAGTGTTCGTCTGACTGAACAAGCCTGATCGCCTTGTCGAAAACTTTGAGCACTTGTTTTAGATCATGGCCGCGCTTGATCACCTGACCGGCGGCTGTAATAACGCTGTAGGCGCCCTGTTTTTGTGCGCGTTTGGGATCTTTTTCGATTCGAAAGAGCGGCATTTCAGAGGCGCGGCGGAAGACCGAGAAAACAGCTTTGTCGCTCATATGGTCAATCGCGTAATCACGCCAGTCGCCGCCTGCCACCATAAAGGAATAAACCTGCAGAATTTGATCGAGTTCCCGCCGGTCAAACCTCACGTCAGGCTTTTGGGACTTTTTACGGGCCTCAGAAATGGACACTACATTATTGAAGCCGGCGCTTGAATTGCTGTGTTTGCTAATGATCTTCTCCATCCGTTGGCATGATCGTCGCCGGAATTTGCAAACTTTGCAAGCGCAGACATATATCGGGTGCTGAGATTATAAACGGTTAATTCTTTGCTAACGGATCACTCACAGAGTTGTACAGATGCAGACGAAGCGTGATCGCGTGCCACAGTCTCGCCGCATTTCTGCCGCGAGCGCGCCGCACTTAAAATCAATCCTCCAATTACTAGCGCGGTCCATTCAAGCCCGATCGGGCGTGTTAGTTACCCTAGCACCGTTTGATATGAGCGGATGCCAAGACCGGTTCTGCGATTGTTGGGATTCTCTAGCCCCCAGCCCCTTCCAACAACGTTGAACCGGTCCACATGGCAGCTTGAATGCGTTTCAATTCTTAAGATTTCTTTTTAATCAGTTTGGCAGCGCCCAATATTGCGCCCGGTGATTTGTTTTGCGTAATCGATTGCAGCAACACCGCAAAGCCATCGGCCTTATGGGCCTCGATTTCGGTTGCCGGAATGTCGACACTCATCGACATACCATCCCACATGCCAAGGACTTCCGTGTCTATCACCGAATTTCGGTAATAGATCTTTTTGCCTGCATTTTCGCCGCGCTCGATCTGAACCGGCGTTTCTGTATTAAAGTAGACAATCATCAATTTTACACCTGCCGCATCCGGCATAGGTCCATCATCCACTTTAACGCTTATACGCGTGCCGTTTTCACTGATTGAAACCGGTATCGTAAGGCCATGCCCCTGCGCTATATCCTCTGCCAGTTTTTCGCGGATAGTGCTTCCGCGCGAGCCGACTTCGTGCGCGCGGCCATTGATGACGGCTTGTGGGGTATAGACGCTGCGTGTGTTGAACGTCTTACGGTATTCATATTGACGGGCGGTATTTTCAGGAGATGCAAGCGTGTCTTTCCAGCCGATATAATCCCAATAATCAACATGGAATGCGAGCGCCAGAACATCATCGCGCTTGATAAATTCTTCCAGCGCGGCATCCGCCGGAGGGCAGGATGAGCAGCCCTGACTTGTGAAAAGTTCGACAACACCGGTCAGCTTCGGCGCATCCTGTGCCGAAGCTGCCGCTCCCAGAAAAATGCTGAGCATGAAGCCTGAGAGCGTAAGATATGTCCAGTGAGCGAATTTCATTATTGCCGCCTTAATCGTTTCATTTTCAATGAGCTTAAATAGCTGCGGGCTCACTGAAAATTCACTTTACGGTGAGGAGGCATAAAGTGAAGCGCTTAATGTGTCACCGATTGCGGCTTGGCCGCAAAATGATTGATTTTCGGCGCATTGCTTCGGCGGTCCGCTTCAATCTTTTCCGCGATCATTTCGGCGGTCGCAGATGACAGAGTCCAGCCAAGATGACCGTGACCTGTATTGTAGTAGATGCCGGATTTTTTACCGGCACCAACGCGCGGCATCATATTGGGCATCATCGGGCGCAGGCCGGCCCAGGGGATAACCTGCTTGGTTGAAATTTCCGGAAACAGTTTTTCACACCATTTAACAAGCGGGCGAATACGGTCATCACGGATATCGCGGTTATAGCCGGAAAACTCGGCGGTTCCTGCAATGCGAAATCGGTCTTTACCCAGACGGCTTGTGACAAGTTTTGCTTCATCATCAAGGATTGAAGTCCACGGCGTTGCCGCCTGACTTTTTTCGTCGGGCAGTGCGACGGTAATGGAATAGCCTTTGACCGGATAAACATTGACGCGGTCACCCAGCTGGGCGGCAAAACTGCGGCTTCCCACTCCTGCCGATACGACAACAGCATCAAATTTAGCCTGTTCGGATTGGCCATTGCGCCCGTAGGAAATGATGACTTCATCATTCTTATGATCGATATTTTTTACATCCGCGCCGTTTAAAAAGGTTGCGCCGCGTTTGACGCAGGCGGCTTCGAGGCCCGCACAAAACTTATGAATATCGCCGCTTGAATCAGAACTTGTGTAATAGCCGCCGTAAAATTCACCGTTAAGCGTTGGCTCGATTTGCTTGACCTCTTGCGGGGAAACCGCAAGGCGTTCAAGCCCGCCTTTGGCCAGCAGCGCATTGACCTTTGTTGCGTGATCAAACGACTTCTTGTTTTCGTAAATATGCAGGATACCGCGCTTTTCCAAGTCAAAATCAACACCGGCATCACGCGCGGTCTCAAACATATGTTCGCGTGCTGAAATCGCCAACTTTACCGTCGCGATTGTGTTGTTTTCATAGTGAGGAATATTGGCCAGAAACTCAGCCATCCATGAATATTTATGCCAGCTTGGTGCGAGATTGAATTTAAGCGGCGCATCGTTTCGCAAAAGCCATTTCATGCCTTTCAAAACGCTGGATGTATGGTTCCACACCTCCGCATTGGACGCTGATAATTGTCCGCCATTGGCAAAGCTGGTTTCCATGCCGGCATAGCGGTTACGGTCAAAAATGGTCACGTCATAGCCGCGTTTGAGCAACGCCCATGCGGTGGTTGTGCCGGTAATTCCAGCGCCGATAATTGCAATATGAGTCATAAATATCTCCTGACAAAGGCTAGGCAGTGCACTGCACATGATGCCCCATCTGTCAGGGAACCTGAGAGGTTTGCCCACCGCCGACACCATTTTTGGTTTGTCAGCGAGTACCGGCGGCCGGTACGGACTTTCTCCTTCGGTGGCCGGCCACATTGCCAGCTCTCTCCAGATGTTATATCGATCGCGCGGTCCGTTTGCCTGAGAGTTTCCGGGGCGGTTGCTCCTTCGGCGCCGGCTCTTTTGGCCGATCTCTCCCGCGCGATTGGAAGACCTTATAATTGTATGCCCGCCTGCCGTCAATTCAAAGAAGTTGACAGCTTAAACCTTGGTGAGATTGATACGGCGCCACTTTGCTTCGGCAAATGAATAGCCTGCAAAAAGTATTATTCCTATGCCCAATGCAGCCAGCAAAACGGAGGAGTAAGGCATTTGTTCAATATAGGACAAGACATCCTTTAGGCTGGGAATGTCATCCTGATTGTCATTTGTTGCGCGGCTAAATTGGAAGAACAGCAATATGCCGATAACAAGAAATATTATGCCCCGCGCAATCAAGCCGGATATAGCGATCGGGTGTATCCAGACCATTGCCTTGTCGCTGGCTTTCAGATGATCGGCATATCTGCGTGTGAGAGCTTTATATATGTGTGCGCCAGCGATAATGACGAAAACAGAAGCGAGAATAAGCGCGACATAGCGTTCGCCAATCAGCCCTCTTGCCTGTTCAATATAGGTTTCTTCAGCGTCACCTGACCGGCTGGGTACCAGGTCCAGGCGCGCTAAGGAGTAATATGCCAGTGAGGCATAGGTTGCCGCGCTCACGAGAAGCGCCAGTCTTATCGCAATACCTTTTGCGGTTAAGCCATGATGATCGGCATCCGCAATGGATTGAAACAATCTCCATAGGGAATAGCTGATAAGCCCGACAATCAGTATGCCCAGTAAAATATAGCCGAAGGGCTGCTGTAAAATCTCGGTCAGCGCGCTGCGCGTGTCTTTCTTTTCGCCGGGGTCAAATGCCGCCAGAAACGTAAAAAACCCGATTATGGTGTATATGACACCGCGCGATGCATAGCCGCTACGGGCGAAAGTTTTAATCCAGCTTTTGTTTTTCACACTATTGCCCCTTTGATAGCTCTAAACGCGCATTGGCTGTTCCGGTTCCCTGCTTGGGGTTCAGACCCTAAGTTTATGCTTGATAAATATTCGCCTTCGCCCAATCCTTGTCGCATTCAAAAGCCATAAGATAGCATTGATATTATCGGGGTGGATAAATGAGACACGGGGCAAGAGCGGGCGAAATTCGCAGCCAAATGACAAATGTCGGGGCAATGACGCATTTTGCGCTTGCGGTTCTTGCGCTGGCCAGCGGCGTTTACACCTATCTTGGTGTGCGCAGCCTGCTGGACGGTTCGGCCACACAGATATTTTTCGCCGCGATTATTTATGCCAGTGCCGTATCTGTCGGTATTTATGTTTTCTGGGCTTATCTCATGCGGTTTTTCCCGCTGATTATCGAGCGTTCCGGCAGGCTGGCGCTGATGGGCGTTATGGTTGTCGGCGGCGGCATGATTATCGCCATGTCATCATGGCTTAATGCGGCGGCGCTTGCCGGTTCTGCCGCGCTAGAACAGCATCTGGCGGTCACTCTTGAAGAATATGCCGGTGATCTTGATGCGGCCCATGGCCGTGCGCTGTCGGCGGAAAGCCTTTTGCCGGATGTGCAACGCGCCTCCGAGCGCTTTAGCCGCCTTGCTGAAGACGAGCGCCGCAATGGCGCTTTAACCGGAACATCAGGCTCCGGCTCTGTCGTTCAGCTTCTGGGCCAAATGGGCGCCCAGCTTGATGAACTTGGCGGCGCGATCCGCAATTCACGCACACAAACCGAAGAACTGTTTGAAAAGGGCCGTGAGCATTTGTCGGCCATGCGTTCACTGGTTTCTGCCCCCGGACCGGTTCAGCCACGCGCTGATCGTTATGCCGAAGAAGCGGTTACGCTGTCCGGCGTCATCGCCGCTTTGCAGGAAACCTCCATTGCGCCTTCTGTGAAACGTGCAGCTGAAGATCTGTCGGTTGGCTTTATTGCGCCAGTTGCCGATGGTTTGGATGCCGATCTTGCTGCGCGCCAGAGCCGCGTTATGGCGACAATTGAAGCGGCCGTTGAAGCGCAATCACAAGCTCTGGCCCAGGCCGCCGATCAAATTATCGCAGAGCCGCGCGTGGAAAGCCGCCGGTTTCAACCGCTGTCGAGCGCAGAAGCGGTCATTCGCTATGCCAGTGATTTTGCACCAAGTTGGGCAGGGGCAATTTCCATTGATCTCTTGCCTGCCATGCTGGTCTTCATGCTTGCCATTGCGCAAAGTGTTTCCATGCGCGAAGGGGCGATTCAAGCCGATGCGGAAACCATGTCTGCGGCCGATATGATGCGGGCATTGGCCGTGTACCGCGAGATGAGCCATGGTGATGACACGGCCCGAATTGACGAAATGCCTGACAAAGACGCGCCTGTTGATCAAGATATTGAGCGCGATGAAACAGCCTCAAATCATTCGGTCACACCCATTTCGAGCATTGTTAAAAAATGACCGCAGCGACGCAATCAATCTGGCGCCGTCTTTGGGCACGTTATGATGATACCAAGCTGATCAAAGCGGTGTTTTTCGGTATGCTTGGCGGTGTTATCGGCACGCTTTATATCGACTATCAGGAGTTACAACGCGCCGCATCTTATGAAGTGCCTGATGGCGCACGGCCTGTGCCTGTTTTACCGGCAGCGCCGCCCGATGACGGCACACCGCAATCGCCGCAAACCGCACAGCCTGACTTTGTGACAACGCCAGCCGACACGCATCGCGCATCCATGAGCGTGAAACTTGGCAGCCAAGGCGTGTTGCAGCTAACCGGTACAATCGAGCCGGAAACAGCTGACTTATTCGCTGCTGAAATCGACAAGATTGGCGAATATGTCAAAAGTGTATCGCTGGATAGTCCGGGCGGCTTTTTGCAAAGCGCTCTGACAATGGGTGCCCTCATTCGTGAAAAAGGCTACGATACAACAATCAATGAAGGCGCATTGTGTGCTTCTGCCTGTCCGTTGATTTTTGCTTCGGGAACAAACCGGCAGGTTGATGAAAAAGCAGCGTTTGGCCTGCACCAGATTTATGCTGCCGGCGGCAGTCCGCTTTCTGCGGCTGAAGCAATGTCGGATGCGCAATCAACCACCGCGCGTATAACGCGCTATCTTGATGAAATGGGTGTTCAGCCTGCGGTGTGGAATTTTGCTTTGGAAACACCGCCGTCCCAACTTTATTATCTAAGCCCTGAAGAACTTAAAAAATTCGACTTTATCACGGGCTAGACATTGTTGGATAAGGCGGCACCATAAGATGCCGCCTCATTTTATTTTAGTTCAGATCGAAACGGTCAAGGTTCATGACTTTTGTCCATGCGGCAACAAAATCGCGGACAAATTTTTCTTTTGCATCGCTCATTGCATAGACTTCCGCTGTTGAACGCAGGATCGAGTTTGAACCGAAAACAAGGTCGGCGCGTGTGCCGGTCCATTTGACGTCACCGGTTTTGCGGTCACGGCCTTCAAACAGTTCTTCGCTCTCGTCCGTTGATTTCCATTCGGTCGCCATGTCGAGCAGATTGACAAAGAAGTCATTGGTCAATGTGCCGGGATTGTCCGTGAACACACCGTGTTTTGATCCGTGGGCATTGGCGTTGAGCGCACGCATACCACCGACCAGAACAGTCATTTCCGGCACCGTCAGCGTGAGCAATTGCGCCCGGTCGACAAGCAGCGCTTCGGTTGAACGCGGGTCGTCTGTTTTCTTGTAGTTACGGAAACCGTCATATTTTGGCTCGATGACATCGAAAGAATCAATATCGGTCAATTCCTGCGTTGTATCGGTACGACCCGGTGTGAACGGGACTTCGATTGTACCACCAGCCGCTTTTTCAATGCCGACAGAACCGCCAAGCACAATGAGATCAGCGATTGAAACATTGCCGCTGAAATCCTTCTTGATGCCTTCGTAAACATCCAGCACTTTTGCCAATTCGGCAGGATTGTTCACATCCCAGTTTTTGTGCGGCTCAAGACGGATACGCGCGCCATTGGCACCGCCGCGGCGGTCTGATCCGCGGAAGGTCGCCGCCGATGCCCAAGCGGTTGAAACAAGCTGTTCAACGCTCAAGCCGGAGGCCGCGATCTTCTCTTTCAGTTCGGCAATTTCCTTGTCGCCGATCATTGGGCCTTCATGCGCCGGAACCGGGTCCTGCCAGAGCAATACTTCCGATGGCACTTCCTCACCCAGATAACGGCTTGTCGGACCCATATCGCGGTGTGTCAGCTTGAACCATGCGCGGGCATAAGCATCAGCGAACTCTTCCGGATTCTCATGGAAGTGCTTTGAGATCTTGGCATATTCAGGGTCCATTTTGAGGGCCATGTCAGCCGTTGTCATCATCAGCGGTTCTGTGCGTGACGGGTCATGCGCGGCAGGAGCCTGCGCCGCGTTGGATGCGGCTGTCGGCTGCCACTGGATGTGACCGGCAGGGCTTTTAACCTGCTCCCACTCATTGCCGAGAAGCGCATCAAAATAACCCATGTCCCATTTGGTCGGGTTGGCTGTCCATGCACCTTCAAAACCGGCAGTTGTCGTGTCGCCGCCCTTGCCTGTGCCGTGGCTGTTAGCCCAGCCAAAGCCTTGCGCGGCCATGCCGCCGGCTTCCGGTTCGCGGCCCACTTTTTCTTCAGGGCCTGCGCCGTGGCCTTTACCAAATGTATGACCACCGGCAACAAGAGCTACCGTTTCATAATCATTCATCGCCATGCGGCCGAATGTATCGCGGATATCAAATGCGGATTTAAGCGGGTCGGGGTTCCCGTTCGGGCCTTCCGGGTTCACATAGATGAGGCCCATCTGAACGGCGCCGAGCGGGTTGGCCAGTTCACGTTCGCCGCTATAGCGTTCATCACCCAGCCATTCGGTTTCCGGACCCCAGTAAATATCTTCTTCCGGCTCCCAGACATCCTCGCGGCCACCGGCAAAGCCGAATGTTTTAAAGCCCATGGTTTCCATGGCGACATTGCCTGTCAGAATCATCAAATCGGCCCAAGAGATCTGCTTGCCGTATTTCTGTTTGATCGGCCAAAGCAGGCGGCGAGCCTTATCAAGGTTGCCGTTGTCCGGCCATGAGTTAAGCGGTGCAAAGCGCTGCGAACCGGTCGATGAGCCGCCGCGCCCGTCATAGGTGCGGTATGTACCGGCGCTGTGCCATGCCATGCGAATGAACAAGCCGCCATAGTGACCGTAATCGGCCGGCCACCAGTCCTGACTGTCGGTCATCAAGTCGGCGAGGTCTTTTTTAACGGCCTTGAGGTCGAGCTTCTTGAACTCTTCAGCATAGTTGAAATCATCGCCCATCGGGTCGATGTCTTTGGAGTTCTGGTTCAGAATTTTCAAGTTCAACTGATCGGGCCACCAGCTCATATTGGCAGCATTACCGGTCGCCAGCATTTGCTTGCCACCATGCGCGACGGGACATTTGCCCTGCTCGTTGCTTTTATCGTTCATGTTAAACTCCTCAGTGTTCTTGGGCGCTTATGCGCACCTTATGATTGTTTGTTGTGATGGGGTCTCGTAACAGAAATATGTCATTAGGCGAAGTTGAATTAATTGATGGAAGTGATAAGTTTACCTTATGAAAAATCTGACCATCAAGCAACTCAAGTATTTTGATGCACTGGCGCAGCATAATCATTTTGGCCGCGCTGCCGAAGCCTGTGCGATTTCGCAGCCCGCGCTGTCGATGCAGATCAAGGAACTGGAAGAATCGGTTGGTGCGGCGCTTTTCGAACGCGGCCCCAGAACAATCCGGCTGACGCGTTTTGGTGAGGAATTTGTCATACGTATCCAGTCTATATTGCGCTCGATCGACGAGCTGGGTGATATGGCACGCGCCGCGCGCGGCGGCGTGATGGAGCGCTTGCGCCTTGGCGTTATACCGACAATCGCACCCTATATGTTACCGGCAGTTATCGAGAGTTTGATAAGTAAGTTTCCCGGCATGGACATCCATGTGCGTGAAACGCAGACCCGGAAGTTGATTGACGAGATTAATGACGGGCGTCTGGACGCTGCCCTTGTTGCTTTGCCCGCCTCGGAAAAAGCGCTGTTTGAAATGCCGCTTTTTGAGGAAAACTTTGTTCTTGTGCGTCCTGCCGGTGAGGCTGAAAAACCTGTTCCGGCCATAGAAAACCTTGCTAAAATGCGCCTCTTGCTGCTGGAAGAAGGCCATTGTTTCCGCGAGCAGGCGCTTTCGTTTTGCGCAATAAAACCGGAGCAGCCGCGCGATGGGCTGGATGGCAGTTCGCTGACAACTTTGGTGCAAATGGTCAGTGCCGGTATCGGTGTGACATTGATTCCTGAAATGGCGGTCCCTATTGAAACAAGATCGGCGAAGGTTTCCATCAGCCGGTTTAACGATCCGCTTCCAAGCCGGAGAATCGGTCTGATCTGGCGCAAAACCAACCGGTTGAGCGATCAGCTGACACAAATCGGCAATGTTATTCAAACTATAAAGCAGTGACGTGGAAGGTGGATATTTATGACCAATCCTGAACTGAACACAAAAAATGCAGTGGCATTTTATGAGATGATGTTTAATGACTGCGAGCCGGAAAAAGCGATCGAAACTTATGTCGGCGATGAATATATCCAGCATAATCCGCATGTTGAATCCGGCAAGCAGGGCTTCATCGATTATTTTAACCGTATGGCGCGTGACTATCCCGGCAAGAAAGTCATTGTGAAGCGCACTGTAGCGCAGGCAAATCACGTTGTTTTGCACTGCCACCAGATCTGGCCCGACAATCTTGAATATGCCGGTATCGACATTTTCCGTTTTGATGATAACGGCAAAATTGTTGAACATTGGGATGTGCTTCAGGAACTTCCCGAACACAGTGCCCATGACAATGGCATGTTCTGACGGAACTTATGGCAGCGGAATAAACTCCTCATTATCATCGGGCGGCAATTTGAACCGGCCATGCTGCCAATCACCATTGGCCCAGGCCGCTTTCGCATCGTCGATTTTTTCTTTGGATGAGGCAACGAAATTCCACCAGATATGACGCGGACCGCCAAGCGTTGCCCCGCCAAGCAATATCAGCCGCGCACCGGCTGGACCGGCGGCAACGCTGATCTTGTCGCCGGGCTTGAACACCATCATTTGCCCTGCCTCGAAAACATCGCCTGCGACATCGATCGACCCTTCGGTGACATAAATGCCGCGATCCTCATGATTGTCAGGCAAGGGCAGGGTGCTGCCCGCTTCCAATATCGCATCGGCATAAAACATCTCGGTGAACGTTTTGGTCGGTGCCTTTTGCCCGTAAGCATCGCCGATTATCAGCCGGACCTGCTTGCCTTCGCCTTCAAGGAAAGGCAGTGCTTCGCGCCCATGATGTTCAAACGCCGCGCCGGTTTCCTCGGCTTCTTCGGGCAGGGCCACCCATGTCTGAATTCCTAAAAGCGAACTGGGGTTTTGACGGGTTTTCTCGCTGGTGCGCTCGGAATGGGTGACACCGTTTCCGGCAATCATCCAGTTGACTTCGCCCGGATAAATCATCTGGTTGGTGCCGAGCGAATCACGGTGCTGGAACTCGCCTTTATAAAGATAAGTCACTGTTGCCAGCCCGATATGCGGGTGCGGGCGCACATCAATGCCCTGACCGGTCAGAAATTCGGCTGGACCCATCTGGTCGAAAAAGATGAACGGGCCGACCATTTGGCGTTTGGGCGAAGGCAGCGCGCGGCGCACTTCAAAACCGGACACATCACGCGCACGCGGCACGATCAGCGTTTCGATCAAGTCCATGCTTTTAACATCGGGACATTGCGGTTCGATGGTCGGATTCCAGCTCATTTACTTCTCCCTCAACCGCCCCGACAGCACATCATGCCATTCGGGATGGCGCTTGAACTGCGCATTGGCAAACGGGCAAAGCGGAATGATTTTCTTGCCTGCCGCGCGCACATCTTCAACCGCGCGCTCGACCAGTTTTACGCCCACGCCCTGCCCGCGAAAAACTTGCGGTACTTCGGTGTGATCAATGATAATCAGCTTTTCACCGGTTTTGGAAAAGGTCATTTCCGCTGCCGGATGATCGCCGTCGCGGTAGGTGTAAGTGCCGCCGCTGGCTGTTTCTTCCAGAGTAATTTGTCCTGTCATGAAGAGCCTCCTTAAGATAAATTAGCGCCGGTTGGAATTATGGCAACGGGGGTGAGCGCTAACAGAGTGTTCGCAATTCAAGCGTCGTTGTTCACCGTCAGACATTTCTGCGGTGTTGAAACTCCGGCTATTGCGTGCTGCGTTATGGCGGCGCTGTGGGAGCCTGAAGCATCAGTGCGTGACATTCTTTTAAGACATGATCGACTACGTGTCTTGGCTTTTTCCGAAAGCCCGGCGGCAGGCCGGGCCGCAGGGGCG
>NZ_JXMU01000003.1 GCF_001293565.1 Ahrensia marina | reverse complement strand
TTTGATTTGCCGCATGTCCGGGCGGAAAACCTATTCCCACTTTTCCTGACATGCTCTAGCCAAACCTTAAAAAACTATTCTTCTGTTTCGGCCTTGGTTTCTATAGCACCGGAAGTGTTTTCAGTTCGGTAAAGATCGCTGTTCAGATAAGCAGAAAGTGCAAAACGCACCAAAACGCCAACCGCTGCAGCCGCCGGTACGGCAATTAACATGCCTGTAAATCCGAACAATGAGCCAAACGCAAATAGTGCAAACATCAACCATACCGGATGCAGACCCACGCTGTCGCCGACCATTTTAGGTTGCAGAAAGTTACCTTCAAAAAACTGACCGGCAAAAAAGATCGCGGCAATGATGCCGATCTGAATATAGTCCGGCCAGAACTGAACAAGCGCCACACCGATAGACAGGATAAGCCCAATTGCGGAACCCACATAGGGAATGAAGCTCAACACGCCCGTTAGCAAACCGATGAGCAGCCCAAAGTTCAAGCCGGCGATTGTAAGCGAAATCGCGTAAAAAATACCGAGGATAAGGCTCACAGTTCCCTGCCCGCGAATAAAACCTGCTACAGCCTCATTCATATCGCGTGCAATCACACGAACGGTCGAAACGTGATCACGCGGAATCCAGCCATCGATTTTGGCGATCATCTTGTCCCAATCAAGCAGCATGTAAAATGCCACAACTGGCGCAACAACCAGCAGGCTGACAATGCTCATTGCAGCCTGACCGGAATTCCATATGCCCTGAACAACAGTTTTGACGACGCCAAAGCCTTCTTCCAGATAGCTGTCAAAGCTATCGGTGATCTTTTGCATATCAAAACCAAAATTGAGCGCTGATGTATCAATACCGAAAAACGTATTGAGCCAGGATATATCAATTTTCGCGCTGGAGATGACCTCGCGCAGGCGCGTTAGGTAACTTGGTAAATTTCCTGCGAAATCAATTGCTTGCGATGCCAAAACCGGCACAATGATGGCCAAGGCAAGCAGGAAAACAATTAGGAACACCAACAATATTGTGACCGTTGCCCACACCCGCGACATCCCCTTGCGCTCAAGATAATCAGCAACCGGATCAAGAAAATATGCAAGAACGAAGCCTGCTAAGAAGGGCAATAAGACGCTTCTGAAGATAAAGAGAAAAATGCCGAAAACAACAATTGCACCCAGCCAGAACAAGGCCTGACGGCGCAGAGTTTTTGTTGTTAGATGTTCACCCATTACTTATCCTCATACTCCGCCATATGCCGGAACCACACCATGCAATAAGCCGCTGTGGATGCCAGGGTCAATGCAGCGACCATATAGACCATCACGTTTCCCAGAAACGGTGCGGAAAAATAGCCTGCCTTCATCGCCATCAAATAGGCCGCAAGGCCTATCTGCACAAGGGTATTTGCTTTGGAAATCAACAATGGCTTTATATCAAGATCAGCGCCCATGATTGCGGAAAGAACGACAGCGCCAATGATTAAAACATCGCGCGCAACAACCAAAAAGACAAACCAGATCGGGACAATCTCATAATAGCCAAGCGCAATGAAGACTGCCGTAAGAAGCACCTTGTCGGATATAGGGTCCAGATAAGCCCCTACTTCGCTGACAAGTCCGTATCGGCGGGCTATGATACCGTCGACCGCATCCGAGATGCCTGCCAGCAAAAACACGATAAATGCCGCATTCCAGTGGCCCAGAACAATCAAATATATGATGAGCGGCACTGTAAACAAACGGGCCACGGTGATGAGATTGGGCAGAGTATAGGTGTTTTTTCCCATCGCGCAGTTTCCTGTTTTACTTCTATCTAGGTTCAATTCACCTTGAAACCAAGCAAGGCTGTTCATTGAGGGCCAATAATGTCCTATTTTTCTGTGATTGGGGCACAAGAGCATTGGAACATCATGATCAGCCGTGCCATAGAGCGCTAAAACCAAAGTAGCAAACGAGACAAAGTCAATGTCAGAAGATGCAAAGAGTTCAAACGGGTTGAGTTATGCCGATGCGGGCGTCGACATTGATGCCGGAAACGCTCTTGTCGATGCCATAAAGCCTATCGTACGCGCAACAAGCCGGCCCGGTTCCGATACGGAAATCGGCGGATTTGGCGGTCTGTTCGATTTAAAAGCGGCGGGCTTTAAAGACCCCATTCTGGTGGCAGCCAATGATGGTGTCGGGACCAAGCTTAAAATTGCGATCGATGCCAACAAGCACGATACTGTCGGGATTGATCTGGTGGCCATGTGCGTGAACGATCTTGTTGTTCAGGGCGCTGAACCGCTGTTCTTTCTCGACTATTTTGCAACCGGCAAATTAAGCGTTGAAGAAGGCACGGACATTGTTCGAGGTATCGCCGAAGGCTGCAAACAGGCCGGATGCGCTCTGATAGGCGGCGAAACCGCAGAAATGCCCGGTATGTACCGCGATGGCGATTATGATCTGGCCGGTTTTGCGGTCGGCGCGGCAGAGCGCGGCTCAATGTTGCCTTCGAACGATATCAAGGAAGGCGATGTAATTCTGGGACTTGCCTCCAGCGGCGTTCACTCCAACGGCTTTTCACTGGTGCGTAAAATCATTGAGACAAACGGGCTGACATTCGAGGACTCTGCGCCTTTCGGATCAAAATCTATTGGCGAAGAACTGCTCGAGCCGACGAAAATTTACGTAAAGTCTTTGCTGGCTGCCATACGCGAAACCGGTGCGGTTAAAGCAATGGCACACATCACCGGCGGCGGCTTTACAGAGAATATTCCGCGCGTTTTGCCTGAAAGTCTTGCCGCAACAATCGAGCTCAATACCTTGGAAGCGCTTCCCGTGTTTCGCTGGCTTTCAAAAGCAGGCGGGGTCAATGCAACCGAAATGCTGCGCACATTTAACTGCGGTGTCGGCATGATCGTCATTGTGTCGCCGGACAAGGCAGATGCTGTCAGCGATATTTTGACACGTAAAGGTGAGAAAGTCAGCCGCCTCGGCACCTTGAGTGCGCGTGATGGTGACGCTGTCATTTATAAAGGCACGCTTGATCTTGGGTGATAAAAACACGAAAATCGCCATACTGATCTCTGGTCGCGGCTCGAATATGATCGCGCTGGCCAAAGCGATTGCCGCGCCTGATTTTCCAGCCGAAGTCGTTGGTGTCCTTGCCGATAAAAAGGACGCGGCAGGCCTTGCTATCGCGTCAGATATGAATATCGCCACGACTTCATTTGAACGCTCTGATTTTACCTCTAAAGCCGAGCATGAAGCTGCAATCCATGACCAACTTGTCCAATGGAATGCTGATATTATCTGCCTTGCGGGTTTTATGCGGCTGTTAAGCGCAAATTTTATCGACAAATGGACCAATAAAATTATCAATATTCATCCGAGTCTTTTGCCTAAATATAAGGGGCTTAATACGCACCAGCGGGCAATTGAGGCTGGAGACAGCGAACATGGCTGTACCGTTCATTACGTGACAGCGGGCATGGATGAAGGTCCGGTGATTGCACAAGCCAAAGTGCCGGTATTAAGTGATGATACAGAAGCGTCTTTAACTGCGCGCGTTCTAGAGCAGGAACATCAACTCTATGCCAAAGCGCTGCGCGATGTCTTAGAAAGACAAAAGCCATGAACTACCGCCACGCCTATCATGCCGGTAATTTTGCCGATGTTGTCAAACACATCACGCTGGCGCGCGTGCTGACTTATTTCATGCGCAAGGATACGCCGTTTTTTGTCATGGACACCCATGCCGGTATCGGGCGCTACGATCTAAAGAGTGTGGAAGCACAAAAAACAAAAGAGGCAGAAACGGGCATTGAACGATTTATGGATGCCCTGCCCGACGCCCCTAAAGAAGTGCGTGAACTTTGCGAGCCATTCACAAAACTGTTGAATGAAATGAATGAGGGCAAGCTTCAATATTATCCAGGTTCGCCAATGGTCGCGCAATCGTTGATCCGCCGGTCCGACCGCCTTTCGCTCGTGGAGCTTCATCCGGAAGATTTTGCGGCGCTGACGGAAAACTTCAATTGGGCCAAAAACACCAAAACCCATCATCTTGATGCATGGCAGGCCATGAAGGCGCAGTTGCCGCCCAATGAAAAGCGCGGCGTTGTTCTGGTTGATCCGCCTTTTGAAGACCGCGATGAGTTCAATGCAATTTTGCGTGCATTGTATGAAGCTCAAAAGCGCTTTTCCAAAGGCACCTATATGCTTTGGTACCCCATTAAAGATTTAAGAATGGTCGCCAGCTTTTCAAAAGTCCTTTCGGGCATGAAACTTGGTCAAACGCTCGATGTCCGCCTGATGATTGACCGTCCCGGCCCGCAAGACAAATTTATCGGCACCGGCATGGTCATCGTCAACCCGCCCTATGTGTTGGAAAAAGAACTAAAGGTTCTATTGCCATGGCTGGTAAAACTGTTCGAAATTGTGCCCGGCAGCGGGTCGCACTCGATTTACGAACTGGTTGGCGAGCAAAAATAAGGTAAAATGCTTGGCGTAATATTGTGCTTGCGCTACATCATCAATGACAGCGCAAAGCGGGAGAGAATCATGAAGTCGAACGTAATGAAGTTTGCAGCAGTATTTTTGAGCGTTGCCGCGATCAATGCTCCGATCATGACAAGCCCCGCCGCTGCCGCTGATATGGTTTATCTGGAAACACAAAGCGGTGACTGCAGTGACACAAAAGTACTGAACACGATTGCATCGCGATTTCAAATTCAGGCGCGTGAGGTCCACCACAATCCAGACCTTCAAATTTCAGACCTGAACAATACCTATGAGACCCGATTTGAACCTGAAGGCAAAAGCCCTTTTGCGCGGCGCTATTGCAAAGGTCAGGCTTATATGAGTGACGGGCAAAGTCGCTCGGTCTGGTATTTGTTGGAATATGGTGCGGGTTTTGCCGGTATTGGCAAAAATGTTGAATTTTGCATTTCCGGACTCGATCGCTGGAATGTCTATGGCGCGCAGTGTAACGTTCTGCGTTAAAGTCCATGAGCAGACTGATCTTTTGTATAGCCGCAGTGCTATTGGCCGGTTTCGTTGCCGGCTGTTCGGCAGAAGATCAAACGAATAATCCCGACATAACATCAGACTCTATCCCTTTGGGTGAAGGGTTTGATTTTTACGTTCTGTCTCTTTCCTGGTCTCCGGGATATTGTGTTTCAGAGGGCGGCGATGCGGATGAACGTCAATGCGGACCCGATAAACGATATGCCTTTGTCGTTCATGGGCTGTGGCCGCAGTTTGAAAGGGGTTATCCGGAATATTGTGGCGACGGCGAGAAGATTGACAACCGCTTGGCAGGCTCAATGATCGACATTATGCCAAGTTATGGATTGATTTATCATCAATGGCGCAAGCACGGCACCTGTAGCGGGCTTACCCCTGAAGAATATTTTGACGTCACACGCGCCGCCTATAACAAAATCAATTTACCGCCAAGTTTTTCCGGCCTGACAGAAACAAAAACGATCACGCCGATCTCAGTTGAAAAACTGTTTCAGGCTGAAAATTCCGGTATCCCGAATGACGGCATTGCAGCCACCTGCAAGCGCAATTATTTGCGCGATGTGCGTATTTGCCTGACAAAAGACCTTGCGTCGTTCCGTTCCTGTCCCGAAGTTGACAGAAATTACTGCCGCAGCCGTTCCATGGCTGTTGCGCCACTTAAATAGGAAACACCATGCCAGTAATATTATATTCGCCCGCCTCCCCCTATAGCGCGAAAGTGCGCATGGCCGCAGATTACACAAATGTCGGCATCGAAGCGCGTAAAGTCACCACGAGCGACGAACCGGATGATCTAATCGGCGCAAACCCGCTGGGTAAAATTCCCACACTCATACTTGATGACGGTTTTTCTCTGTTCGACAGCCGCGCGATCATGCAGGAAATCGACCGCATGTCCGGCAAAGTTCTTTTTCCCCGTAACGGCGAAAAGCGCCGCGCGGCAGAGCGCCTTGAGGCGGCCGCTGATGGTTTGTGTGATTGCCTGCTCGCCCAAGTTTATGAAAAGCGGATGCGGCCAGAAGAAAAAGTCCATCAGGAATGGCTGGATTTGCAGGCACGAAAAGTGGAGCGCGCTCTAGATTGGCTTGAGGCCAATATTACGCCGGTACGTGGCAAGCTGAACGGCGGGCAGTTCGCGGTTGCTGCAGCCATAAGCTATATGGATTTGCGCTTTCCGGATTTAAATTGGCGCCGGGGCCGGTCAAAATTACGCCGGTTCGAAACCCGCTTTAAAGAAGCATATCCGGCTTTTGATCTAAACAAGGCACAGGCCTGAATCAAAAATGCCGCCGACATCATGTCGGCGGCATCTTTTTTAATAGACAGTCTTAGAACTTCAGACCGATACCAGCGCGAACGCTGTGATCGGAAAAGCCTGAAGAAATGGCTGTGCCACCGGCACCGGTATTATAGTCTTTCGCACCGTAATCGGAATAACGGTATTCAACGCGTGTGAAGACGTTTTCAGTAACAAGCGCTTCACCACCGACACCAACAGTCCAGCCGAGGTGAGTGTTTTTATCTTCGCCAACTGCGTCAGACACTTTAGCCTGTGTTGCTGCAACACCGGCTGTACCGTAAAGCATGAACGGGTCAAATGCATAACCTAAACGTGCCCGTGCAGAACCGAAAAGACCCTGCTTTGCTTCCGCGCCGCCGATATTTTCTTTAGCGTCTGAATAGCCAAGATCGCCTTCAACACCATAAACGATGTTACCGGATTGCTGGTTTACACCAACAAAACCAAGACCGCTGATACCATCGGCATCAACATCACCGGCAGATGAGTCAAACTCGCCCCATGTGTAACCCAGTGAGGCACCGCCATAGATGCCGGACCATGTGCTTGCTGGCGCATAATCGACAACGTCAGATACTGGTGGTTCAGGTGGCGCTTCAACCGCATCAGCGGCAATGGCTGGTGCTGCGACCAACAAAGCTGCGACTGCAGCACCTGCTTTTAAAATATTAGTACGCATAACTTCTCCTATCGGTGTTAATTGTGCCCTCGAAAAATTCTTGGACACCCCCTCACCCGTAAGAAGCGTTCTGCACCCAGAATGCGGCATTTCATTTTCAAAAATGTGGAAATGCAGTGACTGAAATAAGGCACAGACCTGTGTTTCATTTGAGCAACAGTTTTTTGACAGCGGCAAATAAAATCAATGCGCTAGCCCTTTTTATATGGCTGTCGGCAACTTATATAATGGCCTTATTCTATTGGAGGCCCCTCTTAAATGTTACTCAATATCGGAATGCTGGTAGGCGGACTTGTTTTGCTCGTTTTTGCCGGAGATTATCTCGTAAAAGGCGCAGTCGGCCTTGCAGAGAAATTTGACATTCCCCCGCTCATCATTGGTCTGACTATTGTAGCATTTGGCACCTCCGCTCCAGAACTCGTTATATCGCTTGATTCAGCACTTTCCGGTATTCCCGATATCGCTGTCGGCAACATAGTTGGCTCCAACATCGCCAATGTCTTGCTTGTCATGGGACTTCCCGCACTTATCACAGCAATTCACGCCAACCAGCGCGGTCTTTCGCGCAATGTTGCCATTTTGCTGGTATTCACATTGGCGTTTATGTGGATGATCACCGACGGCATGCTGTCCCGACTGGAAGCCGCTATTCTGTTTGCCGGTTTGGTACTTTACATTGCCGCACAAATCGTGCGCGCCCGTTCAAAAACCGAAGGCGATACCGAGTTGCCTTCCGACTATCATGATGATGTGGGCGAAGCGCCGACACAGGCATCTAAAATCGCGATCTATCTGATTGGCGGTCTTGTTCTCTTACCTGTCGCAGCGCATTTTACTGTCGATGGCGCATCGGGTATCGCGCGCTATTTTGGCGTTTCAGATGCGGCGATTGGACTGACGATCGTTGCAATCGGCACATCATTGCCCGAACTTGCCACTTCCTTTATGGCCGCATGGCGCAAAAATGGCGATGTCGCGCTTGGCAATATTATCGGCTCCAACATATTCAACATTGCTGCCATTATGGGTATTACCGGCCTCATTATTAATGTGCCTGTTGCCGAGACAATGATTGCCTATGACATGTGGGTCATGCTGGCTTCGTCAATCGTTTTGGCGGCTATTTGCTTTGCCCGTGTCACGACAGGAAAAATACTCGGCGGCGCTATGCTTGTTGCCTATCTGGCCTATATCATCTCCGTATTCTGAATTTAACGGAGGCGTTCTTTGGAGACCAAACCAATCAATGCATTGATTACCGGCGGTGCCCATCGTGTTGGGCGCGCCATGGCGCTTGACCTTGCAGCCAATGGATATGGCGTGATTGTTCACGCCAACTCCTCGCTTGATGCGGCCCTGTCACTTTGTGAAGAAATAAACGGGAACGGTGGGCGAGCTTTTGCTGTTCAGGCTGATTTGAGCAAAACAGATGAAACCAAATCCCTGATCGACCAAGCTGTCAAAAAGGCCGGCAGCGTTGAAATACTCATCAACAATGCTTCAGTGTTTGAAGCTGATGAGATTGGCAATCTTGATGAAGATCTATGGGACACCCATTTTAACGTGCATGTCAAAGCACCGGCATTTTTAAGCAGTAGTCTGGCGCATCATTTGGGTGACAAGGAAGGCATGATCGTCAATATGATCGATCAGCGGGTCTGGCGTCTAAACCCTAAATTTTTCACCTACACTCTCTCGAAATCAGCACTGTGGACAGCAACGCAAACCATGGCACAGGCGCTTGGCCCGAATATTCGCGTTAATGCGATCGGCCCCGGACCGACATTAAAGAACGAGCGCCAATCTGACGAGGATTTTGAGAAGCAGCAAGCAACGCTTATTCTGGAAAATGGACCCGAATTATCCGAATTCGGTTCCACCATCCGCTATTTGTGGCAGACAAAATCAATCACCGGACAAATGCTTGCCCTTGATGGCGGGCAACATCTTGCCTGGCGCACGCCCGACACACGCGCCAACGAATAACCATATTTGTCAGTAGCGATTGCCCGAACCGCTAATATTAGCGATCGAATATCGCATACCGCTTGAAGCCGCCCATAGAACAAGCCCATATTACAATTATGATTCCTGATAATACCAATATGGACAGCAACACTGATGAGGTCGATATCTCGGCCCCAGCGCTTACGGATGTAAAGTGGGAGCATGATGAGACGATCACCCATGATCTGTCCGGCCCGGACCTAATCAATGCTTATGTGAAACGCCTTCCCAACAAGCCGGGCGTTTATCGCATGTTTAATGCCAATGGCGATGTGCTGTATGTCGGCAAAGCCAAATCGCTTAAAAACCGCGTTACAAATTATGGCCGTCATGGCGGTCATACGAATCGCATCGCGCGGATGATCCGCGAAACAGCTTCAATGGAGTTCGTAACCACGCGCAGTGAAACTGAAGCGCTGCTGCTTGAAGCCAATCTGATTAAACGCCTTCGCCCGAAGTTTAACGTTCTTTTGCGCGATGACAAATCCTTCCCCTATATTCTGGTTACAGGAGATCATGAGGCGCCGGGGCTTTTCAAACATCGCGGTGCACGTTCGAAAAAGGGCAAATATTACGGGCCGTTCGCCTCTGCCGGTGCTGTGGGCCGCACGATCAACGCACTACAGCGGGCGTTCCTATTACGCACCTGCACCGACAGTGTTTATGAAACACGCACCCGCCCGTGCCTGCTCTATCAAATTAAGCGGTGCTCCGGCCCGTGCACCGGAGAAATTTCACCCGAAAACTATGCACAACTGGTCAAGGAAGCCGATGATTTCCTTTCCGGCAAAAGCCGTGCAGTCCAAACAGCGATGGCCCAGACGATGCAAGATGCGTCCGATGATCTGGATTTTGAGCGCGCGGCTCTTTATCGCGACCGGATATCAGCGCTCACGGCGATCCAGAGCCATCAGGGCATAAACCCGCAAGGTGTTGAAGAAGCCGACGTTTTCGCCATTCATCAGGAAGGCGGCAC
Source organism: Ahrensia marina (assembly GCF_001293565.1). GTDB lineage: Bacteria > Pseudomonadota > Alphaproteobacteria > Rhizobiales > Rhizobiaceae > Ahrensia > Ahrensia marina. The sequence continues at coordinate 241,941 of NZ_JXMU01000003.1, read as the reverse complement.
AAGCTGTATTCAGGTTTTCTTTTTCAGAACCGGACAGAACTGGGGCAACCGGTCTTACTTTCCAAAAGCGGATGCAACGCTTGAACCTGCCGAAGTATTGGGAGCGTTTCTGTCACAATTTTACGATGACAAACCGTGCCCGCGCCTGATCCTCCTCTCGCACGAGATTGAAAATCCTGAACTGTTCGAGCAGGCTTTCACGCTGCGCGCTGAACGCAAAGTGACAATCAACACACCGCAGCGCGGCGAAAAGCGGGATCTTGTCACCCACGCGCTTGCGAACGCAAAAGAAGCACTTGGACGACGTTTGGCTGAAACATCCAGTCAGGCAAGGCTGCTCAAAGGACTTGCAGAAACATTTGATCTTAAGCGCGTGCCGCGCCGTATCGAGGTGTTTGATAACTCCCATATTATGGGCACCAATGCCGTCGGCGCCATGATCGTCGCAGGACCGGAAGGTTTTGTGAAAAACCAATACCGGAAGTTCAACATCAAATCGACGGAGATAACGCCCGGCGATGACTTTGGCATGATGCAGGAAGTGATGGAACGCCGCTTTGCGCGTCTGATCAAAGAACATGGTATTCCCGATCGTTCTGCCGAAGACACTGTAGATGAAGCTGAAAACGGCGATACACTGCCGGCATGGCCCGACCTTCTGCTGATTGACGGTGGCCTTGGCCAACTCAATGCTGTCCGCGACATTGTCAAAAAGCTTGGCATTGACGAAGTGATCGAGCTTGTGGGCGTGGCGAAGGGGCCGGACCGCGATGCAGGCCGTGAACGGTTCTTTATGCCGGGAAAAACAGATTTCAGCCTGCCGCCGCGCGATCCGGTTTTATATTTCACACAGCGGTTGCGGGACGAAGCGCACCGCTTCGCCATTGGCACACATCGCGCAAAGCGCAAGAAGGCAATGGTGCGCAATCCGTTGGATGAAATTGCCGGTATCGGCCCATCACGCAAACGCGCCCTGCTTCATCACTTCGGCACAGCAAAGGCGGTTGCACGTGCGCCGCTTTCCGACCTTGCCAAGGTCGACGGCATATCAGAGGCTATGGCAAAGCTTATTCACGATCATTTTAATGATGGTGGCCAATAAATCGGTATAATTGCTTGACCGGAACACATTGCGGTGTTGATTAGGAATTCCACAGAGAATAGCAGAAGCCATGTCAAACGCTCAAAAATCATTGATTTTTTCACTGCCCAACGTGCTGACTTATGCGCGCATTCTGGCAGTGCCTATGATTGTGGTCTGCTTCTTTACCGAAGGGCGATTGGCCTCCAGTGATTTGGCACGATGGATTGCCTTGCTGATTTTTGTTTTGGCAAGTGTCACCGATTTTCTGGATGGTTATCTGGCGCGAAAATGGCAGCAAATTTCCAATATCGGCCGTATGCTCGACCCGATCGCGGATAAGCTGCTAGTATCTGTCGTGCTTTTATTGCTGGCGGCGGAAGGCTCGATTGCCGGCTGGTCGCTCTGGGCCGCGGTCATTATTCTTTGCCGCGAAATATTGGTTTCAGGACTACGCGAATATTTGGCCGGTTTAAAAGTCAGCGTACCTGTTTCCAAGGTCGCAAAATGGAAAACCACAATTCAGATGATTGCGATCGGCTTTCTGCTTGCAGGCGAAGCTGGCGATAAGATCATCCCCTACACGAGTCAGGCCGGTCTTGCGCTTTTATGGATAGCGGCACTGATAACCATTTATACCGGCTGGGATTATTTTCGTGCTGGTATGCGCCACGTTATTGAAGATCCAGAAGATGGTGCAGCATGACGAAACTTGTTTATTTTGCGTGGGTGCGTGAACGTATCGGCTTTTCCGAAGAGACGGTTGAATTGCCGGATGACATTCAAACCGGCGCAGATTTTATCAACTGGATGAAAACACGCGGCGAAAACTTTGAACACGCGCTGGAATATTCCGATCAAATCCGCATTGCGGTTAATCAGGAGCATATTCATCACAGCGAGAAAATTGGCAGTGCCGATGAAATCGCCCTTTTTCCTCCTATGACCGGCGGGTGAACAATTGACGGTCACGCCTCACATATCTGTGCAGCAGGATGATTTTGACCTTCAAAGAGAAGTCGATAAATTAACACGAGGCCGCAAAGATATTGGCGCCGTTGTTAGTTTTACAGGGCTTTGCCGCGATGAAGGCGGCAAGCTTGAAGCGCTGGAGCTGGAACACTATCCGGCGATGGCTGAAGCCCAGCTAAACCTGATTGCAAAACAAGCATTAAAGCGATGGCCGCTCACCGGCCTCACCATCATTCACCGTTTCGGCAAAATTGAACCCGGCGCAAATATCGTGCTTGTCGTGACAGCTTCAAACCACCGGCGGGCGGCATTTGAAGCTGCAGACTACCTGATGGATTATCTTAAATCCGAAGCGCCATTTTGGAAAAAAGAGCATTTGGCAGACAGCAAGGATGGCGGCTGGGTTGAAGCAAAACAAGCCGATACTGATGATTTAAAGCGCTGGTAAAGATACTGCCTAAGCCAGCACACCGTCAGCAATTGCCACAAAATGGCAGGTGGCTGCCGACAGCACAAAACCATGCCAAATCGCATTGGAATATTTGATCGTGTTGGACTGGTTAAAATAAATACCAATTGTGTAGAGCAATCCACCGACAATAACCAACCACACGCTGCGCGCTGCAAGCGCATCAAACAACGGCCATAAAAGTAGTGTCGAACTCCAGCCCAGTGCGAGATAGATAATAATCGTGTGCTTATCCAAGCGTTCGCCTGCAACCAGCTTAATCAACGCGCCGCTTGTCGCCACCAGCCAGATCGCCGTCAAAAGGTAATAGGCAAAATCGGTATTCACGATGAACACCATCGGCGTAAAGGTGCCGGCAATTTTGAAGTAAATCGCGGCTTGGTCGAAGCGCCGTAAAAGCGAACGCAATTCGGGGCGCGGGACCATGTGATAGGCGGCTGAAACACAAAACAGACTGATGGCACACGCAGCGTAAACCTGCACAGCGCTTAGATATTTAATGTCTAAGGATGGCTGACTGAGAAGAAAAATAAAAGCGGCAATTGATAGTGTTATACCGGCAATATGGACCAAACCATCTGCTAAACGTTCGCCAAACGAATAATCGGGGTAGACAAAACTCAAATGAGATGCGGCGGCTTTCGCCTTACTTATGGTCGCCATGCTTTACTCTTTACACTACTATGATCACCCTCGTGATAGATTGAATTTTCTTCAAATTGATCATAACAGCGATATACGAAAAAATAGTAAACCGGACAGATTGCTCTGCCCGGTTCGCATAACTTAGCCATTCTTTATAGCAAAAATGTGTTTAAAGCATTGTCGCAATTTTTAACGGAAAACCGGTATCCACTTTTCCTGAAATTGCTTACTTAGCCGACGATTTCGTTGCCGCCAAACCAGAATGCAATTTCTTCTGCAGCCGTTTCAGCAGCGTCTGAACCGTGTACAGAGTTTTCGCCGATTGATTCAGCAAACATTTTGCGGATTGTGCCTTCAGCGGCTTCAGCTGGGTTTGTTGCGCCCATAACTTCGCGGTTTTTCGCAATTGCGTTTTCGCCTTCAAGAACCTGAACAACTGTTGGCGCTGAACACATGAATTCAACCAGTTCACCAAAGAACGGACGTTCTTTATGAACAGCGTAGAAAGTCTCAGCCTGTTTCTGGCTCATCCACACGCGCTTGGAAGCAACAACACGCAGGCCGTTTTCTTCAAATACTTTTGTGATTGCACCAGTCAAGTTGCGCTTTGTTGCGTCCGGCTTGATCATGGAAAATGTACGTTCGATTGCCATTTTTGACATTCCTGTTTTCTTTATGAAGAGATTTGCGCGGTCTATAGCGGTCTAAGCCATGAAAGCCAAGGCCTATCTTGTCGCGTGCATAGACTATGCAGCCATGACTGCATTTCGCCCTTCTCCGTCATACATATCCAGCAATGTATTCATCCAAGCTTCTGCTTTACTGTCTTTTTTCAACAGCGACTGGCCTTTGAAGATACGCAGCCACTGCAAAGCACCAAAGACAACATAATCAGCGTAAAGCGGTGACTGCCCGCCGATAAAAGGTTGATCTGCCAGCATAGCTTCAATTGGCGTGAGCACTTTATGCAAATCAGTTGACGACGCACCGCGCGTTGCACCGAAATCTTCCAGCGTCATACCGAACGTTTTTTCGCGCGTTGTGCGGAAATGATCTTTGTCTTCATCGTTGAGTGATTGATAGATCTGGATCAGCACCAGCCGCGCGACAACGGGGTGAAGCTGGCTCTGGCTCCACGCCGTGACGAAATGTGTCATGGCTTTGCCGCCCTCACCGTTAAACAGGCTGGGGCTATCGGGATATTTCTCCTCAAGGTGCAGCGCAATCTTGTAGCTGTCCTCGATAATCTCATCGCCATCGCGCAAAACCGGCACACGGCGGCCTTCCCCCCCTTCAATCGTCGCGACCTTGGAAAAGCCGACAGATTCTGTTTCATAGCTTAGCCCTTTATGGGCCAGCGCCATGCGAATCTTCCAACAATGTGGACTGAAAACCATTTTATTATCAGCACCGCATAGCTCGTAAAGCTTGATTGTCATGACCCGTTTTCCTCATCTAATAATCCGGCTTGTTGCATAACGCTTTTCTGTCTTGATAAACAAGCCAATCCGCGCCAAACAGCAGCCATGTTACAGATAAACAACCTTACATTCAGAATGATGGGCCGTCCTTTGTTTGAGGATGCCACAGCGACAATCCCGACGGGCTCCAAATGCGGCCTTGTAGGACGCAACGGCACCGGAAAAACGACCCTGTTCAAGCTTATCAACGGTTCGCTCTCGCCTGAAAGCGGAGAGATTTCGCTACAACAGGGTTTGCGACTTGGTCAGGTGGCTCAGGAAGCGCCTGGCACGGATGCCACATTGCTTGAAACAGTGCTGGCCGCCGATACAGAGCGCACCGCTTTGCTGGAAGAGGCCGAAACAGCAACAGACCCGAATAGAATTTCCGAGATTCATATCCGCCTTGCGGATATTGACGCGCATTCGGCCGAAGCACGTGCCGGCGCTATTCTACACGGGCTTGGCTTTGATGCCGAGGCACAACAACGACCCTGCTCTTCGTTTTCGGGCGGTTGGCGGATGCGCGTTGCTCTGGCTGCGGTGCTATTTCTCGAGCCGGACTATCTGCTGCTTGACGAGCCGACAAACTATCTCGATCTTGAAGGCACATTGTGGCTGGAAAACTATATTCAGAAATATCCGCATACGGTTTTTATTATCAGCCATGACAGAGATCTGTTAAATTCGGCGGCAACGTCTATTCTGCATCTGGAGCATAAGAAGCTCACTTTTTACCGCGGCAATTACGACAGTTTTGCGCGCACACGGGCAGAGCGCATATCGCAGCAGATCAAAGCCAAGGAAAAGCAGGACGCCAAGAAAAAGCACATGGAAGCTTTTGTCGAACGCTTCCGCGCAAAGGCTTCTAAAGCCAAACAGGCGCAGAGCCGTTTGAAAGCGCTCGAAAAGATGAGCGATATTTCAATCATGGTCGATGAAAGCGTTAAGCCTATCGTTTTTCCATCACCGGAAAAAGAGGCCGCTTCTCCCATCGTAACGATGGATTCTGCCCGTGTCGGCTATGAGCCGGACAAGCCTATTCTAACCCATCTTAACCTGCGGATTGATGCCGATGACCGCATTGCGCTTTTAGGTGCAAACGGCAATGGCAAATCGACATTCGCCAAATTATTATCGGACCGGCTGAAAGTGCAGGAAGGCAATATTGTGCGCGCTGACAAATTGCGCGTTGCGATGTTTGCCCAGCACCAGATGGATGACTTACACGCGGACTGGACGGCCTATGAGCATTTGCGTGCCGCCCTGCCCGATGAACCTGAAAGTCGTGTTCGCGCACGTGTTGCAGCGATGGGGCTTGGCACCGACAAGATGGACACAAAAGCGGCCCAGCTTTCCGGCGGTGAGCGCGCGCGGTTGACCCTTGGTTTGGCCACGCTGGACAAGCCGCATTTGCTTATCCTTGACGAACCGACCAACCATTTGGACATTGATAGCCGCGCGGCATTGATTGAGGCGCTAAACGGTTATTCCGGTGCCGTGATGCTGATCAGTCACGACCGGCATTTGCTAGAAGCAACGGCCGAGCGCTTGTGGATCGTCGGTGAAGGCACTGTGAAGCCCTATGAAGGCGACATGGATGAATACCGCACACTCATTCTTAAAGGTCCGTCCAAAAAATCTGCCGATGATGATGGCAAAAAAGGCGATGGCTTGTCGGGTAAAGAACGCCGAAAGTTAGCGGCGCAGGCGCGTCAAAAGATGGCTCCGGTCAAGAAAAAGATCAATCAAATCGAAAGCTTAATGGCAAAAGCCAATAAAGAGATTCAGGCGATTGATGAAAGTCTTGGTACGCAGGCTGTTCTGGATGATACGGCAAAAGTGTCCGATTTGACGATCAAGCGCGGCAGAACCGAAAAACAAATCGCCGATTGGGAAGCAGAGTGGTTTGATCTGTGTACACAATATGAAGAAGCAACCGGAACGAATTTGATGGAGGATTAAGGGGTTTCATCCTCTGAACCACGTCCCCATTTCTGCACTGTCTTTTTCTTCGTGTCTGTATTGGCAGGTTCCTCCTGGCGTCTGCCAATACGTGACGCACGACCGCCTGTACCTGTGGGTGCATTGCCAATGCTCTTTTTGCTGCGCTTGCGCGTGAAAAAGTAAATGACGACAACAAGTGCAATCAGTGCGAATGCTATTTCGATATAGTCATCAAAACCGGAAAACATCAGGCCGCCCGCTCCCATTTGCCTTCCATATTCTGCTTCCAATAGGTCAATGAATGGCCATCGGCCTTCAGGTTTTTCCAATTGTTACGCGCTTGACTGACGGCGCTTTCGTCATTGCCATCGAACATGATTGCAACACGTTCATAGCTGTTCAAACCATCCGGAAGTGCCGCATTATCAACAACAAAGCGTATATGGCTGCCATTTTGATTCAAGTCGGTCGAGGTTAGAAAAACGGGATGGTCCGCTTCGAACGGATCGCCATCCTTTCCATGCGGGAGAAAATCTTCTGCTTTATATTCCCACAATCTGGCATCAAGGCGATCACGCACATCATCGCTATGCGTTTGAATTGTCACCTTCCACTGACGGCCGAGCGAACGCTCGACGAGAACCGGCAGAGCCTCGTCAAGCGATGTTTCCGTCAAATGGTAAAAGACAATATCAGTCACATTATTTACCGAGTTCAGTCTTCATACGAGTCGGCGACCATCTGGTTGAGCAAGCGCACGCCAAAGCCCGATGCCCATGATGTGTTGATGTCCGACTTAGGCGAAGACATCGCTGTGCCCGCAATATCGATATGCGCCCACGGTGTTTCACCGACATAGCGCTGCAAGAATTGCGCCGCTGTGATCGAACCGGCAAAACGGCCGCCGGTGTTTTTCATGTCAGCAAATTTGCTGTCGATCATTTTGTCGTAAGCTGGTCCAAGCGGCAGTCGCCAAACTTTCTCGCCCGACACTTTACCGGCATTGAAAATGTTCTCGGCCAATTCATCATTATTGGAAAACAGTCCGGCATGCTCCTGCCCCAGCGCGACCAGAACCGCGCCTGTCAGTGTGGCCAGATTGATCATGAATTGCGGTTCATATTTCGTGTTGCAGTAGTGCAGCGCGTCACACAATACCAAGCGACCTTCCGCATCCGTATTGATGACCTCAATCGTCTGGCCCGACATGGACGTTACAATATCGCCGGGGCGTTGGGCGTTGCCATCAAGCATGTTTTCAACGAGACCGATAATGCCAATCACATTTGCCTTGGCTTTACGAGCGGCAAGAGCGTGCATAAGGCCGGTGACAGCCGCAGCGCCGCCCATATCGCCTTTCATGTCTTCCATGCCGCCTGCCGGTTTAATGGAAATGCCGCCGGTGTCGAAAGTCACGCCCTTACCGACAAATGCGATAGGCTTGTCTTTTGACTTACCGCCGTTCCATTTCATAACAACCAGACGCGGGTCATTGCGTGATCCTTGCGCCACGCCCAGAAGCGCACCCATTTTGAGCTTCTTCATCTCTTTTTCAGTCAGGATGTCGATCTCGACGCCAAGCTTTTTCAACGCTGATGCGCGCTTTGCAAATTCTTCCGGAAACAATATGTTCGCCGGTTCATTGACGAGATCGCGGGCGAAAATTGTACCCTGTGCAACGGCTTCTTCACTCTCCCACTGCTTTTTGGCGGCAGCAGGATCTTCAAGACAAATAGAAACAGACTGTGAAGAAGGTTTTTCATCCTCATCGTCTTTTTTCTTGGTTTTATACAGGTCAAACTCATAAGCGCGCAGCATATAGCCGTGCGCGAAAGCAGCCGCCTGCGCTCCTGAGCCGGGCAATTGAACCGTAACATTCTCTTCGCTGGCAAGCATTGAGCGCGCTTTACCGCCGAGCGACATCCAGTCCTCCGCTGACAGTTTGTCCAATTCACCTGCACCGATTACGACAATGCGTGATACAAAAGCTTCGGACGGCGCGAGTACATCAAGCGTTGATTTCTTTTTTCCGGTAAATTTCGCTGATGTCGCGGCTTTTGCTAACACATTGCCCGGATCGGCATCGTTTTTAAGCGATGACGCCTCGCTTAAAGCAGCTTGAACAAGCAGCAGTGCGCCTTTTTTCGGTGTGGACAGTTTCGCGAATGATATTTGCGGCACAACGGACATGAACAAACCTTTTGTTATAAAATTAATTAGAGAGAGCAATCTGCATTGATTTGGTAGCACAAACCAGCTTTGACAAGACAAATCAGCGCTAAATTAGTTGTTAACCATTAAAATTGCCTAAGTGTTAGTCAACAGATGGTAAATCCTTAATAGATCGTTGCCGCATCAGATCGCTTTTTAGGTATCTGCGCGGTGAAAATCAAAGAAATGAGTCGCCTGTGAACAGCATCCAACGCTACATTTTCGGACGTATGTTGAAAGCGTCGATTGGTTCAACTTTGGCGATGGTTGCTTTGGTTTGGGTGACGCAGGCTGTGAGCCGTATTGATTTTGCGACCGGCAGCGGCAATTCGATTACTTCCTTCCTGCATTTTATGTCGCTACTGATTCCCCAGTTCATTACAGCGGTACTGCCATTTGGTATTGCCCTAGGCGCCGTTCAGGTACTGAACGCAATGAACAGCGATTCAGAAATGCCTGTTCTGGCAAGCGCAGGCATTGGCAAGTGGCAAGTGGCAAAGCCCATCTTGATTGCGGGCTTTATTGCCGGTTCATATACACTCTTTTCAAACCACTTCATTGAGCCATATACCAATGCCACTTCACGCGATGTTCTAACACAATCACGTGCAGACCTGCTGACAACACTCATTCAGGAAGGCCGCTTTACGCGCGTGGATAGTGATATCACCATCTATGTAAACGAAAAAAACGGCAATGCCCTGAACCAGATTATGATCTCTGACACCCGAGACCCGAAGCTGGAACTGATTTATTATGCCCAATCCGGCGGCGTCGGCGAAGTAAACGGGGAATCACTGCTGATTTTGAATGATGGTGAAATTCACCGCAAAACAGTCGGCACGCAAGACATCACGGTGATCCGGTTTACTTCTTATGCAATCAGCCTTTCGCAGTTTTCACGTGCTGACGGCATTACCACTTATTTTGTAGATGAACGTCCCACCTCATACCTTCTTGATCCGGACCCTAACGACAAACGAGTACAGCGCTTTCCAGGCGAAATACCGGCTGAGTTGCACAAAAGATTTTCTGATTGGCTATATCCCGTCTTGTTGGCGTTTGCGGGTATGGCACTCGCCGGCAAACCAAAATCGCACCGCGGCTCAAGCATTGCCAATTTTGTTTTGGCTTTTGGCGCAGCGATTATTTATCGCGGCTTGTCAGAAACAGTCATCGGATTGAACAAGGAAACAGCTGACTACATCTATCTTATTTATCTTATACCTTTGCTTGGTATCGCCATTTCAGCGTGGATGATTGCGACGCAGCGAACGATAGAAGCGCCCGACTGGCTGCTTATTTATCTGGATCGGCTCGCCCAATTCATGAAAAACATCCGCTTGGCCTTTGCCCGCAGAAAGGTCTCCTAATGCTCGGAAGAACCCTTCAGCTTTATATATTCAAATATATGTTCAAGATGACGCTGTATTTTTTCCTCGGCATCGGACTGCTTATTTTTCTCATAGATTTCACAGAGTTAAGTAACCGTTTCGGCAATCTGGACGGTTTCTCATCATCGCTTGGCTTGTATATTACGGTTATGCGCCTGCCCTTTATTTTAAGTGTGGCGATCCCGTTTGTTGTTTTGGCCGCCACGATGACAACCCTCATCCAGCTTAACAAGAAGAATGAGCTTGTCGTCGCACGGTCTGTCGGGGTTTCAGCGTGGCAGTTTCTTCTGCCGTTATGGCTTGCCGCTTTGCTTTTTGGTTTGTTCTCTATCTTCGTTATCAATCCGATTTCAGCTTATGGCTATTCTGCCGCCACTGAAGCCGAAAGTACTTTCAGAGGCCAGAAACGCAGCTCCAGTCCTTTAGACGATAATCGCCCGTGGCTGCGTCAGGATTCCGAGAATGGCGGCAGCTTCTTAATTGGATCCGAGAGCGTTTCAGGTAATGGCGTTGTTCTTCTAAACGCTGTTTTTCTTGAAATAGACGAAGATGGCCGAATCATACGCCGTTTGGACGCACCGCGTGCCCGCCTCGCACAAGACCGTTGGGTTTTAAGCGATGCAATAGCCAGTAAAGTCGGACAATCCAATGAAGATTTAGGTCAGTTTTTCGTGCCGACAGATATTGATCCAGCAGTTATCAGAGAAGCACTTGTGCCACCGGAACTTGTCCCGTTTTTGCAATTGCCGGAGCAAATCAATGCCGCCAAGTCTTTCGGCGTGACATCAGCGCCATATCGCATGCAATTTCAATCGCTTCTGTCCATGCCGCTGCTTTTGATAGCGATGACCCTCATCGGGGCGACAGTTTCATTAAAATTTGCCCGATTTGGTCAGTCAGAACGTATGATTTTGGGTGGCATTATTGCGGGCTTCATGCTTTATGTCATCTCTGAGGTCACGAAGTCCTTTGGTGGCGCGGGAATCATATCGCCTATTATCGCCGCTTGGCTGCCTGTGGCAGCAAGCAGCATGTTTGGTATCGCGTATTTGCTGCATCGAGAGGATGGGTAATTGTTGGGTTTGAAAGTGGTGGATCAGCGTTTGATCAATCAGGGGGATAAATATTTGCGCAGCGCCTGGCGACGGGCAGCAGCTCTTTCGTGCGCGAGTGCCCTTGCGATCGCCGCGGCAACCACAAACTACTCACCTGCCCTTGCGCAATCTAGCGGACAGGTTGGCGGCTTTACGAATCCGAGCAGCAACGCGCAATTGCTATTGCAAGCCGACGAACTGGTTTACGATAATGACAACCAGACGATCACCGCACGTGGCGGTGTCCGTATCGATTATGACGGCACTATTCTTGTTGCCAGCCGTGTTATCTATCAGGAAACCGATGGTCGGCTGATTGCCGTTGGCGATGTCGAAATCCTTCAGCCGGATGGCACACGTACATTTGCTGATGAAATTGATATCACCGATGATTTCCGCGATGGCTTCGTTAATTCATTGCGGGTTGTGACAACGGATGAGACACGTTTTGCTGCCGAAAGCGCCACGCGCCAAAACGGTGAAGTGACGACTTTCAACAACGGCATCTATACGGCATGTAACGAATGTGTTTCCAAGGAAGGTCGGCCTTTATGGCAAATCAAGGCCAAGAAAATCATTTGGAATGGCGAAGAGAAAACCGTTCGTTTCGAGCGTGCAACATTTGAATTTATCGGTGTTCCGCTTGCGAGTATTCCTGTTTTCACAACATCTGATCCGAGCGTTAAACGTAAAACCGGTTTTTTGATCCCGAGTTTTAAAAACTCTGAAGAATTGGGCTTTGGGTTACGTGTTCCCTATTTCATCAATATCGCACCAAACAAGGATCTGACGCTCGCTGTTACCGGATACACCAAGCAGGGTTTTCTGGGAGAAGCTGAATATCGCCACCGCCTGGAAAATGGTGTTTTCACGCTCAAAACCGCAGGCATCCACCAATTCGACCCGGATGCATTTGGCGTAAATGAAATTGATTCGACAGTCGAAAACCGTGGAATGATCGGAACGACGGGCCGTTTCACCATTAATCCGCGCTGGGCTTTTGGCTGGAACGGTATGCTTCAAAGCGATGCGGACTTTTCAAAAACCTATGAAATTGCAGGTTTTAACAGTACTGTTTTTGAAAATAACATATATCTCACAGGCATTGGCGAGCGCAGCTACTTTGATGCCCGCACGATCTATTACGATTATCAAAGCGCCAGCGTATTTAGCCGTACCGAGGAAGAGCAGGCTGTTGTGCTGCCAAGTGTGGATTATAACTACACACTTGAAAATCCGGTTGCCGGCGGCGAACTGTCTTTCAATGTTTTCAGCCGTTATTTGAAGCGCGATGAACAGGATTCGCGGTTTAACGGCGATCCAACACGTTCAAATTTTGCGACACCGGGCGTTGATGCCGATACATATAGCCTGACGGCGGAAACTGAATGGAAACGTACATTCATCACCGATGGCGGATTGATGATTACGCCGCTTGTTCACGCACAGGGCAATTTCACAAATCTTGACGACGGGACATCCGGTGCGCTTTCGGCAACAAATGCAAATCTTGGCGGTGACGGAAGCTATACACGCGGCATGGTGACAGCCGGACTGGAATTGCGTTATCCGATTCTTTTCTCAACCAGCAGTGCGACCCATATTCTGGAGCCTGTTGCGCAAGTCTTTGCCCGTCCTGACGAGAACCAAGCTGGTGTCTTGCCGAATGAAGATGCTCAAAGTCTGGTTTTTGATGCGAATTCACTTTTCGCACGCGATAAATTTTCCGGCTATGACCGGATTGAAGGCGGTACGCGCGCCAATTTGGGCCTGCGCTATACCGGAACTTTCGATAATGGCTGGGGTATTAAGGCTATTTTTGGCCAATCTTACCACCTTGCAGGCACCAATTCATTTGCACAGGCGGATACCTTCAATACGGGCCAAAATTCAGGTTTGGAAACAACCCGCTCCGATTATGTCGGCGCCGTGTCATTTACCAACGGGTCCAATTACAGCTTTGATGTAGGCGCGCGTTTCGATGAAGACGATTTTGAAGTGCAACGCGCTGATTTAGCCGCGAATTACACTGGCGACCGCATCAAATGGCGCGTTGGCTATGCATTTATCGGCAGCCAACCTGCCTACAACTATATTACAGACCGCCAAGAGGTCTCCTCGGCAGCTTCTTATGAATTTGCACCGAACTGGAGTGTATTTGGCGGCGTTACCTACGATGTCGAAAATACGTTTTTGGATAAATACACCGTGGGCATTGGGTATGATTGCGACTGTTTCAAAATGCGGGCCAGCTATACAGAAGATCGCAGCACCAATACCGATGCAATTACAAAAGAGTATCAGCTGTTCCTGTCCTTTAGAACTCTTGGTGATTTTGGCGAAACCAGCGACGAGTTTGCTTCAACGCGATATTAAGTCTGTCATTGTTTGAACAAACAAGGATGGCACTGCTACATAAAATATAGTCTGCTGTCGCAGCAAAACTGATTTGAGAACTGACTGTCGGAGAAACTTATGCGCGCACATTCACAATTGAAGACGGGACTGCTTGCTGCTGCTTTGGCGATCGCACCTTTTAGTCTTGAGAACCCTACGCCTAGCCCGATTGGCATTTCTGCTGCGCATGCATCTGAAATCAAGGTTGTTGTGAATGACGAAGTTGTCACCAGCTATGATATTGCGCGTCGCACTGCTTTTTTGAAATTGCAGCGCCGCAGCGGAAATCTTCGCCAGTTAGCGGTTGAAGAGTTGACCGATGAAGCACTGAAACGCAGTGCGATCAGACGGGCGGGTATTCGCATCCCGGACAGTCAGGTTGATGCTGCGTTTGCAAATTTTTCTAAAGGAAACAAGCTTTCAGCAAGCCAGATGAGCCAGATTCTGAATCAGGCTGGTGTCACAGCCAAGCATTTTAAAGAGTTTATTCGTGTTCAAATCGCCTGGGGCCAGGTTATCCGAGCACGCTCACAACGCAACAACCTTATGAGCGAACAGGATGTTGTTGCCAAAATGCTTGAACAAGGCGGCCAAAAGCCAACCTCAACCGAGTATCTTCTGCAACAAGTGATATTTGTCATCCCGCAAGATAAACGCAGTAGTTTGCTCAAGCGTCGCCGCTCCGAAGCAGCCAATATGCGTGGACGTGTCACCGGCTGCGACAACACGCAGGAACTTGCAACGCAAATACGTGATGTAACTGTGCGCGATCTTGGCCGTGTGCTCGAATTGCGTTTGCCTGACCGGTGGGCAAAGGATGTTAAGGGCTTACAGGAAGGCCAGACGACCCGCGTGAAAGATACAGAGCGCGGCGTCGAATTTCTTGTTGTCTGCCGCGCACGTGCTGTTTCCGATGACCGCGTTGCGCAGTTGGAATTTTCCACCCAGGCGCTTGAAGATTCCGGCGGTGACCTTGGCAAGCAGTTCCTTGATGAACTACGCAGCTCTGCGCGCATTCAGAAACGCTAACAGAGTATTTGGACACAATTGACCGATATGAATGCGACGACACAGGGGGAAAATCCCAAACCACTTGCTGTCAGTTGCGGTGAACCTGGCGGGGTTGGACCTGATGTTCTCTTAACGGCATGGACAATGCGGCAGGAAAGTCATCTGCCGCCGTTTTATGTTCTAGGTGATATAGCGCAGCTATCCGCACGCGCTAAAATACTGCAACTCGATGTGCAAATTCAGGAAACAACACCGCAAAGCGCGCTCTCGCAATTTTCCTCTGTGCTACCGGTTGTCCCACTTTCCAACGCTTTGAGCGAACAAGTCGGCTTTGCACTTCCCGGCAATGCAACCGGTGTGATCGAGGCAATCGAACGGGCAGTTGATGATTGCATCAATGGTTTGGCAGGCGGTGTGGTGACGGCCCCTATATCCAAAAAGCCGCTTTATGATGCTGGTTTTAAACATCCAGGCCATACCGAGTTTTTGGCAGAACTGGCGCATAAACATTATGGCCAAACGTGCCTGCCTGTAATGATGATTGCCGGTCCGGCGCTACGCACGATACCGGTTACGATTCATATTCCGCTTCGTGAGGTTCCTGAAGCGTTGACACAGGAAATGATTATAGAAACAGCTATCGCGACCGACATTGATTTAAAGGCACGCTTTAAAATTGCCGAGCCAAGGCTTGCTATTTCGGGCCTTAACCCTCACGCGGGCGAAAATGGTGCCATGGGGCGCGAAGATCTTGAGATTGTCGAGCCCGCAGTGAAAAAACTGATTGCGCGCGGTATCAATGCTTTCGGCCCCCTGCCCGCTGACACGATGTTTCATGCTGCGGCACGCGCGAACTATGATGTTGCACTTTGCATGTATCACGATCAGGCACTCATACCCGCCAAAGCGCTCGGGTTTGATGATGCTGTGAATGTAACGCTCGGCCTTCCTTTTATCCGCACATCACCGGATCACGGCACGGCGTTCGATCTTGCAGGCACAGGAAATGCAAAGCCGGACAGCTTTATCGCTGCGTTGAAAATGGCAGCACATATGGCGGCATCATCTCATGAACGATAATGTAGCCATTGATGGGTTGCCGCCCTTAAGACAAGTTATTGAAAAACACGAGCTGGCAACGAAAAAATCACTCGGGCAAAATTTTCTGCTTGATTTGAATTTAACCGGCCGCATTGCCCGCACCGCTGGCGATCTTACCGAGTTAACAGTCATTGAAGTTGGCCCCGGCCCCGGCGGACTAACCCGTGCGCTGCTCATGCATGGCGCCAAACAGGTAATTGCTATCGAACGCGATAGCCGCTGCCTGCCTGTGCTTGCGGAAATTAGCGACCACTATGAGGGCCGCCTAAAGGTGATAGAAGGCGACGCACTGGAAGTCGACATGGCCTCGCTGGCAGAAGGCCCAACAGCGATTGTTGCCAACCTCCCCTACAATGTCGGCACGCAATTATTGGTCAATTGGCTAAGCGGCCCTGACTGGCCTCCTTTTTACAAGTCCCTGACGCTGATGTTTCAGCGCGAAGTTGCCCAGCGCATCGTCGCGCAGGCCGGTGACAATCATTTCGGGCGTTTGGGTGTTTTGGCCGGTTGGCGCTGCCACGCTGAAATCGCATTTGATGTGTCACCGCAGGCATTCTGGCCACCGCCTAAAGTCACATCCTCGGTTGTTCATTTAACACCGCGCGAAACCCCCATCGAATGTGACGGTACCGCACTCGAAACCATAACGCGACATGCCTTCGGGCAACGGCGGAAAATGCTGCGCCAAAGCTTGAAACCGCTTGGCGGACAGGAATTGCTGGATCGTGTCGGTATAGAGGGAACTAGACGCGCTGAAACGCTGGATGTTGCAGAATTTTGCGCGCTCGCCAATGCCTACAAGACGGCCTGATTACTTTCCAATCAGTCCCTGAATAAAATCGAACATGCCAGGCCTGCGTGTACGGCGAAGGCGCTCTGCGACCACAATAGACCGCACTTCACTGTATGCTTTTGCCAGATCATGATTGACGATGATAAAATCATAGTCGTGCCAATGTTCAATCTCTTCTGCCGCATTGAGCAAGCGCTTTTCGATCACTGCCTCATCGTCTTCTGCACGGCGATGAAGCCGGTCCTTTAATTCTGCCATACTGGGTGGCAGCACGAAGACAGACACGACGTCCGAGCGCATTTTACTATCAAGCTGTTCTGCGCCCTGCCAGTCGATGTCAAAGAGCATGTCACGGCCTTCATGCATCGCCAGTTCAACCGGTTCGCGCGGTGTGCCGTAATAATTACCGTGAACTTCTGCCCATTCGAGCAATTCATCATTATCACGCATCTTCATGAACTGCCGTTCAGAGATAAAGTTATAATGGCGACCATCAATTTCACTGCCGCGGCGCTGGCGTGTTGTCACGCTGACCGACAATTCCATACCAAAATCATCGGCGAGTAAATTGCGCGCGATGGACGATTTTCCGGCACCGGATGGTGATGATAAAACCAGCATCAACCCGCGGCGTTTGATACCATCTTCATCTGTCATTGACGCTGCATTTTCACTCATAATATAGGCCGTTATTGTAAATTTTGAACTTGTTCGCGAAACTGGTCATTGACAGCTTTCAGTGACAAACCGGTCGCTGTCAGTGTTGCGGATGTTGATTTTGAGCAGATTGTATTTGTCTCGCGGTTAAATTCCTGTGATAGAAAATCCAGTTTTTTACCGGCAACACCGCCTTCTTCGAGATAATTTTCAGCTGCTTTGACATGCGCTGCCAAGCGGTCAATTTCCTCGCGGATATCAGCTTTGGTCGCGAGCAAAGCGGCTTCTGCCGCCAAACGTTGAGCATCAATATCAACACCGCTTAAAAATAAAAGCTGATCAATTTGCGCTTTCAATCGAGCGTGAATTTGCTCTTGACCGTTTGCTTCATCAGTCCGGGCCTTTTCGGTAAGCTGTGCGATGTGTTGCAAATGACCTGACAGAATTGACTTCAGCGCCTTTCCTTCACTTTCACGCATCGCAACCAATTGCGCCAAAGCAGCATCGGACGCCTTTATTACCGCTTCTGCAAAGGCCTCCTGCTCCTCCGGACTGGTCACGTTTTGTGCCTGATCTTCGGTGAGGATAACGCCACGCACGGCCAGAATGGCATCTGTTGTCGGTGCAGCCAGACCATATTCAATAGCCAAAGCACGCCCCTCTTTTGCAATCGCACTAAACAGGTCGCGATTGATCACAGGGCTGTTGGCTGCCTTTGTTGTATCAACAGATATTGAAACCTGCACATTGCCGCGCGCGACAGACTGGGCAATCCGCTTCTTTATCTGCGCTTCAACGGCTTCAAGGCCTGAAGGCAAGCGAACACGGATATCAAGGCTTTTGCCGTTAACAGAGCGCATATCGCAGGTCACTACGCGGTTGTCCGCTTGTGCTGAACCTGAACCGAAGCCGGTCATGGATTGCAAAGCGCTCATCTCTTTTTCTCCGGCACTCAGTTCATTGTGCAGCAGGCCATTCTAATTGGTATTGGCCTGCTCTTCTTTGCGTTTCTTTTCAATCTCGCGCCACTTTGCAACATTCTTGTTATGCTGTTCGAGCGTGTTCGCAAATACATGTCCGCCCGTGCCATCGGCAACAAAATACAAATCATCCGTCTGGGCAGGATTAGCCACGGCTTCCAAAGCAGCCCGGCCGGGAATTGCGATTGGTCCGGGCGGAATACCATCGATTGTGTAGGTATTATATGGTGTCGGCTTTTCGATATCCGATCTATAAATCGGACGGTCTTCCGGGCGGCCCTGACCGCCGAAAATGCCGTAAAGAATTGTCGGGTCCGACTGCAGACGCATACCTTTACGCAAACGATTGATAAAGACTGCGGCAACACGCGGGCGTTCTTCGGCAACACCGGTCTCTTTTTCAACGATGGACGCCATCGTCACAAATTCATTTATATCTGCGATTGGCAAATCAGGAGCTCTCTTAGCCCAAATCTGTTCCACCAATGTCTCCTGTTGAGCCTGCATACGGGCAATAATTTCAGAGCGCGTCATACCGCGCTGAAAACGTTGCGTATCGGCAATCATCATGCCTTCGGGCGGTAATTCTTCCGGCATTTCTCCGACAAGAATCTCGTCATTGGCAATCTTCTGTGCAGCCTGAAAAACTGTGTTGCCTTCGACAATGGTGAGCGGGTGCAAAATAGCGCGGCCACTAACCAGCGTTTCCATGACTTTCTTCATAGAAGCGCCGCGGGGAATTTCAAACTCACCTGCTTTGAGCGCTTCTTCGTTGCCATATGCGCGCAAGCCCCATTTAAAGACCTCGGCATCAGAAATAATGTTGCGGCGATCAAGGCCGTTGGCGACTTGTGTCATACTCGCCCCGCTGCGGACGGTATAATTCATCGCCTGTTTCAGCGGGCCCGGTTTTTCAAACTGGACTTTTCCATAATAGAAAACGCCGGCCAGAAGCACGAGCGCCAATACAAATGTAGAAAACAGGAAGTGGAAAAACACAACGATTTGATTGCGTGAAGTCTTCGCGCGCCTTGGCTTAGGCGGCTCGAAACCTGGCTGCGCTTTAATGGCCTGACTGGCTGACTTCGGCACTGGACGTGAGTCAGATTTTGCTCCTACAGGATCATCAGTCGGCTGTTTTGCCATATTGTCTGTGCGGCCGAATCTTACCTTGTCGTTCACATCCACGCCCTTCAAAGAATTCAAATTCAACAACGACTTTTCATAAATCGAGTCGATCAATAAAGAATAGCTCGTTTTAGTTAGCTGTTGATAGAAAGGCAATGTGGCGGAATATCGCCCGCATCGCGATCGTCAGACAGTACTATATCAGCCTTCATAACGCTTGAGTACAAGCGAAGCATTTGTGCCGCCAAACCCGAATGAGTTGGACAGAGCAACATCAACTTTCCGCTCGCGTTTCTTGTGCGGTACGAGGTCAATCTTGGTATCAACTTCCGGATTATCCAAGTTAATCGTCGGTGGGACGACCTGATCACGGATGGCCAAAGCGCAGAAAATCGTCTCAACAGCACCTGCGGCACCCAGAAGGTGGCCAATTGCTGATTTAGTCGAGCTCATTGATACATTTTGCGCATGGTCGCCGAGCAATCTCTCAACTGCAGCCAACTCAATTGTATCGGCCATGGTGGATGTGCCATGAGCATTGATATAATCAATATCGAAAGCCTCAAGGCCTGCCCGTTTCAATGCTGCGCGCATGCATCGCTCAGCGCCGTTACCATCTTCAGATGGTGCTGTAATATGAAACGCATCGCCAGACATGCCATAGCCGACAACTTCGGCATAAATTTTCGCGCCACGCGCCAAAGCATGCTCAAGCTCTTCAACAACGACAATGCCGGCACCCTCGCCCATAACAAAACCGTCACGGTCTTTATCATAAGGGCGTGAAGCCTTTTGAGGCTCGTCGTTTCGTGAAGTCGACAACGCACGGCATGCCGCAAAACCGGCAAGCGATATGCGGCTAATTGGAGATTCCGTACCGCCCGCGACCATCACGTCAGCATCGCCTAATGCCACCAAACGGCTGGCGTCACCAATGGCATGTGCACCCGTGGAACAAGCTGTTACGACCGAGTGGTTAGGTCCGCGCAATTTGTGCTTGATGGAAACATATCCGCTCGCAAGGTTGATCAAGCGACCCGGCACAAAAAACGGAGAAAGACGGCGGGGGCCGCGCTCTTTGAGCAGAATACCACCCTCAACCATGCCCTCAATGCCACCGATACCAGAACCGATTAGAACACCTGTCGTGTTGCAATCTTCATCGGTTTCGGGCTTCCAGCCCGCATCCGCCAATGCCTGATCGGCAGCAGCAATTGCATAGACGATGAATTCATCGACCTTGCGTTGCTCTTTAGGCTCCATCCAATCATCTGCATTGTATGTACCGCCGGTGCCGTCACCGCGAGGCATAACACAGGCAATTTTTGCAGGAAGATCATCTGTTTCAAAGGTATCAACACGCTTTGCGGCGCTTTCACCATTGAGCAGGCGGGACCAGGTACTATCAAGTGATGCACCCAAAGGCGACACCATTCCAGCACCGGTAATAACAACGCGTCTTAAGGACATATCACAAATAGGGCCGGAACTTGTTAAAGGTCCGGCCTCTCAAAAAAACGCACTTAAGCGTTTGCTTTTTCGATAAATTTAACGGCGTCGCCAACTGTGAGAATTGTCTCAGCAGCGTCGTCAGGAATTTCAACACCAAACTCTTCTTCAAAAGCCATAACCAGCTCAACGGTGTCCAAGCTGTCAGCGCCAAGATCGTCGATGAAGCTCGCGCCTTCTGTCACTTTGTCCGCGTCAACACCAAGGTGCTCGACAACAATTTTCTTTACACGTTCTGCGACATCGCTCATTTCAGAGTCCTCGAATTTTTAATTTCTGTTCCAGTGTGACTATCCGCACCGCGCAAGCTAATCAAGCAATTTTAGCACGGTACCGACAATTTTATTCAGCTTTATCCACGATAAATACGCTTTAAATCATTGCCATTCCGCCATTTACATGCAGGGTCTGCCCCGTCATGTAAGCAGCTTCATCGCTAGCCAAATAGGCAACCGAAGCGGCAATTTCATCCCCCGTCCCCATGCGTTTCATGGGAATCGCACCCATAATAGCATCTTTTTGCTTATCATTTAGCTTGTCGGTCATCGCGCTTTCGATAAAGCCGGGAGCGACACAATTAACAGTGACATTGCGTGTTGCAATCTCCTGCGCGAGGGATTTTGAAAAGCCGATCAAGCCTGCTTTTGATGCACAATAATTTGCCTGTCCGGGATTACCGGTAACACCTACGATCGATGAAATATTGATAATACGTCCGAAGCGGCGGCGCATCATCGGGTGCGTCAAAGCACGTGTAAGACGGAAAACCGATGAAAGGTTTACGTTTATTACGTCATCCCAATCTTCATCCGACATGCGAACAAACAAGCCATCGCGCGTAATTCCGGCATTGTTTACAAGAATTTCAACGCCCTCAAGCGTTTCTTCGGCCTTTGCGGCCAGCGCCGCGACCTCGTCTTTATCGCCAAGATTGGCAGGCAGTACATGTGTACGATCACCCAGATCATCAGCCAAAGCCTTAAGCTTTTCCTCACGTGTGCCGTGAAGTGCGACGATTGCCCCCTGTGCATGCAAAGTACGTGCTACAGCCTCGCCTATTCCGCCCGACGCTCCGGTGATGAGTGCTTTACGGCCTGAAAGATCAAACATGTATTATCCCTAATTATTGTTAGGCGTTTGCTTCTAGAAACGCTTCTATATCGCCAGGTGTATTGATGGCAACGCCGGCAAGATCGCGGTTTATTCGGCGGGCAAGACCTGTGAGTACCTTACCGGAGCCAACTTCCGCAAGCGTGGTAACGCCATTTGAACCGAACCACTCGACTGTTTCGCGCCAGCGAACCTGCCCTGTGACCTGTTTGACCAGCAAATCAGTCAATGCAGCCGGATCTGTTTCCGGCGCCACGTCAACATTTGTGACAACAGGCACGACAGGCGCGTTCGCAGTGACTTTGGACAGTGCCTCGGCCATCGCTTCGGCGGCAGGCTGCATCAGTGCGCAATGGAACGGTGCAGAAACCGGCAGCAACAATGCCCGTTTAGCGCCAGCTTCTTTTGCAGCCTCTGCCGCAGCTTCTACGGCAACTTTCGAACCGGAAATAACCAACTGGCCGCCGCCATTGTCATTGGCAATCTGGCAAACTCCTGATGTGGCAGATGCGGCATTTGTACAAATCGCCGTAACCGCACTGTCTTCAAGACCGATAATTGCCGCCATTGCGCCAACACCGACAGGAACGGCTGCCTGCATGGCATTGCCTCTGATGCGCAACAGACGCGCGGTATCTGTCAGTGAAAATGTTCCTGCCGCAGCATGCGCGGCATATTCACCCAGCGAATGTCCGGCAACAAATGAGACATTCGACTTCAGATCAAAGCCTTTGGCTTCCAGAACACGCATTATAGCAATGGATACCGCCATAAGGGCGGGCTGTGCATTGGCAGTAAGCGTCAAAACATCGTCCGGCCCTTCAAACATGATGGCCGACAGCTTTTCACCGAGCGCCTCATCAACCTCGTCAAATACTGCTTTTGCCTCCGGAAAGGCTTCGGCGAGTTCTTTGCCCATACCAACAGCCTGGCTTCCTTGACCCGGGAATGTAAGTGCGAGTGTCATAAACGATGTGCTCCATTGGTTTTGGCGGTCAATGAGGATATGACAGGCGAATGTCAAGCTTTTGCCCCACCTTCACATGCAGATTATCGGCTGAAAAGCCTTCATTTGATTAATTTTTAACACAATTTTAAACGAAACTAGTGCAACTGGTCGTGTCGACGATCGTCCAGAATCGCTACATGAGTATTTCGACCGCCATCGGGCATGTTCTTCACATTTAACGCCTGACATTTAGGTCAAGACATTGAAAATCAGTAATATTCGCATCTCAACTCAGCTCTTTTGCTTAGTTTTTGGATTGATTGCAGCATTCTCCATCGTACAGTTCGTTCAAAACAGAGCGACATCTGAAAGCCTTCGGCAGGAACGATACGATCTACTAACCAGCCAAACGCAAAGCGCTATCTCTATTCTTCAGTATTATTATGATCTGGCGCAGGCCGGTGAAATGCCGGAAGAAGAAGCGCGCGCTGAAGCATATAAAACTATTTCCAACATTCGCTTTGAACCGGATGGCTATTTTTTCGGCTTTGATAAAGACACCACAATGATCCTGCACGCCAACCCAAGCACGGTCGGCAAGAACTTCAAAGGTGCAGCGGACAAAAGAGGTTATCCTTTTGCCGACGAAATGATGACCAAAGCGGCAGACGGCGGCGGCATCACAGTTTACCACTGGCCAAAACTCGGTTCGCCAGAAGACGTAGTTTTCCCAAAAGCCAGTTATAATGCGAAATTTGCGCCTTGGGACATTGTTCTGGGCACCGGTGTTTATACAGACGATTTGAACGCACAGATCTGGGCAAACCAGATGCAGTCTATTACGGCGGGCATTATCGTTCTCATTCTTGGTCTGGTTGCGGCTTATTTCCTTATTCGCGGCATCACAAATCCATTGGCCAAAGTGCATAGCGCTATGCAAGCCATTGTGGAAGAAAACACCGACGTGGAAGTGCCGCATACTGAAATGCAAAACGAGGTCGGCATGATGGCGCGTGCGACACAGGTGTTTAAAGAAAAAGTTATTGAACGCCAGCAGCTCACCAAAGCGAAAGTCGAGCAGGATGCTCTTCTTAATTCAGAGCGCGAAAACAACACCAACGCAACCAAAGCCGAAGCTGCACGTCAGGCCAATGTTGTGAAAACAATTGGTGCCGCACTCGCACAATTGGCTGACGGTGACCTTTCCACGCGTTGTAGTGCTCTGGGCGGCGAATATGAAACACTGCGTCAGAACTTCAACAACGCAATGGAAAAGCTTGAAGTTGCGATGTCCAATATTCACCAGAAAGGCAGCGATCTTGACGCCACCTTCTCTGCGATCAGTCATTCATCGTCAGAAATGTCGACACGCACGGAAAGCCAGGCTGCCAATCTTGAAGAAACATCAGCAGCTCTTACCGAGTTGACAGAATCTGTCAGCAGTGCTGCTGCCGATGCCAAAAATGTTGCAAACCGTGTTGATGAAGTCAGCACCGATGCGGCGCGCTCCAATGAAGTCGTCGACAAAGCGATTTCCGCAATGAGCAGCATCGAGCAATCATCTGCCGAGATTTCCAAAGTCATCAGCGTGATTGACGAGATTGCTTTCCAGACCAATTTGCTTGCCCTTAATGCGGGTGTTGAAGCCGCACGTGCGGGCGAAGCAGGTCTCGGCTTTGCTGTTGTTGCCCAGGAAGTGCGTGAACTCGCACAGCGCTCCGCAGCGGCTGCCAAAGAGATCAAAGGCCAGATTCAGCAATCAACCTCTCAGGTCAATCAAGGTGTCGGCCTTGTTGGTCAGGCAGGTGAAGCATTGAAACGTATTGCCGAGCAGATCAATGAAGCCAACCAGTTGGTTGCGAAAATCTCTGTTTCAGCAACAGAGCAGTCGACAACGCTTCATGCGATCTCTGAATCAGTGAACGAAATCGATTATGGCACACAGCGCAACGCTGCCATGGCCGAAGAGTTGACAGCAACTGCCGGCGGCCTTGCACAGGACACATCAGAACTGATGTCCATGATCCAGCAGTTCAAACTTACGGAAAAACGTGAAGAATTGCGCATGGCAAGCTAAGCTTTCCACATATCGGCATGGCAATTATTGCCACGCTCACTAACGATAAAGGCCTCCCCTGCCAAATGCAGAGGAGGCCTTTTTAATTGGCGATATAGGTGAATTACAATTGCAATTTGTGGCCGCAAAAGTGCCGTAATTGAGGTAATTATCGCACTTGCAATCGTGCTTTCACGGTTGTCTTTAAGGGACAAAATTATGGATTCGGAAACAACTTTTATTCCGGCGGCGCCAGCAAAAATCACGGCTGATCTTGTGCTGCGCATATTTGGCGGCTTCACATTTATTGCCAGTCAGATTTTCTGCGTGGCAGCAGCGATCGTGTTCTGCACAGCAGGACTGTTTCATTTAAGCCGGACAGCAACGCTCATCGAAGCGGCCATTATCGCTGTTCCAACCGTTCTTATATGCGTGCAAGTATTCTTCATGGTTGTCCGGGCGGAGCGCGATCCAGACAACAACTGAATTTCATGGGCCGGACTAGTCCAGCCGTGAGATTTCATTCTTCAATGTCGATAAAGCCCACGGCGCATCAATGTTCATGGCAATACTAACCGGATTGCGGTTTTCATCGGCAATGGTGGCACCATAATTTGCCTCGTCCAAACTGACGCGCAGGCCCGAATTATGGAAATCAAAACGTTCCGGATTGGTGCAGCACAATACGGCAGCAGCATCATGCATTGCACAGCCGTCCGCATTGACCACATCGCGGTAAAACTTAAGGTAAAATGGCGCTATCCGGCCGATAAATCCGCCAATTTTCGGCGACGCTTTTGCAAGTTCTGAAAAATCATCAGATTTCATCAAGGTTTGCATTGTGGCATTGAGCCCAACCATCTTGATGTCGAGATCTGACGCAAAAACCTCATCAGCAGCACGCGCATCGTGGAATATGTTCGCTTCGGCATGTTCCGTAATGTTTCCGGCCCGCTCGAATGCGCCGCCCATAATGACAAGTTCTTTTAAATTGGAAGCAAAAGCGGCGTCCAGCCGCAGTGCATCGGCAATATTGGTCAGCGGCCCTATGGCACAGACCACAAGTTCGCCTTTGTTTTCCCGCGCCATACGCACCAGAAATTCGGCGGCTGTTTCATCGACATTTTTCCCTATTTCAGGAACATCCTCAATATCGCCAAAGCCTTCCGGGCCGTGCACATGGGGCGCAGACTCATAAGAGTCTTCGTCATATGGCAGGCTTGCGCCCTGTGCCACGGGTATGTCAGCGCCGAGCAAATCAACCAAATAGCGCGCATTGCGGCTTGATTGTCCGACAAAAGTATTGCCAAAAATCGTTGTAAGGCCAACGAGTTCAATGTCCGGCATCGCATGAGCAAGCGCAATGGCGATAACGTCATCAACGCCGGGATCTGTATCAATAATCATTTTCATGAGGCGCTGTTATCGTTAATTACGGTTTGTGACAATCTGATTTTGAATTTGCTCCTGCGCGCATCTAACGTTGACGCCCCCCTTGCACTACCGGCTAAAAACTGTATAAGGCGCGCATTGCTGATCAGCCGGGGGCTGAACGGAGGGTAGTCTTTTGGCTATTGAACATTGAATTATGTTCGCCTCCCGTGTTCCCGCTCTCGACCCATACCGAGATCAAAGCACCTTTCCTCCCACATATGTGGTGGATCTGGTTGCGGAGGCTTCGCGCTGAACAGCAGCAACGAAAGGAAAGGCATAAAATGGCTTTATACGAGCACACATTTCTTGCGCGTCAGGATATTTCTGCACAGCAAGTTGAAGAGCTAACACAACACTGGAAAGGTGTTTTGGAAGCAAATGGCGGTTCAATCGGCCGCGTTGAAAACTGGGGTCTTAAATCCCTTCAGTACCGCATCAAGAAAAACCGCAAAGCACACTTCGTCATCATGGACGTGACTGCACCGGGTGCAGCTATGCATGAACTTGAGCGTCAAATGCGCATTCATGAAGATGTTCTTCGCTACATGACTATTAAAGTCGAAGCACACGAAGAAGGTCCTTCTGCAATGATGAAACGCGGCAACGACCGCGACGATCGCGGCTCACGTGGCAATGACCGTGGCGAGCGTCCTGCACGTGGCCCACGCGAAGACAAAGGTGATAACTAATCATGATCGATATTAATCAGCTTCCAACACGCCGCCCGTTCCACCGTCGTCGCAAGACATGTCCGTTCTCTGGTGCCAATGCTCCAAAGATCGACTACAAAGACGTTAAATTGCTTCAGCGTTACGTTTCCGAGCGCGGCAAAATCATTCCTTCACGCATCACAGCCGTGAGCATGAAGAAACAGCGCGAACTTGCAAAAGCAATCAAACGCGCCCGTTTCCTTGGTCTGCTACCTTACGTCGTAGGCTAATAATCATTATCCGGCGGTTCGCCGCCGGATTTTCTCTTGTGTGTTCGGCACCCACGGGAAACAAATCACATCGTAAGCTTGCCGAAATAATACGGCAAGATACGGAAAATCCGAGTTGGGGTGAATACCTCTAACTGCTTATGCAGGACAGCGAATATGAAAATTAACGGCCAGGACATTTTGATAGGGTTGATCGCCGGTGCGGCGACCGCTTTGCTATGCTTGGGCGTTGCGACCGGTTCCGGCCTGTCCATATTGCTTTATCTTCTTTCTGCTGTTCCGATTATGGTTGCAGGCCTTGGCTGGAGCCTTGCCGCATCCATTGTTGCTACAATTGTTGCTACGGTTGCGGTTTTTGTCACAGCAAATGAAATGACGGCACTCTTTGTTATTTTAACAACGGCCCTGCCCGCTGCTGCTTCTGCCTATTGGATGACACTTTCACGCCCTGCCGATGAAATGGGCGGACCGAAGGGAAAGCTTGTTTGGTTTCCACTTTCCGATGTGCTTTTACGCATGGGCCTTATGATTGGCACCGCTTTTATTATTATAGGCATTGCAATCAATTACGGGCCTGAGTTGATGAAGCCGGTTCTGGATGAACTCGTTGCCAATTTGCAAATGAACAATCCGAACTTCTCGTTTTCCCCTGAAGCACGCAATCAGTTTGACGCGGCAATTCTGGGCATGATGCCGTTTATGCAGCCGCTTATGTGGACCTGTATCATGGTCGGCAATCTTTATATTGCCCTTAAAATTACGGCTACATCGGGCCAGCTAAAGCGCCCGCCGGAAGACTTCCCGACTGCACTGCGCATGCCAAAGATTTCCCTTATTCCGCTCGGTATTGCAGCTTTACTGTCTTTGATCGGCGGCACATTGAGCCTTGTTGCAAGTGCCATTTTAGGCGGTATATCGGCCGGCTTCATGCTGTCAGGTTACGCTATGTTCCATGCCTATACGCGTGGCCGTGCATGGCGTCCGTTCGGTATGTTCATTTTATATTTCGTGACCATCCTGACGATGCTTCCACCGTTTTTAATGTTTTTTGTCGGCCTGTTTTCGCTCGCCCGAAGCATGCCGATTTCCAATCCACCTCATAAAGATTCAAACGAATAGAAAGAACGAGAAAGGTTCAACATCATGAAAGTTATTCTTCTTGAGCGTATCGCCAAGCTTGGCGCTATTGGCGACGAAGTTACTGTAAAGCCGGGCTTTGCGCGTAACTATCTTCTACCTTCCGGCCGTGCGCTTCGTGCAAACGCTGCGAACCGCGAAGTTTTCGAAAGCCAGCGTGCTGAAATCGAAGCCCGCAACGAAGAGCGCAAAGGTGTCGCTCAGGAAATTTCAAGCGGTCTTGACGGTAAAACATTCGTTGTTATCCGTTCTGCCGGTGAAACAGGCCAGCTTTACGGTTCTGTGACAACACGCGATATTTCAGACTTCCTCGTCGCAGAAGGCCACAAAGTTTCCCGCAACCAGGTTGATCTTAAAACACCGATCAAGACAATCGGTCTTGTTGAAGTTCTGTTGACGCTTCACCCTGAAGTTGAAACGACAATCACATTGAACATCGCACGTTCAGCCGATGAAGCAGAGCGTCAGGAATCAGGTGAAGATCTTTCATCTGCAGATGCGATCTACGGCGAGAACGAAGACAAGTTCGAATCACTTGCCGACTTCGAAGATGAAGACGATGATCGTCCGCGCCGCGACGATAATGCAGAAGAAGCTTCTGAAGAAGAAACTGCATCTGAATAAGCTCTATCGCTTAAAAATTCGGCCCGCTTTGCAAATGCAGAGCGGGCTTTTTGTTGCGTGAAATTTAATCCATAAGAGTCAATGAAAACGGCTGCAAAAAAGCATTTCCTTATCCACAGGCTGTGAAAATCGGGTGCTATTCAGCATTAGAAAAATATTCAGCAATCTTGGGCAAATGAAGGTTTTGTCGAAGTGATTTTTAGATCATATAAGCACAACACCAAAGGAGAGATTTATGGCAGACCCAGCGCGCAAACAAGATGCGGCTAATGATGATTCATCACCGCTATATCGGGAAGCGCCGGGCAATATCGAAGCCGAACAGGCGCTTTTGGGCGCTATTCTCGTCAACAATGATGCGTTCTACCGTGTTTCCGACTTTCTGAAACCGGAACATTTTTACGAGCCGTTGCACCGCCAGATTTTTGAAGTTGCCGGCCAGCAAATCCGTATGGGCAAAACGTCCAATCCGGTGACCATTAAGACATTTTTGCCTGCTGACGAAAAAGTCGGCGACATCACTGTCGCGCAATATCTTGCCCGTCTTGCTGCGGAAGCCGTGACGATTATCAATGCCGAAGACTATGGCCGCGCGATCTATGATCTTGCCATTCGCCGCGCGCTGATCGGCATTGGCGAAGATATGGTCAATATTGCATTTGATGCACCCGTTGAAATGCCGCCGAGCGAGCAGATTGAAGATGCCGAACGGCGCTTGTTTGAACTGGCGGAGACCGGCCGTTATGACGGCGGTTTTCAACCCTTTAACGATGCGCTTCGCACCGCGATCGACATGGCCAATGAAGCCTATATGCGCGAAGGCAAGCTTTCGGGTATTTCGACCGGCTTGAAAACACTGGATGCCAAAATGGGCGGCTTGCAGCGTTCCGACCTGATCGTTCTGGCCGGACGTCCCGGCATGGGTAAAACATCGCTGGCAACGAATGTTGCCGCCAATATTGCAGCCGCCTATCGCGGCGAGCAACAGGCCGATGGATCCATGAAAGCCATAGATGGCGGCGTAGTCGGCTTCTACTCGCTTGAGATGTCCGCCGAGCAGCTCGCCACACGTATCCTGTCGGAAGTGTCAGAAGTGTCGTCATCAAAAATTCGCCGCGGTGAAATCTCCGAAGCGGAATTTGAACAATTGGTGACCACTTCGAACCAAATTCAGCGTATGCCGCTTTATATTGACCAGACCGGTGGTATCTCGATTGCACAGCTTGCCGCGCGTGCCCGGCGCCTTAAGCGTCAGCGCGGTCTCGACGTTATGATTGTTGACTATATTCAGTTGATGACAGGCTCATCCAAAAACTCAGGCAACCGCGTTCAGGAAATCACCGAAATTACCACCGGTCTGAAAGCATTAGGCAAAGAGCTGAACGTGCCTATCATTGCCCTTTCCCAGCTTTCACGTCAGGTGGAGAGCCGCGACGACAAGCGTCCTCAACTTTCCGACCTTCGCGAATCGGGTTCTATCGAGCAGGATGCCGATGTTGTGCTCTTCGTGTTCCGTGAAGAATATTACGTCCAGAACATGGAGCCGCGCCGTTCGCCGGAGGATTTCCGAAACGATATTAAAAACGAAGAATATATTGCTTGGGAAGAAAAGATGAACAAGGTGGCCGGAACAGCCGACGTTATTATCGCCAAGCAGCGTCACGGCCCGACTGGCACAGCGCGCCTTTCCTTTGTTGCTCAATTTACCCGCTTTGGTGATTTGGCAGAAGATGATCATCTGCCTGAGCAATATGAGTAAACCATAGCGTGTCTACTAGCGCGAACCGTCTTCTTAAATTGACGCTGAAGATGATATTTGCAATAAGAACGTACCAAGAACAAAGGTGCGAAATTCTGTATGGCTAAAAAATCAAAAACCGCATTTGTCTGCCAAAATTGCGGTACGGTTCACACGCAATGGCAAGGCAAATGCGACGGGTGCGGCGAATGGAACACCATTGTTGAAGACAACCCTCTGGCCGGTATTGGCGGCGGGCCGGGCCGCGCACCGCAAAAGGGACGTGTGGTTCCCCTCACCTCACTGGATGGCGAGATTGAGGAAGCACCGCGCATTGTCAGCCGCGTAGCCGAGCTTGACCGTGTCACGGGCGGCGGATTTGTGCGCGGTTCTGCCGTATTGCTCGGTGGCGAGCCCGGCATTGGAAAATCAACGCTGCTCATGCAGGCTGCTGCGGCTCTATCACGTGCAGGACATAACATTGTTTATGTGTCCGGCGAGGAAGCTGTTGCTCAGGTTCGCCTGCGCGCAAAACGGCTTAAAGCCAATGAAACACAGGTGCAGCTTGCAGCCGAGACAAATGTCGAGGACATTTTAACTACGCTTGGCAACATGGAAAAGCGTCCAGATCTGGTGATTATCGATTCGATCCAGACCATGTGGACCGACAGCGCAGATTCAGCCCCCGGTACGGTGACGCAAGTGCGCCAATCTGCTCAAGCGCTTATACGCTATGCCAAATCGACCGGTGCAACTGTTGTCATGGTCGGCCATGTTACCAAGGAAGGCAATATTGCCGGTCCGCGCGTGGTCGAACATATGGTCGATGCCGTTATTCAGTTTGAAGGCGATGGCAGTCATCAATACCGGATTTTGCGCGCCCTTAAAAACCGTTTTGGTCCCACGGACGAGATCGGTGTCTTTGAAATGATGCAATCCGGCCTCAGACAGGTCGCCAATCCATCCGAATTGTTTTTGGGTGAGCGCGCTGACAATGCGCCGGGCGCGGCTGTCTTTGGCGGGATGGAAGGCACGCGCCCTCTTTTGGTTGAAATACAGGCGCTTGTTGCGCCCACATCACTTGGCACACCGCGACGGGCCGTTGTGGGATGGGATTCATCGCGCCTGTCTATGATCATTGCAGTTCTACAGGCGCATTGCGGTGTCAATCTTGGGCAGCATGATGTTTACTTAAATGTCGCCGGCGGATACCGGATTTCCGAGCCGGCGGCTGACCTTGCGGTGGCTTGTGCATTGATTTCTTCGCTGGCCGGACTTGCTTTGCCGACAGACTGCGTCTATTTCGGCGAGATTAGTCTTTCGGGCTCAATCAGGCCGGTGCCCCATGCGGGTCAAAGGATCAAAGAGGCCGAAAAACTGGGGTTCAAGTCGGCAGTATTGCCGAAAGGAAGCTCAGATGTACCAAAACGCAATGATGAAAGCATTTTTGCAGCGGAAAAACTTGTAGATCTGGTCGTAAAGATTGCAGGCGGCAAAACACTATCCTATGAGAGTGATGAAAAATAGATGGACGAAACCGGACATGTTTTGGTCATTCAGAATTAAGGGATAATTTGATCGGGTTTTTTAAGTACATGACACCGATCTTCTTACGGGAATAGCATTTAATGCCAATAACACTCCTAGACGGCCTTTTTATCGGCCTTGTGCTTCTTTCAGCATTGCTGGCAATGGTACGCGGATTTTCACGCGAGGTTTTGTCAATCGCTTCCTGGGCAGCGGCAGCAGTTGCCGCATTTTTCTTTTACAAGCAGCTCGCGCCGACGGTGAATAATTACATCGGTAACGAGCTTATTTCCCAGCTTGTTGCGGCCGGTCTTATCTTTATCGTTACCTTGATTGTTGTGACTGTGATCACGATGCGGGTTGCAGATATGATCATTGACAGCCGTGTTGGCCCGCTGGACCGTACTCTTGGCTTTGTTTTTGGCGCTGCACGCGGTATTATCGTTGCAGCGGTTGCTGTGTGGTTTATCGACTTTTTTGTCGGCGACGCACAAATCGGCTGGATTGAAAACGCCAAGTCCAAACCATTTCTCGATACGGTTGCGAACCGTATGATCAACCTCCTGCCGGAAGATATAGACAGCATGATCTCCGGTGAAAATGATGCACAAGCTACGGACACTTAGCTATCATGACACATACAACCGACCACGAAGCAGACGATCATTTTCACGACGAATGCGGCGTGTTCGGCATCTATGGCCGCTCCGATGCCGCATCGTTTACAACGCTTGGCCTTCATGCGCTGCAACATCGCGGCCAGGAGGCAGCAGGAATTGTTACCTATGATAATGGCCAGTTTCATATTGAACGCCATGTGGGTTTGATCGGTGATACGTTCACCAAGCCTTCAGTCATTGAACGTCTGCCGGGTGACCGGTCCATCGGACATACGCGCTATGCCACGACCGGCGGATCATCACTGCGCAACATTCAACCACTGTTTGCGGAACTTGATGGCGGCGGCCTGACAGTTGCGCATAACGGCAACATTACCAATGCACTGACCGTGCAGCGCGAGCTTCAACGAAAAGGTGCCATTTTCTCATCAACTTCTGACACAGAAACCATTCTGCATCTTGTCGCGATGAGTGAGAAGAAAGACATTCTTTCCAAATTTCAGGAAGCCATTGTACAGCTTGAAGGCGCTTTTTCACTGGTGGCTCTGACTGCCAAAAAACTGATCGGTTGCCGTGATCCGCTCGGTATCCGACCTCTCGTTCTGGGCGATCTGGACGGGTCATGGATTCTGGCCTCAGAAACCTGTGCTCTTGATATTATGGGCGCGCGCTTTGTGCGTGATATCAAGCCCGGTGAACTGGTTTGCATTACCGACAAAGGCATTGACAGCTACTTCCCGTTTAAGGCGCAGGAAGAACAAAAATCCCGCTTCTGTATTTTTGAGTATGTTTATTTTGCCCGCCCTGACAGCAATATTGAAGGGCGCAATGTCTATGATGTGCGCAAGCAGATCGGCGTTGAGCTGGCCAATGAAGAGCCCTGCAATGCCGATATTGTCGTGCCTGTTCCGGACAGCGGCGTACCGGCAGCAATCGGTTTTGCCCAAGGCGCCAATATTCCGTTCGAACTCGGCATTATCCGTAACCATTATGTCGGCCGGACATTTATTCAGCCGACAGACGCCATCCGCCATATGGGCGTGAAGTTGAAGCACAATGCGAACCCGTTCGTGCTGGAAGGCAAAAGTGTCGTTCTGGTTGATGACAGTATTGTGCGCGGCACAACGTCGAAAAAGATTGTGCAAATGGTGCGTGAAGCCGGTGCCCGTGAAGTGCATATGCGCATTGCTTCTCCGCCAACAATGTCGCCTTGTTTCTATGGCGTCGATACACCGGAAAAGTCGAAACTTCTTGCATCCCGTATGACCGTTGAAGAAATGGCTGAATTTATTCGCGTCGATTCACTGTCGTTCCTGTCCATTGACGGGCTTTACCGTGCTGTTGGCGAAGTTAACCGTAATGCGGATGTGCCTCAGTTCTGCGATGCCTGTTTTACGAACCAGTACCCTACCCGCTTGCTGGACCAAGACGGTCCGGACAATGTGCGTAAACTATCGCTGCTGGCCAACAATAACTGATCGGTGTTTTTATGAGTCTTGCCAAACCTGATTTATCGGGCCGTCTGGCCTTGGTTACCGGTGCGTCACGCGGCATTGGTTACCAGTTCGCGCTTCAACTGGCCGAGGCCGGTGCAGAAGTTATTGCCGTTGCGCGTACGGTTGGCGGGCTTGAGGAACTTGATGACAGCATCAAGGAAAAAGGCGGAAAATGCACATTGGTGCCGCTTGATCTCAAAGATCTGGAAGGAATTGACCGGCTGGGCGGCGTGATCGCAGAGCGCTGGGGAAAGCTGGACATTCTGATGGCCAATGCCGGCGTTCTCGGCACCATTTCACCGGTGGGGCATGTTAAGGCCAAGACATTTGACGAATTGATGACTGTCAATCTGAACAGCGTTTGGCGTTTAATTCGCACCACTGACCCGCTGTTGCGCCAGTCTGATGCTGGACGCGCTATTTTGATGTCATCAAGCGTTGCCCATTCGGCACGTGCTTATTGGGGGCCATATGCCGCCTCTAAAGCTGCAATCGAAATTCTAGGACGTACATGGGCAGCGGAAACAGAAAAAACGCCTTTGCGCGTCAATAATGTAAACCCCGGCGCGACACGCACCCATATGCGCGCACAGGCGATGCCTGGCGAAAAAGCTGAAAGCCTGCCGACAGCGCAGGAAACAGCTTCAAAAATCATCCCGCTAACCTCACCAGAGCTAACGCAAACAGGTATGCTCTGGGATGTTCCGACACAAAGCTGGCAGAACTATCATCTGCCTTCCTAAGTTACGTTAGAACGTGTCTGCTTTTCACTGAATCGCATCCACGCTCTAACCCTTTGATTGGCCGCATGTCCGGGCGGAAAACCGGTTCCCACTTTTCCTGACATGCTCTAGCTGCTCTGAGCTTCCTCATCGGATTCGGTTTTCTCCACGGCATATTTTTGCGCGTCTTTCCGGTACATATGAACCGAATAGGGCAAAAATGCCAAATAGGCACATGCGGAAAGCGTTAGCGTTGTCCATGTGAAGTTGGCCAATGCGGCAACGTATAAGACAACAATCAGCATAATCGGCATAACCGCCGAACGTGCTATGCCGCCGACCGTTTTCGCGCTCCATACAGGCAGATTTGATACCATCAGGAAGCCAATAATGATTGTGTAAACCGAAACAAATGATGCGGTTACCCAGTCAGCCGCTAGGCCGAGAAAACCAATATAAACAGGCAATAAAACCAGCAAAGCGGCTGCCGGTGCCGGAATGCCGGTAAAGTAAGCCTTTTGCCATTTGGGTCTGGCATGATCATCAAGCGTGATATTGAACCTAGCCAGACGCAAGGCGGCAGCGATGACATAAATCAAAGCGGCAATCCAGCCGAATTGCTTGGTTTCATCGAGAACATAAATGTAAAGGATCAGTGCGGGTACGCAGCCAAAATTAATGACATCGGCAAGCGAATCCATTTCGGCACCGAATTTTGAAGATGCTTTTAAAAGACGCGCAATACGCCCGTCCATCCCGTCCAGCAAAGCGGCAACGAGCGTAAGGCCGATCGCGGCCTCGAACCGTTGTTCAAATGCCATTCTCACAGCCGACAGTCCGGCGCAGATGGCCAGCACAGTAACAATGTTCGGCACCAGATAGCGCAAAGGAATTTCACGCAATCGCTTGCGTTGATTTTCATTATATTTCTCAGGGCCATCCGGCTCAAAAGGCGGAAAGGCGTCATCCATCGACATGCGTTATCAACCTTTGCGCGTAACGCGCAGTTTATAATCATTGCCAAAACCGGCCAGAACCGTTTCGCCCGCTATCGCATTTTGGCCAACGGCAACCTGCGGCACAGCAGATTTCGGCAAGTAGATATCAAGTCTCGAACCAAAACGGATTAAACCAAAACGCTCACCTGTCGCGACCTGTTCGCCTTCATTGATGAAGCACAAGATACGGCGCGCAACCAATCCGGCCACCTGTACCGTTGCGATTTGGCCATGCGGGCTTTCAATCACCAGCCCGTTGCGCTCATTCTCGCGGCTTGCCTTATCAAGATCCGCATTGAGGAACTTACCGGGTTTGTAGGCAATTTTGGACACCTCGCCCCTCACCGGTGCGCGGTTAACATGAACCGAAAAGACATTCATGAAAACTGAAATGCGGGTCCACTCATCATCGCCAAGTTCCAACTCCTCAGGCGGCACAGCCGGTCCAATCGCTGAAACAACACCGTCTGCGGGGCTTACCACAATATCATCGTCAATCGGGGTCGTGCGTTCCGGATCCCTGAAAAAGTAGGTACACCAAGCCGTTAAAACCAAGCCGACAAAGAACAGTGGCTCCCAAATTAAACCCAGAACAATAGTGACCAAGGCAAATATGCCGATAAAAGGCCACCCTTCGCGGTGGATAGGGACCAAGACTTTTTGAATACTGTCAACCAGACTCATATTTTACGCTCTAACGGTTTCATTTATGTTTTCAAACGCTGCGGAAACTATACAGCGCCTATTAGCGGATTCGGCATCAGCTATCGCTTGTTTTCTTGCGTAAGACAACACCGAGCTCATCAGCTTCCTGTGCTTTACGCAAGCGCTGCTCCGCTTCGGTTGCCTCCATCTGGCGCTCCCACATTTTGGCATATAGGCCATCTTTCAGCTTCATCAATTCAGCATGGCGGCCGCGTTCTGCAATCAAACCATCCCTCAAAACGATGATCTCATCACATTTAATAACGGTGGACAACCGGTGCGCGATAACCAATGTCGTGCGCCCTTTCGAGACTTCATCCAATGAATCCTGAATTTCCTGCTCGGTCGCTGTATCAAGCGCTGATGTCGCTTCGTCCAGAATCAGGATCGGCGGCGCCTTTAAAATAGTTCTGGCAATTGCGACACGCTGTTTTTCTCCGCCTGAAAGCTTCAAGCCGCGCTCACCGACCATCGCGTTAAAGCCATCGGGCACCGTGCGTACAAAATTGCCGATCTGTGCAAGCTCCGCCGCTTTTTCAATTTCTTCCTGGCTCGCATCAGGCCGCCCATAGCGGATATTATAAGCCAGTGTGTCATTGAATAGAACAGTATCCTGCGGGACCATGCCTATGGCTGCACGCAGGGATTTTTGCGTTACGTCGCGCAGATCGTGACCGTCAATCGTGATGGCACCTTTCTGCACATCATAAAAGCGGAACAGCAAACGTGATAGCGTCGATTTGCCTGCGCCTGAAGGCCCGACAATCGCAACGGATTTTCCGGCAGGCACTTCAAATGAAATGCCCTTTAATATCGGCCGGTTTTCATCATAAGCAAAATAAACATCATTGAATTTGATGTTGCCATTTTCGATGACCAAAGGCTGCGCATCGGGTGCGTCCTGCACTTCAGCATCGACATCCAACAGGTCGAACATTTGCTCAATATCCGTCAGGCCTTGGCGAATTTCGCGATAAATAAAGCCGATAAAGTTAAGCGGAATGGAAAGCTGCATCAGCATGGCGTTGATAAATACGAAATCACCAATCGTGCTCTCACCGGCAATCACGGATCTGGCAGACATCCACATCATGACAAGCATACCCGCCCCGAAAATGACGCCCTGCCCGAAGTTAAGCCAGCCTAGCGACGTCCAGACGCGGGTGGCCGACCGTTCATAGCTTGCCATTGACTTGTCAAAGCGCTCGGCTTCCATGTCTTCATTGCCGAAATATTTGACCGTCTCAAAGTTCAGCAGTGAATCAATTGCTTTTGAATTTGCATCCGTATCGGAGTCGTTCATGTCGCGCCGAATTTGAATGCGCCAGTCCGATGCCCGGATTGTAAACCATGAATAACCGAAAACGGTCAGTGCCGTTACAGCGACATATTCCCACCCATAGTTGAAACCAAAGATAGCGGCGACGAGTGCGAACTCCAATATTGTTGGCAGTGTGTTGAGGATTGTGAAGCGTACGATTGCTTCAATGCCTTTTGTGCCGCGCTCAATGATACGTGACAGACCGCCGGTGCGGCGCTCCAAATGAAAGCGCAGCGACAGGCGGTGCATATGTTTGAACGTTTTATGCGCGAGCTGGCGCACAGCATATTGGCCAACAGAGGCAAAAAGCGCATCGCGCAATTGTTGAAAACCGACATTGACAACGCGAAAGACATTATAGGCAACAACCAGCATAATCGGCCCGAGCAAAATTGCCGGAACCCAGCTGTCTACCGCAAAATCCAGTTCGCCATTAAGAGCATCGGTCGCCCATTTGAAACTGTAGGGCACAAGCATCAGGATAAGCTTGGAAATAACAAGATAAAATGCTGCCCATAAAACGCGCCGCTTAAGGTCCGGGCGTTCGGATGGCCACATATAAGGCCACAGATTCGCTATCGTTTTAAACGTACCGCTATTGTCGGTCGTTACGGTTTTCTTTGCCAAGGGAACAGCCTTTAGTCGTGAAGGTTTAGCGCGGCAAAAGCCTCTGCTGTGGTAAGTCTAATTTGGGTCTGTGCGCACACAAAACAAGGTGCGTGCGCTATGAAGTTTAGTTTGCAGCCGTATCCGATTCATCTGCATTTT
Organism: Ahrensia marina; assembly: GCF_001293565.1. GTDB lineage: Bacteria > Pseudomonadota > Alphaproteobacteria > Rhizobiales > Rhizobiaceae > Ahrensia > Ahrensia marina. The sequence continues at coordinate 202,947 of NZ_JXMU01000003.1, read as the reverse complement.
CAGGCAAGGCAAATACTTGGCCGGGCCAGATTTTATGCGGGTTTTTAATCTGATCCTCATTTGCCTGATAAATTGTTGTGTACTTTATTCCGCGCCCGTAAACACGTCTGGATATCTGCCAAAGCGTATCTCCCCGCCGGATAATCACCGACGAATCAACAGGCTTCAAACGCTCATTTACATTGCCTGTCGTTTGAATGTCGGCTGGCTTTTGAGTTGCAGCAACTTGTTGCTCTGTAGCCGGCTGTGACTGCGGTGCGGTGCTTTCCGCAACCTGATCGTCGGTGACATTTTCCCTCGGGCTGGCTGCAACTTCGGCCTTTGTTGGTGTATCCTCCACGTTGCTTACCGTTGCAGGTGCATTGTTGTCGTCTGAAGCCTCTGCGGTTGCGCTGCTGTCCGGCGCGGTGTCAGCAGGTTCGGATGAAATTTCCGGTGCATTGTCAGGTAGTTCGGGTGCTTTTGGAACCGCCACAGCGGCGAGTTTTGTCCCTTCAGCACGGGCAAAAGGCACAGCGGCGCGGCTGACAACATCGACGCCGTTTTCGCTTAGCCTGTCAGCACGAATAACATAGTCACCGACAGGCAAATTGCGGTTGGCTTCGACCAGAAAGCGGCCTTCATCATTTGCAATATCTTCGCCCAACACGATCTCATTGGCATAAACCCGGATGCGCGCGCCCGCATCAGTTGCACCGGCCACAAAGACTTTTTCGCCGTCAATTTCCACCGCTTCAATGCGAACCAGTTCACCTGCTTTTTGTTGCGGCGGCTCTTCCTGTAAAGGTTCATTTTCGGCGATTTGAGCAGCTTCCTCTTCGGGCGCAGCTGGTTTTGGCGTCTCGTTTATTTCTGCAACAGCCTCGTCTTCTTCACTGCCAGCTACTTCAGGTGCTTCGGCGGTTTGCACTGCCTCTTTCGGTTCTAATTTCGTAATCAACCTTGAAGGCGCGCCCGGTGCCTCGACCAAAGCCAAAACGTCATTGCTGCCTTTTTCAGGTATGGAAACAATCGCGGTCTCAAGCGATGTAGCGACCGAACCATCGTTTTGCGTGGCGCGCAAAACAATCTCGTAATCGCCTTGTGCCAACGGCTCGTCGAGTATAGCAACGAACTCACCGCTATTGTTAGATTTGGTTACCGCCAAGGATTTAGAACCGGCAACGATTTCGACATCCGCGTTACTCGCTGCAACGCCTGCAATGACCATATCGCCATTTGGCTCAACACGCAGAATATCAAATGTCGGAACGATGCTTTCAGGCGCAGCTTCAGCCTGTTTCTCAGGCTCGGCTTCAGGTTTCTGCTCAGCTTCCGCAGTAGCTTGCTCGGTCTTTTGCGTGCTCGTTTCCTGCGTGCTGGTTTCCGGCTCGGCAATTGCTGTATCAGACTCTACATCGCTATCAGTCGCAGAAGAACTCTCGGCGGTGTTTTCGCTTTCATCGGCAACAGAAGGCTTTTCGGTAACTTCCGTCTCTTCGGGCGCAACAGCTTTTTCTTCTACAGCCCCAGCCTCTTCTTCGACCTGCAAACGCTCTTGCTTTGGCTCTGACGGCTCCATCTCAGCCTTTTCAGTTTCCGCAGGTTTTTCATCCTGTGGTTCAGGCGTAGTCTCAGCGGCATTTTCAGTGACATCACTTGACGCAGAAATGGATTTAAACGGCTCAAGCAGTTTATTGGGATCACCCAGATAACCGGATGCACCCAGCCCGGTTAATCCGATAACGCCTGCAAACAGCCAAACTCCTATACTTTCTTTACCCATAACTGCCCCTGAATTTTATCCGCTGCCACTAGCCGCACTTTTGTTCCTTATATGTCTACCTCTTAAAGCGCTGAATCGCAAATGACTCTATGAACTTGCAAGCCTTGACCGGAAAAGGTCTGTCAGCCACAAGGCGGTATGAAAAAAATAGAATCTATATGTGTTTATTGCGGCTCCTCCTCGGGTGTCGACACGAGTTTTGAAGCTGCGGCACGCCAGCTTGGCAAGTCTATGGCCGAACGCGGTATCCGGCTTGTTTATGGCGGTGGAACGCATGGCCTGATGGGCGCTGTCGCTGGCGGCGTCATGGAACATGGCGGCAAGGTGACCGGCATCATCCCTGATTTTCTGATGCGTCATGAACGTTCACCCGATGCAATGGATCAGCTTGATGATTTCATTGTTACGCAGGATATGCATACCCGCAAACAGCTTATGTTTGAACGTGCTGATGCGTTTATCACCCTGCCCGGCGGCATTGGCACATTGGAAGAAGTTGTCGAAATGATAACATGGGGGCAGCTTGACCGGCATAACAAGCCCATCGCCTTTGCCAATCTGAACGGTTTCTGGAATCCGTTCATCACGCTGATCGACCATATGGCAGAAGGCGGTTTTCTACATTCGCAGAACAAGATCAAACCGCTTTTCATTGACGATATTGATGCTGTTGTGCCAGCGATTATTGATGAAGCCGCTTCACGGAAGCCTGTCGCGGTTTAGCAATATTTGGATATCACTTAGCCGCTTTAAACAGGGACCATGTATAAAGTGCCAAGCCGGTCCAAATGAAACCGAATGCAATGGCCTGTATGCTGGAGAACGGCTCTCCAAACACGAACACCGCTGTTAAAAAAATCATCGTTGGCGCGATATATTGCAAGATTCCCATTGTCGTATAGCGCAATTGCTTGGCACCAAACGCATAAAGAATAAGCGGAATAGCGGTTGCCGGGCCTGCAAACATCAATAGTCCCATATCGCCCCATCCGGTTTGTCCGAAATGCCCGTTACCTGTGGCATTGATCCAGAAAACGACGACTAAAGCGGGGATGGCAAGAATAATAACTTCGAGCAAAAAGCCTTGTGTCGGTCCAACGGGTAGTGTTTTGCGTAAATACCCGTAGATACCGAACGAACCTGCAAGCGCCAAAGATACCCAAGGCAATTTCCCCGCACCAAATGTCAGAAAACAAACTGCAATAACGGCACAGACAACGGCCGCCATTTGTAGCTTTGTAAAGCGTTCGCCCAGTAGAACCACGCCCAACAACACATTGATCAGCGGGTTGATATAATAGCCCAACGCGCCCTCAATTGCGCGTCCTTCCGCAATTGCCCACACATAGACACCCCAGTTGATCGAGATCAATGCGGCTGTCACACATGCCATAAGCAAGGTGCGCGGGCTTTTTAATGCCGCTTTCAAATCTTCTGTGCGCTTGAGCCAAAGTACGATTATGCCTGCGACAGGAATCGACCACAAAACACGATGTGCGACCACCTCCACGGCGGGCATATGATCGACCATCTTCATGTAAAGCGGCAGAAAACCCCATAAAACATAAGCGCCTATCGCATAGGCAAAGCCTGCGAGCGGTTCGCGGGCTTGTTGGGCAGTCTCATGAGAAAAGGTCGGGCGCATCTCATTGCCATATCCAATTTCCTCATAATATGCATGATAAAAATTGACATGGTTTCAAAACAAATGACGGGCACTATTATAGGGGTATGAAAACCTTACTCTGCGGCGCTCAGACCGGCTGTGCCTCTGTTTTTCAACAGTTTGAAAGTAATTGAATCCATCAGCGCGATGAATGATGCGTCAATAATATTGTCGCTGACACCAACGGTCCACCAGCGTTTGCCGCTGACATCGGTTGATTCAATCAATACGCGGGTGATCGCCTCGGTGCCGCCGTTCAAGATACGCACCTTATAGTCCACCAGTTCCAAATCCTGGATTTCAGCCTGATATTTGCCAAGATCTTTACGCAGCGCCAGATCCAGCGCGTTCACCGGGCCATGCCCTTCCGAAACGCTCATATGCTGGACACCGTCGACAGTCACCTTAACAACGCCTTCCGACACTGTAATAAGCTGTCCGGAGGCATTGTGGCGACGTTCCACCCCAATGCGGTAGCTGTCCACGCTGAAAAATGTGGGCACTTCACCCAGTGTGCGTCTTGCCAAAAGCTCAAAACTTGCGTCAGCGCCTTCATAGGAATAGCCGGAGGCTTCGCGCTCTTTGACGATCGCGATCAGCGTATCAAGGCGCGAATCATCTTTGCGCACATTAATGCCGTGGCGTGCCAACACGTTCAGGAAATTCGATTTACCGCCCTGATCCGACACCATCACGCGGCGCGTATTGCCTATGCGATCCGGTTCAACATGCTCGTAAGTTGCCGGATCTTTTAATAGTGCGGACGCATGGATGCCTGCCTTCGTGGCGAAGGCCGAAGCGCCAACATAAGGCGACTGGCTGGCTGGCGCACGGTTGAGCAATTCATCAAAGGAGCGGGAAAGATGAGTCAGTTCGCTCAGTTTTTCTTCTGTAATGCCGGTTTCAAAACGCGCTGACCATTTATCTTTCAAGGCAAGTGTCGCAATCAATGTGATCAGATTTGCGTTACCGCACCGTTCGCCCAGGCCATTCAGCGTGCCTTGAATTTGCCGTGCGCCCGCATCAACCGCAGCGAGTGAGTTTGCCACCGCCTGCTCGGTATCATTGTGGGCGTGGATGCCCAATCTGTGGCCGTCGATACCGGCCGCAATCACCTCTTTGACGATATTGCGCACTTCATCGGGCTGCGTGCCGCCATTTGTATCACACAGCACGACCCAGCGCGCACCCGCGTCATAAGCTGTTTTGGCGCAGGAAATTGCATAGTCCGGATTGGCTTTATAGCCGTCAAAGAAATGCTCGCAGTCCACATAAGCTTCCTTGCCTGCTTTGACGGTCGCCTGAACAGACTGCGTTATGTTTTCAAGATTTTCGTCATTGCTGCATCCAAGCGCAACGCGCACATGATAATCCCAGGCTTTTGCAACAAAACAGACAGCATCCGAATTGGAGGCAATAAGCGCTGCCAAGCCCGGATCATTCGACGCTGACACACCGGCACGTTTGGTCATGCCAAAGGCTACAAACTTCGCTTTTTGAGTGCGTTTTTTAGCAAAGAAATCTGTATCGGTGGGATTTGCCCCCGGATAACCGCCCTCGATATAATCAAGGCCGAAAGCATCCAACATATCGGCAACGGCAATTTTGTCATCGACCGAAAAGTCGACGCCCGGTGTTTGTTGACCGTCACGCAAGGTCGTGTCGAACAGGTAAACCCGCTGTTTTTTGTTGTTATTTTCAGCCATTAGTCAGTCTTGCCTGCATAACGATCAGTTGCACGGATAAGCTGGTCTAAAATACCCGGCTCCGAAAATGCATGGCCCGCGCCTTCTATCAGGTGGAAATCAGCTCTCGGCCACGCTTTGTGTAATTCCCATGCAACACGTGCCGGACATGGCATGTCATAGCGGCCGTGGACTATTGTTCCTTCAATGTCAGCCAGCTTATGCGCTTCACGCAGCAATTGGCCTTCGTCCAGCCAGCCACCATGGACAAAAAAGTGGTTCTCAATACGTGCGAATGCCAGTGAGAACTGATCTTCATGAAATTTATCACTGGTTGACGGTTCAGGCAAAAGCGTAATCGTTTCGCCTTCCCATGCGCTCCAGGCTTTGGCCGCGGCCATTTGCGCTTCGCGGTCATCTCCGACAAGACGCTTGCGGTAGGCTTGCATCATTTCGCCGCGTTCCGCCTCTGGTATCGGTGCGCAGAAACGCTCCCATTTTTCCGGAAACATCTCTGAAACACCGAATTGATAATACCAATCGAGTTCAGCACGCGTCAGTGTATAAATGCCGCGCACGACAAGCTCGCTCACGCGGTCGGGGTGCTTTTCAGCATATGAAAGCGCGAGGGTTGAACCCCATGAGCCGCCAAAGACGAGCCATTTCTCAACGCCGATCATCTCTCTAAAGCGCTCGATATCGTCAATCAGATGCCACGTAGTATTATTTTCCAATGACGCGAAGGGTGTGGATTTTCCGCATCCGCGCTGATCGAACAAAATCACATCATATAGTGCCGGATCAAAAAGCCTTCTGTGAACGGGCGCAAAGCCGCCGCCCGGGCCGCCATGCAGAAAAACAGCCGGTTTCGCGCCCTTGGTTCCCACGCGTTCCCAATAGATTGAATGACCGTCGCCGGTATCCATAAAACCGCTGTCGAAAGGCTCCAGCTCCGGATAAAGTGTACGTAATTCGCTCATTCTGTTTCCGCTTTATGGCATACGGCTTCGATATTGTTTCCTTCCGGATCCAGCACGAAGGCACCGTAATAATTTTCATGATAATGTGGGCGGGGTCCGGGCGCACCATTGTCAGAACCGCCCGCTTTTAAGGCTGCTTCATAAAAAGCATCAACGGCGGCGCGGTTTGATGCTGAAAAAGCAAAGTGCACCGGTGGTTTTTGGGTTTCACCTTCACTCAACCAGAATTGAGGACGCTGTGCACCATAGCCAACCACACGCTTGCCGTCCGTATATTCCTTGGGAACTTCGGCCAGCATGGAAAATCCTAGAGCGGTAAGAGCCTGATCATAAAACGCAATCGCTTTGCCTATATGTGCTACGCTGATACCTGAATGATCAATCATATCCTGGCCCACCCCTTTTCCATGCTCCTAGTAAATCAGGATGACAGTGAGCGCAATGCAGACCGTCAGGAGTTTTGTGGCCACTCCTTGGTATCATGATCGGGATGTTGATGGTTTGTCGCTGCAATTTCTTTTACGGAATAACCATCGAGCTCTTCTGACTCTTCTGTTTCTCTTCCCGTTTGCGCACAGATTGCGCCCAGCCACGAATATTGTGCTTCGCTGCCATAGGTTGAAACAGGCGGCACTGCATTGGGATCGTCCAAAGAGCCAAGCGTTACCGCCATGCCGTCGTGACCCACTGTCTCGAAAAAGAGCGGTGTACCACAATTGCTGCAAAAGCCGCGCCGGACGGGACCGGAAGAATGGAACCATGACGCCTCGCCCCGCGTGATATGAAAATCATCGCGTTTAACGCCGCCGAGCGGCATGAAATAATTGCCTGCGGCCTTCTGGCACATCCGGCAGTGACATAGATGCGGGTCTTGAACCTTTGACGTCAATTTGTAGCGTACCGCGCCGCATTGGCACCCGCCTGTCAGTTCTGTCATTGTTTTGGCCATTCTTTTGTCTCGTGATCGGGATGTTGATTGGAGATAACACCGACATTCCATTCAGCGTTTTCATCCAGCACCATTGGTTCGACTTCAGGTAATTCGAAAAGCCCGATAGTGGCACTGCAGCGGTCCGGCAGGTTCACCTGAACTTGCGGCGGCGCAATGGAAGGATCGTCCAATGTTCCGATTGCAAGCTCGATGCCGCCGTCAAATTCATAGGTAAGCGGCGTGCCGCAATTATCGCAAAACCCGCGCCAGTTGCGATTTGACGAATGAAAATGCTTTGGCTTGCCGCGTGTCCAAACGATATTGTTTGCCGATACCAGCGGGCCGAAAAATCCGCCAAATGCCTTCTGGCACATGCGGCAATGGCAAATGGATGCCCTGCCCAGACTATCAGCCTGATATCGTATAGCGCCGCACTGGCACCCGCCTGTTATTACCATCACAAACCTCTACCGTTTGATCTCCCACGTCGTGACGCGCTCGCCGGTTTCTGAGTCTTTTGAATCCTTTAGCTGGATTCCTTGAGACAGCAGTTCATCGCGGATACGGTCCGCTTCAGCAAAGTTTTTCTCAGCAAAGAAAGCAAGACGTTCTGCGATTGCCGTTTCTATCACGGATACATCCACATCGCTTTCTGCTTTGCTGCGCTTTATACCGAGCATTTCAAAGGCCTGCGCAAGCGCGCTCCCTGATAGGCTGCTGAGTTTTGCGATTGCGTCCGAACTGTTCAAATCATCGGCAAGTGCATTGATCACCGTATTTAATTCACCGGCATTATTGCCTTCGTCAACTTTGCGCCAGAGCTTCTTAAGCACGGCCTCGGCCTCTTCCAGACGCTTTATGCTAAAATCAATCGGCTCTCTATAATGCGTCATCAGCATAGCAAGGCGCAGCACTTCGCCCGGCCATTTGCGACCGCCGAATTTGTCCGTATGGAGCAATTCGTGAATTGTCACAAAGTTGCCGACGGACTTTGACATCTTTTTACCTTCGACCTGAAGGTAGCCGTTGTGCATCCAGTAATTCGCCATTTTCTGTGTGCCATGCGCGCAGCAGCTTTGCGCGATTTCGTTCTCATGATGCGGGAAAATAAGGTCCAAACCACCGCCATGAATATCGAAAGTTTTGCCCAAATAGGCATCGCTCATTGCAGAACATTCAATATGCCAGCCGGGACGGCCGTGAATTGTTTCGCCGTTAAACACCGCATCCCAGCCCGGCTCATTCGCACTGGACTCTTTCCATAAAACAAAGTCGCCCGCATTTTTCTTGTGGTCTTTGGCTTCAATGCGCGCGCCTGCCTGCTGGTCCTCAAGTTTGCGGTTGGACAATGCGCCATAGCTGTCCATGGATGTCACATCGAAAAGCACTTCCCTGCCTTCGCTGCCCGTTGCGATATAAGCATGGTTTTTATCCAGCAGATTTTGAATGAGCGTAACCATATCGGACTTGCCGTCCGTACGTGGCAGCACGAACTCGGTAGCGCGTGGCTCGATCGTTGGGGGCAGACAGCCCAGTGCCTCCACATCTTTGCGGTACTGATCGGCCGTTTTTTCCGTAACGTTGCGAATGGCTTCATTGAGCGGCAAATCAGGAAAATCACGTAGCGCACGCGCGTTAATTTTGTCATCCACATCGGTGATATTGCGGACATATGTGACGTGCTTTTCACCATAGACATGGCGCAGCAGACGATAAAGCACATCGAAAACGATAGCCGGCCGCGCATTACCAATATGTGCGAAATCATAAACGGTAGGACCGCAGACATACATACGCACATTACCGGCATCGATCGGCTCGAATGTTTCTTTGTTTCGTGTCAGCGTATTGTAAAGGCGCAAGTCCATCAGATTGATTCCAGTGAGTTGAAACCGCCACCCTAGTGTAGCGGGCAAATTATCAAAATGTGCATAGCATTGATTGTTAAAGCTTCAAGCTTAACAGAAGTACCAAAGCTATATTCCTGCCAGATATTGCTCAATCAGCCTTTCACAGCATGAAAAACTGTGGTGCGGCCAGTTATGTTTACCAAGTCGTAAATTATTTTATCAACATACTATGCATTGCGCCAATTTAAGGTTACCAAACGTCATCCCGCGTAAGCGGGAGCCAGGTATCCTGCGATGGAGTTTGCGCCCCATTTTTCATCGCTACTCTGTTTTCTCTCGGACCAGGGGAAACATATTAGGATACCTGGTCCCCTTCGCTTCTTTCTATTTAGAATAACGATCCTTGCGCATCGTCTGCCGGTTTGGTTTCTTTCTTTTGTGCGAAATCTTTTGGCGTAACAGGTGTCTGGATATCCGGCGTTGTATTAGAGGCCTTATTTACCAAATCCGACACGGCAATTGCTTCAAACATACCTTCTTGTGGCGCATGTAACAGATCAGAAATATGCCGCGGCTCCTGATTGCGGCAATCAAGCCAACGCTGAAAGTTGGCTTCTCCAACGGCAATTGGCATACGGTGGTGGATAGAGGAGAACTCCTTGTTTGCTGGTGCGGTTAAGAATGCAGCCGTGTCGATCTCCGCACCGTCCTTATTCATATATGTTTCCGCCAATCCGGCGAAGCCAACAAGCCCACAGCTCTTGGGCCGCACCCAATAGGCTTGGCTCTGGCCGGTTTGCTTGTCACGCTTCCATTCGTAAAACCCTGAGGCGGGAATTAAAATGCGGCGATGCCGCATCGCATTCTTAAACGATGCCTTTGTCGCGGCGGTTTCACTGCGCGCATTAATAAGCAATGGAAAGTCACCCGGATCTTTTACCCATGCCGGTAATAGACCCCACCGCATCAAAAGCGCATCGCGTTCCGGCAGATTTGACCCTGCCTCTCGCGGAAGGCCTGCTGATATGGTCATAATCGGTTGCGTCGGCGCAATATTGTAACGCGGGGGGAAATCCTCGACCCCGGCCACAGCAAATACATTTTGCAGCTCTTCCGAACTATGGATGAGCGAGAAGCGTCCACACATAAGTTTTCAATCCGTAACCAATTGCTATCACACCGCGCGCAACCAAAAACATGTTCTCGCATTTTTCCAATATATCGAAAAGGAGAAGTATGATGAAACGTCTACTACCAATTATGTCTGCAGCCGCTGCAATGCTAGCCGTTGCGGCTTGCTCTCAGGACGGCGGCACTCAAACTGGTGCCGACACGACGAACCCGCCTCTTGAACAAGAAAGCACAGGCGCGATCAATGATGATGCAGTAGCACCTGCTGACGATGTGCAGATAAAACCTGCCCCGGATGCTGAGCTACAGCCGACAGATCCGTCTGCAACGCCTCAATAAGCGGTTGTAGCGATTCATATTGGCCTCCCTCTAGCCAAATCCTCCCGCCCGAAGCCAATGGTGTTTCCCTCGCACCATTGGCTTTTTCATGCGGAACCAGACTTAAAACCGGCTATACAGAAACCGGTCTACAGCGCGTTCGGCATCATTGATCCGGTTTTGCAGTTCAAACTGCCTATTACGCTTGATTTCCAATTGCAGTTGCAATCTTACGCGATCTTTGCCCTTAGCTTCCGAAATGGCGACAATATCATCATCGATTTCACGTTTGAGAGATGCTTGCGCTTGTTTAGCGTCATAGACGTTTCTACCAAGACGATAGCCTTCATTGAAATTCGCTGAAAGTTCGACGGGGCAGGAATTGCTGTTAAAGCGACCGCTGCGCCCCTTCTCCACACCATTAGATGGTGTGCAATATTGGCGAATACCCAAGTCCCAACCGGAACGCCAAGCTTCGCGATCAGGCGTAATGCCGTATTCTACACAGGCTTCGGCATGTGCGTTGATGGTGTTAACAGATTTGCCGCTCGCGCCGTCAGCATTACCCAATGTATACCAGTCAGTTGTGTTACATTGATCTTCGTTCAAGGTCGCACAACCAGCTAAAATTGCCGCCAGCAATGTGGCGATAACAAAACGATACATCATATTTTCGCCAAGCCCTTTTAAGCTCGCCCCCTCTCAATTCAAAGTAACTATTGATACCCAATAAACATTGGAAATGGAAACCGTTAAGGGTAGCAATAGTTAGAATTTACTACTGGTAAGAAATTCTTTCCGAAAGTATTGGTTTAAATACATGCGCAAGCCAACTCTAAAACCCCAAGTAGCTGTTTCGATTGCAGCTCGGAACGCGGACAATGGTGCATTTCTTTTGGTCAAGCGCGGCCGTGCGCCCTCAAAGGGGAAATGGGCGTTTGCCGGCGGACGCGTCGAATTTGGAGAGACGCTTGTTGATGCTGCAATACGTGAGTTGCACGAAGAGACAGGTCTTGTAGCAAGCAATGTCACCTTCTTTGCGCCTGTTGAAATCATAAACAATGATGCAGGCGCCGATTACCATTACATTTTATGTGTCCATACAGGCACGGCGCGCGGAACACCAATTGCCGGTGATGATGCGGCAGACGTGCGCTGGGTAGCACTTGAGGATTTTGATGATTTTGACGTGACAGACTCAACGCTGGATTTTGCCCAGCGCATTGCCCGACGAGACCAGTCAAGCAATTGTGATTGATCTTTAATAGGCGAATTCCGCAGCGGTCTGCATACTCCTAGCCAAACGGGAGAGTGATGATGCAGAGATTTTTCACAATTTTTGGCCTTGTCTTTTTAATGGTGATTGGTTTTTTAAGCACCGGCCAAGCCGATCCAATTCAATGGACGCAGGAAGGCTGGAAAACCGATTTCTCCAAAACCTCCATTGATCTTGCGCGTGTTTCAAGCGGCGGGCCTCCGCGCGATGGTATTCCATCAATTGATAACCCGCAGTTCAAAGCTCCAAGTGAAATCGACTTTCTATCGGATAGCGAGCCTGTCATCGGGCTAACAATCAATGGCGAGGCCAAAGCCTACCCCTTACAAATTCTGACATGGCATGAAATCGTCAATGATGTCGTCGGCGATGTTCCGGTGGCGGTTACCTATTGTCCGCTGTGCAATTCATCGATCGTGTTTGACCGGCGCGTTGACGGCGAAACCTTGGAATTTGGCACAACCGGCAAACTAAAAGACTCCAATCTGATTATGTATGATCGCGGCGGCGACAATTGGTGGCAACAATTTACCGGCGAAGCTATCGTTGGCGAGGCAACCGGCAAAAAGCTGAAATTAATCCCGTCACGCCTGCAATCCTATGCAGAATTTAAGACCGAGAATCCGGCTGGCGTGGTTCTTGTTCCCAACAATTCCAACTATCGTGATTACGGGCGTAACCCCTATGCAGGCTATGATGGCAGCGGCGCGCCATTTCTATATGATGGCCAGCTTCCCGACTATATTAACCCGATGGAACGCGTGGTGATTATCCGCAATAGCGGCGATCAACCTATTATCATCACAATGAATAAAATAGCAGAAGCGGGTAAGCTGACGATTGAGGATTACACGTTGACCTGGACGGCTGGACAAAACTCGGCGCTTGATCAAAGCGATATTCAGAACGGCCGCGATGTCGGCACTGTCCTTGTTCAACAGAACGGAAAAGACGTTGTCTATGATGTGACATTCGCTTTTGTTGCGCATGCATTTCATCCCGACGTACAAATATCTCAAAAATAACACTTTTTTCTGGTGTTATTTCATGAAACAAGATCAAATCTGTATTCAGGAGCGCGTGTTCAGGTTGAATTATTCGAGGCGGCAGAATTTTTTCAAGCAAATAGCTGCATTGCTCGCAGCTATATTGCTTTGCGCGGCATCGCCTATCGCGTCATTCGCACAAACCAATGCTGCGCCCTATGATGAGCGTTTGGCGCGGCTTGCTGAAGTGCTCGGCTCCATCCATTATTTGCGCAATCTGTGCGGCGACGTATCCAATGAATGGCGCGAAGAGATGGAAGCGCTTTTGACCGTTGAAAGACCAGACCCGAACCGCCGTGCGCAGCTGATTTCCAGCTTTAATAAAGGCTATCGCGGTTTTGACAGCGTTTATACAAGCTGCACACCGCAAGCATTGGAGGCAGTTGACGCCTATATGAATGAAGGCAGAGCACTGGCAATCGAGACCAATAACCGCTATGCCCAGTGATGTTTACCAAGAGTAAATCTATCAGTTCACCGGCAGTTACAATCGTATTTTTTGTGTTACTGTGTATTTTAAAGATTAAAGAGTTTAGGCAATCGCCTTTGAGTTAGTGTTATGATTACCGACGAAAAATTAGAAGAGCTTGACGAAGTCATTGCCAATGAGAAGCGGGTTGCTGCGCGCGAAGTTCATAATGAAGCTTGGGCAGACGGTATGATGGAGGGTATAGACGCGTCCATTCTCGCCGATGCTGCTATTGCAACAGCTATGGAAGAGATGATCCGCACCGAAGGTGAAGATGCAGCGTTAGAGCTCGCCGATACGCTTAGGGAGCGCATTTTATCCGGTGAGTTTTTGCCCTACCGCACAATTCAATAGTCTGAAGACACGTTCCTGCTCCGGCTAAACGCAAAAAATTCATGTAAAATATTTGGCGACCGCAATGCGTTTTGATTGAAACTCGGTTACACTTACATTTCGGCAATTTCTATTATTTTCGAACTGGCAAGAATGTGCGGAAGACTGTGAACACCAAGACGTTTTTTACACTAATTACCGCCGCGGCGCTTTTCCTGCCCGCCACTGCTGCTCTGACGCAAGACAATGACGGCAAAGCGCCGCCGTCGGTTATGGTGCCCTTACCAGACCCGATTCAAAGGGGTTTTGATCCCAACAATCCATTGGATTTTGAGCGGCCGCCTGAAGCTAATCCTGCGCGAAATCCGGCGCAATCCCAGACCGGTTTTGGTGATGCCGACCAGAAAATCGAAATTCTTTATGATGTTGACGAACTGCCATTTGCTGTTCGCCGTATGCGTGAACTGATCATGGAAGCGGCCCGATCCGGTGACCCTGAACAATTGCGGCCTTTGATCGGCAAAGGCTCCGATATTACACGGCTGTCACTGACCGATATTGAAGGCGATCCGATTAATTACATTCAATCGGTATCAGGCGACAAAGAAGGCCATGAAATTTTGGCCATATTACTTGAAGTCATGGAAGCCGGGTTTTCACGTCTGGATGGCGGCACTGAAAACGAACTTTATGTGTGGCCCTATTTTTATGCTGTCCCATTGCAGGATTTAACCCCGCCGCAACGTGTTGAGCTTTTCAAACTGGTAACCGCCGGCGATTATGAAGACATGGTGTCATTTGGCGCCTATATATTCTTTCGCGTTGGCATCACACCGGAGGGCCGCTGGCTCTTTTTTGTCGCCGGTGACTAGGCTCGTTAAATTCCACTGCGCTAAATTTTCCATTTTCCCTTGCCGTTGAACGGCATGCCGCTTAACTAAAAGCCATCTGATTTGCTTGAGGATAATGCTGTGCCGAATGTTGTTTTAGACGATCGATCACTCATCACTTTTGATGGTCCGGATGCCACGCATCTTCTGCATAATGTGCTGACCTGCAACATCGAAAAGCTTGAGCCCGGCATTGCACAGGCAGGTGCGCTGTTAACGCCGCAAGGCAAAATCATGTTTGATTTTCTGGTTAGTAAAACCGGAGATAATTCTTATCTGATAGACATTGATACAGACTCGGCGGACGCCTTCATCCAGCGGATGAAGATGTTCCGGCTGCGCTCCAAAGTGGAAATTTCTGAATCAACTGAATCACTTGTCAGCATTTCATGGGATGATGATTCAAGCGCTTCAAGCAATGGTTTACGCGACACGCGGTTTACTGATGTCGATGTATACCGCTCCTACCCGAAAGACATCGAAACCATCAACCGAACCGAGTGGGATGCACTGCGCATAGAAAACGGCGTTGCCGAAAGCGGACGGGATTTTCAACTCGGCGATGCGTTTCCGCATGATGTTTCACTCGATCAGAACAGCGGTATCGACTTTAAGAAAGGCTGCTACATCGGTCAGGAAGTCATTAGCCGTATGCACCATCGGAAAACGGCGAGACGGCGTATTCTTATCGCCCGCACAGAGACAGATTTCGGTGATGCAGTTGATTTGATCGCCAATGAAAAGCCAGTTGGAACATTGGGCACCAAAGTTGGACAAAGCGCGCTAGCCCTATGCCGTATCGACCGTGTTAAAGATGCGATGGACAATGGCGACGAGATTAAAGCGGGTAATGCACGCGTAGAACTGTCGCTCCCGCCTTCTGTTTCCTACTCATGGCCAAGCGAAAGCGATAAAGATGCCTGACCAAAAATCGGCACCTAAACGTGCCTGGCAACGGATGCTATCAGGCCGCAGACTGGACCTGCTCGACCCCTCGCCTATGGATGTGGAAATTGCCGATATCGCCCATGGCCTTGCACGGGTCGCCAGATGGAACGGACAAACATATGGCAGCCATGCTTTTTCTGTGGCCCAACACTCATTGCTGGTGGAGCAAATCGTCGAGCGTACAGTAAAATCTGCTTCACCTGCTTTGCTTCTGACAGCGCTTTTGCACGATGCGCCTGAATATGTGATCGGCGATATGATATCCCCTTTCAAACAGGCGATTGGCGCTGGCGGTTACCGCGCGGTTGAAAACCGCTTACAAGCCGCCATCAATTTACGCTTCGGGCTTGCGGGCAATACACCTGCCAGTACGAAGAAAACGATCAAAAAAGCCGACTATGTGGCTGCCTTTTACGAAGCCACACGGCTTGCTGGTTTTGACACAGAAGAAGCGGCAACCTACTTTGGAAGACCGGACAACATAACGCCCGACGGACTTGTGCTTGATCCTATGCCAACCGATGAAGCACAGTCGGCGTTTTTGTTGCGCTTTGAAACGTTAGCATCGCAGTTCAATCCGAAGAGAAAAAACTGATGCCATATTTTGCGGTATGCCCTCTATCCAAAGTCAAGCAGACTGTTACAGAGCACAAAGCCAGCCATGTATTGACGGTGCTTTCGGATGAGCAGGACGTCCCGAAACTCGGCACTATCGCACCCGGCAACCACAAAGCACTTGGCTTTAATGACATCGCCTCTCCCTTGGCAGGACATATTATGCCTGAAGAGCAGGATGTGCGCGAGATTATGATGTTTATGCATGAATGGGATCAAAAAGCCCCCATGTGCATACATTGCTGGATGGGCGTTTCACGCGCCACAGCGTCGGCATATATTGGTGTTTTAACACTGAACCCAGAAGTGGATGAAATGGAGCTGGCCAATGCACTGCGCTGGGCGGCCCCTTTTGCAACGCCCAATCCTGCCATGATCAAGATAGCAGATGACATTATGGGACGTTCCGGCCGTATGGTTGATGCTGTGCGGGCGATAGACCGCGGCGTAAATGCCTATGAAGGATCACCTTTTGTCTTTCCTCTTGATCCTGCTGACCTATATCCGGCTTCATAGCGGGTACATTGACACGATGGAACTTTTCAAGCTGACATCCCGTTGCCGTATGGCAAATTACAAATAAAACTGAGGGCCTGAACGAAATGGAAGAATTAACGCAAAATTTTGCAGAATTAAGCACGGGTATGGAAGGCTTGGTTGCGACAGTCGGCGGTCTAGTCGTCGAATATACCTTCTCTGTCATTGGAGCGATATTACTCCTTATTGTCGGCTTCTTTATCGCCGGTCAGGTTCGCAAAGCAGTTTATTCCGGCATCAAACGCACGAAAAATGCCGATGAGACTTTGGCGCGCTTCATCTCGAAAGTTGCACGCTATGCCATTCTGGCAGTCGTCGTTATTATGGTTCTTTCCCAGTTCGGCGTTCAAACAGCATCGATAATCGCGGCGCTGGGTGCGGCCGGTCTTGCCATTGGGCTGGCGCTGCAAGGCACATTGCAAAATGTTGCGGCGGGTTTGGTTCTGCTGTTCCTGCGCCCCTTCCGTGTGGGTGATTATGTCGACTGTGGCAGCTTTGACGGCATTGTCGAGGAAATCGGTCTATTCGCAACGGAATTTAAAACCCTTGACGGCTTATACCGCTTGGCGCCCAATTCGGAAGTTTGGGGCTCTCCGATTACCAATTTCTCACGCTTGCCAATCCGCCGCTTCGACCTTTCAATCGGTATCGGTTATGACGACGACATTGATCTGGCTATGAAAACAATGCGCGACGTTATTAGCGCCAATGAAGAAGTACTGACAGATCCCGAGCCGTTCCTGTTTGTTGATTCATTGGGTGACAGTGCTGTTGGCGTCACCTGCCGTGTCTGGATCAAAACACCTGTCTGGTATCCGACTAGCCGTCAATTGACGAAGGATGCGAAACAGGCGTTCGACAAGGCTGGCTTGTCCATACCGTTTCCGCAGCGCGATCTTCATATCTACAAAGATGATGCCGCGTAAAAGCTCTACAAAGATTACGAGAAAGGCACCCATCGGGTGCCTTTTTTTTAAATAATGATATCCAATCCAATATCCATGGTCGGCGCAGCCATGGTGATCTTGGAAGTCGAGATGTAATCCACACCGGTTTCCGCAATAGCTTTTATGGTGTTAATGTTCACATTGCCTGATGCTTCGAGTTTGACAGCGCCCTGATTGTCCTGACGGTTTATTTCGACAGCCTCACTCAGCTGATCGGTAGACATGTTATCCAACAAGATAACATCGGGCTTTACCTTCAGTGCTTCCCGCATCTGATCCAAATTATCGACTTCAATTTCAATCTTCACCATGTGGCCAACATAGTTTCGGGCATTTTCAACGGCTTTCGACACGCTGCCTGAAACCGCAATGTGGTTGTCCTTGATAAGGATTGCATCATCCAGTCCGTAGCGGTGATTAACACCGCCGCCGCAACGCACAGCATATTTTTCAAATGTGCGCATGCCCGGAATTGTTTTGCGAGTGTCAACAACCTTAGCGTTTGTATGGGCAATCTGTGCGGCAAATTTAGAGGTATATGTCGCGATACCGCACATGTGCATGAGAAAATTGAGCGCCACACGCTCTGCTGACAATATAGCGCGCGCGCGCCCGTTGATTGTCGCCAGCGCATCACCCGGTTTTACAACGTCTCCATCATGAGCGACGAATTCAAACCGCAATGTTTCATCCATCAGGCGAAAAGCTGTTCCTGCTAAAACAAGACCAGACACATAGCCGTGCTCGCGGCTGGCCAGCACAGCGGTCGCGTTTGCGCCAGACGCAATGGTCGCATTGGTTGTTATGTCACCTGCCCGCCCCAAATCTTCCAGCAGGGCGGCACGCACCGCGTCTTCAACCATAAGCCTTGGCAAGTGCGGAGAGATGACAGTCATTGTCTTAATCCTTATAAAAATCCGTTATAATTGCCTCACCCTGTTCCAAGGTGAGCAAAGTGCGCCGTTTCCAGTTCTCAGCTTCATCTGGAAAGTCCGTACGGGCATGGCCGCCGCGGCTTTCCTCACGGTTGAGTGCTGCGATGCACATCAGTTTGGCCGTTATTACCACATTGGTAAAGCGTAATGAGTGGCTGTTCGCCTCCAGCTCCAAAAGCCTGACAAGCGCTTCTTTCATGCCTTCTTTATTGCGCAGAACACCCATATTGGCGCTCATGCTTTCGCGCAGATCCGCCATATTCGGATGCTCGGCTTCTGTGAGGTGTTCATCTGTTTCAACCGAGCCGTCCTGCCAGTTCTCCGGCGCGTCAAATGATGTCTCCGCTTTGAGCGCATCCGCGATACGCGCGGAAAACACAACGGCCTCCAATAGAGAGTTAGACGCCAGCCGGTTGGCACCATGGGCGCCGGTCGACGTACACTCGCCGCAGGCCCAGAAACCCGGCAAAGATGAGCGTCCGTCCATGTCAGTCCAGATACCGCCCATAAAATAATGGGCCGCAGGCACAACGGGTATCAATTCTTTGGCCGGATCAATGCCCGCATCCCGGCAATAATGCCAAACAGTCGGGAACTCGTTTTCAAAATCGTGGATCGCCGTGCGGCAATCCAGATATGCGCCGCGACCGGCTTTCACCTCTGCAAATATACCGCGTGCCACCACATCACGGGGTGCCAGCTCTGCGTCTTCATGCAATGGTACCATAAAGCGGACGCCGTCATTGTTGAGCAAATGTGCGCCGTGACCGCGCAGTGCTTCCGTCGCCAATGGTGCCGGATCCTTGCCTACATCAATGGCTGTCGGGTGGAACTGAACAAACTCCATATCGGCCAGTAATGCACCGGCGCGCGCTGCCATACCGATTCCGCCGCCGCGCGCTTCCGTTGGATTGGTTGTCACCTGATATAAATGCCCGACACCGCCTGTTGCCATGACAACATTTGAGCCTTCAATTGTGACAGGCTCTTCAGCAGCACCGGCTTCAGCACGCGCAACAACGCCCGTAACATTATCGTTTTCGACAACAAGGTCTTCAACGACATAACCTTCAAGCACCCGAATGGACGGTGTTTTTTCCACGGTTCGGACAAGGGCTTGCATGATTTCCCGTCCGGCACGATCCCCTGATACCCGCACAATGCGGCTCTCGGAGTGCGCCGCCTCACGACTTACCTGAAGTTTTCCCTCCAGATCACGATCAAAAGGAACGCCGAACTCCAGCAAATCATGGATGCGGTCAGAGGCTTCGCCAGCCATCATCCGCGCAATCTTTTCATCAACAATGCCGTCACCGGCGATCAGCGTATCTTCGACATGTTTGTCGATCGTATCGCCCTGCCCGACAGCAGCGGCAATGCCTGCCTGCGCCCAGGCGGATGAAGCGCCCATACCGATGGGCGCAGCGGCCAGAACTGTTACAGCACGGGGAGCAAGTTTTAATGCGCAGAAAAGGCCGGCTAACCCGCCGCCTATAATGAGGATAGGCTTATCGGTCACTGCTTTAGGTTCACCATGCGCTCAACAGCCTGACGCGCACGGTCAGCCGTTGACGGGTCAACATGAATTTCGTCTTTCATTTCCAGCAAACTATCCAAAATTTTAGGCAGAGTGATACGCTTCATATGCGGGCACAAATTGCACGGTTTAATGAACTGGACCCCCGGAGCAGAACTCTCAATATTGGAGGCCATTGAACATTCTGTCACCAGAAGTACTTTTGGCGGACGCTGATCACGCACATAATTGATCATGCCGGATGTCGAGCCCGCATAATCGGCAATTTCCACGACCGATGGCGGGCACTCCGGATGCGCAATAATCTGAATTTCAGGATCAGCCTCTCTATAGGCTAGCAATTCTTCGGCCGTGAAGCGTTCGTGGACTTCGCAGTGCCCCTTCCAGGTCAAAATTTTGACTTTCGTCTGTGCAGCCACATTCTGGGCGAGAAATTCATCAGGAATACAAAGAACGCGGTCCACGCCAAAGCTTTCAACAACCGCAACAGCGTTTGAAGACGTACAGCAAATATCGCTTTCAGCCTTCACGTCGGCAGATGTGTTCACATAAGTGACAATCGGCACGCCCGGATAGCGCTCACGCAGCAGGCGCACATCAGCGCCGGTAATTGATTCGGCCAGCGAGCACCCCGCCTTCATATCCGGAATAAGCACTGTCTTATCAGGATTGAGCAATTTGGACGTCTCAGCCATGAAGTGAACGCCGCACTGGACAATGATATCCGCATCCACTTTCGTGGCTTCTTTCGCCAGTTGCAGACTGTCGCCTACAATATCGGCAACACAGTGGAAAATGTCCGGCGTCTGGTAATTATGGGCCAAAATCGCCGCATTGCGCTCTTTTTTCAGCTTGTTTATCGCATGGACGTAAGGGGCATAAACCGGCCATTCAATTGCCGGAATGTGCTCTTTCACCAGTTCATAAAGATGAGCTGTTTCACGCTCGACCTGTGCATTCCATTCCAATTCAGGCCTAGGCAGCACGCCATAACGTTCAGCCGCTGTTTTACCGCTGGCGCTGGTATTCGATGTTGAAACAGAGGTCATTGCCTACTCCCTTACACACGCATATCGCGCTTTATATAGGACATATCCACTGGCATAGGGGTCTGCAAGGTTTGAGCTGGAATAATCATTCAGTTTTAGGCTGAGGTAAAACAGATTAATCTGATGATTGCGCTATCATTGGCCGAAACACCGGATAGAACAGGCTTTAGCAGTACAGATAAAGAATATTTAATCCAGCCGGCAATTTTATTGAATTGCCTATTGAGCAGAAACGGTACAACTATGCCGGCCAGGAGTTCCCAATGCATATACAAAACCCGTCCGCAAAATCCGACTATCCCTGGCTTATCATTGCGTCGGGTTGCCTTATTGCAGCTATGACCTTTGGGCCTCGCTCCGCGATGGGCTTTTTTCAATTACCGATGCTTGCCGATACGGGCTGGAGCCGTTCCGATTTTGGTTTGGCCATGGCAATTCAAAACCTGATGTGGGGTGTCGGGCAGCCATTTTTTGGTGCAATTGCCGATAAATTCGGTACATGGCGCGTACTTGCTCTTTCCGGCATTATCTATGCTGGCGGATTGTTGCTTATGGCTTCGCCTGAAAACCTTTGGTATTTACATATTGGCGGCGGCCTGATGATCGGACTTGGCATTGCGTCAGGCTCGTTTGGCATTGTTATGGCTGCTTTTGCACGCAATGTAACGAGCGAACAACGCAGCTTTACATTCGGTTTGGGCACAGCGGCAGGCTCTGCCGGCATGTTTATTTTCGCGCCTTACTCGCAAGCGCTGATTAATAATTTTGGGTGGTCTGACTCGCTGCTTATCCTCTCGGCAATGATGCTTATCATTCCTGTGATCGCCATTCCGCTGCGTGGCAATTCATCTTCAGGAAGTCAGAAAAATATTGAAGTGGAACAATCGATCGGCGCCGCATTACGTGAAGCATTTTCACATCAATCATATGTGCTGCTGGCAGCGGGCTTTTTTGTTTGCGGCTTCCAGGTTGCGTTTATTACAGCGCATTTTCCAGCCTATATTGGTGATATAGGTATTGAAGCAAAATTCGCTGTGCTCGGGCTGGCTCTGATTGGTTTTTTCAATATTATTGGCTCACTGGCGTCAGGCATTATCGGACAAAAATATTCAAAGCCAATTTTCTTGGCCTTGATCTATATTGGCCGTTCAATTGCGGTAACTGCGTTTCTGCTTTTACCGCAAACAGGCACATCCGTTGTTATCTTTGCCAGCGTCATGGGGCTTTTATGGCTATCAACTGTGCCGCCAACCAATGCGCTTGTCGCGATTATGTTCGGCACACGTTATCTTGGTATGCTGGGCGGTATCGTGTTCTTCTCCCACCAGATCGGGTCATTTCTCGGTGTCTGGCTTGGCGGCTACCTCTACGACATCTATGGCTCCTATGATCCCGTTTGGTGGCTGGGTGTTATGCTGGGCGGATTTGCAGCACTGATGCACTGGCCGATCAAAGAGAAAGCTGTGGAAAGACCTCTAGCGGTTGACCCTGCGGAATAAAATGCCCTTACGACATATAATTGTCATTTAATGCTCTTATGTATTAGGCAAGTAGGATGATGGCAGCCCCCAAATACCTGCCAATGACGCGCCTCCCCAGTGCGTTCAATGCGCTCCCCCGCGCTATATCATCCCAGTTAGGCGGCCATTCTGGTCGCCTTTTTTCTGATCTGATTTTAGGTAACCGGCCATTTTTTGGTCGCCGCATGTAAGAAGCCGACACGTGATTCCGGCGGTTTTACGCCGCGGGGATAATAGATATCGCGGTCAAAAAAGAACCCCAACATATAAAATGCATCCGCCAGGTCTCCTACCGAGCATTCGCGGTTGCTTGTTTTCATAAGAAATTGCGGCAGAGGGAGCAGTTTATCTTTCCACGGCGCGCCTGCCTCCGCGCTGACAGCCTGCCCGCTTTTCGGCGATATATAAACCAGATTATCACGCACACCGCTGCCGGCGCAGCAGGACAGATCAAGCCCGAAACCCAGCTCATCCAATAGACGCATTTCAAATTTGACCATTAAAGGTCCGGCGATTTCGGGCTGGTCCAGATGTTCAAGCAGCACTTCCAGAGCACTATACATTGCTTCATGGGGATCGCGTTCCGGCAGCAGCCTTAAATGACTGCCAAGCAATTGTATCGCGTTCACACCCATGGCGCTTTCCATCAGCTTGGCCGCGGTCATTTCAACCGGTTCAATCTGATAGGTACCGAGATGCTCATCGATGCGTGCGCGCCAAACAGCTTCCACCCTGTTTCCGGGCTGAAGAAAAGGTTGCATCTTGCGGGACCGGCCGCCGCGTACAAGCCCTAAATGGCGCCCGTGTTTAGGCGTCATCAGTTCAACAATGAGACTGGTCTCACCGTGTTTTTTGCAGCCGATTATGATGCCTTCGTCGCGCCATTCCATGCGGTCAATTTACCGGATCAATCGTGAAAATCGAGCCCCATTTCGCGATAGCGCGCAGGGTCGTCGCCCCAGTTCTTGCGAACTTTCACAAATAAAAACAGATGCACTTTCTGCTCTGTCAGTTCGGCGATCTCTTTGCGCGACTGCATCGATATACCTTTGATTGCCTCGCCCTTATGGCCAAGTACAATTTTCTTCTGGCTGTCGCGTTCAACATATATAGTCTGGGTGATTTTCACCGAGCCGTCAGGCTTTTCTTCCCAACCTTCCGTTTCAACCGTTGTTGCATAGGGCAGTTCCTGATGCAGACGGTCGTAGATCTTCTCGCGTGTTATTTCCGCGGCCAGCATACGCATCGGCAAATCCGAGACCTGATCTTCGGGGTAGTACCAAGGACCTTCTGGCAGCGCCTTTGCCAATGCATCAAGTATATCCTTGCAGCCATGCCCTTTAAGCGCGGAAACCATAAAGGTTTGATCGAAAGATACACGCTTGTTCAACTCGGTTGTGAGCGCCAACAGGTCTGGTGGGTCCATCATGTCAATTTTATTTAAAATCAACCACTTAGGTTGGCGAACTTCTGAAAGTGATTCAATGATGCGCTCTTCGTCATCACGAATGCCTTTGCGTGCATCAATCATGACAAGCACAATGTCAGCGTCATAAGCGCCGGTCCACGCTGTTGAGACCATCGCGCGGTCGAGCCTTCGCTTTGGCTGGAAGATGCCCGGCGTATCCATAAAGACAATTTGCGCGTTTTCGTGCATGGCGATGCCGCGGATAAGCGTGCGGGTTGTCTGGACTTTATGGGAAACGATGGAAACTTTGGAGCCAACCAGACGGTTGAGCAATGTTGATTTTCCCGCATTTGGCGCGCCAATAAATGCGACAAATCCTGATTTTGTTACAGGTTGATCTTCACTCATTTCGAAACGCCTTTGGTTTCCGTTTTCCATACCGCTTCGCGGCGCAGTATTTTTTCAGCGGCAGCCTGTTCGGCAAGCCGTTTGGAGCGCCCTTCGGCGCGTTCCGACTTCAATTTCGCCACCTTCACCTCAATAACAAACATAGGCTCGTGGTCCGGCCCTTTCCGTGAGACTTCACTGTATACAGGCACTGTTTCATAGTTTTTATGAGACCATTCCTGCAATTCGGTTTTAGCGTCACGGCGTGCTGCTGTTACATGTGCGGCGCGCGGTTCCCAATACCGATTTATAAATTTGCGGGCTGCCGGTATGCCGCCATCAAGGTAAATTGTTGCGATAAGAGATTCAACAACATCGGCACGCATGTTTTTTTGGCGTTCAGACTGCAAATTACGAACATCTGCACCGGTTCTGATAAATTCGTGGAGCTCTAAATCGTCTGCGATCTCTGCCAGAGTTTCTGCGTTGACCAGCGCATTCAAACGAACGGAAAGCTCGCCTTCTTTTGCTTCGCCAAACCGCGCGAAAAGCATTTCGGCTACGCAAAGCCCCAATACACGGTCGCCGAGAAACTCCAGACGCTCATAGTCGCTGCCGGTGCGGTGTTGCGCGCTGGAATGGGTCAATGCGCGGTCGAGCCGCGCAATATCTTTGAACTTATGTCCCGTCAGCGCTTCAAGCTTCTCAAGCTTTTTGGGTGAAACTGTTCCAGCGGGCATTTTGATCGTCATTCTGAAGCCGATTTAAACAGACGGTCAAGACGCACGGAAGATGGCCAACGCCAGATTTCCAGCGGAGATGCGCCGTCAGCAATCGAGAAGAACACATAATTGGCACGGCCAACCAAGTTTTCCATCGGCACGAAGCCAACACTAAAGCGGCTATCGGACGAGTTATCGCGGTTATCGCCCATCGCGAAGAAATGCCCCTCAGGCACTGTAAACTCGCGCGTGTTATCCCCTGCCGTGCCTTGAGTGAGATCAAGAGTTGTATAAGTCACACCATTGGGCAAAGTTTCGCGATATACGTCAACCGCACGATCCTGCTCGGTGATATCCACATCTTCAATTGTGCCGATTTTTTCGCGCTCAACCGCCGTGCCGTTGATGTAAAGGGCGCCCTCTTTCATTTGAACAGTGTCGCCGGGCAAGCCGATAACACGCTTGATATAATCAAGGCTTGGGTCAGGCGGGAATTTGAAAACAGCAACATCGCCGCGTTCAGGGTCGCTGCCCCAAATGCGTCCTTCAAAAAGATCAGGGCTGAAAGGCAAAGAGTGCTTTGAATATCCGTAAGCCCATTTTGTTACGAACAGATAATCGCCTTCAAGCAAGGTCGGGCGCATTGAGCCGGACGGAATGGAAAATGGCTGAAACAGCAATGAGCGGATGACAACCGCCAAAAGAAGAGCCTGAACGATAACGGAAATTGTTTCACCAATACCGCCCGATTTTTTTTCAGTTTTTGCCAATTTTATATTCCGATTCTCAGATCATAGCGTCATTTGATAATGCGCGTCATAGACCTATCCCAGCCTGCTCGCAATCCCAAGATGATAAACGGCATTTATGACGCTGCAGGCAATGCTTCTATAATGACAAAAGCCTGAGCAAGCGGGAAATCATCGGTAATTGTAATATGGATGTGCGGCACATGTCCGGCCGGCATCATAGAAAGAAGCTGCGTCTCTGCGCCATTTGTCAAGTTCATCGTCGGCTTACCGCCCGGCAGGTTTGCAACGCCCATATCCCGCCAGAAAACACCTTTGGAAATGCCTGTACCCAAAGCTTTTGACATTGCTTCTTTTGCCGCAAAACGCTTGGCATAAGAAGCCGCGCGTTGCTGTCGCTTATCGGACTTTTTTTGTTCGACCTCGGTAAAGACGCGCTGCGTAAAGCGCTCACCATATTTTTCAAGCGTTTTTTCGATACGGCGGATATCTATCAAATCACTGCCAAGACCAATAATCATGATGAAGCCTCGACTTTCGATGAGCGAACAGCAGGCTCCTTGGGCTTGATGTCAGACGTATTTGCAAGTTCTTGTGTTTTGGCCTGCGCTTTCGATATCTTTTTGGAAAGACGCCGCTGCTGAAATGCCCCGACAGCCTTTCGGAGCGGAAAATAGAACAATGCTGCAGCCACAACGCCCAACGGAATGCCGCCAACAGCCATTGGCAGAATATACGGATCCCAAACGGCCTTAAATCCAAACTCTTTAAGTGTATGCAGGAAACCTTCAGCACCGGCAGAGGCTTCAACCGAGCGCCCCAAAATGGTGCGTCCCAGCCCCAATGTTGCAGCCCATATGAACGGGAACGTCAGCGGGTTTCCAACAGCTGTGCCAAGCCCTGCCGCGATGAACGAGGCTCTTAGCAACCATGCCAGCGCAAAGGACAAAACAAAATGGAAGCCCATGAACGGGGTAAAAGAGGCGAACACACCGATCGCAAATCCAAGTGCAATCGCACGCGGTGTTGCACGGATTCGCATGACCCTTTTCCAAACATAGCGGCTGGAGCGCGCATGATTACGGCGCGGCCAGAAATAGACGCGCAAACGCGTCCAAAATCCGTCCTTGTTTCGCCGTTTGAACAGCATGAAAGTCCTACCAAATGCAATATGCGGTCAGCGCAGTCAGCAAAAAGCCGACCATTGCCGCTCTTAACCGTGAGCTAGCACAAAGTCGTTTAATATGTGTTGCAGATCGCGCTAATTAATAACCTTATCGTGTGAAATTCGGGCGGCATTTTGTCTTATGTGAACATTTGCGCCATTTATCCTGCAATTTAAGAGTGTTTACGTTCTGCGGTACTAACCGCCCCCGCACTTCTTAGTTGCGAGAGCAACCGGTTTAAATGTTTTACATCCCATACTTCGAGATCAAACAGCATTTCGGTGAAGTCGGGGGCTGTGCGCGCCATCGACATTGTATGAATATTGGCATCATTGTCGGCAATCACGGTGGAAATTTCCGCCAGTGATCCGGGCGCATTGATTGCGGTTACAATAATCTGGACAGGAAAACGTTTGCGGTTCGTCTGGTCAATATCCCACCGCACATCAATCCAGCGCTCCGGCTGATCGTCATAGGCTGCAAGCGCGGATGATTGGATCGGGAAAATCGTTATGCCTTTTCCCGGCGTCATAATGCCGATGATCCGGTCACCGGGAACCGCGCCTTCCGCCGTAAAGCTGACAGGCAAGTCACCAGCCGCATTTCGAATTTCCATTGTGCGGTCGCGCGATAAATCCTCATCGCCGGAGCCTGAATTTTCAAGAAATTTGAACATCATGCCATTGGCATCGGAAAGGTTGAACCACCCCTCTCCCATTAATTCGGCATTTGGCGTACCATCATCGTCAGGCTGGAAGTCACGGAATACCGCCTTGAGCACCTTTGTGGACGACAGTTCCCCTCGTCCCACCGCTGCCAGCAAATCATCGACTTCTTTAAAGCCCAAAGCTTCCAAGCCGTCTTTGACGATCTCTCTTGAGTAGGGCTTGGCAGCACGTTCAAACGAACGGTCAAGGATACGATTGCCCAGCCCAGCATATTGCTTGCGGACAGCCATACGGGTTGCGCGGCGAATGGCAGAGCGCGCTTTGCCGGTAACAACAATGCTCTCCCATGCCGCAGGCGGCGCGGCGGCTGCCGAGCGGATAATATCGACCTCGTCGCCGCTTTGAAGCTGTGTGACCAGTGGCATAATACGCCCGTTGATTTTTGCTCCGACACAGGAATTGCCAACATCAGTGTGCACAGCATAGGCAAAATCGACAGGAATCGCGCCACGCGGCAAGGCAATCAGACGCCCCTTAGGCGTAAAGCAGAACACCTGATCATGGAACAGTTCGAGCTTTGTGTTTTCCAGGAACTCTTCAGGATTATCGCCTTCCGAAAGCGCTTCAATTGTATGGCGCAACCACGAATAAGCGTTTGTATCTTTAAAGGCCGATGTATCTTTTTTGGATGCGTTTTCACTATGCTCGTCGCCTGCACTTAAAGGCTGATCCTTGTATATGGCATGTGTTGCCACACCGAACTCGGCAATTTCATTCATTGCAACAGAGCGAATTTGCAGTTCCACACGTTGCTTGGAGGGTCCGACGATTGTCGTGTGTATCGAGCGGTAATCATTGGATTTGGGTGTTGATATATAATCCTTGAACCGGCCCGGCACCATTTTCCATTTACGGTGCACAATACCGAGCGCACGATAACAATCATCTTCATTTTCGACAATTATACGGAAGCCAAATATGTCGGAAAGTTGCTCGAATGAAAGCCCCTTTGCTTCCATTTTCCGAAATACCGACCAAGCCTTTTTCTGCCGGCTTTTGACAGAGGCATGGATGCCATTATCGGCAAGCAGATTTTTTAGCGTGGATGAAATTTCGGCCAGCGTTTCCTTATTGAATTCGGCAAGCTGGCTAAGCCGCTGACAGACGGTGCTGTAGCCGTCCGGATTAATATGCTGAAATGCGAGGCTCTCCAGCTCTTCGCGCATATCCTGCATACCCATACGTCCGGCAAGCGGCGCATAGATGTCCATTGTCTCTTCGGCAATGCGCAGACGTTTATCCGGACGCATATGGTCGAGCGTGCGCATATTGTGAAGACGGTCCGCCAGCTTCACCAGAAGCACGCGCACATCATCAGAAATGGCGAGCAGTAATTTACGCAGGTTTTCCGCCTGGGCTGCCTTTTTAGACATCAAATCAAGACGTCCAATCTTGGTCAGGCCATCGACGAGACGCGCGGTATCTTCGCCAAACATCTCTTCGATTTCGACGCGGGTCGCACTCGTATCTTCGATTGTGTCATGCAAAAGCGCGACCGCAATCGTGTTTTCATCCATATTCATGTCGGTCAGAATAGCCGCGACTTCGAGTGGATGAGAGAAATACGGGTCGCCAGAAGCCCTTGTCTGGCCACCATGTTTGTTCATGGCGTAGACATAGGCCTTGTTGAGCAGTGCTTCGTTCACATCGGGCTTGTAGCGCTGCACGCGTTCGACAAGCTCGTATTGACGCATCATAGGGTAGTATTGCTCCAACAAAAAATACGCGGTGCCAACTGGTCACCGCGTATAATATATAAGCCGCTAATTAACAGGCTTTAAAGAGCTAAATTCAGAAAATTGAATTAGTTATCGTCAGATTTTTCCGGCGGTACCAGACCTTCGATACCGGCAAGCAGTTCTTCTTCACTCATTGAGTTGAATGTAATCTGCTCAAGCGGCTCATCTTCACCGGTTGGCTGGTCAACCACATCGGCTTCCGGCTCATCAACTTCAACATGTTTTTGAAGTGAGTGAATCAGATCTTCTTCAAGATCACCTGGTGACAATGTTTCGTCTGCGATCTCGCGCAGAGCAACAACAGGGTTTTTATCATTATCACGATCGACGGTGATAGCAGCGCCTTGAGAAACCTGACGTGCACGATGGGCAGCAAGCAGGACAAGATCAAAGCGGTTTTCAACTTTATCGACGCAATCTTCGACGGTCACGCGGGCCATTTAGCGTTCCTTTTCGTCGTTTGAACGGGAAATTAGATGACCCGCTATACAGAACTCATAATCCAAACGCAAGAAATAGAAGCACCGCGAACGCAGAAAAGCGAAAACAGGACTGCCAACGCCCGAATTATATATAAGCTATCCTATCTAGAAGACGAATTCGACCGTTTTTAGACAGGCAAAACGGCAATTGCGCCCTGCCCTGAAAAATAATGGTGTGACCGGCAGTCTAGGATGAGAAAACGCTTTTTAGAATCGCTTCCAGCGCCTGCTGATCATCCGCGGTGAAAGCGGCGGGCTGATTGCTATCAATATCAAGCACACCAATCAGTTTTTTGCTCTTGTTAAAAACCGGCACAACGATCTCGGATTTTGTGGTTGATGAACACGCAATATGCCCTGGAAACGCTTCAACATCGTCAACAAGCTGGGCTGTTCCAGTTTTAGCCGCAGCGCCGCACACGCCTTTATCAAAAGGAATAACAAGGCATCCATGACCACCCTGATACGGCCCGATTTTCAACAGTTCCGGCGCGACAACGCGGTAAAAACCGGTCCAGTCAAAACGGTCGTCCGCATGGTGCAGCTCGCAGGCAAGCGTTGCCATCAACGCCACCTCGTCTGTCTCGCCTTCTGTTAGACTCTCGATCACTTTGGCTAAATAATCATAATCAACAGATGCCATTATCCATGTTCTTTCAGGATGCGTGATTTTTCACGGTTCCAGTCGCGTTTTTTCGCTGTTTCGCGCTTGTCGGCAACATTTTTACCTTTGGCCAAAGCGATTTCCAGCTTGGCGAGGCCGCGATCATTAAAATACAGCTTTAGCGGCACAATCGTCATACCCTGACGGTCGACACCATTTGCCAGTTTCACAATCTCTTTTTGATGCAGCAGCAGTTTGCGGCGGCGGCGCGGTTCGTGGTTGAACTTGTTGGCTTCCAGATATTCAGGCACATGCGCGTTAATGAGCCACATCTCGCCATTTTCATAAGAAGCATAGCTCTCGGCAATGTTTGCTTCACCATTTCGAAGGCTTTTCACTTCTGTGCCATGCAACATAATGCCGGCCTCAAAAGTTTCATCAATCGCATAATCGAACCGCGCGCGGCGGTTCTCAGCGATAAACTTACCTGTCGATTTTTTCTTTTTTGAATTACCCATAACAGTTAAATGCGAATGATTGATCTCAATTCAAGAGACCGGCATGGCGCAAAGCATCGTCAATGGCTGTTTGTGTTGATGTCTCAACGGGCAATATGGGTGAACGGACATGGTTCTCCGCTTTGCCAAGCTTTGC
The DNA here is from genome assembly GCF_001293565.1 of Ahrensia marina. Lineage (GTDB taxonomy): Bacteria > Pseudomonadota > Alphaproteobacteria > Rhizobiales > Rhizobiaceae > Ahrensia > Ahrensia marina. Next base: position 171,880 of record NZ_JXMU01000003.1, on the reverse strand, counting down.
CAGCGCGTATTTTGCGCCAGCAACACCCGGCTCGATAAACAGTGCTTTATGCAATGGCATCAAACGGTCCTGATATTCGAGCGCTTTTGCATAATCACCGGCAAGCGTTGCGTCCTGAAACTCACAGCAAAGCCGCGGTGCTACATTGGCGGTCACCGATATCGCGCCAACACCGCCATGGGCATTATAGCCCAGAGACGTTGCATCTTCGGCCGAAAGCTGGATGAAGTCTTTGCCGCAAATCATACGCTGCATGGAGGCACGTTCCATTGAACCAACGGCGTCTTTTACGCCCCAGATATTTGCATAATCGCGCGCCAGTTGACCCATCGTTTCCGGTGTCATATCCACAACTGACCGTGCCGGAATATTATATATGAAAATTGGGATTTTCACCGCTTCAGCCATCGCTGCAAAATGAGCATAAAGGCCGCGCTGTGTCGGCCGGTTATAATATGGGGTCACCGCCAAAATGCTGTCGGCACCGGCCTGTTCGGCATGAACGGCAAAATCAACGGCTTCAACTGTGTTGTTGGAGCCTGCGCCCGCCATAACCGGCACACGGCCAGCAACATGAGCGACGACCAATTCTGTGACCTGTTTGTGCTCGTCATGCGTAAGTGTAGCACTCTCGCCTGTTGTGCCAACGGGCACGATCACCTTTGTACCTTCTTCGATTTGCCAATCAATAAAGGCGCGAAGCGCTGATTCATCCACGGCACCTGATGCATCAAAAGGTGTAATTATTGCTGTCATTGAGCCACGATAGCTTTGACGGTCGGTCATTCTAGTCTCCCAGCGGTGTGCTGATTGTTTGTTTTGCGCTTTTGGACCTAGAAGAAGCGTAACGCAAGTATCTGCGCTGCCCTGTCTTGATTTTTCCCACCGGCGCACTTTTTAAGCCACACTATTGTTACCAAAAATTAATCATAGATTTATGCAAATTTGCTACCCAGCACATATCGCGCCCCATTACTGACAATGTGTTTTGCTCCAAGGCCAATATGGACCGACAAATAAATCTTCCCAAAGTTTTACGCGGCGTGGTGATGAGCTGTGGCGCGCTCACTATGCTTGTGCTGGGACTGTATTTATTCTTTCCGGCCGAACAAGCTGTTGATCCGAACAGTACTGGCGCGGTTATCTCGACCGAAAAAGCACATGAGGATGTGCTATCGACCAAAGTGCTTGACGATCCGCCGTTAAAGGATAGTTCTCTATTGCTTCTGGAAACCGGCATCAAAGCCTTGCGATCAGGCGATATTGTTGCCGCGCTGGGCGCACGTAATGAAATGTCAGAAGCGAGCATTGACCGCGCTTTACTAAGCTGGCTGCTCGCGACATCAGGCCACCGGGATGTTCCTGCTGATGAGATCCGAGATACATTGGAAAAGCTGACGGACTGGCCAAGCCAAACCCTGATGGAAAGCAATCTGGAACGCGCAATGTCACGCGACCCGATTTCACTTGTCCGGCTTCGTCTTTTCTTGGGCGATGACGAACCGCTTACATTTCAGGGGGCATATGCGCTCGCGAAAACCTATCAGGCTACCGGCAATGAAGAGAAAGTCCGCGCACTGCTACTTCCGTTTTGGCGTGACACAGTTTTAACCGCAAGTGACGAGAATCGCGTGCTGGAAAATTTCGGTGACGTACTCACGAAGCGTGATCACGAGATACGATATTTCAATATGATGGTTCGCGACCGGATTAGCTCAGGCGGGCGCATCGCACCTACCATTGAGTATCAGGATATTCATGACGCATGGAGTGCAGTAATCCGCAAGCAAAAAGTAGCACGTGAAAAAATCGACAAAATCGGTGAAAACAAAAAGAATACAGCAGCTTACACCTATCTGAAAACAGAATTTCTCAGACGTTCCAATGAATATAGTGAAGCAATTAAGCTGTTGAATGCTGTACCACAGACGACGGAATTTGCGATAAATCCCGATGCCTGGTGGGATGAACGACGCATCATCTCCCGCCAGATGTTCGAAGATGGCAAACCGCAAATTGCCTATGATCTGGTGGCAAAACATGAAGGCGGCGAAGAAACAACACAGGTTGATGCAGCATTTCATGCGGGCTGGTATGCGCTGCGCGGTCTCAACAAACCGGAACTTGCTGTTCCGCATTTCGAGAAAATTATCGAGATTGCAAAAGGCAATATTTCCAAAGCACGTGGCTATTACTGGCTTGGCAGAGCTTTACCGGATGAAGAGCAATCGAAACAGGCTTATCAACAAGCTGCCAAGTTCGATACAACCTTCTACGGCCAGTTAGCGGGTGAACATTTGGGACAGGTACCGGCACTCTCGGGCCAGCCCATCGCAGTCAATAATATTGATGATAATCAAATACTTGCGGCAATTGATCGTCTCATTCAACTCGATGAAACTAACTTGGCACGCAAGGCATATGTCGCGCTTGGATGGTCGGAAGATGATTCATCGGTTCTAAGCTCGGCCGCCGCGCACGCTTCTAAAAACGGTGATTATTATGCTGCGCTGAAATTGATAAAAGCTGCCGATTGGCGGGGGCTTGATATGGGATCGCTCACCCACCCGCTTGGCGCAATTTCGGATGCGACAGGTTTGGAGGCAAAGGACCACGCACTCGCCTATGCTGTTGCCCGCCAAGAAAGCGAGTTCAATGTGGCTGCTGTCTCACGCGCAAATGCGCGCGGCTTGTTACAAGTGCTTCCTGCCACCGCAAAGCAAATGGCACAGGCTCAACAGATGCCATATGCACCGGAAAAACTGACCCGTGATGCAAATTATAATGCGCGGCTTGGTGTTGCCTATTTAAACAGTCAATTTGAAAAGTTCGGCGGTTCCTACATTCTGACTTTTGCCGCCTACAATGCAGGCCCAAGGCGCGCTGAAGAATGGATAGAGCGTTTCGGTGATCCGCGCGGTAAGCCTCTTTATGAAGTCATCGACTGGATTGAGAGCATTTCTTATCCGGAGACCCGCAGCTATGTTCAGCGCCTTATGGAAAATTTGCAGGTTTATAAAACCCAGCTAGGCCAGAAAAGTTCGATCGAACAGGATCTACGCTTTGGCACAAATCCGTAAAAATAGACACTTAAACAGCATATGAGCCTACAATTTGTACAGTATTCGACCTATGGTCGCTCCAAATTCTCTTTAGGAGCACTATACGATGACTACCCCTGCCGTACAATGTCACATTGAGAGCCGTTTTTATACCAGCCGTGACGGTTTACGGCTCCACGCCCGTGATTATGTACCACTTGATGCTGCGCATGAACACAATCTCCCGGTGATCTGCCTGCACGGACTGAGCAGAAATGCGCGTGATTTTGACATTCTCGCCAAACATCTTGCTTCACATCATCGAACACCACGGCGGGTTATCGCATTTGATTATCGGGGCCGAGGGCAGTCGCAATATGATAAAAAATGGTCGAACTATAATGTTCTTACAGAAGCGGAAGATGTCGTCAGCGGGCTGAATGCGCTTGGTATCGAACATGGTATCTTTATCGGCACATCGCGCGGCGGGCTAATCACATTTGTGCTTGCCGGTATGAAGCCAACTGCGCTTAAAGGTGTTATACTCAATGATATCGGGCCGGTTATTGATGGTGCGGGCCTGATGCAAATACGCAGCTATCTTCAACATGCGCCCCGCCCTAAAACTTGGGGGGAAGCAATTGAAGCGCAAAAGAAAATTATGGGTAAGAGTTTTCCCGCCCTCACCGATGATGATTGGCGATTTGAAGTCGAAAGCCGTTACTCACAAAAAGACGGAATTTTATCAGCCGATTATGATCCGCGCCTTGCCGATACAATGAAGGGGCTTAACGCCGGCGACCGGCTGCCGACTGCCTGGCCGCAATTTATGGGCCTTCGACATTTACCGATGCTGGTCATTCGTGGTGAGAATTCAAATATACTTTCAAAACAAACACTTGATGAGATGACAGATGTTCATCCCGCCATCAGCCATATTGGCGTCGAAGGTCAGGGACACGCGCCAATGGTGCATACTGCCGGGCTTGATGATGCCATCGCACAGTTTTGCGCTTCTGTTTGATATTGATTTCTGAAAGATAATAGCAAGCGGTTTGATGCCTGCCTAATCGGCAGATTTAACCTAAAGAAAAATACAAAAAACCCGGTAGTTGCCTACCGGGTTCTTCGTTCAAATCTGACGTTTCAGATTAGAATGAACGTGTGAAGCGAACGCGACCGCCCCATACACCGTCGCCATTAACTTCAAGAGCGTCGCCACCTGCGTAGTTTACGCGAGCGTCGATGTCGAAGCCTGAAACAACTTTGTAGTTAACGCCAGCGCCAACTGTGTAGCCGTCAAGACCAGCTGCGTTGTCAAGACCGTAGTTGAAGCCTGCACGAGCAGATAGTTTTTCTGTCAGGTCTGCAGAGATGTCTGCACCGAAGACGTGTTCGAAAGCAGCAAGGTATTCTGTGCCGAGCTGATCGTCGTCAGAGTACTGGTAACCAAGACCAAGTGCTGCAGCACCGAAGTCGTAAGAAGCGTAGATTTTACCTGTGAAAGCTTCTTGAGACTCATTGTATGCAAGACCAGCGTGCAAGCCGATGTCACCAACAGAACCGTTAACGTCAAGAACAACGTCTGGTGTGTAGTCGCCTGAGTTGTCTTCTTCAAGAGCAAGAGTGATACCGAAGCCACCAGCGTTTGCTGTGTATGCAACCATACCAACTTCGCCTGGGCCAAAGCTTACGATACCATCGCCATCAGCACCGAAGCCCCAGTCCCACCATGAAGCGTTCTTACCGATTGTAAGACCTGCAAGCTGAATAACTGCGTGGTCGATTGAAAGACCAGAAGCGTCGTTGTCACCATCGATACGTGGGTTAGAGTCGTAACCAAGACGGATACGTGAGTAAAGCGGGCCGAGCTCTGTGTCGTTCCAAGCTTCAATGTTCAAGCGAACTTCAGAACGTTTGCCCCAGTCGTCAACACCATCGTCTGGACCAGTGTCAACACCGTTAGAGAAGTTCATTTCGTAACGAACATAACCTGAGAACTTCAAGCATGTTTCAGAACCAGGAATGTAGAAGTAGCCAGCGCCAGCTGCGTCACATACGCGAACGTATTCAACTGCTTCTGGCTCAGGAATTACAACTGCGTCAGCTGCGCGAGCGCCTGATACAGCTACGAGAGCTGCTGCAGAACCGAGTAGTAGGCTCTTGATTTTCATAATTGACCTCCAGTCAAATTAGTTAAAACGGGTCTGGTATTATCACAAGGACGTTCGTCCCATCCCCAATGTGTTAAGAAACAAACGTTTGCCCGTTTCTTGATGATGAACATACTCAACGTTTTGCGCAGAGCAACATCGTTTATCGTTCCAAAAGGGCCTCACGACGCGTTCAATTATTCTTGTTGCAAAAAAGACACGATTTAATCAACCAACTGTTCACGAAGATTTACAAAACGTTAACAAAGCGGGCCTTCCTGTGTGAATCAGGCCGAATCTATGTGAGAATCGCCTGCTTTTTCGGTGCATCCACTAAAACACATATCAAAGTTTATGAATCACGCTTTGTACCTGAGACCTTAATTGCCCTTAGAACGTATAAGGAATCGTTGCACGTTCATTCAAATCCACACTCAACGGATGCTGTAATGGCGGCACAGCCCTTTGGTGACAATCCGAGCGCGGACAGATTCGGCAGGAAACACCAATTGCTTCAAAGGCTGATTCCTTACCTACATCCAGATCATCAGCATAAACGAGCTGCGCTGCATGTTTAATTTCGCAGCCAAGCGCTAGCGCATATCGCGGAGCAGGAACATTGAAACCTGCGCTTTCATTATTCACTTCAGTTGCAAGGCATAAATACCGCACACCATCGGGCGTTTCGGCTTTTTGACGCAAAATACGTCCCGGCGCTTCAAATGCGGCATGGGCATTCCACAGCGGACAGGTGGAACCGAAGCGGGCAAACTGTAATTTCGTTGCGCTATGACGCTTTGTAATATTGCCGGCCTGATCCACACGGGCAAAGAAAAACGGCACGCCTTTGCGCCCTGCTCTTTGCAAGGTGCTGAGGCGATGCGCGACCTGCTCTATGCTTGCGCCGAAGTGACGCGCCATGATTTGCAGATCGTGACGCACATCAACGGCAAAGCCAGCAAACCGCTCATAAGGCAATATAGTGGCACCGGCAAAATAGTTAGCCAGACCAATACGACATATGTCCGCCGCTTCCGGCGATCTGAAATTGGCTTGATTTGCGATGCGATCCAGATTTGGGGATTGTTCAAGAAAGGCGATCTGGTGCGCCATTTGGAAAACACGCGATGACGCGCTTTGCACTTTACTTAATGTGAGAAGCTTTTGCTCAGGTTCATAACGGCGAATAGGCGCATGATGGCTTATCTCTTCACTTATATATATGCGAACCTGATGCTGATCGAACAGATATTGTGTGAGCGCCTGATAAATATCGCGGTCGATGCGGGACAATGTTTGCGCAAGCGCCTCACCTGCCCGATCAAGGCTGTCTATATAATTGTCATTATAATGGAAGAAATCGCGCACTTCTTCATAGGGTGTCAGTTCGCTCAAGGCACCCGAACGCTCCAGTGAGTCATCGATTTGGGCAAGTCGTTCGCCTGCGCGCCGCAATGCCTGGTGCATATTAAGGAAAGCACGCGCCACAACCGGTGATGTTTGTGTAAAGGTTTTTAAATCACGCGCTGACAATTGTTCTGCTTTAAAAAGCGGGTCAGCCAAGGCTTCCAGCAAATCGGCCAAGAGCCTGCCACTGTCATTATCCGATAAAGACGCAATATCGATCGAGAACACTTCCGCCAGGCTGAGCAGAACAGAGGCCGTGACGTGGCGCTGGTTGTTTTCAATCTGATTGAGATAGCTTGTTGAGATGGAGAGCCTTCCCGCCATCTCGGCCTGTGTCAGTTCATGCTTGTCGCGCAGAGACCTGATGTTCTGTCCAATGAAGAGCTTGCGTTCGCGCATTATACTTTTTTACTTTTTAAAGTTGCAATTTTGATAAATTATATTCTTACACTAATTTACGCCTTACATTCTGACAAGCTTGGCGTACTGATAGTCAAAATCGACATAGCGCGGATGTGCAGTCACGCGCTTTTTAAAAAGCCGGAGCAACCATATGATCTCAGAAACGCTAGACCAGTTGGAAGCAAAACGCGCCGAAGCGCGGCTTGGCGGCGGGCAGCGGCGCATTGATGCACAACACGCCAAAGGCAAGCTGACAGCCCGCGAACGCATCGACGTGCTTTTCGATGAAGGCTCGTTTGAAGAGTACGATACATTAAAGACGCATCGCTGCACCGATTTCGGCATGGAAGAACAGCAATATTACGGTGATGGCGTTATCACCGGCTGGGGCAAGATCAACGGCCGCCCGTGCTATGTTTTCAGTCAGGATTTTACGGTTTTTGGCGGCTCGCTATCAGAAACCCATGCGGAAAAGATCTGCAAGGTAATGGACTTGGCAGTTCAAAACCGTGTGCCGATTATCGGCCTTAATGATTCCGGCGGCGCGCGTATTCAGGAGGGCGTGGCATCGCTGGGCGGTTATGCGGAAGTGTTCTGGCGCAATGCGCAGGCCTCCGGCGTTATTCCGCAAATTTCCGTGATTATGGGACCATGTGCGGGCGGCGCGGTTTACTCGCCTGCCATGACCGACTTTATCTTCATGGTTAAAGACACAAGCTATATGTTTGTGACCGGGCCTGACGTTGTCAAAACAGTCACCAATGAAATTGTCACATCCGAAGAACTTGGCGGGGCGTCCACACATACAAAGAAGTCTTCGGTTGCCGATGGCGCATTTGACAATGATGTGGAAGCGCTTTTGGAAGTGCGCCGCCTGTTTGATATGTTGCCGCAATCCTTTGACAGCGCCCTGCCCGTTTTACCAACCACGGATAGCGAAGACCGTATTGAGGAAAGCCTCGACACTTTAATTCCGGCAAATCCGAACCAGCCTTATGATATGCACGAAGTCATTCGCAAAGTGGCTGACGAAGGCAATTTCTTTGAAATTCAAAAAGACCACGCCGGCAATATATTGTGCGGCTTTATTCGCCTTAATGGTTCGACCGTTGGCGTTGTTGCCAATCAGCCAATGGTGCTGGCCGGATGTCTGGACATTAACAGCTCGAAAAAAGCCGCACGTTTCGTGCGCTTTTGCGATGCGTTCAATATTCCGGTTCTAACGCTTGTTGATGTACCGGGCTTTCTGCCAGGCGTTGGACAGGAACACAGCGGCATTATCAAACATGGCGCTAAACTTCTGTTTGCCTATGCACAGGCGACAGTGCCGCTTGTTACGGTCATTACCCGCAAAGCCTATGGCGGTGCTTATGATGTGATGGCTTCAAAACATATTCGCGCAGATGTGAACTATGCCTGGCCGACATCGGAAATTGCGGTGATGGGCGCAAAAGGTGCTTCTGAAATCCTGTACCGGTCCGAGCTTGGCGATCCTGATAAAATTGCGCAGCGCACCAAGGATTATGAAGACCGCTTTGCCAATCCGTTCATCGCGGCACAGCGCGGCTTTATCGACGAGGTTATCATGCCGCATTCGACCCGTCGCCGTGTTTCGCGTGCCTTTGAAATTCTCAAAGGCAAGAAAGTCAACGGCCCGGCTAAAAAACACGATAATATTCCGCTGTGAGAGGGATATTCTCCCCCTTGGAGGGGGAGAAAGCGATTTCAACATTTGGCAAAATGCCAAGTGTTAGAAATCGCAAGAGAGTGGGATACTATGAAAAGAGAGGTTCCGAAATGGCAACTGGATTTTGCGAAAGACATGCGACACGAGCCAACAAAAGCGGAAAATCTCCTGTGGCAAATGCTTCGCGGCAAGAAACTCGAAGGTATGAAATTTCGCCGACAGGAACCGCTCGGCCCTTATATTGTGGACTTCTTATGCCATGATCACAAACTCATTATTGAAGCCGATGGTAATCAACATGCACAATCAGCATCCGACATTGACAGAGACAGTTATTTTGAAAGCCAAGGCTATCGGGTTTTGCGGTTTTGGAACGACGAAATTGAAAATGACTGCGATGCAGTTGCACAAAAGATTTTGCGAGAAACAAATGTTATTTAAAAATGCCCCCTCTCTTGCAAATTCCAAGAACTTGGCAAGGCCAAGCTCAGGAATTTGCTTTCTCTCCCTCAAGGGGAGAGAAGAATAATGTTCTCCAAAATTCTCGTTGCCAATAGAGGCGAAATTGCCTGCCGCGTTTTCAAAACTGCGAAAGCCATGGGTATTAAAACGGTCGCGGTTTATTCAGACGCCGATAAAAATGCGCTTCATGTGCAGATGGCCGATGAAGCCATCCATATCGGCGCGGGGCCCGCTGCGCAAAGCTATCTGGTTATTGATAAAATCATTGAAGCCTGCAAACAGACGGGCGCAGAGGCCGTTCACCCGGGCTACGGCTTTTTGTCCGAACGGGCTGAATTTGCCGAGCGACTGAAGGCAGAAAATATTGCCTTTATCGGCCCGCCGCCAAAAGCCATCGAAGCGATGGGTGACAAGATCACCTCCAAGAAGATCGCCGATGAAGCCGGTGTTTCTACGGTTCCGGGCCATATGGGGCTGATTGATGATGCCGATCATGCGGCAAAGATCGCCGCTGAAATTGGGTATCCCGTGATGATCAAAGCGTCAGCAGGCGGCGGCGGCAAAGGTATGCGCATCGCGTGGAATGACAGCGAAGCGCGCGAGGGTTATGACCGTTCAAAATCGGAAGCTGCCTCTTCCTTCGGCGACGACCGTATATTCATCGAGAAATTCGTGGTGCAACCGCGCCATATCGAAATTCAGGTGCTTGCCGACAGCCACGGCAATTGCATTTATCTTGGCGAGCGCGAATGTTCCATTCAGCGTCGGAACCAGAAGGTGATTGAAGAAGCGCCCTCGCCTTTTCTTAATGAAGAAACACGCAAAGCGATGGGCGAACAGTCGGTCGCGCTGGCCATGGCCGTTGGCTATACAAGCGCCGGCACCGTCGAATTTATCGTCGATAAGGACCGCAATTTCTATTTTCTTGAAATGAACACACGCCTTCAGGTTGAGCATCCGGTGACAGAACTGATCACCGGTGTTGATCTTGTTGAGCAGATGATCCGCGTTGCCAATGGCGAAAAACTGGCCCTTTCCCAGGAAGATATAAAGCTTAACGGCTGGGCGATCGAAAGCCGCCTTTATGCCGAAGACCCTTATCGCAATTTCCTGCCTTCCATCGGTCGCTTAACGCGCTACCGTCCGCCGGAGGAAGGCCAAGGTGAATACGGCACCATTGTGCGCAATGATACCGGCGTTTTTGAAGGCGGCGAGATTTCCATGTTTTACGATCCGATGATCGCAAAGCTTTGCACATGGGGCAAAAACCGCGAAACGGCTGTTACGGCAATGTCTCACGCGCTGGATGCATTTGAGGTCGAAGGAATTGGCCACAATCTGCCGTTCTGTGCCGCTGTCATGAAACATGAGCGCTTTAAAAGCGGCAACATCACCACTGCCTTTATCGAGGAAGAATATCCGGACGGGTTTGAAGGCGTTGCACCAACTGATGCTGAAGTCACCGCTTTGGCCGCCATTGCTGCCACCATGAAACTGCGTGATGAGCGCCGCAATGTTGCGCCTTCCACGACGGACAACAAAAAAGATTATGTTGTTGTCATCAACGGACAATCCATCCCGCTTTCAGTACAAGCGGACGATGCGGGTTATGAACTCACTTTGGCCGATGACGGTTCGTCCCATAATATCGGCATAGATTATACGCCCGGTATTCCATTGGTAAGAGCCAAAGCCGGCGAGACGGATTACATTATAAAGACGACACCGATCACGGGCGGATACCGGCTGCGGGTGCAAGGGCTTGACCTCAATGTCAAAGTCTACACACCGCGCATCGCTGAACTGGCATCATTGATGCTGGAAAAACTGCCGCCCGACACATCCAAACTATTGCTGTGTCCAATGCCCGGCTTGATCGTAAAATTGAACGTTCAGGAAGGCGACAAGATTGAAGAAGGCCAAGCACTTGCCATCGTTGAAGCGATGAAAATGGAAAATGTTCTGCGCGCGGAAAAAGCAGGCATTGTCTCTAAAATACCTGTGGCCGTTGGTGACAGTCTGGCGGTTGATGAAGTGATCATGGAGTTCGAAGGATGAACGATAAAGCCAAGGTCGACGATCAGTACTGGAACGCCATTGCCGAAAAAGAGCTGAAGGGCAAGAGCCCGACCTCGCTTAACAAGCAGACTCCTGAAGGCATTATTGTCAAACCGCTTTACCTGCCATCGGACGTACCCGAACAAGCAGCGCGTGATCTGCCCGGATTTGAGCCATACACACGGGGCGTTAAAGCAACCATGTATGCGGGCCGTCCTTGGACTATTCGCCAATATGCGGGTTTCTCGACAGCAGAAGAATCCAATGCGTTTTACCGCAAGAATTTGGCTGCGGGACAAAAGGGCCTGTCGGTTGCATTCGATCTTGCAACGCACCGCGGTTATGATTCCGATCATCCGCGTGTTTCCGGCGATGTGGGAAAGGCCGGCGTCGCGATTGACTCCGTCGAGGATATGAAAATCCTCTTCGATCAAATTCCGCTTGATGAAATGTCTGTCTCTATGACGATGAACGGCGCGATCATTCCGGTGCTGGCGATGTTCATTGTTGCAGGCGAAGAACAGGGTGTTGATAAGGCCGTTCTTTCCGGCACGGTGCAAAATGATATTTTAAAAGAATTCATGGTGCGCAACACTTATATTTATCCGCCGGAACCATCGATGCGTATTGTCGCCGATATCATCGAATACACGGCCAACGAGATGCCGCGCTTCAATTCGATTTCCATTTCTGGCTATCATATGCAGGAAGCCGGTGCGACCTTGGCCCAAGAGCTTGCCTATACGCTGGCCGATGGCATGGAATATGTGCGCGCCGCAACAAATAAAGGATTGGACATTGACCGTTTTGCAGGTCGCCTCTCCTTCTTCTTCTGCATCGGCATGGATTTCTTTATGGAAGTCGCCAAATTGCGTGCTGCGCGTATGTTATGGTCACGTATTATGACCGATTTCGGCGCGAAGGATCAGCGCTCGAAACTGCTGCGCACGCACTGCCAGACATCCGGCGTTTCGCTTACCGAGCAATCACCGCATAACAATATTATTCGCACCACCATTGAAGCGATGGCAGCAACTTTGGGCGGCACACAAAGTCTGCACACCAATTCGTTTGATGAAGCAATGGCGCTGCCGACAGAAGCATCAGCACGTATCGCCCGCAATACGCAGCTAATACTGCAACACGAAACCCGCATGACCGATGTCGTCGATCCGCTAGGCGGGTCTTATTATGTTGAATCGCTCACCAAGCAGCTCGCTGACGAAGCATGGAAACTTATTGAGGAAGTTGAAGAACTTGGCGGCATGACAAAAGCCGTTGAAGAAGGCCTTCCTAAAATGCGAATTGAAGAAGCTGCTGCACGGCGTCAGGCACGCATCGACCAAGGCGAAGATGTCATTGTTGGCGTCAACCGCTATGTCGTTGAGGAGGAAGATCCCATCGACATTTTACAGATTGACAATACCAAGGTCCGTGAAGCGCAGATCAGACGTCTTGAGCAGGTGAGAAAATCGCGCAATCCCAAAGCATGGGAAAGCGCAATCAAGAATCTCGAAGATGTTGCAAAATCAGGTCGGGGCAATCTGCTCGAAGCGGCAGTTGAAGCGGCGCGCGCGCGCGCGACACTTGGTGAAATTTCCGATGCCATGGAACGTGCATTTGACCGCCATAAAGCCACCACGCGGATTATCGCGGGCATTTATGCCGATGCTTATCAGGATGACGCCGAATATAAGGCGATCCAAAAGCGCATTAAGGATGTGGCATCTGAAAAAGGCCGGACACCACATATTCTTGTCTCCAAAATGGGCCAGGACGGGCATGACCGCGGCGCAAAAATAATCGCCACGGCATTTGCCGATATGGGGTTTAAAGTCGACCTTTCCGATATGTTCGAAACACCGCAGGAAATCTGTGACAAGGCGATTGCATCAAATGTCGATGTGATCGGCGTTTCGTCGCTGGCAGCGGGGCATATGACGCTTATTCCCGAACTTATCGAACTTCTTAAAAGCAATGGCCGCGAGGATATTATGGTCATTTGCGGCGGAGTTATACCTGAGCAGGATTACGCCTTTTTACGCGACGCGGGCGTGGCTGAAATCTTCGGTCCGGGCTCCAATGTTCTTGAAGCGGCAAACGCCCTGCTTTCACAATTAGTCGGATTGCGGCGCAACCGTTGATCTGACAAGCTTTGATAATGCCTTGGGAGGGGTAATATGAGCGCGACATCAAAATACGCCGAAATTTACGGCGCATGGCAAAAAGATCCGCAGGCATTTTGGGAGCAAGCGGCCGCTGATATTGACTGGTTTAAACCAGCCGACAAAGTGTTTGATCCCGACATGGATATCTATGGCCGCTGGTATGTCGGCGCGACATGCAACACCTGCTATAATGCGGTTGACCGCCATGTAGACAATGGCCGCGCTGAACAGCCTGCACTCATTCACGAAAGCGCCTATAGCGGCAAAAAAACAATCTGGACTTATGCGCAACTTCGCGATGAAGTGCGCGCGCTTGCAGCGACCTATCGCGATTTAGGCATCTCCAAAGGCGACCGCGTTCTGATTTATATGCCGATGGTGCCGGAAGCTGTGGCGGCGATGCTGGCTTCCGCGCGTCTGGGCGCAATCCACACGGTTGTGTTTGGCGGCTTTGCTGCCAGCGAGCTAGCAACGCGCATCAATGATTGTGAACCGAAACTCATTGTTGCAGCCTCCTGCGGTGTCGAACCGAACCGCATTGTTGAATATAAACCGCTTGTCGATAAGGCGATTGACATATCCGATCACAAACCGGCGCATTGCCTCTATTTACAGCGCGATGAACACATTTGCGATCTAAGTGCAGAGCGTGATTTGGATTATAATGAACTGGTGAGCGCGCACCGCGAAGCGAAAACGCCGATCCCTTGCGAAGAAGTCGCTGCGACCGACCCGCTTTACATTCTCTACACATCAGGCACGACCGGCCAACCTAAAGGTGTTGTTCGCGATAATGGCGGACATATGGTTGCCATGAAATGGTCGATGGAAGCTGTCTACGGCATTAAACCGGGCGAAGTCTTTTGGGCTGCTTCCGATGTAGGCTGGGTCGTCGGTCATTCATACATCTGCTATGCGCCCCTGCTTCATGGTGCGACAACATTAATGTTTGAAGGCAAACCTGTTGGCACACCCGATGCAGGAGCATTCTGGCGCGTTATCCAGGATTATAAAGTCGCCGCCTTGTTTACAGCGCCGACGGCTATTCGTGCGGTAAAAAAAGAAGATTCAAGAGGCGCACATATTGGCAATTATGACATCTCATCGCTGCGCACCTTGTTTTTGGCCGGTGAACGCGCTGATTCCGATACAATCGAGTGGGCTGCAAAAGCATTGAATGTGCCGGTGATCGACCATTGGTGGCAAACAGAAACAGGCTGGGCAATGGTGAGCAACCCGATTGGTTTGGGTGCCCTTCCCCTCAAGATAGGCTCGCCTACCGTTGCAATGCCGGGCTATGATATTCGTGTGCTGGATGATGCGGGGCATGAAGTGGCGGCCGGAACACTCGGCAACATTGCCGTGAAACTTCCGCTGCCGCCCGGATGTATGCCTTCATTATGGAATGCCGAACAGCGCTTTCGCGAGGCTTATCTCAACGAGTTCAGCGGCTATTATAAAACATCCGATGCGGGCTATATGGATGAAGACGGTTACTTGTTCATCATGGCGCGCACCGATGATATTATCAATGTCGCAGGGCATCGCCTTTCCACCGGTGCTATGGAGGAAATAATTGGCAGGCATCCGGATGTTGCCGAATGTGCGGTGATCGGAATTGCCGATCCGTTGAAAGGTCAGGTGCCGGTCGGCTTTCTCATTACCAATACCGGCACTGAACGCTCCGATAGCGAAATCGAAGCGGACGTCATACAAATGGTGCGCGACGAAATCGGCCCTGTTGCTGCGTTTAAAACGGCATTGACCGTTCCGCGATTGCCGAAAACGCGATCAGGTAAAATTCTGCGCGCTACCATTCAAAAGATCGCCGATGGTGAGGCGTGGAAAATGCCGGCAACCATAGAAGACCCGTCAGTTTTAGAAGAAATTACGGAGATTCTGGAAAAGCGAAAAATCGGTAGCTTTGACTGACAGATCGCATTCATAGCGGCCCGCAATGTTACTTGCTTGTGACGTTTATTTCGTAGCGCACATGTCCGGAAATGCGAATACATGTACGGGTGCCGGGAATATATTTAAAGCCCGGCCCTGCCGCTTCGCAGGCCTGCACATGCTCTTCATCGCTTTCAGGCTCGGCAATGATTTGACTTTTCAAATCAATCGGCTCGCCTGCATATGCGGCGCTTATAAGCCCATAAAAAATTAAAGTGCCAAGACTGAACCGTTCTAACATTTTCGTTTCACGTTAGCTTAAAAGTGTACTTAATCAAAAATAATGTACTACGACACCATGTCTACAAGGTGGCGCTGATATCTGATCAATATTTGTAATTCTTTCCGTTGCAATCATACCGCGCTAAAGCAAGTCACAAAATTGTGTGCCTGCAAATTGTGATCGTTATTTTGCAACGCGTAAACCGCCTCCATTCAGGATTAAAATGCTCCACCAAGGCGCGTAATCAGAACAATCGACCATAAATCGATAGGTCCACGACAATATAATTGTGTGAAACTTCAAAAAAAGACAATTGCTATCAGATAGATGAGGTGCTTACATAGCCTCCTAATGACTGGAGTATAACCAGCTCAGAAATTTAATTGGAAGGAATTAAATAGCATGAAACGTTCAAAATTGCTGTTACCAGCACTCTTGGCCACAACGATGCTCGTTGCAGGTGCCGCACAAGCTAAAACTTTGGTTTATTGCTCGGAAGGCTCGCCAGAGGGTTTTGACCCTGCGCCATACACTGCGGGCACAACATTCGATGCTTCTTCAAAGCCACTCTACAACCGTCTTGTAGAATTTAAGCCGGGCACTTCTGAAGTGCAGCCGGGTCTTGCAGAAAGCTGGGAAGTTTCTGAAGACGGCCTGACTTACACATTCAAACTTCGTGAAGGCGTTAAGTTCCACACAACAGATTATTTCACGCCAACACGTGACTTCAATGCTGATGACGTGTTGTTCTCATTCAACCGCCAGCTTCAAGAAGACCACGCTTTCAACCAGTACACTGCCGGTATTGCGTGGGAATACTTCAACGGCATGTCCATGCCGGACCTGCTCAAGTCTGTTGAAAAAGTTGACGATTACACAGTCCGTTTCAACCTGACACGCCCTGAAGCGCCAATGGTTGCAAACCTTGCGATGGACTTCGCATCTATCCTTTCTGCAGAATATGGTGCGCAGCTTGAAGAAAGCGGCTCTAAAGAAATGTTGAACCAGCAGCCAATCGGCACTGGCCCATATCATTTCGTTGCTTATCAGAAAGATGCCGTGATCCGTTATGGTTCTCATGATGAATATTGGGACGGCAAGCAGGCTATCGACGACCTCGTGTTCGCGATTACAACTGACGCATCAGTTCGCCAGCAAAAGCTTCTTGCAGGTGAATGTCATGTTGCACCATATCCAAATCCTGCGGATCTGGAATCGTTGCAAGCAGCTGAAAACATCAAGGTTGAAGAGCAGGAAGGCCTGAATGTTGGCTATCTTGCCTACAACACTCAGGTTGCACCTTTCGATAACACCAACGTACGTAAAGCGCTTAACATGGCCATCAACAAGGAAGCTATCCTTGATGCTGTGTTCCAGGGTGCAGGTAAAGCGGCGAAAAACCCGCTACCACCGACCATGTGGTCTTACAATGACGCCATTGAAGACGACGCTTTTGATCCAGAAGCAGCGAAAAAGATGTTGGAAGAAGAAGGCGTAACAGACCTCAAGATGAAAATCTGGGCGATGCCGGTTCAGCGTCCTTACAACCCGAATGCCCGCCGCATGGCTGAGGTTATTCAGGAAGATTTCGCCAATATCGGTGTTGAAGTCGAAATCGTATCCTACGAGTGGGGTGAATATCTCGACCTTTCAAAAGACAAGAACCGCGACGGTGCTGTTCTTCTCGGCTGGACAGGCGACAATGGTGACCCGGACAACTTCCTAGCCGTTCTTCTTGGCTGTGACGGTGTTGGCGGTTCAAACCGCGCGCAATGGTGTAACGACGAGTTTGAAGCTTTGATTCAGGAAGCGAAAACTGTTTCGGACAAAGCCGAGCGCACAAAACTTTATGAAGAAGCACAGGTTGTATTCAAGCGTGAAGCACCGTGGGCAACAATTGCGCACTCAGTTGTCTTCATGCCTATGTCAACAAAAGTAAGCGGCTATGTGATGGACCCACTGGGCGGTCACTCGTTTACCGGCGTTGATATTGCTGAATAATCATCCTTTCCTTTAGTCATTGGATTGAGCCGCGCTTTACCTTTTCGGTAAGGCGCGGTTCAAATTAAGCTGCTCATGTTTGGTTTTCTACTAAAACGCTTTGGCTTGCTCATCCCCACCTTTCTGGGTGTGACCCTAGCCGCCTTCTCATTTGTTCGTATTTTGCCCGGCGACCCTGTATTGTTGATGGCCGGCGAGCGTGGCGTAACTCCTGAACGCCATGCCCAACTGCTCGAACAGTTTGGCTTTGATAGACCGCTCTACGTTCAATATTTTGATTATCTTTTCTCCGCGCTTCGCGGCGATTTGGGCCAGTCTCTGGTTACAAAAAGACCTGTTTGGGACGAGTTCTTCACGCTCTTCCCCGCTACCTTCGAACTCTCTATCTGCGCGATAATATTTGCCCTTGTCATTGGACTGCCCATTGGCATGCTCGCAGCAATCAAGCGCGGTACATGGTTTGATCAATCATTGATGGGCGCCGCTCTGGTCGGTTATTCAATGCCGATCTTCTGGTGGGGCTTGTTACTGATTATCCTGTTCTCCGGCACGCTCGGTTGGACACCCGTATCAGGGCGGATTTCACTGCTTTACTACTTCCCGAATGTGACCGGCCTGATGTTGGTCGACTCGTTATTGTCGGGCCAAAAAGGCGCATTCGCTTCAGCAGTATCCCATCTGATATTGCCGACGATCGTACTGGGTACGATACCGCTTGCGGTTATTGCCCGCCAAACACGGTCTGCAATGCTCGAGGTGCTCAATGAGGACTATGTGCGCACCGCCCGTGCAAAAGGCTTGTCAGCGAAACGTGTCATCGGTGTTCACGCACTACGCAACGCCATGATCCCCGTGATTACGACCATTGGTCTGCAGGTTGGCGTTCTAATGGCCGGTGCGATTTTGACCGAAACAATCTTCTCCTGGCCAGGTATTGGCAAGTGGTTGATTGATTCCATTTCGCGGCGCGACTACCCGTCCGTGCAAGGAGGACTATTGATGATCGCTGTCATTATTATGTTCGTAAACCTCGTCGTTGATCTCCTCTACGGTCTGATCAACCCACGTATCCGGCATAAGGGTTAGTCATGACAGATCAAGTTATATCCACAGATCCAGAAGTAAATGACGCCCCCCAGTCCGGTCTGGCAAGCTTCTGGTTTTACTTTTCCGAAAACAAAGGTGCCGTTGTCGGTCTTTGTTTCTTCGTGGCCATTTGTTTAATTGCGGTGTTTGCAGATTTCGTTGCTCCGCATGCGCCGAACCAGCAATACCGTGATTTCTTCCTGGTGCCTCCGGTCTGGCAGGAAGGCGGAAGCTGGCAGTTCATACTCGGCACCGATGCTGTTGGCCGCGATATGTTATCGCGTCTGATCCACGGTAGCCGCTTCTCGCTGTTTGTCGGCATCATTGTGGTTGTTGGCGCCGTTACCGTTGGCGTGACCATCGGCCTCATTGTTGGCTATGTCGGCGGCGCGCTTGATACGCTTGTTATGCGGTTGATGGACATCATTCTTGCATTTCCAAGCCTTTTGCTTGCGCTTGTTCTTGTGGCTGTTTTAGGCCCAAGTCTGACCAATGCGATTATCGCCATCGCGATTATCCAGCAGCCTCATTATGTTCGTCTGACCAGAGCGGCGGTGCTTGGGGAACGTGAAAAGGATTATGTTACGGCGGCACGTCTTGCCGGTGTCGGCCCGATCAGGCTGATGTTCCGCACAATCCTGCCAAACTGTATGGCACCTCTTATCGTTCAGGCGGCATTGTCATTCTCAACGGCTATCCTCGACGCGGCGGCGCTCGGTTTTCTTGGCATGGGCGCACAGCCCCCTACCCCGGAATGGGGAACGATGCTTGCCGAAGCACGCGAGTTCATCTTGCGCGCATGGTGGGTGGTAACGCTGCCCGGTCTTGCAATTCTCATGACCGTTCTTGCTATCAATCTGATGGGTGATGGTCTTCGTGACGCACTTGATCCAAAATTGAAGAGGTCCTGATTATGGCACTTCTTGAAATAGAAAATCTCAGCGTGGCATTTGCCACATCAGGCGGCACCTTCCGTGCCGTCGACAAACTGTCTTTGTCGGTACAATCGAATGACATCTTGGCTATCGTCGGTGAATCCGGTTCCGGCAAATCAGTTGCCATGATGGCGGTAATGGGTCTTTTGCCTTGGACTGCCAAGGTAACTGCTGACAAGCTTAACTTCAATGGAATAGACTTGCTGAACTTGAATGCGCGTATGCGTAAAAAGGTTATCGGCAAAGACATCGCCATGATCTTTCAGGAGCCGATGTCCAGCTTGAACCCGTGCTTTACTGTCGGGTTTCAGCTCGCCGAGGCATTGCGCGTCCATCTGGGTATGAACCGTGCCGAACGGCGCAAGCGTTCAATTGAGCTGCTTGAACTCGTCGGTATTCCTGCCCCTGAAAAACGTTTGTCCGCCTTTCCGCACCAGCTCTCGGGCGGTATGAGCCAGCGCGTTATGATCGCAATGGCTATTTCATGCAACCCCAAGCTGCTGATTGCCGATGAGCCGACCACCGCGCTTGATGTGACAATTCAGGCGCAGATTCTGGATTTGCTCGTATCGCTTCAATCCGAAACGGATATGGGACTGGTGCTTATCACCCATGATATGGGCGTTGTTGCAGAAACTGCGGACCGTGTCGTTGTTCAATATGCCGGTCAGAAAGCGGAAGAACAGCCTGTGAAAAAGCTATTCGCAGAACCGCATCACCCTTACACCTCAGCATTGCTGGCAGCTTTACCCGAACGCGCTACGTCGCAAATTCTGCCATCGATTCCGGGGGTTGTGCCGGGCCAGTTTGACCGCCCGAAAGGATGCCTGTTCTCACCGCGCTGTGCATATGCAACCGATCTGTGCCGTACCGTTGAACCAAAGCGCGCCGAGGCCGCTCTCGGACATGCGCTCTGCCATTATCCGCTGGTTGATGGCGAACCGACTAAAAATCAAAAGGTATCGTGATGAGTGATATTGTTTTACGCGCACGCGACTTGAAAAAACACTACAGTGTCGGCGGCGGCCTTTTAAAGCCCTCCAACACTGTCAAAGCGCTTGATGGCGTTTCCTTCGATCTGGAACGAAACAAAACGCTGGCTGTCGTTGGTGAATCCGGTTGCGGAAAATCCACACTCGCCCGCCTGGTCACCATGATTGAAGAACCAACCGACGGTTCACTCCAAATCAAGGATACCGAGCTTGCCGGTGCCTCTGTGGAGGCGCGCAAAGCGCTGCGGCCGAAGGTACAGATTGTGTTCCAGAACCCTTATGGTTCGCTCAATCCGCGCCAGCAGATTGGTGATGCGCTCACAGAGCCGCTATCAATGAATACAGATTTGCCAAAAGCGGAAAAGCGCGACCGTGCCAAAGATATGATGGCGGCCGTGGGCCTTCGTCCGGAGCACTATGACCGTTATCCGCACATGTTTTCCGGCGGACAGCGCCAACGAATCGCTATTGCACGCGCCTTGATGCTCGATCCAGAAATCTTGGTGCTTGATGAACCGGTATCAGCGCTTGATGTGTCCATTCAGGCGCAGGTGCTCAACGTATTGAGCGAGTTACAAGAGAAGCTCAATCTTGCTTATCTCTTCATCTCGCACGATTTGTCTGTGGTGAAGCACATTGCTGACGATGTGATGGTGATGTATCTGGGCAAGCCGGTGGAAAAAGCATCGCGTGACGAGCTATTTAGCGAACCGCGCCATCCTTATACAAGAGCGCTGCTATCCGCGACACCGATTCCGGATCCGACACGGGAAAAAAACCGCGAAGTGCTGAAAGGTGAACTACCCTCACCGATCAACCCGCCTTCGGGCTGTACGTTTCATCCGCGCTGCCCGAAAGTGTTCGAGCCTTGTGCTGATAAAGTGCCGCTTTTGGAAGGCTCCAACAATCGCAAGGTCGCTTGTCACCTTTATACTGAATAGAATAATCGCGGCACCACGTGCTGACAGCATTTATCAAGTGGTGCCGCGATTTCCTTCTACCATTCAATGCCTCATAAGGTGCGCTCCCTTGCGACACTTTGCGATGCGTCACATCTCCACGAATGTGTAAACTGGCACAACTGCACACCCATAGTTGAAGAAAATGGCCCTATCGCTCATTGCGTTTTACTGGGATGAACAGGCACTGAAGACCTGACATAACGCTTGAAACTGAACTCCCAAGCGGTAAACAGGCCTTGCTGATTCCAAAACGAGACAACCGCCGCGTTGTCCATGCGCCATAACCGGGGTGACCTTTCATGAACAATCTGATTTTGACGGTACGCTGCGAGAGTAAACGCGGTATTGTTGCTGCAATTGCCGGCTTTCTGGCCGATATGGGCTGCAATATCGTCGATAGCGCCCAATTTGATGATCTGGCCAATCAGGCATTTTTTATGCGCACCTCATTTGTGCCGGAAACCGGTGCAAAGCTTGATGAGCTTCGTCAGGCTTTTGAAGCAGTTGCGCAAAAACACGGTCTCGAATTCGAGTTTTTTGATCCGGCCAACAAAGTCAAAACGATCATAATGGTCTCCCGCTTTGGTCATTGTCTCAATGATATTTTGTACCGCTGGCGTATCGGCGCTTTGCCAATTGATATTGTAGCGGTTGTATCCAATCACCGTGATTATGAAAAACTGGTCATGGATAATGATCTGCCGTTCCATCACATCGCCATAAAGGATGGCAATAAGGAAGCAGCCGAAGGCGAGTTAATGAAGCTGGTTGAAACGACCGGTGCTGAACTGGTAGTTCTTGCCCGCTATATGCAAGTGCTTTCAGATGCGCTTTGTCAGAAAATGTCAGGCAGGATTATCAATATCCATCATTCTTTCCTGCCAAGCTTTAAAGGTGCAAACCCTTACAAGCAGGCGTTTCAGCGCGGTGTGAAACTTATTGGTGCTACAGCGCACTATGTCACGGCTGATCTGGATGAAGGCCCGATTATCGAGCAGGATACGGCACGGGTAACGCATGCACAGAGCGCATCGGATTATGTGGCGATCGGACGCGACGTTGAATGTCAGGTGCTATCACGGGCAATCCATGCGCATGTGCAGCACCGTACATGTTTAAGCGGAAACCGTGTTATTGTATTCCCGGCAAGTCCGGGTGCTTACGCGTCAGAACGTATGGGGTAATTGCCTTTGCGGCACACCTTATGCAATGACATCCAGCACCGTGCCATCATGTGAACACTTGCTGGTGATCGAACACTTGTAAGCAAAACCTGCCTTGTGCTGAACTTTGCCTTGTGGTTTTTGTCTTTGTAATAAGGAGATACAAAATGCCCGCTTACAAATCGAGAACGTCCACGCATGGCCGCAATATGGCCGGAGCGCGTGCTTTATGGCGCGCAACCGGTATGGGAGATGACGATTTCGGCAAACCGATCATCGCCATCTGCAATTCCTTTACACAGTTTGTGCCCGGCCATGTCCATTTGAAAGACCTTGGTCAATTGGTCGCCCGCGAAGTTGAAAAAGCCGGCGGCGTTGCAAAAGAGTTTAACACGATTGCTGTCGATGACGGCATCGCGATGGGGCATGACGGCATGCTTTATTCGCTGCCTTCACGCGAAATTATCGCTGATTCCATCGAATATATGGTCAATGGCCATTGTGCCGATGCGATGGTGTGTATTTCCAACTGTGACAAGATCACACCCGGTATGCTTATGGCGGCATTGCGCCTGAACATCCCTGTCGTGTTTGTTTCCGGCGGGCCGATGGAAGCCGGTAAGGTTGTGCTTGGTGAAGATGAACATGCGCTTGACCTTGTTGATGCAATGGTTGCAGCGGCCGATGATAATGTTTCGCAGGAGGATCTGGACAGAATTGAACGTTCTGCCTGCCCGACATGCGGCTCCTGCTCCGGTATGTTCACAGCGAACTCCATGAACTGTCTGACAGAAGCGCTCGGTCTGTCCTTGCCCGGCAATGGTTCAACACTGGCAACCCACGCCGACCGTGAACGTTTGTTCCTTGAGGCAGGCCGCCTTGTGGTTGAACTTGCACGCCGCTACTATGAAAACGATGAAGAGCAGGTTCTTCCGCGCAACATCGCGACGTTTGAAGCGTTTCAAAATGCGATGACGCTCGACATTGCGATGGGTGGCTCAACCAATACCGTGCTTCACTTGCTTGCCGCCGCCCATGAAGGCGAAGTCGACTTTAAAATGTCGGATATTGATGCGTTATCCCGCAAGGTTCCGGTATTGTGCAAGGTCGCACCGGCTAAGGCCGATGTTCACATGGAAGACGTGCACCGCGCAGGCGGTATCATGTCAATTCTGGGTGAGCTTGACCGCGCAGGTTTGCTTGATACGTCTGTCGGCTCTGTTCATTCCACCAGTCTGGCGGAAGCGCTTGATCAGTGGGATGTGATGCGCAACAAGGATGCGCGCGTTGATGAATTCTACCGCGCCGCACCGGGCGGTGTTCCATCGCAAACCGCGTTTTCCCAGTCACGGCGCTATACCGAACTTGATACAGATCGCGAAGAAGGCGTTATTCGCGATGCAGAGCATGCATTCTCACAAGATGGTGGTCTTGCCGTTCTGTTTGGCAACCTTGCCGAAGAAGGCTGTATCGTGAAAACAGCCGGTGTGGATGAATCAATTTTGAAATTCTCCGGCCCTGCCCATATTTTTGAAAGTCAGGACGATTCCGTCTCCGGCATTTTGACCGGCAAGGTCAAAGAGGGTGAAGTTGTGCTGATCCGTTATGAAGGACCGCGCGGTGGCCCTGGTATGCAGGAAATGCTGTATCCGACATCCTACCTTAAATCGAAGGGTCTTGGAAAAGCATGTGCGCTTGTCACTGACGGACGTTTCTCCGGTGGTTCATCAGGTCTGTCGATCGGACATGTTTCACCTGAGGCGGCGGAAGGTGGTTTGATTGGTCTTGTCGAGCAAGGCGACCTGATCGAAATTGATATTCCGAACAGAACAATCAACCTTGCCGTTGACGATGCCGTTCTTGCCGAAAGACGTATCGCGCGTGAAAAAGAAGGCTGGCAGCCGGCCAAACAACGCAGACGCAAGATCACAACGGCGCTAAAAGCCTATGCTGCTTTAACAACGTCCGCCGCCAAGGGCGCTGTACGCCAGGTCTAAAACGGGCGTTTCATTCAGCATTTTTATGCTCTCACACTATGCAGGCTTTGCCCCGTTCGGGGCAGAGTCTTTATTGAGCCTACCGGCGAAGCTCTAAAATATCTCTGACCTGCCACATTGCTTCTGTTAGGCTGAACGCTAATGACGCAGAGGAGATCGCAATGCAAAAAGAGACCCGCACTGAATCAGACTCTTTTGGCTCTTTAGAAATACCGCATTATAAATATTACGGTGCCCAAACGGCGCGCTCATTGCATAATTTTCCTATCGGTACGGAAAAAATGCCGCGCCCGGTCATTCATGCTCTGGGCATTATCAAACAGGCAGCAGCCCGTGTGAACGCCGTGCAGGGTAAGCTTGATCCCAAGATAGCCAATGCAATTGTAAAAGCTTCGGGCGAAGTTATTGACGGTGTGCTGGATGATCATTTTCCGCTGGTTGTCTGGCAAACCGGCTCCGGCACACAAACCAATATGAATGCCAATGAAGTGATTTCCAACCGTGCGATTGAACTTCTGGGCGGTAAAATCGGCTCCAAAGATCCGGTTCATCCCAACGATCATTGCAATATGAGTCAGTCGTCAAACGATACTTTTCCGACGGCAATGCATATCGCGGCTGTCCGTGAAATTGACCGCACACTTATACCGGCCCTTACGCATTTGCATTCAGCGCTGCAAGCAAAGTCTGAAATATGGGCTGATATTGTCAAAATCGGCCGCACACATACGCAGGACGCAACGCCGCTTACGCTTGGTCAGGAGTTTAGTGGTTATGCCGCGCAGGTTAAAGCCGGTATTGAACGCGTCAAGCGAACATTGGACGGCCTTTATGAACTGGCACAAGGCGGCACAGCTGTCGGCACAGGGCTCAACACGGTTGAAGGTTTTGCAGAAGGATTTGCCAAGGAAATTGCCAATATTACCGGCCTTCCCTTTAAGACCGCTGCCAATAAATTTGAGGCTTTGGCTGCGCATGACGCCTATGTTTTTACACATGGGGCGCTCAACAGTGTGGCAATGTCACTGTTCAAGATCGCCAATGATATCCGTTTTTTAGGTTCTGGCCCGCGCTCAGGACTGGGTGAGCTATCCTTGCCGGAAAACGAGCCCGGGTCCTCCATTATGCCGGGAAAGGTCAATCCCACACAATGCGAAGCCTTAACGATGGTGTGCGCGCAAATTCACGGCAACAATGCAACAATGTCTTTTGCCGGTAGTCAGGGGCATTTTGAACTTAATGTTTACAAGCCGCTTATGGCCAATACGATGATGCAATCTATTGCTTTGCTGGCAGATGCCGCGCGAAGCTTCACAGACCGCTGTGTCGTTGGCATTGAACCAAACCGCGACAACATTCAGAACCTGATGGAACGCTCGCTCATGCTCGTCACGGCACTTGCGCCAAAAATCGGTTATGACAATGCCACTGAGGTTGCAAAAAACGCCCACAAAAATGGCACGACTTTAAAAGAAGAAGCCATACGATTGGGCTATGTCACAGCAGAAGAGTTCGATGCTTTGGTAAAGCCTGAAGAAATGACAAAGCCGTCATCCAACTAGTTTATAGGACGTTCAAACGGTATTGCACTTCGCTCGATCTGGCTTCTTAAAAAATCTGTACCGGCTTTAATCCGCGCGATACCGTGCAGGTCTTCATGATGGGCCATCCAATAAGAGCGCGTGACGCGCAATTCAGGCAAAACAGGAATCAAACTGTCATTACCGGCAGCCAGATAGTCGTGCAAAATACCGATACCGGCCCCTGCCCTGACAGCCTCCATCTGTCCGGTAGCGCTTGATATTTCCAAAGACGATTTCCATTTACTGAAAAATTCCGTCTCAAATGCCAACTCAGGCGAGTAAACCAAATCCGAAACATAACCGATCAGGCGGTGGTTTGATAAATCGGCCTGATTTTCAGGCATCGAATACGCACTCAGATAATCCGCACTTGCGTAAAGGCTAAGCGAATAATCAGTCAGTTTCTGTGCGATCAGCCTGCCTGTTTTGGGCTGCCCGATAACAATGGCAATATCCGCCTCACGCTGCGAAAGCGAAAACATGCGCGGGACCGGAACCAGCTGGACATTGAGTTGCGGGTGATTACGGATCAGCCCATCTATACGTGGCGCTAAAAAAGACACACCAAACCCGTCCGGTGTACCAATACGCAATGTCCCCGAAACCTGAGGAGAATCAACTTTCAACTCCGCCTGCGCTTGCAGATAGCCAGCTTCAACGATCTCAAGCGCGCGCAAAAGTTTCTCGCCTTCAGGGGTTAACTGGCAGCCATTGGTTCTCCGGATTAGAAGGCTAACGCCGAGCGACTTTTCAAAACCAGCCATACGCCGGCTTAACGTGGCCTGATTGATCCCAAGCGCTTTCGAAGCGGCAAGCATCTGCTCCGCTCTGGCAATTGCCAAAAATAAACGGCCGTCATCCCAATTCATTCATCACTCTTTATGCGTTTTTGCATAACAAATTTGATTATTATCAAATTTCAATGAGTTTTTCCACATGCAATATTCGCTTCAAAGGAGAAAGATTCATGAAAACGATTTCGCATTACATTGATGGAAAATCATTTACAGGAACGTCAGAGCGCAACCAACCTGTGTTCAACCCTGCAACGGGCCAAAGCACCTCACAGGTAACGCTCGGCACCGCGCAGGACTTGGATACTGCTGTCGCCGCGGCAAAACGTGAATTTCCGGCCTGGTCAAACATGCCGGCGCTACGCCGTGCACGCATCCTCGACCGTTTCAAGAATATTTTATGGGAGCGAATGGATGAACTGGCCGAAGCGATTACGACAGAACATGGCAAAACCTTCGATGATGCCAAAGGCGAAGTCACACGCGGCCTGGAAGTCGTCGAATTTGCGACCGCCGCCCCCACGCTTCTAAAGGGTGATTTTTCCGAGAATGTCGGCACCGGTGTTGACAGCTACAACACGCGGCAGGCGCTAGGTGTCGTCGCCGGTATTACACCGTTTAACTTTCCGGCCATGGTGCCGATGTGGATGTTCCCCGTGGCCCTTGCCTGCGGCAACACCTTTATTTTGAAACCTTCGGAACGCGATCCTTCCGCGTCCTTGCTTATTGCTCAATGGCTCACTGAAGCCGGTCTGCCTGACGGCGTTTTCAATGTTGTTCAAGGTGATAAAGAAGTCGTAGACGCAATTCTTGAGCACCCTGATGTCAAGGCGATCTCATTTGTAGGTTCAACCCCGATCGCAAAACATATCTACATAACCGGCATTACCAATGGCAAACGTGTTCAGGCGCTGGGCGGTGCTAAAAACCACGCTATCATTATGCCTGATGCCGATATGGATATGGCGGCCAATGCGATTATGGGTGCAGCTTACGGCTCGGCCGGTGAACGCTGCATGGCGATCTCCGTTGTTGTCCCTGTCGGCAAAGGCACCGGTGATAAAATCGTTGCGGCGCTAAAACCAAAAGTCGAAGCACTGCAGGTTGGTCCGGGCCTTGATTCAGAAAGCGAAATGGGTCCGCTTGTCACAAAACAGCATCAGGAAAAGGTTCTATCCTATATTGATGAAGGGGAAGCAGCAGGCGCAAACCTTGTCGTTGACGGGCGCGGTTTCAAGCAAACCAAACAAGGCTATGAAGACGGCTATTATGTCGGCGGCACTCTGCTTGATAATGTAACCAGCGATATGTCCGTTTACCGCGATGAAATCTTCGGGCCGGTTCTTTCGGTTGTACGCAAAGATACATTCGCCGATGCTGTGGACCTTATTCATAGCCATGAATATGCAAATGGTACGGCAATCTTTACACGTGATGGCGATGCTGCGCGTAATTTTGCTCAGAACATTGAAGTCGGCATGGTTGGTGTTAACGTGCCAATTCCGGTGCCAATGGCATTCCACTCATTTGGCGGCTGGAAAGCGTCTATCTTTGGGGATCACGCCATGCATGGCGCGGAAGGTGTGCGGTTCTATACCCGCATAAAAACCACAACAACACGTTGGCCGACAGCACTGGATGCTGAATTTAAAATGCCAACGCTGGGTTAAGAAAAACAGAGATCAAACTTTATGGCCGCATCGTCAATTTAACGGTGCGGCCAAGGTTTATTCATTCAATCAGTCGTGCAACCCACCGATACACGCATATTTGGTATCGAGATATTCATCCAGACCTTGCGCGCCGCCTTCGCTGCCGATGCCTGATTCCTTCATGCCGCCAAACGGTGCTTCAACAGTGGTAATGATGCCCTCATTGACGCCGACCAGACCATATTTGAGCGAGCGGATGACGCGGTGCGTGCGTGCCAAATCTTTCGTGTAGAAGTAACTTGCCAAACCAAAATCCGTATCATTGGCCATTTGAATGGCTTCATCTTCTGATTCAAACTTTATCACGGCAGATACAGGGCCAAATATTTCTTCACTCGCTATGCGCATATTCGGTGTAACATCCGCGATAACGGTGGGTTGGAAAAACGTGCCGCCCAATGCGTGACGTCCGCCGCCGGTGACGATGCGTCCGCCGTTTTGCTTCGTATCAGCAACAAGCTCTTCGACTTTTTCAGCAGCAGATTCATCGACCAACGGGCCTTGCTGAACGCCGTCTTTCGTACCGTCGCCAACCTTTAAATCATCGGACGCTTTAGCGAGCTTTTCAATAAATTCGTCGTAGATAGCTGCCTGAACAAAGAACCTGTTTGTACAGACGCAGGTCTGACCTGAATTACGATATTTTGCCATCATCGCGCCCTCGACAGCGCGGTCGATATCGGCATCATCAAAGACGATAAACGGCGCATTTCCGCCGAGTTCCATTGATACTTTTTTGACAGTATCGGCGGCCTGTTTCATCAGAACTTTTCCAACCTCTGTTGAGCCGGTAAATGTAATCTTGCGGACGGTTGGATTGCATGTCAGCTCTTTACCGATCTTTGAAGCACTGCCCGTAACAATATTGATCACGCCGGATGGCAAACCTGCTTTTTCGGCAATAACACCCCAAGCCAAAGCGGAAAAAGGTGTCAACGAAGCTGGTTTGACAACTGATGTACATCCGGCAGCGATGGCAGGTCCGATCTTACGCGCGAGCATTGAAGATGGGAAATTCCAAGGTGTAATCGCACCCACAACGCCCACCGGCTCTTTGGTCACCTGAATCTGTCTGTCAGCCCAAGGTGACGGGACGATCGTGCCATAGGCACGTCTTGCTTCTTCGGCAAACCATAGAAGGTAAGCTGCGCCTATCGCAATCTCCCCCTTTGCTTCCGCTAAGGGCTTGCCCTGTTCGGTTGTCAGAATAAGCGCCAATTGCTCCTGATTTTCGAGCATGACATCATGCATCTTGCGCAAGATACCCGCGCGCTCATTGGCTGTTGTCAGTTTGAATGACTGGAATGCCTCCTGCGCAGCAGAGATCGCTTTCGCTGTTTCTTCCTCGCCATTGTCTGGCACCGTTCCAATGACAGACCCATCTGCCGGGTTGTAGATGGTTAAACACTTATCCTCATCCACCGCCGTCCACTGGCCGCCGATAAGGTTACCTTGTTTAAAAAAATCACCAAATTCAGTCATGTCTTCACTTTCAGATAAATTGTTTGAATTTAATCGGCTCGAACCCTGCTTTAGAAAAACACGCCGGGGTTCATGATATTATGAGGATCTAGGGCAGATTTAATTTGTTTCATCGCCAAAATTTTTGCTGCGTTTCCATAACGCTCCAAATCAGCGACTTTCAGCCTGCCAATTCCGTGTTCAGCACTAATGGAGCCATGACAGGCGGCAGTCGTCTCATTGATACACATGCGGATGGCTTCAATTTTTTCGGCCTGTGTTTTGAGCATTTCCTGCTTGTTCATGCCGTCCGGCGGGAATACATTACAATGGATGTTGCCGTCACCAACATGGCCGTAACAGTTTACCGTCAACGCCGGATCGATCGCATTGATTGCCGCAAAAGTTTTATCAATAAAGTTTCCGATCTGGCTGATTGGCACCGATGTATCGCTGTTGCAGATCGCGCCTGCGAGCCGGTTTGCTTCCGGCATCATTTCACGAAGCCGCCAGAGTGCTTCCTGCTGTGCGTATGATTCAGCGATGACCGCATCCAGCACCAAACCGCTTTCGAATGCATTGCCCAATGCGCCTTCCAGATTGTCACGTAAACCTTTGTCACCGGCGGCTTCAATCAACACGTACCACTCAAACGCGCTGCCGAGCGGCTGTCTTTCTTCGGGAAATTTTTCCTGCAAAACCTGCAGTCCGATATTGCTCAAAAGCTCGAATGCCGAAAGCACATCGCCAAGCTCCATGCGTAGCTGTCGCAATAGGGTAACGGCATCTTCCGGCTTTGATATACCGCAAAACACGGTCGTTGTTTCAGGGTTTTTCGGTTTTAATTGCAGTGTGGCAGCCGTGATAATGCCAAGGGTGCCTTCGCTTCCGATCAGCAAATGCCGCAAATCATATCCGGTGTTGTTTTTACGCAAAGGAGACAATTCGCTTAATACTGATCCGTCGGGTAAAACAGCTTCGATGCCTATACACAGGTCACGCGCATTACCGTATCGCAGCACCTGAATACCACCTGCATTTGTGGCGAGGTTTCCGCCTATCTGACAACTGCCTTCCGATGCCATGCTCAACGGAAACATCATACCGACTTCATCAGCAGCACTTTGAATATCGGCAAGCACGCAGCCTGCTTCAACGATGATAGCGCCATCCTCAAGCGCCAGATCACGTATGGCGTTCATGCGCTCCATTGAGAGCAAGACATAGTCTTGATCTTCTGTCGAAAGCTGGCCCGCAACGACGCCCGTGCCACCGCTATACGGCACAATGCGAATTTGGTTTTTCGCGCACAACGATACGATTTGCGCGACCTGCTGTGTTGATTTCGGCAAGAGAACCAGCTGGCTTAACCCGTGAAAACGGTCACGCGGATCCTCCAGATAACGGGCGATGTCCTGACCTTCGCGCCAACCGCCTTCCCCGACGATTTCTTTCAGTTCATCGAGCATGACGGATTTGTGCTCCACATCTTGTGCGCCTGTTTCCTGTAAAGTTGGTGACAAGTTTACCGGTCATTTCGCTTGGCCCTTTGATGATCTTTCAGCGTAAAGCGGCCAAGCAATTGCAACGCCTGCAGCTGCAAACAACACCAAGGCAAGAGGGCTCGAAAGAAACGGCCAGAAGCTGCCGTCCGTCAAAATGAGGCCCTGACGCAAAGAGACTTCAAATTTTGGTCCGAGAACCAAGCCGATAACAACCGGTGCAAGCGGAACACCGAAAAGACGCAGTAGAAATCCGAGGACACCCGCTGCCAGCATCACATAGAGATCAAAGACGTTGCCGCGCACGCCATATGAACCGAGAATACTCAGCAAGATGACCGACATCATCAAAAGCGCTTCAGGCAAGCGCAGAACCAAAGCAAATATCCGAGCCGAAGCAAATGCCAGAACGAACATGACGAGGTTCGCTAAAAACAGTGCCATAAAGGCGGCATAAACGATTTGCGGGTTGTCGGCCATCAGCCGCACGCCAGGCGTTACACCGTTTACAACAAGTGCGGTAAGCATTACGGCCGTTACCGCATCGCCGGGAATCCCCAATGCGAGTGCAGGCACGAGCGCACTGCCGGTAACGGCATTGTTGGCGCTTTCAGGCGCAATAATGCCATCTGCTTCGCCGTTGCCCATTTCGTCTTTACGCGGTGACGAGCGCTTTGTTTCCGCATAGGCGATAAAGGCAGCGGTTGCTGCGCCTGTTCCGGGCAAAACACCGATCACAGAACCAAGTCCGGAGCTTTTGAGCAGAACGCTCCACCGTCCTTTTAACGCTTTCAGGCCCGGCAAAATCATACCTGTATAGCGGATGATGCGCGCCTGTGCTTTTTGGGGCTCGGAAGCGCGTACAAAAACCTCCGACAAAGCAAACAAGCCAACGACCACGGGAATAACGTCAAAGCCAGCGGATAGAGCAAAAATATCGAAAGTGTAACGCATATCGCCGGTCAGAGGATCTGAGCCAATCACAGCCACAAACAGACCGATAATTCCAGCAAGCAGTCCTTTGGCAAGCGATCCTCTGGAAACAGAGGCAATACAGGTCAAGGCAAGGACAATCAGCGCGCAAATCTCAATCGGACCAAAGTTCAATGCCAGGGCCGCGAGTTGCGGCGCGGCAAAAATAAGAACCAGACAGGAAAAGACACCGCCAAAAACACTGGCAAATGTTGCCCAGCCCAGCGCCTTGTCCGCATTGCCTTTTACAGCCATCGGGTAACCGTCAAGCGTTGTCGCGGCTGCTTGCGGTGTTCCGGGTGTATTAATCAGGATGGCAGAGATAGAGCCACCATAAACAGAGCCGCAATAAACCGCCAACAGAAGTGCAATCGATGGGACCTGTCCCAGCGAATAGGTGAATGGCAAGCATATGGTAACAGCAATCACAGAGCCCAAGCCGGGTAAAGCGCCGGCAACAATACCAAAGGCAGTGCCGATGACCAGCGTTGCAAACACAAGCGGGTCAAGAACAAGCCAGAATGATTCTGAAAGAATATCAATCATGTGAAATTACCGATCATCATGTCAGCCGCCAGCGCGGTAATGGAATTCCAAGCGCTTGATCGAATAACCACCATGTAAAGATGGCAGACAAAGCAGCGATTGCGATGAGAATGACCAAGCGGCGGTAGCCGAGCAGCCAGCCACAGGCAAAGGCAAGCGGTCCGGCAACACCAATATAGCCCAGCCACCGCATCGCCCAGATTGAAACGGCCACGGCAGCGATCATACCAAGAGGTTCCTGCCAGCGGTGCGTGTTCTCTTTAAAGTTAACCGGCGAGCGGATCGCTTTAATGAGAATAACTACCCCCAGCAAGATCCATAGCCCCAGCAATATACGCGGGAAGAAAACCGGATTAACAGGTGATCCGATTCCCATCGCCGCATATCGCGCTGCAAAGCTATGCGCAAAAAGGGCGCCGCCCAGAAGTAACAGGGCGAGCGCAAATATTATATTTGGAGTTCTATTCAATTTAACCGCCTATTTTGAAAGGCCGGCATCTTTAAGAATTTGACCGTTCTTTTCGAATTCAGAATCCACGAAGCTGCCGAAAGTTGCAGAGTCCATATATTCAACATTTGTCGAGGTTGATTCCGTTACCTTTGTGAAGTTCGGTCCTTTTGTTGCTTCGCCGCAGGCAGCAGAAAGTTTTTCAACAACATCGGCCGGCGTGCCTTTTGGCGCAACAATTCCAACCCAAATAGAGAAATTAAGCGGGTGGCCCAACTCCTTCATCGTCGGCACATCGGGCAGACCTTCAATACGTTCATCGGTAAAACTGGCCAATGCTTTGACGTCGTAGCGTGAAAGAACGAGCGGTGGATCAGCAAAGAACTGAATTGTACCCGA
This sequence comes from Ahrensia marina, assembly GCF_001293565.1. Classification (GTDB taxonomy): domain Bacteria; phylum Pseudomonadota; class Alphaproteobacteria; order Rhizobiales; family Rhizobiaceae; genus Ahrensia; species Ahrensia marina. The sequence continues at coordinate 137,773 of NZ_JXMU01000003.1, read as the reverse complement.
TGCCATCGAGCGCATACCGTCGGCGGTTCCGCTATCAGGCAGGTGTTTTGCCTCCACATCGAGAGCACCCATTGTCGCAGCCATTGCAAGGTGAGGCAATGTACCGGGGCCAGCTGATCCATAGACATATTTGCCCGGATTTGCCGAAAGTTCTGTTTTCACATCTTCCACGGAATTGAAAGGTGAGTCTTTTGACACAAGCAAAACCATAGGGTTTTTGGTGATGTTGCAGACATATTCCCAGCTGTCTTTGTCATATGGCAAGTCACGCAAATGCGGCTGCGTTGTCAAAGGACCGATTGGTATAACGCCTAGCGAATAGCCGTCTGCTTCAGACGCCGCAACTTCGGCAGTACCGATTGTACCGGCAGCGCCCGCCGTGTTTTTCACAACGATCTCACCGCCAAGTGCTTCGGCAAAATCTGCCTGAAAAGCACGGGCCACCGCATCGGTGTTACCACCGGCACCAAAGGGAACAATCAATGTAACCGGTCTTTCCGGATACTCGGCCATTGCCGATGTCACACCGCTTGCAACCATGGTTGCGGCACCGACCGCAATTGCGGCGGTTGTCGTCAAAAGTTTCTTCAAGTTAGTCATGTCGTCTCCTCCTCTTATATTCGTTACTTGCCGCGAATCTCCTCAAGAGTCGCCCGCGCGGCGCGGGTCAACATCGCAATGTCATTGCTGATTGGAACAAAATCGAAGCCCATATCCAAAAGCCGCTTCGCCATATCGATATTGAGCGCCAAGGCACCGATCGGCTTTCCGGCGGTATGGGCACGCTTGGCGCAATCTTCCATTATTTTCATTATGTCTTCGGACGCACCCTGCCCCATACGGCCCATCGCTGCGGATAGATCGCCAGGTCCTACAAACACCGCATCAATGCCATCAACGGCAAGTATATCGTCCAGCGCATCAACGGCTGCGGGTGTTTCAATTTGCGCGACCAGCAAAACATTCTTATTGGCATCTGCTGAATAGGATACATTGGCACCAAAACGGCTGGCGCGGTGCATGACAGCAACCCCGCGATTGCCTTCAGGTGCGTATCTGGTTGAGCGGACAAGTGCCCGCGCCTGATCCGCACTGTTAATCATCGGCACCATGAGTGACGTCGCGCCGACATCCATGAACTGCTTGATCATAGTCGGATTGTCATCAGCAAGGCGAACCAAAGGCGGGCACGGTGTTCCTGCAACAGCCTGCAAAGAGTGCAATCCGCCCATAGCGGAAAGTGGCGTGTGCTCGGCATCAATCACAATAAGATCGTAATCGCACCATGCCATTGCCTCGGCGACGAGCGGGCTGCCAAACATCGTCCAACATCCAACCAGCGAACGCTTGCGTGCCAAAAGCGTTTCTTTGAGTTCATTCGTCATTAAAATATCTCCGGTTCCTGAACGGGACGCCCATCAGCAAGTAAAAAGTCAAAATCGCACCCGTCTTCCGCCTGCCCCACATGGGCTACATAAAGTGCAGACCAGCCACGGCTCGGCGCTTCTGGCGGCTGCCATTTTTCGCGCCGCGCGCTTAATTCATTGTCGTCAACAAGGAGATCGAGCCGGCCGCTCTCGACGTCAAGCGCTATGCGGTCACCCGTTTCAATCAAAGCAAGAGGTCCGCCAACGGCGCTTTCAGGTGAAACATGAAGAATACATGTTCCATAGTGCGTGCCGCTCATGCGCGAGTCTGAAATGCGTACGATGTCTTTCACGCCCTTTTCCAACAGCGGCTTCGGAATAGGCAAATTACCCCATTCCGGCATTCCGGGTGCGCCTACAGGTCCGCCACCGCGCAGCACCAAGACATCGTCTTTGCTGATATTTTCATGGTCGATGCGTGCGGCCATATCGGCAGGACCATCGAAAACAACCGCACGGCCTTCATGCTTCATAAGCTCTGCGCTGGCTGAACTTGGCTTGATAACCGCACCGCCCGGCGCAAGGCTTCCCTTGACAACGGCAAGCGCAGGACGCTCGGTCACAGGATTATCTACCGGACGGATGACCTCATCATTCCACACCTGCGCGCCTTCAATCGCTGATCTAAGACTGTTACCGTCTACTCCAATCGTATCCAGATCAAGCCATTCACGAACGCGGCTCAACAATGCCCGCATCCCGCCTGCATCGTGAAAGTCCTGCATCATATGGGAGCCGTGCGGGAACAAATCCGCCAGCACAGGCACACCTTTGCCCGCCGCGACCAGATCGGTCAGCTTGTATTTGGTCAGGCCAGCGCGGCGCGCCATGGCGATCAGGTGGATTGCGGCATTGGTTGAACCGCCAAGCGCCATCAGCGCCACGGCGGCATTATTGAAATGCGCTTCGGTCAACAATTCGGACAGCGGCAAGCCATGCAATGCCAGACGGGTTGCCACTTCCCCTGCCTGTGCGGCCATGCGCGGGTGTGCGCTATCGACGGCAGGAATTGAAGCTGCGCCCGGCAGTGCCAAACCCATGGCTTCGACGATGCATGTCATTGTCGAGGCTGTACCCATAGTCTGGCATGTGCCCGGCGACCGCGTCATAGCCGTTTCGAGATCAAGCCAGTCATTTTCCGTAATTTCGCCTTTACGGCGCTCATCCCAATATTTTTTTGTATGTGTACCAGCCCCGACAGCACGCCCCTTAAAGCTGCCCGACATCATCGGTCCTGCCGGTATAAAAACGGCAGGTATATCAGCAGAGGTTGCGCCCATTATCAGGCCGGGTGTGGTCTTGTCACATCCGCCGAGCAGCACTGCGGCATCAATCGGATGCGCGCGCAAAAGCTCTTCCGTTTCTATAGCCAGTAGATTGCGGTAAAGCATGGTCGTCGGCTTTACGAGCACTTCACCTAGCGAGAATGTCGGCAGTTCGACCGGAAAGCCGCCTGCCCGCAATACGCCGCGTTTCACATCTTCAGCACGCTGGCGAAGGTGCTGGTGGCATGTCGCCAAGTCGGAATGTGTATTGATAATGCCAACAACCGGCTTCCCCATAAAATCTTCGCGGCGATAGCCCATTTGAAGACTTCTCTGGCGATGCGCGAATCCGCGGATGCTGTCCTGCTCAAACCAGCGGGCGGATCGAAGGGTACGCTGTTTACCGGTCATGCGCACCGCCCATACACTCTATACCAAGCGGCAATTGCGTGTTCAGCAACATCAAGGTAAACATCTCCTACACATTAGCATCTAATCTATGAAATCTGATATACCAGATATCATTATTTGACAACAGGGGAATTGAACAGTGAAGCTAGATCGCCTTAACCGACCGGAATCATTAGCAGAAATGGCGTCACGAGAGCTTCGCAACGCGATCGTGGACGGACGTTTAAAGCTGGGCGATCATGTTTCTGAGCTTCGTCTTTCCGAGATGCTGGGCATAAGCAAGACGCCTGTGCGCGAAGCATTGCTTAATCTCAAACGAGAAGGCTTGGTGAAAATCGACCCGCAAAAAGCAACATCCATCTTCCATATTGATGAAAATGAAATAGAGGCTATCCGCACATTTCGTGAGTTGCTTGAGATCGAAGCAGTGAAAAACGCATTCAAAGGGGACCGCGACGCTTTTGCAGGCGAAATCGGTGATGTCGTTACAAAAATGCGCATGGCATTGGAAGCCGGAGACCGTGCGGAGTATCGGGTGCTGGACTCCGAGTTTCATGACATCATATTGAAATATGGCTCAAACCCTTATCTTATCGATGCATATAAATTGATAGCCACGAAGATCGGCGCTCTGCGGACACGGGCACAGGATTCAGATGTCGTTGTCAACAACTCACTCCAAATGCACGCCAAACTGCACGAACTGATTGGCCGCAATAATGTTGAGAAGTTTTGCGAACTACTCCGACTGCACATCAACAATACCGGCGATGATTACATGAAGTGGCTGAGTGCCCAGCAGGAATTATAGTCGACTAAATTACGGATTAATCAGCCGCAACCGCACGGTACAGAATCGCGCCTGAAAGTGGCACATTGAAAATAAAAATGCCGCCTCTCCGATTACGATGTTTGAAGAAGCGGCATAAAAATTATCGGGTTTGTGTGTTTAATCAGGCCAGCTTTGTGACTTCCGCATAAACGATATTTCTATTGGAGCCGTAGAACACATTCAGATCGATTGAATTGCGGTCAACGCTGCCATTCACGATTTCTTCCATGTCGCTGCCATTGCGCAGGATTAGCGGCCAGTCCATGAATGTTTCCATATAGCCGTCGGTTTTGATTTCATCGCTAAAATTAGCAAACAGGAATTTGCCGCCCGGACGGACAAAATCCCAACAGCGCTGCATCAAGCGCACGCCAATCGGCACAGTCAGATAATCATACAGTCCGGACGCATAAACCAGATCAAACTGTCCCAGATCATATTTGCGACCCAAAAGCCCACGGACAGAACCTTCAACCGGCTGCACAGCATTGCCCGGATTTGAATGGCGCACTGTCGCGAGGCTTTGCGGATCCTGATCAAGCGCAACCCAACGCTTAAGGCTATTTGTTTTGAGCGCTTCTGACTTTTCAGCTTCGCGCAAATGCCCACAGGCTATGGAGAGAATTTCTGCATTCGGGTGATCCGCAGCCGTTTTATCAACATAGTCAGTCAAAATCTCGCACCGCTCGCGACCGGCAACCGAACTGTCAGCATTACTGGTATAGTGATAAATTTCACGGCCCAGTTCAGTAGCTTGAGCGATGATATCATCCGCACTTTTGTGCTGATAATAGATATCGAGCAATGTCGCATCGCCAGAATAGCCGCGCGGCTTTTCAAATGACCATTTTGTAAACGGATCCTGTTGCAAATATTCGCTGACAGGATGTTGTTGCGCAACAGGAATGAGTGCTTTCCAAACAGCAGGCCCTGCGTCCCTTCTCAATTCATGTAAGTTTTTGGCTAATCTGGCGACAATGATTTCCGGATCAACATCGCGTTTGAACTCGCTGTGGGCAAGCTCCAGTGCGAGCATAAGATGGCCTTGCGAAACGAGTGTTTTGGCTGGCTCTGCGGCATTTGTATTACCGTAAAGAGCCTCATCAGCGATCTTAGCGGTTACTGCGGAATATTTGTCGAGTTTGAAACTAGGTTTAGGCATTTGTCATCTTTCAAGAAGCTTGGGACAGCTCTACTGAACCCCTTTAATGTTACAGTTTCAAGTACTCATTTACGCTTTATTAACCATCTTGGAGAATTTGCCACAAAGGGTTTACTTTTAATTTTTTCATAAAGCTTAGAATTAACACTGAGTAAGAGGACTATTTTAAATATGAAGCAATCTAAATCAGTTCTGCTATGGACCAACTTGCGAAGTCGAGCTTATGCTAAAACCGAAGTCACCGGATACAGTCAGAGGTAGTATACTCCGTTCAATCCAAGACAAACGGCGTAACCCAACCTTAAGCCGTCTGCTAACTATACGTGATTCTGCCCGAAATAGGGAATTGCTGCGTATCGGTATGTGGATGGCGGTCGTCAGCTTCGCTTTTTATGGCGTTTTTGACTGGTATCTTTTTCCTGATATTAATCAGTCTCTCGTTACTCTGCGTCTCGTGCTCGGGGTGTCGACGATTTGCATTATCGAGTTTGCGCTCGCCCTTAAGCGGCCCCTCAAAGAACTTCAACTTCTTGGCGCTACGGCAATTGCCGTCGGATCTTTGTGTTGGCTTTATTCAGCCCGCCAAACGAACTTCCAGATCAATTTTGCGCTTTTTTCCGTCTATGGGGCGATCTTTATACTGGGAACCAACCTCTATTTCAGGTTCAAGTTTCTTATTGCAGTCATAACATCGCTTACAATTACTGTGTGCTATGCAGGCAATGCCCTATTCATCAATGAGCTTCCATCTTGGGTTCAGATCACTCTGTCGCTGTTCTTTGTGAACTGCTTTGTGCTTTCCCTCTACATTTCTTGGCAAATGGACGCGGCTCGCTATGATAATTTCTTGAACGAAATACGCACCCGCCAGAGAGAAAAACATGCCATCGCCAAAGGGCGCGAACTGCTTGAGATTGCTGAAACGGATCCGTTAACAGGTCTGGCAAACCGCCGCGCAATTGAGCGCAAGTTTGCGGCAATGATGGACAACCAGAACAATAGCGAAGCTTATTGCGGCGTTTTGCTGGTCGATGCTGATTATTTCAAAAGTTATAATGACTTGCTTGGGCACCAAGCCGGTGACACCTGCCTGCAAAGCTTGACCGCCGCATTCGAGCGGGTGGCCGAAAGATATAATGCACAGGTCGGACGATATGGCGGCGAGGAATTCATTATCATCGTCACAATCGAGGAATCAAAAGAGCTATCTAAAATTGCCTCCGATATTTGTGAAGAAGTCCGCAACATCGATATAACGCATCCGGGCCGCCCGGATTCGCGTAAAATGGTGACTGTGAGCGTTGGCGCCACATGCCAGCAGCTATCAACGGAGCCGACATTAGAACAATTAACTGGTGAAGCAGACCACGCGCTATACCGTGCAAAATCAGGCGGGCGTGCTACATTTAGATTGTTTAATGACCATTCGATCAGCGAAGATCACTCAAGCTTCAATATCTTGAAAGCAATTGAAGATGTCGTCGCTGAAAACCGCATCCGTGCGGTGTATCAGCCATTGGTCAATTCAAGCGATGGCAGTTTATTCGGTCATGAAACGCTCATGCGGGTTTTTGATCGCAGCGGCAATAAGATCAGCCCTGAATTCTTTATCCCGATTGCTGAAGAAAGCGGCCTATTATGTGAACTAGGCGAGTGGATCATTGACCGCGCATGCCAAGACTATGGGCGCAATCCTGTCGGCAAAGTAGTCAGTGTAAACGTTTCCGTCGTGCAATTACGCAGGCCCGGCTTTCCAGACGTGGTTACATCCGCAATTCGTCGCCATGGCATCAAGCCACATAACCTTGCGATAGAGATCACTGAGACAGTGAATATTCTTGAAGATGAGTTGGTCAGAAAAGCCATCAAACAATTGCGTGATGCCGGTGTGAAAATATGGATTGATGATTTCGGGACAGGTTATGCCGGTCTTAAATGGCTGCGTGATATCGACTTTGATCTTGTCAAAATTGACCGTTTATTCCTGACTGACAGCGCAACCCTGCAAGGCAAAAAAATGCTTCAGGATATCGTCACGCTTGTTAAAAACAGAGGCTTGGAAGTTTTGGTAGAAGGTGTGGAAACAGCCGGCCAGAAAAACCTGCTCAAGCAACTAGGTGTCGACTATATGCAAGGCTTTTATATCGGACGGCCGGAAAAGTCGTTGACGAACATTTCCCACCGTCTGGCCGAGACCGCATAAGCTGCCCTACCCCCTCAAACGAGTATCAGCTTATGCTTTTCCAGAATTGAAATCAGCATCGCGCCTGCACGGACGCGATGTTCGGTGTGTATTGTTTTGGCCGCTACCGCATCACCGGCCTTGATTGCATCAAGCAGGCGGCGATGATCTTCATTCGATTTCGTCGGTGACGGGCGCAAATACAATGTCAAAGCGCGCGCGCGGCGCACCTGATCGTTAAAAACACTGACAATACTTTTGATACGCGAATTATCGGCCAGCCTGATCAATTCATTGTGGAATTTTTCATCCGCAACAGCCCATGTTTCCCGGTCATCTGTTTCCAGTGCCTCATCCATCATCAGGATGGCTTTTTCCGCCTCAACGAAGGCATCAGCATCCAGTGACTTTTGAGCTGCCAGTTCAGCGGCCGTGCCCTCCAACGCGGTTAATACCTGATAGACCTCAACCATATCGCTGATCGACAGCGGCAGAATTTTAACGCCGTGCCTTGGCACGATTTCTAAAAGCCCCTGCGCTTCAAGAATTAAAGTTGCTTCACGCACAGGTGTCCGCGACATACCCAGCTTGGCGGCAAGCTCGCTTTCCAAATGATTGGAACCGGGTTGAAGCTCGTTTTCAATAATCAATTTCTTGATGGTCTGAATAGCGATTTCGGTATTCGACTTTGATCGAGACGATGATGATCGCGTGGCTTCAAGATTCATAATCGCTATCCTAAACTTCTATCCTACGTTTTTCGTCATCCGATTTATAGGCTGCTGCTTCCAGTTCCAAAACACGCATATAGTCTTGTGCGGTATTTTCCAATGCAGCGCCGTTTTTAATGGCATCAACCACATGGGACTGCAATGCAAATACACAATCACCGCCAAAACCGGGCCGGTCCTGCTTTGGCATGATTGTTTCAATATCTGTTGAGCCAAATTCCCGGAATGAAACGACACCATCACCTTTTAAAAACAGAGTTCCTTTTGTTCCTTCGACAATGCATTCGCCCAATGTTGTGCGGTGATTTTCAGCACAGTGGTCAAGATTGCGGTTGCCATCCAGAATTGCGCGTTTGCCGTCTGCATAATCCATAATCATGTAACCGGCATCTTCACCGGCAATAACCGGATTCATCTTGCGCAAGTCAGCATAAATGCCGACCGGATCACCCATCAAAAAACGGAACGTATCAATCCAGTGCACGCCTGTTTCATGGATAAGAAGACGCGGCATTTCCTGAAAATATGGTTGCCGGTCCAAATAAGCGCGTGGCCCCTGCCCGTCACCGGTACGCATTCTGAAGGTAATCTGATGAAGGTCACCGATCCTGCCCTCATTAAGAGCCTTTTTAATAACGCGGTACCAAGGCTGGAAACGGAAATTTTCATGTACGACAATACGGGCGCCATGCTGCTCAGCCAGAGCAATCGCCTCAGCCGCTTCATCAATGTTGTTACAAAACGGCTTCTGACAGATGATCGTTTTTATACCATGGGCCAGCGCCGTCTTGATAAAATCAAGATGTGTAGGTGGCGGCGTAATGATATCAAGCAAGTCAGGTTTGGTTGATGAAAGCATTTCGGCAAGATCATCAAACGGCGTATACCCTGTTTCTGCGGCGGACTCTTTGGACCGCGACATCGCGCCGACAATTGTTACATCGTCGATGCGGGACCAAGCATCATAATGAAACCGGCTGAAATAGCCTGCGCCAGTGCACGCGACCTTTATCATTGCGCTACCTTTCCACTTTACAATTTATTGCTGACTTCATTTGAGAATTCAGATGTTGTCGCTGTACCACCAAGGTCACGCGTTAGCGTTGTGCCTTCCACGACGACATCATAAACCGCTTTGCGCAATATCTCAGCGTGGTTCAACATTTCCGAATTACCGCGTTCATGCCCAAGCCAGTCAAGCATCATTGCGGCCGACAATATCATGGCAGCAGGATTGGCAATGCCCTGGCCTGCAATATCGGGCGCAGAGCCGTGACACGGTTGAAACACAGCATTGCTGTCGCCGATATCGGCAGAAGGCGCAAGACCGAGACCGCCCATAATACCAGCACCCAAATCCGACAAAATATCGCCGAACATGTTTTCGGTAACAAGAACATCGAAAGTCCAAGGCTTTTGAACCATCCAAAGCGCCGTTGCATCCACATAGGCATGGGATGTTTTAATATCGCTATGGCCTTTGGCAATTTTATCGAAAATATCACGGAAAAATGCAAACGCACGAAACACATTGGCTTTGTCAACGCAGGTCACCTGTCCAACTGTTCCTTGCGATTTCTTACGGCGTCGGGCGAGTTCAAATGAGAAATTAAACAGCTTTTCGCTCGTTTTACGGCTAATGACCAATGTCTCGCGCGCCTCATCTTCAGAGACTTCACCCTTGCCCTGTGAGTAGAAAAGTCCCTCTGTGCTTTCCCTGATCAACACGAAGTCGATCGTCTGACCATCCGGAATCTTTATTGGCGATGCCTGACCGGGCAAAACAGTGACCGGACGCACACCCGCATAAAGATCCATCTCTTTGCGTAATTCTATCTGGGGAGAAATTTCGGTTCCATCGGGATAGCGCACTGACGGAAGGCCCATTGCAGACAATAAAATAGCATCGGCCGCACGTGCGCCATTTAATGAGGCTTGCGGCAAAGATTCGCCCGTTTCAGCATAATGGGCTGCGCCAGCCGGCAACACATTAAAGGTCAGCGAGTAGGATTCGGCTTTCTCTGACAGCTTTTCAAGCAATGATATTGTTGGCGCCATAATCTCCGGCCCAATCCCATCCCCTTCAAAAACTGCGATATCATAATTGTCTGACATTCCTGCACCTTATTGCTGTATAAACGCATCACTATGCATCCACCATTACCTGTAATTAAAAGATTTGACAATGCATTTATTAAAGCATACGTTATTTTTGCAATTCATCCTTAGGAGGAAACCGATGAGACGCAGTTTACTTAAATTGGCCGCGGCGACCGCTGTAGCTTTTACTTTTGGCTCTGCAGCCAGCGCGCAGGAATATCCGTTCCGCGACATTACAACAGCAGTGGTTTGGGGTGCCGGCGGCGGCACTGACAGTATTAACCGCATGATCATGGCCGAGATGGAAAAGCACCTGCCTGTTGGCATTAGCGTTACCAACCAGACAGGCGGCGTCGCTGGCTCCAACGGCATGGTATATGTGATGAACCAGCCTGATGACGGCTACACCCTGGCGGGCATTTCTGAATCAAACGTCACCGCAGCGGTTCAAGGCGGCTGGGATAAGAAATTCGATTTCTGGCATCCATTTATCGTTGGCGGCTCGCCTGACCTGATCTCGGTTCCGGCCGATTCGCCTTATAATTCGCTTGAAGATCTCGTTAATGCGGCCAAGGAAGCTCCTGGCACAATTCCGGCAGCAGCATCAGGCTCAGGCTCGATCCACCATCTAAATCTTTTGGCGATTGAAAACGGTGCCGATGTAAAATTCAAATTTGTTCCGTATAAAGGCTCCGCGCCCGGCCAAGAAGCTGCGATCGCAGGCGAAGTTGCACTGGTCGTCACATCGCTAGCCGAACAAGCACCGTTGATCGCCGGCGGCCAACTCAAGCCACTTGCCATGCTGACGCCTGACGCCGTGACTTTTGAAGGCAAAGAAATACCGTCCGCGTTTTCTATCTATGATGGTTTGGACAAATATTTACCGCTTAAACAAGCGATCGGTTTTGCGGTTCATGCATCTGCATCAGATGAAGTCAAGGCAACATTGACAGCAGCTTTTGACAAGGCAATTGCATCGGATGTTGTTGCCGAGTGGGCTGCGACGAACAATTATGATGTTTCAGGCAAGTCCGGAGACGAAGCAAGTGCGATCTTCTCTAATCTTGAAAGCAACTTTGCCTGGACACTATGGGATTTAGGCGCGGCAGAAGTCGACCCTTCTACGCTTGGTATCGAAAAGCCATAACGTTAAAACCTCTAGACTCATGGTATTTATTCAGGCCGGTTGAAATCCGGCCTGAGTAGCTTTTTAAAAGAGTATAGTTCATGGACGAGAAAACAATCTTGCGGGCGCGCGATTTCTGGACATCCATTGTCCTGTTCGTCGCCAGTCTGTTCTTCCTATTTCAAACGTCGAAAATTCCGTTTTTCAACAGTGCCTCAGCCGGTGTGGATAGCGCGCAATGGTATGATTCTGCCGCGCTCGTGCCCTTCGGAATCTTTGGAATCCTTCTTGTCCTATCGATTGTTCTGTTTGTTATCTCAATCAGAGATGGCGGTGCAAAAGTGGCCCTTTCGGCTGTCGGACTTGATATTGATCTGCATGAAATCAAACGGCTTTTCAGTATTTCGCTTATACTTGCCGCCTACATCTTTGCGCTCGTTCCGCGCGTCGATTTTATAATCTGTTCCGCGCTTATGATCACCGCTTTAATCTGGGGCTATCATCGCGGCTTTCGCCCTGTAACATATATCGCAACGGCTGCCGTTATCGTCCCGTCGCTCTATGCGCTGATTGTCAATTTTCCCCAATCACAATGGGGAAAACCCCATGACGATGACTGGTTCACTCTGGTCTCATTCTTGGCATTAACAGCAACCATGTTTGTGGTTGAATTTCGCGCGAAAAAGATAGACCGCGTGATCAAAGTAACGCCGGTCGTTGCTGTTTTGTGTCCACTAATCCTCGTATTGGCGATGGCATTCGGCTTTCGGCAAAATGTTCCCAACCGTACCGGCCTGCTGTTTAGCCAGATCGAATATAACTACTACGTAAACCTCAGACCTCTTTGGCAGGGCAAGAAATGATCGATTTTGTCGTCGCGCAACTTTTAGGCTTCTCCAGCGCCTTATATATTCTTGTCGTTGATCCGATAACCTATGTTTATCTGATACCTGCCGTGTTCCTTGGCATTGTGTTCGGGGCGCTGCCGGGCCTGACCGCAACGTTAGCAGTCACCATTTTAACCGGATTTTTTGGCAATAAATTTCCGCTCGACCAAGCGCTTATAGCGCTTATCGGATCTTATGTCGGGGCGATTTATGGCGGTTCATATCCGTCAATATTGCTCAATATTCCGGGGACGGCGGCTTCCGCGGCAACATCAATGGACGGGTATCCCCTGACAAAAAAAGGTCTTGGCGGAGAGGCACTCGGACTGACGACCACAGCATCTTTTATCGGCACATTATTTGGTACGTTCTGCCTTCTTATTTTTGTCTGGCTATTGCTCATTGTGTCCAAAAACATTGCTTCCCCTGAAAAAGCGCTGCTTGCACTTTTCGGTATTCTTTTATCCGGAACTCTGATGTCGCAAGACCTTGTTATCAAGGGGTGGATATCGGGCCTGATCGGGCTGGCTATGGCTATGGTTGGCCTCGACCCGCTTTTATCAGAAGCGCGTTATACATTTGATTGGTCTTACCTTTTATCTGGCTTTCAGGTTGTCCCTGTTTTGATGGGCGCTTTTGCAATACCGCAAATTATGGATGGGATGCGCGAGGCAATTAAGCTGATGAAAGTGCCCCATGTAGGGCGTATCCGGCCCGAAGCGCGGGAAGTTGGCCGCCATATGCCGACAATATTGCGCTCAGGGGCTATTGGAACAGGTGTTGGCGCTCTTCCGGGCGTTGGCGAAGATGTCGCCGGTTGGGTGTCCTATGGCGTTGGTAAATCCATGTCGAAAGAAGGCGACCAATTCGGCAAGGGATCAAAAGACGGGCTTATCTCTGCCGAAGCCGCCAACAATGCTGCAATCGGCGGCGCGCTCATCCCATTGCTTGTGCTGGGTATTCCGGGCTCGCCGCCTGCTGCCGCACTTCTCGGAGCACTTAAGATCAACAATGTTATCCCCGGCCCGACGATAGATCCGGCGTTGATTTTGCACATTGTTGCGATCCTTGTTCTGGCATCGCTTACCATGCTTTTGATGGGCCTGCTAACAGCAAAAATCTTCATCAAAATCCTGCGTATACCGCAAACCGTGTTCTTGCCGGTTGTTATGGTATTGACCACCATTGGCTCTTTCTCAGTCGGCGGTGGCATCAATGATCTGTTTTTAATGATCGGTGTCGGGCTTGTCGCTTATGCTATGAACAAGATGCACTACCCTATCGCACCGCTGGTGATCGGCGTCATACTTGGCGGCTTGTTTGATGAAACGTTCCGCCGCTCCTTGCTTATTTCTGACGGCGATATGACAGTGTTCTTCTCGCGTCCGGGTGCGGCAATCCTGCTCACACTCAATGTTCTTTTGGTGCTGAGCCAAATACCGGCAATCAAAAAAATGTTTGCCGGACTGACAGACAAATTCAAAAGGAAGGTCGTTAAATGAGCTTTGCGGTTATTGTCACATTCAAAGTCCATGACGCGGATATCGCTGCGTTTATGCCGCTCATGGTGAAACAGGCAAAGAACTCACTCGAACTAGAGCCTGCATGTCGAATATTCGAGATTTGGCAGAACTCAGGCGATGAAAGCACGGTCAAGCTTTATGAAGTCTATGACGATTCAGCGGCCTTTCAATCGCATCTGGATAGTGATCATTTTAAAGCTTTTGATCAGGCTGTAGCATCAATGATTGCGCACAAAAATATCGAGAGACTTGATCGAAAAATAGAATTGGATTGATTCATATGACACCGACAATTGACAATTTATGTCTGGGTACAATGATGTTTGGCGGAGCCACGGACAGCGCTGAGTCCCGGCGAATTTTTGATATGTTCGCAGACGCTGGCGGCCGCTTCATTGACACCGCAGACACCTATAATGACACGCAAAGCGAGCAGGTCGTCGGAGATTTAATTCAATCACAGCGCGACAGCTTCAAGATTGCGACAAAAGTCGGCAATGGTTTTAACAGCGTAAAACATTCAGGCGGCCTAACCAAAGAATGGATCAATGAAGCCATTGACGGATCACTCAGCAGATTAAAAACCGACTATGTGGATTTATACTATCTGCACCTTGAGAAAAACGAGACACCGCTAACCGAAACATTGGAAGCGATTGGCGGCTTGCTTGCGGCCGGTAAAATCCGTGAGTGGGGATTTTCCAACTTCCGGCCTTGGAAAATCGCCGAACTTGTGCGCCTGAGCGACGAGATGGGCATTAAACGTCCCACATATGCCCAGCCTTATTATCATATGCTCAACCGGACTGCCGAAGCTGATTTTTTGCCTGCCTGCCGTCATTTCGGCATTAAAGTCGTCAGCTACTCCCCACTTGCCCGCGGTGTGCTGACCGGAAAATATAAAGGCGGTTCAGCGCCGGAAGGCTCACGCGGCGCACGGGGTGATCAACGTATTGCCGAAACCGAAATGCACCCTGATACGCTTGCAAAAGCCGATCTGGCGCTCGCATTTGCGGACAAACAGTCAAAGAAACTCTCCGACATGGCTGTTCAGTGGGTTCTGGCCAACAATGCGATAAACGCGATCCTTGCCGGACCGCGCACCGCAAGCCAGATGCAAAGCTATATCGATTCTCTGAGCGCCGACTACACGATGGCGGATGAAGAATATTATTCGAGCCTGTGCAATCCGGGCCAGTTGGCGGCTGCGGGTCATTTTGATCCGCGTTACCCGTTGGACGGCAGACATCTGACAGACGGAATCGATAAAGCATGAGCGAGACAATCTGGAAAGTTCATGCTCTGAAATATGCCGAACGCAATGCACGCACACGCGCCGACAGTTTTTTGTTCGACGATGATCACGCCAGCCAACACGATATGGATTACTTTATCTGGGTCTTGAGTGACGGTAAGCGTAATATTGTGGTTGATACCGGCTATGACAGCGATGAGGCCAGCAAACGCGACCGCCCGATACTTCGCAATCCTGCGAAAGCGCTGGAAGCCATTGGACTTGATGCGACACAGATTGATACGGTCATCATCACACATTTGCATTATGACCATGCCGGTGGTCTGGCGCAGTTTCCCAATGCTGTTTTCCATCTTCAAGAAAAAGAAATGGCATATGCGACCGGCCCATGCATGTGCAGCGGCACGCTCAAAATGCCGTTTACCGCAGACCATGTGTGCCAAATGGTTCAGCGCGTCTATTCCGGCCGCGTGGTCTTTCACAATGAAGACGGTGCGGTCGCAGATGGCGTAACTGTGCATCGGATCGGCGGCCATTCAAGAGGTCTTCAGGCGGTGCGTGTCAAAACTGAAAGCGGCTATTTGTGCCTAGCATCTGATGCGGCTCATTATTATGAGAATTTCATTAAAGGAAAACCGTTCCCGATCGTGGTTGACATGGAGGACATGTTCACCGGCTTTTCCAAAATACAAAAACTCGCAAGCCACAAGTCTCTGGTTATTCCCGGCCATGATCCGCTTGTTACCAAAAGCTTTGGCAGCGAAGGAACGTCAGGTTTCGTGTGGCGTCTGGATAAGGGGCCGAGCAAAAAGATAGAGGGCGTATAATGCTTCTTGGTGTCATCGGAGACGACTTTACCGGCTCAAGCGACATCGCCAATACTTTGTCAAAGCAAGGTATGAGCGTCACGCAATATAGCGGCATTCCAGCACACAATGCGGACGCCACCGTTGAAGCCGGCGTTGTTTCATTAAAAACGCGTACTATTCCGGTTCAGGATGCAGTTGCACAATCTGTTGCCGCAGCGCAATGGCTGCTTAAACAAGGCTGTCAGCAAATCTTCTTTAAATATTGCTCAACCTTTGACTCCACCAAAGAAGGCAATATCGGACCGGTGACCGAAGCACTTGCCGATCTTCTGGGAGAAGACAAGGTCGTGATGTGCCCTGCTTTTCCGACAGCCGGGCGCACAATCTTTCAAGGGCATCTCTTTGTTGCTGACCAGCTCTTGAGTGACAGCGGCATGCGTAACCATCCGCTGACACCGATGACAGATGCCGATTTACGCCGCTGGCTGGCCTATCAAACACAATGGACAGTTGGACATATTCCCTATGCCGATATTGCAACCGGCGCTGAACATATTGAGCAAAAGCTAGCCGCTGCGCCAAAAAGTATGATCATAACGGACGCGATCAGTGACCAGCATCTTCATGATATTGGCACGGCAGTTCGCGGACGAAAATTACTGACAGGCGGCTCTGGCCTTGCCATTGGCCTGCCGGACAATTTCCGCCGACAAGGTTTGATCAAAGCGACAAATAATCCATGGCGCGGCGAAAGCGGCAAAGCGGTAATTTTATCGGGTTCCTGCTCTATCGCAACGCGCGAACAGGTTGCCATTTATCGCGAGAACGGAAAGGCACGCGAAATAACCGCAGCAGAAGTCGCTGAAGGCACAGTAAGTGTTGCCGAGATCGCAGATTGGGCGCTCGCACAAGAAACAACACCCTTGATTTTCTCATCAGCCGACCCAGAAGTCGTTGTTGCGGCACAGAATAAATATGGACGCGAAAGAGCAGCCTGTGCCATCGAGACTTTCTTCGGTGATCTTGCCAGCCAGCTTGCTGATGCG
Source organism: Ahrensia marina (assembly GCF_001293565.1). Lineage (GTDB taxonomy): Bacteria > Pseudomonadota > Alphaproteobacteria > Rhizobiales > Rhizobiaceae > Ahrensia > Ahrensia marina. The sequence goes on along the minus strand of NZ_JXMU01000003.1, from coordinate 121,017 downwards.
GGCGTATCCCGCATCGTTACAGCGGGCGGTGAAACATCCGGTGCCGTTGTTCTGGCTTTAAAAATCGATGCTATGGAAATTGGGCCGGAAATCGCCGCAGGTGTTCCGGCAATGCGGGTCACTGGCCGTGATCTGGTGATTGCGTTGAAGTCCGGCAATTTTGGTCAAAAAGATTTTTTCAATCGCGCTTTGGGGGTTCTTGAAAATGGGTGACACCAAGCTTCGTGAACAAATCTGCCTGATGGCAAAAAGCCTCTATGATCGTGGGCTGGCGCATGGCTCAACGGGCAACATTTCAGCCCGTCTGGACGATGGCGGCCTATTGGTTACGCCGACCAATTCCAGTTTTGGCTTTCTGGATCCTGCCCGCCTTTCGCACTTTGATAAAAACGGCCAACTGATTGGCGGCGACAAACCAACCAAGGAAATGTCACTGCATCAGGCATTTTATGACACCCGGGGTGCAAAAGCGGGCGCAGTCGTCCACCTGCATTCACATCACAGTGTCGCTTTGTCTTTGTTCGAGGACAATGACAGGGATGATTTTCTTCCGCCGCTTACCCCCTATCCGATTATGAAACTGGGTAAAGTGAAGCTACTTCCCTTCTTTGCGCCCGGCGATGCGGCCATGGGCGAAGCAATCCGTGATCTTGGCGGTGCTCATTCGGCAGTTATGCTCGCCAATCACGGACCGGTTGTTGCAGGCAACGATATCGCGTCCACCGTTTATGCAATGGAAGAACTGGAAGCGGCAGCGCGGCTTGCTATTCAAACAAGAGGCGAAAGTGTGCGCGCCCTGACCAATGAACAAATCAGGCGACTTACTTCCACCGTCGCTTGATAGAACTGATATGTATTTAAGAAATCGATCTGTTTATGCTCATCGATCCAAAGCGATATTCAGCAAAAGTGCCGACAGTGCGGTCGTAAAGACCGGAGCAAGCACAAGGTGCGGCGCTGAAAACAGGAACATTCTATACTCATAAATCATTGCGCCCCATTCCGGCTGGCCTGTATCGGCGGATAAACCCAGAAACCCCAGCGATGTTACAAGGATGACAGCGCGCCCTGCATCTGCGCCGGCCAAAGCGCCGATGACAGGCCATGTGTTGGGAAGTAAATGCCGAATGACAACATTGAGCGGGCTTGCACCGAGTGCAAGGCTTGCGCGCCAGAACTGCTCCGCACGCAGGCGGTCAACCAAAGCGGCAATGCTTAATGCATATGGCGCCCACGCGCTGATAATTAATGCAAGAGCGATAGAATACAGCCCCGGCCCTATCAGCGCCGCCAGAAAAAGGGCCATAATGAGCGTGGGGATAGCGAGTGTCGTCTGCGCCAGCCAGCGCACAAAGCTCGCAATACTGCTTGGCGCAACTGCAATGATTGTTCCGGCAATGAGGCCCACAACCAAACTGCCGCATAAAACAATAAAAATAGCAAAAAGTGAGGTTTGAGCGCCAATCATTAAGCGCGAAGCGACATCTCTACCCAGATGGTCCGTGCCAAGCCAGTGCAGTGCAGACGGCAATTGAAAGCTGCCGGTAAGATCAACTGAATGAGGATTGTGAGGTTGCCAAACAAGTCCGGAGATTGTGAGCAAAGCCCACATCAGGCACATCCACAGTGTAACATTGCGGGAAAGATTATGCTTCATAAGGCTTCCCTCAGACGCGGGTCCAAGTGTCGCCTTAGAGCGCCGGCCAATTGCAGGCCAACCACGATCCAGAATGCGATAATCGCCAAATAAGATTGCAAGACGGGATAATCGCGCGTTGTCACCGCCGCGATCAGGCGTTCGGATAGTCCGGGCACTGCAAACACAACTTCTGAAACAGCGGTTCCGCCGACAATCCAGGCTAAATCCGGCGCAATACCGGCCATCAGTACAATAACTGCATGTCGCCGCCCGTGAAACCACAGGGCAGATGCTTGCGAATGTCCCTTGGCAACGGCTGTACGCATATAGGGCGCGGCTGCAACTTCGTTAAATGCGGCACGGGTGATGCGCGAGATACTACCGGTGGAAAAGAACGCGACCAGCAAAATGGGCAGTAGCAGATTTTCGACATTGCCGCCGGAAAACGGACGTATAATCTGAAGCTTGACTGCCAGTACCCATAGTAAAATCAAGCCGACAGCAAATGCCGGCAAGGATTGGCCGCCGACTGCAAGGGCGCGCGACAGTTTATCGGCAATCCTGCGCGGACGAAGAGCAGCCGCATAGCCCAGGCAAAAGCCGGTAATCAAAGCCAGTGCAAAACCAGTGATCCCGATTGCGGCCGACCATCGCAGACCGGCGGAAAGGATGGATAAAACCGGCTTTCCCAATACAAATGAATCGCCCCAGTTCAATGTTAAAAAGCCAAACAGCCAGATCCCATATTGCTGGATCACTGACCGGTCGAGGCCCCAAGCAGCACGATACAGGGCCTTAACATCTCCTGAGGCGTTTATGTTCATCTGATTGATGTAAATGTCGACCGGATCCCCCGGAACCAGTCGCAAAACAAAGAAACTTACGGTGACAACCGCCAGCCATGACAAAAAAGTCAAAGTTACTATGCGTGTCACCGTAAGCATTGCCATCGTTACTTGGAAACCTGCAAGTCAGGGCGAATGATATAATAATCAGAACCCCAAGGCTCATAGTTTTTCAAATGGACTGATACGCCTACATGCCATTCAGGCGTCACTAGGAATGAAACCGGTGCCTCGGTAGCGATAATATCTTGCGCCTTTCTTGCCAGTTCCGCACGCACATCTGTATCTCCTTCAGCGCGCAATTGTTCAATGACAGCGTCATATTCCGCATTGGACCAACGGGCGTAATTGTTCGCAGCATCTGTTTCAAGAAAGAGCGATAGAAACTGAGCCGGATCGCCAGCCGGCGCGGTGTGTTGAGCCCACAAGAAAAGATCATATGCCCCGCTCTTGGCAATATCGGTTGGAGATTCTGTCACTTGTGTTTTTACCGATATACCAAGCCCTGCCAATGCCGCGCGGATAACCGGCTGAAATGTAATGAGGTCCGGCCGTTGCGGATAGGCCCACAGTACCAATTGCATCGGCTGACCGTTTTTGCGCCTAACACCGTCCTCCCCCTTTATCCAGCCTGCTTCATCGAGCAATGCATTGGCCTTATTCACGTCAAGTGGCAGTTCTTTTTCAGCCGCAAAAGGATAGGTTTGGGAAAAGGCACCGGTTGCAACGGAACCTGCCCGTGCAGCGGCAACCAAATCTTCCCTGTTGATGGCCATGTCAATCGCCTTGCGAACGCGCACATCCTGCAAAACATCGGAAGATGTGTTCATCCACATCATATATTGATAAGCTACGGGAAAGGATTTCACTTGCTTTGCTTTATCACCTGCAAACATCGATAGGCTTTCTACCGGCAGGTTAAAAGCAAGATCAAGTTCGCCGGAAGCAAAAGCCAGCGCCAATGACTGCCCGTCCGGTATTCTGCGAATAGTGAGTTCAGGACGGTTTTCCGCATTTTCGTAGTGCGGGTTCGGGACGAGATCGATGCTTTTATCAGCCGTTAAACTCTCCACCGCGAACGGACCTGTGAAAATAAACTCGCCGTCTTTTTCCATATAAACGGGGAAAGCCCATTCAGCGAGAATAGAAGGCAAAATCTTTGTCGGTTTTTCGCTGTGGACTTTCAAAGTGCGTTCATCAACCGCATGAAAACTCAACAAGCCGGATGTCGAGCGGGCAGAAGGATTTGTCTGTCCGGTTCTATTAAAACCAGCAGCAACCATTTTGGCCGTCACAGGCGTTCCATCTGAAAAGAATCGATTGTCCGCCAATGTAATGGTCCAGGTACCATCGCTATTTTCAATGGCAGTCTCCGCCAAATTGGGTTCGATTTTACCTTGCTTAGACACGCTGAAAAGCTGTTCTCCGATACCATGGGTAACAAGTGTCCAACCCACTGAACCTTCAGACGGGTCCAGCCCATTTGTCAGAAACGTTTGCCCAATAATCAATTTATCCTCAGCCCATGCGGATTGAGGTGTCAGCAAGGCGGCCGTCATTAGCGAGATACCGACTGCAAACGCCGCAATGGCGCGTTTCCGTTTCGGCCAAATATTCCCAAATGTCATCGCGCTCTCTCCTAAGCTAATTCGTGTGACTGGATATTGTGAAATCTTCGTCGATGAACTGGTCGTGATCATCGGGCGGCACGCGGCCTAAAATACCGGCGCGTAGTGGCGCTGGGCGGTCCGGTCGTTCAATCAACCCGTCAGCCTGTTCCGCATAAAGGGCAGCCATTTCGAGGATTGAACCGGCATCGGCCTCATGATCGAGATCGCCGAAAAGAAGTGTAAATTTTCCTTCTCCGGACAAGGCAATGACACAGTGCCGTTTGCACTGGCTCATGCAGCACACACCGCGCAGGGCAACACCTTTTTGTGCGGCACGGCTTTTGGGAAAAAGCGCCCTTAATTCTTCAGCAAGTTTATAACCGGGTCTGTCTGCAAGCTCTATTGGTACGCCGGACGGCCTGCACCGTGTACAGACTGACAGTATCGTTTTGTGTCCACTCGCCATTTAACATCCCTTTTGCGTTAAGGGGTGGTCAAGTGAAGAGGCGAAATTCCGGACGATGGGCGGGCCCACAAGCGTTGCGACGTTTACACCTACAACCCCGGAACACCCCGTCCGAACAGCAGATTTCTTGGCAGGTCTCCTGACTCACGGATTATAGCCTATTGCGCCTTCCCGGGACGTCGTACCCAGTGGCTATTTGCAATCGACAATCCGCTCACAGTTGCGGGGGCAGTCATGGATTCGGCGCCCTTCGGCTATTCCTCACCATGTTCCCTTTTAATCCGCTGCCATTAAAGACTCGCGGAACCAATGCGCTCATGCATATAGGAAAGTAATGAGCAATCAAGTGGCTTGCGTTCGTCAAACACTGTTTTTGATATGCTTGTGTCTTCCATCTTCTCTAAGAAAACTAGACTAAGCTATTTGGCTTGATGCCGCTTCAGCGGCCGCACGCATCAATCAACGATCATCAAATTCTAGTTTTTAGGCACCCCTAGGCACGCGGAATTTACAAAGCAATTAATCGCGAAGAACGTTTGGCAGTAATTCAGCCGGCAAATTCTGATAGCAGACAGGCCTTAAAAAGCGGCGAATAGACATCGAGCCAACAGAGGTCGCACCAAAATTGGTAGACGCAGGATAAGGGCCGCCATGCACCATCGCATCAGCAACCTCTACACCTGTCGGAAATCCATTGACCAGCAAGCGCCCTGCTTTGCGCTCAAGGACAGGCATCAACTCCTGTGCTAACGACATATCGGCTGAATCCATATGAAGAGTCGATGTAAGCTGGCCCTCCAATGACTTTGCAATATCAACAACTTGCGCGGTATCTTTAGCACGAACCACAATACCCAAAGGCCCGAATACTTCTTCGCTGAGCTCTTTATTCTCAAGCCATAACGCCGCATCAACCTCGTACAATTGGGCGCCTGCTTCACGGTCGGCACATTCATTTTGAACGAGCGCTTTCACGCCTGATATTTTCGCCACGCTCTCAGCGCCCTGCTGGTAGCTGTCTGCGATTGCGGATGTGAGCATTGTCTGGTTTTCAGCACTTTCCAGTGCACCTTTAGCAGCCGCAATAAATGCGTCCGCATGCTCATCCAAAACCACCGCAACGCCCGGATTTGTGCAAAACTGCCCTGCGCCCATTGTAAGCGATCCGGCCCAGCCTTTGCCGATTTCATCCCCGCGTGCCGAAGCAGCCTGCGGCAGAATAAACATCGGGTTGATTGAACCAAGCTCTCCAAAAAATGGAATCGGTACCGGTCTTTGTGCGCATAGATCAAACAATGCACGGCCGCCGCGCAAGGAACCGGTAAAGCCGACTGCGCAAATCAATGGATGTTCAACCAATGCCTTGCCAACAGCTTGGCCGCCATCTTGCACAAGTGAAAATACGCCCGGATGAAGATCACATTTATCAATTGCAGCCGCAATTGCATCTGCGACCAGTTCACCGGTCCCCGGATGCGCGGGATGCCCTTTCACGACCACCGGACAACCCGCAGCAAGTGCAGAAGCCGTATCACCGCCTGCTGTCGAAAATGCCAATGGGAAGTTAGATGCGCCAAATACAGCAACAGGCCCAATCGGGCGCTGCACCATTTGCAGTTCAGGGCGCGGCAGAGGTGTACGATCGGGCAAAGCCTCATCCTTGCGCTGATCAAGATAGGTGCCCTTTCTGATGTGTTCGGCAAAGAACCTTAATTGTCCACAAGTGCGCCCGCGCTCGCCTTCAAGCCGCGCTTCAGGCAGGCCGGTTTCTGCGGTACCGATTTCAGTAATCGCCGCGCCGCGCGCTTCTATTTCGTCGGCAATCGTCTCTAAAAATTTTGCGCGTTCTTCATCGGCAAGCCAGCCATATGTTGCAAAGGCCTCTTCAGCAGCTTCAACAGCTTTGTTGACGTGCTCAGGTGTACCGCGACTAAAGGAAAAAGGCTCGCCGTTCGTTGGTTCTGATGGAAAAGTCTCATTTGCAGCGACCCAATTGCCTGCAATCAAGTGTTTTCCGTGCGGGACATAACTCATAGCTTAACTCTTTCGGTAATTTAAAATTCAAACTCAGCAATGGTGATCCGCTTGCCCAGTGCGTATGCGTCGCAAACGTGAATCATAGGACTTAGGTCAACATCGCTCGCGCGGTTTTGCACCAAGGTGTGCATTTGTGCGTAAAGGTTCGCATATTCGTGGTCACTACCTTCAACAATACTTTTACCGTCGATGCTAAGTTTTGCGCCACCGGACGACATTTTCATTTCGCCCTGATCGGTTTCAATATCGATGTCCCATGTTTGCGGGCCCTCTTGGCGCCAGTCAAATACCGCATCCATCACTGCATTATCAGGATTCGTAAAAGCGAGATGCGCAGCAATGGGCGTATCGCGATTGGACGGAAACTCTAACTTGGCGGCATTGATATGAACATCATATGGCAAGATTTCAGTCATGATCGAGAGCGCATTGATACCCGGATCAAACACGCCCAAACCACCCGGCTCCCATATCCATTCCTGACCGGGGTGCCAGCGCCGAACGTCTTCTTTCCATGTAATCCGAAAGCGCTTTATTGTGCGTGATTTCAGCCAGTCTTTCGCTGCAGGGATAGAATCTGCAAATCGCGAATGCCATGTTGCAAACAGCGAAACGCCTTTTTCTTGCGCCATCTTTTCCAGCGCATAACATTCCGCCAAGCTTTGCCCCGGCGGTTTTTCCAACATCACATGACGGCCTGCACGCAAAGCTTTTACGGCATAATCAAAGCGTGGCTGTGGCGGTATAGCCAAAGATACAATCCCGATATCTGGCCGTTTTTCGAGCATGTCATCAAGCGAAGTGTAGCTCTCAACGCCATCGATAGACGCATGTCGGCTAACAGTGGCACTGAGTTCGAAATCAGGATTATTGGTAATGGCCGGAATATGCTGGTCAACGGCAATCTTACCGATGCCAACCAAAGCAATTTTATGCACCATTAATGTGATTCCTTGCCGACAGCCGAACCGCGACATCCCTTTAGAAAGTCAAAATCCGCACCCGTATCGGCGCCTTCTACATGGTCATGAAACAGCTTGGCATAACCACTCACAGGCACTTCATGACTTCGTTTCCACGAGGCGAGCCTTCCCTGCAATTCATCGTCGGCAATGTCGAGATGAAGGCTTCGTGCGGACACATCAAGTTCAATGATGTCGCCATTTTGAACAACGGCAAGAGGTCCGCCGGCTGCAGCTTCAGGTGCCGTATGCAAAATAACTGTTCCATAGGCCGTACCTGACATGCGCGCATCCGAAATGCGTACCATATCTGTTATGCCTTTACGCAAGACCTTTGGCGGCAACCCCATATTGCCGACTTCAGCCATACCGGGATAGCCTTTAGGGCCGCAATTCTTCAGCACCATGATGCAGGTCTCATCAATATCCAGCGTTTCATCATTGATCTTGGCTTTGTAGTCATCAATGTCTTCAAAAACGACGGCGCGACCGCGATGCTTGAGCAAAGATGGTGTTGCTGCGGAAGGTTTGAGCACAGCTCCATTGGGAGCCAGATTTCCGCGTAATACGGCAATACCGCCCTGCTCTGTAAGAGCGTTGCTCACAGGGCGAATGACGTCTTCATTCCAGTTCTTTGCGTCCTTGACCTCGTCCCAGATCGTTGTACCCGATACGGTCAGCGCATCCTTATGCAAAAGTCCGCCATCGCCCAGAGCTTTGAGCACAACCGGCAAACCGCCCGCATAGAAGAACTCTTCCATCAGATATTTACCGGAAGGCATAAGATTGACGATTGTCGGAACGTCGCGCCCGCACCTGTCCCAATCATCCAGTGTCAAATCAATGCCAACACGGCCGGCCATGGCCATCATGTGAATAGCCGCATTGGTAGAGCCGCCGATAGCACCATTGGTTCGGATCGCATTTTCAAATGCCTGCTTTGTCATGATGTCAGATGGCTTGAGATCATCCTTGACCATTTGCACAATCCTGCGCCCAGACATTTGCGCCATGACGCGCCGTCGTGAGTCGACCGCAGGAATGGCTGCATTGCCCGACAGCGCCATACCAAGCGCCTCGACCATTGATGCCATTGTCGATGCCGTACCCATCGTATTGCAAGTACCTGTAGAGCGGGACATGGACTGTTCGGCTTCTGCAAATTCTTCCGGTGTCATCTTTCCGGCTTTGATAGCCTCTGCAAATTTCCAAAGGTGCGTGCCTGATCCTAGCCTTTCGCCCTGAAACCAGCCATTGAGCATTGGCCCGCCCGTAACAGCAATCGATGGCATATCCGTCGAGGCAGCGCCCATGAGCAATGAAGGTGTGGTTTTGTCGCATCCAACCAGCAAAACCGCACCGTCAATGGGTTGCCCGCGCATTGCTTCTTCGACCGACATCGCAGCCAAGTTTCGGTACATCATCGCTGTCGGGCGAAAGGTGTTTTCTGAAGCAGAAAAAACGGGCACTTCAAGTGGAAAGCCACCGGCTTCCCAAACCCCCGCTTTCACTTTTTCCGCAAGTTCGCGCAAATGTCCGTTGCATGGCGTAAGATCAGACCATGTATTGAGGATACCAATTACGGGACGACCATCGAACAGGTCGTGCGGGTGCCCTTGGTTTTTCAACCAGCCACGATGATAAATGGCATCGCGCGATGTACCGCCATACCATTCCTGTGAGCGTAATTTTCGGGGCCACTTTGCCGGTGTAAATGTCATAATTTATAGCACCTCAACGGTCGTGAGCGTCTCGGACTTGCGCGGCAATTGCAGTGGATTACGCAGTGGCATGCCGAACTCCGGTGCGGAGATCACGAATTCATCTCCATCTTCGCAGGCGATTTTATCTGCGAATGAAAGAGTTGCTGTACCAAACATATGGACATGAATATCGCCCGGCTGTCTGAACAGCTCATATTTAAAATGGTGATGTTCAAGATTGGCAATTGTATGGGACATGTTGTCTTCGCCGGACAAAAACGGCTTTGACCATATGGTCTTACCATTGCGCACAATTGAACTTGTACCGCGAATATCGGCAGGTAATTCACCGACGAATATCTCCGGCCCGAATGAGGCTTCCCGTAGTTTGGAATGGGCGAGATAAAGATAGTTTACGCGCTCCATTACATGGTCCGAAAACTCGTTCGAAAGCGCAAATCCAACACGGTGCACAGTGCCCGTATCACCTACCACATAAACGCCGGCAATTTCCGGTTCCTCGCCGCCATCATCGGCAAATGCCGGACTTTTAAGTGCGTGGCCCGGCGCGACGGCCGCAGTGCCGTTGCCTTTATAAAACCATTCCGGTTGAACACCGACTTTACCGGCAGCCGGTTTACCGCTTTCAAGTCCCATCTGGAACATGCGCATAGAGTCCGTCATTTCGCTGGTGTCGGCCGCATTTTTATTGTGCATGGCATCGCGCGTAGAAGCGGACCCTAAATGCGTTAATCCGGTGCCGGTTAAATGCATATGTGCCGGATCATCGTGATGGATAGGAAGAAGTATGCGATTTTGCTCGGCTAAAACTTCAAGATCGACAGCGGGCCCAAGCGTGTGTTCACGAACACAGTTAGCAATCGACGTTTTTGCCGCAATAGCTTTGCGCACCAATGCATAGCTGCTTTCAACACCCTGAATGATTGAGGCCTCGGCACCATTTCGAACCACGACACTGATGCCGCCTTGATCGTTTTTAATCTGAGAAATCAACATGATCAAGCCTCCTTGTTCTTATTGTAAACATCGAAAACAACCGCTGCGAGCAGAACCAGTCCTTTGATCATTTGCTGATAATCGATACCGATGCCCATGATGGACATTCCGTTATTGAGCACGCCCATTAAGAACGCACCGATGACCGCACCCACAATCGTGCCAACGCCGCCGGACATGGAAGCACCGCCGATAAAGACCGCTGCGATCACGTCCAGTTCTAGCGCAAAACCTGCTTTAGGCGTTGCAGTGTTCAAACGGGCGGCGAAAACCATGCCCGCTGCTGCGGCCAGAAAGCCCATATTTGTAAATGCCAGAAATGTGAGGCGTTTGGTTTTGATACCGGATAATTGAGCAGCCTTTTGGTTACCGCCCAGAGCATAGATACGGCGCCCGATAACTGTATTTTCGGTCACGAAACCATAGATGACTGCAAGAAAGCCCATCGTCAAAAGTACATTCGGCAAACCGCGGAACTGGCTAAGTTTATACATGACAAAAATAAGCGCGGCAGCGACGATGAAGGTGCGCGCGTAAAAGATTGCCGCTGGTTCTTCTTCGACGCCATAAGCAATATTTGCCATGCGCTTACGCATCCCCATCCAAACAAGCAAAATGGCAGCAGCGATACCCGATACAAATGCAACAGTATTGATTTGCCTCACCGCAAACACACCGGCAAGCCACTCGCCGATGGCCTTCGGAAAGAAATCACCCAAAAAGCCAGTGGCTATGATTTGAAATTCACGGGGAAACGGTCCAACCGACTGTCCTTCAAGCAAGAGCAATGATAGTCCGCGAAAAACCAGCATTCCCGCCAAAGTTACGATAAATGATGGAATGTTCCAGTAAGCGACCCAGTATCCTTGTGCAGCGCCAATCAGCGCGCCTGTTGCCAGACAAATGGCGCCAGTGAGATAAATATTCATATCATAATTGACGATCATCACCGCCGCCAATGCTCCGATGAAACCCATCACCGAGCCCACCGAAAGATCGATGTGCCCCGCGACAATGACAATCAGCATGCCCAGAGCCATAATGATGATATATGAGTTTTGCAGAAGAAGGTTTGTTACATTCACCGCGCGCAAAAGGGTGCCATCAGTCACAATCTGAAAGAAAACCATCACAACAATCAGAGCCAGAAGAAGCCCGTATTGGCGCAAATTCGCAGACAGATAATGCCCGATACTTTTCGTTTCCACGGCAGTTTTTGTCGAAGATAAGTTTTTTGTTTCGCTATCAGCCATTTTGTATCTCTATTCTTGAACGATCAGCGCCATGATGCGCTCTTGGTTTGCTTCAGACGCGTCGAGTTCACCGACAAATTCGCCTTCGTTCATCACGTAAATTCTGTCACACATACCTAAGAGTTCGGGCATCTCTGACGAGATTATCACAACCGCTTTACCCAAATCAGCAAGTTCATTGATGATGTTGTAGATTTCGAACTTTGCACCGACATCAATGCCGCGCGTCGGCTCATCCAGGATCAGCACATCCGGCTCGGTAAACAGCCATTTGGCCAGAACCACTTTCTGCTGGTTACCGCCGGACAGATTGACAGTTTTCTGGAACACCGACGGCGTGCGAACGGCAAGTGCACTGCGATACCGTTCAGCGACACTCGTCTCCATATTGCGTTTAAGAACGCCGGCAGAAGATACGCCGTCCAGATTGGCCAGTGTTGTGTTGAAGCGGATCGTTTCATCAAGAACCAGACCATATACTTTGCGGTCCTCGGTCACATATGAAATACCGGCGTCAATGGCGCGGTCCACGGTCGATACATCAACCGGTTTACCGTGTAATTTCACCTCACCGGAAATTCGTTTGCCGTAAGACTGGCCGAATATTGACATAGCAAGTTCAGTGCGCCCCGACCCCATAAGTCCGGCAATGCCCACGACCTCACCTGCCCGCGCTTGAAATGAAATATTCTTGATAACCTGACGTTCTGCATGTTCGGGGTGCCATGCATTCCAGTTGGTCACATCGAGCAATACTTCGCCCGGCTTCCTTTCATGTTCAGGAAAGCGGTGGGTCATATCACGGCCGACCATATCGCGGACAATATCGTCTTCTTTAAAGCCGCTCTTGGCACTCAGCTTTGAAACTGTTGAACCGTCGCGGATCACCGTAACGCTGTCGGCGACATAACGTACCTCACCGAGCTTGTGAGAAATGATGATGCTCGTGACCCCTTGCGCCTTCAGTTCAAGCATCAAATCCAGCAATTTACGGCTGTCATTTTCCTGCAATGCAGCGGTCGGTTCATCTAAGATGAGTAGCTTAACGTCCTTTGACAGCGCTTTAGCAATTTCAACCAATTGCTGTTTACCAACCCCGATGCTCCCGACCTTCGTTGTCGGTGCTTCGACAAGTCCTACTTTTGCCAGCAGCTCTTCTGTAGCGCGGTTGGTCTCATGCCAGTTAATCACTGAATTTTGCGCGCGCTCATTGCCTAGAAATATATTCTCGGCAATCGATAATTGAGGAACGAGCGCGAGTTCCTGATGAATAATGATGATGCCTCGATCTTCTGAGTCACGAATGTCACGCAAGCTCAATCGCTGACCATCAAAGATGATTTCACCTTCATATTGTCCTTTTGGGTAAACGCCCGACAAAATCTTCATGAGGGTGGATTTTCCAGCGCCGTTTTCGCCAACGACAGCATGGATTTCGCCTTCAGCGACCTCAAGATTAACGTTGTCGAGTGCTTTGACACCTGGAAACGTTTTGGTGATGTCGCGCATTTCTAGCAGCGTGGACATGCTTAACTAACCTTCAGTGAAATCAAATAAAATTTCCGGCCGCCATTTTCAGGCAGCCGGACTCGGGAGGCCGTGATTACTGGATCTGATCTTTCGTATAGTAACCGCTGCCAATCAGGACTTCTTCCCAATTTGACTTATCAACGGACACCGGCTCAAGAAGATAAGACGGCACCACTTTAACGCCATTGTCATAGGTCGTTGTATCGTTGATTTCAGGCTCGCCGCCTTCCACCAGTGCATTGACCATACCGACAGTGACACGGGCAAGCTCACGGGTATCCTTGAAAACTGTCGAATATTGCTCGCCAGCAAGAATAGACTTTACCGATTGCACTTCAGCATCCTGCCCGGAGACGATTGGCATTTTGAGGTCGCCGGAGCCGTAACCAACACCTTTGAGTGAAGACAAGATACCAATAGACAATCCGTCATAAGGGCTTAGCGCGCCGTGCAATGTTTTATCTGTGTAGTGAGCAGACAAAAGGTTATCCATACGCGCCTGTGCAACGGCGCCATCCCAGCGCAGTGTACCAACAGTATCCATGCCCATCTGACCGGACTGGATCACGATAGTGCCGTCATCAATCAGCGGCTGAAGCACACTCATCGCACCATCATAGAAGAAATAAGCGTTGTTATCGTCAGGCGATCCGCCGAACAATTCTATATTGTAAGGGCCATCACCAAAACGTTCTTTAAGTCCATTAACAAGTGACGTCGCCTGCTGCACGCCGACTTTGAAATTATCGAATGTTGCATAATAATCAACATTTCCGCTGTCACGAATCAAACGGTCATAGGCCACGACTTTGATGCCTGCCGCTGCTGCATTTTCAAGAGCGTTCGACAGTGTTGTGCCGTCAATAGCCGCGATGACCAGAACATCAGCGCCTTTTGTGATCATGTTCTCGATCTGAGCCAACTGGTTTGGAATGTCATCTTCTGCATATTGCAGATCGGTCGCGTAGCCCGCATCCTTAAATTGCTCGACCATAGAGTTGCCATCAGAGATCCAGCGTGCGGACGATTTGGTCGGCATAGCGATACCGATCGTACCTTTATCCTGCGCGACTGAGACTGCAGGGCTTACAGAAATAGTGGCCAATGCGGCAAAAGCAGCAAGGCCTGTTCTAAAGAGCTTCATAATTTCCTCCCACGATCGCACAAAGCGATCTGTAATTAACTTCTCCCAATCCGAAAGCACAGACGCGCTTTTAGATAGGTCCGTCATGTACAAACTAGACATACCCGTCAAATTATTTATTCTTATGATAACATATCAAAATTGCTATATTAGGTATATATGTCTATTGATTTATTAAACAGAGGTTTGAAGCTTTCTCACCTGCGCTTTGCCGCAGTCCTGCGCCAATATGGTGGTATTTCTGCTGCCGCTGATGCCATTGGCATCAGCCAGCCTGCCGCGTCGCGGCTGGCAAGCGAACTGGAACAATTAAGCGGCATAGCAATGTATCGCCGCACCGGCCGCGGTATTGAGCTGACAAGTGCGGGAGAAAAATTCGCCCTGCGCTCTTCGCGAATTCTTCGAGAGATTGCAGGTGCGGGTCAGGAAATCGATGAACTTTCCAAAGGCATTTACGGCTCTGTTTCGCTTGGCTCAGTCACCGGCCCGGCAATCGATTTTGCGATACCGGCGCTGCGCCAAATACGGTTAAGTTATCCGACGATATCTTTACGAGTGGATGTTGCCGCTAGTGATGTCCTCATCCCGATGGTGCTTGATGGTGAACTCGATTTCGCTCTTTGCCGCCTTCCCCATTACGCTGACCACCGGCAATTCACACAGTTGATAAAAATGGAAGAACAGGTTTCATTTGTGGTAAGGCCGGGTCATGCGCTTGCCAGAAACGCAGGTGTTCTGCCTATTGATGCGCTGCTCCAATATGACTGGATAATGCCGAAACCGGGCGCAATATTGCGGACGACAGTCGAAAGAAAGTTGAGTCATGCAAAAATACCTTTGCCTCAAAACGTTCTCACGACCTCGTCTTATTTGTTTACGTTGGCACTTGTCAGGCAGTCCAACGCCATTGCCCCGATTGCGACATCCGTTGCCAGAAGTTTCGCAGCAGACGAAGGCGGAACAAGCGGCTTGGTTACGCTTGAAACGAATTTACCCATCTCTGTTGAACCCTACTCTCTAATCTGCCGCGCAGGGGCAGAGTTTACACCGGCCGCATCAATGGTCTTCGGTGAAATCGAGCGCTCTTTCCAGCAGATTTAGCGTGCGGAATATGGAATGTAGTTCAACGCATCTTACGCCGCGCAACAAACTTAGCTCTAATCATGATTGCTGCAATGAAAGTCTCACACGCAGTGAATGAGTTCGTGTCAACGATACTCGCCAAAGAAACCAAAACACCTACCTTAATCGGTTATGATGGGCAACAAGCGGTCATTTGCTGCATTTTGCACCAATAACAGCGACGCACAAGAGCTACCATATGCTGACTGGCCGCAATCGGGAACCGATCACGTGATTGAATGCGCCCTCATACATCTAGTTGCTTCATTAGATCGATAACCTGTCCCCGCACCCAAGAGGCCAGAGGCTTTTTGTCATTTCGTTTGTGCCAAATACCGATGATTAAGATAGGATCGATCGGCATCGGCGGCTTGAATACGGCGAGCTCAAAGTCTGCCGCTACCTTGGCGGCTAGTTGCGCAGGCACCAACGCGATCAAGTCACTTTCGCTCACGGCGCGGCAAACCCCAGAAAAGACCGGTACCGTCATCGCAACCTGTCGCTTTTTCCCGACCCGAGCAAGCGCGGCATCTCCCATGGCCGCCAGATTGCCCTCTGGAGAAAAAAGAACATGATGCAGATTACAGAAAACATCCACCGGCATCATGTCCTCGGCTTCAAGCCCCTCAATGCCAGGGTTTGCTGCGCGAGCAATGACATGGAATGGCGAAGTAAACAACGGTGCTCGATTAACCCACTCCGGCAGCTCCATGTCCGGAATAAGAGCTATGTCCGCATTGCGACGTTCGAGGCTTGCAATGTAATCATGCGGTACAAGGTCGACAAGTTGAGCCCGTAACCCGGGCGCTTCGCGATACAAAAGGTCACCGAGCGACGGCATCAAGAGTTCTGCAAAAAAATCGCTTCCAGCGATCCTGAAGACTCCCGTTGCGGTTCTCGGTTCAAATGCAGAAGGCGGAGCCAGTATGGTTTCCAGCCTTTCAAGTTCTTCCTGAATTGGGTTCTTGAGCGCGATAGCATAGTCGGTAGCAACCAACCGGTTGCCCTGTCTTATGAAGAGCGGATCGTTCAAACTATGACGCAGGCGGGACAAAGCGCCCGATACTGCTGATTGCGACATAGCCAACCGTTCACCCGCTTTAACCGTGGAACCTTCACTTAAAAGTGCATCGAGAACGCGAAGTAAATTCAAATCAAATGTAGCGAAATTCAATTTCACGATACCTAATATTGAAAGAAACGATTTGTCCAATACCGTGGCGAACGACTAGCGTATTGTCAACGAAAGCGCTTTCGTTTTCATCCACGGGTTGGAGAAAAATATGAAAGAACTAACCAAAGCGGACGGCGCCGTTGAATGGCTCGGAGTCAAATACAAGACTATCCTTAGCCCGGAACGAACCGGCGGTGCCATGTCGATCGTTGACAGCTTATCACAGGCAGGTAGCGGACCACCGCGCCACATACACCACAATGAAGACGAGACTTTCGTCGTGATCAAAGGAACCTGCAAGCTCTGGATCGAAGGCGAAGAAATTTTCGTCAACCCAGGCGAAAGCATCTTTATTCCGCGCGGCAAAGAGCATACATTTAAGGTCGTGGGCAATATGCCCTCACGACACCTTGTGATTTTGACACCTGGCGGCTTTGAAGGTTTTTTTGAAGAAATGGCTGCTGGCCAGTTCCAAATACCCGACGACATGCCATCAATCAAGGAATCCGCCCAACGACACAACCTTTCATTTACTGGTCCTCCACTGGATTGAGCCGATGAGCGTCAAGCATATCGTTCATCACATTCCCGTCTGCCCTTTTTCGCAGCGACTGGAGATACTTCTTACTTTGCGCGGGCAAATGGACGCTGTCGAGTTTCGATTAGTCGACATCACCAGACCACGAGACCCTGCGCTCCTAGCTAAGACTCGGGGCACAACTGCGCTGCCGGTCTTGGAAACACCCGGTGGCGTGATTTTAAAGGAAAGTCTTGTGATTCTGCGCTATCTTGATGAGGCGTTGGATGGCCCGGCGCTTCGGCGCACCGATCCGGCTGAACATGCAATCGAGTCAATGTTGATCGCGAAAGAAGGTGCGTTCACGATGGCCGGCTATCTCTTAGTTATGAACCAAGACCGTAACCGCAGAAGCGAGTTTAATAAAGAGCTCTTGTCCTTGTATCGTAACATCAATGGATTTTTGGCTGAGCAGAACCAGAAAGGACCATGGCTCTTTGATGGCTTCGGTTTGGCGGAAGCGGTATTTGCGCCGATGTTTCAGCGGTTTTGGTTCCTAGATTACTATGAAGGGTTTGAGTTGCCGGATAGCAACGATTATGACCGGGTGCGTATATGGCGGGATGCCTGCTTAACTCACCCGTCGACGGATCAAGTGTCCGAGGAGCAAATCATCAAACTTTATTATGATTACGCATTAGGTGCAGGAAACGGAGCTTTAGTGGAATCTCGCGCGATTTTAAGTTTTGTGTTCAACCCAAGTTGGCAGGAACGACCTTGGCCACCACGCGATAAGTATGAAGGCACAGCAAGCGATAAGGAGTTGGGGCTCGAAGTCTGACGAGGATCAAAAATTATTCAAACGCCCAACCGAAATAGATCCGCCAGTTCGAGAGAATGTTCCTTCGCTATAATTAAACAAATGACGAAATTGGGCCAAGCACACCTCCGTAGCGCCGGGCTTAAAGCTCGCATTTGGCTTACAGGGACCATGCGTTGCGTCTGTATAAAACGACTATAGCGGCCCGTGAACTTCTTGCACAAACAAAATGAAATTGAGCCGTGGCTAATTTTAACTCTAAGTCTAAGCTACCAATTCGCGAAACTTTTGAATGCAACTTGAAATGGGTTTCCGGAAAAATCAGATCCACGAAAGATCTCTGTTCGCGTAACATTTATGATTTTCAGCCCAATTATTTTAGTACGGCGATGGCAAGATGATCTCTTCATCCCACAGATATTCTGCGACCATATCAATTTGTGACGCTGCCTGATCTAAGCGCGCTGCCTCACTGTCATTGCCTTCAGATTTCATAGTCGTTTGCATCTGACGCCGTACAGGTCGTAATGTGTTGGTTTCCAACCAAGTTACAACTTTGGAAACTGAGGCAACGGCACGGAGTTCACCAGTATGGCCATTCTCAAATGGTCTCAGGAAACAAATGTTGAATGGCATTACATCCAGCCCGGCAAGCCAATGCAGAACGGTTTTGTCGAAAGCTTTAACGGCAGCTTCCGCGACGAGTGCCTCAATGAGACATTGTTTTCATCGCTCAGTCATGCCCGACATCACATCACCGAATGGAAGGAGGATTACAACCGGAACAGACCACATTCATCACTGGGCAATCTCACGCCCCAAGAATACGCGACGAAAATGACATTGCAAAAGCAGACCGCATAAGGTCAAAAACAAACCGACGGATTCTCCGATAAATTGGAGGGAAAACGGGTCTCAGGTCACGGTGATTATATTTTTCTTGAATCGGGCGCGAAAGGTACAAATCTTACCGTTGATATAAGACCTTTTCGCACTGCAGGATTAGCATATATCAACTCAACTCCTGCCGCAATTCTTGTTTTTGATGATCCAGACCTTCGGCGCGCGCAATACGAAAAGGTATTACAGCAGAGATTCGATTTCACACCGGCCGAAACGAAACTTGCAATAGAAATGCTTGTAGGTGATGGACGCGCTGCTGCGGCTCAACGCTGTGGAATTTCTGTGAATACAGCGCGCACGCAGCTCTCGAATATTTTCGAAAAAGCAAACGTAAAGCGGCAGGCGCAATTGATGAAAGTTTTGAACGAGCTTCGCAGCCCCTATTACACGCCGCCGCCAACGTCCAGTTAGACCATATAATATTATGTGGAGATGGCTTCTTGTATTTAACCAATGCGAAATACAGCTTGCTATATTATGAAATAAATTGGTTGTGCGATAAATCGCCATTACAAAAACCGGTCTCGTTATGCACCGTTATTTGCCTGACCGATATATCTAGAGTGTATTTATCCCCTATTTCAACAATACATGATTAGAGATCATCTCAGCGACCACAGCAGGACCAACGGGTTTACTAAAATGAAAGCCCTGAAATTCATCACAGTGCGCTTCTCTCAGAAAATCGAGTTGCTCATCTGTTTCAACACCTTCCGCAATCACCCGCATATCCAGCTTTTGTCCAAGTGAAATAATCGCTTCAGCTATATGTTTTTCATCGTTATTGTTTTCTAGGTCGGTAATGAACGACCGGTCCAGTTTTAACCTTGTGACTGGATAACTCTTTAGGGCACTGAGACTTGAATATCCTGTGCCAAAATCATCGATAGCAAAATTGACACCGATTTCACGTAATGCGCGCATCATATTGATCGCCTGCTCAACGTCAGACATCAGCATGCTTTCCGTGATTTCCAACTCCAGATACTGAGCATCCATTCCGGTTTCGCGCAGAATTTCAGCCACGCGCTGAACCCAATCTGGTTCTCTGATCTGGCGGGTTGATACATTAACGCAAACCGTGATGGGCTTCATACCCGCATCTTGCCAAGCCTTGTTCTGGCGGCAAGCCTCCTGAAGCACCCAATCACCTATAGGTACGATCAGTCCGCTATCTTCTGCCAAGGGTATGAATTTTGCAGGCGACACATGCCCCAATTCGAAATTATGCCAGCGTGCCAGCGCCTCAACCGCGAATATTTCTCCTGTCTCAAGTTCCACCTGCGGCTGATAAACGAGCGATATCTCATCATTGGCAATGGCGCTTTTTAGCCCTTCCAGCAACATTCGCTGTTCACGCGAAGCATCGTCCATTCCTTGCGTGTAAAAAACGATACTGTCACGTCCACTGCCTTTGGCCTGATACATAGCAATGTCGGCGTTCATCAACAAAGTTGTCGAGTCAGTACCGTCTTTTGGAAAAGCCGCCCCGCCAATGCTACAGGTTACACTGAACTGTTGGCCTTCAATGATAAATGGCTTGGCTATTGCAGCGCGTACTCTTTCAATAATCATGCCCACATCGCTGGCCAGTTTATCTTCATCAGCGAGAAGAATGACAAATTCATCCCCGCCAAGGCGCGCCACTGTGTCTGATGATCGCACAGATGAGGTCAAACGGTCTGCAACTGCTTTGATGAGTATATCGCCAGCGTTGTGACCCAGACTGTCATTGACGTTTTTAAAATTATCAAGATCGATAAACAAAACAGTCAATCGTCCTTGCGACTGCTCGGCCTGCGCAATGCCTTGTTCCAGACGCTCAACAAGCAAAGTACGGTTCGGTAAATGCGTCAGCGCATCATGCATAGCCATGAAATGGATACGTTCAGCATTTTTCTTATGTTGTGTAATATCGCGGCAAACACCAACAATGCCGATAATTTGATTATCATCATCCAGTAAGGGAGCCTTTGACGCCGAAAACCATTTTTCTGCGCCTGAATAATCGATGACCATTTCCTCTAGATCAAATAATGCCTTGCCGGTGTGTACAATCTCCTGTTCGTCACCATAAAATTTACTCGCTATTTTTTCCCGATGAAAGGCAAAGTCTGTTTTTCCGATTAGCTCAGCCGGCTCCAAGCCCAAATCGGCAGCAAGCGCACGGTTGGCGACCACAAAAGCGCTTTCGGTATCCTTCACAAACAAATAGTCCGGGACTTGGTCAATCAAAGCACGGAACAATTGCCGTTCAGCATCTAGAATACGTTCATTGTTCTTGCGTTCGGTGATGTCCCCCGCCATACCGATAAGCCCGATGATTTTGCCGTTTTCGTCTTTCATCGCGACTTTTGAAATTTGTATCCATTTGCTCACACCATTGGTGTCTATCAGCTCTTCTTCCATATTGATCAGAGAATCGCCGCCAGCCATAATTGCTTGTTCACGCGCTGTAATTCGCTTCGCTTCAGCGGCGCCACGCACATCAAATATGGTTTTACCAATCAGTTCCTGAGCGCTTTCCAGCCCGTAATAACGCGCCAAAGCATCACTTCCGACAAGGAAATAGCCGTCCGTGTCCTTCGCATACACAAGATCTGAAATCTGATTGATAATCGTATTGAGTAATTTTGCTTCAGAAATGACCGGTTCAGCGCCAGCATTTAACCGGTCCAAATCCTGATGTGCGTTTTCATGCGCAGTCAAGAGTTGGCTAATGGGCGCAGCATAGCGGTCGGGCGGTTGCCACTCATCGCGTTTCGCAGACTCTTTCAAAACTTTTTTGATTGCTTTATCCATGGCTCCCCCGCTCGCAAAACACGATAAACGCGTAAAACGATCTTCCAACTCTATGGATCAAAGCTTTCTACACCCTTAATGTAACTATTAAGGGATCAGACCTTGGGCTTTAAGCAAAGACCTGTTCAGAGTTTTAATGGCTTTGCAACATGCGAATTGGCGCTGTCTGATGGCGAACAGCACTTCGTTTGATTTATGTCGAAATCTTTTAAGACCGGATGCAACTGGCAGGTCATTCATAAGTTTCAACAATTCCTTTCGCCAGTTCCGCTCCTTCACAGTTCGGCGTTAAAGCCGGCAACGCAAAAGCGAATGAGGTGGTCAACTTGGGTGTTTTGCGTCGCCCCCTTCCCGCCAAGCGCGCTTATGCGCTGCTCTGATGTCAACAATGCAAGCATCGCCGAGACAGAGAACACGAACCCTTCGGCTATATGCTGCCTTTTTGCATGAGGCAGACATTTCTGAATTACCCCGATAAATATCTGAGCCGTCGGATCGAAACACTCTGCCGAGATAGCCCGCCAACGGTCATCGGCTGACACATATGCCACCAGCCTTGCGTAGCTGCGCCAGCGCGGGTTTTCAATCGTCAGATCAACAAACGGGCGAATAAGAGCATCCATCACCTGCTCAATGCGCAGTCCGTCGCCGGAACGTGCCTGTTCAAGCGCGTCCAGGCGGGCATTCGAAAGAATTTCGGCGCGCCGTGCAACAGTCTGATGAAAAAGTGCCTCTTTACCGCCCCCATGATGATGGATCGTCCCGACAGGTTCGCCGGCTTCAGCGGCAATATCGCGGATCGTCGCCCCGTCATATCCCCAATCGGCAAAAACCTTTTCAGCCGCATCGAAGACTCTGCTTTTTGTTTCAAGTGACCGCTTGGAAGCGGCTCTTTTTCGTTTGGTGTCAGTGGCTTGTCTAATTTTCATGAAAACACCTTGCCTTATATTGAACAAATGTTCAAGATAAGGATCAACAAAGGAGGACGCGATGGGAGATGCGCGCAAACGGTTTGCCCTGATCGGGGCGGGGCCAATGGGGTTGGCGGCAGCAAAGCTTCTGGTTGAGCACGAGGTGGATTTTCAAGGATTCGAGCTTAATTCAGGCGTCGGCGGATTGTGGGACATCGACGGCCCGCTATCGACCATGTATGAATCAGCACATCTGATTTCATCCAAGAAGATGACCGAATTTACTGACTTTCCGATGCGTGACGAGGTGGCAGAATACCCCTCGCATCGCGAAATGAAGCGTTACTTCACGGACTTTGCTGAACATTTTGATCTGTTTAAGCACTACCACTTTGGCGCAAAGGTTCTTTCATGCACGCCGCTTGGCAATGCCGGTGATGGCTGGCAGGTGGTTTGGCGCGATGACAAGGGTGAACATACAGAAGAGTTCTCCGGTATTCTTATCGCCAACGGCACTCTCAGCACGCCGAACATGCCTTCTTTCAAAGGAGAATTCACAGGTGAACTGATACACGCATCACAGTACCGCAAGGCCAGCCAATTTGACGGCAAACGGGTGCTGGTAGTCGGTGCGGGCAATTCCGGCTGTGATATAGCGGTGGATGCGATTCATCACGGCATATCGTGTGATCTTTCGATGCGGCGCGGCTATTATTTCGTGCCAAAATATGTTTTTGGCAAGCCAGCCGATACGCTCGGCGGCGCGATAAAGCTGCCAATGGCGCTTAAACGGATTGTGGATGGAACTATCCTGAAGTGGTTTGTCGGCAATCCTCAAAAATACGGATTTCCCAAACCCGATTACAAGCTTTACGAGAGCCACCCCATTGTGAATTCGCTGGTGCTTTACCATGCGGGCCATGGCGACATGTCAGTGCGGCCGGATGTTGATTATCTGGACGGAAAGACCGTTCACTTTAAAGATGGCAGCAAAGCCGATTATGACATGATCCTTGCTGCAACAGGCTACAAGCTCGACTACTCGTTCATCGATAATAAATATCTGAACTGGCAAGGCGACGCACCACACCTCTATCTCAATTGCATGCATCCTGAACGCGATGATCTATTCGTGTTGGGGATGGTCGAAGCATCAGGGCTCGGTTGGCAGGGGCGCCACGAACAAGCCGAGATGGTTGTGCGCTATATCAAAGGGCTGCGTTCGCAAAACAACGCGGCGCATGAGCTGAAAAAAACCAAAGCAAAAGGATTTGATCGCGCTACGGGCGGCATGAACTATATCGACTTGCCGCGTATGGCCTATTATGTTGATAAAGCCACTTATCGCAAAGCGGTGACAGGGTGGATTCGCAAACTGGCGGGTAGCAAATCATGATAGACGAAGCTGCCCTCGATTTCTCTGCTAGCTCACTGACCTTGCTTAACGCAATTCTTGCCGTGGTGATGTTCTCGATTGCCATCGACCTCAAGCCGCAAGATTTCAAGGTTTTGGCGAAAGCGCCCAAGCCCTTGGTCATCGGCTTGCTGTCGCAGTTTGTACTGTTGCCGGCGCTGACCTTTCTGCTTGTGCTGGCAGCACAGCCCCAAGCATCGGTTGCGCTTGGACTTATTTTGGTTGCTGCCTGCCCCGGCGGCAATATTTCCAACTTCATAACCCATCGTGCCGGCGGCAACGCGGCCCTATCAGTATCGATGACTGCCTTTGCAACCGTTGCTGCCATTGTGCTGACTCCACTTAACATCGCTTTTTGGGGCAGTCTCTATCCCCCATCGGCCGAGATATTGCGTGCCACCAATATTGACCCCGTAAACATTGCCATCACGGTTGGACTGATGCTGGTTTTACCGCTCGTTTTAGGCGTAATCTTAAATAGCCGAAAACCAGCCCTCACCGCCAAATTGCGTATGCCATTACAATGGCTTTCAATGATAATCTTCGTCGGCTTTATAGCCATCGCGCTGGCTGCCAATTGGGGCTTGTTCCTCGCCTTTGCAGGCAGCATCGCCGGTTTGGTGATTGTTCACAATGCGCTTGGCCTTGGCGGTGGCTATTTGCTGGCAACGCTTGCGCGACTTTCACCATTTGACCGCAGAGCCGTAACAATAGAAACCGGCATTCAGAATTCAGGTCTTGGTCTGGTATTGATCTTCAGCTTTTTCGGTGGACTTGGCGGCATGGCAATCGTCGCCGCATTCTGGGGTATCTGGCATGCAATTTCCGGACTTGCTCTCGCCAGTATCATGTCCCGCAAAGTGGTGACACCATGACCCGTATTCTCATTACCGGCGGTGCAGGCATGGTCGGTCGCGCTCTGGCTAAGGCATTGCCAAACAGCATGACGGTCGTCACGGACCTGACTTCAACGGGCTTGCCAGATGGTGTAACGTTCCGGCGGATGGATGTGACCGGAAACGACCCTGATAAAATTATAGGAGAAGAGCGCCCCGATATTGTTGTCCACCTCGCTTCCATTGTGACACCGCGACCGGGCATGACGCGCGAACAGGCATTTGCAGTGGATGTCACCGGCACACGCAACGTGCTTGCCGCTTGTATAGCGCACGGGGTCAAACGCCTGGTGGTGACCAGTTCGGGTGCCGCTTACGGCTATCACGCTGATAACCCCGTACCGCTGCGCGAGGAAGATCCCTGCCGCGGTAATCCGGAGTTTGCTTATGCTGATCACAAGCGGCAGGTCGAGGAAATATTGGCGCAAGCAAGGGTTGAACACCCGCAGCTTGAACAAGTGATCCTGCGTGTCGGCACCGTGCTCGGGGCCGGAACTGACAACCAGATCACAGCATTGTTCCGCCGCAAGCGCCTGCTCGCGATTAAAGGCAGCGACAGCCCGTTTGTCTTCATCTGGACGCAAGATCTTGTCCGCATTGTAAAACGTGCCGCGACCGATGGACCGGCGGGCATATACAATGTGGCAGGTGACGGATGGCTTTCGGTTGATAATCTGGCCCAAACATTGAACAAACCGGTTCTTCGCATGCCTGCATGGGCATTAAAGGCCGCCCTTGCCGTGGCATACCCGCTGGGCATCTCGCAATATGGCCCTGAACAGGTGCGGTTTCTGCAATACCGGCCTGTGCTCAACAATAATAAGCTCAAAACCGTGTTCGGCTATACGCCGGAATTGACGTCGGTCCAGGTCTTCGACCTTTGGAAGCGCGAGGCTGGATTATGAGAACGGCAATTATCTCCGGCGGAAACGGTGGCTTGGGACGGGCAATGGCTCAACTGCTTGAGGCGCGCGGCTGGCATTGCGTTTTGATGGACATCAATACCACCGGACTGGAAGCATCGCCGAGCCGCACACCGGTTACCGTTGATCTGACAGATGCGAAGGCATTACATATTGCAGCCAAACAGATCATTGCATCCCGACCATCAATCGATTTGGTGATTTACAATGCCGGCGTATCCCAAATTGGTCCCTTCGCCGACACGGATGCAGCAAGCCACCGTCGCGTTTTCGAGATCAATTATTTTGCAGCCGTTGAAATGACACGGGCGTTCCTGCACCCAATCCGCAAAAGCCGTGGTACGCATCTTGCGATTTCTTCGGTCGCCGGTTTTGCGCCGCTGCATGGCCGCACTGCCTATGCTGCTTCAAAACATGCATTGCAGGGGTTCTTTACGTCACTGCGCTCTGAAGAAGCAGCTTTCGGCGTTTACTGTCTGATTGCTGCGCCCAGCTTTGTCGCGACCAATATTGCCAATCCCGATCAAACAGAAGATGGCATCCAGCGTCCCGGTTCGGCTTCAGACGGCGTTGATTACATGACGCCGGAATCCGCTGCGAATATAATTCTTCAAGGGTTGGAAAAAAGGCGCGACTTCACTCCTGTAGGCCGCATAGCAAAAATCTCATCTTTGTTGATGCGCGCATCGCCGAAACTGTATCAACGGGCGATGCGTAAGAAAATCAGCGGGAAAAGCGTGAAAAAATAAATGCGGAGCGAAGTCTGCCATTAATTAACACCATACGCTTCCAACCAACCCTAAGCGTTGGTAAGCAGGCACTATTATTTGCGATTTCCAATGCAAACCGTATATTTTTGAAGCTGAATCGCTGCTGTATGGCGGTCATCAATGAGCCGTTGAGGGAACAATGCCATAATCAATCGCGTCGAATATTGGTTTGTGAATTGGAACAGAGGCACACAACAAACTCTTCCTTGACCTTGCCAGTTTCATGGCTTGACACCAATGATGTGCTTTGGCGTTATCATCAATCAATATACGATGAGGCTCTTCCATCGGTTTCTTAGCGATGATCAACCTATTCTCTGAATCACTTTGCGGTGCCGTTCCTCCGTACCGAGCTTTTCACGATAAACAGACGCCAGAAAAATAAACACGTGCGAACCGGAAATAGAGCATATGACATAGCTCAAATTTGTCGCTAATATACAAGTTCTCTGCAAAAAACTTTCAACATGATCCGGGGACGTTGCTTTTGGCATTGCGAACTAAATGAGCTTTTCAAATCACGCACATAATGGCCATAGCGGCGCAATGAGACGGACATCTGCGTCCGACGTATTCGACGTCATGTACGATCAAATCACGTCTCTCAAGCTGAAGCCCGGTGAAAAGGTTTCTGTTGTTGATGTTGCCAAACAGTTTGACGTTTCCAGGCAACCTGTTCGTGAAGCCTTTATCAAACTTAGTAATATGGGATTGCTACTGGTTAAGCCGCAAAGCGCCACCATCGTACGCAAAATTTCCATCTCTGAAGTCGATGATGCGCGCTTCATCCGCAAATCTATTGAGATCGGGATTGCGCGCAAAGCCTGCAAATTGTGGAATAATCAGCATCTTGTCAGCTTTCAACGCAATCTGGATGAACAGAGATCTGCTGCAGATAGAGGCGACACTGCCCATTTCCGCGAACTTGATTCCAAATTTCACCGTCTGATTTGTACCGTTGCCGGCCATCCGAATGTTTATTCAGTGATCGCGGAAAACAAAGCGAAAGTAGATCGTCTTTGTGCGCTTTCTCTTTCACTTCATGCCGAGACAGAAGCGGTATATTCAGAGCATGTGAAGATTGTCGATCTTCTCAACACAGGCGACGAAGAAGGATTGGTCAATCAGGTTGACGCCCATCTATCGCGGTTAGACGGCGTTATCAGCGAAGTATCGAAAAAGCACAGCGAATACTTTGAAGAATAAGGATGGAATGGCGCAATTAACGCGCCATCCATCCACCATCTACATTCAAAATTGCGCCATGCACATAATCAGCTGCCGCTGAAGACAGATAGACTGCCGTGCCAGCTATATGCTCTGGTTTGCCCCATTCGCCCGCCGGTATTCGCGATAAAATTTCGGCCGAACGCACCGGATCATCGCGCAATGCTTCAGTATTATTCGTCGCGATATAACCGGGTGCTACAGCGTTGACGTTTATACCTTTTGCCGCCCATTCATTTGCCAAGATTTTTGTCACACCGGCAACGCCATGTTTTGACGCCGTGTATGACGGCACACGAATTCCACCTTGGAACGACAGCAATGAGGCAATATTGACTACTTTGCCACGGCTCTTGCGTGCAACCAATTGTTTGGCAAATGCCTGCGTCGTAAAAAACAGCGCTTTCAGATTCACATCCAATACGGCATCCCAATCCTCTTCAGAGAATTCCAATGAATCTTCTCGGCGGATGATGCCGGCATTGTTGACTAAAATATCGAGCTCGCCATAGGCGGCAATATTCTTTGCACCAGCCATCGGATCGGCAAAATCCAGAAAAACACTCTCGCCATGTGCACCAACTTTTTGGATTTCATCTACGGTTTGAGCGCATGAGCGCCTGCCGGCACACAGGACATATGCGCCAGCGCGCGCAAGCTCGACAGCGATTGCCTGTCCTATACCGGTATTGGCGCCGGTGACCAATGCGCGCTTTCCCTCAAGCGAGAAAAGCGTCATCGCAATGCCTCCATCGCAACCATATCCATATCGGTAAAATCCACATTATCACCAGCCATGGCCCAACAGAAACTGTACGATCCGGTACCAGCGCCGCTGTGAATTGACCAAGGTGGCGAAATTACCGCTTCTTCATTGGCAATGACGATGTGCCGAGTTTCATCCGGCTCACCCATGAAATGAAAAACGCGCTGATCAGCATCAAGATCGAAATAAAGATAGGCCTCCATGCGCCTGTCATGAACGTGAGCTGGCATTGTGTTCCACATAGAACCGGGTGAGAACTGCGTATAGCCCATTAGAAGCTGGCACGTTTCATACACTTCCGGATGCAAAAACTGGATGATGACACGTTCATTGGCATTTTCCCGCGAGCCGAGTTCGACACGGCGTGCATCCTTCAAAGTAATCAATTTTGTCGGAAATTGTTGGTGCGCCGGAGAGGAAAGGAGGTAAAATCGCCCTTCTCCGCTCATCTCTACTGGCCCCGCACCCTTACCGACGTACAGTACCTCCCCGTTGCCGATACGGTATGTCTCGCCTTGTACCGTAACATCCGCATCTTTTCCGATGTTAAGGATGCCCAGTTCGCGGCGGTCGAGAAAACCGTCGGTCCCGGTTGCGTCATCATGGTCGAGCGTCAAGGTTTTGCCGTCAGGTACAGCACTGCCGATTATCATGCGATCATAATGACTATAAACCAGCTTTATTTCACCTGGCGCAAAGAGTCCTTCAATATGGAAATGGTTCCTTAATCCGCCCGTATCGAGGCCTTTTGCGGTCGTTGGATCAATCGCGTAACGCGTTTCAGATTGCTGCATAATAGTCCTCTTAAATTATAAAAAATCATCACGGCGCGGCGTGAAAGTATCTATCAACCTGCCTTCGCAGTGACATTTGCAGCCGTGAACGGAGTTGGCGGGAATTACGAAACTATCCCCCGCTTTGACATCAAAACTTTCGCCATCAATGGTGAAAGTGAAACTGCCGGATTCCACATAGGTTGACTGGATATGAGGATGGCTGTGAAGCGTGCCTTCTCCACCTTTTTCAAAATTGAAGGCAACCACCATCAACTGCTCGTTTTGTGAGAGCACCTGCCTGTTTACGCCATTACCGGCATCGACGATTGGAAAATTCGAGACATAATTCATACGGAAACTCACCGGAACAAAGAAGGAAGCCAGAGCGATAAAGACGGGATGTAAGTCACGAGGATAAGCGTGAAAATCGCAGCGAAATAGAACGGCCAGATTGTTTTGACGACATCCCAAATCGGAATATTGCCGACCGCACAACCGACAAAGAGCACGGCACCGACCGGCGGTGTACAAAGCCCGATGCCCAAATTGAGAACCAGAATGATACCGAAATGGACGGGGTCCACACCGAAAGCCATAGCGACAGGTAGAAAGATCGGCGTTGTTATCACGATAAGCGGTGACATATCCATGAACGTGCCAAGAAACAGCAGCAACAGATTAATCATCAGCAGGATCAAGATAGGGTTATCCGAGAAAGTCTGCATGAACGACACCAGCTGCGCAGGCACTCTCAGGAAGGCGAGCAACCAGCCAAATGCGGAAGCGCAGCCGATAACAAGCAAAACCATTGCTGTGGTGCGCACAGCACCTTTGGTGGCTTCTACAAAGTTTTCCCAGTCCAGCGTTCTGTAAACCAAGGCCGTAACACCGATCGCATAGACCACGGCAATGCCGGATGATTCAGACGCGGTGAATATGCCAGAGCGAACACCAAAGAAAATAATGGCTGCCAGTATCAGTCCGGGAAATGCAGACACAAAGATGATGCCGATTGCGCGAATGCCCGGAAATGTTTCTGTTGAATATCCACGCTTTCTTGCCACAATCCAAGCTGCGACCATTAGCGAGAATGCCAAAATCATTCCCGGAATAATCCCTGCGGTAAAAAGGTCGGCAATCGAAATACGCCCGCCACCTGCAATCGAATAGATAATCAGATTGTGCGAAGGCGGTAGCATCAGCGCAATGATGGAAGATACCACAGTCACATTGACCGCATAATCAGCGTCATATCCCCGCTCCTTCATCTGCGGCACCATGATACCACCAACAGCAGAAGCATCGGCAGCAGCTGAACCGGAAATACCGCCAAAAAGCACGGAGGTCAGAATATTGACCTGCCCGAGACCGCCGCGAAAATGCCCCACCAAAGCGCCGGCCAGCGCGACAAGTCTGCGCGCTATGTCGCCGCGCACCATTAACTCGCCGGCATAAATGAAAAACGGAATTGCCATAAGTGCGAAGACCGACACACCGGAATTCAGGCGTTGAAAAACAACCGCAGGCGGCAGCCCCAGATATAGAATTGTTGCAAATGAGGACACCCCCAAACAAAAAGCTACCGGCGTTCCGATAAACAGCAAAAATGTAAAGGTGCCAAAGAGGACATAGAGTTCCATTTAGATTTCCTCGTCGGCTGCATCGCCGAAACGGCGGGTTGGAAGGCCGCTCGCACGGCGCGCCAGTCTTTCAAGTGAAAACAAAAAAATGAGTCCGCCACCCATTGTTAATGAGAGAAACACAACACCACCGGATATGCCGATATTGGGTATTGTCGAGTTCCATGCATTTGCCATTAATTGCCAGCCATAGATCACCATGCCTAATGAGAATGCGGCAACCACGACGTCAGAAATTGAGAACAGTATCAATTGGAATTTCCGCGGCAGGAAATACAGGATAACGTCAAAGCTTAAGTGATAACCTTCCCGAATACCGACGGCCGCACCAAGGAAAATGAACCATCCCATGATCATAACCGACGTGCTTTCGGTCCAGGTTGGCGTGTCGTTCAGGACATAACGACCGAACACCTGCCAAGCGATAAAAGCCGTCATAAAGACCAAGCCCGTGCCCGCCGCCCATATGCAGATAGTAGTCAGCCTATCCAGAAAGCTGCTGAGATTTAGCATGAGTTTTTGCATGATGCCTGCCGCGAAAGAGTCCGGCGCAAAGCGTCGGACCAACTAACTTTCAAAGAATTATTCTACTTCCTGAATACGTGTCACAAGCGCTTTTAGCGCATCAGATGTCACGTGCTTTTCGTAGACAGGTTTCATGCTGTCGATGAATGGCTGCTTATCGATTTCTGTAATAACTTCGACGCCTGCCGCACGCACTTTTTCCTCAGAAGCTTTTTCACGCGCCGCCCATAGCTCGCGCATTTTGCCGACTGATTGCTTGGCAGCTTCGCGTATAGCTGCCTGATCTTCATCGGACAATTTTTCAAAGCTGGCTTTTGACATCACTAGTACTTCCGGCACGATCAAATGCTGGTCTAGCGTATAATATCCGGCGACCTCATAATGGCCCGAACTTTCAAATGACGGCCAGTTGTTTTCAGCGCCATCAATTACGCCTGTTTGAATTGATGAATAAACTTCGCCGTAAGGCATTGGCGTTGCATTGCCGCCAAGCGCGTCAACCATGTCGACAAATATGTCAGACTGCATGACACGAAATTTCAAACCATCAACATCTTCGATGGATGCAATGGGGCGTTGCTTATTGTAGAAAGAGCGCGAACCAGAGTCATAATAAGCCAGCCCGACAAGATTGTGATCCTGGAAAGCTTCAAGTACTTCATCGCCAATCTCGCCATCGACAACTTTGTGCATATGCTCTGTTGAACGGAAAATATAAGGCAGCGAGAACACCTTGGTTTCTTCAATCAGATTGTTGAACGGTCCAAGGCTAACGCGGTTCATATCTATGACACCAAGCTGGGTCTGCTCGATAGTATCTTTTTCTTCACCCAATTGGGCTGAGTGAAACACTTCGACACAAATCCGGCCATCAGTACTTTCGTTAAGTAGCTCACCCATATATTTAACAGCTTCCACAGTTGGATAGCCTTCTGGATGCGTATCAGATGATTTCAGCGTCACTTCGCATGCTGCGGCCACGCCCATAAAAGCGGCTGACGCAGAAAGCGTCCCCAAAATTAACTTCAAAGACTTCATATTTCTCTCTCCCATTCTTGGCCCAAGATTGCCAAAGGTCCGCCTCGCAAACCGTAAATTGCGGTCAATTTGACCAGTTCAATCAAACAGTCAGATATTGACCGCCCGATCCTTCCTCGAAAATCTGAGAGCGGCTGTGCTGTAGCAAAGCGAGTCAGAATGGATACTCCTCCAAGTCAAATCCATTTCTCACCCACCGCATCTTCACGGCACAGCCGACAGCGACACTCGATCTTCATTTAACATACTAATATATCAGTTTGAAAAATGTCAATTAGGTTTGCCGGTTGATTGCCAGCTTTTTTACACAGATTGGATAGAGCTGTTGAGAAGTCACATAAAATCCCTGATCACGCTTGAATCGCGGACATCACCTACATCTGGACACGCGGCTTCGTCAGCTTGGGTTCAAAATATCTATAAGCCGGAGTGGGAGTTGGTATCTCTTTCAGTACTTGCTTCGTAATTGCCTGCTAAGCAACGGCGAATGTCGCCGTTGCGACCTTCCAAACATCATGGACAAAAGGACTTGATGAACGGGAAGAGCTTTATAACTTTCATTGATCGAATGGCGCCTTCAATGGCAAAACCTTACGAAACGCACAATCACAAAATTGGTTATTGCTCCTTCCGACCTTTTCCACCTGCTGGTTGCTTTTTATGTAGTCCTTTTGCTCGAAAGTAATCGGGGTCATCAGTAAATATTATGTCTCTCTCGTATGCGCGAACCAAAGCTGTGTTATCTCGGCCGAGAGCTGCACGGCACAATTCGTCCAAATATTCCTGACGGTGTAGGTCAGACATGTTGGTATAGTTTTTCTTACTTACCTCGCTTGGCGTATGGCCGAAGTTGAGTTGAATTGCAGTTTCCTGTTTAACATCCATATCTCCATTTCGCGCAAGAAACGGGTGAATTGCTTTCCTAAAATCATGCGCGCCGACTTGGATATCTTTGAAGCCCGCAACGTCGGCTGCAGTCCGGATAATTTTGCTTACCGCATCTGTTGAACGCTGGCATTCAGCAGTTTGCTGCCCGGGCATCCGTTGACCCAACCCGATTGCGTTGGCTTTGAGATAACAGTCGGGAAGAAAGAAAGCGTCCTCCCCTGAAAAACCCATTGTCGGTCGAAGATTTCCCTACTCCAAATGCGCTACACCTGCATTTGACAAATTAGTCACCAAATTTTTGCGTAATAACTTATTGGCCCGTTTATTCAATCCGAAGCCGAGAGAATAAACCAAGTGTGACAGATAATGGCGTAGAACAGAGGAGAAGCTCCAAGTCTAGCCTCTTAACGCTTTGGATTGGCAGGCGGTAAAGCGCGAGAAAATATGGCGGAGACGAAGGGATTCGAACCCTCGAGACCCTTATGGGGCCTACTCCCTTAGCAGGGGAGCGCCTTCGACCACTCGGCCACGTCTCCACGTGCGGCTTTACAGGGGATTGGGGCGATTTGGCAATACCTTCCCATGCAGAATTATGCAGCTTTTTGCAGAACGGCACAGGAACACGCAAACTCTACTTGGGGAATCAGGGAAAAGCGCTGGCGCTTGTTTTGATCGACGATTGCATTTCTTTTGTTAAAATCTAAAGAACGAGTGCCCATTGAGCGGTAATTCATATAACGCTGGCCCATAAATTCATTACGAGAGCGCTATGCCAATCAAAATCGATCACCATATCCAGACATTACCGGCAACGATTCCTTTTGTTGCGCCTGAACGCACGGAAAGAGAAACAGGAAAGCATTTTCTGGCGCGCCTTGGCGCAAATGAAAACAATCTGGGCTGCTCGCCTAACGCCATTGACGCGATGGCACGCATCGCCAGCCAGACTGTCGGCCAATATGCCGATCCTGAAAACTATTCACTGCGGGCGGCGCTTTGCCAACACCTGGGCATTGAAATGAACAATGTCGTTATCGGCTCTGGCATTGACGGTCTATTGGGCCTGATCGTTCGCATATTTTCATCGCAACGGGATATAATTTTAACATCAGCCGGTGCTTATCCCACCTTCAACTACCATGTGGCAGCCTATGACCGCACATTGAAAACCGTGCCTTATCGCGATGACCATGAGGATCTTGGCGCTCTGGCCGAAGCGGCACAAAAACTGCGACCGTCGATCGTCTATGTTTCCAATCCGGACAACCCGATGGGAACATGGTGGCCCGCCAAAGATATTGAAGCTTTCATCGATCAGGTTCCGGAAGACACGCTGATTATTCTTGATGAAGCCTATGGTGAAACAGCACCGGAAGGCACCCTGCCCGCGCTTGATTGCTCCCGGCCCAATTTGCTTCGTCTACGTACTTTTTCAAAAGCCTATGGCATTGCCGGGCTTCGGTGCGGCTATGCCATCGGTCATAGCGAACTCATCTCGCCGTTTGACAAAATTCGCAATCATTTCGGCATCAATGCTATGGCGCAAGCGGCAAGCGAGGCCGCACTGAAAGATCAGGAATGGCTGGCGCAGACCGTCGCAACAAACGCTGCGGCACGCGATGAACTGAGCGCGATTGCACTCAAAAACGGTTTGACGCCCATAAAGTCGGCAACGAATTTTGTGACTATCGATTGCGGCCAGGACGGTGCATTTGCAATGCAAGTCCTCAATGGTTTAATGGAGCGCAGAATATTTGTCCGCAAACCAATGGCACCGGGCCTTGATCGCTGCATACGGGTCAGCACCGGCAAAAGCGACGAGATTGAGCAATTATCAGCTGTGCTTCCCGCAGTTCTGGAAAGCCTGAAATGAGCAGCGAAAAAACGGTCACAGGACATGACGCCATCACTTTGGCCCGTGAAAGCCGACACACGCTTGTCGAAGATATTTTCGCGATCTCCATCGGCGTTATTCTGGTCTCTTTCGGGGTATTTTTATTCAAGCTTGCGGGTATCGTGCTTGGCGGCGTGGCGGGTATTTCATTGATTGTCAGCTATGCCACCGGCCTGAAATTCGGTCTTTTGTTTTTCGTTATCAATCTGCCGTTCTTTTTCTTCGGCATAGGCGGCATGGGACTGCGCTACATCATCAAAACATTTTGTGCTGTGTTGGGCATGTCTTTGCTTGTGCCGTTCTTTCCAAACTATATCGAGATCGGTCACGTTCACCCTGCCCTTGCGGCGGTTGCAGGGGGCACCATGATCGGGCTTGGCCTTCTGGCCCTATTTCGTCACGGCGCAGGTCTCGGCGGCGTCAATATTCTGGTCTACTGGCTGCAAAACAACAAAGGCTTGCGCGCGGGCTATGTTCAGCTCGCGATCGATTTTTTGATTCTAGGCGCAGCGGCTTTTGTCGTCACAGGCGAGCAATTGTTCTGGTCTGTCATCGGCGCACTGGTTTTCAACATGATCCTCGGCGTCAACCATAAGCCGGGCCGCTATATGGGCGCCAGTTAGAGGCTCTTGTACAACTCAGGGCAAGCCTTATGATCGCGCCCATGCGGGCGCAGCAGCCTTTGTATTAGTGCGTTGTCATCCATTCGCGTGCTGAACGCAGTGCCGACGCAATTTCAGGCTTTGACATATATTCTGAAATCTCGCTGCGAAGCTGCGCTGCACGCGGTGAGCCTTTGATTGCGGCAATGTTCAGCCATTTGTGCGCTTCAACCAAGTTGATTTCACAATCGCGGCCGGTCGCAGCGACCAATCCCATTTCAAACAAAACATCCGCACTCGCGCCGCCGCCAATTGCTGCCATGTCTGCATTTTCCATTTCAAAACGTGCCATTTTCAAGTTCCCCTGTATATCAATCACATCTGTTTTGTTTTTCCGGGCTTGTTTGATGCCCGTATTTGTTATGGGAGTAGAATGGCCTGAAGTTTTGAATCTCTGGCTAAAAAGCGTCCTTAATTTTGAGCAAACACTATTAAAATGCTTTATAAATTTATATTATCATTAAACATCCAAATAATTGATTTAAAACAGATAAATAGTAAATTTCAAAAGTGTAAACCATGACGATTTCAACGTTTCATTCACCTTGAATAGCTTAGCTGATAAAAATACGCGCTAAATTTGAAATGCATTTTATGTAAAGTGGACTTTGCCTGCTGCGCGGGCCAGAGCTTCCACAGCGTGAAAACCAACGCAAAATATCATTTTACTTTTACGTTTTCGTCAATATTATACATGTGAGGCTGATCGGGAATGATCAGATATTTCGGGAGGACACCATGAAGAAGACTTTTTTTGCGGCGCTCGCCGCGACTGCCCTGATGGCAACACCGGCCATTGCAGCCGATATTGAAGGCAACTGGCGTACAGCCAGCGGTGAGACAGCCAGAATTTCAAAATGCGGCGGCTCGTTCTGTATTAAGCTGACAACGGGCAAATATAAGGGCAAGCAGATTGGCAAAGTGTCGGGCACCGGCCCTTACACAGGTACGGTTACGGACCCTGCTGATGACAAGACTTATTCCGGTAAAGCGACTGTCTCCGGTTCATCCATGAAAATGCGCGGCTGTGCGCTTAAAGTGTTCTGCAAAACGCAGACATGGAAAAAGCTATAACTCTTTAACTTACGCAGACAGTTTTAAGGCGGCCCACCGGCCGCCTTTTTTATGTCGCCTATTGTGTCGACGCTAATCGCTATTTTGACTTCTGACCAAACAGAACACTTTGCGCAGCATCGTTGCCGGCAATATTGGATTTTTGATCCAGATCCTGCGCAACTGCCATGCCGCGCTTTACAGCAGGGCGGTCCATCATTGTTTCATACCAGCGCTTGAGATTGGGAAAATCCGCCAGATCCTGTCCTTGGCGCTCGTGCCGGCTAATCCAGCCTATGCAGGCGATATCGGCAATTGAGTAGTTATTGCCTGCAAGCCATTCATTATCCGCAAGCCTGCGGTCCATCACGCCATAAAGGCGGTTACATTCATTGGTGTAGCGGTCAACCGCATAGGGTAGTTTTTCCGGTGCATAGATGCGGAAGTGGTGGGCCTGACCTGCCATTGGACCCAAACCGCCCATTTGCCACATCAGCCATTCTTCCACTGCCACCCGGCTGCGCTCATCGGACGGATAGAGTTTTCCGGTTTTACGCCCGAGATATTGAAGGATGGCGCCTGACTCGAAAATTGAAATTGGTTCACCGTCCGGCCCGTGCGGATCCACAATAGCCGGCATACGGTTATTCGGTGCAATCTTCAGGAAATCAGGTTCAAATTGATCGCCTTTGCCGATGTTCACAAAATTCACATTATAAGGCAGGTCCAGCTCTTCCAAAGCAACGGTAATTTTCCATCCATTGGGTGTCGGCCAGTAATATAGTTCGATTGCGCTTGTCATATTCATCTCCTGATCAAGTACAAATAATCAGAGCGCAATATGAATGCCAAGCCCGCCGACCATCTTGCAACTACACAATTAAGTGACGCTAACAGTTCGCAAACCTGAACGGGAGATGAACGCGTGTCTCAGCATTGGTTCACAGGCGGATAGGCAAAGTGTCCTCACATTCGAGGGACATGAGATGTTAACACGGCGCTTTACGATTATCTGTTTGCTGGCAACCGTTATGGCAATGACCATGGTTGCGATACTTAATCACAGTACGCGCCCCGCTTACTCTCTCAAAATCGATTACAGCACACCGTGCATTTATGCGGCTCCCCATAGCTGCCAGGCTCAATAAGGATTTGAAGATGAAAACCGCTTACAACAGTTACTTACGCCCCAGCTTACGTGTTGCGCTTCTTGTTATGCTTTTTGTCGGCCCGCTCGCCGGTGTTGCCTCGGCAATTGCCAATGGAAACAGCCAAGGTTCAAACGGTGCGGGTTTCGTGTTGTACGTATCTTTGATGCGCGGATAAACGCGCTCAGATCAATTTTCGTCAATTGACTGTCATCATTCTTGGTCTATAAACGGCCATGAAAACAGAAAATAAAATACACGCGGGCGCATCGGCGCTCAACACCCCCTCTACAAAATCCAATTACTTGCTGCCGCCCGCAGCCTTACCGCAATATTTCGATAATGCGGAAGATGCTGTGGCTGCACTCAATGCACTCTATGAACGCAATACTGCATTCCTGCGCGAGCATTTTGACAAGCTGATCAGCGGCGGCGACAGTGACAAACGCGTACGGGCCTATTATCCGGCACTTTCCATTCGTTCTGACAGTTATGCAAAGATCGATTCGCGGCTCGCTTATGGCCATTTGGCCCAGCCCGGACATTATGAGACGACAGTAACGCGCCCCGATCTTTTCAAAAACTATCTGACACAACAGATCAGCCTTTTGATACGCAATCACGACATCAAGGTCGAAGTGTCCGAAAGCGGCACCCCTATTCCGCTGCATTTTGCCTTTAAAGAAGGCACATATGTTGACCAGTCTGACCCTGACGCCATGGTGCGCCCGCTCCGCGATGTATTTGACGTGCCTGATCTTAATGTGACGAATGACGATATTGCGAATGGTGATTTTGAACCGCGCGATGGCGAACCCTCACCGCTTGCGCCTTTTACCGGTCAACGCATTGATTATTCGCTTGCCCGTCTTGCCCATTACACGGCAACCAGTCCAAGCCATTTTCAGAACTTTATTCTATTCACAAACTACCAGTTCTATGTGGACGAGTTTTGCGCCTATGCACGTGAGGAAATGGCTGATCCGGACAGTGAATATATTGCGTTTGTAGAGCCGGGCAATCTGGTTACCAAGCATGGCGAAACCAGCCACGCATCAGGCATCGAGCCGCAACGTCTGCCGCAAATGCCTGCATACCACCTTGTCAAAAAGAATGGTGCCGGTATCACGATGGTCAATATCGGTGTCGGGCCTTCCAACGCCAAAACCATTACCGATCATATCGCGGTTCTGCGTCCAGACGCATGGTTGATGCTTGGCCACTGTGCCGGCCTGCGTAATACACAGGCGCTTGGCGACTATGTTCTGGCGCATGCCTATGTGCGCGAAGATTCTGTGCTGGACGATGATTTACCACTGTCAGTGCCTGTCCCCGCCCTTGCGGAAGTTCAGGTCGCACTGGAACAGGCCGTTGCGGAAGTCACCGGCCTTGAAGGTTATGAACTGAAAGCCATCATGCGCACAGGCACAGTTGCTACGATTGATAACCGAAACTGGGAGCTACGCGATCAGCGCGGACCGGTTAAACGGCTTAGCCAGTCGCGTGCGATTGCTTTGGATATGGAATCGGCAACGATTGCAGCAAACGGTTTTCGTTTCCGCGTGCCTTACGGCACATTGCTTTGTGTTTCCGATAAACCACTGCATGGCGAATTAAAACTGCCCGGCATGGCAACAGATTTTTACAAGCGGCAAGTCAACCAGCACTTGATTATCGGCATCCGCGCAATGGAAAAGTTAGGGCAAATGCCTTCAGAACGCCTGCATTCGCGCAAGCTCCGCAGTTTTTCGGAAACCGCATTTCAATAAAAACACACGGCTTGCTATAAATTGTAACATTAGTTGAGTTTCACAATCCGCGCTGAATGTGGAACTCAAAAGCCCGACACGCATTGTAGACCCACGCAGGGCGATATACGCAAAAACAAACTTTGTTTGAGCGGAAAACTATCGCTTCATTCTAACGCTTAGTTCGATTTGAACACAGCCAAACGAGAGGTCACAATCATGACTTTACGTAACAATATTATCGCTCTTACATCTGCTGCCACGCTTGCTGCGCTGCCACTTGCAACGCAGGCGAATGCCCAAGAATCAGGCGTCCAGCTGGGCCAACTAACATGTGAAGTTGATGGCGGTACAGGATTTGTATTCGGCTCATCAAAAGACATGACGTGCTCATTTACACCTGCCAACGCCAGTGAGCCGACCGAAACCTATGTCGGTCAAATCGATAAATATGGCGTAGATATTGGCGTTACCGGCAAGTCAATCATTGGCTGGACAGTTGTCGCCGCTGAAGCCGATAAATATGCACCTAATGCACTTGCAGGCACCTATTCCGGTGCATCTGCATCAGCAGCCTTCGCCGCTGGTCTTGGCGCAAACGTTCTAGTTGGCGGTTCTTCGGATTCATTCGCGCTGCAACCACTCAGCCTGTCAGCATCTGAAGGTGTCAATGTCGCGGTTGGATTTACACAAATCACACTGAAATAAAAACACAACAAATATGCTTTTAAGTAAGGCCCGGCAAACTTTGCCGGGCCATATTTATATCTAAAGACAGAAGCCTTCAGGCTTGAGCCAGCGCCGCAAATCACGCATGTTTATGTAAATCTCGGGGACCGACATGCCTGCACTACCACGCTCAACGACACCGCTTTTTATTGGCTCTGCATTTTTAATGTTCGCGGGCGGTGTCAATGGCCTGATATTACCGCTGCGCGGTTCTATAGAAGGGTTTTCATCTTTCTCGCTTGGTCTTTTAGGCACAGGCTGGGCCATCGGCTTTGTACTTGGCTGTCTGCTGGTCCCCAATACGGTGCAGCGCGTTGGCCATATCCGTGCTTTCAGCGCCATGACGGCGCTCGCAGTTGTGTCAATTCTCGGCTCGCTTATCGCGCTCCATCCCGCGGCATGGATTCCGCTGCGCGGCGTGGCAGGTTTTTGCTTTGCAGGCGCGGCCATGATTGTTGAAAGCTGGTTGAATGAGCGCTCTGAGGCGAATGTGCGCGGCCGCGTATTTGGCATTTATACCATGGTCAACCTTGCCGCTGTTACCGCCGGTCAAATGGTCATTACACTCGGCGATAGCAATGCGCCTTTGTTCTTTGTTGTCGCGGCGATTTTCTATTCTTTTGCCCTGCTCCCGACCTCCCTTTACACTTCCGAGCAACCGCAACCTTTGACAGAAACCAAGCTTGATCTGGCGACACTCTGGAAAAACTCTCCCGTAGCTGTTGCCGCCGTTATTCTCATCGGCGTATCAAACAGTGCTTTTGGGACGCTCGGTGCTGTTTACGGCGAACAAATCGGCCTTTCCGTGCCTGCCATTGCTTTATTTATGAGTGTCTCGATTCTTGCAGGCGCTGCGGCCCAGGTACCGATTGGCTATTATTCGGATAAAATGGACCGCCGCATCGTACTCGTTGCCGTGGTTGCCATTGCGGCACTGTGTGATGCCTATTTTGTGTTCTGGCAGCCACAAAGCGCGATAGCCGTGCTTATTGCATCGAGCCTTTTCGGCGCCTGTATTTTTGCCATGTATCCGGTCATCGTCGCACATGCGAATGACCATGCGCCCGATAATTACTTTTTAAGAACATCTTCGGGCCTGTTGTTGCTATTTGGCTGCGGCTCTATCGCCGGACCGCTGATGGCCGGCGGTGTTATGTCATTTACAGGCCCGTCGGGTCTCTTCATTACGACCGCAATCGCTCATGTTCTGTTGATTGTTTACGCCATCTACCGCATCACACAGCGCGCGCCGGTACCGGTCGAACAGCGCAGCGATTTTGTGAATATGTCGCCCACCCGCATGCAGACGACAGAGACTATTGCCATGGATCCGCGCGTTGATGAAGAGGAGCGGGAAGCGCAATCTGCGCAATAAAAAGCGCGGTGTGTGCCGCGCTTTAATTTCAAGACCTGATCGACGGGTTACAGGTTCGGATAAACCGGCCCCTCACCGCCTTGCGGCACTGTCCAGTTGATGTTCTGGTTCGGGTCTTTGATATCGCATGTTTTACAATGCACGCAGTTCTGCGCATTGATTTGAAAGCGTACATCGTCCGACTCTTTATAATCATGCGGTGCAGTGATTGTATTACCGGCGCTATCCACCCACTCATACACACCCGCAGGGCAATAACGGTAAGAAGGTCCAGCAAATTCAGCATATTCCGACGATTTCTGAAGTTCTTGATTCAACACCTTCAAGTGAACCGGCTGGTTCTCTTCATGGTTTGTATTTGACAGGAACACAGAAGAAAGCCGGTCAAATGTCAAAATGCCATCCGGCTTCGGATAATCAATCGGTTTGTGCTTTTCAGCCTTTTCCAAAGATTCCGCATCTGTTTTGCCGTGCTTCAAAGTGCCCAGCAGCGAGCGGCCACCGGTAAGCTGGTTGATCCACATATCAATGCCGCCAATGCCGACACCCAGTGCCGTTCCAAAGCGTGACCATAGCGGTTTGACGTTACGGACTTTTTTCAAGTCGCTGCCGATTTCGCTGCTGCGCCATTCATTTTCATACGTGATGAGCGCATCGTCATTTGCTTTGCCGGCACTAAGCGCCTCAACAACTTTTTCTGCAGCAAGTATGCCGGAAAGTATCGCATTGTGAGAGCCTTTAATGCGCGGCACATTGACGAAACCTGCCGAGCAACCAATCAGTGCGCCGCCCGGGAATGACACTTTAGGTACAGATTGCCAGCCGCCTTCCGTAATGGCGCGCGCACCATAAGAAATACGCTTACCGCCTTCAAATGTTTCGCGAATACGCGGATGGGTCTTGAAGCGTTGGAACTCTTCAAACGGTGACAGGTAAGGGTTTTTGTAATTCAGATGCAGCACAAAGCCGACGGCAACCTGATTGTCTTCCAAATGATAGAGAAATGAACCGCCGCCTGTTTTCATATCCAGCGGCCAGCCGAATGAGTGCTGAACAAGGCCTGGCTTATGCTTGGCCGGATCAACCTGCCAAAGCTCTTTAATGCCGATGCCGAATTTGCCCGGTTCGCAATCCTTATCGAGATCGAATTTTTTGATCAGCTGTTTGGCAAGCGAACCGCGGACACCTTCGGCTATCAATACATATTTGCCATGCAGTTCCATGCCGCGCGCAAACATCGGACCGGGCGTGCCGTCCTTTTCAATGCCCATATCGCCGGTTGCAACACCTTTCATTGCGCCGCTTTCATCATAGATGACTTCGGCAGCCGCAAAGCCAGGGTAAATTTCAACACCAAGTGCTTCGGCACGGGCAGCCAGCCAACGCGCTACATTACCAAGAGAGGCAATATAATTACCGTGATTGTTCATCAAAGGCGGCATTGCAAAGTTTGGCAAGCGGATGGAGCCCGCAGGTCCAAGAAACAAAAACTGGTCGTCTGTCACCGGTGTTTTCAACGGATGCTCAGCGTCATCACGCCAATCAGGGATCAATTTGTCCAGACCAATCGGATCAACAACCGCGCCTGACAGGATATGAGCGCCAACCTCAGCGCCTTTTTCCAGAACGACGACGGAAAGTTCTTCATTGAGCTGTTTAAGTTTTATCGCTGCGGCAAGACCGGCCGGTCCCGCACCAACAATAACAACGTCAAACTCCATACTCTCGCGTGGTTCGTTCATTGGGTTATCGCTCATCAATATCTCCCGAATATGTATTAGCCCAGCATTCGCTGAGGTTGTATCGTCTTAACAGTGCCAGACCTTTTGACCAAATACAGCCAGCATCGCGATCACCAACACTTTTATTCCGTTCGTCGTATTTAATTTTGACGTTAACGTCAATGATATGTCTGTTGGCGCTATTAAGCACCTATATTTTCTCACCGCACCTGCCAGTCTTTAATCATCGAATTACCTTTTAATGCGTAGCGGTGCACGATATAGAACTGAGCAATGAGCGATACCGATAATGCCAACGATATGACTGTAGAAGAAATTCACTCCCTTCTCCGCTTTTATGCCGAGAGCGGGTTGGATTTCCCTATATCAGATGTTGCACTGGATCGTTTTGAGGCTGCTCCTGAGCCAAAACGCACCGAAAGCGATGCTGCTCCCGCAAACAGCAAAAGTACGGACCCGCACGAACCTGCCCTGATGGAAATGGATCCGCGCAAGCGCATTAAAG
This sequence comes from Ahrensia marina, assembly GCF_001293565.1. Taxonomy (GTDB): domain Bacteria; phylum Pseudomonadota; class Alphaproteobacteria; order Rhizobiales; family Rhizobiaceae; genus Ahrensia; species Ahrensia marina. Next base: position 76,843 of record NZ_JXMU01000003.1, on the reverse strand, counting down.
ATGCGCCGCGCCCCATTGCACAGGCCGATGCAGCAGTTACCCTGCCCACCGAGGAAGTCATCGCCAAAGCGATCGCCATGGCTGATGCGGCAAGCGATCTGGATGCGCTCAAACAGGCTGTTGAAACTTTTGAAGGTTGCAACCTTAAAAGAAGTGCCCGCTCCACGATTTTTGAAGGCGGCAAGCGCGGCGCAAAACTTATGATCATCGGCGGTGCGCCAACAGGAATCGACGACAATGCAGGCAGTGCATTTTCTGGCCCGAACGGATTGTTGCTTGAAAAAATGCTGAGTGCGATCGGCCTATCGCGCCATGATGATGTTTACATTTCTTATTGTGTGCCCTGGAGCCCACCGGGCAATTCCGCGCCCACACCGCTGCATTTGGACATGTGCGCGCCCTTCCTTGCCAGACAAATACAACTTGCCCAGCCCGAACTGATCCTTTTACTGGGCAATGGTGCTGCAAGGCACATTTTAAAAACACGTCAGACGATTATGCAGGCACGTGGCAAGTGGACAATGCTTCCCAATTTCAACATTGAAGCCATAGCGACATTTGATCCGGCAATGCTGATCAATCAGCCGCGGTTGAAGCGCAATGCCTGGCTGGACTTGCTTTCGCTCAAAGCGAAGCTTGCGGCAAAATAGCAAATATTCTAAATGCGTCACAAAGCTGATTTATACGTCGTATTTACTTAATCCGAGCCAGCACGAACGGCGCATAGAGGCCGCAAATTTAAAGCCCATTTTATCGGTACAATTACAAAATGATTTTACAGCTTCGCCCTATTGCAGGACTGTTGATATCGACATTCTTTCTTCTTATCGGGTCTGGTTTGACCGGTATTTTATTGCCGCTGCGCGCAGGACTTGAAGGTTGGTCGCCTTTGACGATTGGTTTTATGGGCGCGTTTTATGCCGCCTGCTTTGTTGCAGGCTGTATTTATATTCCGTGGCTTGTTCGCCGTATCGGTCATGTGCGCGTCTATGCGGTTATGGCTGCCATGCTTGCGATTTCGCTGATGGCACATGCTGTTTTCGTCAACATTCCGGTTTGGTTCCTGTTGCGGGGTGTTGCTGGCTTTGCCTTGTCAGGTGCTTATATGGTGGTCGAAAGCTGGCTTAACGAGCGTGCTTCCAACGAGTCGCGCGGCTTTGTGTTTTCTTCCTATATGGTAACCAACACGGTCGGCCTCATGATCGGGCAGTTTTTGCTGGTAACGTCGGACCCTGCTCTTACCACACTGTTTATTTTTGCCGCCATGAGCTATGCAGCCGCTGTTATTCCGACCGGTGTCTCGCCTGCTATTTCGCCCCAGCCGCCAGCAGAGGTAAAAGTCGATCTAAGACGCCTTTATTCAATGTCTCCGGTTGCGACCATCGGCGCGCTTGTCACGGGCTTTACATTCGGCGCATGGAGCTATCAGGCGCCGGTTTACGGCTCGCTTCTAGGTTATTCCAGCTCGCAGATCGCTGTGATGCTTGTGGTCGCTATGCTTGGCGGCGTTGTCCTTCAATTTCCGCTCGGCCGCGCCTCCGATAAAATGGACCGCCGTTATGTCATGCTCGCATGTACATTCGTTGGCATATTGGTGTCCGGTATTCTTACCTTTTATGAACCGACGACCAATTTAACATTGTTTGTCGCCATGTTCCTTTTTGGCGGTGTGCTGATGCCGCTTTATTCCCTCGTCGTGTCTCATGCCAATGACCACGCCGAACCGGGTGCATTTGTCGAAACCTCATCCAGCCTGCTGATTGTCTATGCTGTTGGATCTATGATTGGTCCTATCATCGCGGGCCTATTGATCGGCTTTATGGGCAGTTCAGGATTGTTTTCAGCCATTCATTTTGGCTTTGCTGCCTTTGCCATCTTCACAATATTGCGCTTGAAAGTAGCTGATGCACCGAGCGAAGAGGAGCGTGGTGAATTTGCCTATACGTCATTCGGACGCACGCAAACGCCTGAGATGTATCAGCTCGATCCGCGTTCTGAGGAAGAAGCCGACCCGTCTGAACACGGCGTTTAAACAGATGGCGTAGAAACCGGTTTATTTGCATTTTAAATGCCGGAAACAAATCAGGCACCCTGCCAGAAACAAGGTGCCTGATACTTTTACGATTTAAACCTGATGCTAGTTCACTGCGGCAGATAGAGACCGTTCAATGTCTGTAACAGGGTGGTTTACGAGAGTTTTGGGCAATTCCATCGAGACTTTGCTCAACACCTCTTTATGGAGAAGCGGGCGCACTTCGCCCAATGTTTCGGGATCAAGAGCCAGCACAACATCTTTGTAAGAACCTTTGTGCGCTTTATCATAAAGGTCAGATGCCAATATTTTGGAAAATGTCATTTCCATTGATTCTTTGGCCGACATATCAGGTGGTTGCTTTCCTGACGGGCCTTGATCTGCAAGATCACCGGGCTTTAAAGCGCCTTCGTCTTTGAGCTTAATATCAAGATTGGTGCCAATGTTGCGAAAATAATGGGCGCCTTCACCGGACCCGACCACGATCAGCGCGTCAACTGGAACTGTGCCTTTAGACATGTTGTCTCCTTGCGTTTTTCGTTATTGTATCGACCCTGAGACAAAACGCTTTAAAAGCTCAATTGTTCCTCAAATTTGAAGCAAGCACGTCACAAAAAACGCTTTAAAGTTCATCAAACATTCCACGATAGCCGAAAATGTCTTTAAACGCTTAACAACACCCCATAGATTTCAGTATAACGAACATTCACCCTTCCACCCCTCCTCACCTTAAGGTCATTTATGCGTACGCAATCAGGAACAGCTATTCTACTCAAAGATTATCGTCCCAGTGACTATGTGATTGATAAGGTAGATTTGGATTTTTTACTGGATACGCAAGAGACTGTCGTCACATCCAAATTGACGATACGCCGCGCTAAAGGCGTTGCCACCGACGCACCGCTTGAGTTGGACGGCGATGAGCTGAAGCTGGTATCCATAGCGATCAACAATAGCGCGCTCGCCCGTGATGATTACACACTCAATGACGATGGCTTAAGCATTACACAGCTTCCGGATAGCGATGCCTTTACGCTTGAAATTGTCACCAAAATCAATCCGACTGCAAACAAGAAGCTGATGGGCCTTTACCGAACTTCAGGTAATTTCTGCACACAGTGCGAGGCCGAAGGTTTCCGCCGCATCACTTACTACCTTGACCGACCGGATATCCTTTCTGTTTTCACGGTGCGCATTGAAGGCGACCGCGATACGGTCCCATTGCTGCTGTCCAACGGTAATTGCACTGACAAAGGTGAACTTGATAATGGTCGCCACTTTGCAGTGTGGCATGATCCACATCCAAAGCCTGCTTATCTGTTTGCCCTCTTCGCCGGTGATCTGGGTGTTCTCAAAGACAGCTTTACCACCCGTTCAGGCCGTGAAGTTTCTCTCGAAATCTATGTTGAACACGGCAAAGAGCCACGGGCGGCATATGCCATGGACTCGCTTATCCGCTCAATGAAGTGGGATGAAGAGGTTTATGGCTGCGAATATGATCTGGACATATTCATGATCGTTGCGGTTTCAGACTTTAACATGGGCGCGATGGAAAATAAGGGCCTCAACATTTTCAATGACAAATATGTCTTGGCAGATCCGGAAACTGCCACCGATCAGGATTATGCGAATATTGAAGCCATTATTGCCCACGAATATTTTCATAACTGGACAGGAAACCGGATCACCTGTCGCGACTGGTTTCAGCTATGCCTGAAAGAAGGGCTTACGGTTTATCGTGACCACTCTTTCTCCGCTGACGAACGGTCGGCTCCTGTTAAAAGGATTGCCGAAGTCCGCGGATTACGCGCGCACCAGTTTCCTGAAGATGCCGGCCCTCTCGCCCATCCTGTGCGGCCTCAGCGTTATTCTGAGATCAACAATTTTTATACGTCGACCGTCTACGAAAAAGGCTCTGAAGTCGTCGGAATGTTCAAGACAATTGTCGGCGAAGACGGGTACAAGCGTGCGCTTGATCTATATTTTGAACGCCATGATGGCGATGCTGCAACGATTGAAGATTTCATAAAATGTTTTGAAGATGCAACCGGCGCTGATCTCAAACAATTTGCGCTCTGGTATGATCAGGCAGGAACGCCAAATCTTGCAATCGGAACAAATTATGACGAAGCAAACAAGCGCTTTACCGTCAACATTACACAGAGTTTAAGATCGACAGTTGTCACCGGCGAAGTTGCGCCGATGCATATTCCGGTGCGGTTTGGGCTTGTTGGGCCTGAGGGCAGTGATCTGTCGTTTAGCGGCGTCACCGGCGCTGATGTGACCGGCGATGTTATCCATGTGCGCGAGCCTAAACACACAATCCAATTCGAGGGTGTTGAACAAAAGCCCGTCATTTCTGTATTGCGCGGCTTTTCAGCGCCTGTAACGACAATACCCGAGCGCAGCGACAAAGAACTGGCATTTCTGGCACGCCGTGACAGCGATGCTTTTGCACGCTGGGAGGCTTTATCCAGCCTTGCTATGCGCCAGCTACGACAGGCGACAAAGGATGTTCAGCAGGGTGAGGAAATTTCCACCTCACCTGAACTGACAACAATTCTGCATGAAATATTGAATGATGACACATTAGAGCCGGCATATCGAGCTCTGTGCCTTAACCTGCCTAGCGAAGCAGATATCGCCCGCGAAATCGGGAGTGACATCGACCCTGATGCTATTCATACGGCTCGCACACACATTCTCGCAGCAATCTCGCAAGAGTGTTTGGTGTCCCTTGAGGCAACTTATTCGAAGCTTCAACCTGCAAAGCCATTCGTACCGGATGCCTCCAGCGCGGGCATACGGGCATTACGAAATACGGCCCTTGGTCTCATCGTTCGTGCGAACGGTGATCTGGAACTGGTGGCGAACCACTTTGCCAATGCAGACAACATGACGGACCGCATGGACGCTTTAAGCATTCTAGCCCTTCAAGCGCCTTATGCAGAAGAAACTGCCTCAGCGCTGGAAGCATTTAAGAAACAGTACGCGGACAATGCAATCGTGACGGATAAATGGTTCGCTATTCAGGCCATGATGCCCGGCAGCAATGCTCTTGAGAGAGTGGAAGCCTTGAGCAAAGCGGAAAACTTTTCTTGGGAGAATCCAAACCGTGTCCGTTCTCTTTTCGGCTCGTTTGCGATTGGCAATCCAACCGGTTTTAACAGGGCTGATGGTGCGGGATATCGTTTCTTATGTGATGCGACCGGCCGGTTGGATGAAATTAACCCGCAAGTTGCAGCGCGTTTGATTACCGCTATGCGTTCATGGCGCAATTTAGAGAAAGATCGTGCGGGCCATGCACATGAGGCGCTCAAAACATTGGCAGCAAAAAAGAAACTGTCGCGCGATGTGCGCGATATTCTTGAGCGAACACTGGCTTAACAAGTCCGTAAAAACCGTCTCAAAACGGAACAAAGATAAAACTGTTAAAGTTTTTCTTAATTATTTGACTCAAGGGACTAGACACAGGGAATCACTTTTGATTCATTGTGTCTAGCTGCTTCGTTGTGTTTCGGCAGCTGCGTATCCAAAATCACTGCAGAGGGCAGCTATGGGGGCTGTTTTACAAAGCGCTGCTTGGCGCTAAGGGGACCACTTTGTCATTCGCTGATCTAACGAGGTTTGATGCTGACGGAATGGAAGGCCACGCAAAATTTCTTGCGGAGCCGGTGGCAAGCCCGATTTCAGTTTTGGAACCTTATCTGAAGCGCTCCATACCCATTTTAATTATGATTTTCCTATGCGGCTTGTTTTTTGTACGCGGCACAACATTGCTGGCTGACCGGCAAATCGCTGGCGAGCAAGGCCGGATGTTTGCTTCGCTACTCGCGTCTTCTGCAAAAAGTGCTGTCGACAACGCCCGTGACAATGGCTTTGCGCCGGTAAGCGGCCCGGATTTTGAACAAATACTCGTGCGTGTCCTGCCTCCTGAAGCAACTCATGAAGGCCGGTTCGTTGTTGTTACGGGCGAAGATGGCGAAATCATTGGCATGCGCGGCGGTGATCAATCGCTGTTCGGGAAAAATCTGCCTGCAATTCTCAGTCAGTCGCAAGCCTTGTTTCTGTTCGGACAAGATGCTGGCGTTCAGGAACTTTTGCTGAATGGAACACCGCACATTGTTAGCGCCACAAAAATTGGCGGTGGTTCTTCAGTTATCGCCGTTATGCAATCCGAGGCGGACCTTTATGCCGCCTGGCAACGACGATGCGCGCTTACGGTGACTGTGTTTGCGCTGACCTCCAGCATTCTCATCATTTTGCTTTATGCCTATTTTGCACAAATCGCACGCAGCCGGTCAGCCGGAAAAGTTTATCGCGAAACCTTGAAACGCGTAGAGATGGCACTCGCACGCGGTCATTGCGGCTTGTGGGATTGGGATCTGGCTCACGGCCGTATTTTCTGGTCGCGGTCAATGTTTGAAATGCTGGGCTATGAACCTATCGATGATGTGCTGTCATTCGGCGAGATATCTCCGATGGTTCACAGCGAAGACATGGACCTGTTCGAACTTGCCCAGCGCGCTGCCGCACATGAAATTACCGCTGTCGATGAAATTATCCGTATGCGGCACGCGGAAGGTCACTTTGTAAGGCTGCGTATTCGCACAAAACTCGTCGAACATCCATCCGGCGGCAACCACCTGATCGGCATTGCCGTTGATGTAACAGAAAACCACCGTCTTGCAGAACAGTCAGAAATCGCCAGCCAAAACTTGAAAGCGGCTATTGAAAGCACATCTGAATCGTTCTCACTTTGGGATGACGATGACAAGCTGGTTCTGTGCAACAAGAAATTCGCTGAATATAACGGCCTTTCCGACGAAGCCCTGATACCGGGCACCCCGCGCAGTCAAATTACAAAGTTGATCAGGGAGCCATTGATCGAGCGTCGTCTTGTCAGCGATGACGAACTGGGCACATCGAAAACTTACGAGCGGCAAATCGCTGATGGCCGCTGGTTGCAGGTCAATGAGCGGCAGACACAGGCCGGTGGCATGATCTCTGTCGGCACTGATATCACGCAGTTGAAACTCCAAGAAGAACGCCTTCAGGAAAGTAAGAAGTGCCTTATTTCATCCGTTGAACAAGTGACTATCGAACGTACAAAATCACAGCTTAAAGCGATGGAGCTTTCCGAGCTCAACAAAAAATATCTCAAGGCAAAAGAAGTTGCGGAAGCTGCCTATCTGGCGAAAACCGAATTCCTAGCCAATGTGAGCCATGAACTACGTACACCGCTTAACGCAATCATCGGCTTTTCTGACATTATGCAAAGCAAGATGTTCGGGCCTCTTGGCTCTGATCGTTATGATGAATATGCCAAAGATATCAATAAAAGCGGCAGCTTCCTGCTTGGCGTTATCAATGACATTCTGGAAATGTCTAAAATTGAAGCGGGCCGTGTTGTTCTTGAAAAAGAAGATATTGAGCTTCGCCCGCTGATCGAGGAAAGCGTTCAAATGCTTTCACTTCAGGCCGAGCAGAAAAACATTCACGTTGAGCAGAACATCAGTTGCGACATGTCGATCCTTGCGGACCGCCGGGCAATGAAGCAGATTCTGATTAATCTGGTATCCAATGCGGTAAAATTCACCGAAGAAGGTGGCCGCATCAAAGTGCGCTGCAAAGCACTTTCCAATGCCCTGCAAATTACGATTGAAGATACGGGCTGCGGCATCCCCAAAGCAGCACTAAAGCGCATAGCCAAGCCATTTGAACAGGTGCAGAACCAATTTTCCAAAAATCACACCGGTTCTGGCCTTGGCCTCGCGATTTCCAAGTCACTGGCGCAACTTCATGGCGGCTCGATGAAAATTCGTTCAGTGGAAGGCAAAGGAACGATCGTTTCTGTGCGTATTCCCATTGAACATGATGCCACGATAAAAGAGGCCGCTGAATAAGCGGCCTCTTGATTATGACGTTCGATTAGCCGCGGTCACCGCGCTCTTTCTTGCCTTTACGGTCGCCTCTTTTCTTAGCGTGCTTCGGCATTTCGTCGAGCGTTGCAAAACCATCATCGTTTTTATCCATCAAGGCGAAAAATTTCTGCTGGCGGTTTTCAAGTTCTGCCCGTGTTACTTCTTCATTACCATCAAGATCGAAGCGCTTTGCTATTCTCATTGCCCGGCGTTTTTCGCCCTTTTTCTCTGTTTCAAGAGCTTCGATTTCAGCTTTGGTAACGACGCCGTTGCTATCGGCATCAAGGCCTTCAAAACGCTCGATCAGCGGCGCGCTGAACTCGGCGAAATCAAGCTTACCATCGCTATTGGCATCCATTTTTTCAAAGCGCATCTCTGCGCGTCCGCCACCGCGTTTTTCAGCAAATGAAGCCGATACGGAACCCGCAATTACCGCTACGCTCAAAACTGCGATTGTTGTTTTTTTCAATACAGACATTTTATTCTCCATGCATCATTGTTGATCCAGCTGGAGCTTTAAGTGCCTGTGTTTATTTCAGGGCTGCTCCAGAGATATATACTGTTCGAAAATTGATCGAACAGCGTGACTATGCTCTTGAAGATGGGCTTCCAGTTGGATGATATCTGGCATGTTTGTAGCCGCACACAATTCTTCCACCAAACCCTTTGGTGCACTCTGCGGGTCAAATTTTTCCGCCGAACACAGTGCAATCAGTTGACTGATTTTGCTGTAAATGTCCAAAGCCTCAATCAGCTCTTTCCTGTCATTTTCAGCAATGATTTCTTCATTAAGCAGTCTGAGAATATCTCCAGCACCATGGGCATTCAAATTACGGTTCGTTAAACCAGCCTTACAATTTGGTAAGTCAGTCAGCATCCAATATTGCGTCAAAAACTCAATATCGACGATACCGCCGGGGACCATTTTCAGGTTCCAGATCGATTTGGCGGGCTTTTCTTTTTCCAAACGAAGGCGCATGGAAGCAATGTCGGCGACGATCTGTTCGCGCTCACGATTTATACAGATAATCTCATTGCGCTCGTCCGCAAATTTTTCCATCAGTGTTGGATCACCGCAGACCGGCCGCGCCCGCGTCAAAGCCATATGTTCCCACGTCCAGGCATCTTCGCGTTGATATCTGGAAAACGCCTTTAGAGATGTTGCTAGCGGTCCCTTATTGCCGGACGGGCGCAAGCGAAAATCAACATCATAGAGAACACCCTCCGCAGTCGGCGCAGACAGAGCGGCGATAAGGCGCTGTGTCACACGGGCAAAATATTGCGAAGGTGTCAGAGGTTTCTGACCATCGCTCTCGGCCAAAGCATCGGGCGCATCATAAATCAATATCAGGTCGACATCGCTGCCCGCTGTCATTTCCCTGCTTCCCAGCTTGCCAAGGGCAACCAGACACATGGATGCGCCTTCTATGACGCCATGCTTTGCTTCAACTTCCTCCGTAACAGCGATCAGAGCTTTCTCCAGCAACATGTCCGCGAGAGCGGATAGCGCCTTGGCGGTTGTTTGCGGGTCGATAGATCCGGTCAGCATTCTAACGCCAATTAAGAAACGTTGCTCGGCGGCAAATATACGCAAACGGTCGAGCACATCCTCATAAACTCTACCCTCCCCGACAAAGAAATTCAGGCGTTCCTGAAGCTCGGAATGGTCCGGCATACGTTCAAAAAATGCAGGCTCCAACATGCCGTCAAAAATGAGCGGGCGTGCGGTGACGATATTGGCAAGCCGCGGCGCCGACGATAATATTTTGGACATCAGCCCAAGCAGTTGCCGATTGGAATTCAGCATTGAGAATAGCTGCATGCCTGCGGGCAAACCGGCCAAAAGCTTATCGAATTTAATCAGGGTTTCATCGGCCTGACCAAATTGTGCAAAACTATCCAGCAGGCTTGGCAAAAGTGCTGTCAGTTGCTCACGCGCTTTGGCAGAAGACAGCGCACGGTACCGGCCGAAGTGCCAAGTGCGCACAATATTCCAAATATCAATTGCCCGCTCAAAACCCATTGCGCTTAGATTGTTCAAAGTATCAGGATCGGGATCACCCCCTGTGAAAACAAGATTGCCCGCTGGACCGCTTAGAGTTTGCTCGTCTTCAAACAGGTCGCCGAAATGCTTCTCGACAATTTTGAGATGCTTCATCAACTCCGTACTGAACGCTGCAACATCTTCCAGCCCCAGTAGACCTGCGATCACTGCGAGCTCTTCATCATCTTTGGGCAAATCGTGCGTTTGTTCATCCGCGACCATTTGAACTGCATGTTCTGCCCGCCGCAAAAAGCTGTAGGCGGCGGACATTTCATCACGCACTGACACATCAATCCAATGCTCCTCGGCCAACCGGTTGAGCATCTCCACCGTTTCACGGTGCCGTAAACTTTCCGCGCGGCCGCCTGCAATCAGCTGCTGTGTTTGAACAAAAAACTCGACTTCGCGTATTCCGCCCCTGCCCAATTTTAAATTATGGCCATGCACGGTAATTTTACCATGGCCTTTATGGGCATGGATTTGGCGCTTGATAGACTGCACATCGGAAATGGCTGCGTAATCAAGATATTTACGCCAAATGAACGGCTTTAGCTCATTGAGAAACGATAGTGCCGCCTGATGATCACCGGCCACTGGACGGGCTTTAATAAAAGCTGCACGTTCCCAGTTCTGCCCCCTGCTCTCATAGTAATGAAGTGCTGCATCAACATTGACAGCCAAAGGTGTGGCGCCCGGGTCAGGGCGCAATCTCAGATCGGTGCGGAAAACATATCCATCGCCGGTACGCTCCTGCATAATACGCACAAGACGGCGCACGAAACGGCTCATCACTTCAGTCGCGTCTTGACCTTCAGCGAACTTCATATTCTTGGCGTTAAGATCGAAATAAATAACGATATCAATGTCTGATGAGTAATTGAGCTCCCGACCGCCGAGCTTACCCATCCCTAAAATCACTAGTCCGCAATCTTTGGACGGATTTTGCAGGTCGGCAATCTCGATCTTGCCGCTTTCGGCCGTTGATCTAAGCAGCCAGTTCACCGCGGAACTAAGACAATTTTCGGCTAATTGGGAAAGAAAATGCGTTGTGGTTGCGACGCTATTGCTTTGCGCCAGATCGCCAAGCGCAATCAAAATATGGGCTTCGTGCTTAAGTACCCTTAAGCTGGACATCAATTCAGCCTCACTCAAATCAGGTGAGTTGCCCAATTGCAATGCGTCATCGACAAGGCTTTGAATTCTGTTGTTCAAGCCATGCTCGCAGACAGCTTCAAGCCCTTCAACGAAGGTCAAAATGCCGCTTCGCAAAAAGGGAGACAGGCACATTATTTTCGCTAGAAAATCCGTAAGTGCATCGTCTTTATTGTCGATACATGCGGCGAGTTTCTCAGCACCGGCACTGCGTGCTGCTGACAAAAGCGTGGCTTTCGCTTCATCAAGCATTTGCGTGTTAGCGAAAAACAAATGTGCGGGCGGTTTACCAAACCATTTTTCGGAAGCGTTCAAATCAAACCTCGTCAGATTATGACTAGGTCTTAGCAGTTGTCTTCTGAATTGGAAATGTCAGAACTGCCCGCAATCCGGGACCGGCATCCTCTAAAGTGAGCGTTCCTTTGTGCATATCCATAATCGCGGCAACAAGGCTGAGACCAAGACCGGAGCCCGGCTCGGAACGGCTCTCATCCAGACGGACAAACCGCTGCAAAGCACGTTCACAATTTTCAGCCGAAATACCCGGACCATTATCTTCAACGGCGAGAGTTATGCTTTTCTGATCGTCGGAACGCTTGCCTAAAATAGAGATAATTGTGTCATCGCTCTGACCGTATTTGACGGCATTATCGATGAGGTTCGTCAACGCCTGACCAATGAGTTGTCTGTTTCCAGTTACAACCAAATTATCGTCGATTTTGGAGATCAACTGACCACCGGATTCCTCGACCAAAGGCTCATATAGCTCCGCAACACCTTCGGCAATTTCGTTTAACTGAAGCTCTGTTTCGCTATGCTTGGAATATCCGGCCTCCACTCTTGAGATGAGCAGCATCGCATTGAATAACTGAATGAGTTTGTCGGATTCAGCTATCATATCATTGAGGGCATCACGATAATCGTCATCTGATTTGCCACTGCGCAAAGCGGCTTCTGCGCGATTTCGCAGCCGTGTGAGCGGCGTTTTTAAATCGTGCGCAATATTGTCCGAGACTTCTCGCAAACCGCTGTTCAGCTTCTCAATACGGCCAAGCATCGCATTGAGGCTGACGGACAAACGATCAAACTCGTCATTGGCCGTTGAGACCGGCAAGCGCTTGCTCAGATCACCGCCGACAATGTCCGCACTCGCTTTTGAAACGCTATCGATTCTGCGTAGCGCACGCCGCCCGACAAAGAACCATATCAACAAGCCGCCCAGAGCCATAATGCCGAGAGCCAAACCCAGCGAGCTTCTGATAATCTTTTTGAACCGGTCAGGCTCACCCAAATCACGTCCGACAAGAACGGTCAGCCCATTTTGAAATTTGATACGCTGGCCTATCGCCCGCGGCGCATCATCGTCATCCAGTTCTTCGTTTTCCTCACCAATGCGCGTGTAACGGAATGGTTTTGGCGTGTAGCCTTCCTTCTTCAAAACACCGCGACCGATTTTAGCAATATTACCTGCGAGAATACGGTCCTGCTGATCCGAAACCAGATAGACAAAAGCGTCCGGTCTGCGCGAGCGACGATCAATTTCGCGAACCAACAGTCGAATGCCGCCGCGATTGTAGACACGGTTGAGGCTTTGCAGTTCCTGGTTCAAAGACGTTCTTGTCTGGTTGATGAGAAAACCACCGGCCAGATGCGTCATATAGAAAACAAGAAAGATCGCGCATATCGAAAACAGCAGCAGATACAGCGCGGATAACCGCGCCGCAGTCGTTTTCATCATGGAAGAGAATCTTGATAGCATTATGCGCGCATCACATAGCCGGCGCCGCGGATCGTATGCAGAAGCGGCTTGTCGAAGCCTCTTTCAATCTTGCTACGCAATCTTGAAATATGAACATCGATCACATTTGTCTGCGGATCAAAATGATAATCCCACACATGTTCCAAAAGCATTGTGCGTGTGACGACCTGCCCCGCATTGCGCATAAGATATTCCAGCAAACGGAATTCACGCGGTTGCAAGAGAATTGTCTGGTCGGCCCGCTTCACCTCACGTGACAAACGATCAAGCACGAGATCGCCTACCTGATATTGCGATTGATTTTCGCTGGCGCTGCCGCGTCTGACCAATGCTTCCAATCGCGCAAGCAATTCTGAAAAAGCATATGGCTTGGTCAGATAATCGTCACCACCGGCACGAAGACCAGTGACACGATCATCAACCTCGCCCAATGCAGATAATATAAGAACGGGCGTATTGTCGCCATTCTCGCGCAGTTCTGCAACGACAGACAATCCGTCACGCTTGGGCATCATTCGGTCAACGACCAGCGCGTCATAGCCACCATGATCTGCCAAGGCAAAACCATCAATGCCATTATGCGCCAGATCAGCGACATGCCCTGCCTCATCCAGTGCATGGCGTAAATATTTCGCCGCTTCGACATCGTCTTCAATAATAAGAAATTTCATAGCCATGTTTAACAATGCCGCGTGAAAGTTGAAAGCAAAAATACGGCAGCGAATATGAAGGGGGTATCCGCTGCCGTACAGTTCACGGCGAGAACAACGATATACTGAATATCAGCCGGAACTTATGAGGTTGGAGAACCGATTAACCGATTGGCACAGCCACAAAGCGGCTACGGTTCTCATTCTCCAAACGAAGCAAGGCTGCCTTTCTGCCTTCTTTCTTGGCAGCGGCGATTTGCGCATCAATATCACTCGCAGAGTTAATCGTTTCGTTGTTAATCTCCGAGATGATATCTCCGGCACGAATGCCCGCTTCAGCCGCGTTTGAACCCGGCTCCACCGATGTAACCAGAATGCCTTCGCCCTGATCATTTTTCATCACAGTCAGACCGAGGTCTTCCATCGCCGTTGGATCAACTTCCTTTTCGGCTTCCAGACCCGCAACCTTATCGCGTGGCAGTTCTCCCAGAGTGAGATCGACCGTGCGTTTTTTATCACCACGCATGATTGTGATCTCAACCGATGACCCCGGATCAATTCCGGCAATGGTTTTTGACAGTTCACGCGGGCCTTTAATCGCAACGCCGTTAACTTCGGTAATGATGTCACCCGCGCGAATTCCGGCATCTTCAGCAGGTGCTCCTTTTTGAGGCTGGGAGACCAGCGCACCGTTTTGATTATCCAGACCCAGTGATTCCGCGATATCAGCGGTTACCGGTTGAATTGCAACGCCAAGCCAACCGCGTTCTACGGAGCCATCATCCTTCAGATCGGCAATCACGTCTTTTGCAAGCGTTGCAGGCACAGCAAACGCAATACCAACATTGCCGCCTGAAGGAGAGAAAATTGCCGTATTGATGCCGACAACCTTTCCAGAAAGGTTGAATGTCGGGCCACCGGAGTTACCGCGGTTTACAGCAGCATCAATCTGCAGGAAATCGTCATAGGGTCCGGCACCGATATCGCGGCCGCGACCTGACAATATACCTGCTGTTACCGTGCCGCCAAGGCCGAACGGGTTACCGACAGCAACCACCCAATCGCCAACGCGGATATCATTTTCATCAGCAAATTCTACATATGTGAATTTGCGTTCCTCTTCGACCTTCAACAAAGCAAGGTCTGTGCGCTGATCTTTACCAATCAACTCGGCATCAAGCTCTGTGCCGTCATCCATCAGAATTGTGAACTCTGTTCCGCCATCGACGACATGGTTATTGGTAACCAGAAAACCATCTTCGGAAATAAAGAAGCCTGAGCCTTGGCCAATCGGGCGGGCTTTATCAAAGCGCTCCGAGCGCCGCTGACGGTCGGGACGCGCTTTACCACTTCTGTCTTCGAAAAAACGGCGCATCTGATCTTCGAAATCACCACGGGGATCGAACTGGAAAGTGCCGCCACGGTTGGATACCGGTCGCACATCTGATTTTACGCGGACAGAAACGACCGCTGGCGATACCGCTTCAACTATATCAGCAAATCCCGGTACGGTTGCTGTCTGCACGTCAACGGCATCGGCATAGGCCGGCAAGATTGACGAAGCAGTGTAACCTGTAAACCCTGCGCCGATGACCGCGAGAGCAAGAGCAGATTGAGAAAGACGTTTTGTAATTTTTTGCATTGTAATTCCTCGAATAAACCTGTTTTTCATCAGGCGTTGGACCACTCAAAGATTGTAAAAATTACGTTCTTTGGAGGTTCCTTGTTATCGAAGTTCACATTGCAACAACCTTTCCAGTGCATGAAAAAATTGTAATTTTCACGCCGTTATAAAGCCACATTTTTCTACGCTCAGGTGGCCTCCACAACTTTGGTTACAACCTTTGCTGTACTTTCCAAGGTTCGGTGCACCGGACATTTATTGGCTATTTCCTCAATCTTGTCAGCGATCTCAGGGGAAACCTCCCCTTCTATGGATATCTGACGCTCGAAGCGATCAATCTTACCTGATTGCTGCTTCTCGCTTTCCGTACATTCCTGACAGTCTTTGAAATGAATTTTCTTGTGACTGACATCCACAGTTACAGTTCCCAAGTCCAGTTTCTTAAAGTCGGCGTACATACGCAGTGTCATGGAAGTACAGGCGCCAAGCGCGGCGCTCAGAAAATCATAAGGGCTGGGACCGGTATCGGTTCCGCCAACGGACTGAGGCTCATCGGCAAACAGGCGGTGCTTTCCGGCTTGAACCGTGTTCTGGAACTTGCTGTCACGCGTTTCCTTTACCCGAACATGTTCGATCTCCGTCTCACCTTGCGGTTCATCTTGGGGTAAAAGTTTCGAGGCCCATGCCGAGATCATTTCAGAAGCGAACTCAGCATCACTTTCACTTGAAAGCAGATGGTCGGCATGATCGAGAGATATGAAGGATTTGGGGTGTTTTGCCGCAACAAATATGCGTGTTGCATTATCAATGCCAACGGTCTGGTCAATCGGTGAATGCATCACCAGAAGCGATGCTTTTATCTTTGCGATTTTATCCACCAGATTGGTGTCGCGCGCAGCCTCTATAAATCCCTTGCCAATTTTAAGCTTGCGCCCGGCAAGGACCACTTCGGCCACACCATTTTCTTCAATTTCCGGGATTTTATCATCGAACATGTTCAGCACATGCTCCGCGTCAGCGGGTGCGCCGATGGTGACAACACCTTTGATGTCAGGAATTTCTGTTGCCGCAGCCAATACCGCCGCCCCGCCAAGCGAATGCCCGATAAGGATGGATGGTGCTTCACCCTGTGCGCGCATATATTCTGCTGCTTTGACCAAGTCTTCAACATTGGATGCAAAGCTGGTGTTGGCAAATTCGCCTTGGCTGGAACCAAGGCCCGTAAAATCGAAGCGCAATACAGCGACACCAAGACGCGACAAATGCGTTGCAATACGCCGCGCAGCCAAAATATCCTTTGTGCAGGTAAAGCAATGCGCAAAAAGCGCGTAACCGCGAATCTTACCGTCCGGCCGGTCAAACCGTGCAGCAAGCATTTCACCGGATATGGATTGAAATTCGCGTTTCTCAGTCGTCATAGCACACCTCAAATTGAACTTTGCGGTATACTAACGTTAGTTTTAGTAACCGACATGTCAAACTTTCGAGAGTGACTATTGATCTCTTTTTCTGTCCAAAAGATCGTTGAGGCGCTGCTCTTCTTTTTCTGTAAGCGGCGTAGGGCTAGCGGTGCCGGAACTATATCGTCTGCTGTAACTGAAAGCGGCTAATGCGCCTAAAAACAGCACCAATAATGGCGTTCCCCATAGTAAAAAATTGCGCGGCGAGAACGCCGGCCGAAGCAAGACAAACTCGCCATAGCGATCGACAACATAATCCATCACTTGTGCATCTGTATCACCGGAGACCAGCCGTTCACGCACAATAACGCGCAGATCGCGGGCAAGCTCGGCATCGGAATCATCAATAGACTGGTTCTGGCACACAAGGCAGCGCAAGTTCGCTGAAATATCACGTGCTCTTTGTTCGAGCTTCGGATTGTCGAGAATTTCATCCGGATTGACGGCAAGGCCAGGTGCAGTGCTTAAGAGCACCCCTAATATGCACACTGACAGAAAGCGAATGATCATTCAGCCACACCTGTTTGTTGAACTTTTGGCTTATGACGCGCCTTGGCGGCAACGGGCGCACCAATACGCAGACGCCGGTCTGAAAGAGAGACCACGCCTGCAAGCGTCATCATGAGGCAGCCGAGCCAAATCAGCGTAACCATCGGTTTCCACCAAATACGTACGACAATTTGATTACTGCCATCCACTCTTTCTCCCAGCGATACGTAAAACTGATTAAATGCTTGCGTTAAAATGCCTGCTTCCGTTGTTGGCTGACGACTTGCCGTGTAAATTCGTTTTTCCGGCTTAACTTGCCCAAGTGTTTTACCGTTTCGCGCCACGGTAAAAACAGCCCGATCAAAAGTATAGTTTGGTCCTTGAAACGCATTTATTTCTTCGAAGGTCATATCAAAACCGGCGAACTGGGTGGTTTGCCCGGGCGTCATCCGCAAAACAGTTTCATCTTCAAATGTCGTAACGGCAACGATACCCAATGTTGTCACCCCCACACCGGCGTGTGCCAACACAGTTCCCCAAGATGAGCGCGGAAGTCCTTTAAGGCGCGCCCAAGCGACAGAGGGCTTTGCTTTCGGCAATCCAGCTTTAGCCCAAAGGTCTGCAAATGCACCGAAAATCAACCAGAACGCCAGAGCAAAAGCAAACACGGCCAATATTGGTGCTTCATATATAAAATACACAAAAAGAAGAGCGACAAAAAGCGAAAGCCCGGCCGCAATCCAAAGCCGTTCAAAGGCACCATAAAAATTGCCGCGCTTCCACGCTAAAAACGGACCAAAAGGAACCGCTATCAGCAAGGGGATCATGAGCGGTCCGAATGTTAAATTGAAATATGGTGCGCCCACGGATATTTTTTCGCCGGTGACCGCTTCGACCAAGAGTGGGAAAAGAGTGCCAACCAAAACGGTTGCTGCCGCCGTTGTTAAAAACAGATTGTTTAGAACCAACGCTCCTTCACGTGAAATCGGATGAAACATCCCGCCGTTTTTCAACGTTGATGCGCGCATGGCGAAAAGGACAAGCGCGCCGCCGATAAAGGCGATGAGAATGAGCAAAATAAACAGCCCGCGGGACGGGTCATTCGCAAATGAATGCACCGATGTGAGGACGCCTGAGCGAACGAGGAACGTACCGAGAAGCGAAAAGGAAAAAGCAAGAATTGACAAGAGTATTGTCCAGACTTTCAGCGCTTCGCGCTTTTCCATGACCAAAGCGGAGTGAAGAAGCGCTGTACCGACAAGCCAAGGCATAAAGGAAGCGTTTTCAACCGGGTCCCAGAACCACCATCCACCCCAACCGAGTTCATAATAGGCCCAGTATGAACCCATCGCGATACCTGCTGTCAAAAAGAGCCAAGCTGTCAAGGTCCACGGACGGACCCAACGTGCCCAGGCAGCATCAATTCGACCTTCAATCAGGGCCGTGATGGCAAAGGAAAAACAGATCGAGAAGCCGACATAACCGACATAAAGCAGAGGCGGATGAATGGCCAAGCCGATGTCCTGAAGTATCGGATTAAGATCCTGGCCTTCAATTGGAGCCGGAACCAGACGGATAAATGGATTGGAAGTCAGTAGAAGAAATGCCGTGAATGCGAGTGTGATTGCGCCCTGTGTCGCCAAAACACCGGCCTTCAAACGGGCAGGTAAATTGCTGCCGAACACAGCAACCAGAGCGCCAAAAAAGGAAAGAACCAATACCCAAAGCAGCATCGAGCCTTCATGGTTTCCCCAAACGCCCGTGAACTTATAAAGCAAGGGTTTGGCCGAGTAGGAATTCTCCCATACGTTCTTAACCGAGAAGTCAGACGTTACATAGGCCCATGTCAGTACGCCGAAAGCAAGCGACAGAATTAAAAAAACAGAAATCGCCAATGATGGCGCAATGGCGATAAACCGGCTGTCATCATAGCGTAAACCTGCGTAAGGCAATACCATCTGAGCCAGCGCCAAGGCAAAAGCGAGTACAAGAGCGTAATGTCCGAGTTCTACAATCATTGCGCCTCAGTTCCTTTCCAATAGCCCTGTTCTTTCAGGCTATCTGCAACTTCACGCGGCATGTAAGTTTCATCGTGTTTGGCCAGCACAGTATCAGCTGTAAATGTTCCGTCTTTGCCCAAAACACCTTCGGCAACAATGCCTTGCCCTTCGCGAAATAAATCCGGCAATATTCCAGCATAGCGTACTTTTAATGCAGCATTTGCATCTTCCACGGCAAAGATGACAGCATCTTCCAGAGAGTTATCCACGGAGCCTTCAACAACAACGCCGCCCAAGCGGACCCGTCCGCTTTCACCCGGCGCGACATTTACAAGATCTGACGGCGTGCGAAAAAAGGTTACCTGCTCGCTCAGTGCTGTCAGAACCAGCGCTACGGCAACAGCCAGCACGCCAAGGGCACCAAAGATTACAGCCGAACGCTTCTGTTTACGTGTCATAGCTATGCACCCCCGTTCCTATTGCTTTACTTTCAAGCCGATTTTTTCGGCAAAAGTATGAATTTGCGCCTGCTTCTGCGGATCGCTTGCAAAGGCCGAAGTTGCCCGCTCCAATGCTGCAACCGCCTCACTTTCTTGGCCAAGTACCATACGCGCGCGAATAAGCCGCTGCCATTCTTCAACCGTGCCTGCATTTTCCTGAAGTCGGCTATCAAGTTGCTCAACCATACCGGCGATCATAGCCTGTCTGTCTTCTTCACTCATCTGTTCGGCATCTTTGATTGCCTGTTCATCAGGCCCAGGCAAGGCCAATGTATTTTCTCTTGCCAAACGGGCCATACTCTGCGCCGCAGCGACACGCCAACTGCCATCAATTGTTTCATTATTCACAATGGCATTCCATTGCCTCGCAGCGGTATCTTCACGCCCTGCCTGCGCATTGCCAAGTCCGAGATAGTACAAGGCTCGTCCATTTGAAGGCTCAAGAGCGACAGCACGCTTGAAAAGCGCATCGGCATCAACGGTCACAACGCCGCCTGCCATTGCCGACAAGACTTCGCCCAGACCGGAAAGGCGCTGCGCATTTTCACCAAGAAGACGAATAGCATTGCGGTAGGCATCAGCCGATTTGGGCCCTTGTCCCAAACGAAAATACACAGGTGCGAGAACATCCCACCCCTTGCCATCCTGCGGATTTTCTTTCAGATGGCTTTCCGCACGTGCAACAAGCTGCACAAGTTGCTTATCCTGTTCGCTGGATGCCGTTTCGGCTTCTTTAATCGCTTGAAGGCGCGCAGCTAAGGGCTGTGCTCCGATTGTCGGTGAACCTAATGACGTATACATCAATAGCGACAGGCCGGGGATAAAAACAAATGCCACCGCAGCTAAAATTCGTGTCCCGAAAACCCGCCTTTGACTTAACCGCGTACTCGTTTTGCCGGAATCACGTTTTTCCTCAGCAGCTAAAAGGCGTCTGGCAATTTCTATACGCGCCTGGGCTGCATCATCTTGCGAGATGGCACCGCGTTTCTCTTCTGCGTCCAATTCTTCCAGCTGATCTTTATAGACCGCGATATCATGCTCGAAATCCGCGACCCTGTTTTCAGTCGCTCCAATATTACTTGAGCGCGAAAAAGCCGGCCAGAAAGCCAGCGTCAACACACTCAACGTCAATACAGCAATTAATATCCATAAAACCATGCCTACAGATACGCATTCGTCACTAAAAATACCATGTTAATTCGGCTAGGTGCGACAATGATGCCGTGAAACCGATTTATCCCGTCAACTTAGCAATGACCAACTGCCGCCCTCATTGCGGCAGGCAGTCCCCTTTGCAGAAGACTCTACGCCGCCCTCGACCACCGTATGCTCGTATTGGCGGCAATCCTGAGAGCCTACACGGTAGGGCTGAGATGGCACTATGCTCCCGGAAATCGCTTTTCCCTGCCAGAGAACAGCTTCACCGGGCGCAGTGTACTCAAGTGCGAGATATTCTTTTTGAAGAGCAATGGCTTTATCGCCGCGCGCAATACCTTTGCTCGTTAAGCGCGTAATCAAACCACCATCCAGCGCTGCGATCAGTTCGCCGGATGCAACCGTTTTTGTCTCTTGTGACAAAGCCGTTGGCGCCAGTGATGTGTTCAAACCAGTAGAAGTACAACCAGCAAGTGCCAACGAAAACGCAACACCGCTCAATGGTGATAACCGACGAAGTGAAGCCATACTTATTAAATACCCAACCTAAATATTATCCTGTTCTTCTCTAAGACAAATTTTACGCGGCAACAATGTGGCTTAATTGCTCTTTGCGGCCGGTAAATACACTGAAACCTGAAGCCCGCCCAAACGACTTTTGCCTAACGCAACCTCGCCACCATACGCAGTCACAGTATCGTTGACGATTGAAAGCCCCAATCCCGTCCCCGGTACTTTTTCGTCCAGTCGCTGACCGCGTTTAAGTGCTTTCTCATACCCTTCCACCGGAATACCTTCACCGTCATCAGCAACATTTAGCAATATCCATTGCCGGTCTGAATGCTCCCGTTCTGCTAGGCACACCCTAATCAAAACTTTTTTATCGGCCCATTTGCATGCGTTTTCAAAAAGATTGCCGAGAATCTCCTCAAAATCTTCTTTTTCACCGGCGAACAAAATCTGATCATCTTGTATTTCGGTTTTTATGTCTAAGTCGGGATTGAGTTTTCGCATGACCTTGGCCATGCGCTCACTCGCCTGAACAATATCGGTGCGAAACGTTAAACTGCCCTGCTGCGCTGCAATACGCGCACGGTTAAGGTAGTGGTCGACTTGAAGCTGCATTGAAGCAGCTTGCGTTCTGACTATCTCCGACGAGACAGGTGCGTTGGTCCGTCCTTCGTTTTGGAGCACAGCAAGTGGTGTTTTTAGAGAATGAGCAAGATTGCCAACTTGTGTTCTCGCCCGTTCGACAATCTGCTTGTTGTTCTCAACAAGAATATTCATCTCTGAAACCATAGGCTCTAATTCTGTTGGGAAATCGCCTGAGAGCTTTTCGGCACGACCATCACGAATTTCGCCCAGTGCATGGCGTATACGATCAAGCGGCTTTAAGCCAAAGAGAATAACAAGTACATTGATGCCCACCACCCCAAAACCAAAAGTACCCAGCAAACCTGCGGCATTAAGCGCGAAATCGCGAATGCCCCGCTCAAACTCACTTTGATTGCCGCCGACTTGAAACAAAGCGATACGGCCTTCTCCCAAGTCAATTTCAGATTCCTTGACGCGAATTTTTAAATTCTTAGGGCCGTCGACCACATATGTTCGGGCGAACTGGTTGTCATAAGGGATTTCACTCAAATCAGGACGCGAGAAGGTAAATCCAGCCATGGATGGCGACGTTAGAACATCGTCTGGCGCACCACTGAGAATTTGCACCCGCCAAAGCCAACCCGATTCAGGCGCGAGAAAACTGTTCTCACCGAGATTGGGCGCTCCTGTTAGATTTCCATTTTCATCAACGTCGACGGCACCAATTAGGGAAAAAAGTTGAGCTTGCTGTAGCTCTGAAAAGTTTCTTTCGGCCCCTGCCTTAAACTGCGTGAGTAATAGCCAGCCTAAAATCACGATTGCCAGCACAGTCCACGCACTGGAGAGGACAACAACCCTGCGTGTGAGCGACAAGGCTTTCATGTCTATGCCGAACCTTTGGCTTCTTTCGATGCAGGATCGGTCATACGGTAGCCAAGGCCACGTACTGTCTCAATCAAATCATGACCTATCTTTTTGCGGAGACGCCCAACAAAAACTTCGACGGTGTTGGAATCGCGGTCAAAATCCTGATCGTACAAATGTTCAGTCAACTCGGTACGGGAAACGACTTCCGACTGGTGATGGATCAAATAAGACAACAGGCGAAACTCATGTGATGTAAGCTTGAGCGTTACCCCATCAACCACCGCTTTGGACGCTTTTACATCAACGGTTAGCGGGCCGCAGCGCAATTCAGAAGAAGCATGACCGGCAGCACGTCTGATGAGCGCCCGCACCCGCGCTAAAATTTCTTCGATGTGGAAAGGCTTCGTGACATAATCGTCTGCGCCGGCATCAATTCCGGAGACTTTATCACTCCAGCGGTCACGCGCCGTTAAAATCAGAACCGGCATGACGCGGCCATCTTCGCGCCAACGTTGCAAAACACTAATGCCGTCCATTTGCGGTAAACCGATATCGAGAACGACACAATCATAAGGCTCTGTGTCGCCCAAGAAATGACCTTCTTCGCCATCACTGGCTGTATCGACGACATATCCTGATTCTTCCAGCGCCTGTTTGAGCTGGCGGTTTAGATCAGCATCGTCTTCGACAACCAGAATGCGCATGAAACTTCCCCGTATTGATTCTGTTTTATTCCACCATCAAAGATGAAATTCAAAGTGCACTCAAGGTGCTATTATTGGGGAATATATGCGACTTCCCGTTTGGGACGCTCACCATTTTTCGCCTGCGTAAGAATAACCACCTTGCAAACGGCTTGCCCGTTTCGCGAAGCAGCTTCAGCAGCAACAAGGGTAGACGCTTGTTGAGCCGCATATCGTTGCCCTGCCGCAAAGCAATTGTCTGCGGCAAGTTCTATTGTTTGCGCGCTAAGCGCCGCATTGCTCATGGCGCTCAAACAGAGGGCCGCTGACATGGTATATTTGAATAGTTTTATCATCATGGCACCACTTATACATTCATCTGTCTGAATGGGACATGAACACCTGCACGTCAATTTCAATTACGAAATTTTTGCGGAAGCCGAAATTCGTCCGAAAATTGCAACAATTCCAGCAATTGCTGTCACCAACTGCAACAGGCCCACACTTAAACTCTCGCGCAGACTATCATCAATCGTAACGCCGAAAAAAGCGGCCACTGTCGCGATTATGCTAATTAGAGCTGCCCATATCGTTTTTGATAAATACCAAGGTTTATTATCGGTCATTCTGCATCCTTTCTATTGATAGTCACGTAACCTCAAGCTCAGCGAATGCAGGAATACCTTCTCCCACTCTTTCACTAAGCTGAACAATGCGAACGGACAGCGCTACAGGTTGTCCGCCAAATAAATCATTCAATATTGTGCTCGTCAGCAAAATTTCGGGCTGGCTTGTTTCAAAGCTGCCCAGCACAGTTTGAGCCCCGTCCAGAATGTCTACTTTGTAACGCTCAAATGCTTCACCAAGCGGTATATCCAATCCAAGCCAACTGTCAGCATTGATGCGCCCACGGCGTATCCATTTAATCAAGATAGCGCCGCCTTCAGCTTTAGATGCTCTGATATGCACCGGTGAAAGTGGTTTGAGAGCGCGAAGGCCGCCCTCTGCACTAAATGTCGTGTAATAGCGGTCGGAAAAATCTTTACCCGCCTCGCCAATTCGAAAATTAACAGGACTTCCGATTTCCGCATCCCTTAAGCCTATCGGGGTAATGGCATCATTTAATAATACAAATTTTGCGCCGATATCCGCACCTAAAGCCATCAAATCTTCAGTTCCGCCCTGCCCGCGCAAAAGCACTGAGAGACGCCATATCTCAGGGCTGATTTCTACAGCATTGGCAAATTGAAACACTTCCCAATTGCCGGGCACTGTCTCAACCGCGGCAAGGTTGCGTCCTGCCAGCATGGAGAGCTGATCCACACTTTCCAACTCACCGTAACTTAACGCAACATCAAGCGTATTGGCATAATCAAACCTGCCAGATGCGGCAGGCATTAGCGGAGTGACCAAAGCTCCAACCGTAGCATTCTGCTCAATATTACCGCGTGCAGCATATCCTTGCGTTGTGGCACTTGCGAAAATATTCTGCGTCCGTTCAGGAGAACTCAGTGACGCAACACGCAATTGCTCATTCTCGGATGCTCCGTCTACCATAGGCAAATCAAGAACAGTCAGTTCAGGCGGGCCGCCAAAGGAGCCCAAATAAGCAGCGGTATCCTGAACGCCGGGCAATGTTGGCAGGATAGAAATCTGCCTTTGCTTTGTTATTGATCGCGCTTCCACCGCCACAAATTCACGCAGCGTGATTTGCTCGATGATAAAATGCTGATCTTCCGCATCATCAAAGGCGATCACATCGCCGGTACTCAAGTCGCAATAGGACAAAGGTAAGCCAAACTTGATTGTTTCGCGCCCAGACCAAGCATTTGACAATATCTGGTTAGCGTACTTGCGCGCCTCGTCTGTATGCAGAATAGCCGGCACATCCAATACAACTTGGCGATCGGCAGTTTTTTCGCGCCGCCTGGAATAGGTCGCCCTTGCCTGATAATCCTGAAGAGGGTCTCGGGATCCGATCTGCACTTCATTGGGTAGTTCGTTTACCTGAGACAAGGTGCGTTCTATACGCGACTCATTGTCAGAAAGAACAACATGATTATGGTCAATAATGCGGGCCTGATAAGAATCTATACCCGAAAAACGCAAACCATTCACATCACTGGCAACCCCGCCAAATAGTTTAAGCAACGGCTCAAGTGTCGCACGAACACTTGCAGGAGAAGCCAACACCACACCGGTTACATGACCACTTAATGTGCTGGTTTCCGGCAGAGGCAAACCGTGATCAGTGAACACGGCTTTAAAAAGATCGGCAGCATTTACCGTTCCCAGCCTTCCATTCATCCAGTGCCCGCGCAGCCAATTTTCTCCATCGCCCCAGACACCCACATTGAGCGGAAATGCAGGTAAAGGGCGCGCATCCCACGCCCAAAGATACAGCCTTTCAATATCCACCATTGGCTTGCTTGTCAGCGATGAAATTGGATTAGCGTTGGCACCTGAAGACCAATGATTGTGATGCGCACTTAGGAAAGCACGTTGAATATCATCGTCCCGACTACCGTTTGAAAAATATGGCAGTCTGGCTTCACTGGAGTTCTTGTCGATAAAAGTATTGGGTTGGTTCGCACCGCTGTGAACTGCAGGACAACCCAATTCCATCATGAATATGGGTTTAGACTCAGGTATCCAAGCTGTTGGAGAAACCTTTTCAACGCCGCCAATGCGCTCGAAATGATGGTTCATCCACCACGATTTCAAATCCTTGTAGCGAAAAACCCAAGGTTTTGAGTAAGCACCATCCGTTATCGGTGTTCGTATACGAGCTTCGCGGTCAGAATGGCTGGCATAATACCAGTCAAAGCCTTCGCCAGATGTGATTGCCTGTGCCAGCGCATTGGTGTCAGAACTCCACCTTTGGCCATCCGGATTGGGTTGACCTGTCTCAACATCTGACGCGCGCCAATCACTCAGCGGCATGTAATTATCTATGCCAATAGCTGCAATATTCGCAGAGGACCACAATTGATCGAGATGAAAGAATACGTCCCCGGATCCATCTTGCGGATGGTAGCCAAAATATTCAGACCAATCCGCCCCGTAAATCAGATTGGTGCCTGGTGATACTATTTGCGCTACATCATTGGCCAGATCGACCAAGGCGTCGACGAACGGGAAATTGTTTGTCTCACCGCGCGCCGTCGTCAGCGAGCGCATTTCGCTGCCAATGATAATGGTATCGACACCGCCAGCCAATTTTGCAAGTTTGGCATAATGAAGGATCATTCGGCGGTAGCCAAAATCGCTGGAGTTACAGTCAATTGATCCACCATTGGTGAAAAAATCACTTGCGACAGCTGTTCCTACAAAACCGGCAATCTGTGATTCTGCGGCTGATGATCCATCCACACTGCCTGCCTGCCCGACGGCAGGGTTGGGCGTGATACGCCCGCGCCACGGATAAGGAGGCTGATAGCCGTTGGAATACGGATCCTGAAGGGTGTTATAGGATGGCACATCAACAAGAATGAACGGATTGAGCGTAACACTCAAACCGCGAGCTTTAAGATCATGAATAG
This sequence comes from Ahrensia marina, assembly GCF_001293565.1. Taxonomy (GTDB): domain Bacteria; phylum Pseudomonadota; class Alphaproteobacteria; order Rhizobiales; family Rhizobiaceae; genus Ahrensia; species Ahrensia marina. The sequence continues at coordinate 49,867 of NZ_JXMU01000003.1, read as the reverse complement.
CAGCAATCACACTGGAATCATTTGGCGTTCCACCAAATGCCGACCGTTCATTTTCCCTTGAAATCAGATGCGCATGAGGTGATTGGCGCGTAACGCCACTCACATACCAAGGTTCGGACTCCTCAAACGGATTAGTCGTAACAATTCCGGGGCGAATGCGTGCATGACTTGCTCTCAGATCATCGGCATACCACGCCAATACAAGCGAAACATGTTTCAGGTTCGGGCATACTGCCTGTAATTCATCAATTGATGCCTGCCAGTCTGTGTCCGCATATAAAATATGGCGATTAAACTCGCGTGTTTCAAACTGATTGACGCGGGCAAGAACGGGAGTAGGATCAAGGCCATGTTCAGTTGCACCGGGAATGATACTTATTGCCCGAACATCTTTTTCGAGTTGGCCAACGGGCCGCAACACTTCCACCTGAATTTGCGGCAGTCGGTTGCCGTAGCGCTCAAGAGGCATACGTTCTATAACGATATAGGCAGTGCCACGAAACGCTGTTGCATTTCCTGACCCTTGTTTGGCCTGAATTAAAGCATCAGGTAACTGATCCTCGCTACCGTTATAAAACCGATATTCGATATCGCGCAGGTCCACCTCTTTACCGTCAGCCCAAATTCGTTTGATACCGGCAATTTTTCCTTCGCATATGCCGAACGCGGCACTTGCGTAATAGGTGTAGGATGTAACTTTAGGACCTCTTGTTAAAGAGCCCTTTCCGCCTTGACGCTGCGTGGTTTTCTCTTCTTCTAACCGTGTCGCCCATATGACTGTTGTGGTTACACGGGCATAGCCGTAAACGCGGCTAATCGGTGTGCCGTCCTCTGCCGACATTGGCCGCCCGCCAGCAAGGCGCGCGCCCTCAATTGTGCGCGTTGAATTGATGATCGACTGGTCAATGATATTACCAGTAACAGCACCAAGCGCAGAACCAACAGCAGCGCCGACCGGACCGAAAACACTGCCGACAACAGTGCCTACGGTTCGCAATAATAGGGTAGCCATTGATTACTCCGGATTGAAAGTATCGGGAAATTGAAAAATGCCGGAAATACGGCGGCGCCATTGAGGCACGAGCGGCGCTTTGCAAACAGCATGACGCTCATAAGCATGGATGATTTGACCGCCACCGGCGTAGATAGCCACATGTTTGGAGACGGTGAAACTGCTCCATTTGAACAACAGAACATCGCCTATTGAAGGGGAGCCTTTCGGAGCTGGCTCAAGATATCTATTTGCCGCCACCAGCAACAAATCCTTCGGCGCACATTCGGCCCAGTCGCGACTGTAATTTGTATCATAGGAAATAGGCGAGCCACCAAGTTCACTCCAAATACCTAAGACCAAGCCCAAACAATCACAGCCGACATGTTTGCTGCTCATCTGATGGCGATAGGGTGTACCAATCCAACTTTCAGCTGAATTAAGCACTAAAGCCCCAAGCTTATTATGGGACAATCGGCCCTCCATCCAGACGTGTTTCAACGTCGAGATAATTCAGAGCATTTTCATTACCTGGCATATGTGGAAAGCCGCGAAAGTTTATGTGATTGGAAAACTTTGCCTTGCAGGTTTCAAAACGTTTGTCACAGCCAGCAATTATATCAAACTCTGCGCCCGCATCCGGGATCAAGTGCATGGCTTCAATGACTGTAATTTCAAGCCTGCTTCCATTATTGCCCGCGCTCGCAATTGTATATTGCTGGCCAAGCAAATTACCGGTTTTCCAAATAAGGGTTCCACCTGAAAACCAATTATCAGCATACTGCCCTATTGCTTCTGCATAGAATGAACCAACACTGTTTGAAGCATCATTAAGCACCCTGCTTTCAGCGCGATAAATCGGAGACGCTACGTTTACACCACAGCGCTGATCGCCTAGATCAGCATCACAGCGTTTAATAAAATAACGGCCCGATTGCTGATCAAGATTTGCCGCGTGGCTGCGCAACTCTGCTTTAAAGTACTCACCCTCACGGGTAATTTCACCGATACGGTATTTGCGAATAAGTGCCTGCTGTTCAGGCGCTTCCCAATTCACAATCCATTGGAAGACTTCCGCATTATCATAAAGCCGGGCATGAATATCCGCCTCTGAAATCCGGTCTGATTTAAGCGCGCCGGACACCTCGCTCGTTTCAACAGAAAGCCCTAAAGCGTTGTCCAAGGCGCTGGCGTTTAAGCCTGTTTCCGGTTCACAAACCACGCCGTCAACGGTCAATGATTTATCATGGTCTGTAAAGCCAAGCCTTACCCCATCCGTTCGCGAAATTATCCAGACATAACAAACTGTTGCGGACTCATTTCGCAAATGCTCTTTAAGTGCTTCTCCAATTTCGATCAAAAGCGTAACTCCAACAATGTTATATCGGATACTTCACCTGCGTTATTCACAGTTCGCGTTGCCACCAACTGCTCGTTTTCGAAACGCACCGGCACATCAAATTGAAATCCAGCCGAAATCGCTTCTTCACTGGCTGGGGCTTGATCAAAAACAAGTTTCTTTGAAGACTGATCGAACGAAAAGCCTGTAAAAATCTCCACCCCGTCAACGGCAACACGCAAAGAATCTTCAATGGGATGAGTCACTTGTCGGCCATTACCGAGAATTAGATTCATCTCGGTTGCGACACCATCGCCAATGCCAATTTCAACATCGTTGGCGCTAACATTTTGATTTAAGGCGGCCGTTGAATGCTCAAACGGATCGCGGAACCGGAACCCATATAATGGGCCTGATCGCGCCTCAAAAAATGCAGTCAGAACTTGTATTTCATCTAGCGGTCGTTGACCGACCGAGATCAGATATCGCCTCAGCGGCGCGGACCAACGCTTATTGCGCCTCTCATGCCCCGATGAAAGCCGCGTCACATCTACACGCATTTCCGGACCGCCACTGACATTGAACTTCAAGCGCGCCGGAAAATTTACGTCGTGAAAACCAGTCATCAAATTTTCCTTAAGATGTGCGCTGACCGCGCGCGACTGCCCGTGCCAGAGCAGCGCTAACCTGACCTGAAGACCGCCTAAAGCCATCAATATCCGGTGTCGAAATATTGATGGTGATATTCGACGATCCTGCTGCTCTATCCGGGCTGGCAGCAACACCAAGACTGCCATCGCTACCCCGTTTCAGCGGCATAATTGCTTCTGTTCCCGCCTCACCCATCAGGCCAACTGAAGAACCATTTGGAAAATATGTCGGAGTGGCAACAATACCGCCAGGTACGCCGCCTTTTGCAAATGGCGTTACAGACCCAAAGCCGGAAAAAATCTGGGAGCCAAAGCCATTTAAAATATTCTTCAAAGGAGCCAGACCACTTGATAGCGCGGAACCGGCAAGAGAAAGCGCGATACCGCGCAATGTGTCTTCCAGTGATTTACCGGATACAACTGCGGACTTTAAAGCGGAGGTGATTGTATTTCCGAACGAACCTGCATGTTTTTCAAGTTCACGCAATGCCGTTTCAAAACCTTGCGTGTCCGCATCAATAGAGACAATGAGTTCTTCATTCATCAGAATTATTCCTAGCAAAGCCGGTGTCAGGAAAACGTGCCATCATTTCCTCGAACTGTTTTCGGGAAGGCGGCACTGACGCCGCATTTGAAAACGCTCGAAGAGCCGCTGATATTTCCAGTGGTGTCGAACGCCAGAATGCCTCCGACGGTAATTTCAAAGTTCCCAGACCAAAGGTCATTATTGCCTCCCAAGGAAAAGGCAGAACCTTATCCTTCATCAGCATATCCAAATGTAAGTGTCAGCAATTCAGACACGATGCGCGCATATCCAGCGACACCGCCCTCAACCTGCATTTCCGCTACATCTTCGCGGCTAAAATCATGGCCACCGCCAAGCAAGCCTGCATGGATAATGGAAAGCAGGTCACCGGCCGATAACCGGCCGTTTGAAAAACGCTCGGTTAGAGATGTCAGATCGGTCGCGCCAAAACTTGCTTCCAGATGTGCAAGCGCGCCGAGCGTCAAACATAGACATCGTTCTTTTCCGCCAAGATTAGCGGCAATCTCGCCGCGGTGTTTATTGATAATCATGCCGCGGCTCCAAAGGTCAGTTCGCCAGCCGATTCAATTGCGATATCGAATGTGACCTCAGCATCGTGATTGCCGCCATATTCCAATGCTGTAATTTGGAACGCACCTTCGATTGTTCCAAAATCCGGCAAAACTAATTGGCAATCCGGCGTCTCGCTATCAAAGAACGCCGAACGCACGATCTCATCAGATGTCTTGTCTTTAAAGATGCCGCCTGCCGCGACCGAGGCGCGGCGAATGCCGGAGCCAGCCAACAGTTCGCGCCAACGGCCCGCGGATTCAGAATCTGTAATATCAACACTTTGCGCATTAAAACTAATGCGTTTTGTTCGAAGGCCGGCAATGGTTTCAAACTGGCCATTCGCTATATTTCGGACTTTCAGGAGAATATCCTTGCCCCGCTGAGACGCCATATCGCGCTCCTTTCAATCTAGTTTTTTGGTTCCAAAAGAATACGGAAGCGCAAGGTGGCGCGCATTGAACGTGCCGCAATCTCACGCTCGAAACGTTCACTGACCGGCCACGTCATCACGAGATGGGACTGGCTTCCATTTGGCAGTTGAATGTCTGATTTCATTAACGTTCTTACACGTTGGCAAATATCGTAAATCTCTTTGCGCCCTTGAGCGGACGACCAGACACGAAGTGTTACGATGAAGGCCTGACCAAGATAATCGCTTGTACTCCAATCATTTGCAGTCAAATCTCCAATAACCAAAAACGGAAACTTGCGATTCTTGGGAACGGCATCATGGACACGTTCATCGCCCAGAAGACCAGTCAGTGCCGGATCCTGAGACAATAAATCAAAGAGCGCTTTTTGCAGCGCGCCCGCACTCATTGCTTACGGTCCTTGTTTCTGTCCCTGGCGTCAGCATGCAGCTTTTGCTTATTTTCAACTTTGCGCGCAGCATCGTCTGCCAAGTTCAGTGATGCGGTCCGTAGCGTGCTGATGAGCAACTTGATATTCGTTCTGAAGGTCATGTTCATGCGCTTTCGCCCTCCTTGCGGCATATACAGCGCAGATAACGACCCGTTTCATCAGGATCATAAACCGCAAGTATCGTGAAGTGCCGCGTATCGCCGCCAGCCACAAAGCGCATAGAGACATCGGCGGCGACTGGTTGGCGCAAATCAATGATGTGCGTGTAATTGGCTTCATTGACTTCAGCGCGAACGGAAAAGTCTGCCCGCGCCGGCACAATGCGCGCCCAGTTTTGCGATACCGGCGACCAATCATCAACGTAACCGCCATAGCCATCTTCAATTTGGTCGTTCTGCTCCATAGACAACAAATCGCGGAAAGCACCGGCATCAAGATAAAGAGGCTTCATCATCACAGCCTCACTTGGCGGTAATGGCGGATGAGGTGCGTGTACAAGTCAGGTACGGAGACAGGCTGGTCGCTTGGCGCATATACCCCGCGAAATTCATACCAGTGCGCGATCAGAACTTTCATTGCGCGTTTAATGAGATCTGGAACATCTACACCCGTGTTGCCAAAGCCGGCATCAAAGTCGATCTCAATGCCATTGCACGGACCTGATGGACACGCAGCACGATCAAATTTCAGACGCGCGGGACGTGACATGGAATTGAAGAAATAAGCACTGCCCGGCAAAATGACCGGTGTGCCTTCGCTATCGTACCAGACGATTTGGACTATGTTGCGTGCTGGATTTCGCGGCAAACAAACCACATGGTTTTCCGGCAAATCGTCAACCCACAATCTGAAAGTTTGTGTGATCAGGGAAAGCCCCGTTTCACATTCAACAAGCTGGGTAGCGCTTTTGGTAAGCCCGTCGATCAGTTCATCCTCTTCAGAGGCAGTCACTCGCAAATGCGCTTTCGCATCAGCCAATGTAACTGCCTGTACAGAAGCGGGCGAAATCAATTGAAATGTCATAAATGCTCCATTCATAAAAAACGGCCCTGCGGGGGAGGAACGCAGGGCCGCAAGCAGCGCGGAAAATTGCCTTTAAGGCACGCGCGCTTAACTCACTGAGAAGTTGATGAGTTTAATGGCATCGAAGTCCTGGACCCCGCCGCCGACACGTTTGGTGGTGTAGAACAGTACATATGGTTTGGCCGAGTACGGGTCGCGCAATACGGCTACGCCTGCACGATCAACGATCAGATAGCCGCGGGCAAAATCACCAAAGGCAATCGCGTTCACGCCATCGGCAGGGTCCGGCATATCTTCCGCTTCAGTAACGCCGAAGCCCAACAAAGTTGCATTTTGCCCTGCACCGGCTGGCGCCTGCCATAGATAATTGCCGTCCGCATCTTTCAATTTGCGAATAGCCGCCTGCATACGCCGGTTCATCACCCAGTTTGCGTTCTGGCGATAACCTGCCTTCAACGCATAGACAGTATCTACGAGCACGTCTGAAGGATCGCTGGCAGGCAGATCACCGGCAACGCCGGTTGCCACATAGCCAAGTTTGCCCCACTCCCAAGCGGTTTCATCAACTGCAGTATAATCGAGAAAACCACGCGGTTTGTTGACGCCGTCACCATTGATAAATGCGGCACCTTCCTGCTCAGCAAATGCCGCCTCAACTTCTGCCGCAATCCACTGATCAATATTAACCGCACTATCTTCAAGCAGCGACGATGTTGCCGCCGGCATCGCATAAAGTTCCATAGTCGGGAACTGAAGCTCGGCTAATTGGCTCGCTGATGTTTCCGGGCGCGCATCGGTTTCACCCACCCAGCCAACGACTGGCCCTGAAATCGCAAATGGTTTTTTCAACACGGCACCGGACACCTGGCGCACGCTGGCAAGCGAGCGAATTGGTGAAATTTGCTTTAGCCGTGAGCCAATTGCACTTTCAGTTTCAGCAGGGACCAGAAAACCGCCATCCGGGCCTGAACCATAGCTCATCGCTTTGCCTTCAATGTTACGCAAAGCCCGTTCATCACCGCTGCGCACATAGCGTTCAAATGCTGATTTATGTTCGCTGTTTTCAATGCTGAAGACACGCTCTGTTCCCAAATTGGGGCGCGCAGCTTTTGCAATTAAGCGGTCAAGAACACGTTTTTGCTCGTCAACCGCATTGTTGATCCGGTCTACCTTATCGACCGTGATGACATCTTCGCCGATTTGTGTTTCCAACTGTCTGAGCCGTTCGTCATTCGCCCGTTTGAACGCATCGAACGCGCCCATAAAGTCGTCAAACGCCTCTGCGACTTCCTGTGCCTGGCCACTTGCTACGGGAGCAATCGACGTGTTTTTTCGTTCCGGCGCGCGTGCACCAGACTTTGAGTTTTTGAAAGTCATGCTTTTTCCTAGTTATTTAAAACGGCTGGCTGCAAGGCGGATTTTATCCGCCAACAAAGCCGTATCTGTTTCATCATATTTTTGGTTGAGACCAGCGGCGTCCCGCGCGCTTGCCAGTGCAGAAAAGCCCTTGGTAATAATCGTCTTGGCCTGACTGCGCGAAAGCCCTGCATCCCGCACGAGCCATCGTTCGAATGTGCGCCTTGTGGGAAGATTTCCCCGCGCTTTAATTTGAGATACACGCGCTTGAGGCAACATCGGAAAAGTGACAACAGATACTTCCCAAAGATCTGCTTCCAATATGCGCCTTACTTTTCCGGATTTTTCATGGCGCGCGCGGACGGTCTTAAATCCTATGGAAAGACCATCGATGGCCCCTTCCCGCATCAATGCGTGCACTTCTCGTGCGCGGGCGACATTCAAATTTAACCGGCCCTTTACAAAAAGACCCGTCGTGTCCTCGAATATCTCAAGCCAGTGTCCAATAGGCTCATCAGGATTATGCTGAAAGAGCAAACGGATATCTGAAATCTTTTTGATTTGAAGCGATTTACTGAATGCGCCTTTGGCGATCACCTCATTGCCGAGATCTTCCACATCGAACAGGCTTGCATAGCCGCTAAATGTACCATCAGCTTCGACACCTGAAAGTTGCTGATCAGCAAATTTATGCTCGATTTTTGGTGCCAGTGATTTTGTTAGTTTACGGTACTGCATTAAAGATCATTACCTTCATCTTCGTGGCGTGGACGTTTTTGCGAAAAGTTCCACTCGAGAAAGCGAAGCGCAAATCCCAGCGCTGTCCAAATCACAAGGCTTGAAAACGCAGCCCCCATCAAAGCGACTTCAAAGTCGTTGAGGCGATTGCCGAATGAGAACCGGTCAGCGATCCAAAGACCTGTCGGAAAACCAAAGACCAGCCCTGCGGTTAAACCTGTCATAAAGCGTATCGCCGCCTCGCGCTTACCGGCCGGCAGCACATAAGCAAGTGAGATTGCCGAGCCCGCTAACGCGCCTATAAACTTTGCGATCCACAAAGTTTCAGAAGGAGAGATATCGGGAAAATACTGCTTCATTCGCGCTGCTCCTCGCCCATTGGAGAATATCCAACGGCCATACGTTTCTCATCCTCACTCAAGAACGATGCAGCTTCGAGACGCGTCCACAATGCATCACGTTCCGGCCTCAAGCTTTCGACTTGGTCAAGATCAAGCTCCAAGTGAAATGCCGGTGAACGTGACTGCTGCATCCAGCCGCTCATTGCGCTTTTGACGCGTTGGAGAAGCGGCAAGACAGTCAAGCGGAAGAAAGCACGATGTGCTTCTTGATAGTTTGCATAAGTGTTGTCGCCCGGTATGCCCAGCAACATTGGCGGGACACCAAATGCCAATGCGATATCCCTACTCGCTGCATTCTTGGCCTCAATGAAGTCCATGTCTTTGGGGGACAGCCCCATTGCTTTCCAGTCCAGCCCGCCTTCAAGCAATAATGGTTTGCCGGCATTGTTCGGGCCGGAGTAACCGTCTTCCAACTCGCGTTTAAGCTGCTCATATTGTTCCGGCGTTAAATTGCTGCCATCGCCGGGTGCATAAACGAGTGCTCCCGAGGGCCTTGCGGCATTGTCCAGAAGCGCCTTGTTCCACTCAGCGGCAGCATTGTGCGTATCAAGCGCCATCAATCCTGCCTGCAATGGCGCAAAGCCGTTTACATCATCAAGCGGGTTGAACAGCTTCAAGTGCAATAAGGATTGCGGCCCATCCACTTCGTCCATAGCGATGTGGCGCGTCTTTGCGCCTGTTTGGTAGACATAAGCTTCCGGCCAACCATAATCATCAAGCTTGCAGCTAATGTAATCTGGCCGCAATGTATAAAGTTGCCCGAATGCATTTTCACCGTGACCTACGCGTTCAATATATGCATTACCGGATAGAAGCAGATGCCCGCAGATTGCCTCGACAAAATCGCCGCGTGACTGAAAAGGGTTCGGCTGATTGATCAGTCCGGCGAGCGGATCATCAAGCAGTTCCTGATCGCCTTCATATGCTAACCATGGTACAGAGCCGGCAGCCTCTGAAATCATCCTGACACAGCGGTGAACAACGGCGTTGCGCATAAAACCTTGTCTGGATAAGGCCTCATAAGACGCATTTGTCCACCCTGCCCCCAGAACATTATGCAGAGCGACAAAGCCCGACGAGCCGGAAATTCCTGCCTGCTTAATTTCATTTGGCCGGACATTTTTTGGACGCGCGAAAACACGCGAAAACCAGCCGGTTTTCTCGGTCATAGATATTCCTGACTATAATTGATTTAAACAGTTCGGATGCGTGGCTTATTTGGCCTTTGCATCAATAATTGATTGATGGCCCACACACACGCATCCAGCCGGTCCGGTGAACGCCGTGTTGAAAGCCCTTCATTCGTAAAGTCACACATTTCATCTTCAAGTTCGGGCATCACTCCGACATGATGTACGCGTCCCTGCTCGTATAGCGCCGCAACCGGTTCAGCGCGCAAATATTTACCTCGGGTCGCATGTACTGATAACACCGGCACACGATCATCAATTGAGCGTATGACACTGGCCACCATCTCGCCGCCTTGGTTGACTTCTGCCAGAAGCATATCTGCTTGCCAGGTATGGAACTCGCCAATCGCCCGGTTCGCCCATTTATTCGGTGACGCCGCTTTTAAAGTGCGGTCCGCAAGCACAAAAGCATGACCTGTCTCATCGCAGCCAGCCACGACAATGCCGCAGGCATCCGACGTCGATTTCGATGTGGCAGGTGGATCAACAGCCACAATAATGCGGGACAGTTGTGGCGCAATGGGCACACGCAGACTTTCCAACTGCTCTCTATTCCATAATGCGCCTTCACGCGCTTCAATTAATTCACCTTGAAGCTCCTGCCTTCCAAGGCTGGTGTTGCTGTATCGCTCACTAACATGAGCCAGAAAACTCGGTGCAAGATTGGTTGCATTTTCAAATGTTGTCATATGCGTGAGGCGGGTTGCCTCATCCGCCATCAGCTTTTTTAAAAGAGGTATTGGTTTAGGCGTTGTTGTTACCAATTGCCGTGGATTTACGCCAAGCCGCAGCCCGAACTGCAACATATCCCAACATTCTTGTGCGTAAGGCCATTTGCATAATTCATCGCACCATGCCGCTGAAAATTGCGGGCCGCGCAACCGTTCCGGATCATGCGCTGAATACGCTTCTGCAACGATGCCATTGGGCCAAAGCAGACGTCTTCTTGTCGGCTCATAACGTGGTTTCTCATAGATTGCATTGGCACAGATACCGGCAGGCCCCTCAATCATGACCTCACGAATATCTGCAAATGTTTCCCCAACTAACGCAATGGGTCCGGTGGGTATTTTCGAAAATGGCGGCAAACCGGTTGCCATTCCGTGCACCCATGCGCCGCCTGCCCGGGTTTTGCCGGACCCGCGACCGCCAAGCAGTAACCAAGTGCGCCAATCATTTCCGCTAGGTGGCCTTTGCGATTGACGCAGATTGAGTGTCGCACTCGCTGCGACCTTTTGGGCCGTCGTTAGCGATGTCTTTTTCAAGTAGGATTGCATCGGCACGTTTCCTTGCGAGCTGTTCAATCCTCTCCTCAATCTCGATCAGAATATTTTTAATTGCCACCTCTTCCTCAACCCCGTCAGAGTCATCACCATCATGCTTCTGAGCAAAATCCTCCAATTTCTCTACGACTTTCAATGTGGATTGAAGATTGTCTATTGCAGCTTTGGTGAAAGGCTCCCCTTGCGGGTTCAATTCCAAAAGCATTTTCGCCTGGTTCCTGAGACCATCCAGCAATGCTTGAATAAGCTTTGGTTCCATGTCTTCAACATTCAATTTTAATATGCTGACAAAAAAACCGGCTGCTCTGACAACCGGTGTTTCGACGCAATTTCGTGATTATGTCACAACACTACATCTGAACCGTCACGCTGTCAAGAATATATTCCTAGTTTCTGCAATTATTTTAAATGAGCACTAAAATGTCCTTTGACGATCAATACCCAACGTTGAAACCAGAGCACAGCGGAATGCTTGGAAAATGCCCGCGTTGCGGTAGCGGAAAGCTTTTTTCAGGGTTTTTGAAAGTCGCAGACAAATGCGATGTTTGCGGCCTCGATTATGGCTTTGCCGATGCAGGAGACGGCCCGGCATTTTTTGCGATATGTATCGCAGTCGTACCTGTTGTTGGTTTTTCGGTGTGGATGGAAGTCTCTGTCGGTGCACCCTATTGGCTCAATGCACTTTTAACCGCGCCTTTATTGTTGCTGGCCTGCCTGCTACCTATGCGGCCGCTAAAAGGTTACCTGATTGCCAGCCAATACTACTTTAAAGCCCGTGAGGGACGTCTCGATGATCTGAAAGATGACACAATCGACCCGGAAGTTAACCGCGATTAACCGCAAGCTCTTGTTGGCTGTTACAAAATCGGGCAAAATATCTGTATAACGCACTATTTGGCGCGCGTTCGGGGCACTTGGGATTATGAATAACCCGCTGGATAATGATCCATATACAAAGGCAAAGCCTTATAAAAAATCATCTTTCCTATTGGAAATTGATGCATGGATCGATTCAACTCTTTACGAGGCCAAATTTGCAGCCGGTGAAATCTGGGAAGACATAACGATTTTCTTCCGGCGTTTCCGGCCCTACGGTTTCAAGCGTGCTATCTTCGAAGTCTTAGGCGAAGGTTTTACGCTCGGTACCGGCGGTCTGATCCTTATGCTCGCTTTGGCTTTGCCGGCGGCCGATGAAATCTCTTCCAATTGGATGGACCGCAATGATTTTGCCGTCACATTTCTGGACCGTTATGGCAATGAAATCGGACAGCGCGGGATTCTGCACTCAGAAGCCATTCCGATTGAGGAATTACCGGACCATTTGATCAAAGCGGTATTGGCAACAGAGGACAGGCGCTTTTTTGAGCACTATGGTTTGGATTTTTTCGGCCTCGCCCGTGCCATGACTGAGAATGTGCGTGCGAATTCCGTTGTGCAAGGCGGCTCGACACTTTCCCAGCAGCTTGCAAAAAACCTGTTTTTGACAAATGAGCGAACCCTTGACCGCAAAGTCAAAGAGGCATTTCTGGCGCTTTGGCTTGAAACCAACCTTACCAAAGACGAAATTTTAAAACTCTATCTAGACCGCGCCTATATGGGCGGCGGCACATTCGGTGTTGCTGCTGCCACTGAATTTTACTTCGATAAAAATGCTCGTGACCTAACACTAGCAGAATCTGCCATTCTCGCAGGCCTATTCAAAGCACCCGCCAAATACGCACCTCATGTGAACTTACCTGCCGCACGTGCGCGTGCGAACGAGGTTTTGACGAATATGGTGCAGGCTGAATTTTTAACTGAAGGCCAGGTAACCGGCGCGCGGCGCAACCCGGCGGATGTGGTTCTTCGAAATGATGTCGATAGTCCCGATTATTTTCTTGATTGGGCTTTTGATGAAGTCAAACAATTCATTGTCGATAACAAAATCCCATCCCGTTCCGTTGTTGTTCGCACGACTGTGGATCTCAACCTTCAACAGGCAACCGAAGAATCCATAGAGTTCTACCTGCGCCAGAATGGACGAGAATACAATGTTACAGAATCAGCAGCCGTACTGATTGAAAATAATGGCGCGGTTCGGGCTCTTGTCGGCGGTCGTGACTACGGCCTTAGTCAGTTTAACCGCGCAACGCGCGCTGAGCGGCAAGTCGGCTCATCCTTCAAGCCATTTGTTTATGCCGCAGCGCTGGAGACAGGCCTGAAACCCGACAGTGTCGTGGCAGACGCTCCCATTACATGGCGCGGGTGGTCACCGCAGAATTACAATCGCCGTTTTTCCGGCCGCGTTACACTTTCCAATGCATTGGCACGATCAATCAACACAGTGCCTGTCCGTCTGACACGTGATTTCATTGGCGGCACACAGCCTGTTGTCGATCTTGCGCACAAGATGGGTGTTGAGTCTGAAATAAGCGGCCACCATACGATGGTTTTGGGCACTCATGGCATGACAGTGCTGGATCAAGCCACTGGCTATATGACGTTTGCAACGGGCGGTATTGCCGGTCTTAGGCACGGTTTTACGCAAATCATGTCCACCACTGGCGAAATTCTTTACGATCGACGCACAACACCGGCCAAGACTGAACGCGTTCTGTCTGAAGGAACAGACATCGCCATGAACAATATGCTCGTTGGCGTCACCGAGTTCGGCACAGCAAGGCGTGCTGCGATAGAGGGCTTTCGCATTGCTGGTAAAACCGGCACCACACAATCCTACCGTGATGCTTGGTTTGTCGGCTATACCGGCAATTTCACCGCCGCCGTCTGGTATGGAAATGATGACTACACGCCAACAAACAGATTAACCGGCGGACGACTGCCTGCAGAGACCTTTCAACGTATCATGTCCTTTGCTCACCAAGGCGCCGAGCTTAAACCGCTTATCGGCGTTGAAAATTCTATTCCGCAACCGGAAGCAGACGACACACCTCAAGAGACAGAAGGCAATGATGGCGAAGACGGCTCAACGATCGCACAAATACGCCCACGTTCGCTTTCTAAGGCGACCTCTCAATTCCTTCAGGACCTTGCCGTAAAGCTGGAGAATACACCGCCGCTAAAACGCGACCCCCAACGCGTTTCCAGCACCAATAATTGATGTTGAAACGAGGCCATATGCTTAAGCTTCTCAAGAACGCTTTCAATACTGGCATTGATTGGCTACGACCTGAAACATGTTTAAACAACTGATACCCATTGTCATCGCGCTCGCTATTGCTGTTGTTGGCGGCATATATTCTGCAGAGCGTATAACCCGCGAATTTGCAGGGTTTGGCGCTCTTGAATATGGCGCTTGGGTTTCGCATCCCCAAACGGGAACGCCCGACGCGGACCCTTACGCCAAAGCACATGCGGCGCGAACAGGCGAAATTGCGCTGGGCAGTGCAGAAGGACTGGTTTTTATTGCCGCACATGATGATGGCGGAGAAGCAATCAATGCCGCTTGCGACTATATAATAAAAGGCAAAACACCAGCAGCCCGCGCCTGGACATTGAGGATCGCAGATAAAGATCTGATGCCTATTTTTGCTCAAAACGGTGTCGTGAGTAGCCTTCATTCCGGCAATACTTTACGTAATGCCAAAGGTGATTTCGAAATTACAATCTCTAAAACGATAACTGATGGAAACTGGCTACCACAAACCGGAAGCGGCGAGCGTCGTTTTATCCTATCGCTTTATGATACCAGTGTGGCGAGCACGACCGGTGTCAGCGAGATAAAGATGCCGGCCATACAAAAGATAGGCTGCAACGATGAGTAGGCTCCTGCTGGCTATTTTGATCGGTCTGGTTGGTGCCGCGATTGTGCATTTGGCGGTTATACTGATGTTGCCGTGGGTATCAGCCAATAGCAGCTCTGCCTATATTCGCGATATTGCCCCACCCTATGAGACTGTAATTCTTGATAAAAATGCGGTTACCAAACAGCGAAACCCGCGTTTGGATCCACTTTTTGAAACAGCATTATGCCGTTATGATTTGTCTGAAGGCGCCGCGAGATTTAGTGCTTCGGGCCAAGCACTTTACTGGTCACTGTCTGTATATGATGCATCCGGCACGGTGTTTTTCAGTGCCAATGACCGAATTGCGGACAGTCCGAACGTCGATCTCGTGATCGCGAATAAACAGCAACTTCGATATGTACGGGAAAATACGCCTGAAGAGATTTCTGAAGCTATTATCGCACCAACAGATTCTGATGAAGGTTTCTTGCTGTTGCGTGTTTTTTCACCGGACAAGAGCTGGAAGCCTGTTGTCGATAGTTATCTAAGTACATTCGAGTGTGAATTACTGGACATATAAAGATAGTATTTTCAGAAAGGCCGACGCTTTCTTTTTGTAGCACGTGACCGGCCCAAAGACGGATCATCCAGCCGTGGAAGTGCCGCTTCCGTTCGTTCATATCGAACGCCGGTAAACAATAGAATTTTTGCATTCCCCTGCTCTACACTCGGGGTCTGACGCGATAATCTAAGTGACTCGAACTCTTTAAACGCAACAATACTGCTCATGGGAGCCTCCATCGTTGGAGTTGCGACATGGTTGAGCTTAGCCAACGGATAGTTAACGCAATACTAACAATTTTAACCTATTTTCCCTACGTAAGTAATGGCAAATGAGTAAAGAGTATGGGCATTTTGCATAGCCACGTCATAACATTTACCCGTGACTTTTGCGCACAACAACGTCCAAACGCCAGTCAAAAAGCGCAGTTGCAAGATCTCCTTTTGGCATACCAGAGCCGTTTGTCTCCAGATGACCTTAAGACGGTTTGCAGCCTTCTGGCATCCAATGATCATGCCCCCAAAGACCTGATATTAGAGCTGTGCAAACGAGCTACAACTATCTGCCACCCTCTTCTTTTAGCGTCCCGAATTTTGAACACAGAAGACCTGATTGGTATTATCAATTCAAAAGGGCTGACTTATGCGCGTATCATCGCACGGCGCACTAACGTTGATCATGTTCTTGCCTCCCACCTTCGCGATCTTAATGATAGCCGTGTCGATCGTGCGCTTGAGCTGCGGCAAAAGCCTGTGCAGTCAAGCCTTAGCAAACCTTCTAACTATCCGAATATACGGCTTAATCGGATCAATGTTGATCTGGACGCTGAACTACTCAAGCTGACCAATGAAGACGATGTCGCTTTCATTCACACCGCGCTTGTAGACAATCTTTCGCTGGAATTTGTTAGCGTGCGTAATCTATGCAGCGATTTTACCTCCAGAAACCTGCCTGTGGCGTTGCATTATTTGCGTCTGTCTACAGAAACCGCCTGGCAGGTATTCAAGAGATTGGCTCATGGAAGATCTTTGAAAGACGACATCCGCGAGCAATTTATCCAGACATATGAAAGTCTTGATTTTTCAACCTCAGTGGCGACCGTCAAGTCTTGGCAAAAGGATGATCTAAGAGCGCAGGAAATCTACAGCCGCGCTGCAAATCAAACGACAACAAACAGTGTTCGAAAAGCAGCAAGCTAAACGATCAAAATAGTTTCCTTTAAGATTTCTGCAGATACGCCCTCGATGTCGACAACCCAGAAATCAGGATCAAAGCGCTCTTCGCGCGTAAAGCGGTCATTTAAATCCATATCTGTTTTCCCTTCCTCCAAAAGAGAAAAAGCACGAGAATCACGATCAATTTCTTCGTCTGAGGCAATTGATTGAGGCACTGGCTCATAAAGAGCATAGCTTCGTGTTTCAGCATCGTACAAAGTAATAAATATTGCACCTGCACCTTCGGTCCCGCGACGCCTTATATAGGCAGCACCATTGTGCAGCGATGCCATTCTGGTAATCGCTGCAACGACTATTGAGGATGCAAGACGTGCCATAAATTCTAGTTTATCAGGCCAACAGCCGTCATTTTTGCCACAAGCTGCTCATCAATTTTGCCAGTGGCAGGTAAACGGAACAGGCTCTGAAATTCTTTGATCGCGTTTTGTGTATTTGATCCAAGAACACCGTCAACTGACACAGTTTCATTGCCAAAGGCCCGTAGCCCGGCTTGAACCTTGGCAACTGTATTGGATTTTAATGCAGTAACCTGCTGCGGCTTGGGTGCCGGTGGAATATATGCTGCGACCTCATCTTTCGGTTCAGGCTTGGCCGTTGCAGTAATTTCAGACGCTTTAATCTCAGGGCGCGCTTTTGGTACTGCTGCCGTCACAATAAGATTATTGCGTGCGCTCAATGCCAATTCGTCATAGCTAAGGCTTATGCCTTTTAGACCAACATTTGCTTTGTATTTTTCAATAGCGGCACGTGTTTTAGGCCCCGTTAAACCATCGAGATCACCGTCATAATAGCCAAGCTCAGCCAATAGTGTCTGAAGTTCTTTCAACGCATTCTTGCCGTTATCTTCAACCTCAACTGACGAAACATCATCTTCCGCTGGAGATGTAATTTGCGGCCGCGGTGTGACTGTCGGTAACGGTTTTGGTAGCGACTGAGTACGTGTTTCAGTATCGGTATCATATACGATACGCGTTACTTCTTTTTTCGGCTCGCTCGAAACAACAGGCAGGTCAAGTTCGTCTGCCTTTAGACTAGCGTTACGGTTTTCCGTCCGCGTTTCAAACATTGCCGCAGGGTGCTTACCGTTTTGAAAAAACAGTGCGTTTGAAAATACAAAGCCAACGGTCACAACTGCGCCAACTGTCCATGCAATATTCGACGGTTTACTGATTAAGTGACCGTAACGTGCCGACAACGCATCGAACAAACCATAGGGTTCATCATCAAATTGATCATCCAACCTTGCGTTCGCCATGGCTGATCTCCTTGTTATCTACGTGTGATGTATTCAGTCTGACATGCGGCAGCATATCTTTGAGCTGATTAAGCGTGTCATTTTGCTCAGGGTTGCTCTGCGCCGTTTTTTGATCCGGAATATGGATAGCAATTCTCGTACCGACATCCCGTTTACTGGATATGGACATCTTTCCGCCATGCAGGTCGACAAGCCCCTTTACAAGAACAAGACCGAGCCCTGTGCCTTCACTGTTGCGCGTTGTGCTATTGTCCACTTGCGCGAATGGCTTGCCAATTTTTTTCAGTTCGTGCGCTTCCATACCAATGCCGGTATCTGAAACCTCAAACCAGAAGCCCTTTTTGTCCTGATGCGCATCAACGGTCACGAACCCACCTTCATGCGTATATTTTATCGCATTTGAAAGCAGGTTGATCAGTATCTGTTTGATGGCGCGGCGATCGCCATTCACATGTGTCAGTTCAGCGCCAATGCGGTCATTGATTTTCACATTTTTGGTTTTCGCCTGTCCTGAAAGCATCGCAATGCAGTCACGTGCTGTAGCGTCAAATGCAAACTCGTCACGGTGAATTTCGTAAGCACCGGAATCAAGCTTAGAGACATCCAGAATTGTATTGACCAGCGACAACAGATGCGTACCTGCGCCGTGGATCAAGTTTGTATATTCATCGCGTGTATCTTGCGGAAGCTTGCGGCCGATATCATTGCGAAGAACATCAGAAAACCCGATGATCGCATTGAGCGGTGTGCGCAATTCATGACTTACAATTGTCAGAAAACGATTGTTATCATGATCTTTTGGAACAGTCTCCGCCTCTGTCGGGATAACTTCCTGCTTTGCGGTTTCCTCGCCTGTGGAAAGCGCAATATGAGCGCCCTCTTGCCGCAATACTAATTGCATTGCCTCATAGCGGGGAACTTGGTTCTCAGCGCATAAATTAACACGAACGGACAGCTCAACATGTGATTTCACAACTGAGCGCATCTCGGAAAGCGCGCGCAAAAAACTGACACGATCCGTCAGATGAAGCCGGTCGGAAAGTTGTTGCCCTGCCCCAATGGAGAGCTCTCCAATACAGAAATCGTGAATAGCCTCGCCTTTCATATTCAGGCAAGGAGCGCAACTAACATCTTCCGTTTCGGCGGTTTCTATATCGCTGTGCGAATCAAGCACCGGCTTTTGAAGGCCCAAAACATCGAGCTTATAGAAACTGCCACCCAGCGCTGCGAGCATCACTGCCGCCACTGACGGGTGAGCATTGGCGATAAAGCCGATAGCGGCAAGCCAGACCGCACTATTGGCAAGAAATGTAAGCTGCGGTGAGAATTTACGCTTAAGCGCTGCCAAACCAAGAATACTGCTGGTTGCCAATGCAAAACTGGCCGTGGCCAATACGGGAGTATCTGCCTGCATGGCAATTAAACTTATTCCGCCAGTGGCCGCGCCAAAGCCCAACGCACCGAGGCGTAAGGTCACTTCTGCACACAAGTCAGCCTGCTTTTGCTCATCAGCCGACTGCGCTGGCAGTCCACAAATTGCGCGCTTGGCGACATCTTTGGCTGATTGATAAAATTCACTGATGTATGACAATGCTGAGATACTCGGTACTAAATAAACAAAACTAGCAATCGCTAACGTGTTCCATTTTGACCTTGAGGCTTTAACGAATGCATAAATTCAGATGCGTTCGGAGTAAGAATGAAGCGAATTTTGCTCAAAATCGTTTGGTTTTACAAACATGGTAAACAGGCGCTTAATGCCCGCAAAGCCTCAAAAAACATAGATGAATTACCGGTAGATAAAATTTGAATTATATTTTGTTCAATTTGCAGTGCCAAAACTGAACAAAATTTCAGATGCATATGAGATCACTTCTGCGGGAACGGCTTTTACGCCATACAGGATGTGACAATGCGATTTATATTCAAACTTATGTTTTACAGCTTTTTGGCTCTCGCGATACTGCCGAGCTTTGCCGAACTGCCCGCTGAAACAGCCGTTGAAGAAACAGAAGCGGCTGTAGCGCCTGAAACAGCAAGCTTCAAATCCGTTGAAGCTCTACAATTGGCGGCAAGCGTTGCAAGTGATGTGAAATCGATCTGCAGCCGTGATCCGTATGTGTGTGAAACAGGTCAACGCATTGTGGTGGCCACATTGGAACGCGCAAAACATGGCGCACATATTGTTGCCGGTATGATTGAAAACCACCGTGAGAAGCGCCGGGCTGAAGCTGATCAGGTCATAACCGGCAGCGTGCAATAACGTAACGCAGAATATATTTTTTCGGCTTGGCTGTGGGTTGCTGCCTCGCCGATGCAGGCCTATGTAAACGCTAACAGTGATAATAGCGGGGCACTATGGCCAACGACATCAAAACCATTCTTGACGACTTTGAGTTCCTTGATGATTGGGAAGACAAATATCGCTATGTGATTGAGCTTGGAAAAGCTTTGCCGGAGCTTGATGAAGCAAAGTGCACGCCCGAAAACAAAGTCAACGGGTGTGTCAGCCAGGTCTGGCTTGCGACATCTGTTTCAGATGCAGACCCGAAAATTCTCCATTTTGAAGGAACTTCGGACGCACATATCGTGCGCGGCCTTGTCGCCATTATGATTGCCGCCTTGTCCGGACGAAAAGCGGATGAAATCATCGCGTTTGATGCAGAAAATCTGTTGCAGAATCTTGGTCTCGATAGCCATCTATCACCACAACGTTCGAATGGTTTGCGTGCAATGATCGAGCGCATGAAGCTGGATGCGAAAACTGCGACCGTTAATTGATATATTTGGTCTTTAGGTGATCTGGTTGCCATAAATTGCGCAGCATGAGCAATGCTGCGCTTTGAAATTTACATTTCCGGCCTGAAATCAGCGTGACCCCAATGCCGTATTTTTGCTGAATATGCACCGGTTGCCGGTGGATGATAGTGACGCTCCAGCATAGAAAGAGCGACCTTTAACATCAGTTTGGCAGACCGCCGCGGCCATTGCCTTTCTCTTTCAACATCTTCCATCCCTTTTAGAAAACAACACACATCGAGCAGCACGCCTGATAGTTCAGGCCCGACAGCGTCGATTGCGCGCTGTATGCGAGCACGTGCACCCATTGTCCGTTCGGAGTGGTTTGCGGCTGGCCTGCGCCCTCCTTTCCCGCCATTAAGATGAGATGTCGGATCCCACGAAGCTGTAATTTTAGGCCCCATCTGCGCATATTCAAAATCCATACGTAGACGTTCACCGGCATCAAATTCCCCTGAACTAAGCCAGCTTTTCTTACCCGTGCCATACGCTCTATATAGAGCAGACAGCGGCGACTCGTTGATATTGCGCCTGACTGTTTGGAGGCAATCACCAAGGCTTATCTGATCTGTTTGCATCTCATTATGTTGAGCAGCAAAGTCGCCTTCCCGTTTTCGGGTAACGTGCTTTCGTCCGAGCGCTGTGATGAAAATTTCCTGCGCACCGTTCGAGTCGCGCACGGCAATCAATTCGCTGGCGATCCACGCTCCGATCATTTTCCGATCGCATTTTACACGCCTTAATCCGTTGAGATGGAGAAAGCAGCTATCCTCATTTGCACTGGGCTCTAAAGTCGCCGGCTGTTTTGCCAGCATCGACAACAATCGCAGACTACGTTTTTGATCTAATGATTGTTTATTTGTAGTCATTATCACCAACCTTTGCTGATAATGCATGTTTAAATGCGGCGCTCACCACGGCTTCCACGCGCGTTATAATGATGTCGAACTCTTCATCGTCGCGCAGATCTTCGATAAGATGACAGGCATGCGTCACAGTGCTCTTATCGCGCGCAAAACCGTCGGCAATTAAACGAATGTTTAGACACAGTGTGACCCGGGCAATATACATTCCTATTTGCCGCACGCGGGCAACGTCTTTGCTGTCGCGTTTGGGCGAGCGCAACTGCCGACCTGAGACATTAAATAGCGCTGCCATCATATCGATCAGCCCATCACATATTTCCATATGTAAATCCGCACTTGCAGTGTGTCTGCAGACACAAACGGGCATATAGGCCTGCTCTTCTAAGCATCGATTAGAAGTCGCAGACGGTAAAAAGTCGCTGAGATAATTGCTTTGTTTTATTGCCTTGGTTTTGCGCATAAAGCCCTCCGTATTGAGGACTATATTCCTACACCATGTCAGCATCGATTTAATAGGCAATTATTCCTATTTTTTCAAGCCACTGAATCTATACACAAATTCTGCAGAATTTGACGCGGTTGGTGCAAACTTATCCAACCCACAGTCACCACTCATATTTTCGGGAGTACTGTAGCTCTATGGGAGACTTGTCTGTGATAACCAAAGCATATGAACTGAATCCGTCCGCAGTATTGGAACTTTTTGTCGGCATATCGTCGAAACAACTTAAAGCCGCATCACCACATCAAGTAAGAGGATGGATCAGTACGATCAATCGAAAGCTTGCATTGGAGCGCAACCGGGGACTTTCCCATCATTATCGCTATAATCTCAACAGGCACCTAGCTTTGGCATCGGCACACCGCATTTTACTTGCAAGACTGCGATGAGCGCTTATTTCTTGCGCTTGCGGCCAAGACCCATTTCGCGGGCAAGTTTAGATCTGCGCTCGGCATAAGAAGGCGCAACCATCGGGTAATCGGCAGGTAAATCCCACTTCTCACGGTAGTCTTGCGGCGTAAGACCATAATGACTCATGAGGTGCCGCTTCAAAGACTTGAACTGCTGACCGTCCTCTAGACAAATAATATAATCGTCGAATACCGACTTCTTGGGGTTTACGGCGGGTTTCGGCTTTTCAGCTTCCGCTGCTTTTGTATCTGATACCGTGTTGCTCAGGGCACCATGAACGTTGGCGATTAAACCGGGCAAATCATCTGCCTCAACTGTATTATTGCCCACATAAGCTGAAACCACTTGAGCGGTCAGCTCCGCAAGTAATTCATTAAATTCGATGTCTGTATCGGTCTTTTCCATGGGCCACCTATTATTTTTATTGTGGTGAAATATATGTAGAAAAATATAAAATTCGCCGCGTGCTAAAGGTCATTAGTAAGCTAAACGTTTATAGACTAATGAAGTTCCAAAAGAATGCGCTGGTCTTAAATCTATTAAGTACGGCTTACTCATTATAGCAAATACTACAACATTTATAAACTGCTCGATAATAGCTTCGTAGCAGAGCTTACATTTTTACTTCCGGTAATTTCAGATTGTGGAGAAAGCAAGACTGCTGACACATTTGGGCACAGCGCCGGTGTATAGAATTCATTTTTTAAGGACATTATGCGCGCATCATTAAGACAAAAGGCCATTTCAGTTTGCGATTCCAAAATCGCTCAAAAAGGAGAAAATGTCGGCCTCTCCTTCTATGCATTTTTCTCGAATAAAAACGATAATCCGGAATTACTTATGGAAGCGGCCGAGTGGTGGATATCAATTCACAAACTGGATCATTTTGAAAAAGCTGTAAAAATCAGGAATCTTATCCAAGGCGAATCCTGAAAGCACATCATTTTTTAAGTTCATCGACGACAGAGATGTCCGTAAGTCTGTAGCCAACGGCATAGGACACTTTGGCCAGAAGATGAGCCGAAATCGGAGCTGTTAGCAAGAAGAAGACAACACCCGCGAGTGCACGTGTGACTGTTGATGTATCCCCGACATGCGCAGCCAATGCCAGCAGCAACAGGCCGGATCCGACTGTTCCAGTCTTGGAGGCCGAATGCATACGCGTGTAAATATCAGGCAGTCGCCACAGACCAACAGCGGCAAGAAACGCAAAGGTTGACCCGGCAATTATCATCAGGCCCGCAATTATATCTGCTAATCCATCAATCATGATTTTGTTTCCGGTTTCTTCGGCGTTTTCCTGGAACGGGTACGGGGCGTCTTTGCAACTTTTTGAGAAGCTGTCTTTTTTGCCGTTACCGGTTTTTTAGATGGCTTTTCAACAACTTTGCTATTGGTGTCCGGCTCAACGCTTGGTTTTTCAGTTTCAGACTGTTTTTGACTTTCCTCAAGTCTCTTTTTTTCACGCCCTTCTTCGGTCTGGCCACGCGCCAGGATGAAGCGGGCAAAAGCAACAGTCGCCAAAAAGCCGACAAGACCAAGCGCAATGGCAACATCCACATAAAGCGTATAGCCTGTTTTAAGCCCGATAACCGCGATGAAACCAATTGCGGTAGCAACCAGCATATCAAGCGCCAGAATACGGTCAGGCAGTGTCGGCCCTTTTATCACTTTGAGAACCGTTAGCAAAAATGCTGCGCTCAATAAAACAAGAGCGAACTGAACGGAAAAATTCAAAAATTCGGATGACATTATCGAAACGCCTCCAATATTTTACGCTCAAAGCCTTCAGCAATATCTTTGCGAATTTGATCTACATCGGAGCAATCAAGCGCATGGATGTAAAGTGTTGAGCGATCTTCTGACACATCAACCGACAAAGTACCCGGCGTCAGCGTAATCAAATTGGCCAACAAGGTAATTTCATGATCACGGTCAACTTGAAGTTGATAGGCAAAGATACCGGGCTTTAAGTTCATATTCGGTTTAACAACAAGAATCGCCACTCTTACTGCCGACATAACCAGTTCATAGAGGAAGAGTATCAGCAGCGACAAAATGCGACCAATTTTTGAAAAATAGCCAACCGATCCCACCTGTTCGCGGATCAGCGATAACGCTGCAGCCGATAGCACAAAGCCGAAGATCATGTTGCCCAAGCTGAATGAATCGGTCAGCGTCATCCACGCCATTGCAAG
This sequence comes from Ahrensia marina, assembly GCF_001293565.1. Lineage (GTDB taxonomy): Bacteria > Pseudomonadota > Alphaproteobacteria > Rhizobiales > Rhizobiaceae > Ahrensia > Ahrensia marina. Next base: position 25,383 of record NZ_JXMU01000003.1, on the reverse strand, counting down.
CAGCAGGTTTACGACATAGAGGTTCATTGGCCGCCTCCCTCTTGGTTCCCGCCAAATACCGCATCAATATAAGTTTGGGGATGGGTTAACTCGAAAGCCACCCGATCACTCACCTGTATAAATGGCTCGGGATATACACCCGCGATAACAGTCAGAGCTGTAAGCCCCAGAGCAGCATAAAGCTTGATACGCCCTTCGCGCGAAATTGGGCCGATTTCCACCAAACCTTCAGCGCGGGTTCGCCAGAAAGAAAATGAAAACACGCGCACCATGGCGATCGTGGTCAAAAACCCTGACACGATGATTGCAGCCGCAAGCCACCATGCGCCCACGTCAATCGAGCCTTTTACAAGTAGAACCTTCGGCCACAAGCCGGAAAACGGCGGCAGTCCTGAAACTGAAAAGGCAAGAACAAGACACAGCGCGCCCAGCCACGGTGAAGCCTGATATAGGCCGCCTGCCTTATGAAGATCAAACGTACCCATCAAGCGGCCGATAATGCCCGCCAACAGATAAAGCGCCGTCATAACAATCATTGAATGGGCCGCATAAAAAATGGAGCCTGAAATCCCTGTTTCACTGCCCAGTGCAAGGCCGGCCAACATCAAGCCAATACCGGAAATAACCAAATAGCCTAGGACACGGCGAATATCTGTCTGCGCCAGAGCGCCCAAAGCGCCTACGAGCATCGTTAAAGCCGCAATAATTGCGATTACAGCGCCAAGCTCGTCGCGGTCAGCCGGGAACATAGTCAGGAAAATACGCAGCAATGCATAAACCCCGACCTTCGTCAGCAGGCCGGCAAAGACGGCAGATACCGCAATTCGCGGTGTATGGTATGAGGCAGGCAGCCAAGCGTTTAAAGGGAACGCTGCCGCTTTCATTGCAAATGCAAAAAGGAACATGATTGCGATTGCAAAATGCGGCCCTTCTGCTTCTTGCAAGGCAGGCGCTTTGCGGGCGATGTCGGCCATATTCAATGTGCCGAATACGCCATACAAATACGCCACACCAATTAGAAACAGCGTTGTCGCAACCAAATTCAGAAAAGCGTATTTGATAGCCCCGTCAAGCTGCCTGCGCTCAGAACCCAGAACAATCAGGCCGAAGGAAGAAATGAGCAACACTTCAAACCAGACATAGAGATTGAAAATATCTCCGGTCAGGAAAGCTGTCGTTACACCGGCCAGCATCAGCAATAAAAACGGATAGAAGCCGTAACGGCGCGATGTGCTGTCTACATCACTTAATGCATAAATGCCGCCTGCCAGCCCGACAATACCGGCAACAAGCGCAAATGTAGCGCCCAGCATATCAGCCGCGAAGGTAATGCCAAATGGCGGCAGCCACCGGCCCATCGTCATCACGACAGTACCGTTTTGCCAAACATTGATGAACAAGCCGATATCGGCAATCAGCATCAAAAGAAGACCGAAAAGCGCAATACGCGTTTGTAAAAGCACATTCTTGCGCTGCATCAAGCAGATAGCGCCAAAAATAAAACCCAGAATCAACGGCGCAGCAACAAGCCAATCGGCCAGTGCCGGATCGGCCATAACCATGGCGTTTTCGAGGTTTACATCAGATTTTTTCGCAGAAGCCATTACAAAATCACCTTAATAGCCAAGCGGAGGCGATGCTTCGCCTTCTGGTTCAGCATCACGCATTTCTGCCGTGTCATCGGTACCAAGCTCCTGATAGGTGCGGAAAACCAGAACAAGCAGGAAAGCAAAGAATGAAAAGGCAATAACAATCGCCGTCAGCACGAGCGCCTGCGGCAATGGGTTTGCAATGCCTTCAAGCGGTACAGTCGCATCATCTCCAATGATCGGCGGTATTTCCCGCGTAATCCGTCCGGCTGTGAAAATCGTCAAATTAACGCCGTTGCCGAGCATAGCCACGCCCAACAAAACGCGGATTATGTGGCGTGAAAGGATCAGATAGATCGAGACGAGAAAAAACACGCCTGTCAGAATAGCAATCGCAACTTCCATTAGTCACGCTCCCTTTCTTCCAACGCCAAAGCAGTAGAGGTTATCGAACCAAGGACGACCAGATAAACACCAATATCGAAGATCAGCGTTGTCGATAATTTCAACTCAACGCCAAAGACTTTCGGGTAGATCCACAAGCCGGTTAGAAACGGCACATCCACAAAGATAGACATAACGCCTGCTATTGCAGCCATGAAAAGTCCAAACCCTGCAATCGCCATCGGGTGAAACCGTATTGCGCGGCGAACTGGTGATACACCGCATGCAACACCATAAATGGCCAAAGCTGACGCAGCGATCAAACCACCAATAAAGCCTCCGCCTGGCTCGTTATGGCCACGCAGCAATACGAAGACTGAATAAATCAACATCAGACTTGTGAAGTAAGGGGCAACGGTTCGGAAAATGAGCGTACGCATCAGAATATTTCCTCCGTATTCTCGGATCGAGGCACGTCAGGATTGGTTTTCTTAGGTAAAATCCGAATAAGGGCGAGAATTGCCAGACCGGATACCATCACCACGGCGATTTCACCGAATGTATCAACACCGCGGAAATCAACGAGTATGACGTTCACGATATTTTTGCCCTGTGCAATCGTATAGGAATAAGCATTGAAAAATTCGCTCAATGTCGGATCGAATTCTGTTTGCACCACACCGAGCAGAATAAGGGTCATCGCTGTGGCGGCACCTAAAGCGATAAAGCCATCCTGGAATGTTTGATAGGCGGAGCGATGATCCTGCGGCAGCAGACGCAAGCGCGTCATAACAAGAGCAAGAATAACAACCGATAATGTTTCGACCATAAATTGCGTGAAGGCCAAATCCGGTGCGCCCATCAGCATGAACAATAGCGCAACGCCAAACCCTTGAATGCCCAGCGACACAATCGCAGTAAGACGGTTTTTCGCAAAAATTACGGAGAACAAGCCAATCACACAAATCAGGATTACGGCCCATTCGTAGATAAACAGGCTTGGGATTGCAGGTAACTGTGGCCATTCATCGGCTTTATAAAGCGCTACAAAGAGGCTGATGCCCAAGACGACAAACACGGTGGTCACGTAGAACTCCATCGAGCCCGTCTGTAACCTGCGCGTTAAGGCTGTTGACCCTTTAACCAAACCGCGTATGAACTGGTCAAAACCAACATCAGGGCCCCAACCGATAGCCTTGAGAAGGCTCGCCATTTTCTCTCGAAGCCACGCCATTCCCCAGTACATCACAACACCAAGGGCTACAGTAATGACAGATAATGTCAGGGCTAAACCAAGATGCGGAATGACGGTAATTTTTATCTCCAGCGGCGTACCTGCAACGGCGGATGCCATCGGGCTGGAAAAGAGCTTGTGAAACACGCCGGACAATAGTCCGCCCACCAAACCCAATGCTGCAAGCACAACAGGGCCTGCAAACATCAGCAATGGTGCTTCATGTGCGGATTTAGGCGTTTCTACTTTGGGGCCAAGGAACGGCTTTAAGGCAACAGCAAAACCGATAACAAGCATCAACGCATTGCCGATAATCGCCACGCCAGTAACAAATATAGACCAGCTATCGGCAGATGCTATTCCATAGTAGATTTCTTCCTTTGCAAGGAAGCCGACAAATGGTGGCAAACCGCCCATAGACAAAGCGGCAAGCAATGCTGCGCCAAATGTTATCGGCATCGCGGCCATCAGCCCGCCAAGCTTTGTCACATCGCGCGTTCCCGCTTCATGGTCGACATTTCCTGCCACCATGAACAAACAGCCTTTAAACAGCGAATGAGCAATCAGATATAGAACCGCACCTTCAATGGCTTTTTCTGTTCCAAATCCCGTCAACATCACAAGCAAACCAAGAGAAGCGACGGTTGTGTATGCCAACATAAGTTTCAGGTCGGTCTGGCGCACAGCTAACCATGTACCGACGAGCAGTGTTGCGCCGCCAAATAACGGCAAAACAGTTTCCCACAACGCCGTGTCGCCCATAACCGGATTCATGCGCATCAACAGGAAAACACCGGCTTTAACCATTGTTGCAGAATGAAGATAGGCTGAAACCGGCGTTGGCGCTTCCATCGCATTGGGCAACCAGAAATGTAACGGGAACTGTGCTGATTTTGTAAATGCGCCGCCGAGAACAAGCAGGAAAGCGGCCAAGTAAAACGGGCTTTCACGCAAAGCATCGCCCGTACCTAAAAGCAGCGAGATTTCAGAAACGCCTGTAATATTCCAAATCATGATGAGGCCGGCCAAAAGCGACAATCCGCCAAGCCCGGTCACCACGAGCGCCTGCATAGCAGCGCGGCGCGAGCGCTCTTTGTCATGGTTAAAACCGATAAGCAGGAACGACGTTATCGACGTCAATTCCCAGAACACAAAGAACATCAGAAAGCTGTCTGATAGAACCAAGCCCTGCATCGCGCCCATGAACATGAGCATGAACGACAAAAAACGTCCCTGCTGCTGATGGCCTTTCATGTAGCCACCGGCATACAAAATGATGAGCGTGCCTATGCCTGTGATCAACAGCGCGAATGTCAGCGATAGCCCGTCAATGAACCAGGAGAAGTTTACGTTGAACGAAGGTATCCATTCCACACCACCCGTAACACGGCCGCCATCTGAAATTTCAGGGAGAAAACCTGTGTAATGGAAAAACAACAGCGCTGGCACCAGCGCTAGAATCCAAGCCGCATTATGGCTGAAAATCCGGACGAGCATCGGCGCGAACAAGGCGGCGATAAACGGCGCAAAAAGAGCATAGAACGTAAGTTGCATAAGGTCGCTTTGGGTTCCGGTTTACGAGCTGCCGAACTTAACTTCGGCTTTCCGTGTTTTTAAGAGGCAAGACGGGGTTGAGCAAGGTGTTGCGAATATGAATTCGCTTTTTACATAGATTTTTGGGCCTCATCGATCATGTTTTTGTGAGCGTGCTTGCCGCAAACCGGTGCATTGCTTATTTGCATAGGCAACAAGGAGAATACAATGAGTGACAATTCCGACCCTAAAGTTCAGAAAAGTGATGAAGAGTGGCGTGAGCAATTAACTCCCGAGCAATTTCACGTTTTACGGAAACACGGTACAGAGCGTGCAGGCAGTTCTCCGCTTAATGAAGAAAAGCGTGAAGGCACATTTATTTGTGCCGCTTGCGACAATTCGCTCTTTGAAACAGCGGCTAAATTCGAAAGCGGCACAGGATGGCCAAGTTTTTACGAACCTATCGATCAAGATGCTGTCACCGAACATAAAGACCGGTCGTTTTTCATGACGCGAACAGAAATTCGTTGCGCCAATTGCGACGGCCATCTCGGGCATGTTTTTAAAGATGGCCCACAACCGACTGGTTTGCGTTATTGCATGAACGGTGTAGCGATGCACTTTACGCCAAGCGAACACGACTAAATCTATCTTCCCTCAACTTCCGGATATCAAATGACCGTTTCAGCTTTTAGCACTGCCCTAACACCTCCTGTTGCCGAAAAACGTCAAACCAAGGACACGCGCCATGGCATTGAACGCATCGATGAATATGCCTGGCTGAGAGCGGACAATTGGCAGGCTGTCTTTAAGGACACTTCCGTGCTTGATCCGGCGATCCGTGCGCATCTGGAAGCCGAAAATGAATACGCCAAATCATTGATGGCTGATACCGCTGAATTGCAAAAACAATTATTTACCGAGATGAAAGGGCGTATCAAGGAAGATGATGAGAGTGTCCCTGCCCCGCATGATAATTTTTTCTACGGCTCGTCCTTTGTAACCGGCGGCCAGCAACCGCGCTTCTACCGCATTGAAGGCAGTGATATCGACGGCGAACGCCGCATCATTTTAGATGGCGATAAAGAGGCCGAAGGCAAAGATTATTTCCGCCTTGCAAGTGCCGACCATTCCAATGATCACAGTCACATGATCTGGGGATATGATGACAAAGGGTCGGAATATTTCACGCTTCGTATTCGCGATTTAAATACGCTCAAAGACATTGACGATCAGTTGGAAGATACAGCCGGCGGCGGTGTGTGGGACGCAAAACGCGAGGGCATATTTTACTCCAAAATGGATGAAAACCATCGCCCCAGCAAAGTTTTCTACCACAAAATAGGAACCCCGCAGAGCGACGATGTGATGATCTATGAAGAACAAGATTCAGGTTTCTTCATGGGCGTCGGCGGCACACGTCTTGATGACTATATCATCATTGATATTCACGACCATGAAACATCGGAAATCCGACTTCTGCCGGCTGGCGACCCGTCAGCCGAACCTCTTGTGGTTGCCCCGCGGCAAACCGGTGTAGAATACTCGCTGGAAGAAGGCGGCGATGTTTGGCTCATCTTGACCAATGCGGATGGCGCGAAAGATTTCAAAATCATGACCGCGCCTGTCGATGCCCCGCAAAAAGAAAACTGGCAGGAACTTGTTCCACATACACCGGGTCGCCTCATCCTCTCCGTCGATGCCTATAAGAATCATATTGTCTGGCTTGAGCGCGATGAAGGTTTACCGCGAATTGCCATTATGGAGCGAAAATCCGGCGAGGTTCATTACATCGCATTTGATGAAGAAGCCTATTCGTTAGGCATGTCCGGCTCGTATGAATATGACACGGATGTAATCCGCTTTTCTTATTCATCGATGTCAACACCAAGTCAGGTTTTCGACTACAATATGGTTTCGCGCGAGCGCACATTGCTTAAAACGCAAGAAGTGCCTTCAGGTCATGATAGCGATAATTATAAAACCGAGCGCTTGATGGTTCCGTCGCATGACGGCACATTGGTACCTGTATCATTGGTGATGCGCGCTGACACCAAATTGGACGGCACAGCCCCCTGCCTGGTCTATGGCTATGGTTCCTATGGCATTACAATTCCGGCATCATTCAACACCAACTGCCTGTCGCTGGTCGATCGTGGCTTTATCTATGCCATTGCCCATATTCGCGGCGGTAAAGACAAAGGTTTTGCGTGGTACGAAGATGGCAAGCGACAAGCTAAAACCAACACCTTCAAAGATTTTATCGCCGTTGCGCAATATCTGAGCGAACACCAATACACCGCGCCTGAAAAAATTATCGCACAAGGCGGCTCTGCGGGCGGCATGTTGATGGGCGCAGTTGCCAATATGGCGCCACAAGCTTTTGGCGGCATTATCGCCGAAGTTCCCTTTGTTGATGTGCTTAACACAATGCTGGACGATACATTGCCGCTAACACCGCCTGAATGGCCTGAATGGGGCAATCCGGTCACGAGCCAGACAGATTATGAGAACATCGCCGGCTATTCGCCCTATGATAATGTCGGCGCTCTTGCCTACCCGCCTATTCTGGCAATCTCCGGCCTGACCGACCCGCGTGTCACCTATTGGGAGCCGACGAAGTGGGTCGCACGTCTTCGCGATCACTCAACCTCCGATAACCCTGTCTTGCTCAAAACCAATATGGGTGCCGGTCACGGCGGTGCATCGGGCCGTTTTTCAAGACTGGAAGAGGTTGCCTACTCATATGCTTTCGCGATCAAGACTGCGATTGGAGTAAACAATCCGGAATAATTGACACGAATTTGTGAACAGTAAGTCAACGCAAAAGCGGTTGCAGCCAAGCTGATGAAACATAAATTACCTCATCAGCGCATCAGCGCGATTTCGAGTTTCCCGTCAATTAATTATGTTTAGGAACTAACACAATGAAACGTTTTGCCAAACTTGCTGCAGCACTTGTTGTTGCGACTTCAGCCGCAAGCATCACGACTGCCCAAGCAGCAGAGTGGACGCTTGATTCAAGCCACAGCCAGATTGTGTTTTCATATGACCACCTTGGTTTTTCAACAACAACCGGCATGTTCTCCGGATTTACAGGCGATATTACCTTCGACCCTGAAAACCCTGAAGCATCATCTGTTTCTGTTGAAATTCCAACAGAATCTCTCATCACAGGCTGGCCGGACCGTGACAAGCATTTCTTGAGTGCCGATTTCTTCGACAAGGAAGCGGCGCCACTTATCACTTTCAAGTCAACTTCGATTGAAGTGACCGGCGAGAACACGGCCAACATTACTGGCGATCTCACACTCAACAATGTGACAAAGCCTGTTGTCCTTGAAACAACTTTCAACGGTTCAAAAGAACACCCAATGGCGAAGAAGCCATGGGCCGGTTTTGATGCGTCAGCTCAGATCGTTCGCTCCGAGTTTGACATGGGGCAGTTCGCGCCGTTTGTTTCCGACGAAGTTGATATTAAAATTTCAGTAGAAGCGATGCCCGCTGAGTAACCACTCTCTTACAAAATTAAACCGCGCAGAGCCTTGGGGCTCTGCGCGGTTTTTATTTTAGCCCGCTTAGGTGGTTCTAGAGTTATCTACTCACTGCCTTTGTGCGACCAGATTGATGATAATCTCGACAGGGAAAGCGACTGAATCTTCATTTGCGTATTTCTCAGCCCCAACACCAAAGTCCATTCGGTTTACCCGGGTTATGGCTGTCATATTGGCAAGATCATCCTGAATGGAAAGCTTGAACTGCAAGGTGAAGGGCTTTGCAACGCCTGCGATTTCCAACGTGCCCACGGCTTCATATTCATCGCCACCAAGATGCCGGAACTCGCTGGACGTAAAACGTGCTTGCTTATGCTCCGCCACATTCAGGAAATCAGCGCTTTTTGCCTGATCAGATACCGTGCCGATTTGCAGACTTTCGACTGCGATGCGCGCGTCAACAAAAGCCGTTTCCAGATTATCCGGATCAAAATTTATTTGGGCATCCCAATTACTAAACTGCCCTTCAACGGGCGAACCAAGCTGCTGAATGCGGATTTTCAAACTGCTCTGTTCCGCGATAACTTTCCACACTGCCTCGCCTTCTACATCGGCATTTGCATTGCTAATCTGTGCTTGGGCCTCATTGTTGCGCGCCTCGCTTTTTGCACTGGCATTGAACCCTACGATGCCAAGCGCAGCCGACACCATGATTACGGCGACAAAAGCTGCCAAACCACTAGGTAAATGTTTTGCATCGCGGCGGGAAAGTTTAAAATCCTCGCTTAATTTTCCCGGAACCATACGGTCTACGGTGACATCTTTATCGATGATCAAGTGCTTTAGCGCGCCCCCAATATGGGCAATCAAGATCAGTGTTACGCCGAGAGCGAGAATCCAATGCATTGCAGAAAAAATCTTCGCCAGATTTTCATTCTGCGGCACAAAGAACAATGTCTGGCCAAACGGCCACCAAATGGGTGCAAAGCCCGTGCTTGAAGCATGATAAAGAATGCCTGTGACCGGCATGGCTAATATTGCGATATATAAAGTCCAATGGACTGTTTCAGCGGCAAAGGTTTCCATCTTTCTTTCAGGATGAAGCGGCGCCGGTCGCGGATTGATAAAGGCCCATCCGATGCGCAAAAGTGCAATTAGGAGAACCAGAACGCCCAAAGTTTTGTGCATTGAAAACACAAACACTTTTCGCGCAATCTCATTGGAATTGCCCTCAGGCAAATAGTTCATAAATGTTCCAACGATCAAAAGTCCTAAAATCAATAACGCTGTTAGCCAGTGGAAAATCTGCGCCACACTGCCGTAACGTTCTTTTGTGTTTGTCAGAGCCATAATTTTTTCCTGCAAAATGATGGAGATTTTCTACTCCATCATCAAGCAGGCGCAAGCGTCACGGGTGTGAACACGCTGTTAAAGGAACAGAGCTTTTAAGATTATTCCGGCTGAATATGCTTCAAGTAAGCGGCAATCGCATCGCGATCCTCTGCCGGCACAAATGCATAACTCGCCGTCACATCGGCCATTGAACTGCCGACTGAATCGAAGTCGGGCGTAAATCCTGTTTCAAGCAAATAGGCTATATCGGTTGCTGACCAGCTTTCAAGATCGTCCGGTCCGTTGGTAATGCCCGGAATACGACCGTCCCCTTCAGGTGACGGCGCGCCTTCAAGCCACTCACCACGCTTCATGCCGCCGGCCAGCGATCTTGGGGTGTGACACTCGCCGCAATGGCCCGGACCTTCAACCAGATAACGCCCGCGCAATAATTGTTCATCATCGCCCAAAGCCGCATCCGATATTACAGGCGCATCATTCAGATAGAGCTTTTTCCATAGTCCTAATCCGCGCCGGACATTGAAAGGAAAAGCAATATCAGAAGCTTTGTCCGGCTCGTCAGAGATCGGGAGCTGTTTTAAAAAAGCAAAAAGATCCGCGAGGTCGACTTCGCTCATATGCGTGTAGGATGCGTAGGGAAATGCCGGATAGTAGTGCCTGCCTTTAGGCGACACACCTTGCTTCATTGCATTGGCGAAATCTTCGAACGACCAATCCCCTAGACCATGCTCATTGCTCGGAGAAATGTTCGGTACCGCAAAGTCTCCAAAATCCGTCGCTAAAACCAAGCCGCCGGACAGAAGTTTCTTATCTTCACCGCTTGCTTCAGGCGCTGCATGGCAGGAAGCACAGCCGCCTGCCCAAAACAGGGTTTCACCATTTACCAAATCGGGTTGATGGCCTTCAACAGACGCAAGAACGCTCTCATCAAGCCTTTGCGGCGCTGTTAGAAACCAAAAAACAGCGCCGCCAATGAGGCCAATAAATACAAGGGCTGCAAGAAGACGTTTCAAGCCAAATCCCCGCGTTAGTTTTTGGACACCCTATATGCCTTATGACATGCGCCGCAATTGGCCGCGACTTTTCCGAAAGAAGCTTTAAAAGCATCGAGATCGGAAGGTGCTGCTGCAATTGCTTCGGCGGAATCGGCTTCAAACTTTGCAACAGCCGCTTCGAAACCTGCGCGATCTTCCCAAATTTTCGGGCTGGCCTCTGTATCACCGCCGGTTTCAGAACCTTCCGGAAACAGGCTGACAAAATCTTTAGCGACATCATTCATCGTTTGAAACGACTCAAGAGCGACTGCCGCATCGAAAGGTTTCTCACCTTTTATCATTTCGCTTGAGGCTTTCGCAGCCGCGCCCACCATTTTCATGGCTTTCTGGCGGTCCGAAATCGGGTCCTGAGCATAGGCTGCGCTTACCGCAATTAAGACGGCTGATAGTGAAATGGCTAGCTTACTAAAAGGCATGGCTTTCTCCCATTTTGCATGTCTGCAACCATTACTGCTGGCAAATGCTCTTGCGTCAAGTAAAACAATGTTTACCAACCCCTCCAACAAAAAACCCGGCTCGAAGGCCGGGTTCTTAAACACTGATAAAGGTGACTTATTTTGTCGCCTCTTCATACATTTTCTCAACATATTCCCAGTTGATCATGTTGTCGACAAATGCCTCGAGATATTTCGGGCGGGCATTGCGATAATCAATATAATAGGAATGTTCCCAAACATCGACGCCAAGGATTGGTGCAGCGCCATGTACCAATGGATTTTCTCCATTTGGTGTTTTCATGATTTCCAGCTTGCCGTCTTTTACAGCGACCCAAGCCCAGCCTGAACCGAACTGGCCAACACCTGCGGCAACGAAATCAGAGCGAAACTTATCAAAGCCACCAAGATCGCTGTCGAAAGCGGATTGTAGTTTACCAGGCAGCTTGTTGCCGCCGCCATCTTTTTTCATCCAGTTCCAAAAGTGGATATGGTTGTAGTGCTGACCGGCATTGTTAAAGAGAGCAGCGTTCGAGCCATGAGATTTTTTCACGATCTCTTCCAAAGAGAGATCAGCCATACCTGCTTCTTCAGCAAGCTCATTACCTTTAGTCACATAAGCATTGTGGTGCTTGTCATGGTGAAACTCTAGTGTTTCCGCAGACATATAAGGCGCGAGTGCATCATATGCATATGGAAGTTCTGGAAGTTTGAAGGCCATTTTCTTGTCCTCTTCATAGTTAAATCAATCTGACACGGCACTGCGCGTCCGCTCACAAAGTACATAGTTGTTCTATACTGTTACGACAACGGGCTGTTGCTATTTGACTGAAATAAATTCAATCAGCTATGCGCCCATTCCCAATATAGTTCACGGGCTTTTTTCGCCACAGGCCCCGCCTGCAACTCTCGGTCTTCTACCTTGATAATAGGTACAACCTTTGAATGGTTCCCTGTTGAGAAAATTTCATCGGCTTCCATCACATCATTCATGGTCACGGTCTGCTCTTTAGTCTTGAATCCGTAGCCCAAAAGCAAATCCATAACGCGATAACGTGTAATACCTGTCAGGAAAGAACCGTTACCGGCCGGTGTGATTACCTGCCCGTCTTTGACAAGGAAAATGTTTGACGTGCCTGTTTCACAGATGTTGCCAAGCATGTCGCGCGTCAGACAATTATCAAATCCGCGCTTTTTGGCTTCAAGAACCGCACGTGCATTATTGGGATAAAGGCAACCGGCTTTTGCATCTGTTGGCATAGTTTCCATAGTCGGGCGACGGAAAGGCGACAGGGAGACAGAGAAACCCTTCGGCTCAATCATCGGAGATTCAAACAGACACAGTGCAAAACGTGTTGATTCCGGATCAGCAGGAACAGACATGTAACCGCCATGCTCTGCCCAATACATTGGCCGGATATAAACGGCGGTTTTGCCATCAAATTTCTTCAGCCCGTCATTCGCCAATGAGATAATCTCGTCGGTTTCCATTGTAGGCTTAAGCCCGAGCGCAATAGCAGACCGGTTGACGCGCGCGCAGTGTAAATCGAGATCAGGTGCCACACCTTCAAACCAGCGCGCACCGTCAAATACCGTCGATCCCAGCCATACAGCATGGGTGCGTGCGCCCATAATCGGCACATTGCCCTCGTGCCAGTCGCCATCCACATAAGTCCAAGTCTGGCTTTGCGCCTTTGTATCAACCGTCATTGATTGTCTCCTTTTGGCGGCAGGCTTCGATTATTTTTGCAAATAGGTCAATCCTATTGTGTCAAATCAGCCATAACTGTCTCAAACTTCTTTCTCAGCAGTTTTGACGCAACACTGAATGCAGGTTATTGGTTTTCAGAATATTATTACCGATGGTTTGCCAGAGAAGATTACGCCTATGAGTTCCGATGCCTATGTATTTGATGCCTATGGCACCTTGTTTGACGTGCATTCTGCGGTACGCAAACATGCTGATGCTTTAGGTCCGGCAGGCGCCCGTATGAGTCAGGTTTGGCGCCAGAAACAGCTGGAATATTCCTGGGTACGAAGCCTTATGGGCTCCTACACCGACTTTTGGAAACTGACTGAAGAATCATTGGACTTTGCTTTGGCGGCCAATGATCTTGGTGATAAAACCGGCCATTTACGTGAAATTCTATTGGAAGCGTATTGGACTTTGGATTGCTATCCCGAAGTGCCCGACGTGTTAAAGCAGTTACGTAAAAACGGCGCACGCATCGGCATTTTATCCAACGGATCACCTGAAATGCTGAACGCTGCGATTGAGTCGTCAGATCTTGGTGAATTAATTGACGATGTTTTTTCCGTCGATGCCGTCAAAAAGTTCAAGACGGCACCGGATGTATACCGCATGGTCACCGACAGCTGGGACATGAGGGCCAAAAAAATATCGTTTCAATCATCCAATCGATGGGATATCGCAGGCGCTACCAAATTCGGTTTTAAAACTGTTTGGATTAACCGCACCGAACAGCCGGATGAATACAAATCATATGCACCTGACAAAACAATCCTAACTCTCAACGAGTTACTATAATTTGACGTTAGCGAACGTCGCTTTAGGCGCAACGACAGCGTTGCCAAAGCGTCACAGCCGGGCAACTTCGTGTGCCTTCAACGCTTCCCAATGGCGATTGGACTTTTCAGCAGACTCGGCTTTTCGTACTTAAATTGCACCAAGCGAATCAGGGTGTGATATGCAAAAGATAAACCGACGTAATATTCTTCAATTCGGCGCCTTAGCTCCTCTTGCCATGACTGGCGCATGTGCGACGGTTGAAGGTGAGACAAAAGCTGGCAATGAGACCTCTTCTCGTATTAAAAATCCGCTCCCGTTCTCCAGGACGTTGGAACTTCCCCCATTTGAAGAAATGTACGCAGCAAAAACCGACGGCGGATTTTCTATCCCTGCTGTACCTTATCAAAAAATCAATGAGCGCTACCTTCGTCAGGTCGTAAACGATCCAACAGGCGAAAAGCCCGGGACAATCGTTGTCGATACACGCACACACCACCTGTTTCTTGTCCTGCCTGGCCGCAAAGCCGTACGTTATGGCGTTGGATTGGGCCGTGCAGGATTCGAATGGTCCGGCCGTGCCGAAGTGAAGCGTAAGGCATCATGGCCAAAATGGCATCCACCGGAAGAAATGATTGAACGCGAGCCGAAACTGGAAAAATACCGCACGACATATAATCGGGAAACCGACACATATGAAGGTGGTATGGAAGGCGGCCCATTCAACCCATTGGGCGCGCGCGCATTGTATCTCTATCAAGGCAATGTCGACACGCTTTACCGTTTGCACGGCTCACCGGAATGGAACTCGATTGGCAAATCGGTTTCTTCAGGCTGCGTTCGCCTTATGAACCAGGACGCGATAGATTTGCATGACCGCGCAAAAACCGGCGCTGAAGTTCTCGTACGCTGAACTAAAAAATAGCCCAATAAAAAAGCGCCCCTAGAGGCGCTTTTTTCGTGCTCATTGTTTGTCCTTACAGACCACGCTTAATTGATCCTAGAATTCCGCGAACTAAAGCTTTTCCTAGCGAAGTCGATACACTGCGCACGATTGACTTAACAGCCGCCTCGGTTGGCGTTTGCCGGTTTCCGTATCGGGAACGTTTACGAGATGAAGATTTGCGCTTCTTAGAACGGCGCCGGCGATCGCGATCATAATCACGGTCGTCATCGTCGTCATCATCGTCAAAGCCCGGCAAGCGCCACTTGGAGCGTGCGCTGCTATCGCGATCATCATCCTCTTCCTCGCGCCGACGTTCCTCTTCCTCAAGCTCTGCCTGTTTCTTGGCGCGCGCCTCAAGTTTTTCAAACGCGCTTTCGCGGTCCAGCACTTCGTCATACTGGCCCAAGATCGGGCTTTGTTTGATGTATTCTGCTCGCTCCGTATCGTTTAAAGGACCAAGCCGTGATGATGGCGGGCGAATGAGTGTTCGCTGCACCATGCCGGGCACACCTTTTGCTTGAAGCGTCGAAACCAGCGCTTCGCCGACACCCAATTGTGTAATCGTTTCAAAACAATCAAAATCCGGATTTGGCCGGAATGTGTCAGCGGCTGTTTTTACCGCTTTTTGTTCCCGCGGCGTATAGGCGCGCAGAGCATGTTGAATACGGTTACCAAGCTGGGATAATACACGATCAGGAACGTCAAGCGGATTTTGCGTTACGAAAAAGACACTGACGCCTTTTGAACGTATCAGGCGCACCACCTGCTCTACCCGCTCGATCAGAATGTCCGGCGCTTCTGAAAACAGCAAATGCGCTTCATCAAAGAAGAACACCAAGCGAGGTTTATCAGGATCGCCGATTTCAGGCAGTTCTTCAAACAGCTCGGAAAGCAACCAAAGCAAAAACACACCGTAAAGGCGCGGGTTCATCATCAACTGGTCGGCGGCTAATACACTAATCGCGCCGCGCCCGTCCGGTGTTGTCCGCATCAGGTCAGAAATTTTAAGCGCTGGCTCGCCAAAGAACAGTTCCGCATGCTGCTGTTCCAAAACAAGCAATTTACGCTGAATTGCGCCAATTGACTGTTTGTTGACGGAACCATATTCGCCTGACAATTCCGAAGCATGTTCCGCCATATGCAAAAGCAATGACCTCAGATCTTTCATATCGAGAAGCAAAAGCCCCTCTTCATCGGCCAGCTTGAAGGCAATATTGATAATGCCTTCCTGAGCGTCCGTCAGATCCATCATACGCGAAAGAAGCAGCGGTCCCATTTCCGTAATAGTCGCGCGGATGGGATGGCCTTTTTCTCCGAACAGATCCCAAAAGAGAACCGGAAATTCTTGGAAAACATAATCTTCGAAGCCGATTTTCGCTGCGCGTTCAGTCAAGAACTCCTTGCCAACGGCGGAACCCATCGCAGCAATGCCCGAAAGGTCTCCTTTCACATCAGCACAAAAAACCGGAACACCGGCATTTGAAAACCCTTCTGCAAGTATCTGCAGCGTGACAGTCTTACCGGTACCGGTTGCTCCGGTGATCAAACCGTGCCGGTTTGCATATGCCAGAGACATAAATTCTTTTTGCTGAATACTATCATCAGGTTTCCGGCTGGTGCCAAGAAAAATGCTATTCGTCGGTTCGCTCATTTGATCGCTTCCGTTAAACTTTCTATCCTTTGGCTATACCAGCCACAGTCCGTCAAACAATGGCTAAGGATTTTTTTTGCTGCAAGCCAAACAATTCAGTTAGTGCCTTGCATTCATCTGAAATTATGAACATATGACGTAAACGTCAAAATTTTTCGGAGATAAACAATGGAACAACTCATCGCACGTATCGTGGACAATGTAGGAATTGACGCGGACAAAGCACAAAGCGCTGTCGCGGCAATCCTCGCTTTCCTTCAAAAAGAGGGTCCAGCAGACGAAGTTGGACAGATGCTTGCGGCTGTTCCAGGTTCACAGGAAGCCATTGCCAATGCTGATAGCGGCGGGTTCCTTTCCGGTGCAATGCCAGGTGTAATGGGCCTCGGTTCCCAGCTCATGGGCATGGGACTGGGAATGGGCGAAATCCAAGGTGTCGCCAAAGAAACGATTGCATTTGCCAAAGAAAAGGCCGGTGAAGAAACTGTCGACAACGTGATTGCAGCTATTCCGGGTCTTGGTCAGTTTATCTAACCGCTCTGACCTCACCTTACGAAACATGATCCCGGCCTCGCGTCGGGATTTTGGTATGTACTTTGCAATGGGTTGTTCATGAACAACCGATTGACCAACAGACGCCAGTTTTTGATCCAAGCTGGTACATTAATGACAGGTCTGGGTTTTACCCGTCCCGTTTTGGCACGCGATGCGCGTGAATTCGGTGTCATTCCCGACAAACGCGAAGACCAGTCTGTAGCCTTTCAAAAAATGCTTGATACGGCCGACAGGCAGCGCAGCAGGATTTATCTCGCTCATGGCACATACGCCATATCTGGGATCAGGCTGCCCGATTTTGTCGATTTGGCTGGCACGGGCGATCAAACGGCCCTCATCAATACAACACGCAATCCATTATTTGCGGCTCAACATAGTTCGCGCGTGATGATGGACAATATTCTGGTCGATGGTGTGCATTTGGGGCACGATGATGAGAATTTCGCCCTGATTGATTTGCGACGTGTCAGCAATGTTGAATTGACCGGATTAATGATCAGGCGGGCGAAACACGATGCATTGCGACTAGAACAGTGCGGCGGCTTGATCAAGCGATGTACGATTTCCGGTGCCGGACGTCTGGGCTTGTTTTCCATGGAAAGCAAAGCCTTGCAGATCAGTGAAAACACGGTTGAGGACTGCGCCGATGGCGGCATCATCGTTCACCGCCATAGTCAAGGATATGATGGCGCTCGCATTAATCATAATATTATACGCCGCATTTCAGCATCGCGTGGCGGTACAGGACAATGGGGCAACGGTATCAACATCTATAAAACAAATGATGTTGAGATAATCGCAAACAAAGTTGAAGATTGTGCCTTTTCGGCCATTCGCGCAAACACCGCACAAGACTTCAAGATGAACGACAACACGTGTCTGAGATCAGGTGAAACCGCAATCTACGCCGAATTTGCATTTCGCAATGCAGAGATCAAAAACAATATAGTGATTGACGCTGCGAACGGCATATCCGCAGTGAATGCTGATGTTGGTGGCGGCGGCGCTGTCATTACCGGCAATATCGTGAAAAACATAAACGCTATCGGGCCTTATGATCCGCCCAGCACAACATTAGGTAACGGTATCAGTGTCGAGGCCGATATTTTGGTTGCGGGAAACACAATCGAAAATACTGCCCGCTACGGCATCAATGCCGGCTGGGGTCCGCATTTGCGTAATGTCGATGTCATAGGCAACACGCTCAAATACAGCCGGATAGGTATTGGTATTTCGGCCGCCAAAGGCGCAGGTGCCATCAATATCAAAGGCAATCAGATCAGTGCGCGCGAAGGCAATATCCATACGCATGAGTGGGAAAAGCTCAATCCAATTGATATTGGGCTAAACCCGGCACAGGCCCCCGCACACATCACATTAGAAGGCAATATTACCAGCTAGAAAGCTTTACAAAGGAACGGATCGCATCTCACCGGTGTTAATACCGTTCCAGTTGTTGATCGGTCTTGTTGTAAGTGCTGATATTGCTTCACCCAGATCAGTATCATTGCCAAGCAGCTTATGCAGCACACCAGCCAGCATCATTTCTGCTGCACGCTCTGCGCCATCATCAGCTTTCAGTGCAATGCCGAGACCAAGTTCAGGTATGGCGCCGGTGTAAACACCTTCCGCGCCAACTTTCGTAAAAATTCGCCCCTTACCAATTTCCATAACGCGGGTGCAAAAACGGTTGGTACCAGCCATATACCAAGGCTCTGCCATACAGGCCTGCATCAGGCGTTTGGCGCTTTTGGCGCGAACAGGCTCAAGACCGGTGCCGGTTCCAAGCTTTGCAAATCCCTGCGCCAAGCCTTTCAGGCTTGCCGCCAGTGTCGGCGCCGAGCAGCCATCAACACCGCATTGATCTCCCGGGATTGCCTCGCCTGTCACATCTTCCATGGTCGCCACGATATCGCGTTGCAATTCATGACCCGTGTTCAAATAATCATCCGTTTTCATACCGCTATGCTTGGCGCAACACAGAAAACCGGCATGTTTGCCAGAGCAATTATTGTGTAATTGTGAAGGCTCCTCGCCAGCGCGCGCCATCTCAATCTTGGCTTTTTCAGCAGCCGCACCAATTAAAGGCCAATGCGCGCCGCATTCCAGATCAGACTCAGCTAAACCTGCTGCGCCGAGCATTTTATCCGCCGTTTGAGCGTGTCCCGGTTCTGATGAATGGGAAGCGCATGCGAGTGATAATTCAACATTATCGAAACCATAAGCATCCGCCGCACCGCTCTCCACAAGTGGCAGTGCCTGAATCATTTTCATTGCCGAACGCGGATATACAGGCTTGTCCACACTGCCTACCGAAAACAGTGTGTGGCCATCGGCATCAACTACCGCAATTGAGCCACGGTGCACGCTCTCTACGATAGCGCCTCTAATCAGTTCAACAAGAATTGGATGGTTCAAGTGATGCTCCACGCTCGAAATAATTCAGCCTCATTTAACCGCTATTCCTATCGCAATTATTGAATAAAGATAGCCCGATGCGTTTCGTTTTCCGTTACAGTTTTGTTTTCATATTGCTATTTCTGCTTCCCACTATTGGTGCAGCAGCCTGGTGGACCAGCGTTGATCGGCCGGTCTCATGGCGTAATGCGAACTGGGCTTCATCCGGTCTCTTTTTAGATCAATCCGACAAAGGACAAGCTGCGATATATATAATGGCTGCGCGTACCGGCGGCTTTAAAGGTGCATTTTCCGTCCATAGCTGGATTGTCATCAAGCACCGCGATCAGGACCAATATGACCGGTATGACAAAGTTGGGTGGGGCAATCCTGTACGCAAAAATCATCGTGCGGCTGACGCATATTGGTACTCAAATATGCCGATGATTGTTACCAAGATATCCGGTGAAGAAGCCGAACGCCTTATCCCGAAAGTAGAAAACGCAATTGCCGCTTACAGATTTTCAAATGCGGGCGATTATAAAATCTGGCCCGGCCCGAATTCCAATACATTTGTTGCTGAAGTCCTGCGCAATGTACCGGAGCTAAACACGACCTTGCCGCCCAACGCTGTTGGCAAAGACTATTTGGGTGATGGCACATGGTTTATGCGCACAGAGAATAACAGCGATACCTTTATCAATTTCGGCGGCTATATTGGCATTGCTTATGGTCGAACTGTCGGGTTCGAATTGCAATTTCTGGGGCAAACAATCGGTTTTGATATACAAAAGCCGGCAATTAAATTGCCGGCCTTTGGGCGTTTAGAATTGAGTTGATGGCTATGTCTTAAATTGACTGGTTGTATTCACCAACTTCGTCATTTTCACGCAGCACGGCGTCAACTGCCTTAAACATCTCCAGCTTGCGCTCTTCTGATACAGGGCTTTCAACGACGACAACCAATTCAGGTTTGTTTGAAGACGCACGCACCAAGCCCCAGGTGCCATCGTCGCTGACAACTCTCACGCCGTTTACCGTTATCAGATCAACGATATCATGGCCTGCAATCTTTTCGCCGGCTTCTTTCATTGCCTCGAAACGTGCAACAACTTTCTCCACAATGCCGTATTTTGTTTCATCGGCACAATGCGGCGACATTGTTGGCGATCCATATGTCAGCGGCAAATCGCGATAAAGATCAGCCATGGATTTATCCGGATTGCGATCTAGCATTTCACACACTGCTATGCCTGTGACGATGCCATCATCATAACCGCGACCAATTGGCGGGTTGAAAAAGAAGTGGCCGGATTTTTCAAAACCAGCAATGGCACCCAGTTCCGCGACGCGGCGTTTAATATATGAATGGCCTGTTTTATAATAATCCGTTGTTGCGCCCTGCTCTTTCAAAACCGGGTCCGTCATATAAAGGCCTGTTGATTTAACATCGGCAACAAATACTGAATTTTCGTGATTTGCAGAAATATCACGCGCCAGCATGACCCCGACTTTGTCGGCAAAAATCTCATTGCCTTCATTGTCCACTACGCCGCAGCGGTCACCATCACCGTCAAAGCCAAGGCCGATATCTGCGCCTGTTTCCAAAACCTTATCACGGATGGCATGGAGCATTTCCATGTCTTCCGGATTCGGGTTATAACGCGGGAAAGTGTGATCAAGCTCGGCATCAAGCGGGATGACTTCCACCCCGATGCGTTCCAAAGCTTCCGGCGCAAATGCGCCAGCAGTACCGTTACCGCAAGCTGCGACGACTTTCAGCTTGCGTTTGATCTGCTTGCCTTCAACAAGATCAGAAATGTACTTTTCACGGAAGCCTTCAACATATTCATATGAGCCACCGCCAGCGGTTTCAAAATCACCTTCAAGCACGATGTTTTTAAGCTCGTTCATTTCATCAGGGCCAAATGTTAAAGGGCGGTCACAGCCCATTTTAACACCTGTCCACCCGTTTTCGTTGTGCGAAGCAGTAACCATCGCCACAGATGGAACATCAAGCTCGAACTGGCCAAAATACGCCATAGGCGAAAGCGCCAGACCGACGTCTTTCACTTTCATACCGGCAGCCATAAGTCCCTGAACAAGCGCCAGTTTGATCGACAAAGAGTAACTTCTAAAATCATGGCCCACGACAATACCGCGATCAATGCCGCGACGACCGATCATGGTGCCTATGCCCATCCCCAGTGCCTGAATGCCGATTAAATTAAGTTCCGGCACTTTGTCCGAGGCCGGATGGCCAAACCACCAGCGGGCATCGTATTCGCGAAAACCTGTTGGTTTGACGAGCGCTGTTGTTTCAAATGCATAGGTGTTCGGGCTGAGTTCGGAGGCCGGTTTCATTCACATGTCCATTCTATGAAAATTGATCACTTCATACGTCAAATTTGTCACTTAGAACCTTAAAGCGAAAGAACAATGAATAAATTGGACTTCCGTCGTTCATTTGCTAGGCGCGGATGTTGGGCACATCAACTTTGTCACGTCCCAGTGCAGCAAAAACAGTTTTAACAATATTTGCTGCATCAAGTCCGGCAAGTTCATAAAGACGTTCCGGTGAAGCCTGCTCAAAAAAGCGGTCCGGCATAAACATCGAGCGGAAACGTACTGATCCATCAAGATAGCCGCGGCTGCTTAACAGCTGCGCCACATGACTGCCAAAACCGCCAATTGAACCTTCTTCAACCGTGATAATCAATTCATGGTTACGCGCCAGATTCTCTATTAAATCTTCGTCTATTGGCTTGGCAAAGCGGGCGTCTGCAACAGTTGTTGAAAGGCCGTATGTTTCCAGATCTTCGGCGGCCAACAGCGCCTCTTTGAGCCTTGCGCCCAAGGAAACAATAGCAACTTTGCTTCCCTCGCGCATGATGCGCCCCTTGCCAATCTGAAGCACTTCTCCGCGATCCGGCATATCGACACCAACGCCCTCGCCGCGCGGATATCTAAAGGCCATTGGCCCTTCATCATATTCTGCGGCCGTGCGCACCATATGTTTTAATTCGGCCTCATCTCCCGCAGCCATAACGACCATATTGGGAATACAGCTTAAATAGGCGACATCAAACGAACCGGCATGTGTGGAGCCATCTGCGCCGACGAAACCGGCACGGTCAATCGGAAAGCGGACCGGCAGGTTCTGAATTGCGCAATCATGGACGACCTGATCATAGGCCCGTTGCAGAAATGTTGAATAGATGGCGCAAAACGGCTTCATCCCGTCAGCAGCCATTCCTGCTGCAAATGTCACCGCATGTTGTTCGGCGATACCAACATCATAAGTGCGGTCGGGGTGAATTTGTTCGAATATATCGACACCGGTTCCGCCGGGCATAGCTGCTGAAATGGCAACAATTCGATCATCGAACGTGCCTTCCTGCGCCAAAGATTGGCCGAACACCTTCGTATAGCTGGGCGCATTTGGTTTTGCCTTCGCCTGCGCTCCTGTAACAACATCGAATTTGCTGACGCCGTGATATTTATCGCTTGCCGCTTCAGCAGGCGCGTAACCTTTGCCCTTTTGTGTCACGACATGAATGAGGATCGGGCCAACCTTGGCATCGCGTGCATTGCGCAGGACGGGCAAAAGATGTTCCAGATTATGACCATCAATCGGACCAACATAGAAAAAGCCCATCTCTTCAAACAGCGTGCCACCTGACCAGAACGCGCGCGCATATTCTTCAGTTTTGCGCGCTTTATCCTGAAAGAACTTCGGCAAGCGTTTGGAGAGCTGTTTGGCGGACTCGCGCAATGAAATATAGGTTTTTCCTGAAACCAGACGCGCAAGATATGCACTCATTGCGCCTGTTGGTGGCGCGATAGACATATCATTGTCATTGAGGATTACGATTTGCTGTGCATCAATAGCGCCAGCATTGTTCATCGCCTCATAGGCCATACCCGCAGACATCGACCCATCACCAATGACAGAAACCACATTGCGATGCTTACCTTGCAGACGCGCAGCTTCCACCATTCCAAGGCCGGCTGAAATTGATGTCGAAGAGTGGGCAGCTCCAAATGGGTCAAATTCGCTTTCAGAGCGTTTGGTAAAGCCGGAAAGACCGTCTTCCTTGCGAATAGTCGCCATCTGTGACCTTCGGCCTGTCAGCATTTTATGCGGGTAACATTGATGTCCTACATCCCACAAAATACGGTCGTGCGGCGTATCAAAAACATGGTGTAAAGCCACGGTCAGTTCGACAACACCAAGATTGGACCCCAAATGGCCACCGGACTGCGATACCGAATAGACAAGATCGGCACGCAATTCATCAGCCAGTTGCGGCAAGTCTGTATCAGGGATTTCTTTAAGGTCAGATGGTGAGTTGATCCGGTCAAGCAGTGGCGTAGCGGGCTTCGTCATATTTTTCAGTCACTCCTGACACCACTACGCTTTGAACTTTAAAACGCCGTGTGGCATTTGCGTATAGTGCTTCTTATTACACTACTATGTCCGGCTTTCATAAACGCGGCAATGTGGCAATTGTTTGCATGTAATGTCCGGCTTTAACTTAGAAGGGTGCCATGCTGCAAGCTTGCACCCGTGACAATCAGTGCATGCTGTCCGGAATATGGGTTGAGCCCCAGACCATAATGTCCTGCCGCGCCCGCAACTTCGTAATGTGCGAGCCTGCCTTCGGACGGGCATTCGAAAAGGTTATCAATTCACCCCGCTTTATGTCCTGCAATGCAGTTCCGTCTTGCAGCAATCCACAAGGAACGGCTGTTTTAGCGCGTGCTTCAAGCGCAGTCATTGTCCATGAGCGATAACAATATTCGCCTACAGCGTCCAAGACTTCTCCAGCTTTGATGTCACGTTTGGCAACGGCACAAACATCAGCGACCGGTTTTGCAAGCGGCACCATATCGGCTTTGCCCCGCAATACCACTCGTGCAGCGGTTAATGGCACTTCTAAAGAGGTCAGATGGTAAGGTCGGTGAAAAGTGAAATACGGCCCCTGCCCCATTTTCAAATCTGCCATGCGCTCATGAATGCGCGGATGTTCGGCCTTTATCACGACAAATACGCCGGGCGACACACCCTTTCCGATGGAGTAATCGACACAGCCGGATTTTGTCAGTACGCCACCATCTTCAATAGGAATGAGCGTATTTGCCAATTCGTCAACGCCTGCGCTTGGTCCGTGCATACCGGGCACATCGGGCACAAGACCTGTTGCATTGGCGATTGCCGCCATCTCAACCATGGTTTTCGAGCCGTCAACGAACTCAACCAACATGCGTACATTCATGTTACGGCGCTCTGCTTCCCCCATGTAGTCATCAGGCACAGCATGAAAATCGAGCGGGTTGTTCTTGCCCTTACCAGCCGAAACAACCGAATGCCCCATCGCTGTGACGAACTCGATCAGCTCCATACATGAAGATGGCTCATCACCGGCACCCAGCGTGTAAATCACACCCGCCTTGTCTGCTTCAGATTTCAGGTAAGGGCCGATACATACATCGCACTCCACATTCATCATGATCAAATGCTTGCCAAACCCTATCGCACGCATACCGATATCGGCACCGGCTTCGGGAATACCCGTCGCATCGATAATGACATCAATCATGTCATGGCTCAGCGCCAAATCCATATCCTGCGTGACCGCGATCTTACCGGCCTCCATAGCAACCGACATCTCATCATGGGTCGATGTATCGATCGTATGCCCGTCCTCACCGTAAGCAAGCCGCGCGGCGCCATGCGCTTTTCCCTTTGTACGCTCGACAACGATGCCAACATTGATGCCCTGCATCATGGCAACTTGGGTAAAAATATCGGTTCCCATTTCACCAGTACCGACAAGGCCAATGCGAATTGGTTTTCCGTTTTCTTCAAGCGCTTTAAGTTCTGCGGCTAAACCGACAAGTTGCACATTGGGCTGAAAAGGAAACAAGAGATCACTCCAAAAACAATGCGCCTTTTTTCACGCTGATCAAGAAAAAAGCAATATTGCTTTTTGATTTTATTGTTCAACATGAACGCGCTTTAGGTTCTGTAGCCGTTCGGATTTTGCGACTGCCATCGCCAGGTATCAATGCACATGTCCTCAAGCGATTTGCTCGCCTTCCAGTTTATGAGCGCTTCGGCTTTTGACGCATCGGCATAACATGAAGCAATATCGCCCGGTCGGCGTGCTGTAATTTCATAAGGCACTTTTTGACCACTCGCACTTTCAAACGCGCTCACCATCTCAAGAA